>CAWCFG010000014.1:0-390676 GCA_963794875.1 uncultured Acidimicrobiaceae bacterium
TGTGCTCGCGATCAGGATCGGGCGCTGGTAGCGGTGGGCAGCCCCGATCACCACTTCGGAGCCGCGGAGGTTGGTGGTGAATGACCGGAGTGGCTCCTCAATGATCAGACGGACACCAACTGCAGCAGCCAGATGCACGACTGCGTCACACTTGTGCATGAGCTCGTCTACGACAAGCTCATCTCGAATCGAGCCGGTCACCATGAGCAGCCCGGGATGATGGGCCATCCCCGCCAGGTTCCTCATCGAGCCGGTCGAAAGATCGTCGAGCACGATCGCACGGTCACCTCGAGCGAGAAGCGCCTCGGTCAGGTGCGAACCGATGAAGCCTGCCCCTCCAGTGATCAGGTAGGTCGTTCCGATGGCCGCTGGCTCACTCGCGCCCGTGTCCGGCGCGGCCGGAAACCCGATGTCCACCTGTCGAAGACCTCCTTCCGGCAGCTCTTCGCGCTTGTTGCTGGACAATGCCTCGAAGAAAGCCGACCTGAACCTAGGTCCGTCAGGCCCACCGGGGCACCCGATAGCTCCCCCAGGGGAGACTCACTGGCCTGAATAGGGCAGGGACGCTTCACGCCACTAGGGGATGGTGCTAGTAGTCCTGAGCGGGGCACCAAGCGAGACTACCGGGTGACGGGCTCATGACCGACCTGAACTGGTGGTCGAGCGTCTTGGCATTCGGTGTGGCGGCCCTGGTGACGCTGGTGTGCACTCCCGTCGCACTTCGAGCGGCTAAGCGCTGGCACTGCTTCGACATCCCTGCTGGCGGGAAGTCCCACGAGGCGCCCGTTCCATATCTCGGTGGCTCGGCGATGGTCTTCTCGTTCGTCTTGGTCGCCGTCGTGGCCGGACTCGTCGAGACATCGGATCGCAACGACGTGCCTGGTTTGGCCGTCTTCCTCGCGATGGCCGTGGGCCTGGCCGTGCTGGGTCTCGTCGACGACTTCCGGGGGCTGAGCCCCTGGCCGCGTCTCGCTCTCGAGATTGGCGCAGGAATCGGAGTGTGGGCGACAACTAATACCGCCTGGCTCCCGGGACCGCCACTCTTTCAGGCCGTGGCGACGGTGTGCTGGGTGGTGATCGTCACGAACTCCTTCAACCTGCTCGACAACATGGACGGGCTGGCGGCCGGAATCGCTGCCGTGTCGTCGATCTTCCTCTTCGCCCTCGCCGTGGAGAACGGTCAGTACCTGCTGGGAACTTTTGCCCTGGGGTTGGCAGGCTGCTCTATCGGATTTCTCCGGTACAACTTCCAACCTGCACGTATCTACATGGGTGACTCAGGTAGCTTGTTCCTCGGGTTCGTGTTGGCGGTGCTGAGTCTCGACATTCGTTTTCCGACTTCGACTCCAGTGACCTTCGTGGTTCCGCTGCTGATCGTCGGAGTGGCGCTGTTCGACACGACGCTCGTGTCGATCACGAGGCTCCTTCATGGGCGCACCCCCTTTGAGGGAGGACTCGACCACGTCAGTCACCGTCTGGTCTTCGTCGGACTGTCGACCCGCGTTGCCGTCTGCCTGCTGTATTCAGTTGCCATCGCGCTGGGATTGATCGCCTTGGTGATCACGAGGGTCTACTGGACCACGGGCCTGGTGCTGACCGGCCTTGTGACGTTGTTCGCCCTCGTAAGCGGCATTCTGTTGGCTCGAGTGCCCGTGTACCGGCAGGCTGGCAATGCCAGAACACGAGTTCCGGGTGCCCCGACTCGATCCCGAGCGGGTCAGAAGTACGTCAGGGGTCACACCTTGCGATTGGCCGTGAGGGGTAATGGGAACGGTCATCGGGCGCCGCTCCGTGATGCTCCAGACCTTAGCGGTGCGCGAAGGCGGAGTGTGATCGGCCGGGGCCGAGAATCGGGTGTCGAGTAACGGTGCAATTACCCGCTGCCGATATGACCGGAGCCTGCTTGTGGCTCAATGCAGGACGGACCGCTTGGTGATCGGTTTGCGCAAAGTTTTGGATGCCGCGGGTCATCGAGTCGAGTACGGCACTAAGCGCGCTGTTGCGATCGGTTCCTTGTCTGCACGCAGGGGTCTCAGCCACCTGGCACAACAACAACAATGGTTCAGGCCGAAACCGTCGACAGTGTGGCCGAGTGGGCCTCGCGGCAGGCCGGGTACTCCGTGAGGGAAATCTTCCCGACTCGTACGCTGACGCGGTCACCACCGCGGACGATTGAACCGAATATCCACCCCAAGTACCTGGAGCGAATGGTCGTTCACCACAGACGTAAGTACATCGTTCCGATACACGGGGCCAGAATAATTGGTCGAGCGGCCTTATACGCCTCCCAGACAAGATGTACGCGGTCGAAGCGGCATATAGCCGGGAAAACCTGAACAGAGAGTTCAGGTATCACCTGGATTGGCGGCGAAGAGTTGAGAAGAAGCAGGGTACCTACTTCTCACTGATTCATCTCTGGTCAAAGAGTCAAAATTACTACCACTGGATCCACGACTCGTTGGAGAAGCTCTACGGTGTTTTGGAGGATCTTCCCAAAGACGTGAAGTTCATCGTTCCATCGATTTGCTCCCGCTCCAACGGGAAATGCTCGGTCTACTGGGAATTGATGACACACAGCTGGCGCTCTTTCCGCAAGACGAAGTATGGGAGCTTGAAACGCTCATCTTTGCGACGCCGACCTTCAACCGCGGGACGCATTGGCGAGATGCGGATCTATGGCTTAGGGACAAAATTCTGGCCGGTTAGGCGCCACTCCCAGTTCAACGAATCGCCGCCTGTATATCAGCAGACGCAACGTCCCTCGGAGGAACTTGTTGAATGAGGAAGAGGTCGAGAAGTACTTGCACGGATTGGGCTTTGAGACACTTGTGCTCAGTGAACTCCCGCTGAAAGACCAGGTTCAGTTGTTCACGGAAGCGAGCATTGTTGTTTCGACGATGGGCGCCTCTTTCGTGAACATCCTCTTTCGCCTCCGGGGACGATTGTCGTAGATATGATACCTCCACAGCAAATGAGTAACTGCTACGTCTATTGGGAAATGTGTGAGGGATTGGGACACCAGTACTGGTATTTCGCTGCCGACTCCATCGCGCGGACGGACGGAGTAACGATCACTACACGGTTGTTTCGATCGAAAAGCTCGCGGCAACGATGGACCGTCTCGGCGTCCGGGGTTGAGCTTGACACGACGGCTTAACCGCCCTGCGTTTGAACCGACCGAGGTACCAGTATGGCAATGTGATCGCCGACGGAGTGTGTGTGGGCGTCACCACAACTCTGATTCCCGGCCCATTGGCTGCGACGCCGAGCGTATTCACTGTCTTGGTCAGTGACGTCCACTCAGATTCGCCAGGGCAACGAACGGGATCCACTGCGTTGAGGGCCATCACCGAGAAACTCGTATATCGACGGCGATCTCCGTCATCAATGACGTTCAGCGTTTGGAACGACGGTTTCCAGAGGAATCCGACTGTTTTCGACTTGTGACCAAGAACACCAGGAGAGTTGAGTCGTGTTGCTCCAACATTGCGTCGCGTGATAGTGCCGGTGGCTTCGCCGGGCGCCATCCTCACGGTGGAAGTGTCTGGCAAGGGCGGCTGCTCGAACCCGCGGGGATACCTTCTAGGCGGCGGTGAGGGCGGCGCGCTGAGCACAGCCAACTGCTGGCAGGCTCTCGTTGGGCCAGATGCTCTGCGGGAAATCACACAGCTGGCCAAGGGTCGGGCGCCGTGTTCAGACTTGGGAGCCGCTGAGGCGCCACCACCGTCACACCCGCATTGTCCATGGCGTCGTCGTTCCGGCGCACGGCGGCCACAGCCGGCACGACGAGATTTGTCCGTCAGCAGGCTGTCGACTTTGTCCCAGTGGAGGTTGTGGCCGCCGACGGACGTAGCGCTCTGTGCAGCGCCCCGGTAGACGTGGGTCGCCCTGGGTCGTCCGCTAACCCGAGGTTGCCCGTCCGCATGCTGCCGTTCTCGGTGAGAGCGCGGGCGTTGCGATCCCTTGGATGTACAAGTATCCCCAGCGTCACAGTGGAAGGCCAAGGCACACGACGCGGTTGGCCCGAACTTTCGGGGCCTCCGTCCTCGGGGCCGGGTTAGTCCCTGGGGGAGTTGCCCAGGAGATTGATCCCATGTCCAGTTACAAGATTTGGAAATGGACTCTGCGTCCCTATACATAGACTTGTTGAAGCTGTCCGTCAGCGACGGGCTCCGCCCCACTCGGTCCGCCCTCGTCGTCGCGCCTTCCGAGCACCCGATCCGTGGCGCTCGGCTCACGTCATGGCTGCGATACGGAGGCCAGCGGTTGCTGTCCCTGAAGGGCTACGAACTGGCCCGGCGGATCGACATTCCTCCCTCTTTCGTATCGGACGGCCTCTACGACGAGCGTGTGCCGTTTTCGGGCGAAACGATGATTGGCCTCAAGCGCCTTGACAACGTTCGCCATTGTGTCGAGAGAGTTATCGAAGATCAAGTTCCCGGGGACTTCATCGAAACCGGCGTGTGGCGCGGCGGCTGCGCAATCTTCATGCGGGGGATCCTCGCTGCCCGCGAGGTCAGTGACAAGCAGGTGTGGCTCGCCGACTCTTTCTCGGGCGTTCCTGAACCCGATACGGCCCGGTATCCGTTGGACGGATTCAGCGACCTTCACAACCAAGTCGGGCTGGCCGTGAGTCGAGAAGATGTTGAGGCCAATTTCCGGCGATACGGACTCCTCGATGACCAGGTTCGATTTGTCGAGGGCTGGTTCGAGGTGACGTTGCCAACCCTGGCAGGGCACACATGGTCCCTTATACGGCTCGACGGGGACCTGTACCAATCCACCATTGAGGGACTGGAGAACCTCTACCCCGGACTGTCGCTCGGCGGGTACTGCATCGTGGACGACTACGGCACGTATTCTGCGTGTCGCCAGGCAGTGGAGGATTTCCGCGCCAAGCACAAGATCGACGAGCCGATTGTGGACATAGACGGCTCCGGAGCCTTCTGGAGACGAACTGTTAACCCTGTCATTGGGGGAGATCCGGGATCGCCTCAGGGCGCTGAGGAGCCACGCCTGGAGGTCGTGGATCGCAATGGAAAGCGGCTCGAGCGGGCGGCCCCGGCGACACCATCCGGCCCAAGCAGGCCTACGCCGAGCTAACTGCTGACTTGGTCGCCTGGACGGGCGACTTCGCGGCGTGTCTCTGAAAATACCGTTGCCCCGGCGGAGGAAGGATCCGGAAATCCTGTCCGAGGACGAGCTCGTTCGGCCTTGGTGGGTGCTCACCAGCGAACAGAGGAAGCATCGCCCAACCGTGAGGCTGGTTGCGTCTCACTCGGGCCCCAGCGAGCGCCGAATCACGTCCACCAACACCGGACCGGCCTGATCGACGGTGTGTCGTTTGCGAACGCGGCTCGGCTGCTACGTGGCCCATCCTCTGCCGCTCCTCTCCCCGCTCTAGTAGGTCCGAGATCGCAGCAGCCATGCCGGCGACATCGAGGAAGGGGGCGACGCGGCCGGCGTCGGGGTCGACAAAATTCCGGCGCGCCACCGCCTCCCGCGAAGCAGACGACGGGGACGCCTGCAGCCGCCGCCTCGAGCATGACCAGGGGAAACGGATCCTCCCGTGAAGTCAGGGCGAACACATCCATGGCCGTGAACAGCTCCGCCGGCTGCTCCAATGGTCCGACGAATTTGATGCGGTCTCCAAGGCCGAGCCGTCTGCCGTCCATGAGAAGCCCTCCCCGAGTCGGTCCGGCAGTATCGCCACCTGCCCAGACGAAGTAAACGTCAGCATCCGGGAAACGTCGAGTGACCATGGCCGCAAGTTGCACGAAAAGGTCTGGCCCCTTCCGCCAGTCCATCGTGCCCACCCCCCCGACCACGAGCGCGTCGGGTGAGATTCCCAAGCGGCGTCGGGTGACGGGCCGGTCCGCAAGGGCCCGGGCGAGTTGTACGTCGTCGACCGCGATGAACGAATGGCATAGGGAGATCCGCTCAGCTGCTACTCCCTGGGCTGCGACGAGGTTTTCAAGCGTAACGCACGAGCAGGCCACGTACCTCTCGGTCACGTCCTTCGTGAAATTGAGGTCACGCGTCGAGGTGCGATACCTCAGCCACCATTCCAATTCGTGCACGTGAGAGAGCACGTTTTGCCCTGGGTGCCACAGCTTGCGCAGGAGTGCCCCGTTCTGGAGGGTATTTGAATACACAAGATCGACCGTGGACAGACGCCGAGCGAGGGACCGCAGTCGCTTCTCGCGCCAGACCTTCGGCGGGACCTGTGGGAGGCTTGCGGACAGGTGGCCTAGAAACCTGCCTGCCGCGACATCGGCATTCGTCGTCGGTGCCAGAGCCTCGAAGGCAGGTTCGAGGGCGCCCCCGGAGCCGAGCAGGATCTCGAATCGGTAGCCGGTATTGGCTCGAAGCCACTTTAGAAATGTAAGTAAGGCGATGGGGGCGCCAGTGCGAGAAGCATCGTGCGAGACGAAGAGGATCGACGGCGACGACGCTCCCATTTGGGGTCGATCAGCCCGATAGCCGAAGATGTTGCGCGGAAGGTTCACCGCCGCAGCCTATTTAGGGATGTCGGGTCATTGCCTTGACCAGGCTCACAGGCCGATGCCTCGGCATATTTCGAAACTGTGTCCAGCCCCCACCGCTGCTCCCCTAGGGGCTTCTTCTCGGTGAGGGATGTGATGTTGGCCCGCTACGGTGCTTTGAGGTCAACGGGATGACGACGCAAAGTAAGATCGACTCCTTAAGGGCTCAAAGCCATGACCAGGCGGTAATTTTCCGGATGAGCCAGGTGCCAGCAGAGATCTTGGTTCCGCGTAATCGTATGTTGCGAATCGACAGCCGTCGACCCTGGTTTCCCGATCTAGGCGCCGTCTTCCGTTCTCGCCAACTGCTATTCATCCTCTGCCGCCGAAACATTACCGTCATGTATCGGCAGACCGCGCTGGGGTCGATCTGGCTCGTGGTCCAACCGGTCATTTCGGCCGGCTTACTGAGCTTCGTATTCGGACGTGTGGCTCATCTATCGAGCGGAGGAGTGCCGTACTTCCCCTTCACCTACGCAGGCTTGCTGGCCTGGAATGTCTTTTCGAACTCCGTAACCGGTGCGGCTGGCAGTCTCGTTGCGAGTTCAAACTTGTTCACGAGGATCTACTTCCCGCGGCTGCTCCTCCCGCTCTCGGCAATGGCACCGAACTTGGTCAACACCGCCATCAATTGTTGCGTGATGTTCTTTCTGCTCGTGGCGTACAAGATCGGCTTCACCTATCGGTTATTGTTGCTGCCGTTTTGGCTGGGCCTAGCTTTTCTCCTCTCCATCGGAGTGAGCCTCATGCTGTCCTCCATGGGCGTGTTGCGTCGTGACGTCCAGTTCGCCACTCAAGCGGTAATACCTCTTCTATTGTTCGCCACTCCCGTCGCCTACTCCCTCGCCGCCGTTCCCCCCGGACTTCGGACGATCTATCTCCTCAACCCAATGGCAACCGTCGTGGAGGGTTGTCGATGGTCGTTGGTCGGACAGAGTCATCTTCCAATCGTTTCGATATGGGCTGTCGCGTACACCACCGCCGTAACGTTCCTTGTCCTGATTGCAGGATTGGTTGTTTTCGCACGCCTCGAGTGGAAGTTTGCCGATGTCGTCTAAACCGGCGATTAGCGTCAGTCACGTATCGAAGGTATACGCCCTGGGGTTAAGTGGTAGGAGCAAGTCGCTCCATTCGATTCTTCGGGAGCGTGCCCGTCGTCCCATACGGGGAAACGGTATGAAAAAAGAGCGGCTCCGAGCGCTAGACGATATTTCGTTCGACGTCGCTCCAGGCGAAGCGGTTGGGATCGTGGGTAATAACGGCGCAGGTAAGAGTACGTTGCTGAAAATCTTGAGCCGCATCACTCCGCCAACTCTCGGTCACATCGACATACTGGGGACGGTCGGATCGTTGCTGGAAGTGGGGACTGGATTTCATCCTGAGCTGACAGGCCTGGAAAACGTCTATCTCAACGGGGCGATCCTCGGCATGTCGACACGCGATATCAAGCGTCAGTTGGAGGAGATCCTCGCCTTCGCGGAAATTGCAAATTTATCGATACACCGGTCAAGCGTTACAGCACCGGCATGCGTGTACGGCTCGCCTTCGCAGTAGCGGCCCATCTCGAACCAGAGATCCTGATCGTCGACGAGGTTTTGTCAGTCGGCGATCACGCCTTTCAGGCGAAGTGCATCGAGCGAATGAAGTCGGTCGCCACTAGCGACGGGCGGACTATCTTGTACGTAAGTCACCAGTTGGCCACAGTGGAGAATCTTTGCCCAAGGGCCCTACTTATCGCGGATGGTCGACTCGAATTCGACGGTCCGACGGAGGAGACAATGGCTCAGTATCTCCGTAAATTCCCGCGGGGCAAGGCTGCTGATACCGCTGGAGTGTTCGATCTTGCTACGGCTGATCGATCGCACGGGGCATACGTGCCACTCCTTCAACGACTCGAACTTCGACCGGGTGGCGGTACTCCATCCGACAACATACGAATGGGTGAGCGGTTGCAGATCGAGATCAGCGTTGCAGGATTGAACGACATCATTGATCCATGGGTTGTCGTCTCGATCGGCTCGAGCAAAGTGCCTGTACTAATTCGGATGAACTCTCTCGCCGTGCCACTCAACTCCACGCAAGATAGGAGTGACCGGGAACTGATCGTGATCAATATCGCCACCATGCCACTCACGCCCGGTGACTACCGGGTAGAAGTGCAAATTAAAGACGGGAGCAAGACGGTGGATTTCGTCGGCCCAGCTGGCGAATTCACGGTCAATTCTGCCGATGTGTTCGGCGGGGGATATAGGTTTGAATCGAGCGGAGGTTTTGATCACGGCTATTTTGTCGTCCCGTGGGAATGGGAGCTTCGACCAGCGCCGGAACCATTTGTCGATATTCCGCTGTTTGCTTCTACGGGGGAGGGACGCCCCTAACGAAAGGCTCGCTCAGGGATGGGGCTGGTGCCCGGCGATTCCGGCGTTCTCTGCGAGGTCCGATGACCCCAAACCGTGACTTCTTGCCGAGCCAGGCAATACCCATCTGCCGGTACGCGGTCGACACCTATGTTGAGTTTGTGGATCCTGAATGTCTGATCTTCCCTAGAGCACTTGCGAAGAACCAATGGATCCCGGGAGTGTGATTCGTGTGCAGCTGCACGGCGGATCTCAGAAACATCGCTCGTACCTCTTCGTAGTTCTATGCCAACCTGAATCGCGGTTGGCATCGCCCATTCGAACGGAGTGAACAACTTTCCTGTGGTCCTGTACCGGTCAGTCGGACTTGAACGTCGCCCACGCTATTCTGATGCAAGCTGGTTCAGCACGCGGCTCCAGTTCTCCTGAGCTTGTTGGGCGGTAAAGCGCTCGAGCACAGCCGCCCTAGCGGCTGCGCCCAGTTTGGACCGTTGTTCAGCATCAGTGAGCAGGCCGACGAGGGCGTCCACCCACGGGTCAACCGCATTCGGAATATCGATCAGCCAGCCCGTGACCCCATCGCTTATGACCTCAGGGATGCCGCCGACGCGACTTGCGACAACCGGCAGCGAACAGGCCATCATCTCGAGCGTCGCCATGGAAAAGCTCTCCTCAACAACGCTCGGCACTACCCCGACATCAGCCATTCCATACATCTTGTGGAGTTCGTCTGGTGGCAAGAGGCCGAGATTCCAGACTTCGCGGTTGTGGGCTAGAAATCGCCGATCAGGTCGACGCTCGCCGGCGCTTAACAGCACAATCCGTCGGCCGAAAGGAGGCAGGGCCGCTAGTGCCTGTTCGATGATCCTTGCTCCCTTGATCCAGTGACGACCTATGAACGCGATCACAAGGTCGTCTTCGTCGAGATGGAGCGCAGCCCGAGAGGCCCGTCGGTCCTCGGGTCGCAGAGGGTGGAACGCGTCCACGTCGATCCAGTTGGGGATGATCCACATCGGTGCCGGATATTGGTTACCTAAACGGCGCCATGTGTCGCGATACACGGCGACCGAAGGGGCGACAGCGCCGTCTGCCGCCAGACCGGCGTCCAGGAATCCCCAGACGACAGGCGTGTGGATCCATTGCACGATCCGCGACCGAGGCATGGCCCGACGAACCGCGAGCACCGCCTCGGCATGGGTACAGACGACGACTGTCGAGGGCCGGTCTGGTCGTGATGCGGCCAGCCGGGCCGCCGCGGCCTTGGACCAGAGCGCCTTGTCGAAGCTTTCTTGGGTGGCCGCCTTCCGGCCCGACAATCTGCGCCCCACTCGCGGCTCTGACAGTCGCAGTCTGGCTCTGGCCGATGCCGGCAAGGCGACGCCGATGGCCTCCACACCCGGAAGCGGCTTGGCCTCGGGGGAGATCGCCAAGAGGTCCCAGTCAGGGTGGGCGGCACCTAGCGAGGCGAGGAGCTGGGCATTGAGTCGGGGCACCGCCGCGGTGGCTCGTAGATCCACGGGCAGCAGCCCGTAAAACGAAACGATGCTCAACATCAGCTGACGGACGCACAAAGACACTGGCCTCTGTGTCCATGCCGTCCAGCCCCGGTGATCACACAGGTTGGAATCGCTCGAAAATGACGGCTCACACTCAACGTCCAGTGCGATTGCGGACGCTGTGTCCGATCTTTCCCAGTCGTCGACTGAGTCGTCGGTGGATCTTCCGGGAGCGACGGCGAGTGTCTGCGTCAATCGAGGATTGGATCTCAAACCAGTCGAAGATCCGTCGCGTGTGAAGCTGGTCGTATTCTCGGTCAACATGCACTGCGCCCGGGGAACGCAACGGAAGTGCGAGTGGAGCAACCTCCAAATTCGCCAGAGGATGGTCGGGCGGTAAGCCCCGACCATCGATATTGCCGATGTTGTCGACGAGGTTCACCGACGGAACGATCGTGAGACCCGAGTTGACGAGCCGCGCCAAACTCCATGGGAGATCCCACGAGTGGCGATCTTGGGGCTCTCCATAGAGACGATCGAATCGCCGAGCCTGGAGCGCGAAAAGCTCGTCGTTGGCGAGAAGGTCGCGGATCTGTTCCCTGATCTTCTCGTCTCCCCAGGCCGACATACTTGCGTCATAGAACGCCCAGGCTCGCTTCCAGGAGGCCCAACCCCACACGCTTCCGAAGTGGGAGAAATGGTAACTCTGGCGATCTTCCTTCCAATGGCCAAGATAGTTAGTTCCGCAGACCATCATGATCCGGGGATCGTGTCGGTACCGCTCCAACATTTCCTCGGCGAACACAAAGAAGGTTGGATCAGGCACGCAGTCATCGTCGAGCACAATCCCTTCATCAACTTGGGAGAATGCCCAATCAACTCCGGATTTGTAGCACTCTCGGGCCCCTAGGTTCGTCTCGGAATAGCGATACTTCACATCACAGGCCCAGTCGACGTCTTCGACGACTGCTCGAGCCCGTGCACAATGATCGGCGTCTGCGGCTGAGCGGGGCCCATCTGCAAACACAAACAACTGCCTAGGCTTTGCCTGCGCAATTGCTTCAAAGACGCGGCCGGTGGACTCTGGGCGATTGAAGACGCTTAGGATGATCGGCGTATTCAGCACGAGATGACTCGACCGATCCGCACGCAATCGAGATCGCCCTGATATGGCGAGCGTTGTCTCATGGTTCCCTCAGGATTTAGATGATCTGAAGGCTGGACGTCTCGCCGACACATGAGAACAGGAAGCTGCCGCGAACGATGCAAGCCGCGGAATGGGAATAAAGGTCGCTCCTATCAATCGGACTCCACGCCCAGCCGGCGATCCATTCATCAGCGGCTTTGAATAGATCTGGGCCTATCTCTAATCCCTCCCTCGCTCCGACGCACGCCGATACGCCGCGAGGTGCCAAGCATGGAGCACCACCGTAAGACTCCTATGAGGTCAGGGCACCAGGAAGAAACCCCCAGGACCGAATTTGGGGACTCCGTCTTGAAAGGTTATGGGGTGCAGGTCGATGCGGAGAGTCCCGAACGGCGAACGCACGTCCGCTAACCCACGAGCGAGCTACCTCCGGAGCACATGTACCGGCGTACAGGACGAGCCCCTTCGAGTTTCTGAGAATGCTGGCGTGGTGGGGCAGAGGATTTACCAGTTCGTGGATCATTCGGAGGTCAGGTCAAGACGGGTGAGCGTTTCCTCACTGGTCCTTCGACCCCACAATGGAGGGACCCCACGCCATCGCAACTTGGTTGGGCCTACCCCAAGTCAGAGACTCGGAGGCGCCGCGCCTATTTCAAGCAACACGCCTCCAGACCTCCACAGTATTCACGGCGTTGATCCGCAACACCCGAAACGGCACGAACCCCTCTTGGGTGGCGATCCGCTTCACTGCCTCCTCTGAGTACGAGTCGTGATACGACGCCGGCGTGGTACCTGTGATCAGGAACGTCGCATGCCGCAGTTCTTGTGCCACGGTCCTGAGAGCGTTCCCTCCGTACGGGGCGACCACCAAGTTCAGCGAACGATGGTTCTGGGTTGCAAACCAGTTGAGACCACCGACATTGACGGCGTCGTCGTCCCGGGTCAGTACCGTCGTGCGGCCGCCAATCTTGGAGAGGACCCGCTGTTCCAAGGAATCAAAGTCGGCCACAGGGCCGTTTCCGTTCACGGTGATTTCCAGTGCTTCCACCCTGTAGGGAGGGCCGAGCCACCATTGGTCCTGTCCGCCCGTCGCCTCCGCGGCGATCCCCACGATCAGCAGGACGCAGACCACGATCGCAATAATACGAGAGGACGGAAGCGCGCTCGCCACAAGGACGATGACCATCGCGGTCACCGGAAGGCCAAAACCCGTACCTCCGGGGTATGACGTCGAAAGCAGGATTATCGTCATGATCGCCCAAGCGCCGATGAGCAAGCGACCACCGCCACCCGGTCTTCGCATTGCCACAAGGACCACGAACACGGCCAGGCCCACCACTAGCGCAATGGCCTGAAACCTACCGAGATCGTAGAGAGTCCAGTACAGTCGACGGCCGATCGCCGCCACCGACAACCTCACACCGCTTTGGTACCCGGTGCCTCCAAGGTAGTGGAGGGCGCTTCGACCGGACACCGCCCACCAGGGTCCGGCTATCACCACCACCAAGCCCGTTACGATGCCGATACCGAGCCAGGGCAGCTTCGACAGTCGGGTTCGGTGAGACCAGATGAGGTCTACCGCGATCACCAGAGCCAGCGGGAGCGCGTAGGCGAGTGCAAGTGAGCGGGACAGAAGGAGGAGGCCCCGGAAATTCCGGCAACCACGGTCCACCCTCGCTTCTGAAGGCGGTCGGAGTTCAGGTACGAAGCGAAAGTCCAGACCGTGGCGGTTGTCGCTGCAAGAGCGAAATTCAGCATCAAAGACCAGCCGAGGACAGCTTGATTCACTCCGACAACAAGCGCGGTTGCACCGGACGCGGCCGGGCTGAGCCAATGACGCGCGAGCAAGTAGGCACCGATAACGAGAAGAATCAGAAAGACAACCTCGACACCGACAGCTCCCTGCACTCCGCCCAGATGGGAGGGCGCCGCAGCCACAACTTGGACGAGTGGCGCGATGCGGCCCGTATGCAAAATGTCGTCCAGACCGTTTCCCGGGCTGCTCGCGAGCAGATGGCCCAAGCCGTACGCCTTGGCCGTGTAGAGATAGTCGTCGATGTTGGGATTATGAGAAACTCCGCGTTGCAGGTAGAGCCCGAGCCAAGTCATCACCGACACGACGAGCGCGATCGAGAGATACGCGCTCTCGCCCCGTCCGGTCGAAGCGAGAGCCCTGCGATCGATCACCCCTTCGCCACTCCCCGTCATAAAATCACGCTCGTGGAGCCGAGGACGGCTCGATAACGCCCCAGCGGAAGCGCAGGCACGTCGAGCATCATACAGAGGTGGCCGACCGCATGATCAGCCTATGCCGGTACCGCCGAACACGAGCGCTCCTCGCTTTGGCTGGAGCTCGGTCGGCTCGCGGTGTAGGGGTTGGGAGGGGACCCGCAGCGGTGCAGAGCCATGGGGCATCGCCGCTAAAGCGGATCGCCGTGGTCGCGGAGAACAGGTCACCAGGTGTCGAGTGCGAAAAGGGGGCTCGAGCGGGATCCCAGATTACCCTCATCGCGTCCGGGGGGAATAACTTCCTGCTCGGACCAGAGGCCGCTGCTATCACAGGGGCGATGTCGCCCAGAAGCTCCTTGCCAACTTCGCCAAAAGCCGGCCCTATTCTTTCGCTTAGTTTGCTTGCGAGGACTGAGACTTCATGTCCGCACTGAGTGAGTTCACCCGGATGTTCACGGTCGCAAAGACCCTAGACAGCCGAGCCCTAAATCTTTCCGGAGCGCAACCGTTTCGCGCTTTGATGGCGCGTGGCCTCTACAAGGTGCGACCCAGGTCGCACGACCCGCTGGTCGCCGAGTTGGCGCTCACAGGCATCGTGGTGTGCGAGAACTTCCTTATGTCTGACGGTTTCGAAAGCCTGACCCGTGAGGTAGACGAGTACATGGGCGCGAGCACTCCGACGGTGATACCAGAGGGGGCTGACGATATCCGTCGGTATTCGCTTGGGACGGTCGACCCGACGCGATTCCCGCAGCTGGCGCAATGGCGTTCTGACCCACGTGTCAACGTGTTGGTGTCTGGGGCGGAACGTCGGTCTCTAGGAAATCTCGACGGCGGAGCTCTCATCGAACACGTGATGGTTGGCGAGAACGAGGAGAGGGCGAATCCGCAGGACAATACCCATCTCCATATCGACACGTTTTTTAACACGCACAAAGTCTGGCTCTACCTGGATGACGTTGACGCGGAGAATGGCGCGTTCGTCTTCGTGCCCGGGTCGCATCATCTAGACCGTGCGCGGCTGTGGCATGAGTATCTCGAGTCGACAGGCAACAATCGTAGATCTCGCCGGATCGGGGACGACGAATTGAAGGAAAGGGGTCTTGAGCAACGCGTGGTCGAATGCCGCCGCAACACCCTGGTGGTGGCTAACACGTGCGGGTACCACTGTCGGTCGACGGGCAAACCAGGGACGTCGCGCCGTGCACTTCACAAGGAATTCCGATTCAATCCATTTTCGTTGGCACTTGGCTCCCAGCGGAGGGCTGGGTAACGATGCTCAGGCTCAATAAGTGATGCGGGAGTCGCGCCAAACGATCGCGATCCCTGCAAAATCGTTGTCCGAGGTAACCCGGAAGCGAGGAGGCATGTAGTG
This sequence comes from uncultured Acidimicrobiaceae bacterium, assembly GCA_963794875.1. GTDB lineage: Bacteria > Actinomycetota > Acidimicrobiia > Acidimicrobiales > RAAP-2 > Bog-473. Next base: position 15,150 of record CAWCFG010000014.1, read on the forward strand.
GTTGAACTAGCTGTTTGCTCAGGGCGTCGCAGCGTTTGTCGGCCGGCGGGAACTGGCCTGCGTCAGTTCTGCGACAGCCTGGAAACAGCGTGTCGCCTGAAGTTGCCTGGGCTGACCATCCTGGACCAAACGTCCCCGGCAGCGGCAGAATCTCGACTGGTGAACCTCCCTCTCGAGGCCCGACTAACTAAAACGACTCGGGGTGCTGATTATGGCTGGGCCCAACGGAGCGACGAATGGGTTAGCACCCTAGGGAGTGCCCCGACTGTGTGGCACTGTGTGATTCTGCCCTGGATGCCTCACCGTAACTGCCGCGGGCGTGGAGCGACTTAGTCGCGAAAAGGACTACGTTTGAAATGCTGAATTGGTGTCAAGGCTTCGGATCGACGCGTACTCCGCCTTCGCGAGGGCAGCCTCAAAGTGGACGCAACCAAATCAGTGTTGCGCAATCAAACGATTGCTGATGCCCGCCGGATTAATCGAGCAATTTCGGCACGTCTTCGTCCGTCGTCGTCGACAGCTGATGCTACGCCGCTTCGTGCCCCCCGGGGGACTTTCCTACCGTCGTCCGGATCGCGACCGATGATAAAAACCGGTGGTGAGCTTCCTGGTAGGCGAGCCTCGGCGTTTTTTGGGGCAGCAGAAGCGAAGACTGAAACGCATACATTCGCGCGCTTTCCGGACCGACGGGCTTTCCGATGTTTCGGCCAAGCTCGCTCAACCGATATCGCCACTCATTCCCAGCGACCCTCCTGGTCCCGACAATCGTGCTCCTGAATGATTGCCACGACCAGGACAATTTTGGGGCGCACGCGTTGGTGGACGGGCTCTACAGGATCTTGATGCAGTCTGCGCCGAACGCATGGGTTCGGCCGATTCCATCCCACTGGCTGCTGGACACGTCACACGGACTCGGCGCATTCACGAATGGAGGCGCGGGGATGCGTCAGCTCCCCGCGACCTATCCGGCGGTTGCTGACCAGTTCGAGGTCGTCGCCGAGGACTGGTTACAAGGGAGAGGTGGCCCGGGAGCTGACGAGCTCCTCAGCCGGTTGCAGGGAGCAGACTTGGTCGTCTTGAACGGTGAGGGAAGCGTCTATCGAACCAATCTGAGCGCGATCCGTGAGCTGTTTATTGCATGGCTCTGCAAGTGTCGCCTGGGAATCCCGACCATCTTCGTGAATGCGACAGTCCACCTCACGGATGTCATGCCCATTCTCCCGGCCATGGTGCGCAAGACCCTGCCGGTACTTGACGCTGTGGCAGTGCGTGAACCGCTGTCTCTTCGGAACCTTGCCCACTACGCACCGCGCGTCGACGTGCAGCTGATTCCTGACTCTGCATTTGCGCTGACGTCTGCCGATGCCCGCGAGACCCCTATGTCGGACATCATTAGCGCCCGGATCGGTGACTCACCGTATTTCTGTTTCGATCCCGGACCTATGCCCATCGATCACCGCCCAGGTCGTCGATCAGCACTGTATCGCCTGATCGCAGCGCTCAAAGATGTCACGGCTGACGCTGTCTTCGTGCGGAGCGACCCAGCCGATGGCTACATCGAGGAGATCGCCAAGGAGACGAACTCGCTCTACTTTGACGCGGCGGTCGATTACCGCGAATGGATGACCGTGGTCCGAAACGCTCAGTATTTGCTCACGGGTCGCTATCACAACCCAATCCTCGCTGCGAATAATGGGTTGTCCATCGATAACACTTGGGTCGTCTAGCCATAAGGTTCACGGCGGGTGCGAAATGCTTGAGTTGATCGGCGCTCCCTACGACGGAACAGATCTCATGACGCAAATACCCTCCATGGTCGATCATGCACGCCGTTACGTTCAGCACCGGTCTGATGTCAATGACCATCTGAAAGCAGTCTGTGAGCGGCGGCGCACGGAAACCATGGATCTCAGCTCCATGATCACCGCCGTGCTGCGATCCTCGGGCGTGAGCGATGACCTGAGGGGAGCGCGTTACCGTGCAATGACCGGTTTACTGGTTGGTTACGGCTCCATTGGGCGCCGCCATCTCACGAACCTTCACAACCTTGGAGTTAAGAATTGGGCAGTGGTGCACACGGGTCGGGGAACCCTTCCGTTGGAACTTCCCTGTCCTGTCGGATCTACTCCAGAACTCTCGAAAGCTCTCGAGAACGAGGCGCCGTCCTTTGCGGTGATTGCCAACCCCACGGGCCTGCACGTCGACGCTGCGTTGGCGTGTCTCAATGCTGGTTGCGGCCTGTTGATCGAGAAGCCAATATCTCATTCACTCGACGGCGTGGATGAGCTTGAGGCGGCGGCTACAGCGCTGGACACCAAGATCCTCGTCGGTTTCCAATTCCGTTTCGATCCCACGCTGATACGAATCCGTGACCTCATTCGCTCAGGAGCCATGGGGGCGCCGCTCCACGCACGCGTGATCTGGGCGGAGCACCTTCCGTCGTGGCATCCGTGGGAAGACTGGCGGAATAGCTACGCGGCCAGGGCTGAACTCGGAGGAGGCGTCCATCACACTATCTGCCATCCATTCGACTACCTCAGGATGATCTTCGGTGACCCGGTCAAGCTATTTGCCACATTGACTCGCCGCGGCCCGCTAGGACTGTCTGTGCCCGAAGCGGCCGATGTCACGCTCTACTTTTCCGAAAACCTCAGCGCGCAAGTTCATCTCGACTTCTGGGGTCGCCCGCCGATGCATGGGATGGACATCGTCTGCTCCGAAGGCAGCATCCGTTGGGACTACATGACTGGTTCCCTCGAGGTGTGGAACCCGAGTCGAGAAGGCTGTCAAGTCGACGCGTTTCCTGGGGTAGACGAACGGAACGAGCTGTTTCTCAGCGAAGCGCGACACTTCCTCGACGTATTAATCGGCAGGGTGAAGTCGGGATGCAGCCTTGAAGACGGAGTAGCGGTAGTCCGCATATGTGACGCGATCGGCCGGTCGGCGGCCTCCGGCGAGCTGACCTCGGTAGACAACATTTCGCCGCTGAACACGAGTTACACAAACGCAGGACAGGCGAGTGGAGCCGGAATATGGGCTTGACTCCGCAACTCGGAACGGTCAAGCGAGCTGCTGCCGATATCACTGAAGGATGCGATCAAGACGGGGGGTCGCGCTCTGTACTACGCACCTCCCTCGAGACGTCTGCCACCTCGTGGGTTTCGGATCGAGGACTACCAGAGATGGTTTCCAAAGACGGGGGAGATCTTCCTGCGTTACCTGAAGCAGGCCGAGCTGCCGTCTGTCCCAGCGGAGAGTGGATCTGGCAGTGTTGGCATCGTCGTCATGCCTTGGGTCAGCACGACTGCTCCCTGGTACGCAAGCATGCTCGGTCTCGGACTGGCCCATCGGGGCCGCGAGGTCACGTTCATATGGGACGACACCACCTTTCCAGATGCCCAGCTGGACGTGCAGAACCGCTCTATCGGCAACGTCCTGGACTGGGTAGGACGCCAATTTCCGGTAACCCGTCTCAGCGACCAGGGAGACTTGGAGCCGAATGCTGACGATGACGATGACGATGCTATCGACCGGCTCACCGACCAGAATGTCTCTTGGGTCCTGAGAGGGGCAGCGCCCACAGACGACGACCGCCACGTCGTCGAGCAGATCAGAGGGTCCCTTACCCGCTCGCTGCCCTTGGTCAAGCGCGCGCTTGACCAAGGCAACCTGGACTGCTTAGTGGTCCCTGGGGGAGTGTACGGGACCAGTGGGCTCTTCTTGAAAGAGGCCAACGCTCGAGGATGCAGGGTCGCGACGTTCGACACTGACCGTCACATCGCACAAATCTGCGTCGACGGAGTCGCGGCACAGAATGGCGATATTCCCAAGGCGTTTCATTCGTTGTGGAACTCTGATCGTGACGTTCGCCAAGAGGCGGTGAAGATTGCCAAGGCAGAGTTCCGTGATCGAAGCGCTAATCGTGACGATTACGGGTTCCAAGTGCTGCCCGCAAGAAAATCAAGTCAGTACTCCGATGGTTGCGTGTTGATCCCACTCAATGTCGAGTGGGACACCGCCGCGCTTGGGAGGCACGTCCATTTCGCGTCCACCGCAGACTGGCTGATCTCGACGGTGAACGCCGTCCTTGATCAGGACGCCGGGCCCGTCGTGGTCCGCCAGCATCCTTCCGAGCGCAGGCCGCTCCAGGGCAGCAGGCTGGACATCGCCGGCCTCCTCCATCGTAGGTTCGGCGAAGATCCCCGGTGCCAGTTCATCGCCGCTGACGATCCAGTGAGCTCGTACGATCTATTGCGCTCGGCGCGGCTCGTGCTTCCGTTTGTTTCCACAATCGGCATCGAGGCCGCTGCCATGGGCAAGCCCGTACTGATTTCGGGCACGTGCTACTACACGGATTTGGGATTCGTGTGGTCAGGCCGCTCGCGGGAGGAGTACTTCGATCTTCTTCATCGTGGGTTACGCGGAGACCTGACCCTTCGTCCCGATCAAACCGAACGTGCGTGGCTCTGCTATTACCTGACAGCTGTGAGAAATCGGGTCTTGACGGATTTTACTCCCCACCCAGACGATTTTTGGACGTGGTGTCAGCGCCCTTTCCCATCCCTCCTGTCCGATCCAGCCGTCATCGACATTCTCGAGGCGATTGACACCGGTGTCCCAATCTCACTTCTACGCCATGCCCGCGCCTTGAACGCGCCACACGGCCCTCCTCGGCCGGCCCCCGGATCAGTGTCTGGGTAGCGGCGTCTCTCGCCACCCTGTTTCCTAGGGGAGGTTGCCCAGTCTCGGCCAGACCAGGGAGATTACGATCTCCCTGTGGGCGTTATGCGTAGCCCGCAAGCGAGCGGTCGCCCATTTGAAGCCGAGTCAATGGCGGAATCCTGGAGGCAGCAGGTGAGGGATACGGTGCAGATCGCAGATCGAAGAATTGGTCCGGAAGACCCGTGTTTTGCGGTCGCCGAAATCGGAATCAACCACAATGGCGATCTGAATAACGCGCGTAAGCTGATTTCGGCGGCGGTTGCCGCGGGTGCCGACGCAGTGAAATTTCAGAAACGCACAGTCGATGTCGTGTACAGCCGCGAGGAACTCGAAAGGCCGCGTGAGAGTCCGTTTGGTGGAACGAACGGTGAGTTGAAGCGTGGCTTGGAGTTCGGCCGAGAAGAATTCGAAGCCATCGATGAATACTGTCGAATATACGGCATCATCTGGTTTGCATCGTGCTGGGACGAAGCGTCCGTTGACTTCCTCGAGCAGTTCGATCCTCCTTGCTACAAGATCGCGTCGGCGTCGCTGACTGATGACGATCTCCTGAGTTACCACCGCCGATACGGAAAGCCCATCATCCTCTCCACGGGAATGAGCGAGCTTCATGAGATCGACCACGCGGTCGAAGTCCTAGGAACTCACGATCTCATCTTGCTTCATGCCAATAGCACCTATCCGGCGCAGCCAGCGGACCTCAATCTGCGCGCAATTGGCATGCTGCGTGAACGCTACGGGGTTCCGGTCGGCTACTCCGGTCACGAGGTCGGACTGGCGACGTCCGTCGCAGCTCGGGCTCTGGGAGCTTGCATGGTCGAACGTCACATCACGCTTGATCGCTCGATGTGGGGCTCCGATCAGGCCGCTTCGGTCGAGCCCCTGGGTTTCCAGCGCCTAGTCCGAGACATCAGGGCAGTCGATGAGGCGCTGGGTGACGGGGTGAAAGTCGTGTACGACAGCGAGGTACCCGTGAGGGAGAAACTCCGCCGCGTCGGCTTGAAACCCTTCGTTGCCGCGCACTGATCTGCTCTGACCGGCGTTATGGGTTCGCGAGAGCTGATCGGAGTCCCAAACCGGTTCCCTCACGCGACGAGCACGTTCTTGCGAGGTCCTTGCTGCTGATACCCGCCCGTGGTGGATCCAAGAGCATCCCTCGTAAAAATATAATTGAGATCGCGGGCAAGCCGTTGATTGCTTGGTCCATTCTCCAGGCTCTTGATTCCGATCGAATCACCCGGGTCGTCGTCAGTACCGACGACGATGAGATCGCGACGGTGGCTCAAGAGTACGGCGCTGAGGTGCCGTTCGTTCGGCCCGCGGAATATGCCGACGATCGTGCGCCCGACATCGACGTCTTTCGTCACGCCCTTGCATTCCTGGCTCAGACGGAGTCCTATTGTTCAGATGTTGTTGTGCATCTACGACCCACCGGGCCCGTGCGGCGTGTGTCCGATGTCGACGATGCAATCGATCTCCTCCTCTCTCATCCCGAGGCGGATTCCGTACGATCGGTGTCGCTCGTCCAGCAAAGTCCCTACAAAATGTGGAAGGTGCGGGAAGAGGGCACATTGGAGCCACTACTCCGCCTTCCGGGCATGACCGATTGTCAGTCACAGCCGCGCCAAACGCTTCCGCCGGTTTACTGGCAGAACGGTTATGTTGACGTCGTGCGCCCGCGTGCCGTCCTCGAGAAGGCTTCCATGTGGGGGGACACGGTGCTGCCTTTTTTCGTCGAAACGGCACTGTTCGATCTCGACTATCCAGAAGACATCGCACCCATGGAGGAAGCGCTTCGCCGTGGGGAAGCAGGACGAGAACCCCTGCGAGCGAAACCCCAGCGCCACCCTGTATGACACAGGGCAGAATCCGACTAATCGTTCTCGATGTCGATGGCGTGCTTACTAACGGCACGGTCCTTCTTCTGCCAAGTGGAGACGAGGCGCGCTCGGTGCACTTCCATGATCTAGACGCCGTGGCTAAAGCCAGACGCCTTGGAATTGCCACCGCGGTGCTCAGCGGCGAGGAAACGCCAGCTGTCCAGCGCGTCGCTCAGCGCTTCGGGATTAGCGAGGCGATACTGGGCGCCAAGGACAAATTGGCAGGACTGCATGAGCTCACTCACAGGCTAGGGATTCCTATGGAGGAGACCTGCTACGTCGGAGACGCCGATCGTGATGGACCAGCGCTCGAAGCTGCAGGTATTGGCCTCGCTCCCTCTGATGCCACCGCTGCAGCACGGGCTGCGGCGGATCATGTACTCGCTACCCGCGGCGGGCACGGTGTGGTGGAGGAAGCAATAACACTTCTGCAGAGCACATGTGACTGGGCAGAAGATGGAGGGCGACCGTGACAGTCTTGGGCGATCGCGTCGAAACGCTGCGCCGCGCCCTAGATCGTCTGCATGAGATCGAGGCGCCACTCCTGGCTGCCGCCGGCTCGATCGCATGGAGCCTTGGAGGCGGTGGCAAGCTCTTAGTGGCAGGAAATGGGGGCTCTGCGGCGGAGGCACAGCATCTGACCGGCGAGTTCCTGGGCCGTCTCGATGCCGCTCGTGAGCGCCGCGCTCTGCCGGCAGTGGCTTTACATGCCGATACCTCGACCTTGACCGCAGTCGGCAATGACTATGGGTTCGACAGCGTGTTTTCCCGTCAGGTCGAAGCCTTGGGACGTCCCAACGACGTTCTTGTGGTGCTCTCGACGAGTGGTGCCTCGACCAATCTCGTCCGAGCCGTCGAGGCGGCCAGCGATCTCGGTATGGTCAGCATCGGCCTACTGGGACCAGGATCCCGACCCCTCCACGAGCGATGTACTCACGTTTTGGCGGTGCCGACCGATAGTCCTCAGGCGATTCAGGAGTGCCACCTGGTATTGGTGCACACGCTCGTGGAGTTGACCGAAGATCTGATCTCGGACACGTTGCAGACTGTCGTCAGTGAGCGGCGTGGGTAGTTCCGCCGATGTCCGTCAGGAAGGGATGGCAGACGAGATCTTGATAGACGGTGTCATGAGACGGTCGCGGCCTTCGGAGAGCGGCTTGGCATCATGCAGGGCCGTCTCGTTCGTGCAGCAACGGGGGAGCTTGATTGTTCTCCTGGCGAAAGATGGCGTGATGAGTTCCGAGCCGCCGCAGCGTTGCGGTTGAACCACATCGAATTGGTCGCCGACAGGGCGCTGGATCCTCGCAACCCGATATGGTCGACCGACGGCCGGGACGAGATTGTGGCCTTAGTCGAGTCCACCGGTGTAGAAGTGGCCAGTCTTTGCCTTAATGAGGTGCTTACCTCTCCGATCGACGAGATGAGCGCTTCCCTCGTGGAGCGCTTAAGACCCGTTCTGAGGGACTTACCCATTCGGGTTTTGGTTGTGCCGTTGCTCGAAGCGAGCGATCTCAGGTCGGTGGACAGGCTCTCGGCCGTTCGGTCTCTCCGCCTCCTTGCGGATCTCCTGCCGGACGACGATGGCCGAGTGGTGGTGGAACTTGGCGTTTCGGCGGGCGACAGTCTGCGGTTCCTCGAGACCGTCGGCTCCCCCCACGTGGGGTTGTGTTACGACGTCGGGAACGCGACCGCGTTCGGATTCGATCCGACCCAAGAACTGCGGACCCTGGGATCGGCGGTCTGGCATGTCCATGCCAAAGACAAGAACGCTTCGAGGGAGAATGTGCGATTCGGGACCGGCAAGGTGCCATTCGCTGGCGTGTTCGAGGAACTGTCTCTGTGTGGATTCGATGGCCTCGTCACCATGGAGGCCACACGTGGTAACGATCCCTTCATCACCGCGTCCGAGCACCGAGACTTTCTGCTCTCGATGCAACGAACAGAAGGGGTGGCGTGGGAGGGGAGCGGAAATGACCACTGACCGGTTGCGGCTTGACGACCGAACCGTCCTGGTCACTGGTGGTGCCGGCTTCCTCGGGCGACGATGGGTAGCGGCGCTGCTCGATGCTGGCGCAACCGTGATCAGTGTCGATCGTGCGGCCCCAACGGCTGATGATCCCAGTGGACGTCTCGTACACGAGCAAGTTGATATCTCCGATCCGCACGCCGTCTCGGACCTAGCCCACAGACTTTCGTCCGCGAATCAGCAAGTGGACGTACTCGTCAACAACGCCGCCCTCGACGCGCCGGTCAGCGCTTCGGGCCTGGCTCGAGGGCGAGCGATTCGAAACCTTCTCCGTTGACCGATGGTACGCAGAGATCGCCGTAGGCCTGACGGGGGCATTCCTCTGTAGCCAGGCATTCGGTTCCCTCATGGCCGAACGAGGCCGGGGAGTGATAGTGAACATCGGGTCGGACCTCGGACTGGTCGGACCCGATCAGCGACTGTACCGAGTCGACGGACGGCCCGAGGAGGAGCAGCCAGTGAAGCCGGTCACCTATTCGGTGATCAAGACCGGGCTTATCGGTCTGACCCGCTACCTGGCGACCTATTGGGGGCATTGCGGGGTACGTTCGAACGTACTGTGTCTCGGCGGAGTAGCCCGGGACCAGAAGCCCCGCATTCATGGCGCGAGTGTCGGAGCGAATACCTCTCGGTCGCATGGCGCGTGGCGATGAGTACGACGAGGCAATCGTGTTCCTCTGCTCGGACGCCTCCTCCTACATGACGGGAGCGAGCCTCGTGCTCGACGGTGGCCGTACTACCTGGTAGGTCCAGAATCCTCCACATCGACCGTCGGGAAGCGCTGGTCTCCGCTGCGGCACACCCTCCAGGCTTCATCGGATCGATCGGCCGTCGAGGGAAGTGGGCGTCATCCAACACAGCTCTTCGATTCTGGGCCGGTGCGCTGCGCCCACGAGCCTGCCGTGTATCAACCAAGCGAACGCCGTGAGGAGGCGTCTTGCTTTCGCACCACCGCAGGCGCCAATGGGACACTTGCGGCGGGTCCCCGCGAACTTGGCGTCGGCGCCGACTCGTGCCACTCTTCGTTGAATGGCGAGCTTCCGTCCCCGAGGGTGCGTGCTGACACAACCCAATAGCGGTCTATACGCCATGCGAGCTGTGGGTTGCGATCCTCACGGCGAAGTCGTCTGGGGTCGATCCGCCGTGACGCCGTGGGACAGTTCAGGTATGCGCCAGTCCTCGATGAGCCCCCATGTCCGCGGTAATTCACCTCGGTTATCCTCCAAGTGAGGACGGGGGTTCCGGCAGTGACCTGGGCCAGGGCCCCAGGTGAACGAAGGTCTACGAGGAAGGTGCTGGCATTTCCGGCGGCCACGTCGCCCCGCAGCCAGCCGGGAACAAGGTTCGTGTCGGCAGGATCTGCCCCTGCTCGCCACGTGCCTGGGGGGAATACCTCTCCGGCGTGATCGACGCTCGTAGTAGGAATTAGCGGTTATGCGTCGCCTCAGCACGTCCACAAGAAGGGATACGACCTGCTCCCGTCGGCCCTGTGGCGACGATAGCACTCGGTTCGAGATCCTTCGCATTGTAAGGGCGACACCTTTTCAAGACGGAGCGGACACCATGCAGGCGGGCCACGGGTTTCGAGAATCGATAAAGGAAACCTTCATTCTTGATCATGACTATTCCACTGAGCTGTGGCTCCTGTCAATCAGCCTGACCACAGCGGGGACCTCATGAAACCGATATCCGTAGAAGCCGACTACCAGACGAATACTTGGACCTCCAGCGTCCTCCCCACCCCGTGGCGACACCTGCGATGCGAATCGACCGAGGAATGTTTTTCTTCGACCCCGACCTCCTTGACGGTGTCGCGGGGACCTACGCGGAATCGTTCGCCAATGCCGCCCCTTTCCCCCACGTGGTCGTGGACGGGCTCTTCCCTCAGCAGGCCGTCGACGATGTGCTCAAGGAGTTTCCCGAACCGTCCGCCAGATCCGACTGGATCCGTTTGTACGACGAGACCTCGGCCAAGTTGGCCATGCCTCACGACTGGACCATGGGACCTTCTACCCGACATCTGCTGAGCGAACTCAATAGCGCTGCGTTCGTGAACTTCCTGGAGCATCTGACCGGGATCGAAGGCCTTATTCCGGACCCGCACTACGGGGGTGGTGGTCTCCATCAGATGGAGCGTGGTGGCTTCCTAAAGGTCCACGCCGACTTCAACCGCCACGGAAGCCTCGGTTTGGACCGGCGGCTGAACGTCTTGCTGTATCTCAACCGGGACTGGGACGACGGGTGGGGCGGCCAGCTCGAGTTATGGGACACGACCATGGCGTCGTGCGTGCGGCGGATCTCACCGATCTTCAACCGTGTGGTGATCTTCGCCACGACGGATCTCTCGTACCACGGCGTTCCCGATCCCATGCAGTGCCCGCCCAGCGTGACCCGCCGCTCACTTGCGACGTACTACTACACCAACGGTCGCCCAGATCACGAACGTTCGCCAGCACACTCAAGCTTGTACCAGCGACGCCCAGGGCAAGACCCAGAGCTTGCGGCAGCCCGTTTGGAAGGACCTCATTCCACCGGTCGTGGGTCGCATTAGGCGGCACGTCGCGCGCAAGCGAGCAGAGGGGCGGCGAGCGGCGCCACTCGCCGAGTCGCCGGTCTAATGATCGCGGGCTCTATCGAGCCCGCAGCGGAGATGAATCTCTTGACGCATTCGCAGGCGGGAGGCCGCCGACGTCGCAGGGCGAGACCGTGATGGTCAGGACCGTCAATTCCGGGCCCGGGGCGCCGCCCTCGTCAGCTTCGAAAACTGTAGAGACGGCTGATCCGGCGGGCGTCGGCAGCCTGTCGCATGAACCGGCTGTTCGCCCAAACCTGATTCGGTCGCGCCCATTTCGAGTCGGCCCGGGTTAGCGTGGAGAATGCGTCGATCCGAAGACCCTGACACCAGTTCAGCGTCTCTTGCGCAATGCACACCAGCCCATGTCGTGACAGACTCGTTCAACACTCTCGGCTGTCACGCTGAAGTCCCGGTCATGCGAGTGACCGGCGAACCGAAGAGTTCCGAGAGCCCTCCACAGGTTCCGGGGAAGATGATTCTGGACGGCCCACCGGCGCGCATAGGCGCCTATGTTCGAGTGATGCAAGAACGCCACGCCGTCCGGGGACAGCTTATTCCTGAGTTCCACGAGATAGGCCCGAAGAACGTCGAGGTCTGCATGTACCAGCGAGTCGAAGCTGAAGGCGAAGTCGACTGACTCGTCGGCCACCATCGCCAGTGACTTCCCGTCGTTCACGTGGTAGGAGATGTTCGTGGCATCAGCGAACCGACTTTTGCACGCCTCAATGCATGATTCACTCAAATCGACGACGATCAGATGCTGTGCTTCGGGTTGAAGGAACTGCGTCCAGCGTCCGTATCCGGGCGCGATCTCTAACACCGTGTGAGCTGGTAGAAAGCTATGAATTCTGGGCAGGATGACACAATGCCACTGAGTGGCGGCGTCCCCCCAGGGCGCTGACCATTCGTCGCCGCGTTGGGGCCACGTATATTCATCACGCCAGACCGCTTTGTTCGTTTCTACAGATGGCACCGTTCCGCCCTCCCGTTGGTCGATTAGTTAATCAGGCCTTGAGAGGGAAGTCACCCAGGTAAGTGTTATCCCGCTGCCCCGCAGGTCTTTTGCCGCTGCGGCGACGCGTTCGGCACCGGGAACGCAACGTCTATGGCCGCGTCAATGACGCTGCGCACCTCGCGACCCGAGAGCGTCTCACGCTCCGCCAGGGCCTGCGCCAGCGCGTGGGCCGCTGGCATAAACCATGGATGCCGCACGAGGTTCCGGGTTCGTTCCTCTAGCCAAGGGATGTAAGCGTTGGCCTCCTCCAAGCCGCCGGACACCTTCTTGGCGAGATTGAACGCGTGCACATAGTCACCAGCGAGATGCACCAGGTCCTTCGGTACATCGTTCATTCGAGACGTGAGCTCGACTCGTTGTTGAGCGGTGGAGAGGACCAATCCCACGCTGGGGCTCACGTCGTCTTCGTCGAGGCCGAGAGCCTCCATCTCAGTGAGGCCCCCGGCCAGAGACACCATGATCTCGATCTCGACAGAACGGCGTGTGCGGGTATTGATGAAGTTGCCGTACCAGGATTCGGAGTCGGCCTTTTGCAGGGAGTCCAGCCACTTCTGGCCTCTGGAGTACTGCGACACGTGCTCTGCGACATCAATCCTGCCGGCTATGGAAACTCGACGGATCCCCCGCCCGCTCAGGTGTGAGGCAATCACATGGCCGGCCTCGTGGTAGGCCTGCGACATGTCCGTCATGCTGTGCCCTTCCACCGTCATCTGCCGCGCTCGACACCAGGGGTAGCGATTGGAAGCCGTGGTCAACAGCCGGTAATTGCCCGTCGTCGAAAATGTTGACAGCGCGCCCCTTGGGGAAGTAGGGCCGATGGTACTGAGCACTCACAATTTTCCGACAACATTTATTCCGACCTCGTCGTGCTTCGGCTTCACGGCGTTCACCATGAGAATCCATCGGACAAAGGGAGCCTTGACTCGCCCGCAGCTCTCCGTTCGCCGCGTGAGCGGTGTGGTCGCCCTGGCTCACGTGATCACCCACCCTTCGAGAGTGATGATGCACGTGTGTCCAACGACGTTCGCTGGCTCGCGTGAGAGCCCCGGATGTTCAGAAAAGCACTTGACCTGGAACGACGGCAATGCGGTGGGGACCTCGCGGACGCAACGGCCAGGAGGCCGCGGCGCAACCCGGGGCAATTCCTTCTGGACCGGCAGAATTTGGTGGTCGAGACGGCTGGGCAGGTCTCTTGAGCGGCCGGATCGGCGCGAGGTCCGTTCAGACGCCGGGGCCCGTAGCCTGGTACGTATGGTCGTGTCGACAGCGCCTCCGAGCCGCCTGCAAGCGCGCCGTGGCTTCGGCCATCGCACCGAGGCGCTGATGGAGATGCTCCTGGGGTGCTTCTTGCTCGGTGCGGCGACGCTCGCCGGCTTGGTATTCGTTCACCGACCGTGGCCCAACCGGGTGGATGCCATCGGACTCCGGCTCCTGCCCGCAGACCTGTCCTCTAGCTGGGCCGCTGACGTGGCTCACCTCGGTTCCTTGACGGCCTTGATCGCCGGAGCGGTCGTGCTCTGCGTCGTAGCGGCTCTATCCGGGAACTTTATGCGGGCATTGGCGTGTCTCATCGCTCCGATAGCGGCCGTGCTGATCGTGCAGACTGTGGCCAAGCCGCTCGTCGGCCGACATTTCGAGGGCACGACGGCCCTGTCCTACCCGTCAGGAACGGTCACTGCTGTGGCTGCGCTCGCCGCCGCGGCCTTTCTCGTCGTTCCTCGGTTCGCCAAACCCCTGGTGGCCGTGGCGGGTGGTGCAGTCGTCATGGCGGTCTGTGCTGCGGTGGTGGTGCTGCGTTGGCACTACCCGTCGGACGCTCTCGGGGGTGTGTGCGTAGGGGCGGGTGCCGTGTTTGCCGTCGATGGTCTCCTGCTGTCGCTCCGCAACCAGCAGCCGGTCCGCCTGCGCGGCTGACGCGACAGGCCGTCGCAATGCATGGGCCCGAAGCGTCGCCGTGGAACTCGGCAGACCCCGTGATGCCGGAGATCACCGACTCCTCCGAGGCTCCGGGTCATCAGCTGGAGCGCTCTTCGCCGCGCTGGACCGGGGTCACCGCCGCCCGCTGATCGGGCCCATCGACCTGACCCCCCTCTCCAACGCCATCAGAAGGTCACGCTCAGGCAGTTACTCGCCCCTGAGCACCTTGGAATCGGCGATGTCCCGCAGCCGTGATTGGGCGACGAGCCACTCGCTGGAGCGCCCGACGCGACCCGCCGCGATGAGATGGTGCGCCCCTTCGGGGCCGTCCGTGCGCCCCCCGCACTTGTGGCAGACGGGTATCCGGCCGTTGGTTTCGGGTGCGTGGTGCTCGTCGAGCTGTGAGGCAACGTGCAAACACTCAGGTGAGGTCATGGTGCTCCTTTGTGCACATACCCAGGCTCAGAACCGGGACGGATGATCCGAGAGCTTCGCGGGTGTGCCCGACCAGCCTACGCCCCAGGACTCCAGACATGGATTCCGCCGGTCCCAGCGTCGAGCAGGACGATCAGCGACAGGAGCCGCTCTCCGGCGAGGCCGTGCTCTGGTCGGAGGCGTCCTGGGCTCCATCGAATCGCTGGCGGAGAAGTCCAGTGTCGGTACGTAGGACACGTAAAGCGGCTCGTCCCTCGTCTCCGTACGTATAGCCCTGGGTGTAGGCGTCGCCCGAGGGGCTGTCGTCGGTGCGGGTCGGGGTCCCTCCGATCGGCTCGATGCCCGTGTCCTCGTTCCAATCGTTCCACGACGTCACCATGACGATCGGGAGGGCGGGATCGACCTCTGGGAGGGCGACGCAGCGGAAGAGGTGGTCGAGCGTCGATGCCGGGCCCTCGCTGGGCAGCCACTGGCGCGGCTGAGCGGGATGGTTCGTCGGCAGTCGGAACCCACGGTCGTTGAAGCTCGACGAGATGTCCGGTATCACCGGCACCCGACCGTCGGTCGCCGCGCTGTACGTACTGAGAAGATGCCGCTCGTCGGCCACGATGTCGGTGGTGCCGGGGTACCCGGTGAAGTCCTGGGTCGGGCCCAGGAAGAAATTCGGGTCTCCGTAATAGAGGATGTAGGAAGTGACGGCGTCGAACTGCTCGATGCGCGCCACCTGCGGCGCCGTGGTCAGGACGGGACCAGCGGGATCGGGGTTCTGCGGCGTGACGCGCCAGTAGACCTCGTCCCCGATGAAGAAGGGGTTGAAGCCTTTGGCCTTGAGCACGGTTCGCGCGCCATTGATCATGCCCGCGACGTCGCCGGTCAGGGTGCGTGTCAGGTACAGGAAGACGACCGGTCGTCCGTGGATGCGCAGATACGAGGGGTTGCGGAAGTATTTCTTGGCGAAGGTGAGCATGTCGGAGTCGAAATGAAGCTCCGTCTGAAACGTGACGGGAGTGGACTCACGCCCGGGATCGAAGCCGAGGTTCCATGTCTCGTAGAACATGGCGAACCGGATCTTCTTGATGTTGGGTGCGGCCAGGAAGTCCTTCATCGATCCGTCGGCGCCCTGGTAGTCGGCACCCGACGAACCGGGCACGTACGGCCACCAGTCCACGGCGAAGAAGTTGATCCCGGCCTGGCGGGCGTTGGTGATGTCGCGGGCCGCCGTCTGTGGGCTCTGGGAGTTCACCTCGGCGGACGTGGGCACCTGCGGTGGCTCGAGGTGGGCCCGGAGTGTTCCGCCGGCGAAGTTCTCCGGATTCCAGAGGTAGTAGTAGGCGCCGACCAGCGGATGAATCGACGAGGAGGTCGATGCCGGTGCGCCCTGGGCGCTCGCGGCAACGAGAAGTGTGCAGGCAAGCACGACGCTCAGGAAGGACTGCAGCCGCCACCCCTCACGTATCCGCACGGCGGGATCCTATGGGCGGGCGGACGAGCCAAGGGGGCGGCCGACCCGCCGATTCGCCGACGCTCGGACGTACCGACCCGACGCCGGAGGTCTCCCCTCCCTCGGGCTGGGGTGAAGAATGCCGTATGGCCACAGCCGATGATCCGTTGGAGGGACACTCTGGCCCAGTGGAGGCGTCCGAGCTCAGCGGGGCTCCTGTCGCGCCGAGGACGCGTGAGTCCGTCCGGGATCGCGTAGCTCATATCCGAGAACGGGCGGAGCGCACGCGAGCCGGGATCGAAGCCAGGCGGGCCGACTCGGCGTCGATCGACACCGCGTTCGAGGCGGTGGAGCGTGACGCCCAGAGCGGGGGAGGGGTGTTGGCAGCCGCCGTGGCCTTCCGCCTCTTCATGTTCCTGGTTCCCTATGCCTTCGTCATGGTCACCGGCTTCGGGCTGGCCTCCACCGCGGCCGGTCAGGATCCGCGCGACGCCGCCCGTTCGGCCGGCATCGAGGGGCTGCTGGCCAGCGCAGTCGCCAGTACCAGCACCATGTCACTGGCGAACCGGGTCGCTGCCCTCGTCGTCGGTGGCTTCGCCCTCGCCCTGACGGCACGGTCGTTCGTCCGCGTGCTCTGGGTCGTGCATCGGCTGATCTGGCGTGTGCAACCGGCGCGCAAGCCCAGTCAGTGGGGACCTCTCATCCTTATCGGGTTCGTCACCGTTCTGTTCGGCCTGGGCGACCTCACCACGTGGATCGGGTCGCACTCACTTGTCCTGCGCCTGGTGGCCTTCGTCATGACGATCGTCATCTCGGCCGGCGCCTGGTTCCTGGCGTCCTGGCTCCTGCCGAGAGACCAGTGTGCATTGTGGGCGTTGTTGCCAGGGGCACTGATCGTCGGCGTCGGTGTCGGCGTGTTGCAGATCCTCACCTATACCTACGTGGCCCACGTGGTGACGCGGAAGTCCGCTCTCTACGGGGCCATCGGCATCGCCCTGGCGCTGCTGCTGTGGACCTATTTCGCCGGACGCCTGCTCACGGCCGCCATCGCGGCGAATGCGTCACTGTGGAAGCACCGGACGGGCAGTGAAGCTCCGCCCGCCGACCTGCTGGCGCCTCCCTGATCAGGCGCCGACCGCCGCGTGGGCGAACTCCGACCAGACGGTCACCCACTCCTTCCAGACCGGGGGCGGGTAGTCGTGGCCCATGCCGTCGATCTCGACGTACCGGGCGCCGGGGATGACCTCGGCCGTACGGCGGCCGCCGCTCGGGTTGATGAGGGTGTCCCGGCTGCCGTGGATCACCAAAGTGGGGAGGTCCAATGCGGCCAGTTCGGCGGAGCGGGAGCCGTCGTGCATGACCGCCTGCATCTGTCGCCCGACCCCCTCGGGGCAGAAACAGCGGTCGTAGGCTGCCGCCGCCCGGGCTCGGATGGCGTCGTCGTCGAGCCACTCTGGCTTCGACCCGTAGACGTGGAGGGCGGCCACGGCCCGGTCGATGTAGGCGGCCCGTGACGGCGCCGCCGGCGCCAGCAGAAAGGCCAAGGCCTCCTCCGAGCTCTCGCCGTAGCCGGACTCACCGGTCCGCGACATCACCGACGTCAGGGACAGCACGCGGTCGGGGTGATTGAGGGCGAGTCGTTGCACGATCATGCCGCCCATGGAACAGCCCATCACGTGCGCCTTGTCGGCCCCGACGGCGTCGAGCACCGCGACGGCGTCGTTCGCCATGTCGACCAGTCCATAGTCCGTGCCGTCGAGCTTCGTCGAGAGTCCGACGTCGCGGTTGTCGAAACGTACGACACGAAAGCCCTCGTCGCAGAACATCTGGCACCACGACACGTCGTAGTTGAGGCACTGTGATCCGAGCCCGTTGACCAGCAGGAGGGTTGGTGATGCGGGATCGCCGAACTCCTCGAAGTAGATCTCGACCGCCCCGTGGCGCGCCGTACTCATGTGCCCTCCCGCCCCCTTGTGATCAGCCGATGAGCGCGCAACGACGGCGCGGCTCGGTCAACGATGATTTGCCCGCCGAACGGCTACGCGAAACGGCCCCTCAGCGCTGCATCGACTTGGTCTCGACGAACTCCTCGAGACCGTACTTGCCGCGCTCACGCCCGAATCCCGACTGCTTGTAGCCGCCGAAGGGTGCGCTGGGGTTGAAGTTCCCGCCGTTGATGTCGACCTGACCGGTGCGCAACCGCCGCGCCACACGCTCGGCCCGTTCCGCGTCACCGCTCCAGACGGCGCCGGCCAAACCGTACGGCGTGCCGTTGGCGATCTCGATCGCCTCTTCCTCGGTGTCGTACGGCATGAGAACGAGGACCGGTCCGAAGATCTCCTCCTTGGCGATGGTCATGTCAGGAGTGACATCGGAGAAGACGGTGGGCTGCACGAAGAAGCCCTTGTCGAGCCCCTCCGGCGCCTCGGCGCCGCCGACGATCAGCTTGGCGCCCTCCTCGATCCCCTTGTTGATGTAGCCGCGCACGCGGTCGCGCTGCACGGCCGAGACGAGCGGCCCGATGAGCTTGCCCGCCTCGAAGGGGTCGCCGGGAGCGAAGCCCGCGGTGCCGGCCACGGCCAACTCCTCCACCTCGGCCAACCTGTCCCGGGGGACGAGCATCCGGGTGAGGGCGGAGCAGGTCTGACCGGTGTTCATGTAGCAACCGAAGAGCCCCGCGGGCACGGCGGTGGCGAAGTCGGCGTCGTCGAGAAGGATGTTGGCCGACTTGCCACCGAGCTCGAGCGAGACCCGCTTGATGCCTTCGGCCGCCAGCTCCATGACCCGCCGTCCGGCCCGGGTGGAGCCGGTGAAGGACACCATGTCGACCTTGGGATGGGCGGCGATCGCCTCACCGACCACCGGCCCGACCCCGCTGACCAGGTTGAAGACGCCCGGTGGGAGCCCCACCTCGTCGATGACGTCGGCGAGGAGGAAGGCGTTGATCGGCGCCACCTCGCTCGGCTTCAGTACGACGGTGCAGCCGGCCGCCAGGGCCGGGGCGACCTTGAGGACGACCTGGTACAGCGGGTAGTTCCACGGCGTGATGGCGCCCACGACGCCGACCGGCTCACGGACGACGAGGGAGTTGCCCACTTCCTCTTCCCATTCGAAGCCCTCGGCGGCGGCAGCGGCGTCGGCGAACGCACCGGCCGGCAGGCCCACCTGGATCGACCCCGACAGCGTCATCGGCATGCCCACCTCGTGGGAGATGACCTGGGCCAGCTCGTCCGTGCGGGCGCCGAGCGCCTCGCCGATACGGGTCAGCAGCTTGGCCCGCTCCTCGCGCGATGTGGCGGCCCAGCCGGGGAAGGCGGCGGCCGCGGCCTCGACGGCCTTGTCGACATCTTCGGCCGTGCCTTCGGGAATGGTGGCGAAGACCTCTTCGGTGGCCGAGTCGATGACCTCCAGGGCGCCTTTGCCGGTCGAGGGGACCCAGGCCCCGTTGATGTAGATCTTGTCGCGCACGAGCATGGGTGCCCTCCCTGAATGGTGTGATGTCAGCACTCCCACCCTACCCAGGCTGGGAGGCAGTCGCCCCGAGGGCCGATCCGTGCCGGGCCAGGCCTGTCGCTAGTCCTTCTTGCCCAAGAGAGGGTGATCGCCCATCCCGACGGGCTGCAGGTGCTGTCCCAGCACCTCGTGGAAGTGGTCGGCCACCTCCTGGGGGGTCCAGCCGCCCTCCCGCCACATCGTGGCGATCTGCCGGGGCGTCTGGAAGAGGGTGTAGGCGAAGCCGGTGCGCCCGAGGACCTGCCCGTTGACGTAGGAGGCGTCCTCGGAGGCCAGGAAGGCGATCAGCGGCGCGTTGAGGGCGGGGTCCTGGTCGGCCGGCGGCTCGGCCCCGGCGTAGAGGTTCTCGGTCATGCGGGTGAAGCCGGCCGGGGCCACGGCGTTCACCGTGATGCCGTACCGACCGAGCTCGAGGGCCCAGACGAAGGTCATACCCATGATGGCGGCCTTGGCGGCGCCGTAGTTCGTCTGCCCGAAGTTGCCCCGCAACCCGGCCGACGAGGTGATGTTGACGATCCGCCCGTAGCCGGCGTCCTTCATGAGGGGCGCGGCGTGGCGCACCGTGTTGAAGGTGCCCTTCTGATGCACGGCGATGACGGCGTCGTAGTCCGCCTCGTCCATTTTGACGATCGTCCGGTCGCGCACGATCCCGGCGTTGTTGACCACGATGTCGATCGACCCGAAGTTGTCCACCGCCGCGCCGATGATGCGGCCGGCGCCCTCGAAGTCGCTCACCGAGTCGTGGTTGGGCACGGCGCTGCCGCCCGCCGCCTCGATCTCCTTGCACACCTGTGCCGCGGGGTCCTCCTCCGTGCCGGCACCGCCGAGCGTGACGCCGACGTCATTGACCACGACCTTGGCGCCCTCCGACGCCAGGCAGAGGGCGATGTCCCGCCCGATGCCCCGGCCCGCACCCGTCACCACCGCCGCTCGTCCGTCAAGAAGTCCCATGGGGCCAGAGAGTAGCCCCAGCCCATTTCCCTGACAGTCGTGTCAGGCATTGCCCCGGGCGTTGTACGATCGGGGCGACCGCCGGGCGAGGACGTTCGCCCCTCAGCTGTGAGGAGACCCCGGGCCATGGCCTTCATAGAGAACGCACCAGAGCAGATCGTCGCCGCGGCGAAGGAGCTCCTCGAGAAGGGCCTCGTCGAGGGCACCTCGGGCAACATCTCGGCCCGGATGGAGGACGGCAACATCGCCGTCACCCCGTCGTCGCTCGACTACCGGCTCATGCAGGTGGAGGACATCGTGATCGTGGACCCCGCGGGCGAGGTCGTCTCCGGCGAGCGCGGGCCCACCTCGGAGAAGTACCTCCACATAGCGGTCCAGGCGGCCTACGAGGACTTCGCGGTATGCATCCACTCGCACGCGGTCCACGCCACCATGTTCGCCGTCGCCCACGAGGACATCCCGAGCTGCATCGACGAGTTCACGGTCTACCTCGGCGGCGACATCCGCTGCTCGGAATACGCAGCCAGCGGCTCGCCCGAACTCGCCGAGCAGGTGGTCAAGGCCCTGGAGAGCCGCAGCGCAGCGCTCATCGCCAACCACGGGATGGTCGCCGTCGGCACGACGATGGAGAAGGCGATGCACAACACCGCGCTGGTGGAGCGCTCGGCCAAGATCATCTGGGGCGCCAAGCAGCTGGGCGGCATCTTCCCGCTGCCGGAGAAGGTCAACGCCACCTTCGCCAGCTACTGGCCCTACATGCGGTGAGCGAGGGAAGGATCAGCGCCCGGCTCGCCGAGCTGGGCCTGACGCTGCACGGGCCACACCCGCCGCACGACCCGCTGGACGCGGTGGTGGTGCACGCCGGTGTGGCGCGCACATCCGGGCAACTGCCCCGCATTGCCGGGGAGCTGACCTGCCTCGGGCGACTGGGCGACACCGTGACGGTCGAAGAGGGCGCCGAAGCTGCCGCCGTGTGCGCGCTGAACGCTCTCGCCGTCCTCCACGAGGCGCTCGGCTCCCTCGACCGTGTCGAACGGGTCCTCACGGTGACGGGCTTCGTGTCCTCGGCGCCCGACTTTCATCAGCAGCCGGCGGTGGTGGACGGGGCGAGCAAAGTCCTGGCCGACGTCTTCGGCGATGCGGGGCGCCACACCCGCTCGGCCATCGGCGTGGCGTCGCTCCCTCGGAACGGAGCGGTCGAGATTGAGGTGACCGTCGCGATCAGCGACTGAACGCGTCGGTGATCACCGGACGGGCCGCGGCAGCCAGGTCCCAGTAGCCGTAGGTGCCCTTGTCGCGCAGCTCGGTGACGGCGTTGACGGCGGCGCCGTAGGCGGCGACGGCGATCGCCCCACCGACGGAGATCCGGCTTACGCCGAGCTCGCCCAGTGTCGCCACGTCGGGGGCGCCCGGGAGGACGAGCACGCTCACCGGGACGTCGACCGAGGCGAGCAGCTGGCGCAGGTCGACCGGGTCCACCACCCGTGGGGCGAAGAGGACGTCGGCACCGGCCTCTTGGTAGGCCTGCAGCCGCGCGATCGTGTCGGCCAGGTCCCGCCGCCCGTGCAGGTAGTTCTCGGCCCGGGCCGTGAGGACGAAATCGTCTGCGGCCTCGGCCGCGGCACGCACCCGCTCGGCGGCGTGCGCCAGCTCGTAAATCGGGTCGTCACGGTCGCCGGTGAAATCCTCCACGGAGCCACCGGCCAGGCCGAGTCCGGCGGCGGCCGTGATGGTGGCGGCCACGCCGTCAGGGTCGTGGGCGAAACAGTTCTCGAGGTCGGCCGAGACCGGTACGTCGACGGCCGCGGCCAGCTCGCCGGCGTGGGTCAGGACCTCGTCCCGGGACATGGCGCCGTCGAGGCGCCCCCGCGTGGCGGCGAATCCGCCGCTGGTGGTGGCGATGGCGTCGAACCCGAGCGCGGCGAACAAGGCGGCCGACCCGATGTCCCAGGCGTTGGGCATCAGCAAGGGCGTGCCGGGGGTGTGGAGGGCGAGGAACCGCTCGGCGGCAGAGGTTGGGGTCATGATCAGTTGGCCTGGGCCGCTTCGGGGAACTCCCAGTACTGGAACTCGATCGTCATGGGGAGGAGGTAGCGGACGTAGAGCGAGTGGATCTTGACGACGTCCTGGTCGTCGACGTGCAGGTCGATGAGCTCCATGCGGTCGTCGACCTTGCGGAAGGCCTCGGCGCGCTCCTGCAGGCCGCGCAGCTCGTCGAGCGTGCCCACCGAGAAGCCGTAGTGGTCCATGCGGGGGCAGCGCATCGGGTCGTCCTCGGCGATGAGGAAGATGAATTGGTCCCAGTGGACGCAGCTCATGATCATCCGGCGCCGGTCCTCGGTCATCACCTCCATTTCGGTGAAGCCCATCACCTCGTCGAAGAAGCGGCACACATCGGCGCGGTTGGTGGCATTGAGGAGATCGGCGGGCAGCGACATCGCCACGTGGTTGAAGCGCGGATTGCCCGATGGATAGAAGGGATGTGGCATCAGGGCTGCACCTCCGGGACGACCATGACCTTGCCGGCGATACGACCGGCCGCGAGTGCCTCCAACGTGTCCCCGATGGCCGCCAGCGGAATGTCGGCGGGATCGATGAGGAGCTCCGAGGGGAAGCCGTCGGACGCCAGGAGCTCGAGCGCCCGTTCGAAGCCCCCCTGGTCGTACACGAAGGAGCCCGTCACGGTGAGCTCGTTGAGGATCATGCGGTTGATGTCGAAGGTCGGATGGTCGATGCCGGCGCCGACCATCACCAACATGCCGCCGCGGGCGAGCTGGCTGAAGCCCGCCTCGATGGCGGCCCGGTGCCCCGAGCACTCGAGGACGACGTCGACGGCCCGGGTCGACATGCGTTCGGGCTCCCAGGGCGGGAAGACGTCGAGGTCCTCCGGGTCGACGATGGCGGTCACCCCGAGGTCGGCCGCCAGGCGGCGGCGCCCCTCGTGCGGCTCCACCACTGTGATGTCGGAGATGCCCATGCACTGGAGGGCGGCCACGCTCAAGGCGCCGATCGGCCCAGCGCCGAAGACCATGACCCGGTCACCCGGGGCCGCGCCCGATCGCGTGATGCCGTGCAGCGCCACGGAGAGGGGCTCGGCCAACGCGGCATGCCGGGGCGAGAGGCCGTCGGGCAGGCGCAGGACGCCGGCGGCGCGGCAAACGATGTACTCGGCGAAGGCGCCGTCCGACTGCTCGCCGGTCATGCTGTTGCGGCTCTCGCACTGCGAGGGCTTGCCCTCGAGGCAGCGCCGGCAGGTCCCACAGCGTTGGCCGGGCCCGCCGACGACGAGCTCGCCGACCGACCACCCCGTGACGTCGTCGCCGAGCGCGGCGACCGTGCCGCTCCATTCGTGGCCCGCCACCGCCCCCGGGGTAAACCCCCAGCCGTCGCGCAGTTGATGGATGTCGGAGCCGCAGATGCCGCACGAGTGGACCCGCACCACCAATTGGTCCGGTCCGGGGCGGGGCACCGTGCGCTCCTCCACCGTGACCACGCCGGGTGAGCGGTAGACGGCCGCTGCCATCACATCGGGAAGCGATGAGCCTGACATCGACGTCAGGTTACCGTCAGCCAGGCGAGGCCGCCGGCCAGATGACGCAGGTAGGCCGGGGTCTCCCACGCCCCCGGGAAGTGGCCCAGCGCGCTGTAGAAGGTCCGGGCCCGGCCGTCCTCCACGCTCCAGGCCAGGGGGAAGCCGCATGCGGGCACGCGGCCGCCCGGTTGTGACAGATCAACCTGGTCGTCGGCGAGGCGGAGCAGGACGCGAGCCTGGGGTCGGAGGTCCGTGAAGAGGTAGACCTCATCGTGCCAGTGCCACTGGGGGCCGAGGTGGGCGGTCGAGGGGTGGGCGGTGTCGACGACGTCGATGGTGAAGTCCTGTGTCCACGGGTGGCCGTCGAAGCGGGCACCGATCAGGTCGCCGTACTCGGGCCACTGATGGCTGGCGTCCGTGGCGGAGTGGACGCCGAGGATGCGGAGATCGCCTTCTCGCCAGGCTCGGAGGATGGCGGCCTTCTGCTCTGGCGACCACGGGGTCTCGCCGATGGTGAAGAGGGCGAGGACGCGGGTGGCCGCCAGCTGGTCGGGCGAGATGTCGCGGACGTCGGTCAGCACTGTGGGGGACAGGTCGCCGAGGTCGGCCAGCTCGGACAGACCGGTGGCAGCCTGGCCCAGCACGCCGTGGACGCCGGCCGGACCGTCGGCGTAGGGGGCGACCTGCGTCACGATCACCATGCGGTCGGGCGCAGGCACGGTCACGTCGAGGAGTGTACGGCTGGTGCCGTACCCCCGCCTGGTGGTCGAATGCTCATCGCCCGACCCGAGGAGGATCACCACATGAGTACGAGTTCGAAGAGCGAGGACATCGGCGCGGCGCTGGCGCGACTCGGTTCGGCCACGATCGGGGAGTCGGGTGGCCTGGCGGCCCATCGCAGGCTCCGACCGGCCTGGGCCGGGGCGACGCTGGCCGCCCCGGCCTACCCCGTGGGCTGCACGCCGGGGGACAACCTGGCGGTGCACGTCGCCGTGACCACCGCGCCACGGGGGAGCGTGCTCGTGGTGGACGTGGGGCAGGTGGCTGACCGGGGCTACTGGGGAGAGGTGCTGACGACGGGGGCCGAGGCCGCGGGACTGGCCGGACTGGTCCTCGACGGCGGCGTGCGCGACGTCGCCGCCCTGGAGGCGCACGGGTTCCCGGTGTTCTCGGCCGCCATCGCCCTCACCGGTGCCACGAAGGACAAGCCCGGGACCGTCGGGGCCCCGGTGCGGGTCGGCGGCGTCCGGGTGTCGGTGGGGGACTGGGTGGTGGCCGACGTGGACGGTGTGGCCTTCGTGCCGGGCGACCTCATCGATGACGTCCTGGCCGCCGGGGAGGACCGGGAGGCGAAGGAGGCGGGATTCTTCGAGGCGTTGCGGTCCGGATCGACGACGGTGCAACTGCTCGGGCTCGACGCCTCGCTCGTGCGGGAGGGTGCGATCGGGTGAGATCCGTGTCATCAGGTGAGATCCGTGTCATCAGGTGAGATCCGTCTCCGGATGACACAATCGCGGCCATGAGCGACGACACCTCAGGGACGGACGGGACAGCGGGCGCGGACGTGGAGCGTATGGAGGTGGAACGGACCATCCCCGTCGAGGCGGGGCGCATCTTCGCTCTCCTGAGCGACCCCAAAGGGCACGTGACCATCGACAGCTCCGGCATGTTGATGGACTCCACCGGCGTGCCTGCCACCAAGGTGGGCGACGAGTTCGTGATCCACATGGACAGAGAAGCGCTCAACGACTTTCCGATGGGTCGCTATGACGTCACGGTCCACATCACGACCTTCGAGCCCGACCGGGAGATCGCCTGGACCATTCAAGGCCAGATCAAGCCGCAGATCGGCCACATCTACGGCTACAAGCTCGAGCCGGCGGAGAACGGGACGCTCGTCACCTCGTACTACGACTGGTCGACCATCGACCCCCAATGGAAAGAGGCCGACATCTTTCCCATCATCCCCGAGTCGGCCCTGCGCGCCACGTTGGGCATTTTGGAACGGACGCTCACCCACTCGACTGAGTGGTGAGCGGGGCGGCCGAGGGCCGACGTCAGCAGATGCGCGGGAGCGGGTCGCCGACGAGCATGTCGACGATGCGGGTCCCGCCCATGGAGGTCCGGAGGACCACAATGCCCGGTGGTTCGGCGTGGATCTGGCCGACCCGCGCTGCTCTCGACCCCAGCGGGTTGGCGCGCGAGCGCGCCCAGCGCCGCGTCCGCCTGATCCGGCGGCACGACGGCGACGAGCTTCCCCTCGTTGGCCACGTAGAGGGGATCGATGCCCAGGAGCTCGCACGCCGCGGCAACAGCGGGGAGGACAGGGAGTGCCTGCTCGTCGAGCACAACGGTGAGGTCGGCGTCCCGGGCCAGCTCGTTGCACACGGTGCCCACGCCCCCGCGGGTCGAGTCCCGCAGCCAGCGAGTGTTCGGTGCGGCTGCGAGGAGCCCTTCCACCATTCCGTGTAGCGGGGCCGTGTCCGATTCGATGTCCGCCTCGAGAGCCAGGTCCCCGCGGGCCAGCATGACAGCGGTCCCGTGGTCGCCCATGGTGCCCGACACGAGCACGACGTCCCCGACGGTCACCTTGGCGGCGGCAAGGTCGCGACCGGCGGGAAGCACGCCCACGCCCGCAGTGGTGATGTACATGCCGTCCGCCGCGCCCCGGTCGACCACCTTGGTGTCACCCGTCACGACTCGGACACCGGCACCCGCCGCCGCCTCAGCCATGTCGGCCACCACCTCGCGCAGCACGTCGATCGACATCCCCTCCTCGAGCACGAAGGCGGCGGAGAGCGCGATCGGGCGCGCCCCCATCATGGCCAGGTCATTGATGGTCCCGTGTACGGCCAGATGGCCGGCGGAGCCGCCCGGGAAGCGCAGGGGCTTCACGACGTAGGAGTCGGTACTGAAGGCCAGACGGTCACCCGAGGGGAGGTCCACCAGTGCGGCGTCGGTCTGGACCTGCCGAGAGCCTGTCTCGTCCTCGGAAGCGAAGGCGGGGAGGAAGACGGCCTCAAGTAGGGCAGCCGACGCCTTGCCGCCCGCCCCATGGGCCAGGGTCACGACCTCGTCGCGGAGGCGAGGCCGTCGGCGCCTGAATGCCTCGATGCGCCCGAAGACCGCAGCCTCCCTGTCGCCAGGCACGCCGGTGCCGTTGCCCGCGACCGCATCGGGTGCGACGTTGCTCACGACGGGCATCCGGAGGCGTCGACGCCGGCGTGCGCTGGCAGGTGGCGCTGCACTGACCCCCAGAGGGCGAGCGTGAGGGCGTCCTGGACCTCCTGAATCCGGTGGACGCTCTCGGAGCGCACGACCAGGCAGTGCCGGATAGCAGCGCTCGTCGCCATGCCTGATCCCTCGTAGCCGCAGAGGCCGACCGTGAGGAGACCCCGGCGCGCTGCCTCCTCGAAGGCGCGCAGCATGTCGGCCGAGTCACCGCTCGTGGAGAAGCCGACGGCGATGTCGTGCTCGCCGGCGTGAGCGATGAGCTGTCGCGAGAACACGAGCTCGAAGCCCACATCGTTGGAGAGCGCGGTGAGGACGGCCTGGTCGTCAACGAGCGACAGGGCAGGCAACGGAGTTCCGTGTGGGGGGTGGCGGAACAGCTCAGCTGTCCCCTGCGCATCGGTCGCGCTGCCGCCATTGCCGAAGCTGAACAGCCGCCCACCGCGGGAGAACCGCTCCGCCATGGCAGCCCCGGCGCGTTCCACCTGTTCCGCGCAGCCTGCAAGCGAGGCGGCGCGCAGGGAGGCCGACTCCTGCATCTTGGCTTGGGCCGACATGACGAGGTCCCTCACGAGGACCCCCGCGTCCCGCTCCTCCGCGTCAATGAAGGGATAGAGGAAGCTTGTGGGCTCGGTGCTCATGACCCGCGGCCCGCCACGAGGCTGGTGACCGCCACGCCGGCGTGCACCAGGACGAGATCACCCGGTCGCAGCCCGTCGACCAGCCGGCCATCGATCTGCTCGGGCCGCCCGCCCGCCAGCACCTCGACCCGGCCTTCGGTCAGCACGGTGCGGACCTCGGCCACCCGCCCTTCGTCCGAGCACGTCACGCAGACCTCGCCTGTGCACTCGGCCTCCGGGGTGAGGAGCCCGGGATGCTCGAAGACGACATGGGTCAGCTCCCACAGCAAGTGGTAGAGCATCACGAGGTCACCCGAGCGCGCGGCAACCGCCGGGTCGGCGCCTTCCAGCCACACCACATGGTCGGCGCGTGCGTCGCCGCCCGCCCACCCTGGTCTCGGGCCGGCACCCAGCCAGAGGCTGGTCAGGCCCCAGGCGTCGGACCGGGTGACGAGGTCGCCGGCCAGCGGATCCTCCGCTGTGCTCACACAGAGGAGGAGGTCTCCGGGTCGGGAGAGCAGGCGCACAGACTCGGCCGCCCCGGGCCCGTCGACGCTGACCGCCGGCAGGGCCCGCTTCCCCACGATGACCGGGTGTACGAACTCCACGGCGACGTGACGGGCGTGGGCGGGCCACTGCGGTGCCACGCACCACAGGGTGGCCCCGGCGGCGAACCGGCGGGCGAGCGCCAACGCGGCGGGAGCCAGGTCTTCAGCCGGTCCGGCTCCGAACGGGAGTTCCTCGGTCGTGTTCACCCCGGCCACGCTGTGACCGTCCCGGCCGCGGCCGCACGGTAGCCCGCTATCGCCGCCTGGCCCAGTGCGAGGCCGCCGTCGTTCGGTGGCACGACCCGGTGCGTCAGGACGCCGAAATGGCGCGCCTCGAGTTCCAAGCGGGCGAGGCCGAGCAGCAGCGAGTTCTGGAAGACCCCTCCGCTCAGGGCGACGACGTCGATGCTCGTGCGGGTCCGCTGCCGTTCGGCCACATCACCGATCAGTTGGGCCACTGCGACGTGAAAGCCGGCGGCCATGGCGCCCGCGTCGGCGCCGCCACGGAGGTCGGCCACGAGCGCCCGGAGCACGGGGGAGGGGTCCAGCTCGTCACCGGCCAGGTCGAAGCGGTACCGGTGAGCGGGGACACCGAGGTCCAGGGACTCTTCGGCCGCCCATTGCAGGGAGATGGCCGCCTCCGCTTCGTAGGTCGCGTGGTGCCGCACGCCGAGCAGCGAACTCACCGCGTCGAAGAGGCGTCCCATGCTCGACGTCGCCACGCACCCGGTCCCGCGTTCGAGTTGGCGGATCAGCACGGCCCGCTCCTCGGGCGTGACCGCGCCCGTCGGGGGAAGGTCCTCTGCCCAGTCGATCCCGGCGGCCCACAGGTGCGCCAGCGCGGTCCGGCAGGGTCGACGGATGGCGGCGTCACCACCGGGTAGCGGCACAGTCGCGAGGTGCCCGACGCGCTCGAAGTCGCCGTAGCCGGCCACCATGACCTCACCACCCCAGATGGTGCCGTCCGTTCCGAAGCCCGTCCCATCGAACGCGATGCCGATGATGGAACGGCCCGCGGGGACCCCGTGCTCGGCCATCACCGACGCGATGTGGGCGTGATGGTGTTGGACCTCGGCCACGGGCTGCGGCGAGGCGTCCTCCGCCCACCGTTTCGTCTGGTAACCCGGGTGGGCGTCTGCGGCCAGTTGGGACGCCCGGATGCCATACAGGCCGGCCAGCTGACGGATCGATCGCTCGAAGGCCGCCCATGTCTCGAGGCTGCCCATGTCGCCGATGTGCTGGCTGATGAAGGCGTCGTTGCCCGACGCGAGGCAGAACGTGTTCTTCAGCTCGCCCCCGACCGCCAGCGTGGCCGGCGCGGAGAACGGGAGGCGGACGGGGAGGGGTGCGTAGCCCCGTGCCCGCCGGATCGGCACCTCGCGCCCGGTGCCGGGGTCGATCTCGAGTACCGAGTCGTCGCAGGGGACATGGATGGGGCGGTCGTGCAGCAGCCACGCGTCGGCGATGGTTCCCAACCGTCGTCGAGCGTCATCATCCTCGTAGCAGATCGGCTCGTCGGTGAGGTTGCCACTCGTCATGACCAACACGTCTGGCGCGGGGTCCCTGGTCCCCGAATCCGGGACCGGAGCGAAGAGGAGATGATGCAGCGGCGTATAGGGGAGCAGCACGCCCAGCCGCGGGTTCCCGGGGGCCACCAACGCCGAGATGACCCCTTCGGCCTGGTCCGCGCGCCGGCGGAGGAGGACGATGGGCCGTTGGGCCGATGTGAGGAGCTCCGCTTCCGACGAATCGAGTCGGGCCAGCGTGCGGACAGTGTCGATGTCCCGGGCCATCACGGCGAACGGCTTCGCACGGCGTCGTTTGCGAGCCCGCAGCCGCTGCACGGCGGCGTCGGAGCCGGCGTCGCAGGCCAGGTGGTATCCCCCGAGACCCTTGATGGCCACGATCTCCCCCCGCGCCAGCGCCGCCTGGGCGGCGGCGATGGCCGGGTCCGAGCCGGCCACCGGATCAGACCCGGCCGAGTGCTCCAGCCACAGGCGTGGGCCGCAGTCGGCGCAGGCGATCGGCTGCGCGTGGAAGCGCCGGTCGGCGGGGTCGTCGTACTCGGATGCGCAGGCCTCGCACAGGGTGAACCCGCGCATGGTCGTATTGGGTCGGTCGTAGGGGAGGCTGAGGGTGATGGTGAAGCGGGGCCCGCAGTTGGTGCAATTGGTGAACGGGTAGCGGGCCCGCCGGTCGTCCGGGTCGAACAGCTCGGCGAGGCAGTCCCCACAGGTCGCGAGGTCGGGTGACACGAACGTCCGGATCAAGCCGCTGACCTGGCTCTCGACGATGGCGAATCCCGTCGCGCCGTTCGGCGCTATCGAACGGGTGACCACGTCGTCGATACGGGCCGGACCGGGCGCGTCCGTGACGAGACGGCTCATGAACTCCTCTGTCGCCTCCGACGTGCCCTCGACCTCAATGAAGACGCCCCGGGTGTCGTTGCCGACGTGGCCGACGAGGTCGAGCTCGGTGGCCAGTCGGTGCACGTAGGGCCTGAAACCGACTCCTTGGACCAGGCCGGCCACGCGGAGTCGAACCCGGACCACCGCCCCCGCCGTGGCCACTCCGCTCATGCGGGCGATCCGCTGCGCCGTCCCAGCGTCACCGCGGCCTCCCGGTGCATCCGCCCGAAGTTGTAGTACGCCGCGCACGCGCCTTCCGAGGAGACCATGCAGGTCCCGATGGGGGTCTCGGGGGTGCAGGCAGTGCCGAACACCTTGCATTCCCAAGGCTTGATGACACCTTTGAGCACCTCGCCGCACTGGCATGCCTTGGGATCCGCCACCCGGACATTGGGAATGGAGTAGCGGAGTTCGGCGTCGAACGCCGCGAACTCCGGGCGCAGTTTGAGGCCGCTCTGCGCAATGAATCCCAGCCCCCGCCACTCGAAGTGAGGGCGGAGCTCGAAGACCTCGGCCAACACCGCCAGGGCGCGTGGGTTGCCGGCTTCGCGTACAACCCTCGAGTATTGGTTCTCGACCTCACAGCGGCCCTGGCGGATCTGGATGAGCAGCATGGCGATGGTCTGCAGGATGTCGAGCGGCTCGAATCCAGCGGTGACCAGTGGGAGTCCGTACTCGGAGGGTACGAACCGATAGGGACGCTGCCCGACCACGGTGGAGACGTGCCCCGGCCCGAGAAAGCCGTCGAGGCGGAGGTCCGGGGACTCGAGGATGGCCCGGAGGGGCGGGACGATCGTCACGTGATTGGAGAAGACCGAGAAGTTTACGATGTCCTGAGCCCGAGCTTCGAGCAGGGTGAGGGCGGTCGACGGCGCGGTCGTCTCGAAGCCGACGGCGAAGAAGACCACGTTGCGGTCCGGGTTCTCCACAGCGATCCTGAGTGCATCGAGAGGCGAGTACACGAAGCGGATGTCCGCTCCGCCGGCCTTCGCCTCGAGCAGGCTCCCTTTGCTGCCGGGCACGCGGATCATGTCGCCGAACGAGGTGAAGATGACGCCGGGCTCTTTGGCGACGGCGATCGCATCGTCCACCCGCCCCATGGGGATGACGCAGACCGGGCACCCGGGGCCGTGCACGAGCTCGACGTTGCCCGGAAGGACGTGCTCTATCCCGTGCCGGTAGATGGTGTGGGTGTGGCCGCCGCACACCTCCATGAACTTGAACGCGTCGTCACCGGCCAGCGTCGTGATCTGTGCCACCAACGCGGCGGCCGTCGTCGGGTCCCTGTACTCGTCGACGAATCTCATCGGTCAGCGTGTCTCATCGGTCAGCGTGCCCTCCTGTTGCCCTCGCCCTCCTATGCCACCGGGCGCAAACGTGAGGAATCGTCCGGAGCACCGAGGATGCCGGTGATCACCTCGATCCTCTTCTCAAAGAGATCGCGGGCAATGGCCAGCGCCCCGTCGGCGAAGTCTCTGACCTCGTTCGACGTGGAGATGGTGTGCCAAGCCTCCAGAGTCTCCGACCACCCCTCCGGCCCCGCCCGGCACCCCAGCGCGTAGCCGATCATGACGCCGATGACCACTCCCATTACGTACCTCCCGTCTCGCTCGAGATCTTCGATTGCCAGAACGCGTCCAATTCGTCGTCGTAGGCCTGCCCCATGAGCTGCAGGGAGGCCAGCGCTAATGCGG
This sequence comes from uncultured Acidimicrobiaceae bacterium, assembly GCA_963794875.1. Taxonomy (GTDB): domain Bacteria; phylum Actinomycetota; class Acidimicrobiia; order Acidimicrobiales; family RAAP-2; genus Bog-473. The sequence continues at coordinate 47,658 of CAWCFG010000014.1, forward strand.
CCTCGGCCTCGTCGATCTTCGACATGGCAAAACCCACGTGGATCAGGACCCAGTCGCCCGGTGCCAAGGGCTCGTCCTCGAGCAGGCCGATGTTGACGATCCTCGTCACGCCCGATACCTCGACGCGCGCCAGATGTGCGTTGATTTCTGAGATCTCCCTCAACTGCCCCGGTATTCCCAGACACATGGCGATCGCGTCTCCTACTCGTCCCTAACCGCGAAGATCTCCACCCGCACCTGGACCTCGGGCTCCACCTTGAGGAGGAGCACCTTGGGTGGCTGCATCCCGAAATCCCTGATGTCGAAGCTCGATCCACCGGCCAGGCGGATGGTCCGATCGTCCACCGCGGTGATGTCCATTCGGTCCTCGTGCTGGCGTGCGACACCTCGAAACGTCACCTCACCGCTCACGCGATAGCTGGCGTCCGCTCCATTGAGCGCGATCCCTTCCAGCTGCCCTTCGATTCTGGGGAACTTCCTGGCGTCGATCCGCTTCTGAAGCTCGCGGTCCTGCATGCGGTTGCCCGACTTCAGGCGGTCGACAGCCAGGGAGAGCCGCCCCGCCGGCACGGTGGCGGGATCGATCGTTCCCGAGGACTCCAAGTCCAGCTCGACGTAGCCTTCGAGGCCGCTGGTGCTCGAGTGGATCGGGTGGACGTTGGAGCGGGCGTCGATCCATACCTGCGAACGGTCCGGGACAATGGAGTAGCGGGTCACGGCAGCTACATCCGCCGCATTTTCACGTAGCGGCGGATGTCCGGGAACGAGCGGGCCACGACCACCAGGGTGCCGCAGAGCCCCAGCGCGATCAGCCCGACGAACAGGTAGCCCACGTCGTTCACCTCACATCTCCCGCATCTTGAGGTAGCGGGCAATGTCGGGCAGCGACTTGATCACAATGCCGGCGACCGCGGCAAGAAGCAATGAAGCGAAGAGACGACGGATCATCGGACGGATCCCCTTTCAGCCGGTTCGGCGTTGCCAGAGATGACTTCGATACACAGGTCAGCCGCGGCGCCGATCGCCGCCTCGACTGCAGGAGAGAGCCCGATGCCTTCGTCGAGGTCTCCGGGCTGGCATCCCACAATGACGATGCGATCGACGGAGCCTCCGAGGTGGGCCAGGGTGGCGAGGACGATGTCGGGGCTCATGGTGTGGGCGTCGACGGCCGGCACGACACCACCCTCTGAGTTCGACGGAAACACCGACGCGGGCTCCGGCTCGATGACAGCGAGGGTACCGGGAGGCTCACCCATGGGGACGGCGTCGATGAGGACGAGCGCGTCATAACCCTCGAGAAGGTCGTACGCGAGGTGCATGCCGCGGATCCCGTAGTCCTCGACCCGCACCCCTCCCGGAAGCGCGCGGCTGGAGAGCCGGTGAGCTACCTCGACACCGAAGGCGTCGTCCGACAGGAAGATGTTTCCGATACCCGCGACGAGGATGCGGCCGGTCACTGCCGGATCTCACTGGCCGGCCGGTTGGGCATCGGCTCCACCTCGTCCGGCCGGAAGTAGAGGTAGCGGCCCTGCCACATGAGCTCGCTCGCGGCCGGGTCGCCGTCGAGCGTGACAGCCAGGTGGACCCCGCCGTCGACATCGGCGAACACGCCGGCCACGGTGCCGCACCGGCCGTCGAGAAACATATCCTGGGCATCCGCCTGTCCTGACGGGTGGAGCCGGACCGTCGACCCCTGTGCCAGCTCGATCCCTCCCACGCGCACCGAGTCCGTCCAGGGATCGACGGACTCGTCAGATGCCGGATCCCACCATGGTGCGGGGTCCGTTGCGGGCGTGGTCGCGGTGGGCCATTCCGGCTCCACAGGGCGCATCTGCCCGTGGAGGCGCCCCATCGCTTCGGGTGACAGTGCGTCACAGCGGTCAATGATGGCGGCGGCGCGGGCGTCCGTCCCCCGTGCCTCTGCCTTCTCGGCGTCGGTGAGCGTCATCACCCGCAGGGCCAGGATTTCGTCGATCTCGAGCGAGTCGTAGAGGTCACCCGGGCTCTGGTCCGCCACCTCGGGGTGGTCGTAGAGGATGATCGGTGAGGAGAGCACGACGTCGTCGGTGCCGATGAGAACCGGGTACGTACCGTCGCTACGGCAGCTCAGCGCCGCCACTGCGGCACCGTCGGGAGGATCGAGGAGCGACACGAACGTCGCTCCGTCGAGGGCCAGCATGGTGTGCACCGCCACCAGGCTCTGGGGCACGACGTCGACTCTCCGGTTCGAGTCGTCGGTCCAGGTTGTGGCGTTCTCGACCGTCACTGCCACCTTGACGTAGGGCGAGCCTTCCGCCGCGGGCACCGTGGCCACCCGGACCATACCGTCTATGGCGAGTCGCTCACGAACGAAGCGACCGGCCAGTGTGCCGTCCGCCTTGTGGACAGGCTCGATCTCGGATCCGCCCTCGAGGTGGAACGACAGCTCGTCGGCGGCGGTGCCGCCCGGGGGGATGACGAGCGGAGGCAGGTCCACCATGCGGTCGACCGCTTCATCCCACTCGACGTGGGATGTCCCGTCCACCTCGAGGGCGTCGACGGGTCCGAAAGCGGAGCCGCGGGAGGCGGGAGACGTCCCGCTCAGTCGAGCTTCAACTCTGCGGCGCTGTGTCTGCAGGCATCGGACGCGTACCCGGAGGATCGGACGGTCGCGCCCGTTTCGCTGGTCGCCCAGATCGGCGAGACATTCGGTCCGGGCCGACCAGCGTTCCGACCCGTCCGCCTCGCTGTAGGAGCGAGGCACGAGCACACCCCACTGGAAGCGCACCTGGTTCTTCCGGGAGGATGCCCGGTACGGGTACAGGACGTACCCCTCGTAGAGGACCGCGTCGGCCACCGTTCTCGCCGTCTCGAATCGGTCCTCCACGAGCCCGCCCGAGAGTCGGGGGGATCTCGTGCTGATCGCGCTCATGGCCGCCCCTCCTCTGCCCCCTTGAGCAGCTGGGTGAAGGCCTGATCCCACGTCGGGAGCCCGCGGAGCGCCCGGAAGCGCTGCAGATCGTCCAGCGTGTCGCGTCGCAAGCGGATGAAGCCGCTGCCAGGGAAGTAGGCGTCCATGGTGCTGCGCCAGACGGCGACGGGCAGGCGGTACGAGGACTCGGTCGACCATGAGAGTGGCTCGGCCGAGAACCCCGACACGCCCTGCGTGAAGACGGTTCCCGAGAAGAGGAAGAGGAGAGGTATGTCGCCGTCGCCCAGCGCATGCATGTACTTGGCACCCGCCACCTCAAAGTCGTAGGTGCACTCGACGGGAAGGTCGAACTCGGTGTTTCCGTCGAACCGGCCGACCATCGATGAAACGTGCGTCCACAGGAATGGGCGCAGAGAGGTTCCCCATTGCGGTGTCTCCCCGAACAGTTCGTAGAGGTTCTCCTCCTCACGCTCGCTGTACTGCCGCCGTTGCGGTTCGATCCGGATCTGGCAGCGCAGGGCGACGGCGTGCACGCGCTTCCCGTCGGCTTCCTCCGCCCGTGTCCGGAACATGATCGTCGGCACGGCGGCGTGCGGTTCGGTGCGTGCGTCCACCACCTCGAAGTGCAGGTCGGTCACTGCGCCCGCGCTCTGATGTCGGCGAAAAAGTCATCGAGCTTCCGGTTGGCCTCGGTGCCGCCGTCGAAGCCGCGCCACAGCTTCCGGAGGTGCCCGACGAGCTCGTAGCAGGCGTCGATCGGCACGATGTAGCACTCGGCCTCGCGATCGCCACGGTCACTGGCCGCACGGACGAGGAACGCCTCGACATCGGGTTGCATAGTCGCCAACTCCGGGTTGGCCACGAACAGATCGGTCCATGTGTCCAGCGGGAGCTCCGACTCGGTCGCGCCCGCCGGGCCGGGGTAGAACGCGGCAACCCGTTCGAGTTCCGAATTGAGAAAGAAGAAGGCGACGCTGACCGGGATCTGAAGGCTGTCCCACTGGGAGGTGGACAGCTCGAAGTCGCGAAACGCGAGGTACCGCTCCGGCACGCTGCGGAAGTGGTCGCCGCCGGCCCCCTGCGACTCGAAGAGGAGAAAGCACCCGCGACAGGCGCACAGCAAGGTCCTGGACCGCAGGTCTACGAGGTGGCTGTGCTCGCTGGCGATCGTCTCCGAGCACAGCTCGCATACCTCTTCGGCGGGAGCGGCCTCACGGGGAGGGCTGCTGGCGCGAATGCGCTGCAGCACGGCGATGGGGTCGGTCATCGGATGACCACTTCGGTCGGGCACGCGTCGTAGACGCGTCTTCTTGACCCCAAGTGCGACGGGCACCGCCAGGGCATCGTCCGCGCTCGGTTCCTCGACGACAATCCGGGTCACTTCCGGCGCCGCTTCCAAGATGGCCACCTCGACGGCGCCGCGCAATGTGGCGGCCGAGGACGGACACCCGTCGCAATTCCCAAGGAGCCGGAGTTTGACCGCCCCCAGATGATCGTCGACCGCCAGGAGCTCCACGTCACCGCCGTGTCGGCCGAGGAAGGGCCGGACGGACTCGAGTGCTTCCTCCACCCGGATATCGAGCGGTTCGGGGTGAAGACCCTGGACCAGGAGGAGGCTGGACACCAGCTCGTCGCCGGTGAAGTCGGCTATCAACTCGGGCGTCCGCGCCTGGGCGATCTCGGCCATGCGGGCCAGCCCGGCGCCGTAGAGATCGGAGACCAACCGCAAGAGCTCCTCCGCCAGGTCGAGTGAACGGGGATCCGCCGTGGCCTGGAGCTCGGCCAGTGCCTGCTCGATCCGGTCACCGCTCGCTCGGAGATTCTGGGGTGCAGGCATCGCTCCGGGCGATCAGAACAAGTCGTCCGCGTTGGTGACATGAGTGGGGGAGTGGACTTTCTTGAGCACCTTTCCTTTGCCGAGATACATGTGGACGCCGCAGGGAAGGCATGGGTCGAAACTACGTACCGACCGCATGATGTCGATGCCCTTGAAATTCTCCTTGGTGTTCTCCTCGAAGATCGGCGAGTCGATCACCGCATCTTCGTAGGGCCCGGCAGTGCCGTAGACGTCACGAGGGTTGGCGTTCCACGGGGTCGGCGGATACGGGTGGTAGTTGGCGATCTTGCCGCCCTTGATCACCATGTGGTGCGACAGGACGCCGCGCACCGCCTCGGTGAACCCGCACCCGATCGCTTCGTCGGGCACGTCGAAAGGCTCCCAGGTCTTGGTCTTGCCAGCCCGGACGTCCTTGAGCGCCAGCTCAATGAAGTCCAACGCCGCCGCGGCGGCGTAGGCCTGGAAGTAGGTCCGGGCCCGGTCGCGCTCGAGCGTGTTGGACCACTGGGGGATCTTCCACTCCAGATCGACCGGCCCTTCGAGGGCGGTCTTGGGCAGGTGGATCTTCACACTGGTGCCGGTGGCGTCGAGGTGATCGGTGTGCACCAGGCCCGAGAGGGCGGTCGACCAGAGCCGGGCCAGCGGTCCGCCTCCGGTGTCAAGCGCCAGGTGGTCCTGGCCGTCGAACCAACGGGGGGACATCACCCAGCTGTAGTTTCCGTCGAAGTCGCGCTTCTGCGGCTGGGGGTTGGTGTGCTGGTTCCAGGGGTGACGCCGGTCGACCGGGTTCCCGAGGGGGTCCCGGGTGACGAACATCTCCTGGTCCTCCCAGTCGTCGTAGAAGGAGTGACCGAGCAGAATCCGGATGCCGAGATTGATCTCGACGAGGTCGTTGGTGACGAGCTTCCCGTCGACGACGATGCCGGGGGTCACGCCCATGGCCCGGCCCCAGTTGGTCATGTCCTTGTAGTCGAAATTGCAGACCTCGGGGTCCTGGAAGGCACCCCAGCAGTTGAGCAGGATCCGCCTTCGCCCGACCTCCTCGTAACCCGGCAACGCCTCGTAGAAGAAATCGAAGAGGTCGTCGTGCATCGGTACGACCCGCTTCATGAATTCCACGTAGCGCATCAGGCGCGTGTAGTAGTCGGTGAAGAGCTGGATGGTGGCGGTCGTGCCGACGCCGCCCGGGTAGAGGGTCGACGGATGCACGTGACGCCCCTCCATCAGGCAGAACATCTCCCGGGTGTAGCGGCTGACCTGGAGTGCTTCCCGGTAGAACTCGCCTGAGAAGGGGTTGAGCGATCGCATGATGTCGCCGATCGTCTTATAGCCGTGGGCCGCCGCGCCCGGTGCCTCGGTCCTGTTGGCCTGCTCGAGCACGCCGGGATTGGTCTCCGCGACCATTTTCTCGCAGAAGTCCACGCCGACGAGGTTCTCCTGGAAGATGTTGTGGTCGAACATGAACTCGGCCGCCTCACCCAGGTTCACGATCTGCTCGCCGAGGGCGGGCGGTTGCACCCCGTACGCCATGTTCTGGGCGTAGCAGGAACAGGTGGCGTGGTTGTCGCCGCAGATCCCGCAGATCCGGCTGGTGATGAAGTGCGCGTCCCTTGGGTCCTTGCCCTTCATGAAGACGCTGTAGCCCCGGAAGATGGAGGAGGTGCTGTGGCATTCCGCGACCTTCCCCTTCCCAAAGTCGATCTTGGTGTAGATACCCAGGCTCCCGACGATGCGGGTGATGGGGTCCCACGCCATCTCGACGAGCCCGTTGGCGTCCTCGGTGAACTTCTTAGTGGCCATGCGCCTACCTCCAGATCTTCTGGTAGCCGGTTGAGAGCTCGTTCCCGGGTGTGCGCCACTTCGGCTCGTCGTCGAGCGTGTGGAGCGTGATCTTGCGCAGCCCGCGGATGGCCTTTCCGTACAGCCCGGAGGCCATCGTCGACACGGTCGCCCCTGGCGGTTCATCCATGAAGGGCATGAACTTGTCTGGGAATCCGGGCATGGTGCACCCGATGCAGATGCCGCCGACGTTGGGGCAGCCCCCCACGCCGTTGATCCACCCTCGTTTCGGCACGTTGCACTTAACGACGGGTCCCCAGCAGCCGAGCTTCACGATGCACTTGGGCGAGCCGTACTCGGTCGCGAAGTCGCCCTGCTCGTAGTACCCGGCCCGGTCGCAGCCCTCGTGGACGGTGGCGCCGAACAGCCACTGGGGCCGCAGCGAGTCGTCGAGCGGGATCATGGGCGCCTGACCTGTGGCCTGGTAGAGCAAATAGAGGATCGTCTCCGACAGGTTGTCGGGGTGGGTCGGGCAGCCTGGCACGCAGACGATCGGGATGCCGGCTTTGGAAGTCCAGCCCCATCCCAGGTAGTCGGGCACACCCATTGCGCCGGTGGGGTTGCCGGCCATGGCATGGATGCCGCCGTAGCAGGCACATGTACCCGCAGCGAGCACGACGAGCGCTTTCGGGGCCAGGCGGTCGAGCCACTCGCTGGTGGTCATGGGCTGATCGGTGTCGGGGTTGTTCCCGAAGCCGCACCAGTAGCCCTCCTTCTTGATCGCCTCGTTGGGGATGGACCCCTCGACGACGAGGACAAAGGGCTCGAGCTCCCCGCGGTCCGCCTTGAAGAACCACTCGATGAAGTCGTCGGCGCCCCCCACCGGACCGCACTCGAAGTCGATCAGTGGCCAGTGCACGGCGATCTTCGGCAAGCCCGGTAGCGCACCGAGGGCGATTTCCTCGATACTGGGCTGCGTCGCGGCGGTCAGCGCCACGGAATCGCCATCACAGCTGAGTCCGGCGTTGATCCAGAGGACATGGACCACCGCTTCTTCGGTCGAAGTGTCAGTCGCCGTCAAGGTGGCCTCCCCAGTCCTGGCCGCGCGAGATGGTGCGGTTGGGTGCAGTCTCAGCCTGGTTCCGACCGCTGTAAATGAGTGTCTTTTGCACCGTCCTCTGAAGCGAACCCGCGGTCAGACCATTGACACCCCGATCCGGCGGGACGAGGATCGTGCATGCATGGCCACGGAACAGCGGTCCGCGGGCTCGTCGGCAACGAAAGGCGCAGCGCGCTTTGAACTGGCGCCGCCGCGCCGGTTCATGCTGCCGGCGATTCTTCTCTTGCTGTCCGAGCAACCTGGGTACGGATATGGACTCGTTCCTCGTCTTGTCGAATTCCGGTTCGGCCACGTCGACCGCCCAGCCGTCTACCGGGCACTGGCCCAACTCGAGCGGGACGGCCTTGTTCAGGTCTCGGCGGACGACCGGCAGCCGGGCCAGGCCCGCCGTATTTATTCGGTGACGCCTCTGGGCGAACGTGTTCTCCGGGTGTGGATGGGCGTGATCCGGGAGGAGCATGCCCACCTCGGTGAGGTGATCCGTCGGTACCAGGCCACCGCCACCATCGATGCCGTGTTGTCCGAAGTCGAGGGCGGATCGGTGCCCGAGCTGGATCTTGGCTGGTCTCCTGTCTCCACGACGTCCATGTGGAGACGTCGCCTGATGCCGCTCGAGGGCGACGGGGACGAGATGATCTCTCAGCGGGCGGCGTCGGAAGGGAATCCTCTGAGGCCGTTCAGGTCCGGCCTTTCAGATACCCCCGAGCGGGCGGGCTTCGAGTTGCCGCTGATTTCGGGTTCAGATCGTCCTTGCGGAGACTCGACGAGCCCAGCGATGTGCCGATTCATTCTGGATCCCGAGAGATCGGCGGTCCTCATTGACGCCCGCTCGACAGTGGGGCCGATTTGCTTCGGCAGCACGGGTGTCACGGGCTCGTTGTACGCGGTTATGGACGACGGCGGGGTAAGTGCCGACACCCCTCCCTCGGGGTGGCTCACCATCGACATGACGGGATTGAGCTCGGGGAACAAGCTCTATGACGCCGAGCTCCACCGCCGAATCAACTCCCGTCGATACCCGACAGCCAAGGTGGAGCTGAAAGACTGCACGCCGAGCGCACCAGGGTGGCGTTATCGCCTCCGTGGTGAGTTGACCTTCCATGGGATTACGCGCCGCGCCGAGGGGACCGTGCAGGTGGAGGCGACGTCCGACGATCGCATCGTCATCAGCGGTGAGCAGGTCTTCGACATTCGAGACTTCGCGCTGCCATCCCCAACCATGCTGATGCTCCGCATCTTCCCCGACGTCAGGGTCCGGCTGTACGCCGAAGCTGGACTGTCGTCCGAGGATGCGTGAGCCCTGGTTTGACCCGCACAGATGAGGATGCGATCCCCGGCTCGGATTCTCAATCCCGAATGGTGACATCCTCAAGGGGGCTGGACTGATCGGTCACGTCCTGGCCGATACCTCGTAGGCCGACGGCGTTGCCATCGGACCCCTGGGTCGGGTTGGCATGGACCCAGACCACGTGCGTCTTCTGATCGCGGTGGACGACGCGATACTCCTGGTCGAGGGGCCGGGACGAGCCCACCGATTCGGTCATGGCTCCTCGCAACCTCTCTCTGTCCTCGGGGCTGATCAGCTCCAGGTAGGACTCGAACGTCCCGGCGAAGTCCAGTGGGTCGATCCCATGGATCCGATGGAACTCGGTGCTCCACTGCACGGCATCAGTCCTGAGGTCCCAGAGCCAACTCCCGACCCCAGAAAGCGCCTCTGTCTCCTCGAGCCGGGCGTCCATTTCTGCGAGCGTGGCCTGCGCAAGGTGCTGCTCGGTGACGTCGCGAGCAACGACCACTTGCCCATGGACCTCGCCCTCATGGTCGATCAAGGGGGAGAGGGAGAGGGAGATGGGAATGGGGAGCCCGTCGGGCCGGATGATCTCCGTCTCGAAATGCCGGATGCGTTCGCCGGCCCCCACCCGGGCGATCACCTCGTCGACCTCGTGGCGAAGGTGCGGGGCAAATACGGTACCGATGGGGCAGCGCTCGACTTCGCCGGGAGATCGGCCGAAGAGCCTTTCAGCGTTCTCGCTGAAGTAGGTGACCTTGGCCGTATGGTCACACGTCATGACCGCATCGTCGGTGAGCTCGATGATCGCTCGGAGAAGCGCTCTGGGTAGGGCTATTGCATTGAGAGCGTCTGGCCCGTTGTCGCCTATTCCATCCGCGTCACCCATGGATTTCTCCGGCTGCACTCGCTTGAGTGTCGGCGACTCCTCAAAGGAACAGCCAGCGGCACCCCCTGTTCGGCCATCCTACGTCTCGGCTTCGTATCGATGCCCTGCGTCTTGCCTCCGCCGGAATCCGAGAGGCGGCCGGCGCCACTGTCCCGCCCGAGCGGTGAAGAGCCTCGGCCATCCGTGTCGATCATGAGCCGAAGACATCGACCCCTCCGACGACTGTCGCGTCCCCAGGTGGACCAGTCGCCGGTCTCGGAATGGCCAGTTATGCTCCGGACAAGGAGCAGGCGATGCACGAACTCTCCATTTGCAGCGCAATTGCGAGTACGGCGGCGAAGCACGCGAACGGGCGATCGGTGTCCCAGGTCACCGTGCAGATTGGGCATCTGCGTCAGGTCGTGCCCGACGCCCTCCAATTCAGTTGGGAGGTCGTGTCCGACGCCACGGCACTCAAGGATGCAGAACTCGTGATCGAACAAGTGCCGGCGGTGGTCGAGTGCGCCGCGTGTGGTGCACGAACCACTCTCGACCTACCCATCCTCGCCTGCGGCCGTTGTGAAGGGTTCGACGTCAAGCTCGTCAGCGGAGAAGAACTCCTCGTGGTGTCGATCGACCTGGTGGACGCGTAGCTATGGGCCGATTTCACCTCCACGCGGACGGAACTGGTCACGTCCACGAGCAGGATCTTGACCACGATCACGACCACCACGAACGAGGAGCACCCGACGTTGGGGATCATTCGGGATACGCCCAAACGGGCGAAACGAGGATCGCCATCTTAGAGAACCTCCTTTCGGAGAACGACCGGGTCGCTGATGACAATGGCAAGCGGCTCGCGGCATCCGGTGTGTGTGCTGTCAATTTGATGTCCTCGCCCGGGGCCGGGAAGACCACACTTCTTCGCAAGACATTGCAGATTCTGGGCGAGTCGATACGAATCGGTGTGTTGGAAGGGGACATCGCAACGACTCTCGACGCGGACCAACTCGAAGGCGCTGGCGCAACGGCGATTTCAGTCGTGAACACAAGTGCAGGGTTTGGGGGAGAGTGCCATCTCGATGCCGTGATGGTGCAGTCCGGGATGGCGCGACTCCCGTTGACTGGGCTCGACCTGTTGATCATTGAGAACGTCGGGAATTTGGTGTGCCCGGCGGAATTCCGGGTTGGTGAGCAGGCGAAGGCCATGGTGTTCGCCGTGACGGAAGGGGAAGAAAAGCCCTTCAAGTACCCGGTCATGTTCCGAGCCGCGGATGTTGTCGTGGTGAATAAGGTGGATCTGCTCCCGCACCTCGACTTCGAGTTAGACCTCTTTCTGGCCAACCTCACTGCGGTGAACCCCACAGCCGAGATCATTCTGGCGAGCGCCCGAACCGGCGAGGGTGTCAGCGAGTGGTGTGCCTGGTTGGTGGGGCAATGCTCGCTCGTGGCGGCGGGAGAGTCCAAGGCCTGAAATTCGCGGCGGTCGATGGGTGATCCACGACTGATCGCTCAGCCGAAACTCTGGATCGCCGCCATCCCGACGATCGGTCGATTGAGCGCAATGCCGCCAGCCGAGCCGTAGAAAGCCGCATCTCCGTAGTTGAAGATGCCCCCGTCGCGTCCGACCATCCAATAGCCCTGGCCGTCGGCAGTCCGGTCCATGCCCACGATCGGGGCGTTGATCGGCATCCCTCCGGTTGAACCGAAGTAATCCACGTCGCCGAAATTGAAGATGCCTCCATCCGACGCGACCAGCCAGTAGCCACTGCCGTCGGGGGCCGCAGTCATGCCGACGATCGGTTTCTGCAGCGGCAGACCGCCGGTGGATCCGAAAAAGGCGGCATCGCCGAACGCGAAGATTCCTCCATCAGACGCCACGAGCCAGTAGCCGCTCCCATCGAAGGTCGTCGCCATGCCGACGATCGGCCGGTCGAGCCTGAGACTGCCCGTCGACCCGAAAAAGGTGGCATCCCCGAATGAGAAGATCCCACCGTCGGAGGCGACGAGCCAGTAGCCACCGCCGTCGGGAGTGGGCGACATGGCGACAATGGGTGCATTGAGGCGCATGCCGCCGGTGGAGCCGTAGAAGACGGCGTCACCGAAGGCGAAGATGCCGCCGTCCGATGCCAGCAACCAGTAGCCGGCATCATCCGGGGTGGCGGCCATGCCGACGATCGGCGCGTTCAAGTGCAAGCTTCCCGTGGAGCCGTAGAACTGGGCGCCGCCGTAGCTGAAGATCCCGCCGTCACTGGCGACTTCCCAGTATCCAGGCGCACTGATCGGCTCGACGGAGATGACGAGGTTCGCCTGGGCCGACAAGAAATTGGAATCCGTCACGCTGAAGGTGACCGGGTACTGACCCGAGATCGTGGGTGTACCGCCGAGGCTGCCGTTGGCCGCCACGTGAATGCCCGGCGGCAAAGTCCCCCTGGCGACCGCCCATGAATATGGTGCCAAGCCGCCGCTGGCCGTCAGGGAGGCGGCGTAGGGCACGCCGATAGTGCCGACGGTGAGGCTGGAGGTGGTGACAGTCGGCGGCGCCGAGAGGGTGGCAATGGTGCCCCCGTAGTTGGTGCCGGTCCCGACGGCTTCACGCAATTGACGGGGCTGGCGCAGGTCACACCGGACAGTGAGGCTTCGCCCAGGGGAGCGGACTGACTCGTCCACTGCGCGCCGCCGTCGTTCGTCGCGGCGATGGTGGAGCCACCCACGGCGGTGCACAGTGATGTGCTCACACAGCTGATGGACTGCAAGGCCGTCGCACCTGCCGGCCTTCCTTGGTCGATCCAGACGGAGCCACCGTTTGTGGTCGCGATGGCGTGCGGGCCGGTGGCCAGACAAGTCGTGTCGCTGGGGCAGGAGATGCCGTTGAGGCTGGTGGCTGCCGTCGGCGGAGTCTGCGGCCCCCACGTCGTCCCTCCATTGATGGTGGAGAGGATCACGGCGCTCGGGCCACCCGAAGAGAGCCCCACGGCGGTGCAGTGCAAGGCATCAGGGCAGGAAATGCCAGTGAAGTTGGTCACGACGCCCGGGTAGGGCTCCGTGGTCCACGACGCGCCCCCATTGGCAGTCGCGATGATGCTGGGCGCGGAAGTGCCGAAGTCGCTCACGGCGCGACATGTCGCGGTGTTCGCACACGAGACGGCCGTGAGGATGCCGACCCCCATCGGGACGGTTTCAGAGGTCCAAGTAGTGCCGGCGTCGACCGTCCCGATGACGACGGGGCTGCCGAAGATGCCGAACCCCACGGCCGTGCATGCGGATTTCGTCGCACACGAGATGCCATTGAGGCCGTCGACGTTGGACGGAATTGCCTGATGGCTCCATGCGTACCCTTCGTTGACCGAAGCGAGCACCGAGTTCACCCCCGCCGCGAAGCAGTCCACGGTGGTCGGGCACGACGCCGAACTCAAGCGGCTGGTTCCGGGTGGCGGGGTCTGCGCCGTCCACGACAGACCAGCCGTCGTCGTCCCCATGATCGTTGACCCAGTTCCGATATTGCCGGTATTGCCCACGGCGATGCAGTCCACGGCACTCGAGCAGGACACCCCGGTGAGATCGACGGCGTTGCTCGCTGGGCTCTGGAGGGTCCAGGTGGAGCCATTGTTGGAAGTGCTGACGGCGTAAGGGGTCGAGCTGAGGTTGGTGCCGACAGCGATGCAGGAAGTTTCGCGGATGCAGGTGATGGCATTCGAGCTGGGTTCCCAATCGGAATCGAGACAGCAGTGAATCCAGGCCGTCAGCCATCAACTGTACTGAGCGACGTCGCGCCTCCGCCTTCGCAATGCCACAACTGTCCGCAGTCGACTGCGTGGCACATGAAATACCAGATGAGCGAAGTGACTAACGGTTGATGAAGCAATGCTCAGCCCATGTATCGTCATCTTGCGAACTATCGATTGGCACTAGTTATTGACAAATCCAACTCCCATGCAAGTGACTGGAGTTGGGACACGAGACGCCAGTCGAGGTGAGTTGTGTCCAGCTGGAGGTGTTTGCGGATTCCAAACGGATCCGTTCGTGCGTTCTGAACTATTCCAGTGTCCACCCACCGCCGTGCACTCATCGATGGTGAAACAGGAGATCGATTGCGCCGGGAACGACGGGTCCTGAACCGTCCAGGTCTCTCCACCATTGCTCGACTTCATGATCCCCGAGCCCCCGCCGGCGTAACAGACGGCTGCCGAGGGGCATGAAACGGCGGACAAGGTGGTCACGCCCGACGGAGGAGTCGCGTTGGACCAGGTTGCGCCGTCGTTTTCGGTGACGATGACGGAGGCCACATGGCCACCGTCATCACCGACGGCCACGCAGGTCGTGGAGCTCACCATGGCGCTGGGCGCGCAGGAGACCGCATTCACGTTGGCCAGGGGAATGAAGCTCGCGGTCGATTGCCAGCTTGGCGTGACGGCCGCCGCCGGAAGACTCGAGACCGGCACCCCGACAACGCTGAACGCGACGATCGTCATCGTGGCGAGCGCGATGAAGGTGATTCCCCGGATGGTGAGTAATGCGACCACGATCCGACGGAGGTGAGCCCAACAACGAGTGATGGGTTGCACCGTTCATTCTTCGGTAGAAGTCGAGCAAACCTCGAGGTAGAAAGAGAACGGCCGTTGCTAGGTCGGCGGCGGTGTTGGCCGAACCACGTTGGGTGGCGTCCGCCCCGCGAGCACGTCACACACGCCCTGACACGCCAGGCGCGCCATGCGTGTCCGCGTCTGAATTGTCGCACTCCCAATGTGAGGGAGGAGGGTTGTCCGGGGTGCGCCGAGTACGCGCTGACTCACGTGTGGTTCACCGTCGTAGACGTCGAGCCCGGCGGCGTAGATGGATCCCGACTCGAGCGCATCGACGAGGGCGTCCTCGTCCACGACGGGCCCTCGGGCGGTGTTGATCAAGACCGCAGTCGGCTTCATTCGAGCCAGTTGTGCCGCCCCGATCAGATGGCGCGTCGACTCGTTGAGCGGAACATGCAGGCTGACGATGTCCGCTCGTTCCAGGACCTCATCGAGCGTTGGGACGAATCCCGCCAACCCGGTGTCGTGGCGTGTGGTGTGGATCACCTCCATGTCGAAGCCGGCCGCCCGTTGGGCCACGGCACGTGCGATCCGACCGAAACCGACGAGGCCGAGGGTCGCCCCGTGCACGTCACGGGCGAGATGCGTGCCGAAGCCCCACCCCGTCCACCGACCTTCTCGAAGGTCTCGCTCTGCGTCGCTGGCAAGCCGGGTTGCCGTAAGGATCAGAAGGAACGCAAGATCAGCCGTCGTGTCGTCGAGCACGCCGGGCGTGTTGCAGACCGTGATGCCCATGGCGGTCGCCGAGACGACGTCAATGTTGTCGTACCCGACGGCTGCATTGGCCACGACCCGGAGCCGACCTCTTTGTCCGGACTCGAGCACAGCGGCGTCGATGCGATCGGTGAGATGACAGACGATCCCGTCACATTCGGCGGCCGCACTGACCAGTTCTTCAGCCGAGAGACGGACTCCGTCCTCGCGCAGCACGATCTCATGGCCCGCCTCGACCAGGGGGTCGGTCCCGCCCTCCGTCAGGGGGCGGGTGACGAGGACGCGCGCCACCTAGTGCGTCGTGTAGTTGATAGCGCCCGCACCCTTCACACCGATGGCGAAGCAGAAGCAGTGGATCGGAGCATGGTCGCTGATGGGACGCAGCGAGTGGACCTTGTCCGGCGGGATGTACACGAGGTCGCCTTGTGAGATCGATCGGTCTTCGCCGTCGATCGTCATGATGCCCTTCCCGTTCATGACGTAATAGAACTCGTGGGTGGGATGGGAGTGGGGATCGACCAGGCCTCCACCCGGGACTTCAAACTCGTTCACCAACTCCAGGTAGCCCCCGTCGGTGATGTCCTTGAACTCGCGGGACTCGATCATCCACCAGACCGGGACGGTGCCATTGTGCTCGACGACCGGCGCCTTGGCTTCGATGCTGCGCACATCCATCCTGTTGGCCTCCCAAGGTTTCCTAGACTGACTCCAGCGTCAGGCTAGGCCGCGTTGCGCCACAGGCGCACCGTCCGTGGCGCCGGTCGAGCGAAACGAGAGCGAGCATGTCCCCAGAGACGGCAAATCGAGAACGAGCACTGGTCCCGCAGCCGCTCACGGACGCTGCCTGGTCACCGTTCGGCTGGCTCCCCGTCGCCGACGTCGACCCGAGGGACGGCAAGGAGACGATGACCTTCGAGTGGTCCGACGCCCACGTGAACATGATCGGCCATGCCCGGGAAGAGGTCCCCGAGACCCCCCGCGGCCTCCGTTGCGACATGCTCTTCCGCCACGACACCCACACGCAGGCCCTTATGCCGCTCAATGTTCCAGCCGTGATCGTCGTGGCGCCAGCCACCGTCGAGTTCACCGATGAGGCGGAAGCCGCCTCCATCCGAGCCTTCCGCATCGAGCCCCTCGAGTCTCTCGTACTCCATCAGGGCACCTGGCACTGGGGCCCGTTCCCGATCGCGGGCCCAGAAGTGCGGCTGTTCAACGTCCAGGGCCTCCGCTACGCCGAGGACAACCGCTGCGTCGACCTGGCCGCCAAGGGCCTGTCCATCGAGGTCGACTTCTCGTGATGGTCGTACCGGCCGGCGGAGTCCCGCGTGGATCTTGACGACGCCGAAGAGGCCGAGTTGGTGCCGGCCACTGTGGCCGAGCTGGAGGATGCCCTCACGGCTCGCGCCTCGGGCCCAAGCGCCGATGGGAGGGCGACGTTCACCACGACCTGCCCGAAATGGTGGGTCCACGGTCGCGTGTTCGGCGGCATGGTGGTGGGCCAGGCGTTGAACGCCGCCATGCGGACGGTCCCCACCGGCCTCGAGGTGCACTCCCTCCACGGGTACTTCTTGAGGCCCACCAGTCCCGGATCCCAGACCCTTCACGTCGTCGACACAGTCAGGGACGGAAGATCGTTCAGCACCCGACAGGTGACGAGCCAGGTGGAAGGCAAGGAGACCTTCCGCATGACCTGTTCGTTCCACACGCCGGAGGACGGTGACAGCTATCAGCTCCCGATCGCTCCAGCCATACCTGCGCCCAATGACGTCGAAGGCTTCGAGGAGCCCTTTCCCTTCGACGTCCGGGAGCTCGGGACGACCGAGCGTCGGGAGGACGGCACGTACGAGTCGACTCGTCGTTGTTGGTTCCGCTCGCGCCAGCCTTTGTCGGACGACCCGATTGTGCATGCCGGTTTTCTGGCGTACTTCTCCGATATGACCGGAGCCTCGTTCCGTCCGCACAGCCTGGGCGTGTGGGGCACCCATACCGATGCCAGCCTCGATCACGCCCTGTGGTTTCACCGACCCTGGCGGGCAGATGTCTGGAGCCTTTTCGACATCCATACGCTCGTCAACGCGGGCGGCAGAGCGACCATTCCGCGACGATGCACGGCGAGGGCGGGACGTTGCACCTGAGCATGGCGCAGGAGTTGTTGATCCGGGAGCTGGACGAACCATTCCAGGTGATGGCCCCGGTCTGGGCGAACCGTGACGCACCAATGGAAGGGATCAATGGGACTGCTTGAAGGTCAGAGGGCTGTGGTCACGGGCGGTGGATCAGGTATCGGACGAGCGACCTGCCGTCGGATGGCCGAGGAGGGCGCCCAGGTGGCGGTGCTCGATCTCAACGGGGAGGCTGCTGACGCCGTTGCAGAGGAAATTGGCGGGATTGCCTTCGGCGTGGACGTGGGTGACCCCGACGCGCTGCAAGTGTCCGTCGATGCGGCCGCGTCGGCGCTCGGTGGGCTCTCCATCATCTACAACAACGCCGGCACGGGCACGTTCAACAAGCTGCACGAGATGGAGTTGGCCGAATGGGAGCGGGTTCTCCGGGTGAACCTGACGGGGGTGTGGGCCGGAATCCGGGCTGCGGTGCCCCACCTTCTGGCCGGCGGAGGTGGCTCCATCGTCAGCACCGCATCCATCAGCGGGACACGGCCGGCCGCGGGGGAGAGCCCTTACGCAGCCAGCAAGGCGGCGGTCGCCGCCCTGACGGCGTCGGCGGCCTTGGAGTACGCACCCACCATTCGAGTCAACGCTGTGTCGCCGGGGATGATCCTGACGGCGATGACCGAGCAGATGTTCGAGTTCATGCCGAGTCAGACCGAGCGCTTCGAGAGGGACACACCCGTGGCCCGGATCGGCGAGCCCGAGGACATCGCCGACGTCGTCGTGTTCCTCTGTTCGAAACTGGCCCGCTTCGTGACGGGGCAGAACATCGTGGTCGATGGTGGGTTGACGCTCCACGGTTCGGGTGTCGACGGCATCTACGACCTCGTCTTCCCGCCGGCGTCGCCCCGCCTCGCGTAGGAGTTCCGCCAGCAAGAAGCGTTGGCCCTGCGGATTGCAGTGCGGGAGGCATGCCCGAGTGTGCCCGAAATCAGGCGTTCGAGTCGAAGAGGGCTCGGTACACCATGGTCGTCATGGTCTCCAGAGCAAGATCATCGATCGGTTGTCCCACGAACTCTCGCAGGTAGTGGAAGCGGTCGAGCATGGCCAGGGTGGCCAGGCCGGCCGCGTCGGGATCGATGATGTGCCCCGAGGAGTCAGGCCCGATCTGCTTTGCCAACGCGCCCGACATCGCGATGAAGGTGCTGCGGATCAGGTCGAGCAGCTCTGGGTCGATCGCCGCCAGGTCGGTCCACGCCCGAAACAACGGCGCGTAGCGGGTCCAGAGCTCGGAGTAGGCCCGGATCCATCGGTGCACGTCGTCCCACTTCGGAGCGTCCCCCTGCGCCGGCAGCGTGCTCAAAGCGTCGTAGAGCGTCTGCGCCTCACCGGACGCCTCCGCCACCAGGGCCCGGAGCAGATCCTCCTTGTTGGAGAAGTAGAGGTAGAAGGTCCCGTGCGAGGTCTTGGCGATCTCGACCACGTCGTTCACCCGGGTCGCGTGGTAGCCGCGTCGGTCGAACGCCACCATGGCCGCGTCCAGCAGCTTGCGCATCGTCCGCCGGCCCTGGCTGCGTAGGACACGCTTGCTGGCGGGCGCGCCCACGGCGTCGGCGTCAGGTGCGGCGGCACCGTTGGAGCGCCCACGGACTCCGTTGTGGGCACTTGCCGCCTCCCGGCTCGCGCTCTTCGCGGCCGTCGTTTTCTTCGCTGCGGGTGGCCGAGTGGCGCTCTTCGGCGCGGGCGCCGGGTCGTGCTGGACTCTCGGCGGTCCCATGCCCGGTGCATGGTAGTGCCGGGCATGGTCGAAATGGCTAACCTGACACGGTGGTCAGGTTTGGTTGGGGAGAAAAATGAGGTCGGACCAGGGATTACGTGGCTTGGCCCCTGGCGTGAAGCGGGTTTTGTGACGCCAACGACCAACGCGTCGGCAGGCCCGGTCGTGACCTCGCTCCAGAATGCTGTTGCACGAAGCGTGCGGCCCGGCGACTCCGTGCTGGTGATGATGGGACATAGTCGCTGGACGGCCGCCGCCCGGGAGCTCGCCCGGCAATTCTGGCGGACGGACCCGGGATTTACCCTCGTAATGACCAGCCTCGGCGCGTTGGGCGGTGCCTTCTTCAAGGGCGGCCTGGTGCGGAAGGTGGTGACGGCGTATTCGGGCAACAGCTTCCCCACCTACAACCCCAATCCGATCTTCCGGCAGGCCTACGAGTCGGGCGAGGTCGAGGTCGAGCACTGGTCCATTCTCAGCTTGTCGCAACGTCTCGAGGCCGCCGCCCGCGGCTTGCCCGCCGCGGTGACGGGGTCGCTGGTCGGTTCTTCTATGGCGGACAACGACGCCTTCGCCGTCGTCGATTCGCCGTTTGGCCCCCTCGGGCTGCTCGAGCCGTTGGTGCCCGACGTCGCGCTCGTCCACGCTGCCGCGGCTGATCCATCGGGCAATCTCGCCCTCTCGGAGCCCCTCCTCGATGGCGTCTGGGGGGCCTGGGCCGCCCGGCGGGGCGTCGTCGCGACCGTCGAGCGGGTGGTCGATGACCTCGAGGGCCTCGGGCATCGGGTCCGGATTCCCGCTCACCGCGTCCTCGCGGTGGTGGAGGCACCGTTTGGCGCCCATCCGGGCGGCTGCTACGCGCCGGGACTGCCCGTCCGGAGCTACGGGGAGGACATCGCGCACTGGAGTGCGGCCGCCGACGCAGCCGCCAAAGATCAATTCGACGCCTACGTCGACGAATGGGTGCTCGGCCCGACCACGCACGAGGATTATCTGGCTCGCGTCGGGCCCGAGCAACTCAGGTGGCTCGAAGGCCGTTCGGACCCCTTGTCGTGGAAGGCCGATGCCGATGCCAACCCGGTGGTCGACGACCCCGCGGTGTCCCGCTGGGAACAGGCGGCCTCGTTGGGAGCCCGTGAGCTCGAGCGGGTGGTGGAAGCGGTCGGCGCCGACGCGGTGCTCGCCGGTGCAGGGGTGGCCAACCTGGCCGCGTGGGTAGCGGTGGGGCGGGCTCGGGCGGCCGGGCGCAGCGTCATGCTGACGGCCGAGTTGGGGCTCTGGGGGTACCAACCGACACCGGCCGATCCCTACATCTTCAACCAGCGGGTCTTCCCGGCCACGCCCTATCTCTCCGACGCATCGGCCGTACTCGGCATGGTCATCGGCGGCCCTGGCACCACCACGGTGGGCTGCCTCGGTGCGGCGCAGGTGGACCGGCACGGCTCCCTGAACTCCACCCAACTGGAGGGTGGGCGCTTCCTGGTCGGGTCTGGCGGGGCAAATGACGTCGCCAGCCGGGCCACGGCGTGCGTGGTCGTGACGTTGGCCCGGCCCGAACGGCTGCCCGAGACCGTCGCATACGTCACGTCGCCCGGCCACAGGGTCGTCAGCGTCGTGACCGACAAGGGCATCCTGCGGCGCGAAGACGGTGTGTTGCGTCTGGCGGCCGTCCCCCATGGCGAGAGCACACTCGACGAGAGGGTGCGGGCGTTCACGTCGTCGTGCGGATATCAGCCTGACGTGGCCCGAGAGGTCGAGGAGCTTCCCGCTGTTCGCTTCGACGAGGTGCAGGCGTTGCGTGAGTACGACCGGCGGAGGTTGTTTCTGAGCTGAAGCGGCTGAAAACGATCTGGAGGAAGCCCGCTGTATGCGGGCGAAAGTTATGCAGTTTGGCGACGTGAGAAACCACAAGGGGTGAGCAATGGGCGTGAAGCCCTCCAGCTACAGTGACCGGCATCCCGGGGGGGATGCACGACCGACGATTGGGGACGGTATGCGAGTGAGACATGGATTCAGGGCCCTGACCTCGGCGGCGCTCTTGGGGACGATGTTGGGCGTTGCAGTCGTCACGACGTCGGCCGGCTCGGCTGGTGCCGCGGCGTCAACGAGTTCCGCGCCGGGAGTGACGTCGAACTCCATCACGGTCGGGACGATCTCGACCCAGACCGGGACGCTGGCGTCCAACTTCTCCTCACTCATCTATGGCGAGAGGGCGTATTACGACTACATCAACGCTCAAGGCGGGGTAAACGGCCGCAAGATCAACTACAAGTACGCACTGGACGACGGCGGCAACCCCACCACGTTCAACCAGCTGGCGAATACGCTCATCAACCAGGACCACGTCTTCGCGGTGACCGGGGTGGCGACGGCATTCTTTTCGCCCAACCTCTTCCAAGAGTCCGGCATCCCGACCTACGGCTACAACGTGACGGGGAACTGGGCCGGTCCCCTGAACCTGTTCGCCGCGACCGGCTCGGTGCAGTACTACCAGGCAGCAGGGCCACAGGTCACCTACGTTGCACGGAACACGCAGAAGAAGCCCTCGATCGCCTTCATCGCCTACGGGGTTGCCGCGTCAGCGGCCTCCTGCCAGGCGGAGCAGAACTCCCTGAAGGCTGCTGGCTACACGGTGAGCTACTCCGACCTCAAGGTGAGCTACCCGGGCTCCACCGTGGCCACCGACGTGCAGCGCATGAAGCAGGCCGGCTCCAACATGGTCGTGAGCTGCATGGACGTGCAGGGCAACGTCACGATGGCCCGGGCGATCAAGCAATACGGGCTGAGCAACATGACGCAGCTCTGGTTCAGCGGCAACGACCAGTCGACGCTCAACACGAACGAGAGCCTCATGCAGAACGTGTACTTCTCCATCGCCCACGTCCCGTTCACCGCGTCGCCCAAGCTCTACCCCGGGCTCAAGCTGTACTTCGCCCAGATGAAGAAGTACGAGCCCAAGTACGTGACGGACGAGATCGCGCTGCAGGGGTGGGAGTCGGCCGCCCTCTTCGTCCAGGGCGTGCAGATGGCCGGCAAGAACCTCACCCAGGCCAACGTGATCAAAGCTGACAACTCCCTGACGGCGTACACCTCCGGTGGTCTCGAGTCGCCGGTCAACTGGAAGACTGCCGGCCACAGTGGGCATGCGCCGCCCTATTGCGCGGCCTACATCAAGGTCTCGGGGGACCAGTACGTGCCGACCCTGAACAAGGGCAAGAACGTCTTCGTCTGCTTCGAATCGACCAACCCGAACAAGGGCCCGGTCTTCCCGTTGCCGCCCGGCACGCCGTCCCCTTCCTGAGCGCGGGGGACGGGGAGCACGGGACGAGCGTTGTCGGGTAGTCAGGCGTAGGTATGGAGCAACTCCTCGGCTTCGCGCTCCCGGGCGTGCCCTACGGATGCACGTACGCGCTGGTTGCGGTCTGCCTTGTACTGACCTATCAGGCGACGGGGGTCTTCAACTTCGCCTTCGGCGCCCAGGCCTTCGCCTCCGCGTTCATCTTCACGTACCTGACCCAGTATCACAATTGGACCGGGTGGGAGGCGTTCCTCCTCACCGTCGTGGTGATGGGCCCGGTCGTGGGCTGGGCCTTCGACCGGCTCCTGTTCCGTCACATCCCGAACTCCAACAGCACCGCCAAGCTCGTCTGCAGCCTCGCCCTGCTCGTCGGGATTCCGGCGCTCCTCCCGGTCATCTTCGGGCCCCAAAACCTCGACGCCACGACCACGATCTTTCCGTTCTTCAACCCCAACGTCGTGTACTTCACCATCGCCGGGACCCCGATCAACGGCATTTATCTGGCCACCATCTCGGTGACGGTCGTGGTCCTCATACTGCTGACGATTCTGCTGCGCTTCACGAGCCTGGGCCTGCAGATGCGCGGCGCCGTGGAGAGCCGCCGACTGGTCCAACTCGATGGCGTCAATGCCAACGGCGTGGTCGCGGTGGCCTGGATCATCTCGAGCTTCATGGCGAGCCTGGCCGGCGTGCTCCTGGCGCCGGTGTTCGGAGCCTTCAACTCGGATGAGTTCGTCACCCTCACGGTGACGGCCATCGCCGCTGCGGCGTGGGCCCTGTTGCGCTCACTGCCCATCGCGGCAGGCGTGGCGGTCCTCATCGGCGTCGCCACGACGGTGTTGCAGGGCTACATACCGCCTGACAGCTTCTGGAACGCAGCGGTGGTGCCTTCCCTGCCGTTCTTCGCCATTGCGGCCGCCCTGCTCATCCTGCCGGGGATGCGCAACCTCGATGCGAGCCGGGACCCTCTCGCCACCATCGACCCTCCTCCCGAGCCGATCGCCGCCACCACGCGTGCGCCGAGCATGGATCGCATCATCAGGACGGCGTGGTGGGTTCTGTTGGCCGCCTTCTGCGTCTCCATGCTGACCTGGATCCCGGTCACCTGGGAGACCGTGTTCAACAACGGCCTCACCCTCTCGATCATCCTCCTCTCGGTCACCCTGATCACAGGCATGGCGGGCCAGTTGTCGCTCTGCCAGGCCACTTTCGCCGGCATCGGCGCCTTCACGGCCGCCGTGTTCGCCGTCCACCTCGGGCTCAATTTCTTGGTGGGAGGCCTCATCGGTTGCGCCATCGCGGCCATCGTGGCGGTGGCGCTGGCGCTCCTGTCCCTCCGGTTACGCGGGTTGGGGCTGGCGCTCATGACCTTGGCGGCCGCGTTGCTCTTCGACAACACGGCCTTCAACGACATCTGGGTGACCGGTGGCGCGCAGGGAACCAGCCTGCAGTCGAAGTGGCTGGGCACCAGCGCGTTCTTCAACTTCAACGGCCATGCCATGTTCATCCTTGCCATGGTTGTGCTCATCGTCGCCGTGGTCATCGTGCTGCAGGTGCGCAAGGGGACCGTCGGACGCAACCTGGCGGCTATGCGGGGGAGCGAGACGGCGACGGCGGGGCTGGGCGTGAACCCGACCTGGCAGCGCATCGTCGTCTTTGCACTCTCCGGCGCGATCGCCGGCATCGGTGGCGTGCTCTACAGCATCCAGCAGCAACACGTCTCCCCGGTGGACTGGAACACCAGTTTCTCGCTGGTCCTCGTCGTGCTGGTCGTGACCACGAGCGTGAATACCGTGGAAGGCGCCATACAGGCCGGCATCGGCCTTTTCGTGATCGAGCAGCTTCTCACCTACCTCCCCTCGCGCTTCGGCGGACCGAGCCTGACCATCGTGCTCTTCGCTTTTGGCGCCCTGACCTATGCGCAACATCCGGAGGGCGTGCTCGAGTACCAGAAGCGTCGCTCGACCATGCGCTTCGAGCGGCTGTTCTTCCCGTCCGAAGCCCAAGCTGAGGAGCGCAAGACGCGTGCCGTTTCGGCATCTGGTGCCAATGGCTGACGTCGGACCGCTCCTGCGCCTTCGGGGTGTCTGCAAGTCCTTCGGGGGGATCCAGGCCGTGCACAGCATCACGTTCGACGTGGCTCCGGGCGAGAGCGTCGGCCTGGTCGGCCCGAACGGCGCGGGCAAGACGACGTTGTTCAACTGCGTCTGCGGCCAGTTGCGTCCCGAAGAGGGCGACATCGTCTTCGACGGGAAGTCCTTGTCCGGCATGCCGACCTACAAACGTGCCCGGATGGGCATCGGGCGCACCTATCAGAGGGTGGAGGTCTTCACCGACATGTCGGTGCGTGACCATTTGATGGTGGCGGAGCGCTCCCGGCAGGGAGAGGGTCGCCTGTGGCGGGATCTCCTCAATTTCGAGCAAGCCGAAGCCCGAGGAGCTCGAACGGGTCGACGCGACGCTCGAGCTCGTCGGCATCTCCCACCTCGCGGACACGTCAGTCAACGCGCTCGGGTTGGGTCACTGCCGACTGGTCGAGCTGGCCCGGGCTCTGGCGACCGAGCCCAAGATCCTGCTAGCCGACGAGCCGTCGTCCGGGCTCGATCTGCACGAGACAGCTGAGGTGGCGGCCGTCCTCCGCACGGTGCAGCGTGAGCGCGGGACGGCCGTCCTCCTGGTCGAGCACGACCTCGCCATGGTCGCCGAAGTCGTCGATCGGGCGGTGGTCATGGATCTCGGCGCCATGCTCTTTGCGGGCACCTTCGACGAGTGCATGGCGGATCCGGCGGTGCGCGACGCCTACCTGGGTCAGATGGGCCGCGCATGACGATCGCCACTGACTCCACAGCCCCCTTGGGGTCCACGGATGTACTGTCGGTTCACAACGTCAGTGCCGCCTATGGCCCCTACCGCGCACTCTTCGACGTGTCGTTCCGCGTGCCTGACGGAGGCATCGTCGCACTGGTCGGATCCAACGGAGCCGGAAAGTCCACGGTGGCCCGGACGGTCACCGGACTGGTCACCGCCTCGACGGGTCAGGTCATGTTCTCGGGCCAGGATGTCACTGCGTTTCCCGCCTACAAGATCGCCCGGCTGGGCATGGCACACGTGGTCGAGGGTCGCGGTGTGTTCTCGAGCCTGACGGTTGAGGAGAACCTGACGTTGGCCTTTCGCCAGCGGGCCGGTCGGGGCAAGCTCAAGGAAAACCTCGAACGCGCCTACACGGCCTTCCCTATCCTCGGTGAACGCCGGCGCCAATCTGGTGGCACCCTCTCCGGAGGTCAACAGCGCCTGCTCTCGCTGGCCAAGGTGTTGGTGGTGCCCTCCAAGGTGCTGGTGGCCGATGAGCTCTCATTGGGTCTCGCACCCGTCGTCGTCGACACGGTGTACGAGGGGCTCAAGGAGATCAATCGCAACGGCACGGCGCTGGTCGTCGTCGAACAGCAGGTCAACCGGGTGTTGGACCTGGCCACCTGGGCCGTCGTGTTGAATCACGGCAGCGTCATCTACCAGGGAGAACCGGCGGGTGCCAGTGCCGAGGTGGAGAGCCTGATGGCCCGACGCGAGGAAGCAGTGGCGTCAGGCGCAGCCGAGGCGGAAGAGCCCGACAACTAGGTCTTCGGACCGCAGGAAGCTCGAGGAGACAACAGCATGAGAGAACCGGTCATCGTCGACGTCGTGCGCACGACGTTCGGCAAGCGCGGCGGCGCGCTCGCCCACTGGCACCCGGCGGACCTCCTGGGTTTCGCATTGACGACACTGATCGAGCGGACGGGTGTGGATCCCGCGCGCATTGACGACGTCATCGGCGGGTGCGTGAGCCAGGTGGGGGAGCAGAGCACGAACCTCGCCCGCAACGGGTGGGTCTCTGCCGGACTGCCCCAGTCGGTGCCCGCCACGACCGTCGACCGCCAGTGCGGTTCGTCCCAGCAGGCCGTGCACTTCGCCGCCGCTGGTGTGGCAGCGGACCACTACGACCTGGTGATCGCCTGCGGTGCCGAGGTCATGAGCCGGGTGCCACTGGCGTCCAACGCGCGGGGAGGGACGGGCCCCTTCCCGCCTTCGTTCATGGAGCAGGTCGATGGACGATTGTGGACCCAGTTCCGTGTGAGCCAGGTCCTGGCCGAGCGCTACGGGATCACGAGGCAGGAAATGGACGCGTACGCCCTCGAGTCACATCGGCGGTCCGCCGAAAGCTGGGACAACGGGCATTTCGAGCGCGAAGCGGTGGCTGTCCCGATCAAATCGGAGGACGGCACCCTCACCGGGGAGTTCCTCCGCAGCGACGAAGGCATCCGCCGTTCCTCGACGATCGAGGCGCTCGCTGCACTGCCGGCGGCCCAGAGCTGGGAGCCGGAGACGGCGCCCGACATCACCGCGGGGAACTCGTCCCAGACGACCGATGGCGCGGCCGCCATGCTCATCGCCGATCGCTCGGTCGCCGAGGCATTGGGTCTCCCCATCCGGGCTCGCTTCGCGCACTTCGCCGTCACGGCCGAGGATGCCGCCATCGTGCTCTCCGCACCCGTGCCTGTGACCCACAAGCTCCTCAACCGCTCGGGCATGAAGGTCGACGAGTTCGATGCCGTGGAGTGCAACGAGGCTTTCGCGGCCATCGCCCTCATGTGGCAGAAGGAATTCTCCTACGACATGGCGCGCTTCAATCCGCGGGGTGGTGCCATCGCCATCGGTCACCCGCTTGGTGCCAGCGGCGTCCGGCTCATGGGGACGCTCTTGAACCACCTCGAGGCCACAGGTGGCCGTTACGGCTATCAGACCATGTGCGAGGGCGGCGGCCAGGCCAACGGCACGGTTATCGAGCGGCTGGACTGACGCCGGGGGGCCCGCTTGCCAACGCGGCGTCTTGCGCGGCAATGAGCGGCTGGACCTTCCGGGTCACGATGATCCACTCGACGAGGAATGTCAGGCCAGGGACGAGCCCGGCGGCGAACATCAGGATGATCCAGGGGATGTGGAGTCGCGCCTTGAGCGCCAGGAAGCCGGCGGTGATCAGGTAGACGATGTAGAGGTAGCCGTGACCGACGCCGAAGATCGCGAGCTCGACCTTGAAGCCCCCGAACCCGATGTGCAGGCCCGTGAAGAGGAACAGCGGGATGATCAACACGCCGACGATGTTCGCCATCAATTGGTACCGGAAGAGCGCTCCTCGCAGGCCGCGCTCGGTCAGCCGTCTCACTGGTCGCGTCGGACGACGACGGATTCCCGGGCGCGCCAGGTCTTCGGCCCTTGGGCGGCGAGGTCCGCCAGGCGCGCGTTGTAGGCCGCCAATTCGGGGTCCTCAACGTCGGACGCGGCTGGCATGGTCACAGCCGCCGTTGGGGCCTCCGTCGTGACGCCTTCGGAGGCCGCGGCCGCTTGCTGGCGCAGCATGCCCTTGAGCCCCACGCTGTCGTAGTCGGTGTGGATCAGCATCCACCAGAAGAAGAGGCCCAAGAGGCCGAAAGCGGGCCACATGACCGAGTAGAGGTAGCTGAGCTGGTTCCCGTCCGCGGCCCGGTTGATCTGCCACCAGGCGGCCACCGCACATCCCGGCACGAACAGGAGGACGGCCAGGTGGAGGGACACCGACCTGCGGGAAAACCACCGTTCACGCACAACCGCCATGTTACCGGCCGCCCCTCACCCGATGATTTCGCCGCGGTACCCAGTTAGCCTGGGTCGGTGTTGCCCCCCGCGTGGATCGTCTGGTTCGTGGCGGCATGAGTGCGGAGGACGCCGGGGAGGGAAAACCGGGCGAAATTCCGGGCAGCATTACGACCGTGCACCGGTACGAGCTGCCGCTGCCGAGAAAGGATGTCTGGAGCCTGATAAGCGATGTGTCGCAGTACCGCACCTGGTGGCCGTGGTTGCGGGTGTTCGACGCCACCGCTCTCGCCGAGGGCGCGACGTGGCGCTGCCAGGTGCAGCCACCGATGCCGTATCCGGTGCGGTTCAGCGTGGCAATCGAACAGGTCGAGCCAGTTGCGCTCGTGCAGGCCACGGTGATCGGTGACGTGGTCGGCAATGCGACGCTCACCCTTGACGACGCCGACATCGGGTGCACCGCGACGCTGCACAGCTCGCTGGCGCCCGGGAACACGCCGCTGCGCCTGGTCTCCCGCTTCGCCGGCCCCGTCGCCCGTTTCGGACACGACTGGGTCCTCGATTCGGGAGCGCGCCAGTTCATCACCCGCGCCGTCGAGCCCCTTGCGGGCGAGTAGACACCCTGGTCGTGAAGTTCTCGTTTCGACAGATCCTGGCTTCCACCGCCGGTGCGGTGATCGCGGCGATCGTCGCGTCGACCTTCGGGGTCAAGGGCACGATCATCGGCGTGGCCATCGGCTCGGCGGCCGCCACCATGGCCACCGCCTTCGTGACACAGTCGATCGAGCGTGGCCACGAGGCGGTGAAGCAGGTGGTGGTGAAGGCGCCCGAGACCGCGACGTTGTTGCGCAAGCTCGGCGGGACCGGTGCGAGGGGAGGCACAACCACGTCGTCGGCGTCGCCTGCGGCGTCGACGGCACCGACGGAGGTGGTGCGTGCGGGCTCGCCGGACGACCGCACCGCCGAGATGGCATCGACGGCCGCCCCCCTGGGCGAGACCGTGGAGATCTCGGCGGAGGTCGATGCCCCCGCCACGGAGCGTCTGCAGGCCTCGACCAGCCCGGCACGGCGAGCTGGCCCTGTCCGTCGGCCCGTCATGACGTGGCGTGCCATTGCCTCCACGGCGGCCATCGTGTTCGTGCTGGCGCTGCTGTTCGTCACGGCCATCGAACTGATCTCGGGCAAGCCGCTGTCCACCATCTTCGGCGGCTCAGATGTCGGAACCTCGGTGAAGAACCTCTTCTCGCCGGGCCCGGCGCCCGCGACCACGCCGACGAGCACGACCACGTCAACCACGACGGCGTCCAACGCATCCTCGACGACGTCGACGTCGTCGACCACCACGACGACAGGCGTCACGTCGACGAGCTCCACCGCTCCCACCGGCGACATCACCACCACGACGAGCCCGGCTCCGACGAACACCACGACCACCGTGGTGACGGGCACGGCACCGACGACGTCATCGGCCCCCTGATTACCAGCCCTTGAACTCGGCCGGACGCCGCTCCACGAAGCTGGCGATGCCCTCCTTGGAGTCGAGGGTGTTGGTCACCAGCTCCTGCCCCATGGCCTCGTCGTAGAGGGACGTGGCGCGGTCGACATCGAGGGCCCGGTTTGTCAACCACTTGGCGACCCCGATCGCCTTTGTCGGTCCGCTGGCCAGGCGGCCCGCCATCTCCTCCAGGGTGGCGTGCAGCGCCGCTCGCGGTACCAGGCGGGTGACCAGGCCTATCCGGTAGGCCTCGTCGGCCGGGACGTCGTCGCCGAAGAAGAAGAGCTCCTTGGCCTTCTGGATCCCCACCAGGCGAGTCAGTATCCAGGCTCCACCGGCATCGGGCGCGATGCCGCGCCGAACGAAGACCTCGACGAACTTGGCCTCCTCGGCCATCACGACGAGGTCGCAGGCCAGGGCGAGATGCATCCCGCCCCCCGCGGCCGTGCCGTTGACGCCGGCGATGACCGGCTTCTCGCAATCGAGGATAGAGGTCACGAGGCCCTGCCAGCCGTCCCTGATCATGCGAGCCCCGTCGCCCACGACGTTGTCCGGTGCATCGTCGGGCTTCGGACGAGGCTCCAGGCGGCCACCCCGCAGGTCGGCCCCGGAGCAGAACGCCTTCTCGCCCGAGGCCGTGATGACGACCACCCGTACGAACAAGTCGGATGAGGCATCGCGGACCCAGGCCGCGAGCTGGTCGCGCATGAACTGCGTCATGGCGTTCCCGGCGTCGGGCCGGTTGAGGGTGATCCAGCAGATGCCATCCTCAATCCGGCGGATCAGATCATCGCCGGCCGGGCTCTCAGTCGTGTTGCTCATCAGTCTCCTTGGGATGGACGGGCACTGTTCGGCCAGCACGACGAGCGCAATCGCGCCGGGCTGACGAGGTGAGTGTCGCCATGTCGCTTCCTCGTGCCGCGATGCAGCAGGATCGTCCGCGCCGACGGGGACTCACGGTATCCGACAACCGCGAGGGTGTCGATCCACGTCATCCCCGGTAAGAGGTCTATTCGGACGAATTGCTCGCCCTCTCGGGGCACCGTTACGGTGGTCCACAGATGCGTCGGCCCTATAGGTGTCTCGGACGAAGATCGCCGTGGTCACGACGTCGGGCCACGACGGCGACCGTGGTGATCCCTCGATCGACTGTGGTGAGCCCCTCCATCTCGACCTCGACCCGGGGCGCCAAGGTGGCCATCGCGCCGATGACCCTCCCGCGTCGCACCGCCCACAAAAGAGGTGGCTGACACCCATGGTCGGCCGCCGGGTGGCGATCGTCGGGGCGTCCACGTCCGACTGTGGGCGCGTCGACGACAAGACGGCCTTTCAATTGAACTTCCAGGGCACGACGCGCGCCCTGGCGGACGCGGGGATCGACAAGTCCGAAGTCGACGGATTCATGTCCCTCACCGGCGCGCTGCCCCCGGTCGAACTGGCCGAATATCTCGGTTTGCGGCCCAACTGGGTGGACTCCACCGGTCACGGCGGCAGCATCTGGGAGTTCATGGCCGAGCACGCCGCAGCGGCCATCGCACAGGGCCTGGTCGAGGTGGTCGTCCTGACCTACGGATCGACGCAGCGGGCCGATCTGAAGAAGAAGCTGCGCATGGCCAACCTCTCCTTCGGGACCCGGGGACCGATTCAATTCGCTGCACCGTTCGGCCATCCGGTGGGGTCGCACTACGCCATGGTGGCCCGACGTCATATGTATGAGTTCGGTACCACCATTGAGCAGTTGGCCGAGGTGGCTGTGTCCACCCGTTACAACGCGAGCCTCAATCCCGACGCCTTCTACCGGGACCCCATCACCATCGACGACGTCGTCGACGCGCCAATGGTGTGGGACCCTCTGACCAAGCTCCATTGCTGCCCCCGCACCGACGGCGGCGGTGCCATCGTGCTCACGCACGAGGATCGGGCACGCGATTGCGCCAAAGGGCCCGTATGGGTCCTCGGCACCGGCGAGGCCGCCTCCCACACGACCATGAGCGAATGGGAGGACTTCACCGAGTCGCCGTGCGTCCGTTCCGGGAGGCTCGCCTTCGAGCGCGCCGGCGTCACCCCCGCCGATATCGACACCGCGCAGGTCTACGACGCCTTCACGCCCATGGTCATCTTGACCCTGGAGGGGCTCGGCTTCTGCTCGAAGGGCGACGGTGGCGCCTTCGTGGAGGACGGCAGGCTGCGCGTCGGCGGGGCGCTCCCCACCAACACGGACGGGGGCGGTCTCTCCGCCTGCCAGCCCGGCATGCGGGGGATCTTTCTGCTCATTGAGGCGGTGCGGCAGCTGCGGGGCGAGTGTGGGGCACGACAGGTGCCCGACGCCAAGCTGGCCTGCGTGAACGGCACCAGCGGCTGGTTCACCGCGGCCGGCACCATCATCCTGGGCTCCGACTGAGTCTCTCGCCCCGTAGCCTGGGTCGGTGCCCGCGCCCTACGACGTCACGCGCGAGGAGCTGACCGAGATCCTCCAGGGAGAACCGGCCTATCGGGTGCGGCAGGTCTGGGACGGCCTCCACGCACGGGTCCAGCGACCCGAGGAGCTGACCGAGCTGCCCGCCATCTGCGTCACGCGCTGGCCATCGCGCTGCCGCCGGCACTGGAGGAGGTCACCCGGCAATCCGCCGATGACGGCGAGACCACCAAGTGGCTGTGGGCGCTCGGCGACGGCGCACAGGTGGAGACCGTGCTGATGCGTTACCCCGACCGGGTGACCGTCTGTGTGTCGACCCAGGCCGGCTGCGCCATGGCCTGCCAGTTCTGCGCCACCGGCCAGGCGGGCTTCCAGCGGCAACTGACCCAGGGCGAGATCGTCGAGCAGGTGGCCGTCGCCATGCGGGACGCCCGGCCGAGGAGGGTCTCCAACGTCGTCTTCATGGGGATGGGCGAGCCCCTGGCCAACTACGACCGGGTCTGGGGTGCCATCGGGCGGCTGCATGGGGACATGGGTCTTTCGGCGCGCCATCTGACGCTCTCCACGGTGGGCATCGTGCCCGGTATCCGGCGCCTGGCCGCGGAGACGCTGCCGGTCAACCTGGCCGTGTCGCTCCATGCCGCCAACGACGAATTGCGCGACGAGCTCGTACCGATCAACCGGCGCTATCCGCTCGCCGTGCTGGCCGACGCCTGCGCCGAATACGTGGCGGCCAGCGGGCGGCGCCTGTCCATCGAATGGGCCCTCATCGACGGCGTCAACGACCGGGAGAGCGACGCCGTCGAGCTGGCGGCGTTCGCCCGCCCGCTCGGTGCGCACGTCAACCTCATCCCCCTCAACCCCACCCGGGGCTACCCCGTGGTCGGCTCGTCGCGCGCCCGGGTCCGCGGGTTTCGCGACCACTTGTCGTCGCTCGGGGTGAACGCCACCATCCGCATCACGCGGGGCGCGGAGATCGACGCTGCCTGTGGGCAGCTGGCCGCCTCGCCCCGGGCCGCGTCGGCGCGGCGGCCGGAGCCGGTGCAATTGCTCCCTGGCGCTCCATCTCGATAGAACGTTCCATGGCACGCGCAAAGCGGTCGGGCGTGATCCGGCCCTCGTTGTTCTGGTTCCTCCTCCTCGACGGCGGCATCGTCGCCCTCACGAAGCTGGCAGTGAGCAAGTCCGCGTACGACAAGGTGGACGACATGGTCTCCCTGCCACCCCGCGAGACCTTGCAGGCCATGTTGCTCGCGACCGCCGTCATTCACGCGACCGAGGCGGTGGTCGCCGGGGGCATGGCCAGGCGTCGCGGCCTCCCCCCCGCGGCTGGCGGCTGCAGACCTTCGTGGTCGGCTTCCCCTCGCTGCGCGCGTCCTGCGCCGGACCGCCCTCCCGACCTGATGCAACCCCAGTGCAGACGCCGGGCCCGGGGCGGTACGGTGCAGCTATGGGCGGCCATGGGGAAGGGGCGGCAACAGAGGGGAGCGGGGAGGCCCCGCCACGCAAGGGCAGCTACTTCGAAGAGCTCCACGTGGTCCTCGTGGTCGCGCTGGTCGTCATCTGCCTCGCGCTGGGCATCGTGGGCTGGATGCTCCATCCCGACTCCAACGGATTCGCACCCGTTCCGCAGAACGTCGGGGTGTTGGTCGCGGGTTCCGGGTATGGCGTCGAGCAGACCCTGACGCAGTCGGGCGAGGACGGCGCCACCCTCAAGGCGTCGCGTGTCTCCGCCAAGGGCGCCGTTCCGTTGAACGACTCCATTCCCTACGAGTTCTTCGGGGGGCCGCAAGGCGCTGGCGGTGCCGGCACCGGAACGGGTCCGGCGGTGAAGTTCGACGGTGAGCCGCTGCCCAGCAGGCTCTGGGACTACATCGTCTTGAATCCGGGCACGGCGCGGCCGTGCGCCGCGCATTCGGGCTACCGGTTCGGCACGGTCCAGATCCCCCTGGGATCGCCGACCCCGGCGCTCGTCGTGCCTCCGCTTCCCACCAAGGACAAGGAGACGATCGGGGACAACGTGCCCCCGCCGGGGCTGTGCATCCATTGGGACTCAGCGTCCCCGTTCAGCCTCAGCGGCCCGTACCTCAGCGCCCGCTTCCCACCCCTGCGGGGCATCGCGAGCGGGATCCCCTATACCCAGATCCCGCAGGCGGGAGATCTCGCTGTCGGTCTGGTCCGGCGGGTGCTCTATCTCGAGGACGGGAACAACACGGCCGATTTCGCAATCCAGACGGACCCGCATCCGATGGTGTCCGCGCCCACCTCGTGGACCTGGACGATCCAAGATACGCCGCAGGTGATTCAGGTGGCCGCCACCAACTCGAGCGCGGCACAGCACGAGAACAACGACGCCTTCTACTCGGGCGTCCTCTTCGGAGTGGTGGGCGGGGCGTTGATCTCCCTCATCACCGAGCTCGTCGTGCCCCTGCGCCGGCACCGGCATCGATAACGGCAACTGGACCGGCCACACGATTGGGCCGCACCCGGCTCAGCGGTTCTGCCAGTTCGGCGTCCGCTTCTCGGCGAACGCCTTGGGCCCCTCCTTGGCGTCCTCGCTGCTGAAGACCTCGCCCGAGATCTCCGACTCGATCCGGTAGGCCTCCTTCATGTCGGTGGCCAGCCCGCGCAGCGCCGACTCCTTGGTCTTGCGGATGGCGAAGGGGCCGTTGGCCGTGATGCGGTGGGCGTAGTCGAACGCCCGCTCCATCAGGTCGGCGGGGCGGCAGACCTCGTTGACCAGGCCCATCTCGTAGGCACGCTGCGCCGGCACCTGGTCGGCGCACAGCAGCAGCTCCATGGCGGCCGGCCAGGGGACCTGGCGGGGGAGGCGCACCGTGGTGCCGCCGCCGGCGAACAGCCCGCGCTTGGGCTCCATCACCCCGAAGGTGGCGGTGTCGCTGGCCACCCGCAGGTCGGTGCCGCCCAGCATCTCCATGCCACCGGCCACGCAGACGCCGTTGACCGCCGCGATGATCGGCTTGTAGAGCTTGGTGCCGCGCAGGACGGCCTTGACGCCGTCGTCGAGCCGGTAGCCGCCGAGCTCCTCGGGGCGCTCGCCCGCCTGCATCTTGCTCTGCAGCTCGGTGATCTGCGGGATGTACGTCTTGAGGTCGGCCCCGACGCAGAAGTCCTTCCCGACTCCGGTGATGATGGCGACGTAGGCGTCGTCGTCCTCACCGAAACGGTCCCAGGCCGAGCGCAGCTGGAAGAAGTGCTCCATGTCCATGGAGTTGCGCGCTTCGGGGCGGTTGATGGTGATGGTGACGACATGGTCGTCACCGAGGGCGTAGTCGATCGACATGGGCTCCGCGTGGTCGGTCGTGCGGCGGGCCGACGCTGCGCCGGCCGTCATGGACGAGGACTGGCAGTGCGGGCCAGGGTCGGGCCGAGATCTCGACGTCAGTCGTCGTCGGTCAGGCGCGTGTCGTGAAGCTGCTCACGCTCACGATGCCCTTCTCGTTCACCGACGTCTGCCCGCGGGCCCGGGAGACCAGCGCGGTGTCGACGTCGGACGCCTCGGCCCGCAGCGCCCCCACCGTGCACTTCTCGCGCGGCCGCACGCTGAACGGGTCGAACTGGAAGTGCTTCATGGCGTTGAGGTGGGTCATCTTGTCGATGTCCTCGTCGGACACGCCATCGAGATACTTCATGAGCCCCTCGGGCGACTGCGGCCAGGTCGAGTCCGAGTGCGGGTAGTCGCACTCCCACGTGATGTTGTCGATGTTCATGTACTCGCGGTTCTGCACGCCGAAGGCGTCGTCGATGAAGCAGGTGATGACGCGGTCCTTGAAGACCTGGCTCGGCAGCTGGTCGCCGAAGTCCTGGCCCGTCCACTTGCGGTGGTGCTCGTAGACGTAGTCGATGCGCTCGAGGGCGTAGGGGATCCAGCCGATGCCGCCCTCGGACAGGGCGAAGTGCAGGTCCTTGTACTTGCGCAGGATGGGCGACCAGACGAGGTCGGCGGCGGCCTGCACCATGTTGATGGGCTGCAGGCTGATCATCACGTCGATCGGCGCCTCCACCGAGGTCATCAGGATCTGCGAGGACGAGCCCAGGTGCATGCACACGACCGTGCCCTCGTCGGCGCAGGCGGCCCAGAACGGGTCCCAGTGCTCGTTGTGCAGCGAGGGCCAGCCGAGCTTCTCGGGGTTCTCGGAGAAGGTGACGGCGTGGCAGCCCTTCTTGGCCACCCGGTGGATCTCCTCCGCACCGAGCTCGGGGTCCCAGATGACGGGGATGGAGAGGGGAATGAACCGTCCCGGCTCGGCGCCGCACCAGCGGTCGATGTGCCAGTCGTTGTAGGCCCGCACCATGGCGAGCGCCTCGTCCTTGTCCTCGCGCCGGGCGAAGAGCTGGCCGCAGAACTGCGGGAAGGACGGGAAGCACATGGAGCCGAGCACGCCGTTGACCGACATGTCGCGGACCCGCTCGTGGACGTCGTAGCAACCGACGCGCATGTCGTCGAGCGAGGTGGGCTCGATGCCGTACTCCTCGGGCGGGCGGCCGACGACGGCGTTGAGGCCGACGTTGGGGATCTGGTTGCCGTCGTAGACCCAGACGTCGGTGCCGTCGTCGCGGCGGACGAGCTTGGGGGCCTTGTCCTGGTACTTGGCCGGCAGCAGCCCGTCGAACATCCCACGAGGCTCAATGACGTGGTCGTCGACACTGACCAGGATCATGTCCTCAGTGCGCATTTCGTCCTCCCCTTCTTGCCGCTCGACGCGCCGGCGCCGCCGACTTCCCTGACACCAATGTCACCCACCTTATGCCCCCGCGCCACCCTCGGTGCGAGACGGGCGGATCCCGGCGGACGTTCGTGGCCCGGCCCGGCGGACGCGTCGGGGCCGGCGGCCGGTATCGGGCTGGACGCAGGAGGAGGAGGCGCGAAACACGGTTCGCGGCAGCCGGACCGAAACATCGCCCGATTCCGCCGCATCGGCGGAACCGAAGCGTGGCGCGCGACTCGCCGCGGTTTCAGGTCGTGTTCAGGCGCTGGCTACCTGGAGTTCGGATTTCCGTGTCCGAGCCGACCACCGAGCGCGCCGGAGCGCACAGGCCGCGGCGGGGGAGGATGATGTCGTCGATGATCCCGTAGTCGCGGGCCTCGGCCGAGGTCATGTAGTAGTCGCGGTCGATGTCCTGGGCCACCTGCTCCAGGGGCTGCCCGCTGTGGTGGGCGATGATCTCGGACATGCGGCGGGTCAGCGACAGGACCTCGCGCAGCTGGATCTCCATGTCCGAGGGCGCCCCGCGGGTGCCGGCCGAGCCCTGGTGGATCATGATGCGGGCGTTGGGCAGGGCGAAGCGCTTTCCCGGCCGCGCCGCCCGAGAGGATCATGGCGGCGGCGGACATGCCCATGCCGACGCAGATGGTCGACACGTCCGGCTCGACGTGCTGCATGACGTCGTAGATGGCCATGCCGGCGTAGGCCACGCCCGCCGGGGGAGTTGATGTAGAGGTAGATGTCCCGCTCGCTGTTCTGCGCCTCGAGGAACAGCATCTGCGAGATGATCAGGTTGGCCACCTGGTCGTCCACCTCCTGGCCCAGGAAGACGATCCGCTCGCGCAGCAGCTGGCTGTAGATGTCGAAGGCGCGGTCTCCCCGGTTGCCCTCCTCGATCACGGTGGGGACGAAGACCTGGTGCAGGCGGTCTCGGTCGCCTGGCTGGTCGTGGTCGGGCTCATGGTGCTCCTCCGTCTCGTCTCCGTCTGTGCTGTGCGGGTCGCTGGGTCCTTCCCACGTTATATCAAATATGAGATAATGAGCCCGTCGTGAGCGAGCGCCGCCATCCGACCGTCTTCCCGGGCTTCCGCGAGATGGCCGAGCGCCGGCACTCGGTGTCGGGGCAGCTGATGACGCTGCGCCGGGAGCTCGGGCTGTCCCAGGCCGAGGTGGCCGCCCGCATGGGGACCTCGCAGTCGGCGGTGGCCCGCTTCGAGGCGGGTGACCTCGACGTCCGCCTGTCGACGGTGGAGCGCTACACGACGGCGCTCGGGCGCCCGGCTGGAATGGAGGATCGAGCATGACTGAACGCGAGGAGCCCTGGCCCTGGTTGCCGCCCGGTCCGGGCCGACTGGGGCGGGGCGGGGCCCCGAGCCGCTGTCCGACGTGGTGGCGCGCCGCGCTGCTGGCGCAGCGGGTCGTCCTCCTGCACGGCCCGCTCGACGATCTCTCCGTCACCCGGGTGGCGGCGGAGCTGATGACGCTCGATGCCGAGGGCGACGAGCCCGTGACCCTGCGCGTCGACTGCGGCGAGGCCGCCCTGGCACCCGGCGCTGACGCTGATGGACGTGATCGAGCTGATGGGCGTGCCGGTCCGGGCGCTGTGCCTCGGGCAGGTGGGTGGCGGCGCCGTCGGCGTGGTGGCCGTCTGCGGCCACCGTTCCGCCTTGCCGAGCACGCGCTTCTCGCTGTCCGAGCCGGTGACCCAGCTGCAGGCCCACGTCGCGCAACGTGGCCCAGTGGGCCGAGCTGCGCGCCGGCCGAGCGGGAGCGCTTCTGCGCCCGGGTGGCGGCCGCCACGGGCCAGGCGCCGGCGACGGTCGAGCAGGACCTGGAGCGGGGCCGCTTCCTGGGCGCGGACGAGGCGCTCGGGTACGGGATCCTCGACGAGGTGGGCCGGCCCGATGCCCCGGTGCGGCAGCTGCCCGGAACCGGCCCGCCGCCCATGGGATTCCGCCCGCTGCGCTGACGTGGCAGGCCGGAGAGACCCGGCCGGCCGCTGCGTGCCTACGATGCGGCGATGACCACACCGGGCCCCGTCTCCCGCCGCTCGCCGCCGGCGAGTGGGACGACGTCCTGACCCGGGTCCTGGAGAACTCGCCGGGCGGCACGGACGAGCCGATGCACATCTTCACGACGCTGGGCCGGGCCGACCCGGAGCTGTTCCGCCGCTGGCTGGGCTTCGGCGGGCGCGTTGCTCGCCGGGAGCCTTCCCGGCCGCCTGCGCGAGCTGGTGATCCTGCGCACCGCCGCCCGCTTCGGCGGTCGCTACGAATGGGCGCAGCACATCGAGCTGGCCGAGGCGCAGGGCGTCACAGCCGCCGAGCTGGCGGCGCTCGGGCGACGGTGGCGGGCGGGCTCGACGCGGTCGAGTGGGCGCCGCTCGAGCGCGCCGCGCTGCGGGCCGTCGACGAGACGGCCGACGACGGGCTGTGTCCGACGCCACCTGGGACGCGCTGGCAGGACCTGCTCCGCGAGAGCGAGCTCATCGAGCTGCTCATGCTGATCGGCCACTACCTGATGCTGACCACCGTGCTGCGGTCGCTGCGGATCCAGCTCGAGCCCCGGGCCGAGGCGCTGGCGCGAGCGTGCCGGGCGGTCCGGGGGCGTCGAGGGCACCGGTGATCGCATGACGTCGCTCCTGGCCGGACGGAGCATCACGGTGATCGGTGCCGGGACCCAGCCGTCGCGTGACCCGGACGCGCCGGTCGGCAACGGCCGCGCCATCGCCGTGCGGGCGGCACGGGAGGGCGCGTCCGTCGTCTGCGTCGACCGCGACGAGGCGGCGGTCGAGGAGACGTGGCGGCTGATCACCGAGGAGGGCGGGAAGGCGGCGGTCGTGGTGGCCGACGTCACCACCGAGGAGGGCTGCCGGCTGGCGGTCTCCGACGAGCCGGGCCTGGCACCCGACGGGCTGGTGCTCAACGTGGGCACCGGCTTCGGCATGGGCGTGGCGGGCACGTCCATCGACGACTGGGACAAGACGTTCGACCTCAACCTGCGCGCGCATTTCATGCTGGTGCGCCGCGCGCTGGTCACCCTGTCCGACAACGCCGCCATCGTCTTCGTGGGCTCGGTGGCGGGCCTGCGCCCCGGGAGCCGCATCCCCGCCTACGACGCATCCAAGGCCGGGCTCATCGGCCTCAGCCGCCACGTCGCCGTCGAGGGCGCCCGCCGCGGCATCCGGGCCAACGTGCTGGCGCCGGGCCTGATCGACACGCCGCTCGGCCGGGCCGCCTCCGCCGGGCGGCCGTCGCGCACCCGCTCACCCGTGCCGCTGGGCCGGCAGGGCACGGCGTGGGAGGTGGCGGCGGTGGCGGTCTTCCTGCTCTCGGACGAGGCGAGCTATGTCACCGGGCAGGTGCTGGCCGTCGACGGGGGGCTGACGCTGGTATGAGCGCGCACTCCGGGCAGCGCAGGTCGGCGTCCCACGTCGCGCCGCGCCCGCCCCGCCTCGGCCGGCGCGTGGCGCGCTTCAACCGTGCCGTGACCAACAAGGTCGCCGTCCATGTGGCGGGTGGGCGCCGGGGCTCGGCATCGTGATCCACGTCGGTCGGCGGACCCGGACCGTCTACCGCACGCCCGTCAACGTGTTCCGCACGAAGGACGGGTTCCGCTTCGCCCTGACCTACGGCCCGCGACGCCGAGTGGGTGCGCAACGCGCTGGCCCACGGCGCCGTGCGCCTGATCACCCGGGGCCAGGAGTACGAGCTCTCCGAGCCCGAGTTGGTCACCGATCTCGCACCGCCAGCACGTGCCGGCCATCGGCCGCGGCATCATGCGCGCCATGCGGGTGACGCAGTTCCTCGATTTCTCGCCGGGGCGGCCGAGTGGGCTCGAGCCGCGACCGGTCTGGAGGCGCTCGTGGAGCGGCCCCAGCCCGCTGGCTGCGTCCGGCGATCAGGCGACCACCTCCATGCGCAGCCCCGCTCGTCCACGTCAGCCGCCGAGCTGCAGGTGTCCGGCGGCGCGTGAACGCCGGGCGGTCCACGCGCCGGCGAAGGCGTCGAGACGTCGTCGCTTGGCCGCTCGCGGCACGGACCGCGCGTGGCGCTCGATCTCGTGACGCGCCGAACGACGGCTCCGAGCGCGTGCAGCCGTTCGGCCCGTCCCGCCGCCGTGGTCTTGGCATGGGTCATCGGCGCGCCGGCCATGATCGCCAGGCTGAGCTCGGGGCACATCTCGAACAGTCGGCGCTGGCGGCGCGGTGTGACTGACGCGCATCGACTTCGCGGATCTTCGGCAGGATGTTGAAGAGTTGTTTTGAGATCGCCTTGCCGCAGGCGGCCCGCGAGAGGGCGCAGGCCTCCTCGTAGCTGGTCGCGGCGAGGACGGACCGCGCCGGGGCGGGGAAGACCGAGCTGCGCCGCGGCCCCACTGCGCCGGGCCTCGATGTCGGCCCGGCGCGGGGCCCCGGGGCGCCAGGCCGATCGGGATGTCGATGGCGCCGGCGGCGAGCTCGCCTGCGTCGACCCGGGCGACGACGGCATGGAGATCGGGGACGAGCGCGCACGTCCGCCGGTCGTCCGGTGCCGCGGGTGAGCGTGACGACGACCCAGCCGCCCCGGGCAGCCGTCGATGCCGGCGACAATCTGGGCCGGCGACCAACGCGGCCGGCAGCCGCCTGGTCTCAGCCGAGTGCGGCGTGGTTGATCCCGTCGGCCGGCGTGAGGGTGACACTGCCGCCCGATCAGCTCGTCGGCCTCGGTCCCCGCGAGCACGGCCGCCCCACCGTCGAGCAGCGCGTAGCAACGACCGCCATCGGGCAGGTCGCAGATCAGCACGGCGCGCTCGGGACCGCCGTCACGGCCGTGCAGCACCGTGTAGGTCGCGACGGTGGCCGTCGCCCTCGGGCGCCTCGACGATTGTCCGAGGGGCTCGGTCGGCGGCGATGGAGGGCGCCGCGTCGGTCAGCACGCCGGCGTCCGGGATCGGTCGACCACACGCCGTAGGCGTGCTTCTGCATGTGCATGCCGACCCCGCTCGTCACGCCGTAGGAGCCGGGCTCGCGGCGGAGCGTCTCGACCATGGCCGCCAGCGCGTGGGTCATGTAGTTCGACCCCGGCCCGCCGTGGTACGGCAACCCGCCCGTCTGCGTCACGGCGCCGGCCGTCGTCCTCGCTGATCCCGAGCGCATCGAGTGCGAAGCACACGGAGCTGGCGAAGCAGGAGTAGAGGTCGAAGTGGGCCACGTCGTCAGCTCCGATGCCGGCGCCGGCCAGCGCCGCTCCGGCCGCGGCGGCCATGGCGGGGGAGCGCCACAGCTCGGGGTGGCCGGCCACATGCGCAGGGTCCTCGGCGTAGGCGGCGCCGCGCAGGTAGACCCGCCGCTCCTCCGGAACGCCCAGCGCGTCCGCCTTGGCCGCGCTGGCCAGCACCAGCGCGGCAGCCATGTCGACGTCCATGATCGACGTCATCAGCTTGGTGTACGGGTAGGCCACCATGCGGTTGTCCGGGACCGCCGTCACGATCTCGTCGGCGGAGCGGGCGACGGGGAACCAGGCGTGGGGGCTCGCTGCCGCGATGCGCGTCATGGGCGCCAGCACGCGGCCCAGCAGGTCCCGGTGCTCGTCGAGGTCCCGGCCGAGGTGGGCCCGGCGGGCGTTGTCGAACAGCGCGAAGGTCAGGTAGGCCTCGAACACAGCGTGGCGTGATCTCGGAGGGGTCGAACTCCATGTCTATGGGGAAGGGCCGCTTCTCGGCCGGACGGAAGGACCACTCGGCTTCTCGCCGGCCTTCTTGAGGCGGCGGACGGTGGCCAACGCCTCAGCGCCGGCGATCAGTGCCAGGTCGAGGTTGCCTGCCCGGATCTCACGTGCCGCGTCGGTGGCCAACACCAGGGGCACGGACCCGCCGATGCCCGAGTAGCGCCGGCGTGCCGGCGAGGCGCCGATGCGCTCGGACAGTCGGGCCACGGCATCGTCGTACTGCCACGACTGCGAGTAGACGACGTCGATGCTCTCGAGCGCGGGCAGGACGTCGGCGGCTCCGGTGGCGTCGGCCGCGCGTCACGGGCCACCTGCTCCCACATGGCGAGAGGCTCGGGTGCACCGTCGGGCGCGTCGGACGGGGTGCCAGGTACGGCGGGCGACGCCGATGATGCAGGTGGCGCGGGGGTCGGCGGGCAACGGTCGGAGCGGGGTCAGGCGCGCGACTTGCCGGGCATGGCGATGGCCCGGTCGGCGATGATGTTCTTCTGGATCTCGGTGGAGCCGCCGCCGATCGTCGAGTAGCGCTGGAAGGCGTAGAGGCGGGTCCACTTGCCCCGGTCGACCGCGTCGGGACCGCCTCGGGCCAGCGCACCGGCGGGGCCGAGCAGGTCGACGGCCAGCTCGGCCAGCGTCTGGGCCATCGACGACCAGGAGAGCTTGGCGAAGGGGACCTCGGGCCAGTTCTTCTCGCCCTTCATGATTTTGGAGAGGGCCCGCAGCGACAGGAGGCGGGCCAGCTCGATCTCGGTCCAGACCTTGGCGATGCGGTCGCGCAGGGAAGGGTCCTCGAGCGCGCCCGGGTTCACGCTGCGTGCGGCTTCCACCATGGCGCGCAGGTCGGCGGCAAGGATGGCGATCTGCGAGGCGATGCCGACGCGCTCGAAGCCGAGGGTGCCCATGGCGACCATCCAGCCGGCGCCCTCCTCGCCGAGGCGCCACTTGGCCGGGATCCGCACGTCGGTGAAGAAGATCTCGTTGAAGAGCTCCTCGCCGGCCATGTCGCGGATCGGCCGCACGTCGATGCCCGGCGTCTTCAGGTTGAGGATGAAGGCCGTGATCCCCTCGTGCTTCTTGCCGCGCTCGATCGCCGTCGGGTCGGTGCGCAGCAGGAACAGTCCCCACGTGGCCAGGTGCGCGGAGGAGATCCAGATCTTCGAGCCGTTGATCACGTACTCGTCGGTCTCGGGGTCGTAGATCGCCGACGTCCGCAGGTTGGCCAGGTCGTTGCCCGCCATGGGCTCGCTGAAGCCCTGGCACCAGTGCTCTTCGGCCTCGAGGATCGAAGGCAGCCACTGCGCCTTCTGCTCCTCGGTGCCCCACTGAATGATCATCGGCCCGATCTGCCAGATCCCGTTCGTGTTGAAGGTCCCCGGCGTGCGGTACTCGGCCATCACCTCCGAATAGAGGAGGCGCTGCATTGCGTTGATGGTGCGCCCCTGCGCGTAGTCGGGCCCCCAGTGGATGGCGGCCCACCCACCCTCGTGCAGCTTGCGCTGCCACTTCTGCCGACGTTGCTGGCTGGCCTCGCCCGAGAGGCTGGCGTCGTCGGCCAACGCCTCGGCTTCGAGGAACGGGGGCAGGTTCTCGTCGAGCCAGGCCCGCAACTCGTCGCGGA
The DNA here is from genome assembly GCA_963794875.1 of uncultured Acidimicrobiaceae bacterium. Classification (GTDB taxonomy): domain Bacteria; phylum Actinomycetota; class Acidimicrobiia; order Acidimicrobiales; family RAAP-2; genus Bog-473. The sequence goes on from CAWCFG010000014.1 coordinate 91,506, forward strand.
ACTTCTCATCCTCGGGGGCAAGGGCGAAATCCACGAGGGGAAGGGTATCCGACCACCGTGTACTCTGACGCCGGTGTCAGGGAATGGCACGGCGCAGAGCGAAGCCAAACGGACGCACGTACAGACGCGCGCGAGACGCACAAGACGTAGGGGAGGCCGTGGACTTCACGTACGACGACGAGCAGCTCGCACTGCAGGACGTGGCCCGCGGTGCGCTCGAGCGTGAGTGCGCGCCCGCCGTGCTGCGTCAGCTGGTCGACGAGCCCGACGGCATGACGCCGGCACTGTGGTCCACGCTGGTCGAGCTGGGGTGGACGGGTCTGCTGGTGCCCGAGGAGTACGGCGGCACCGGGGCGGGCCTGCTCGAAATGTGCGTCGTCCTCGAGCAGATGGGCCGCGTTCCCCTTCCCGGGCCGTTCTTCTCGTCCGCGGTGGCGGCCACGCTGGCCGCCCGTGCGCTCGGCGCGACGGAGCTGTCTGACCGACCTGGCCTCCGGCGCTCGCCGGGGCACGGTCGCGCTCGGTGAGCAGGGACACGGCGAGCCGCTGCAGACCGTGCGCACCCGGGCACGCCGCAAGGCGGCGCAATGGGTCGTGAGCGGTGAGAAGCCGATCGTGATGGACGGCCACACGGCCGACTGGGTCATCGTGGTGGCGCGCAGCGAGGAAGGTGTGCGCTCGTACCTGCTCGAGTCGCCCGAGGCCGTGCTCGTCCCTTCGCTCGATCCCACCCGCAAGCTGGCCCGGCTCGTGCTCGACGACACGCCCGTCGTCCCCCTGGGACCGTCGGGCAGCCAGGCGGGGCTCTGGCAGCGGATTGAGGACGACATCGCCATCGGGTTGGCGGCAGAGACCGTCGGTGCGGCCGATCGGGCGCTGACCGAGGCCATCGCCTACACGTCGGAACGGATCGTCTTCGACAAGCCCGTCGCCACGTACCAGACGGTCCGTCATCGCCTGGTCGAGATGTTCCAGCAGGTGGAGATGGCGCGGGCCGGCTTCCAGTTCGCCGCCTGGGCCTCGGACACGGAGGCGCCGGAGCGGGCGCAGTCCGCCGCCATGGCCTCGAGCTACGCGGCGGAAGCCGGCGTCAGGGTCACCGGCGACGACATCCAGCTGCACGGAGGCGTGGGGTTCACCTGGGCCAACGACGCCCACTTCCTCTTCAAGCGGGTGAAGCAGAACGATCTGCTGGCCGGCGGAGCCGGAGCACAGCGGCACCGGCTGGCGGCCCTCTTCATCGAATCGGCATGACCACGTTCGAGCTCCGCCCGATGCCGGCCGATCTGGCCGCGCGCTACCTGGCCGAGGGCGCGTGGGACGACCGCACGCTCGGGGAGTTCCTGCGCGACGCGCTCCTCGAGGATCCGAACCGGCGCTTCCGGATCTGGTCGCCGACCAACCCGTACCTCGGCACGGTCGGCGAGGTCTACGAGGAGTCGCTGCGGGTGGCCGGCGGGCTGCGCGCGCTCGGGATCGGGCCGGGCGACATGGTGGCCTTCCAGCTGCCGAACTGGGTCGAGGCGGCGATCACCTTCTACGCCTGCAGCATGCTCGGCGTGACCCTGGTGCCGATCGTGCACTTCTACGGTCCCAAGGAGCTCGGGTTCATCCTGCGCCAGAGCGGGGCCAAGGCGCTGCTCATCGTGTCGCGCATCGGACAACGCGACTACCTGGCCGACCTGGCGACGGTGCGCGACGGCCTGTCGAGACCTGGAGCACGTCGTGGTGGTGGGCGACATGGCCGACGACGCGTCCGGCTTCGTGCGCTTCGACGACCTGCGCGGCGCTGACGCCGTCGACGGGCCGGTGCACGTCGACCCGGACGGCGCGGCGCTGATCGGCTACACCTCGGGCACGACGGCGGACCCCAAGGGGGTCGTGCACACGCACCGCACCCTCGGCTGTGAGGTGCGGCAGCTGTCCGATCACCAGTCCATGCGCGACCTGCCCAGCCTCGTGGGCGCCCCGGTCGGCCACGCCATCGGCATGCTGGGCGGCCTGCTGTGCCCGCTCTACAGCGGCCGGCCCATCTACATGATCGACGGCTGGGACCCGCCCACCGTCCTCGACGCCATGGTCGAGGAGCACATCGCCGCCGGCAGCGGCTCGACCTACTTCTTCACGAGCCTGCTCGACTCCCCGGGGTTCGGGCCCGAGCACGTGGAGCTCATGCGCTACGTCGGACTGGGCGGCTCGCCGATCCCCAACGCGGTGGCCGAGCGGGCGGACGCTCTCGGGATCTCGCTCGTGCGCTCCTACGGGTCGACGGAGCACCCCTCCATCACCGGGTCCCAGCACGACGCGCCCAAGGAGAAGCGGATCCACACCGACGGCAGGCCGATGGAGTGGGTCGAGATCCGGACGGTCGACGAGGACGGCCACGACGTCGGCGTGGGCGAGCCCGGCGAGATCCTCAGCCGGGGGCCGGACCGCTTCGCCGGGTACACCGACCCCGCGCTCAACGCGCGAGTTCATCGACGCCGACGGCTGGTTCAGCACCGGCGACATCGGCATCATCGAGCAGGACGGGCTACCTGACCATCACCGACCGCGTGAAGGACATCATCATCCGCGGCGGTGAGAACGTCAGTGCCGCAGAGGTGGAGCAGCTGCTGGCGCACATGAAGGGCGTGGCGGAGGTGGCGGTGGTGGCCGCTCCCGACGAGCGCCTCGGGGAGCACGGCTGCGCATTCTTCCGCATGCAGCCCGGGAGCGAGCCCCCCGACATGGACGCCCTGCGGGCGCACCTGCAGGCGGCGGGCCTGACCCGCCAGAAGTGGCCCGAGGAGATCCGGATCGTCGACGAGTTGCCGCGGACCCCGTCGGGCAAGATCCAGAAGTTCGTGCTGCGCCAGCGCCTGCGAGACGGCGGGTGAGCCCGCAGAGCCATCGCCAGCCCAAGAACCCTGCGCTCGGCGGTTGGGGACGCTACGCTCCAACCGGCGTTCCACAATCAGTTCAAGCCCAGTGCAGGGGGTCACATGCGGCATCGGATCCCGAAGCAACAGATCGATTTGTCGAAGGAGGTCCCGCTCTTCTCCGGCTGCTCACAGAGCGAGCTCCGATCCATTGCGCAGCTGGGCACCCCGGTCAGCATCGAGGAAGGCGAGGTCCTGACCGCCCAGGGCTCCGCCGGGCAGGGAGTTCTTCCTCGTGCTCTCCGGGATCGCCTCGTGCCGGCTGGGGAAGCGCGAGGTCGCGGATTTCACGACCGGGCGGGTACTTCGGCGAGCTGGCACTCCTCTACGGCGGGATCCGCACGGCGGACGTCGTGGCGGAGACAGACATGGAGCTGCTGGTCTTCGACGCTTGTGAGTTCAGGTCGATGTTGATGACGACGCCGGCGATCGGCGTGAAGATGTTGGCCCGCCTGGCCGAGCGCCTCGCCGACGCCGACGCCCACTACAGCAATTCAGTCAGCTAGATGTGGGATCCAACCAGGTTGTTGACGCGGCTGATGGGTGGGCCTCCGATGGCCGTGTGGTGCCGGTGATGGTTGTACATGTGAAGCCATGTGTCCAGGGCCCGGGTCCGGGCGGCTTCTGACCGGTAGGGCCGGGCGTAGGCCCACTCGTTGAGCAGCGTTCGGTTGAACCGTTCGACCTTGCCGTTGGTCTGGGGTCGGTAGGGCTTTATGAACGTGTGGCGGATCGATCGTGCGACGAGTTCGCTTGGCGAAGTCGCTTCGAGCGATAACACGACCCGTTGTCGGTCAAGACTCGTTCGACCATGATGCCGTAGTTCTCGAAGAAGTCCAGCGCTCGCCGCCAAAACGCCATCATTGTGACGGCCTGTTCGTTGGCGTGGACTTCGGAGTAGGCCAGCCGGCTGTGGGCATCGATGGCGGAGTGGATGAAGGCGTAGCCCATTTGGTGCGGCACTGGTGCTGGCCGTCACTGGCCTTGCCTGCCGTTCATCCGCCAGCCGCCGCCAGAAGGGATCTTGGCCTGCTTTTTGATGTCCATGTGGACGAGTTCGCCGGGTCGAGAGGTCTTGATCCGCCGGATGACCCGACCACTCCGACGGTCCAGGTCGGAGAGCCGAGAGATCCCGTGCCGGGCAGGACGCGGTGCAGCGTCGAGGCGGGAATGCCCGCTCGAGGAGCCAAACGAGCTGGGCCGAGCTGGTGACGTCGGCGCAACTCGACGATGCGCCGTTCGACCTGCGCGGGAGTCTTGGACGGACAGCGCCGGGGACGGCTCGAGCGGTCAGGCCAGGCCATCGACCCCAGCCTCTTGGTAACGCCGCCACCACTTGTGGGCGGTCTGCCTTGAGATGTTCATCGACTCGGCCGCTGCGGCCACCGTCCAGCCGTCCTCAATCGAGCAGCAGAGCCGAAATCGGCCTTCTGGGGTCAGTGGAGCATTACGGTGCATTGTGAGCCCTCCTGGCTTTGTGGGTGTGTCAACAGCTCCACATTGCCTTGGGGGCTCACCTCATCTGCGGATTCTCCGCGTCAACAAGGTCTATGGATCCCACAGCTAGCTGCCGCCTTCGAGCACCTGCTTCATGAGGCGGAGCTCCTTGCTGATGGAGTCCAGGCTGCCCGCAGCGGCAGCGGCCCGGATGTCCTCGGAGAGGCCGGCCGGGCAGGGTGACCCACAAGGGTGAGCGTGGCCTCACACCCGCCGCCGTCGAGCGGCCGCACCACGAACTCCTCGTAGGCGTCGCTCCCGCCCGACATCCCGGCCGCCACGAGCGTCGGGGCGACGGCCTCGACGGTCCAGAGCTCTATGGGCACGTGGGTCCCGGGCCGGCGGGGGTCGGCCAGGCCGAAGGTGTAGCGGGCGCCGACCCCTGCGCGCATCGTGACCGGTGCCGTCGGCGACGCGCGTGACGCCGCTGACGTCGGGGTTGTATTCGGGCAGGTTGGCGAAGTCGAGGCGGTAGGCCCACACCCTCTCGGCCGGCACCGTGAAGGTGGCGGAGGCAACGGCGGTCGGCGCGGTGGTCGGCGTGGTGGGCTCGGTGTGTGTCGACGCGTTGGTCGGGTCGGGGTCGGGCACGGTGGTCAGTCCGGCGGTCGGAGGATGGACGCCGCCTCGCGGGCCCGGTCGAGGGACAGGGCGGTGAGGTCACCCCCCTCCTCGCCGAGCACATCGGCGGCGTGCTGGATGAAGATCCCGACCACCATGGCGCTGAGGAGGCGGGCCACCGCGGCGGCGCCCGGCCCCTCGGTGAGGTCGGGACGGTTGCTGGTGACCCAGTCCTCAATGCTCTTCTCGAAGGAGGCGAACAGGTCGACCCCGACGGCGCGGGCCGTCTCCTCGCCGCGGATCGCCTCTCCCACCATGAGGCGGACGAAGTCTTCCACCTCGAACATGGAGGTCATGATCTCGGCCAGGAGTTGGGCCAGGGTCAGCGGGTCGGCTCCCGGGCTCTCGCTCTCGGTCGGGCGCCGGCCGAATGGGGAGGAACCCCTGTTCGATCAACACCGATTCGAGCAGGTCCCGCTTGCTCGGGAAGTAGTGGTACAGCGAGGCCACGTTGAGGCCGGCGGCGGAGGCCAGGTCCCGCATGCTGGTCCCGTCCACGCCCCGCTGGGCCATGAGGGTCAGGGCGATCTGGAGGATCCGGCGGCGGGTCGCCGATCCCTCACCCGGGCCGCCTCCGGCCCGCCGTGCGGGAACGTCCCCCTCGGCCTGCGTGTCGATCGTCGTCTTTGGCACATCTTCCCCTCTGACCTCGGGATCTCCACAATGGTGGCCCGATTGCCCCCTCTGGCCGCTGGCCCCGTGCTCGAGCAGGCCACCGCTCCGTTCCCGAGCCTACGGCCGTGGACGATGCCGGGTTCCCTAACGAGCGTTTGCTAGAGTCGGCTCCGACCCCCGTGTGACACCCGGAACCCAGGGGGTGGAGGAACGACATGCCTGGACGCAGCTCGACGGCCGATGCGACGGCGGTCCCCTTCGATCCCTACGAGCTGAAGGACGTCGTCGGGGGCACGATCCGCGACCCCTACCCGGCGCTGCACGGGTTGCGGCGCGAGAGCCCCGTGCATGTCGGTCCCATCGACCTCGGCGAGGGCGCCGACATCGCCGATCCCTCCAGGCCCGCCCCCGTGACGGTCTTCGGCTTCGACGAGGTCGTGCAGGTACTGCGTGACAACGAGACCTATTCCTCGGCCGTCTACGGGGACGTCGTGGGCATGGTGATGGGCCGCACCATGCTGGAGATGGACGAGCCCGAGCACCGCGCCATCCGCACCCTGGTGGCCGGGAGCTTCCGCTCCAAAATGCTGGAGCGCTGGGAGGAGGACCTGGTCGCCCGTGTCGTGAACGAGTTGGTCGACACCTTCATCGACGAGGGCCGGACGGACCTCGTGCGCTCGGTGACGTTCAACTTCCCCGTGCAGGTGATCGCCCGGATCCTGGGCCTGCCGCGCCAGGACTACCCCACGTTCCAACGCTGGGCGATCGAGCTCACGAGCGTGGCGGCCAACTGGGACCGTGGGGTGGCCGCCTCGGCCGCTCTGCGGGACTACTTCGCCGACGTGATGGCCGAGCGCCGCGCCGCGCCGGGGGACGACCTCATCAGCGACCTGGTGCAGGCAGAGGTCGAGGGGACGCGCCTGACCGACGAGGAGATCTTCTCATTCCTGCGCCTGATCCTGCCGGCGGGCGTCGAGACGACCTACCGCGCCTCGGGCAGCCTGCTCTACGCGTTGCTGCAGGACCGGGCCCAGTTCGACGCGCTGTACCAGGACCGCTCGCTGTTCGCCTCCGCCTTCGAGGAGGTCGTGCGCTGGGAGCCGCCGGTGACCGTGATCCTGCGCCGGGCCACCCGTGACACCGAGCTGGCCGGCGTCCACATTGAGGAAGGGGCGGACCTGGCGCTCCTGATCGGCGCGGCCAACCGTGACGAGCGCAAGTACGCCGACCCTGACCGCTTCGACATGTTCCGCCAGCAACGCCAGCACGTGGGCTTCGGCTTCGGCGTCCATGTCTGCCTGGGCATGCATCTCGCCCGGATGGAGTCCCGCATCGCCGTCAACACCCTGTTCGACCGCCTCGGGCCCTTCACGTTGGACCCCGACGCCGAACTGCCGCACATAGAGGGCATGGCCTTCCGCTCGCCGCTCTCGCTGCCCGTGGTGTTCTCCTCCGGGGGCTAGTTTTCAGGCTTATGGGCGGCAGAGCCAACGCGCGACAGGACGTCGCGGCCACTGCGGGCATCGGACAGACCGAGCTCGCCACGGGGGGCGTGCCCACCGGCGCCGCCGTCCCGGGGGCGGCGTGATGGCGGACGAGGCGCAGGCGCTGGAGGTCTCGATCGACTGGGACCGCTGCATGGGGTCGGGGAACTGCGTCTTCTGGGCGCCCGAGACCTTCGAGCTCAGCGACGACGGCCACGCCGTCGTGGTGGATGCCGCGGCCACCGAGGAGGAGCGGCTGCGCATCGCGGCGCAAGGCTGCCCGGTCGGTGCCATCTCCCTCTGGCGCGCCGGCGCCGAGGTCTCGCTGGAGGAGAAGACGTAATGCCGATCGCCGTCACCGAGGACCACGAGTCGCTGCGCGCCACGGCGTTGCGCTGGGCCCAGACGCACTGCCCGGCGTCGGTGCCGCGCCAGGCGGCCGAGACCGCCGGGTCCGATGAGCTCCCCGCGGCCTGGGAGAAGATGGCCGCGCAAGGGTGGCTCGGCCTCCACCTGAGCGAGGAGCAGGGGGGGCAGGGCTTCGCGCTGGCGGAGCTGGCCGTCGTGCTCGAGGAGTTGGGATTCGCCCTCTTCCCCGGGCCACTGCTGCCCACGGTGCTCGTCTCGGCCGCGCTCGCCCGCACGGCGCGCGGGCCGGCGACCGTCCCGCCGGAGTGGTTGCGCGGACTGGCCGACGGCTCCATCACAGCAGCCGTGGCGCTGGGTGCCACGCCCCAACCCTGGCGGACGGTGGACGACGGCGCGCTGGCGCTCGAGGGTGCGGTGCGCCCGGTGCTCGGGCTGCCCACCGCCCGCCTGATCCTCGTCCCGCTCGACTACGGGACCGGGACGGGATGGCTCGTGTTGGATCGGTTGGCCCTCGGCAGTGCGGTCTCCGTCGAGGCGCTCCCCGGGATCGACGGCACGCGCGCCGTGGGGCAGCTGACCATCGCCGGCGACGGCCTGGTCCTGCCACAGGGCGAGCAGGTGATGGTGTCCGACGACGACGTGCGCGGCCTGGCCCTGACGTTGGCGGCGGCCGAGAGCGCGGGCATCGCGCGCTGGTGCCTGCAGACGGCCTCGGAGTACGCCAAGGTGCGTGTCCAGTTCGGCCGCCCGATCGGCCAGTTCCAGGCCGTGAAGCACACGCTGGCCGACATGCTGGTCGCCGTCGAGCAGACCGCGGCGGTGGCCTGGGACGCCGCCGCCGCCTGGAGCGAAGGCGACGAGGGGGACGAAGGCGACGAGTCACACGATCGCCACCTGAGCGCACGCATCGCCGGCGCCGTGGCCCTGGGGGCTGCCGCGCACTGCGCCAAGGAGTGCATCCAGCTGCTCGGGGGCATCGGCTTCACCTGGGAGCACGATGCCCACTTCTACCTGAAGCGGGCCATGGCCAACCTGCAGCTGTTCGCCGGCGGCGACGTAGGCGCGCTCGAGCACGAGGTGGCTGCCCTGGCCATCGCCGGCGCCCGGCGCAACCTGGCGGCCGACCTGCCGGCCGAGGCCGAGTCGCTGCGCGAGGAGATCCGCGCCGTCGTGGCCGAGGTGGCGGCGACGGGGGAGGCCGACCGACGAGCGGCCATCGCCGAGGCGCGGCTGATCATGCCGCACTGGCCTGCGCCGTGGGGCCGGGGGGCCTCGCCGTTGGAGCAGCTCGTCATCGACGAGGAGCTGGCGGCCGCCGGTGTGCCCCGGCCCCACCTGGCGGTCGGGGCCTGGGCCCTCCCGACCCTCATTGCGCACGGCACGGCCGAGCAGCAGGAACGCTGGGTCCGCCCGACGCTGCACGGCACGCTCAACTGGTGCCAGCTCTTCAGCGAGCCCGGCGCGGGATCCGACCTGGCCGCACTGAGCACGAAGGCGACGCGTGTCGACGGCGGCTGGGTGCTCAACGGCCAGAAAGTATGGACGTCCCTGGCGCAGACGGCCGACTTCGGCATCTGCCTGGCCCGCTCGGACCCCGATGCGGCCAAGCACGCCGGCATCACCTACTTCGTGGTCGACATGCACGCCGACGGCCTCGACATCCGGCCGCTCCGCGAGCTGACCGGGGCGGCCATGTTCAACGAGGTCTTCTTCAACGACGTCTTCGTGCCCGACGACGCCGTCGTCGGCCTGCCGGGGGACGGCTGGCGCATCGGACGCACGACGCTGGCCAACGAGCGCGTCTCCATGTCGACGGGCGCCTCGTTCGGACCGGGCGTCGAGTCGCTGACCCGGACCCTGGCGCGCCGCAGCGAGCGCGGCGAGCCCGGCCCGCCCAGCATGGAGGAGCGCCTCGGCCATCTGATCGCCGAGGCGCAGACGGTGGCCCTGCTCGGGCACCGCTCCACGCTGCGCACGCTCTCGGGCGTCGACCCCGGCAGCGGCTCGAGCGTGCGCAAGCTGCTCGGCGTGGAGCACGAGCAGCGCGTCCAGGAGATGGGCATGGCGCTCTACGGCGCGGACGGCGCGGTGCTCGACGGCGCGGCGCAACGCTGGGAGGAGGGCTTCCTCTCCACCCGCTGCCTGACGATCGCCGGCGGCACCAGCGAAGTGCAGCGCAACGTGATCGCCGAGCGCATCCTCGGGCAGCCCCGCGACCCCGAGCCCGGTTCCTGAACCGGCGGCGCGCCGGTACGATGACCCCGCGATGAGCTCTGGTCCCGAACCTGACGAGGAGCTGGACGTCAACGTCAACGTCGACGACGACGTGTGGCCCTTTCCCTCCGAGCGCTTCCTCGGCGAGTGGGCCCCGGGCGTGTTGCAGGCCCAGAACGCGTGGATGGCCTCCATCGACTCGCTGCGCGCGCCCGACCGCAAGACCCACGAGTTGATCCGTATGGTCTGCACGGTGATCGCCCGGCAGCCTGGCGGGGTGCAGCGGCACGCCCGCCTGGCGGCCGAGGTCGGCGCCACGTGGGACGAGATCTCCGGCTCCATCCTCCTCACCCAGCCGGCCTTCGGGATCGTGCTGGCCATTCAGGCCCTGCCGGCCGCCCGGCGCGGCTACAAGCAGGGCGCGGCGGAGGCACCCGAGGTGCCCGAGGAGGACGACGGGGACTCGCTGGACGACTGACGCCCGTGTCATAGTTTGGCGATGCGCCTGGCTCCCGACGACACGCTGAGCGAGTTCCGCCGGACCTTCGAATCGTGGCTGGACGAGCACCTGCCGGCACCCGATGTGGTGGCCGCCGACCCCCGACGCTCCTCGGCCCATCTGCCCGACTGGGCCCGCACCTTCCAGCGCGAGATGTACGAGGCGGGCTGGCTCGTCCCCGGCTGGCCGCCAGAGCTGGGCGGCCGCAACGCCACCCCGGAGGAGCAGATGGCCTACTACGAGGTGATCACCGAGCGCATGGCGCCGCGGTCGCTCAACCCCCAGGGCCTCTCCATCTGCGCCGCCTCCATCGTCGAGTACGGGACCGACGACCAGAAAGAGCGCTATGTCGTCCCGACGCTCAAGGGCGAGATCACGTGGTGCCTCGGCATGAGCGAGCCCAACGCCGGGAGCGACCTGGCCTCGCTGACCACGCGGGCCGTGCACCGCGACGGTCACTTCGTCGTCAACGGGCAGAAGGTGTGGACCTCGGGCGCCCACGAAGCCGACTTCTGCCTCTGCTACGTGCGCACCGACCCCGAGGCGCCCAAGCACCGCGGTATCAGCGCGCTGATCATCGACATGCGCACGCCCGGCATCGTGTACCGGCCCCTTCCCGAGCTCACCGACCCGCACCACGCGGACTTCAACGAGGTTTTCTTTACCGACGTGGAGGTGCCGGAGGAGAACCTGCTCGGCGAGCTCAACCACGGCTGGACCGTAAGCCAGGGCTCCCTCCGTCACGAGCGGGGGATGCTCTGGATCATGAACGTGTCGAAGATGGAGCGCACGTTGAAGGGTCTGGTGCGGCTGGCGGCGCGACCGGACGGCCACGGCGGCACCCTGGGCGACGATCCCCGCCTGGCCGAGGCCATCGGCCGGTTGGCCACCGACACCGCGGCCATGCGCTGTCTCGGCTACCGCGGTTTCGCCAAGGCCAGCCGGGGCGAGATGTCGCCCGAGCACATGGTGCTCAAGCTCTTCACCAGTGAAGGCGAGCAGCGAGCCTGCCAGCTGGCCCAGGAGGCGCTCGGCCTGGAGGGGCTCGACCTCGACGGTCCGGGGCCCAACCGTTTCACCGACTGGGACCTGGCTCGGTTCGACGCCGATCGCGTGGAAGAGAGCGCCAACGGCTCGTTCTACGACGGGGCCTGGGCGCTGCAGTACCTGCGTTCGTTCGCCGGCACCATCTCCGGCGGGACCTCCGAGATCCAGCGCAACATCGTGGCCGAGCGCGTGCTCGGCCTCCCCCGGGGGTGAGGGGCCGGCTCAGTCCGACGTCGCCGACCGGGAGCTGACCCCCGGGCGCGGAATCGCGGCGCCCCCACATCGCGCCGAAGTGACATGGCCGGCGGGCGATCATCGCCGTCGGGTGGTCGCCCGGTTGCAGAGCGCTGAGGGCGTCGCGCCGTAGGCACGACGCGGGCGCCGCAACCGGCGGCGCAGACCGTTGCAACAACACGTCCCCAAATATGCGCGGGCGGCAGCGTGACGTACTGGACCTGCGCAATGAGCTCACATTTCGCCGAAAAGACCATTCGGTTCTCGGCACTTCCTTCCGATACCCCTTCCAACGAAGAGCGGGAAAGAGGGGGAAGACCGCGTGCAGCGCAGCGCCCGTCGTCGCATCGCAACACTCGTACTGCCCATCGGTGCCATGGTCATGGGTTCGGTCGCCGCTGGGCTCTCCGGCGCACCGGCGTCCGCCGCCGGCATCCTGCCGCCCGCAAATCCTTCGGCCAACGTCGCCCCGGACAATCCCGACTGGCTCACGTCCATTGACGACGCGCGCAGCCAGGAGGGTGTGGGCTCACTGGACGTCTCCGAGTCCGCGCTCGGTGCACTGCCGTTCGACCAGCAGGTGCTCACGGTCGTGAACGACGAGCGCATCGATCGCGGCGAGCCGCCGATCGCCTACGTCACGTCACAGCTCGACTCCTACGCGCAAGGCGGTGCCAACGCAGGGACCGACCCGTCCTTCCCGTCCACCGTGACCGGGGGCGCCCCCATCATGTTCGGCGGATCGATCTGGGCCGGCGGTCTCACCTCGGTACTCGAAGCGGACTACTACTGGATGTACGCGGACGGGTACAGCGGTTCGGCTACGTCCAACTCGGCCTGCAGCGCGTCGAACCCGTCCGGATGTTGGGGCCACCGCGACATCATCCTGCATCAGTTCGCCGGCTGCCCGAGCGGCCCACCGATCCTGTCGATGGGCGCGGCCTTCTCGTCGTCGGGCTCGGTTGGCGGCTCCATTGCCGCCATCATCGTCAGCTCGTGCGCACCCCCGACCGACATCACGGCCAGCTGGGGCCCGCTCGCCAACGCGGCCCAGTCCGGCTCGCGCACGGTGGCCGTCGCGCCGACAGCCAACGGGACCGGGTACTGGGAGGTGCAGGCCAACGGCACGGTCTCCGCCTTCGGTTCCGCCGTGAATTACGGCTCGCTCAGCGGCCAACTCAACGCGCCCATTGTGGGCATGGCGCCGACACCGGACAGCAGGGGCTACTGGCTGGTGGGCTCCGACGGTGGCATCTTCAGCTTCGGTGACGCCTCCTTCCACGGTTCGACGGGCTCGTTGCGGCTCAACAAGCCGATCGTCGGCATCGCCCCCACGGCGGACGGCAAGGGCTACTGGATGGCGGCGGCCGACGGCGGCATCTTCAGCTTCGGCGATGCGTCGTTCTTCGGGTCGATGGGTGGCAAGCCCCTCAACAAGCCCATCGTCGGCATGGCAGGGGATCCCGCGACGGGTGGCTACTGGGAGGTGGCCTCCGACGGCGGCATCTTCAGCTACAACGCGCCGTTCTACGGCAGCACGGGCAGCATCCGACTGAACAAGCCGATCGTCGGCATGGAGGCGTCACCCAACGGCCAGGGCTACCGCTTCGTGGCCTCCGACGGCGGCATCTTCACCTACGGCCAGGCACCCTTCGACGGCAGCACGGGGAGCATGACCCTGGCGGCACCGGTCGTGGGCATGGCGGCCGACAACGCCACCAACGGGTACTGGATGGCGGCAGCCGACGGCGGGATCTTCACGTTCGGCGGGGCGACCTACTTCGGGCGGGTCGTCAGCACTCCGAGCTGACCCCGGGCCGAGTACGGGGCTGTTGGCCCTCGCCGCAGACACACCACGCCGCAGACACACCACGCCGCAGACAGACCACGCCGCAGAAAGGACACACCACGCCGCACTCACACCACGCCGCACTCACACCACGCCGCACTCACACCACGCCGCACTCACACCACGCCGCACTCAGACCACGCCGCGGGCGGCCAGGTCGGTCAGCTCGTCCTCGCTGAGCCCCACGAGGTCGCACCACACCTCCCGGTTGTGCTCGCCCAGGCGCGGAGCTCCCCGGGGAACGGCCGCCGGGCTGTTGGCCAGACGGGGGAACGGCGCCTGCTGGCGTACCGGACCGATGACCGGATCGTCGACGGCCACGAGGTCACCGTGGGCGGCCATGTGCGGGTCGGCGAAGATGTCGGCGGCGCTGTATGCCGTTCCGACCGGGACGTCGTACTCCACGCAGCGCGCCGTGACGTCCTCGGCGGGCAGGCTCGAGGCCCAGTCGGCCACGATGCCGTTGATCTCGCCTCCCCTGGCCGCCCGTTCCGCCAACGTGGCGAACCGCGGATCCTCGGCCAGGTCGGGCCGCCCCATCGCCTTGCAGAGGCGCGTGAAGTTGGCGTCGGAGCCGGCCACGATGCAGACGAAGAAGCCGTCAGCCGTCGGGTAGTTGTCGAGAGGCGCCGAGTGGGAGAGCCGGTTGCCCTCGCGCTGACGGACGATGCCCAAGCGGTCGTACCCCGCCAACGTCCACTCCAGGATGCGCAAGATGGAGCCGTACAGCGGCGCGTCGATGACGTCGCCACCCTGATCCGCCTGATCCCGACCGTAGAGCGCGGCCACCGCGGCGAAGGCCGCGAAGGTGCCGGTGAGGTAGTCCGAGACCGTGACGCCGGGCCGCACGGGCGGACGGTCGGGATCGCCGGTCAGATTGAGCAGCCCGCCGAACGCGATGCCGAGACGATCCAGCCCGGGGCGGGGAGCGTAGGGACCCGTCTGCCCGAAGACGCTGATGCGCACGTAGACGAGCTCGTCGGGCAGGTCGTCGGGGCCGAGGCCCCAGCGCTCCATGGTGCCGGGCCGGAAGTTCTCGCACAGCACGTCCGCCGTTGCCACCAGGCGCTTGAAGAGCTCCTTGCCTTCGGGCTTGCGGAGGTCACACGTCACGCCGCGCCGGCCGCGACCCTCGACCGCCCAGAAGAGCGAGTAGTGCTGTCCGTCCTCCACCGGCATGAACGGGCCGATGGTGCGCATGAAGTCGCCCTCGCCCGGCAGCTCGACCTTGATCACGTCGGCGCCGAGCTCGCCCAGCAAGCCGGCGCAGAAGGGCGCCGAAATCCGCGTCCCGACGTCGATGACGCGGATGCCGGCCAGCGGCCCTCTGGGCGGATCGCTCATTCCGGGTGGCCCTGGTCGCGCTCGGCCATGACGTCGCGCATGGAGCCCTTCTCCTTGCGCGCCGCGAGCGCGTTGAGCGCGGTGGCCGAGTTGTGCACCCAGTGGTGCGCCATGAAGTGGTACTTGAGCGCGTCGCGCTTGCCCATCAGGGTGCCGGTCTGGTTGAGGCTGTCCTTGACCGTCTGGGCCGTGACCGGAGGGACGAGGGCGACACGGTCCGCCAGCTCCCGGGTGCGGGTCTCGAGCTCGGCCCTCGGGACCACCCGGTTGACCAGGCCGAGGCGCCACGCCTCCTGGGCGTCGATGGTGTCGCCGGTCAGCAGGAACTCCTTGGCTTTGCGGATGCCCAGCTCCCAGGGCTCGACGAGGAGCTCGACGCCAGCGCCGGTGAGGCGCAGGACCGGGTTGGAGAAGACGGCGTCGTCGGCCGCGACGATGAGGTCGCACATGGCGGCCAGCATCAGGCCCGCCGCGACGCAGCTGCCCTGGACGGCAGCGATGGTCGGCTTGCGGAAGTCATGGATGCGCAGACTGCGGTCGTAGTACATGACCTTCTCGTGGTGGAACTTGCCTTCGGGTGTCTCCCGCAGGGCCACCCAGGGATCTTCGCCGTCGCCGGCCACCAGGGCCTTCAGGTCATGACCCGAGGAGAAGTGCTTGCCCGCTCCGGCCAGGATCACGACCCGCACCGCGTCGTCGGCGTCGGCGAGGTCGAAGGCCGCATCGAGCTCGTCGATCAGCTTGGAGTTCTGCGCGTTGGCCATGTCCGGCCGGTTCATGGTGATAGTGGCCACCGCGCCGTCGACCACGTACAGGATCGTCTCGAACTTCTCTGCCATCTCGCTCATCCTCCTGAGTCGCCCATCGCCATCGGGCTGCAGTGGACGCTCAACCCCGGGGGAGCCCCAGGACGCGCTCGCCCACCAGCGTGCGCTGGATTTCGTTGGTCCCGGCGAAGATGGACGACGCCTGGTAATACAGCCACGAACGTTGCCAGGCCCCGTCGGCCGGGTTGTCCTCCGCCCCTTCCCAGAGGGGCGAGGCCGAGCCGAGCACGTCGAGCGCGGTCTGATGCAGCCGCTTGGACATTTCGCTCCAGTACAGCTTGAGGGCGCTGCCCTCGGGGCCAGGTGCCTCGCCTTTGGAGAGGCGGGTCAGCGAACGCCAGTTGTGCAGCTGGAAGAGGCGCACTTCGGTGGCGGCCTGGGCCAACGACTGGCGCAGTCGCCAGTCGTCGAAGCTGCCGTTCGACTCGGCCAACCGCAGTAATTCCTCAATGAGCTGGGTGTGGATCACCAGCTGTCGCGGATTGATGCCGCGCTCGTGCGCCAGTGTGGAACCGGCGACGCCCCATCCCTCGCCTTCGGTCCCGACGCGACGATCCACCGGCACGAAGACGTCGTCCAACTCCACCTCGTTGAACTCCGCTTCGCCGGTCGACTGGACCAGCGGGTGCACGACGACGCCCGGGTCGTGCATGTCGACGATGAGCGCTGTGATGCCCTGTTGGCGTTTCGGCGCCGTAGGGTCGCTCCTGGTGAGGCAGAGTCCCCAGTCGGCGAATTGGGCGTAGGAGGTCCAGACCTTGCGCCCGCTGACCCGGTAGCCGCCCTCGACGGGCACGGCGCGGGTGCTGAGCGAGGCCAGGTCGCTGCCAGCGTCCGGCTCGCTGAACAGCTGACACCACAACGCAGCCGCCGACAGGATGCGGGGCAAGAACCGTTCCTTCTGCTCGGGCGTCCCGTGGGCCAACAGGGTGGGGCCGACCAGGTTGATGCCGATGCGGCCGACCAGCTCCGGTGCCCGGGCCCGGGCCAGCTCCTCAATCACCACGTAGTTCTCGAGCGCCCCGAGCCCACGACCGCCGTACTCCTCGGGCCAGGTGAGGCCGACCCACCCGTCGGCGGCCAGCTCGGCCTGCCAGCGCCGCCCGAAGGCGACGGTCTCGGACAGGTCGTCGAAACGAGGGGGGAGACCGACGCCGTACGGCCACGGCAGGTGTTCCATGAGCCAGGCCCGGAACGACGCTCGCAGCGCCTCCTGCTCAGCCGTGGCATGCAGATCCATCCGCCGCAGCATGGCACAGCCACCCGGCGAGGTGACACCCGTGTCAGCGGCCACCGTAGACTGCCCCGCCGTGGACTTCGACCTCTCAGGCGACCAGCAGGCGCTCCGTGATGCCGCGGTGTCGCTCCTCGACAACATGGCCGGGTCCGACGCGCTCCGGGCCCGGGTCGGGACGGGCGTGATCGTCGGAACGCTCCCGGGCGCGGGCACCGCCACCGGTGACGCGACGGACGCGCCGGCCGGGTACGACGAGGCCGTGTGGTCGGCCATGGCGGAGCAGGGCTGGTTGGCGATTGAGCTGCCCGAGGACGAGAGCGGGCTGGGGCTGGGCATGGTCGAGCTCGCTGTGCTCTGCGAGGAGATCGGGCGCCGCCTGGTGGCTGCACCCTTCCTCCCCACCATCGTGGCGCTGGGCGCGTTGTGCGGGGACGAGGCGCGGGCCGACGCAGCGACGAAGGAATGGCGCGAGGCGCTGGGGCTGGGCGGGGCCGTGGGCTGCGTGGCCGCCGCGCCGGGACCCAACGGTCTCACGGTCTCGGGGTCCGACGGCCGGGCGCGCCTCAGCGGGCGGACACCCCCGTCGCCTACGCCCCCTCGGCCGACGTGGCCGTGGTCCTCGCCGATCATGGTGTCTACGGGGTCGACCTGCGCGCCGAGGGACGGCCGGCTCCCTTGTCGGCCATGGACCGCACGCGGGAGCTCGGAGCCCTGACCTTCGACGGCACGCCGGCGCGGTTCCTCGGAGGTGAGGAGGCGGCCGCTCGGTTGGTCGATCGGGCCGCCACACTGGCCAGCGCCGAGATGCTGGGTGCCGCCGACCACGTGCTTGCTCTGACCGTGCAGTACGCCAAGGACCGCGTGCAGTTCGGCAAGCCGATCGGGTCGTTTCAGGCCGTCAAGCACATGTTGGCCGACGCTCTGGTCGACGTGGAGGGGATGCGCTCGACGGCGTACTACGCCGCCTGGTGTGCCGCCGCCGCCGATCCGGAACGCTCGCTCTCGGCCAGCATGGCAAAGGCGTGGTGTTCCGACGCGTCGCGGCGCGTCATGGGCGTGGGCCTCCAGGTGCACGGCGGCATCGGGTTCACGTGGGAGCACGACATGCACCTCTACCTGAAGCGGGCGCAACTCGACCAGGTGAGCTACGGCGACGCCGCCGCACACCGCGAGCGCATCGCCACGCTCCTGCGGGCCCGCCTCGAAGCGGGCCAGTCGCTTTCGTGACCTGACCCTGGTTCGGAGCAGGCGTCGTTACGGGCGCAGCGCAGCCGTGGGGGTGCCGTTGATCTCCAGCATGACCAGCGCCTGGTTCTCGATCCCGCTGGCGGCGCGCTGGCCGTTCGCCAATGCCTGCGGCGGCACGACAACGGTGAGGTGAACACTGGTCAGGTAGCCCGCCCGCACGGCGGCCCGCTCCTTCACCGTTCCCCGCACAGTGCTTGTTCGGGGCGCACAGGTGGTGGCCGACTCGGCCGGTATCCGGGCGACATAGTCAGCCACAGTCTCGGTGCGCACGAAGGATGTTCCGCTCTGCGTCCAGGGCGTCGACCCGCCGACGATCGCCGTGTACGTGCTGAGGCTGCAGGCACGGGCGGACGGGGTCAGGACTCCGAGGAGCTTGGAGCTCGAGCCGACCTGCTGGTACACCGACATGCGGGCGGGCGGGGCGTAGTCCACCCGGCGCACCTGGCTGACCGTCCCCTTTGATCCGCCGGCGGAGATGGTGTTGACGAGGTCCATGGAGAACGACGTCGAACCGGTCGGCGTGCCAAAGGTGCGGATCGACCCGTTCTGCACCGTCAGTGTGGCGCCGCTGGGGGCCGACGAGGCGCCGAGCACAGCGAAGCCAAGGGCGCCGACACCGAGGACGGCCAGCAGTACCAGCGGAATCAGATTGCGGCGAGGCACCCGGCAAAGCTAGTGCGGTCTCTCGGCTGCACGGCACACGGGCACAGCGGAGAGCGCGCGGGCGTGTCGGTCAGCCGGCGACGGCGCGGCGCTGCAGAGCGGCCCGGTCCGGCTTGCCCGAGCCGAGCAACGGCAGGTGGTCCAGGCGCTCGACCCGCTCGGGCGTCTTGAACTTGGCGACGCCGCGGGACGCGAACCACCGCCGGCATTCCTCGAGATCGAAGGGCGCGGCGGACTCGACGAACGCGGCGACCCGTTCGCCCATGAGCGGATCCGGATAACCGACGGCGACCGCGTGGTGGATGTCGGGGTGCGCCTCCAGAGCGGCCTCGACCTCGGAGGCCGAGATGTTCTCGCCGCCGCGGATGATCACGTCCTTGAGCCGACCGACGATGCGCACCCAGCCTTCGCGGTCGAGCGTGGCCAGGTCGCCGGTGCGGAACCAGCCGCCTAGGGCGATGACGGCGGCGGTCTGCGCCGCGTCGGCATAGCCGGCGAACATCTCGGGTCCGCGGACCCAGAGCTCACCCGGCGCCCCGGTGGCGCAACGGGCGCCGGTCTCGGGGTCCGAAATCCGGAGCTCGACCGCGCCGACGGCGCGCCCGTCAGTGTCGCGGGCCTTCTCGAACGGGTCGTCGTCGGTACTGGTGGTCACCGTCGGGGCTTCGGTCGAGCCGTAGGTGCGCTTCACGCGGCAGTCGAAGGTCCGCGCCGTGTCCTCCACGAAGGCCGGTGTGACCGACGCACCGCCACTCGACACCAGCCGCACCGTCGAGACGTCCGTCCCTGGGCGATCTGCCAGAGCGCGGGCCATCGCGATGAAGAAGGTCGGCGGGCCGGCCAGGAAGGAGATGCGCTCGCGCGCCACCAGGTCCAGGGCTTGCTCGGGGTCGAAGCGACGGACCAGAACCGAGCGCAGACCGGCCGCTCCCGGCACGAGGACGCCGTTGAGCAGCCCCGAAATGTGGGCCATCGGCGCCGGCATGAGCACCGCGTCCTTGCGCCCGAGCCCGTGAACCCGGGCCATCAACGAGGCTTTCCAGCTCAACGCGCGTTGGGTGTGCAGCACGGCCTTGGGGATGCCCGTCGAGCCCGACGTGAACAGGACCAGGGCGATGTCCGAGGGCCGGCTGGTGATGGCGCCGGCCGGCACCGGGTCGCCTCCGACCGCCTCGGCCAGCTCCGCCGGGTCGGAGAACGCCGTCGGCTCGAGTTCGATGACGAGGGCGGGATCGATCTGGCCGAGGGCCGCCGCAACGTCCGCCGCGCCGAACGTGTGCAGCACCGGCGCGGCCACGGCGCCGATGCGCCAGCAGGCCCGGGTCAGGACGGCGGCCGCCAGGCTGTTGGGGACCTGCCAGGCCACCGCGGCACCGCGGCGGACACCCCGGGCCCGCAGCCCGCCGGCGACCGTGGCCACCAGTGCGTCGACCTGTGCGGGCGAGAGCCGCGTGGCACCGTCGACGACCTCGCCGGCGTGCGTACCGAGGAGGGCGTCCAGGGTCGGAACGTCCCAGGCGCCCCCGGGCTGCCGGTAGCGCCGGGCCTGTTCGGGCACCCAGGTCGGTCGGAGGCGGGCCGTCACGGCAGGGCACCATACCTGGACCCCGGTATCGTGACGCCGATGTCATGGAGGGAGTCGGCGTGGATCTCGCGCTGAAAGAGGAGGACGAGGAATTCGGGGCCTCGTTCCGGGCCTGGCTGGGCGAGCACCTGCGCCGCCCACCCGCCTTCGTCGACCTGGCCGACGAAGTCGCTTGGGGGCGGGAATGGCAGGCCACCCTCGCGGCCGACCGCTGGGTCGGCGTGCACTGGCCCAGCTCGTACGGGGGGCGCAGCGCCACGCCGGTGCAGGTGGCGCTCTACCAGAGCGAGTACGCCCGGGCGCAGGCTCCCCAGCCCGTCAACCGGGTGGGCATCAACCTGGTGGGTCCGACGCTGCTGGCCCACGGCACCGAGGACCAGCGCCTGCGCTACCTGCCGGCGATCCTCTCGGCCGAGGAGATCTGGTGTCAGCTCTTCAGCGAGCCCGACGCCGGCAGCGACCTGGCCTCGCTCTCGACGCGTGCCACGCCGGTCGACGGTGGCTTCGAAGTCACGGGCCGCAAGGTCTGGACCTCCTACGCCCAGTTCGCCTCGTGGGGCTTGTGCCTGGCCCGCACCGACCCCGACGCGCCGCGGCCTCAGCAAGGGATCACCGCGCTCATCGTCGACATGTCCGATCCCGGAGTCGACGTGCGCCCGCTCGTGCAGATGACGGGCGACGCCGAATTCAACGAAGTCTTCCTGACCGACGTCTTCGTGCCGGCGGAGCACGTAGTGGGCATCGAGGGGCAGGGGTGGACGGTGGCCGGCTCCACCCTGGCGCACGAGCGCGGTACGAACTTCCCGTTCAAGGAGCAGGTCGTGCACGAGGGCTATCTGGCCCGCCTGTACGAGGAGGCGCGGGACAACGGCACGCTGGAGGACCCACTGGTGGCTGACGCGCTGGCGCGCGCCTACATCGACCTCAACGTGCTCCGCCTGCACAACCTGCGCACCCTGACGCGACTGGGGCGGGGAGAGGAGCCGGGCCCGGAATCGAGCTGGATCAAGCTGACGTGGACGGCCATGACACAGGGACTGTCGGACGCGGCACTTCTCGTTTCCGGCCGCGACCCGTCATCAGCCGAGGCCGGCCCGTGGGCGCGGCAATGGTTGTGGAGCAAGGCGGCGGGCATCGCCGGCGGGACGTCACAAGTCCAACGAGACATCATCGCCGGACGGATCCTGGGTCTGCCCCGCTAGCTGTCGCGCCCGGCGCCCTGGCACCTCATCGCAGAGCGTGCAAGCACGGTCAGCGCGCGCATGCGCGGTGGACACCACGGATATGCGGCGAGGTTGCGCGGCGCATCTCCCATGACGGGCCGGGTGTGTGCCATGCACCGAGCGCGCGCCGGTGCGACGTAACCTGTTTCATCCGCGGAAAGGAGCTGTTGACCCGTCGGGCCACCAGCAACCTCGCCGCCGCCAGAATGGATCTCGCCGAGCGCGACCCACGATGGTGACGAAGGTCGGATCACGCTGCTCGAGATGCTGCTGTCCTCGGGTGCGGACATCCTGGTGTACCGCCCGCAGCTGCAGCACTACGCGCTGCTCTTCGGAGACCTGCAGGCGGCGCAGCACGTGGCCGTGGTCGTCCCCGGCGTTGGCGACGGCATCAATCTGTGCAACGACTGGATCCCCGATGCCGTCAACCTCTACGAGGCGAGCACGTACACCGCGGTCGTCTTGTGGAAGGGCTACGACAACCCAGCCGACGTCCTGGCCGCCGCAGCCGGTTCCATCGAGTGCAACGAGGATCTGGCGACCGCCGCCCACGACCTCACGGAGTTCATCGCCACGCTCGACTTGGAGCGCACGCAGACACTGACCCTGGTGGCCCACAGCTTCGGTTCGATCGTCGTCGGCGCCGCCCTGGCCGATGCGGGGCTGGAGGTCACCGACGTCGTGGTGGCGGGCAGCCCGGGCATGACGGTCGACGGCCTGCGCCAGCTCCATCTCGAGCAGTCGCACTTCTTCTCGGAGCAGGCGCCGGGGGACGCCATCGCCGAGTTGGGCGTCTTCGGGGCATCGCCTGCATCGCCGCGGTTCGGTGGAACGCGGATGGACACGAACGCACCGGATCACCCGCCGGTCGTGGCGCACTCGGGCTACTTCGAGCCCGGCTCAGCCGCGCTGGAGAACATGGCCGACGTCGTCACGGCCCAGTACTCGGACATCCTGCGGCACCGCGCTGCGTTCCCTGAGATCGCCGGCGGGCTCGTGGCGTGGGCGCTGCGCATGCCTGTCGTCCCGTTCCGGGTCGCCGGGCGGCACTACCGGGGACCCGGATTCCGGCTGCTCACCAACTGGTGCCGCTTCGTCGACCTCGGGGCGACCGAGACGGGCAATCTCGTGTGTGAGGTCCTCGACGAGGGCGAGCGCGCCCTGTTGTGGTTCGCTCATCGGGTCGGCGCGCTGCATCCCCCCGAGCCCGGAACCGAGCCTGGGCCCGAATCCGACGCGGGATCCGCCCCTACGACGGATGTCGACTCGGAAGGGAAACCCTCCGCGCCCGCCTGAAGAGGTCGTTGGGGCTGCAGTCCATCCCTTCTCAACCTGACAGCGGCGTCAGCAATTGGGACCGGGCCGGGCTACCTTTGCCCGATGCCCATCTGGCTGAGCGAACACGAGTACGCCACGTTGCGGGCCGCCTGTGCCCAGATGCTGCCCTCCGGCGAGGGCTCGCCCGGCGCGGAAGAGGCAGGAGTGGCCGACTACATCGATGGTTTCCTGGGGGCGTTCTCGTTCGACCCTCCCCGCATCTGGGCCGGTGGCCCGAGTTCGGGCCGCAAGGGCGGAGTCGCCGGCTTCGCCTCGTTTCACCGACTCTCGGCCCTGGACGAGCTGGCCTGGCGCATGCGACTGGAGGGCTCCCAGGGGCGGCCCGAGCGCGAGTTCAACGGGCCGGTCGTAGGTCTCCAGGAGCGGTACCGGGAGGGTCTGGCCGCGCTGGGACCAGATTTCACCGAGGTGGACGGGCGTGAGCAGCGTCGCCGGCTGAGAGAGAAGGAGGCCTTCAGCGAGCTCTTGTGGGAGCACTGCTGCGAGGGCATGTACGGCGCGCCCGAGTACGGGGGGAACCGCGACACGGTCGGCTGGGAGTACATCGACTACGAGGGCGACGTCCAGCCCCGCGGCTACACCGACGCCGAGGTGTCACAGCCATGAGCCCCAGCGCCATCGTCATCGGGTCCGGGCCGGGTGGGGCCACGGCGGCCGAGGTGCTGACGCGGGCCGGCTGGTCCGTCGTCATCATGGAGAAAGGCCGCAACCATCTGCTCGACCCCGACGACCTGACCCGGCCGGCCGGCGACTACTCCAACGACGAGATCAAGTTCGTGTCGCGCTACTTCCTCGGTCCGGACCCACTGGTCGAGCCTCGGGCCTTCCGCCGTTCGGCGGACGAGGGTGAGCACACGCACGTCGGCGAGGTGAACTCCATCCCGACGACCGTGGGTGGCGGTGGGACCCATGCCGACGGCAAGGTGCCACGTTTCCGCGAGGAGGACTTCGGACTGCTCTCCACCTACGGGCCACAGGAGGGCGCCGCGGTCGACGACTGGCCGCTCGACTACGCCGAGCTCGAGCCGTACTACGCGGAGGTCGAGCGGGCCATCGGGGTGGCGGGACAGGAGGGTGCGAACCCTTTTGCCGCCTGGCGGTCCGGCCCGTACCCGATGCCACCCGGTGCACCGATGTACGGGGCGGTGTTGTCCTCCGCAGCGGCCGAGAAGGTCGGCCTGCATCCCTACGAGGCGCCGACGGCTGCGAACAGCATCGCCTACGACGGTCGTCCGGCGTGTAATAACTGCGGGTTCTGTGCCTTCTTCGGTTGCCCGATTCACGCCAAGGGCGACCCGGTGGCGCTCCTGACCAAGGCGATGGCGACCGGCCGCGCCGAGCTGATGGCCGAGACGTACGTGAGTCGGATCATCACCCAGGGCCGGCGGGCCACCGGGGTCGAGTTCATCGGCGCCGACGGCGTGGCGCACACCAGGGAGGCCGACGTGGTCGTCGTGGCGGGCGGCGCCATCGAGACGCCCCGCATCCTTCTGCTCTCCGGGTTGGAGCACCCGGCACTGGGCAAGTACCTGATGGTCCATTTCCAGACGATCGTCGTGGGGCACTTCCCGACCATGCGGCTGCATCCCCACAAGGGGCGATCGGTTACCCACGTGCACGACGACGCCATGGTGCAGGACGACCGCACTCGCCAAGCTGCGGCTGACGCCGACCTCCCGTGGTTCCGCGGCGGCCTGGTGGAGCACAGCGGGGGAGGGCTGCCCATCATGGAGGCGCGCCACTCGCCGTGGGGGCGCAATCACGCCCAGGTCATGCGCGAGTCGAACCTGCGCGAGCGCATGTGGGCCTTCATCATGCAGGGGGAGGACCTGCCCTATGCCACCAACACCGTCGACCTGAGCCCCTCCATCCGCGACGCCCGCGGCTTCCCCGTCGCCCGGGTCACGTACCAGCCCGGGCACCACGAGCTGGCCGCGTCCAAGTTCCACGGCAAAATCCTGCAGTCCGTGCTGGAGGAGATGGGCGCCGAATGGGTGATCCACACCTCGTCCCCGGGGGTCTCGTACCACGGCATGGGCACGACGCCCATTCCCGAGAGCCGCCACGTCATGGGCACGGTCCGGATGGGGGACGACCCGGACACCTCGGTGGTGGACCGCTGGGGTCGGATGCACGCGCTGGACAACGTGGTCATCGCTGACTCCTCGGTCTTCGTCACCTCGAGCGGCTACGGGCCGACGCTGACCCTGGTGGCCCTGGCGGCCCGGGCGGCGCACCACCTGGCCGGGACCACACCGGCGCCGGCGACCGGGGTCTGAATTCTCGACCTCACCTTAAGGTTGAGGGATTCCTACGCCGTCGAGTCTCACCCTAAGGTTCAACGAGAGGTTGAGGCTCTGGAGCGAATACCCAGGTCGGGGCGCTGCGATCAGCGGAGGCCCCGGGTCAGCAGCATGGTGCCGGCAATGGGTCCGCCACCGTTGGCCACTGCGGCCACCTCCGGGTTCCGGCCGCCGGGCCGCACCACTTGGCGGGCGCCGCCCTCGCCCCGCAGCTGCACGCAGGCTTCGTGAATGAGCGAGAACCCGTGCAGGCGCCCTCCCGAGAGCTGGCCCCCGGCCGTGTTGAGGGGCAGCAGCCCGTCGCGGGCGATGTTGGCGCCGCCCTCAATGAAGGGCCCGCTCTCTCCGCGGCCGCAGAAACCCATGGCCTCCAGCCACACAATGGTGAGCACGCTGAACCCGTCGTAGAGCTGCGCCGTATCGACGTCGGCCGGCGTGAGGTCGGTGCGTTCCCACATGGAGGCCGCCGCGTCACGGGCCGCCATGGTCGTCATGTCGTCGAACTGGTCCCAACTCGGCCGGCCCCGCAGCGCGGTGCCCAGTGCGTTGATGTGCACGGCGGGATGGTCGAGGTCGCCGGCGACGTCGCGGTGCGACACGATGACCGCGGTCGAGCCGTCACACGGCGCGTCACAGTCGAAGAGACACAGGGGCGTGGTGATGATGCGCGCCGCGAGGTAGTCGTCCATCGACATCGGGTCCGTGTAGACGGCCTTGGGGTTGAGGGCGGCGTTGCGCCGACCGTTGATGGCGATCTGCCCCAGTTGTTCGCGCGTCAATCCGAACTCGTGCATGCGGCGTTGTCCGACCATGGCGATCCAGTTGGCCGCCGAGACGGCGCCGTAGGGGATCGACCACTGCATGAAGCTGCCGAAGCGGGGGACAGAGCCCCCGCCGCCCGTGCCGCCCATCGGCTGGCGCCCGCCCGTGCCCTGGGCGGAGCCCTCGGTCACGGTGCGGTAGACGAGCACGTGTTTGGCCAGGCCGGCAGCCACGGCCAACGAGGCGGCCATCACGGCGCGCATCTGCGCTGGTCCTTCGCCGCCTCCGTCGTGCCAGTTGAGTGACAGGCCCAGCGCGTCCTGGACCTCGGGCGTGGGCGGGCCGCCGAAGCCCGGCGTGCCGGCCCCCATGCCGGGATACGTCGAGAGCCCGTCGATGTCGTCGCGGGTCAGCCCCGCGTCGGCGATGGCGGCCAGCGCCGCCTCCACCGTCAGATCGAGGTCAGAGCGCCCCAGGCGGCGGCCCACGTCGGACTGCCCGATACCCGAAATGATGGCGCGCCGCTCCAGCGGCTCCTCGGTCGGACGCGGGCTCACGACGCCACCTCCACCGGGGTGAAGAGCGGGAGCCAGACATCCTCGACGTGCTCGAAGAGCACACGCACCGGCATGCCGATGCGCACGTCCTCGGGCTCCACGTCGACCAGGTTCGTCGTCAGGCGGACGTCGGGCTGCTCGTCGATCGACACCCAGGCGATGATGTAGGGATCGCTGCCGGGGATCCACTGCTGATAGTTGACCGTGAACGTCTCGACGCGGCCGAGCCCACTGACAGCCTGGGGTGCCACGTCACGCGAGAGGCATCGGGGACAGACCGGGCCGGGAGGGTGGATGTAGAACCCGCAGGCGTTGCAGCGCAGGAGGCGCAGCACACCGTCCTCGCCGGAGGTCCAGAAGAAGGTGACGTCGTCGTCCAGGCGCGGCAGGAGACGCAGCATCGGGCCGTTGGCAACCATGGCGGCATGTTGGCACACGCGCAACGGTGTCCCCCAACCGGCGCGGGTCCGGGCCGACCTCAGGTCCCGAGCACGCCGGCCTCCACGAGCGCGTCGCGGGCGTCCTCCACCCCACGCACTTGGCGGGCTGCGAAATCCGCCCGCGCCGCGGCGTTCACGTTGATGAGGTTGTCGTCCAGGAAGAGGACCTGCCGGCGGGGGACCGGGAGCTGGTCCGCCACGGCATCGAAGATGGCGGCGTCCGGCTTCACCAGCCCGAGCTCGAAGGAGAGGAAGCGGAACGCGAAAGCGTCGGTCAAGGGGATCCCCTCGTAGTTGGCCGCCCACTGGAAGGAGTTCATGTTGGAGAGGAATCCGGTCGGGACCCTCTCCTGTACCGCGCTCGACGAGCTCGAGCGCGCCGGAGAACGGGGGCTCGGGCCAGCCGCCGAATTCCCTCAGGAACGCGGCCGGGTCCAGGTCCAGTTCCCAGTCCGTCACCACGCCCGCGGCGAACGCCTCGGGGGTGCAGCGGCCGGCCTCGAAGCGGCGCACCCAGCGGCAGCTGAGCCAGCGGGCCCACAGGGCCTCGTCGCTCTCCATGCCGCTCAGGGCCCGCATCTGGCCGACCCCTCCAGGCTGAATGAGCACGCCGCCCAGGTCGAACAGGACCAGCTCGATCCGGCCTTCCGTCACCCCTGCGATGCTAGAGCCCGACCGTCCGGGAGTTGAGTACACTCTTTTGCGGCGGCAGGACCGAGAAAGAGAGAACCGCATGAAGCTGTCCATGACGTTGAACTACGCCGGCGGGTTCGAGGAATCGGCCAAGCAGGCCGTCGCTCTGGAGAAGGTCGGGCTCGATGTGGTCTGGGTGGCCGAGGCCTACAGCTTCGACGCGCCGAGCTTCATGGGATTTCTCGCCGCCAAGACCGAACGGGTGGAGATCGGCTCGGCCATCCTTCCCATCTACAGCCGCACACCCACGCTGATCGCCATGACGGCCGCCGGCGTCGATGCCATTTCGGGCGGACGCTGCGTCCTCGGTCTCGGCGCCTCGGGTCCTCAGGTCATCGAGGGCTTCCACGGCGTGCCCTACGACCGCCCCCTCACCCGCACGCGCGAGATCATCGATGTCTGCCGTCAGGTGTGGGCTCGTGAAGCACCCCTCGTCCACGACGGCGCGGCCTACCACATCCCCTTGCCGCCGGAAGAGGGAACAGGGCTGGGCAAGCCGCTCAAGCTGATCAACCACCCGGTGCGGCCGCGCATCCCGATCTGGGTCGCCGCCCTGGGAGAGAAGAACGTAGCCATGACGGCCGAGGTCGCCGATGGGTGGCTCCCGATCTTCTTCTTCCCCGAGAAGGCCAAGGAGGTCTTCGGCCCCTCCCTCGCGGCGGGGACGGCCAAGCGCGACGCAGCGCTCGGCACACTGCAGATCGCCGCCGGCGGGCTCCTGGCCATCGGCGAGGAGTCCGAGGTCGCGCCCATCCGGGAGCTCGGCCGGGGCGCTGCCGCGCTGTACATCGGCGGCATGGGCGCCAAGGGGAAGAACTTCTACAACGCGTTGGCCTGTCGCTATGGCTACGAGAAGGAGGCCGCCGAGATCCAGGACCTCTACCTCTCGGGCCAGAAGAAAGAGGCGGCGGCCCTGGTGCCGACCGAGTTGCTCGAGGCGACGTCGCTCTGTGGGCCCGAGTCCTACATAAAGGAGCGGGTCGCGGCCATGGCCGAGGCAGGGGTCACCCATCTCAACGTCACGCCGGTGGGCGCGGATCCTGTCGCCATGGTCGAAAAACTGCGAAGCTGGGTGTAGCCGACCGCCGTCCGACCACCGGACCGGTCGCCGGCGGGGTACGTCGGGTTCGCCCCGGGGAGGGAGCACCACATGCACGACCTGATCATCCGCGGCGGCACCATCGTCGACGGATCGGGGCAGTCGACCCGGAGGGGCGACGTCGCCATTGACGGCAGCGTCGTCACCGCGGTGGGCGAGGTCGATGGACCGGCCCGGCGCGTCATTGACGCCGACGGCAAGCTCGTGACGCCGGGCTGGGTCGACATCCACACGCACTACGACGGTCAGGCCACCTGGGACCCCGAGGTCTCGCCTTCGGGCTGGCACGGGGTGACGACGGTCGTCATGGGCAACTGCGGCGTCGGCTTCGCCCCGGCCCGCGCCTCCGACCGCGCCTGGCTGATCCAGCTGATGGAGGGCGTCGAGGACATCCCCGGCACGGCGCTGGCCGAGGGCATGAACTGGAACTGGGAGACCTTCGGCGAATACCTCGACGAGGTCGAGCGCACGGACCGCGTGCTCGACGTGGCGTCGCTCGTCCCGCACGGCGCCCTGCGCGCCTATGTGCTCGGTGAGGGCCGGGCCAACGAGACGGCCAGCGGCGAGGAGATCGCCGAAATGGCGGCGCTCGTGCGCGAGGCCGTCCAGGCTGGCGCCATCGGCGCCTCGACGACCCGCACGGTGCTGCATCGGGCCAAGGACGGCGAGTTGGCGGCAGGCACGACCGCGGCGGCCGACGAGCTCATTGCCATCGGCGAGGCCCTCGGCAAGGCGGGGCACCGGGTCTTCTCGGTGGCCAGCGACATGCGGGATCTCGACCACGAGTTCGCCTGGATGTCGGAGATCTCCCTCCGCGCCGGCGTGCCGGTCACCTATCAGGTCCTGCAGGCCGACTTCGCGCCCGACCTGTGGCGCGAATGGATCGATCGCGGTGTGGCGGCCAACCGTCGGGGGGCGTGGCTCGTCCCCCAGGTCGCCGGGAAGCCGACGTCGCTGATGGTCGGGTTCCAGTCGGCGACGCACCCGTTCGCGCACCATCGGGCGTACCAGGAGATCGCCCACCTGCCGTTGGCCGAGCGCGTGGCGCGCCTGCGCACGCCCGAGGTACGAGCCGCCATGCTGGCGGAAGAGCCACGCCCCGGCGGCTTCGTCCAGTTGCTGCGCGCCAACCTGCACAAACTGTTCCCACTGGGCGACCCGCCCGACTACGAGCCGGCGCCCGATCGCAGCGTGACTGCGCTCGCCGCGGCGCAGGGCCGGACCACCGACGAGGTCCTCTACGACCTCATGCTCGGGCGCGACGGGAAGGAGCTCCTCTACCTCCCGCTGCTCGACTACGCCGCCTGCAACCTCGACGCCGTACGCGAGATGCTGGTGCACCCCGCCACGGTCCTCGGCTTGGGCGACGGCGGCGCGCACTGTGGCGTGTTGTGTGACGCCAGCCTGCCGACCTTCATGCTGGCCCACTGGGGTCGCGATCGCACCCGGGGCGAGCAATTGCCGATTGAGACGGTGGTGCATCTGCAGACCCGTCGAACAGCTGAGCTCTACGGGTTCCGCGATCGGGGGCTCCTGGCGCCGGGCTACCTGGCCGACGTGAACATCATCGACCACGACGCGCTCGCCCTCGAACCGCCCGAGATGGTCTACGACCTGCCGGCGTCGGGCAAGCGGCTCGTGCAGCGCGCCCGGGGCTACGTGGCGACCGTCAAGTCGGGCACGGTCGTGCGGGAGCACGACGAAGCGACGGGGGAGCGCCCGGGTCGCCTGCTGCGGGGCCCGCAGCCACTGCCGGCCTGAACCGCTTTGCCGGCCTGAACCGCTCTGCCGGTCCCGACCTGCCGGGCTCAGCCCCGCGCAGCGCCCAGCGCCTCCTCGAAGCCGCTGACGCGTAGCGCGGTGATGCGTGACCCGTCCGTCTCGAAGACGTCGTGCACGATGCTCTGCGTCCCGCCTATGTGGACCTCGATGTCGACGTCGACCTGCGTGCCCTCGAAGGACGGGGTCCCCGGGACGGGCCGGAAGTCGGCGAACGTGAAGGTCTTGGATGCGTAATAGCCACAGATGGCATCGAGGCCCTCCAATCGGATGCCCCCGCTTTCGAAGACGGCGTCAGGGGTGAAGAGCGCACGGACGAGGTCGATCTCCTGTGCGGTGACCGCGGTGAAGTAGTCATCGACGAGCCCGGACAGCCCGGTATGCCGCGACGGGAGCCGGTAGAGCCGACGCGCGTTGAGCCCGAGCACGTGCACCTGCGCCGCGGTGTTGCAGGGGGCGACGGTGGCACGGATCGCGTCGACCGCGCCGGGGAAAACGGCGTCATGGTGCGGATAGTCGCTGCCCCAGACGATGTGATCCTGCCCGAGGAAGGGCACCAGTGCCGGGAGCGTGTGCTCGTCGACCTCGAAACTGATGGCGCACTGCCGGGCGAAGTACTCCGAAGGCCGGCCCGCCATGTCGGGGCAGAAGCGGCCGAAGGAGCTGGCTTGGTCGTCCAGACGCTCGAGCCAGAAGGGGGCCCAGCCACCGGATGACTCCAGGAAGAGCAGGCGCAGAGCCGGGTGCCGTTCGAGCGTCCCGAAGGCGATGAGCTGGGCACAGGCGAGCATCGCCTCGAACGGATGCGACACCGCGTGGAGCACCAGCGGGTTGAAGGGGCGGTCCGAGCCGAGCGTGGGCACAATGACCGAACTGCCTTCGTGGATGCCGACGGGCACATCGAGCTCCTCGGCGGCCTCCCACACCACGTCGTACGCGCGGTCGGCGAGCGAGCGCCCGAGGCAGGGGTTGGGTCGGACGAACCCGGCGACGAGACCGAGCTCGTCGACGGCACGGTGGAGCTCGCGTGCCGCTGCTCCCGGGTCCTGCAGTGGGAGCATGGCCGCCCCGAACAGCCGGCGCGGGTCGGCGGCGCAGTAGCCCGCCAGCCAGTCGTTGTACGCGACCGCGAGAGCCACCGCCGCGGCCGGATCCTCCACCACCGAGAAGTACAGCCCGATGGTGGGGTACAGCACGGCCTGATCGATGCCCTCGCCGTCCATGTCGTGCAGGCGGACGACCGGGTCCGATCCGCCTCGTTGGGCGTCGGCCAGCGGGCGAAACGCAGCCGGATCGTCGAACGTGGAGCCTGGACGGGCGAGGGTCCCGAGGGGTACCGCGAGGATTTCGGTGTCGCCGATCACCACATGCTCGTAGCCTTCGCTGTCGGCGCTGATGCGCGGCCGGTACCGGTCGGGCAGGGTGGCCCAGGCCGATTCGGGCTCGACAACATGACCGTCGGCGTCGACGACAGGGCCGGCGCGTGGCGGGAGCGGAGCGTCCCCGCGAGCAGTCACGACGCGGGGACGCGCCAGTCGTCGGCCAGCGGGAGACGGTGGCGGAAGAGCCGGCTGGCGTTGCCGCCGGCCACGGCCCGCAACTCGTCGTCTGGCAGCGCGCCCCAGGTCGCGGCCAGCACGGCCTGCGTGTCGGGCCACGAAGAGTCGGCATGGGGGTAGTCGCTCTCAACCATGATGTGATCGAGACCGATCACGTGGCGCTGTGCCACGGCAGACGGGTCGTCAATGGAGCAGAACCAGAAGTTGCGCCGGAGCACCTCGCTCGGGAGGAGGTCCGAGGGCCAGGCCGTGCTCTCGGTGCCCGACGCAGAATGGCCCGAGGACGTAGTCGGCCCTGTCCATGAGCATCGGGACCCAGCCGATGCCGCCCTCCGACAGTGCCACCTGCAGGTCGGGGAACCGTAGGGGGACGCCGGACCACAGCCATTCACCCGCGGCGAGGAGCGCGTTGACCGGGAACAGGGTGGGCAGCAGCTCGAAGGGCGGGTCGGGCGAGGGCAGGGGGGCCCAGGACGACGCCCCCGTGTGGAGGCAGACCACGGTCCCCGTCTCTTCGCAGGCGGCGAGGAAGGGGTCCCAGGCGCCGCTGAAGAGAGAGGGCAGACCCAGCTGGGCCGGGAACTCCGGAAAACTGACCGCCTTGAAGCCCCGGGCCGCGTTGGCCCGGAGTTCGGCGGTGCCCACGGCCACGTCGGCCAGCCACGGCAGCTGCAGCGGGATGATGCGGTCGGGATACGTTCCCGCCCAGACCTCCAGATGCCACTCGTTGAACGCGCGCAGGCAGGCGAGACCCAGGTCCTTGTCAGTCGCCCGCGAGTACACCGCGCCGCAGAAACCCGACACGAGCGACGGGAAGCACAGCGAGGCCCAGATGCCGGAGCGGTCCATGTCCAGAATGCGGGCGTCGATGTCGTAGCAGCCGGGGCGCATTTCGTCGAAGCGGGCCGGCTCCATGCTCCATTCCGCCCGCGGCCGCCCGACGACGGCGTTGAGCCCGACGTTGGGGTAGTGCCGCCCCTCGAAGATCCAGCTCTGCGTCCCGTCTTCCTGCTCGACGACGTGCGGTGCCTCGGATGCGAGTGCGATCGGCAGGCGATGCTCGAAGAGGTCCGGAGGCTCAATCAGGTGGTCGTCGACCGAGATGATCGGCATCCGGATCGACCGCGGCGCGGGGTCGGGCAGCAAGGTGGCCCTGTCCGGGGCGGATCCTGTCTCGACGGTTCCCACCGGAGGGTGACACTATCGTCAGCAAGCACGCCGACCCCTCAACGGCGAGCAGGGCCGTGCCGCAGTGCGCTGATCTGGCAGTTCCTCAATCTTCAGCCCGAAACGTGAGAGATCGCGGCGGAGCCTGATCGGCGGCTTCGGGTCATCAGTGATGACTGATTGATCGTGATCGAACTCGGTCAGCCACGACCGAGGAAGAGCACAGCAATGAGCAGGGCGATTATCACGGTGTTGAAGGCGAAAGCGACGAGGGTGTGACCGGTGACGATTCGACGGGCAAGCGTTGTCTCGATGGTCACGTCCGAGGACGAGAATGTGGTCTGTACCTGGCTTGCGAGGTAGACGCAATCCCAGAAGACCACGCCTTGGTCGCCTGGAAACGTCAGTCCGCCGACCGTCGCTGTCAATCGCGCGTAGTGGACCGCATAGGAGACGACAGTGACCAGCCACGAGGTCGCCACGACCAGCGCACTCAGAGCAACGACCCACGGTTGCCTGAGAAGGTTCGGGGAGAAGACGAGCACGACGACTGACCCGATGGCGAGACCCGACCATTGTGCGGGGATATTCGGCCCGGTCCCGGCGAAAGAGGCTTGGAACCTGGACAGGCGTCCGGTCGGCGCGGTAGCGGAGAGCCAGCGGGCCAGGGTTCCAGTTTCGGCATCCTGAAACACTGCGAACGTGACAATGAAGTACGCCAGAGACGCCAGCGACGAGAAGACGTAAAGGGCGACGACGGCAGCGTCGCCCGAGAGGCCTGTGCCGGAGATCCCAAGGTACAGACCTACCGCGACGACAGTGCACGCGGCACCGATGACGGCCGAGAAGATCAAGCGGTCAAAGTCCGAAACGAGTCGTGGTGTTCGTGTCTGCTCGGGCTCGGGGGGTGCGCTCATCTGTCACGTCGTGGGCGCGGGGAGCAAAGGGTTGACGAGCAGGGCTCCAGAACAGACGGCTCCAGAACAGACGGCTCCAGAACAGACGGCTCCAGAACAGACGACTCCAGAACAGACGAAGGCTGCGGACAGGTGATCTGTTGTTCTGCTTGCCGGAGCACGTCGGGCAGACCCTTCAACGGAGGACTTCGACGAGCAGCACCCACGCGTTCGACGCGGCGATACTGATTGCCAGAATGAAGGCGACGGGTATCCAGTGGAGCCCGCCTCCACTCTGAGCGAGAAGCGTGATGCCAACGAGGGCGTAGCCGGCCACGAGCGACAGGGCCAGAACGAGTCGCAAGTTGAAATACACGGGTTTTACGTGCGACCGGCGGTATGCCCTGAACGACAGTGCGGGTGAGATCGCTGACCCAGCGGCGCAGACGAGGAGAAACGCCGCAAAGACTTCTCGGCTGATGGACGCGTCGAGCCCCACGATACTGATGGCGAGAATCACCAGAAGGGCGACCAGCGACTCCAACGCCCGGCCGGTCAGATACGTACTGCCGGTCTTCGCTTCGGCCGCCAAAATCTCGCGCAGATTGATGCTCACGGCTACGAAGATCAGTCCGCTCAATGCTGCCGCCGCGCCGGCGGATGCAATGAACAAGTCGTGCCATGCCTCGACGTAGTAGGCAGCACCCGCCACGACGGTCACGACGCTCCGAGGGCGCCAGATGTGCCGCGATCCGCCACGTCGCTCATGTTAGGTGCAACAGACACGCGTACCCCAAGCTGGCAGAACCACCCGGAGTCCGGGCCCGGCCCCGACACAATGCAACGTCTACCATGCAGACTCAGCGGTGTGTCAAGGCCCGACGACCGGCCCGCCCGTCTCAGACCCATGGAGGAGCTCCCATGAAGCTGTACTTCGACGACGAAGACTTCGACGGGCAGCTCCAGCGCAGTGTTGGCAAGGCCGACTCCGGGATGGCCAACGTGGGTGAGTGCCTCGCCATCGCCGGACAGATCACTCCGGGCGATCGTGACAGCTGGTACCGAGCATGGTCCGGTTTCGCCGATGGCCTCGTCGAACAAGGTCAGACGGCCCTGACTGCGGGTCACCGAGCCAGTGCCCGCAGCGTGCTCCTTCGCGCTACGGAGTACTACCGCCAGGCATTCTTCTACCATCGCGACGATCTTGACGGCGAAGAACTCCGGGCTGCCTACGGATCGAGCGTGAAGGCGTTTCAAGACGCTCTCCCGCTTCTCGACTCTCACGCCGAAGTGCTCGCCGGTGACCTGTCGGGTTACCTCTTCACGAACCAACCCGACAAGCGGCTCCCGACCCTCCTCCACATCGGGGGCTACGACGGCACCGCCGAGGAGCTCTACGCGTCAGTGGGCCCCGCACTCGAGCGCGGCTACGTCTTTGCTGCCATCGACGGTCCGGGCCAGGGCGCAACGCTCTACGACCAGCGGGTGCCGATGCGCCCGGACTGGGAGGCAGTGGTTCCCGGGATGGTCGATGCATTGATGAAGCACCCCGAGGTTGACCCGGAACAGATTGTGCTCGTTGGCCGGTCCTTCGGCGGCCTCGTCGCCCCGAGGGGGGCATCGGGAGAGCACCGGCTGGCGGCGATGATCGTAGACCCCGGTCAGTTCGAGATGGGCAGCACGATCACGAATCGCCTGGGAGACCTGGCCAAGCACCTGGACGATCCCGATGCGGACAGCCAGTTCGAGTCGCTGCTCACCCTCCCGGCTGTCAAGAAGGTCCTGGCCCCGCGGATGGTCACCCATGGGCTGACCAGCGTCCGCGCGTACTGCCAGGACCTGCTTCGCTACACCAACGCCGAGACGGCCGCGGCGATCACCGCGCCGAGCTTCGTGACCGACAACGAGACGGACACCGTCTCGGTCGGTCAGGGCAGGGAGCTCTTCGATCGACTCACCTGTCCCAAGTCGTTCCGGTTGTTCACCAAGGCCGAAGGGGCCGAAGGCCACTGCGAAGGCATGGCACCGGTCGTCTTCTGGACTGCCGCCTTCGACTGGCTGGACGAACTGTTCGCTCGATGATGGACCCCGACTCTTCGGCTGAAGTTCACGAGGCGGGCCTGCTGATCGACGGCGAAGTGGTCGCGGGTGGTGACGGCACCTATGCCGTCACCAACCCCGCCCGCCCGGCGGAGGTCGTGCTCCGCGCACCGTCCGCCACACCGGCCCAGCTCGACCTGGCCGTGGCCGCGGCCCGCCGATCCCAGCGGGCCTGGGCTGCGCTGGGCTCCGAGGAAAGGGCGGCCCGGGTGGTGGCCGCCGCCGAGGCGGGCGTGGCGGCCGTCGAACGCCGCGACCTGGCACGACTCCTCACCCGCGAGCACGGGAAGACGCACCTCGAATCGATCTTCGATACCGCCACCATGGGCGGCATGGCGGCGGCCTTCGCGCCACTGGTGGCCGAGGCGCTCGCTCCGCTCGAACGCAACCAGGGCGCCACGCGGATCGAATGGGTTCCGCACGGCGTCGTGGCAGCGATCCTGCCTTTCAACTGGCCGGTGTCGGTCATGGCCAACAAGGTGCTGCCGGCGCTACTGGCCGGCGACAGCGTGGTCGTCAAGGCCCCGCCGACCTGTCCCGGTACCGTGCTCCTCGTCGCGTCGGCCATGGCCGAGGAGCTCCCTCCCGGGGTCCTCAACGTCGTCAATGGTCCCGATGCCGCGCTCGGCGCAGCGCTCGTCGGTCATCCCGACGTCGACATGGTCTCGTTCACCGGTGGCGTGCGCACCGGTCAGGCCGTCATGGCCGCCGCGGCCGCGACGACCCGACCTGTCGTCCTGGAGCTGGGAGGCAATGATGCCGCCATCCTCGCTCCCGACGTCACCGGTGAGCCCGCGTTGGCCGATCGCATCGTCGAAGCAGCCTTCGTCACCAGCGGGCAGGTCTGCATGGCGATCAAGCGCCTCTACGTCCATCGGGATCGATTGGAAGAGACGGTGGACGCGCTGGCGGGCCGGTTGGCCACCGAGGTGGTGGGTGACGGCCTGGCCGACGGCGTCACCATGGGCCCGGTGCACACTGCGGCCGCACGGGACCGGGCGGAGGCGCTGGTGTCCGAGGCGGCCGCGGGGGGAGCCGTGCTCGTGCGGCCGGGCCGGATGCGCCCGGAGGACGAGGGGTCCGGGGGCTACTTCGTCTCGCCTGCCCTTGTCGTCGCGCCGGCGGCCGACTCCGGCATCGTGCGGGAGGAGCAATTCGCCCCAGCCCTGCCCGTCATCCCCTACGACGACATTGAGGAGGCGGTCGGCGCCGCCAACGACACGCCATTCGGCCTGTGTGCGTCGGTATGGAGCAACGACGACGCGCTGGCCGCCGATGTGGCGGCGCGGTTGTCGGCCGGGACCGTGTTCGTCAACGCGCACGGCATGTCCGCCATCGACATGCACGCGCCGATGGGAGGCTGGAAGCAGTCCGGCTTCGGGGTGGAACTCGGCACCGAGGGCATGCAGGCGTTCGCCCGGCAACGTGTGCGCGTGATCCGGCCGGGCCCGGCAGAACAGGAGGAAACGTCGTGACAGTGGCTCTCATGGGCGGGACGGTCGTCGACGGCACGGGCTCGCCGCCGGTCCGAGCCGACGTGCTCATCGACGGC
Source organism: uncultured Acidimicrobiaceae bacterium (assembly GCA_963794875.1). Lineage (GTDB taxonomy): Bacteria > Actinomycetota > Acidimicrobiia > Acidimicrobiales > RAAP-2 > Bog-473. The sequence goes on from CAWCFG010000014.1 coordinate 129,228, forward strand.
GAGCGGATCAGCGCCGTCGGACCTGAAGTGGACTGCGGCGGTGCAGAGACGGTGATCGATGCCAGCGGAATGCTGGTGACGCCTGGTTTCGTGGACCTGCACACGCACTACGACGCGCAGCTCTTCTGGGACTCCACGGCAAGCCCGTCGCCCCTCCACGGCGTGACCACGGTGCTCGGGGGTAATTGCGGATTCTCGCTGGCACCCCTGGCACCGGAGCACGTCGACTACATCTCACGGATGATGGCCCGAGTCGAAGGCATGCCTCTGACCGCGTTGCGGGCGGGCCTGCCCTGGGACTGGAGCTCGTTCGGCGAGTGGATCGGCCGCCTCGATGGCCGTATCGCCGTGAACGCCGGCTTCCTGGTGGGCCACTCGACGCTGCGCCGGCTCGTGATGGGGGAGCGCGCTGTCGGGGGCCCAGCCGATGCGGGTGACCTCGACGCCATGGAGGCGGCGCTGCACGCGGCGCTGAGCGAAGGGGCGCTGGGCTTCTCGACGTCGCAGGTCCACACGCACAACGACGGAGACGGCCAGCCCGTGCCCTCGCGGGCGGCGACCCGCGAGGAGATGGAACGCCTGGCGGCCGCGGTGCGCCAGCACGAGGGCACCACCGTCGAGCTGATCGTCGCGGGCTGCCTCAACGGGTTCAGTGAGGCGGACATCGACTTCCTGTCCACCATGTCGCTGCTGGCCGATCGCCCGGTCAACTGGAACGTGCTCGGCGTCTCGGCCATGAACCCCGACGGGGCCTGGGGTCAACTGGCCGCAGGGACTGCCGCCGCAGAGCGGGGGGCGACCGTCCTGGCGCTCACGCTGCCCCACACCATGCAGATACGGCTGAGCTTCGAGCACGGCGCCATCCTCGACGGCCTCCCGGGGTGGCGTGAGGTCTTCGCGCTTCCGGCGGTGGAGCGCATCGCCGCCCTCTCGGACCCCTCGACGCGGCGTCGCCTCGACGCCGGCGCGCAGTCCGACGAGGCGGGGATCCTGCGGCATCTTGCCGTGTGGGACCGGCTCGTCATTGACGAGACCTTCGCACCCGAGAACGCCGGCGTCGGAAGGCCGGAGCGTGGGGGACGTGGCCCGTGAGCGTGGCCTGGATCCCTTCGACGCCCTCCTCGACGTGGTGGTGGCAGATGAGCTCCGAACGGGACTGCGCCCACCCATCGGCGAATCCGAGGATGACTGGGTGCTGCGGGCCCGAGTGTGGCAGGACCCACGGGCCATCGTGGGTGGCTCCGACGCCGGCGCGCATCTGGACACCATGTGCGGGGCGATCTATTCGACCTCCATGCTGGGTGACGGGGTGCGGGCCCGCGGCCTGCTCAGCTGGGAGCGGGCCGTGCAGCTCCTGACCGATGTCCCGGCCCGTCTCTACGGGCTGCGCGACCGGGGCCGCCTCTTGGCGGGCCACTTCGCCGATGTCGTCGTGTTCGATCCGGCCGCCATCGGCCATGGCATCGTCCGGACGCGCGACGACCTGCCGGGCGGGGCCAGTCGCCTCTACGCCGATGCCGTGGGCATCGGGCACGTCCTGGTCAACGGGACCGAGATTGTGCGCGACGGGGACTTCACGGGAGCGGTGCCCGGACGGGTGTTGCGCTCAGGCCGTGACACCGACACGGTCCATGCCGGCTCAGACTGGGCCCACGGATCCGTGTGACGCTCGTCATCAAGACGCTCGTTATCAAGACGTTCGGCGCCCTGCGAACGGTGTCTAGAGCAACCGGGTGTCCAGTGTCTCCTCGCGGGTCGTGGTGCCGTCCTTCGTCAGTGCGTAGGCCACCTTGCCCTCCACCTCGGTGAAAGCGTCCTGCAGCTCCGTGCCGAAGAAGACGAGCCCGGTGCCGTTCTCGGTGGCGTAGCCGTCGGGCAGCATCCCCTCGGCGATGAGGCGATGGATGAGGGGCCGCCGCTGTTCCTCGACGTCGTGATGCGGGCTGTTGGACCAGGGCAGAAAAGCGAGCCCGTTGGTGACGGGCTCCAAGGTCGGGCCGAAGGAGTCGGTCGTCCCGCCCACGTGCCAGCAGAGCGAGCCGGCGGACACGCCCTTCAGCACGATGCCCGCCTCCCAGCACTCGCGGAACACCACATCGAGGCCGTGCAGGCGCCAGAGCGCGAGCAGATTGGCCGTGCTCCCTCCGCCCACCCAGATGATGTCCTGCGCCAGGAGGTGCGCCCGCACGTCCGGCACGTTCGGCATGGGAAACAGGGTCAGGTGCGAGCTGATGAAACCCAGCTTGGAGAACGCGTTGTGCGCCGCCGCCAGCCGCGACGAGTCATCGCCCACGGCGGTGGCGATGATGCAGATGCGGGGGTGCGCGCCGGCTTGGGCCAGGTCGGCGGCCAGGCGATAGGACGGGCCCGGCCGCAGATTGGCCGGATCCGGTCCGTCCGCCTGGAATCCGATGGAGGTGGCGACGATGGTCGGTTGACGAGCCGCCACGTCAGGAGGTGAGGACCTCGGGGTTGACGATGTGCAACGGCCGCGCCCCGGCCATGAGCCGGCACAGGTCCTCGGCGATCGTCCGGGTGTGGTTGGACTCGGTGTCGTACGTGGCGCCGCCGATGTGTGGCGTGAGCACCACTTGGGGGAACGTCGTCAACGGGTGGTCCGTCGCCAGGTGCTCGCCCTCGAAGTGGTCCAGTCCGGCCGCGCCGACCTTCCCCGATGCCAACGCGGCGACCAGCGCGTCCGTGTCGTGGATTTTGGCTCTGGCTGTATTCAGGTAGACGACCCCGTCGCGCATCTTGGCGAAGGCGTCGGCATCGATCATGCCGGTCGTCTCGGCCGTGACGGGGGCATGGACCGAGATGACGTCGGACTTGGCCAGGAGCTCCTCGAAGGAGCTACTGGCGTCGGGCGCGTAGGGGTCGTAGGCCAGGACGTCCATGCCGAGGCCGCGCAGACGCCAGCGCAGGGCGCGTCCCACCGCGCCGAGCCCGACCAGACCGACCGTCCGGCCGTTCAGCTCCCAGGCCCGGTAGCGCTGGTAGGGGATCTTCCCGTCACGGTAGATCTCGCCCTCCCGCACGTCGCGGTCGGCCGGGACCACGCCGCGGGTCGCCGCGAACAAGAGGGCCACGGCGAGCTCAGCCACGGCGTCGGCGTTCCGCCCCGGAGCACGCAGGACGGGGACCCCGGCAGCGGTGGCCGCCGCCACATCGACGTTGGTGGGATCACCGCGGCAGCTGCACACAGCCAGCATCGGCTGCTCGTAGAGGTCAGCGCCGCACGCATCGCTCTCCACAATCACGATGTTGGCGCCTTCCGCTGCCGCTCGCTCGGCCAGCTGGGCGGCGTTGTAGATGCGGAGAGAGGGCTGGTCCAGCCAGGAATCGAGCACCAGATCCGCCAGTTGGTGCAGCAGGTCGAGGCCGGGACCGCTCACTGCGGCCGTGACCAGAGCCTTCGGGCGGGAACCTGTCATGGCAGTCGAACTCTCCTTGTGGGGCGGACATCGTCCATAATGACGGATCATGACACGCGTGTCAGATTCATGAAGTCGTCGGGAGGCCCCGTCACCGTCGGCGTGGACGTCGGCACCACGTCGGTGAAGGCCCTGGCCGTCGACGCACAGGGCCAGGTCGTGGCGCGGAGCAGAGTGCCGCACAGCGTCGTGGCGCCCGAACCCGACGTGCTGCGTCACGACGCCAAGCGGGCCTGGCGATCCGGGCCGCGCAAGGCCTTCGAGCAGGTGACGGCACAGCTCCATGCAGATGGGAGCACCTTGGCCGGCGTCGCGGTCGCGGCCATGGTGCCGTCCATGACAGCCGTCAGCCAGCGAGGTGTGCCGGTGTTGCCCGGCCTGCTCTATGGCGACCGCGAGGGTCGGGCCCCCAGCGACACGTCCGACAACGCCGGCCGCATGCCGGGCACGATGCCCGACGCCGAGGGCTTCCTCCGTTGGGCATCGACCGAGGTGCCCGATGCCCGCGGGTACTGGCCCTGCCAGGCCGTGGCCACCAACGCCATCTCAGGGCTGCCGGCGGTCGATTCGGGTGTCACCGCTTCGCTGGGAATGCTCCACACCCACAAGGGATGGAACACCGACCTGCTGCGTTCCATGGGCGTCTCCGAAGCGCAGATGCCGATGGTGGTACCCATGGGCCAGGCCGCCGGCACGCTGCCGGACAGCGACGCCGTGATCACGGGTGGCACCATCGATGCCCTCTGCGATCAGATCGTGTCGGGTGCCGTCCACCCGGGCGACGTCCTGGTGATCTTCGGGGCGACGCTGATCTGTTGGGCCGTGTGCGACGAATGGCTCACCGTGGAGGGTCTGATCAGCTATCCGAGCACGACAGTGGACCGTTATCTCGTCGGCGGACCGAGCAATGCCGGCGCCCTCTTCGTTGACTGGGCCCGCCAATTGCTACGCGGGACGCCCCGCCCCGGCCCGGACCGCGAGCGTCTCGAGCCGCGGCTCGGGCAGCCCGGTCGTGTGCCGATCTGGCTGCCCTACGTCAGGGGGGAGCGCACGCCATTCGAGGACCACACGCTGCGCTCGAACGTCTACGGGCTGGACATTGGGTCGGGTGCCGAGGCCCTCGAGCGGGCCGCCTACGAGGCGAGCGGGTTTGTCGTGCGTCGCATGCTCGAGCGCGCCGGCGTGAAGTCGACGCGGATCGTGGCCAGCGGGGGCGGCTCGCGAGTGACGGCATGGATGGCCGCGGTGGCGGACGCCACCAACCTGCCGGTCGAGACTGTGGCCGTCCCCGAGGGTGCTGCGCTCGGCGCGGCGTATTTCGCCCGCTTGGCGGCCGGGCTCGAGACGTCACTGGACGACTCGGTGAGCTGGTCCGCGGTGGGTCGCACGATCGAGCCGGACCCGGCCTGGGTGCGTGCCGCCGACGAGCGGTACCAGCGGTTCAGCGAGCTGGGCACGGGCGCGTAAGGCGCACACGCCCCGCCGCGAGCGGGGCGCGCGTCCGGAAAGCCGGCCGTCCCTCCAACGGCCTAACCCCGACGTCGTCGTTGCGTCGTCATCGTTGCCACGTCGCGGCCGTTGCGACCGCTGAGGTTTTCCGGGCTTTCGAGGTGCGACCGGGAGATGGAGCAGCCGCGTGCTCAGACCCGGTGCTCCTACCCGTTGGGGGTGAAGGCCACCTTGAGGGCGCCGCTGCGGTCCTGGCGGGCCAGGGCCTTGAGGGCAGGCCACCACGCCTCGAGCCCGAAGCGGTGAGTGAGCATCGGCGTGATGTCGAGCCGGCCGTCTCGGACCAGTTCAAGGTAGAGCGCAATGGCGTGGAGGCGGCGGCCCTCGAACTCCTCCATACCAAAGGCGTTCGACCCGGCGACGGTGATCTCCTTGAAGTAGATCGGGGTGGATTCCCAGCGCTCGGGCGTGGCGACGCCGGTGTAGACGAGCCGGCCCCGCTCGGCCAGGACCCGGACCCCCACTTCGAGTGTCTCCGCCTTGGCGATGGAGTCGTAGACGACATCGATGTGGCCGGGATGCGTCACCGGGAGCCCGTCCAAGGGCGCGTGGAGGACGGCGCCCGACCAGTCTGCCAGCGCCTGGACGAGTTGCAGCCTGGGCTCGTGGGCGAAGACGATGTCCGCCCCGAAACGCAGGGCCATCGCGCGCTGGGCCTCGAAGCGGGCAACCACCCCGACCTCCACGCCCGGGTAGAGGGCCTTGAGGATGGCCACGCTGGTCAGGCCGAGGGCACCGGCGCCGTAGACGAGGACCCGCCCTGACGCCGGAGGTGGATGGCGCAGGATGGCGTGGAACGAGACCGAGAACGGATCGGCTAACACGGCCGCTTCGTCGGAGATGCCGTCGGGTACGGGAATCAGCATGGAGTCGTGGGCCGCCAGCTGCTCGGCCCAGGCGCCGGGCGCGGCGGTGATCACCCCGACGTGCACCCCGGGGCCCAGGTCGCCCTTGGTAAAGCTCCAGCAGAGGCTGAGGTCTCCCGTCTGGCAGGGCGGGCACAGGGGATCGATGCCGCGGGGCGCGCAGGTCAACCACGGGTTGAGCACGACGCGCTGCCCGACATCGAGCCCGCGCGCCGCAGGTCCCAGCGCCACGACTTCGGCCACGACCTCGTGCCCTGGGACGTGGGGGAGTGAGGAGAAAGCGGCCATGGGGTTGTCGATGTCGCCCGTGTTGAAGTCGCCCAGCACGAGCTTGGCGTCGGACCCGCAAATGCCCGAGAGGATCGGCCGCGTGACCACCCAGTCGGGGCGGACGAGACGGGCGTCGTCGATGTCGTGCAGCCCGAAGGGGATGCCGGCCAGCATGGTCTCCAACTCATCCTCGGGGGCCGGGCGGACCTCCTCCACGTCCGGCGGAGCGCCGAAGAGCAATGCCTTCACTGTCCCGTCGCTTCCGGGCTGCCCAACCCGCGCATGCCAACAATGAAGCTGTCGATATCGGACGTCTTGGCCTCAATGATCGCCTTCATGTCGGGCAGGTAGTGCTCGAACACGTCGCTTTCGAGGGCGTCGGCGATGCCGGCCGCGATGATGTTCGGCGGCTCCTTGGGCCCGTCGTACAGGGGGGCGTCGTTGTCGGGCTGGTCCCAGATTTCGGTGTCGATGGCGCCCGGAATGATGAGTTTCACGACGACACCGGTGCCGTCGAGGTCGACGACCATCGATTCACTCCAGCCCGCCAGCGCGAACTTCGACCCCGAGTACGCAGCCTCCGCCGTGATGCCCAGCCGTCCACCCAGGCTCGAGACGTTCACGATCATGCCGGCACTGCGCTCGAGCATGCGCGGCAGCAGGGCCAGCGAGATGGCGACGGGGGAGAAGTAGTTGGTCCGCATCGTCCGCTCGACCTCGTCCATGGTCAGTCTGGTGACGTGCCGGCGCATCGGGACGGCGGCGTTGTTGACGACGACGTCAAGACCGCCGTAGTGGTCCCAGATCTGCAGGGCCAGGTGGGCGGCAGCCTCGGGGTCGGAGAGATCGGCGGCCCAGCGCTCGGAGGCGGGCGAGGCGGAGCGGCACTCCTCGAGCACCGCGTCGAGCCGATGTGCCCGCCGGGCCACCAGCGCCACGGTGTCCCCACGAAGGGCGAGCTCCTTGGCGAGCTCGGCGCCGATGCCGGATGACGCGCCGGTGACGAGGACCGTCCGGCCACCCTGCGCAGCACTCACGTTGCAAACCTCCCCTGGCCGCGCCGAAATCTCTCCGCCGTATCCCCTCTCCGGGAGGGGATACGGCTGCTTGGGGGTGAGCGAGGGGTCTCGAACCCCCGACCTCCAGGACCACAACCTGGCGCTCTAACCGACTGAGCTACGCCCACCGAGGGGCATAAGTGTGGCACACCTCCCGGCGTCATTCGCGATCTCCCCCCACGGTGTCACTGACCGGTACGGCAGGAGATGCGCACCTGCGTCCGATCGGCTATGTCAGGCTGTTCGGCGCTGCGTGCCCCCGTAGCTCAGCGGAGAGAGCAGTGGACTTCTAATCCAATGGTCGCAGGTTCGAGTCCTGCCGGGGGCGCCAATTCCTGTTTGTGGGAGAGGGAGCCCCGACGGCGCGGCAGGGCAGAACCGCCACGCAGCGCCCGACCGACGGGGCCGGGCCGGGCCGGGCCGACCGGCAGTAGCGCCAGCCGAGCGGGACGAAAATGAGGAGGCCGGGCTTTGGAGTGGCGCGTTTGCAATTGCGCGCGGGCAGTGGATCGGGGGCTCGCTGAGACTCTGCCAAAATCAGACCGCATGAACCCCGCCACCCGGCTGACCACGACTGGGCGGGTTGCGGCGCGTGGTTTGCGGGATCCAAGGTTGCGGCCCTGGGATCGCTCGCCCCTGCGACCATGGTTCGGTGCGATGGCGCGTGGCCACCGGGTGGGATGCAACATCTGCGGATGGCATGGCGACGCCTTCGACGGATTCGCTCACAGCGAATCTGCGGTCTGCCCTCGATGCGGCTCAATTGCTCGGGACCGCTTCCTGTACCACTGCTGGACGACGAGAACCCCTTACCGGCGACGGCTGAGGTTGCTGGAGACCAGTCCGCGGCTAGGCGAGGAATACCGAAGTCACATGGCCGAACTCGTGAACTATGCCGCCAGCGACTACGACGAGCGAGCACATCGTGGCGATAGGCAGCTGGACCTCCAAAATCTGGACCTCCCCGACGCGTCGCTCGACGTCGTGCTGACCTCTCACGTGCTTGAGCACGTACCAGATACCGCTCTGGCACTGTCAAACCTGCACAGGGTCGTCGTGCCAGACGGAGTCGTGTTCGTCATGGTTCCCCTCCTGCAAGCGCGCACTGCTCCGCCCGCAGAGGTGGAGTATCACGGGGACCAGACGCTTGTGTATTGGCGCTTCGGATGGGACTTTGCTCGACTGGCCTCGGATGCCGGCTTCGCCACAACGACCCTTGTGACGTGTCGACCTTAAGCGCCGAGCTCGTGACAACGACCCGTGGGGATTCATCGAGACTGGCGTCGACAGCGCCTCGGTATTCGAAGGAGCGCAGGAGCGGGTCGGCGCACTGACCGTCGTCGCAGATGACGCAGTCAGCGCGTGGCACGGATTTACTCCGAGCTTCTTCTTCGTGGTGTGGGAGTGCCGGCGGCGTTAGGCCAGTTCTAGCGGCTGCTCTCGTGTCTGCGAAATCCGGGATGGCGGAGGCGGCAGCGGCTGCTCGCCGAGGGTTCCGGTGACCCTAAGCCAACTCCACGAGTTCCATCGGAAGTGAGACGCTGGTCTCGGACACTGAGGGAGCTCGGACAGCGCCTTGGCCGTCGGGATCTTGCAGGAGTACCCGGTGGGGACAGATCAGGACTTAGAAGTACCAGCCCGATGGGATCCACGGGACCGGGACGGCCATGCCGTCGATGAACAACGACCCGCGTATCTGCGCCGTGAGACGCGCCTGATGGAGTACGTCGAATGCCCACTGCTGGGCGGCGGTGAGCCCGTGGACCAGGATCTGACCCTCGGAGCCGGCGAGGAACCGCCACAGGAGGACGGCGGCTGTCTGCTGGTCAGTTGCTCCCAGCATGACCAGTCGATCCGGGCGCCAAAGCAGCCACCCTCGCCCGGGGTCGCTCTCCACCACATCAATGCGGCAACGCCCGTCACTCAAACCAAACGCCACGTCCTCGGTACGCGAACGGCCCAGCTGTGCCTCCACCTCGGCCACCAATTCGAGGTCCCCCTCATCTCCATCCCGACCGGGCAAGGAGGGAGGGATGGCCTGGCGGTCGGGTTGGCCTCCCATCTCGGCAGTCGGATGCATGGCCAGTCCGGCCAAGAAGTAGCGGCGCATGGCCCGGGGGTCGGGCGAAGATTGAATCATGCGTTGGGTTGCGCCGGCGGCGTAACCCATGGCCGCCTCGAGGAGCCGCCCGCCCACTCCCCGGCTTTGGAACTCTGGGTGGACGAACAGCATGGACAGGCCCCAGAAGCTCTCCCGCCGGACGGACTCGGCAACGCCCACCACCTGCCCTTCTGAGACCGCCACCCAGGCCCCGGGCCCGTCGCGCTGCACGAAACGCGCATGGCCCATGCGGCTGGCCTCCGCCTGGGCGTCGTTCGGTGGGGTGGGCGGCGGGAGCAGACCTGCTTTTGCCAGCGCGGCATCGGCGGCCTCGACCACCGCCATCGCCGCTTCGACATCATCGAGGGCCATGGGTCGCAGCTCCCACCCGGCATCGTCGCCGGTCGCTCCACGCTGGGATGTCACGGTATCCATGGCCCATGCTGCCACGCCCTCCACCTGGCCCGCCTCGCGTTTAGTCCAGGACTTGCCGATGGGTTAGTTGGGACACATGGCTAGAACGTCTGTCACCACCGCGTGAGTAACTCCGCTCGGATCTCTGGCGAGGCTGACATTGGTAGAGGTCGCCCCCACCACCGGAAGAGATGGGACGCCTTCGGACTACACGCCGGGAAGGTCAGCTGCTGCATAGGGATGATCGATCACATACTTCCAAGTCCCATCCGGCTGACGACGGGCAACCTCTGAAGTGCGGGACGATAACTCCATACCAGCGCCAGTAAAGTGCCAGTCGTTGCTCAGCAAGGCCGTCTCATCCACGACGACTGCATAACGGGTCGTCATCTGGATGTTCCCGCCCAATGCGACGAAGCCTGACCACTGTTCCCGAATCGCGTCTCGGCCGTTCACGAAGGTGCCGTCGGGAGTTGCCATGGCGGCATCTTCTTCATACAGAGCTACCAGAGCGTCTGTGTCACCGGCATTGAATGCGTCCTCAACCAGCCGATGTATATCTCCAGCGTCCATCTGCACATGTTATGCCGAGGAAGGCGGTCGCGTCGTGAGACGAGAGGGGTTTGCCTTGGCCGTTGGAACGTGGTCCGTTCGAGACAGCATGGCCTACCCCGAACGATGCCGGGACGGTTGGTCGTCAACCGATGCCAGAAGGATGGTTGCTGAGGCTCAAAGGAGTTAGACGTTGCCGTGAGAAGGCGACGCGAGGCTGGAGCGCAGGAGGATCGACCGCAGCATGAGCTCGATCTGGGCCACCACGTCGGCCTCGTTCCCGAGTTGACCTCGATGGTCACGGTCGAGCCCCTTCGCCAACGACGGTGCGGACAACTGGCGCTGGCCCTGCATCGCAGCGGAAGAGGGAGCTTCTGACATGCAAGCATGGTGGGGAAGGACTTGTTGGCGACGTCGAAAGGCGCCAGGACGGTGATTGAGGGAACGTGCACCTGACATGCGGCGATCACAGCTTGACCGTTGCCGATGGCCGTACCCTTGCATACGCAATCTATGGCGACCCTGCTGGGCGACCAATCGTGAACTGTCACGGCGGTCTCGTGAGCGGGCACGATGTGGCTCCTGCGCACGAGTTGGCACGGGATCTTGGATTGTGGGTCATCTCACCTGACAGGCCTGGCATCAACCACACCGATCGACTCCCGGGCCACGGATTGCTGCAGTGGGTCCGAGCGGACCTCGGGCCGCTTCTCGACCATCTCGAAGTAGGTCAGATCGGTCTCATGGGTTGGTCAGAAGGCGGGCAGTACGCTCTCGCCGCGGCGTATGAACTCGGGGACAGGGTCACGGGCTGCGCAGTGATCGCCGGCTGTCCGCCTCTCGATGATCCTGACCTTCTCAAGCAGCTGAACCACCTAGATCGGGCCTTCGTCCGCCTTGCACGTAGAGCGCCGACAGTGCTCCGGTGCATTGCAACATGCCTTCACGGCGGAGCGAAGCACGCTGGCGGAGCACTCCTCCGAGCGTCGCTGCGCGGACAACCGAGTGATGAAGCCAAGGCTGTCCGGGAGCAGGGGCGATGGTTCCTCAAGGTCATGGCTGAGGGCACAGTCAATCCTCGCGGCGTGGTCGACGAGTATCTCGCCTTTGCCGATCCATGGGGATTCTTGCCAGAGGATGTGACGATCCCGGTCCGCATGTATCAAGGTACGGCGGACACGTTGGTGCCAGAAGAGTGGGGAGAATTGCTTGCGAGGCGGACACCAAATGGATCCCTCGTTCTGTACCCCGATGAGGGGCACTTCATTGCCCTCACGCGTCGACAAGATGCACTCGAGTGGCTCGCTGGCTCAGCACGCGCGACCGAAATTTGAACCGGCTCACCAGTGTGCCCGTTTCGCCGGGACGGTGCGACAGCTCGGCCGGCAGGAAGTGCCGAAATGCACCTTCGCGCGCTGGCAGCCAGTTGGGCGTGAAGCCAGGGTGGCGTCCCCTTTCTGCGAGGATGGCTCACATGGATGATGACCGCCGCCTATCGTTCGGCGAGGACGCCGAGCAATACGATCGCGCGCGACCGTCCTACCCGGCAGCGGCGGTCGATGCCGCGATCGACGGCGCGAACATTCGACGGGTCCTGGACGTCGGCTGCGGCACTGGCATCGCGTCGCGACTGTTCCTCAGTCGTGGGTATGAGGTCGTCGGCGTGGAACCAGACGAGCGGATGGCCGCCGTGGCCTGCCGACGCGGCGTGAACGTCGTCGTCGCGCCCTTCGAAACCTGGACTCCGTCCGTCGACCTGTTCGACCTCGTCGTCTCCGCTCAGGCCTGGCACTGGGTTGATCAGAACATCGGGCCAACGGCGGCCGCCGACGCGCTGCGCCCGGGTGGTCGACTGGCACTGTTCTCGAACGGCTACGAGGAATTGTCCCTGCAAGACGAGCTCGACGCCGTGTACCGCCAGCAGGCACCTCAGATCGCTGCCAAGACGTTCGTGCTCGGGCGGCACGCGTCAACCCTCCGGGCGGCGCACGCGGGTCCGATCGAGGCATGCAGACGATTTGGTCCGGTCGAAGAGCGGTCGTTCCAGTGGGAGCACACCTATACCTGTGACGAGTGGCTGGACCAGCTTCCGACGCACAGCGACCACAGAACATTGCCCCCAGAAGTGCTCAACAGGTTGCTCAGGCACATCCGTGCCGTGATCGATGAGAACGGCGGCACGCTCACCATCGGCCACACCACAGAGTTGCTGTTCGCCGCCCGACAGTAGGGCGGCCGAGACGTGACGTCTGTAACAATCGCCATCAGGGGGACGACGATTGAGCGCACCCCCTGTTCGTCCGAGACCCCAGGGTTGAGTTCGATCACGACGCACACGTTCGGTTCGGACTAAGTAACGATCTTCTCGAGCCTCTCGAGGCTGGCCGTCATGGATTCAAGCATCGAATTGTTTCCGTTGATCCAGGCTCCGCCATCGCTCAACAGGGATTGGCGGATCCTCTCTGTCACGGTGCCATAGTCAAATACCTCCGTGACGACGGTGGCATCGTCACCGTCCGGAGTGAGGATGTAGCCCCAGCGGTAACCCGCAGGGATGCCCACTTTGGATGGATCATCACCCTCAGCCCGAGAAGGGTCTCCGGGAGCCGGTTCCCAAAAGATGCGCCGATCCGGCTCGAACTCCACCACAGAGTTGAGCATGAGGTAGTCGTCTCCGAGCCGATGCATCTTCATGGTGAAGGTGTCGCCCACCCCAGAGATAGGACGGTCGAGGGCGGCCCCCCGGAGCATGTCGGATCCGTCGAAATCCATGTGACGTCGCGGATTCGCCAGGATTTCAAAGATGGCGGCCGCCGGTGCTTCGATTTTGCGTGATACTTCGATCGGCTTGATTTCCGTTGACATGGTGCGCTCCTCTCTGTCGGTGTTTCTGAGTGCGGCTTCATCTCATACTGCGGTTGAATCGCCCCGCGTCGTGCGTCCGGTGGCGTCGACCCGTGTCAACCCTTCACGCAGGCGTGCCGGCGATCACGCAGGCGTGCCGGCGAGGACCGCTTCGATTTGCGAGAAGACAATGTGCATGCCTTGTTCGAACCCCGTGGCGAGCACCTCCTCCATCCCCGCTTGCGAGTCGAAGTGGGTGCGGATCACCATGACCGCACCCCCGCCGTCTCGCTCGTCAATGGTGATGATCATGGCCGTCATCGAATTTCCGTCGTTTGGTCGGCCGTCTTCGTCGACGTCGGCATCTCGCAGCTCAAGATGGCAGGGCGGGTCGGCGGCGATGACCTCCCACGCGCTGTCGTGGCGCTCGCCCTCGGCCCCAGTCATGAAGAAAGTGATCCGCCCGCCGGCCCGCAGCTCGTGGTCGACCACGGTCGCTGGGTAGCCAGGAGGCGCCCACCACTGCTCGAACTGGCGGGGATCGGCCCACAGTTGCCATGCCCGTTCGACGGTGGCATCGAGGTCCGCCGTGACCGTCATGGTCAGGGATTGGGGGTCCTTCTCGACGCTGGTCACGCTCATCTCTTGCCTCCAGTGGTTCGTTTCTCTGTTGCCAGAAGGTCGTCGATCCGGTCCACCCGCGCCCGCCACAGCCCCTCAATGCCGTCGAGGAGCACACGGGCCCTCTCGATGGTGTTGACGTCGGTGCGCACGAGCCGCTCGCGCCCGTGCCGCTCCTTTGTGATGAGCCCGGCATCTTCGAGCACGGCGACGTGCTTCTGCACGGCCGCGAAGCTCATCGGGTACCGCTTCGCCAGAGCCGACACGCTGTACTTGCCCCCGACGGCGAGGGCGAGAATGTCGCGCCGAGTGCCGTCAGCAAGGGCATGAAAGATGCGGTCTACGCCGGCGTCGGGTGTCTGAGATACAACCATCTGGTTGTATGTTAGCGAAGGACGATGACGTGCACAAGATCTCGGTGCGAATTGCGTGCCCGGGCCGCCCCAGGCTGGCGGACGGGGGCAATAGTTACGGCGGGGAGTGTGACTGTCTGTTCGGGCGTATCGATGAGACGCCACGTAGGTGTCGCGCACCGCCGGTCTACCCTCCGTCCCATGAGCGGGATACACGAGCCCGGCGACCGGTGCCCAGGTTTCGTCGCCGAGGCGGGTCGGTGTTGGCAAATGGTTTACGACCACAACATGCAGGCGACCCATTGCTCCGAGCCACCGACATGGAGGGGCCGGTGGCTCTCACCAAAGGGTGATCGCTGGTGGCAGGTTTGGTCGTGTGAAGAGCACGTCGGCGGGCTGACCGGTATGCGGCAGTTCGGGATTCGTCGGCGGCGTTAGCGCCACCTTGCTGGTCCTTCGCGAATCGATCGAGACGGCGGAGCTAGGTTTCATCGTCCTCATCCTGCTGCCGTGTGCAGTCGAGCGTCGTAGTCAGCGAGGGCGTAGCCAGGGTGGACAACGACGGGGCGTACTCTTGGAAGAGGAGCGCTAGCTGGCGTTTGTCCCGCCACCTACGAAACAGGCCGACGAGCCGTATCCTGTCGGTCCGTCCGGTTAGGACTCGCGAGAGAGGAGCGCGGCGAGGTTGTCGACCGACTTCTCCAGCATGGAGAGAGGCACGATCGGGAAATGCTCACGGGCATACTCCGGGATGTCGGGCCACGCGCAATAATTCGTGACGGTCGTCTCGTTCGGGCCGGTCGTTGTGATCTCCCAGCCGTAGACGTGGCCGAACGGACCCTGCCCGGGCAGTCCGACGTTCCACTCGAAGAGCTCGTCGCGCACGATCCGCGTCACGGTGTTGACGGACGTGTACTTGCCCATCGGCTGATCACCGAGTGCCTCCCGGTCCATCGCCATCTCGAACACGTCCCCGGGCGCCTCCACTCGCCGCGCCCCGGGCGCCGCCTTCAGCATGCCCGACCCATCGATCTCGACATGCATGGCGGGGTCGGTGACGATCCGGAAGACCTCGGCCGGGGTGGCGGCCACAGTCCGACTGGCGGCGATCCTCTCTGCAGCGGGCACGGCTCTCCCTCCGTCGGGGCTCGGTTCGTTGAGACACTAGCGACGGTGCCTTCCGGTCAGCAGATACCGTGGGCCGAAATGACCGAGGCCCAGAACACCTGGCAGGAAGCCGTCAAGCAAAAACTGAAGCCGCTGCGCGATCGCATCGTGCGCGGGCTCGGCGGCACGGTGTCGGCTCCCGACCAGCGCGGGATGACCTACGACCAGCTCGTGGCGCTGCTCTATCCCACCCTGCCCGACCAGCTCCGCCCGGATCTCGACAGGGCAGCGACGGGAGACCTGGCCCGGGCCTCGACCATCCGTCGGATGCTCGGGAGCATTGAGCACCAGGTCGCACCCACCTCCTTTTTGGTGCAGCTGGCGGAGGAGGATGCCGTGCGCTGCACGGTGGGGGGCGTGGAGTTGTTCTGTGACGTCGCCGACGCCGCTGTGACGCCCGGGCTTCTGTCGGGTCAGTACGAGTCGCATCTGACCGCAGTCTTCGAGCAGTACTGCAGCCAGGGCATGACCGTTGTCGACGTCGGCGCCAACCTCGGCTACTACGCGCTGTTGGCCTCGAGATTGGTCGGTCCGTCCGGCGCGGTCATCGCGTTGGAGCCCAACTCCGAGAATTGCCGGTTGTTACTGTCCTCGCTGCGGCTCAACGGGACCACGAACGTGCAGTTGCTACCCGTCGCGGCGGACTCCGCCTCCGGCTGGGCGTACTACTCGACGCACGTCGGATCCAACGGGGGTCTGGTCGAAGACGGAGATCTGCTGTCCCACCCGGGCACGATTGTTCCGACCTTCCGTCTGGACGATCTGGTCGATGGCCCGGTGGGCTTCCTCAAGATGGACGTGGAGGGAGCGGAAGGTCGAGTCGTGCGGGGCGCAACGCGCATCATTGAACGCGATCGCCCCGTCGTGACGACCGAGCTGAAGGATGAGATGCTGCGCCGTGTGTCCGCCACCACCGTGGCTGAGTACCTCGGCTATTTCGAGAAGCTCGGCTACACGGCAGTGCTGTTGGAGAAGACGACCGGCGACCAGAGGACGTACGCCTCGGTGGCCCATCTCCTCGCTGATTGGGGCGAGACCGACGAGCTCCGCGACGTGCTTCTGCTTCCCGCAGCCGCCTGAGCCGGCGGGCTGCCGAGTTCGGCGAGCCGCAGACAGCACGGTTGCCGATCCGCATCGAAGGGGTACGACGTTCCAGTGATGATTTCAGCGGGCTCCTTGGGACGAGCGTCTGGTCAACAACGCTGAGGGAGCCTCATCTAGGGGGCGACGACCTGGTCCTGCGACGAGCCGACGAGGCGGGTCAGCAACTCGTCGACGTCATCGGAGATCACAAGCGCGTCCAACTGGCGGGCCTTGATAAAGCCCTGCGCCACGGCGTGGCGGACGAAAGCGAGCAGCTCGTCGAAGAACCCGTCGACATTCAGGATGGCGCATGCCTTGTGGTGGATTCCGAGCTGCGCCCAGGTGACGGATTCCATGAACTCCTCGTAGGTGCCGAAACCGCCTGGCAGCATGACGAAGGCGTCCGACATTTCGGACATGAGCGCCTTGCGTTCGTGCATCGTGCTCACGACGTGCAGGTCGCTGAGTGTGTCGTGAGCGATCTCGTGCCCCGCCAGCGATTCGGTGATGACGCCTGTGGCCCGTCCGCCCGCAGCGAGCACGGCATCGGCCACCACGCCCATCAGGCCAACCGATGCGCCGCCGTAGACGAGCTCGATGCCGCGCCGCGCGACCGCGACGCCGAATCGCTCGGCTGCGAGCGAGAAGGCCGGATCGAGCCCCGGGCTCGAGCCACAGAAGACGCATACCGTCTCCACCGCCGTCATGCCGGGCTTCCCTCGGGGACAGGGATGCCCGTGCGCGGGACAGGGGTCGCCCGGCGCACGCGCCGTACGATCGTCTCCGCGGCGTCGCTGTCGTGAATGGTGAACGAGAAGGCGGCGGCGGCCAGGGCGAAGATCGCCGCCGTGAGGAACGCGAAGCGGTAGCCCGTGATGTCGGGCGATGACGTGCCACCCGTGCCATGGGCGGTGCCTGCGGCGATCAACACCGTTGAGAGGACGGCGACGCCGGTCGCGCTCCCGACCTGGCGCATGGTGTTGAAGAACGTGGAAGCCCGGCCCATCGACTCGGGCGTGATCATCGCGAAGGCCGCCGCCTGGTTCGGGACCATGACCTGCGCCATCATCCATCCGACCACGAACATGAGTCCCCGGATGAACCAGAGGTTCGTGGTGACGGTGATCTGGGTCAGGACGAGCATGCAGGCGGCCAGCCCGAGCAGCCCCGCGGTGATGTGGCGCCGGGGCCCGACGCGTGGGTAGATGAATCTGCTGGCGAACTGCGCGCCAATCATCACGCCGATCGCTTCGGGGAACGTGGAGAGTCCCGACTGCAGGGCGGAGAGCCCTCGTGCGTCTTGGAAGTAGAGCGGAACGAGATACAGCATCCCCAGGAAGGCGGCGGCGGCCAGGAACATCACACAGTTGGTCGAGCGGAACAATCGCTCTCGTAGCAGGTGCAGATCGACCATGGGCCGGGTCGTTCGCAATTCGACCAGGACGAACACCACCAGGAGTGTCGTTCCGAGGACGCAGGTGGCGATGACCGCGGTCGACGACCACGACTGGAGCGGGCCCTCAGAGACGCCGTACATCAGCAGTCCCAATCCGGCGCCGCCGAGAATGAAGCCCGGCACGTCGAAACGGCCAGCATCGATGGCAGCGGTCCGCTCCAAGGCGAGAGCACCAAAGAGGACCGCCACTATGCCGATCGGCACGTTCACGAAGAACACCCAGCGCCACGAAAAATTGGTGACGAGGAAACCGCCGAGCACCGGACCGACGGCCGGGGCGACGGTGGTCCCGAGGGTCAGGATGCTTGCTGCCCGCACCCGCTCGGCCGGGGGAAAGACCCGGAAGAGCATGGCCATCCCGACCGGGGCCATCATGCCACCGCCCGCACCCTGGACGACCCGGAACACGACGAGCTCCGGATAGTTCTGGGCCAGGCCGCAGAGCGCGGAGCCCAGCGTGAAGACGACGATGGCGGCGAGGAGCACTCGCTTTCCGCCGAAGCGGTCCCCCAACCAGCCCGATGCCGGGATGAAGACAGCCAGGCTGACCAGGTAGGCGATGACGATGCCGTCGACGGCGGTCGGCGGAATCTGGAAGTCGCGGCCAATCGTGGGCAGCGCGACGTTCACAATGGTGATGTCCATGATGTTCATGAACATCGCTGAGACGAACACGATGCCGACGGCGATCTTCTGATTCATGCTGGCGACGGCCATGTGCTCTTTCGGCTCTTCGGTGGGCGGGCGAGGCGGAGGGGCGGTCGGACCGAGAGTCCGCACCTCCGAATGTCCCCACAGACCCTATGCGCGCCTGTGCCGAGTGCCGGCCCGCCGCGCGCTGCCCCGGAAGGCCCGACCCCGGACTCCTAGAGTGGTGCCGACATGGGGAGACGCGGCGGTGCACACGTGTTCCGTGCGGCCTGTCTGGCGCTGGCGGTCAGTTCCGGTGCGCTCGCCGTGGTCCCGCCGGGCGCAGGCGCCGCTCCCCGGGCGCTCCGTTCGGCATCGAACACGGTGTGGCTGTGCAGCCCCACACAAGCCGCCGATCCGTGCGCCTCGAGTCGCGCCGCCACCGCCGTGACCGCCAAGGGTGCGACGAGTCGGTCCCTCTCCCCGGCGTCGCCGACGACCCGCCGCTTCGATTGCTTCTATGTGTACCCAACGGTCTCGACCGAGACCACCGCCAACGCGGACCTGACGGTGCAGCCCTCTGAAACTGCTGCCGCCATTGTCCAGGCGTCCCGCTTCTCCCAGCGGTGCACCGTGTGGGCCCCCATGTACCGTCAGGTCACGCGGGCGGGGCTGACCCACGCCAGCCTGGCCTCGTTGGCCACCGCGTACGTGAGCCTGCTGTCCGCCTGGAAGGACTACCTGGCCCACGACAACCGACGCCGGCCGATCGTCTTCATCGGACATTCGCAGGGCGCGTCCTTGCTCATCAGGCTCCTTCAGACCCAGGTCGAGCCCTCGCTGAGCCTGCGCCGGCGCATGGTGTCGGCCATCTTGCTGGGGGGCAACGTGCAGGTCCCTCCGGGCCGGGATGTCGGGGGGACGTTTCGCAATATCCCAACCTGTCGACGTGCCTCCCAGACCGGCTGCGTCATCGCCTACTCGTCTTTCGGATCGATGCCCCCGGCGAACTCGTTCTTCGGCCGCGCCGGCCTGGGGGTCAGCCTGCTTTCCGGTCAGGGGGCAGCAGGGTCGCAACAGGTGGCGTGCGTGAATCCGGTCACGTTCTCCTCCCGGGTAGGTACCTTGCAGCCCTTCTTTCGCAGCGCTATCTCGCCGACGCCGGGCGTCCGGGTCGTCACGCCATGGGTGACCTTTCCGGGCCTCTATACCGCGCAGTGCCGGGAGAGCGGCGGAGCTTCCTGGCTGCAGGTCACCACCACGGCGACCTCGGGCGACCCGCGTCCCACCGTCACGGCCTCCCTCGGACCAAGGTGGGGGTTCCACTTGAACGACGTCAACCTGGCCCTGGGCGACCTCGTGACCGATGTCGGCCTCCAGGAGGCGGCCTATCGCTGAGCTGCTCACCCGGGCTGACTGATTCCCCCTGGGAAAAGAGCCGAGGCGGTCCTAGACTCCGGCGATGCTCAAGGTGATTGCCGTGGCGAACCAGAAGGGTGGCGTGGCCAAGACAACCACGGTGCAGTCGCTCGGAGTGGCGCTGGCGCAGCAGGGTCGGCGTGTGCTCGTGGTCGATCTCGATCCCCAGGCGTGTCTCACCTACTCGTTCGGCTTCGACCCCGATGCCCTCGACTCGTCGCTCCACGACGTCCTCGTTCGCCGGGCCAGGCTGGCGGAAGTCGTGAAGCCCGTGCCCGACGTGCCGGGCTTGAGCCTCGTGCCGGCGACGATCGACCTGGCCGGCGCCGAAGTCCATCTGTTGAGCCGAACGGGCCGTGAGCACGTGTTGGCGCAGGCGTTGATCCCCGTGCTCGACGACTACCACGCCGTCTTGATCGATTGCCCGCCCTCCCTGGGGGTGTTGACGATCAACGGGCTGACGGCAGCGGAGGCGGTCATCGTGCCGTTGCAGTGCGAGGCCCTCAGCCACCGGGGCGTCGGCCAGCTCCTCGAGACGATCGAGGACGTCCGCCAATTCGCCAACGAGAAGCTGCGTGTGCTCGGCGTGATCCCGACGATGTTCGACGCTCGCACGACCCACTCCCGCCAGGTTCTCTCTGAAGTCGAGGATCGGTACGGTCTGCCCCTGTTCCAGCCCTCCGTGCCGAAGTCGGTTCGTTTCGCTGAAGCGCCGGGTCTTGGACAATCGGTGCTGCAGCACGCGCCTCTTTCGCCAGGGGCAGTGGCGTACCGCGCGCTTTCGACGCGTGTCTACGACGCCATGCAGACTGCCTGAACGACATGACCGCAGCACGGAGCGACCGGGTGCCGGATCCCCTGGGTAAGCGGGCCTTGTTCTCGGGTGCCCAGCCAGAGCCCGACGATGTGGTGGTGACGTCCGACAGTCCCCTCGACGACCGAGGCAACGTTCAGGGTCGAGTGCGCACGCTGCCGGCAGACCACGCGTGTCGGCGTGTGGGACATGCTGATCTTCCAGTTCCCACTCGGGGTGTGGCTGCCCCGGCGTCGTTTCGACCACCGCATGACCTGTCCCGCCTGTCGCAAGCGAGCCTGGTGCAGCGTGACACTGCGCCGCAGCTGAACCCCAGCGCAGCCGAACCCCGCCGCAGCTGAAACCCGCCGGCGCGGCGGTGTTCCTGCTGGTCAGGTGGGTTGCGGGTCGAGCTGAGCCGGCTCCGAACGCTCGTCCCCGGGTTGGACGGTGGGAAGTCGGCGCGTCAGGACGAGTGCCAGCAGAGCGATCAGGGCGAGGACGGCCAGCGCAGCCCTCAACCCGTTGATCCGGCTCTGCGCGTTCTCGTCCACCACGGCGGCCGCCGCCTCCGGCGCGACTCCCGCCTGCTCGAGGGTCGTGTTGAGATCGGCGTCGCTGACGAAGGGGATGCCGGCGGACAGCTCCACCTGGGCCTTGGACGACAGCTCCTTAGGGACGGCGGGATTGGAGGCGATGGAACCGAGGAACGTCGACGTGAGTACGGCGATGAGGATGGCGCCCGAGAGCGCGGTGCCGATGGACGCTCCGAGGTTGGTGACGGTGTTCTGCACACCGCCGACCTCGCCGCTCTGGGAGTCGGGCACGGCCGAGACAGTCACGCTGCCGAGCTGCGAGGCGAGCGTGCCGATCCCGAGCCCGGCCAGGAGGAGCGGTCCGGTCACGATGTCCGCGCCCGCTCCGGAGTCCAGCGCCGCCAGCAGCACGACGATGCCCAGGAACAAGAGGCCGAAGCCGACGCGCACGATCCGGCGCGGCGACGTGCGGGGGAAGAGCCTGGGCACGCCGACGGCGCTGGCCAGCAGCGTGATCGAGAGCGGGAGCAAGCGCACTCCGGTGGCGACCGCAGAGAGCCCGAGGGCCACCGACAAGAAGAGAGGGATCACGAAGAAGAGGCCGGACTGCAGCGTGAACTGGAAGAAGAACGACGTCAGCCCGCCTTGTAGCCGGGGTACCTTGAGCATCTGAGGATCGAGCAGCGCGGCTTGGTGATGCTTGAGCCGCCTGCTTTCCCACAGGGCGAAAAGCACGAGGACTGCACCACCACCGAGCAGCAACCAGACGACGGGGGACATCCCCAGCCACTGTGGGGCGTCGGCCTTGGGCTGCACGAAGCCCCACGTACCGGAGCGGATCACTCCGTAGACGATCATGCCGAGGCCGGCGGCAGAGAGGAGCGTGCCGACCGGGTCGAGGCGCACGCCGGGCACTGCGGGTGAGTCGGCCATCCGTCTCGTGAGGACGAGGATTCCGAGCACGATGACGACCTCGCCGACGAAGACCCAGCGCCAGCTGGCATAGGTCGTGAAGAGTCCTCCGACCAACGGACCAACGGCCACCGCGATCGCCCCCGCCGAGGCAACAAGCCCATAAGCCCGCGGCCGTTCCGCACGGTCGAAGTTCGTGGCCACCAGCGCCACCACGGCCGGCATGATGAGCGCGGCGCCCAACCCCTCCAGCACCGACCAGCCCAGAATGAGGACCGGGAGGGACTTGGACAATGCGGTGATGCCCGACCCGCATCCGTAGACGACGCAGCCGATCATGAAGGCCCGCTTGCGCCCGATGATCTGGCCGATCTTGCCGCCCGTGATCATGAACGCCGCCATCACGAGCGTGTAGAGGGTGATGGCGAACTGGATCCCCGTGACCGTGGTGCCGACGTCCTTGGCCACGGTGGCAATGGCGACGTTCATGACCGACGTGTCGAGGGTCATGAGGAATTGGGCCGCCGCCAGCGTGAGGAGGACGATCCGACCTCCGGCGGACGACCGCGAGGCGCCCTGGCTGCTGTCGGTCACGCTGCATTGTGGCCCACCGGGCGCAACGTAGGTGTACGTCCCCGAGCCGGCTCGCTGGTCGGGATGCGGGGATTTGAACCCCGGACCTCCTGCTCCCAAAGCAGGCGCGCTGCCAAGCTGCGCTACATCCCGTTCGGTGAAACCGATGAAGCTCCGTGAACTCTAGCGTCCTGACCAGGTCATTTTGGGACTACTCATCGGGGCCGCGTGAGTGAGCCTCTGCGCAATTCCGACTCCCCGGTCGAACTGTCGGTGTCTCGGAGAGTTCCACGGCGATGCGAGCACCGCCACCGCACCTGACCGCGCGTCCTCGGCCGTGTCCCGCTTCGGGACACGGTGTCGTGGAGCCGCTGATCCTGTCTCGCCGTCGGCCGGGGCTGGCGGAGACCCACATCACCCCGGGGCGAGAGCCCGACGCCGTCGAACGTGGTGGCCCAAGAGGAGCCCGAGAATCACCAGTGCGACCACGATTCCTCTGGAAAGCGCCTTCCTACCGCTGCGACTCGTCTCCACTTCGCCATTGTGGTCTCGTCAACGTCTCAAGTCGACCGTCGTCGTCGTGCCCCGCACCGTGCAGCACGGTGCCGAAAGGGCGATGTCAGGTCCGTGCGACGAGGCCTACGACTTCTGTGCCTCAGTGGCATCGGCTTCGAGCTCCTTCTGGTCTGCCTTGAGCTGCTTCTCCTCGACCTTCCGCGCTCGCTTCATGGCGGAGCGGACCTTGGCCCCCATGTCGGAGACGGCCACGACGACCAGGCCGGCCTCACCCTCGTCGAGGGACTCACCCAGGTCCTTCAGGTCTCCCCGGCTCATGCCCGCAGCGGCGTGCCCTGCGAGTGCGCCGAGCAGCGCTCCTGCGCCGGTCGTGCCGAGCAACAATCCGCCGCCGATGGCGGCCGCCGGGAACAGGACGATCACCAGACCCGTCGCCAAGCCCACGCCGCCGCCGAGCACGCCGCCGACGCGCGTCGGGGTCTCGTGCTTCTTCACGATCTTGACTTTGCCCTTGTGGTCACGCTCAATAACGGCGGCGTCGTAGGAGTCGATCAGATTGGCTTCGGTGTGGAGCTCCTTGACGAACTCGTAGTCCCGCGAGCGTCTGCGACGTCCCCGTAGACGCCGCAATACACGAAGAGGGTGTCGATGGCCATGAGGTGCTCCTTACTCGGGTTGTGTGGCGCTGAGTCAGATGAGCCTAAAGGATTACATGCGACGCAGTTGTTGACTGATGGTCGGCTCGACGGGAGCGCCGTAGGCGGCGAGTGTGTAGATGACGATGACTCCGAGCGCGGTGTAGGTCAAAGACCAGATCCAGTGCCGAATGGAAGAGGTGTACCCGCCGCGAGGAAGCGATCGTTCGATCAGAGCCGTCTGAGAAGGCGAGAGCCAATCCTCTATGCCCTCGCGACGAGATCAACCGGCATCAGGCTCGAGGCATTCGGCCAGGGACACCTCGTGACTGCCGTCGCGATGCTGGGGGAGATGTCTCGAGGAATAGGCGTCCGCGTTGACTCGGACGGATTCCGGAGTCACCGCGTCCGGTCGGATGCGGGCCGGGACCCCGAGCGCCATGGCGCCCGCCGGAATCTCCGTACCCGGCGACACGACGGCCCCTGCACCCACGAGGCAACCCGAACGGCAGATGACGCCTTCGAGGACGACCGCGCCCGAGCCGACCAGCACCAGGTCCTCTAAGACGCAGCCTTCGAGGTGGACCAGGTGCCCGATCACGCAATCGTTGCCGATGCGTGTCCGCTTGATGGTTTGGGTGTGGATGACGGCGCCGTCCTGAATCGACGTCCGAGCACCGATCACAATCGGCCCGTTGTCAGCACGGATGATCGCCCCCGGCCAGACGCTCGAGCCCGGACCGATGCGGACCTCGCCGATCAGGACCGCGTGGGGATGAATGTAGGCACCAGGGTGAATCCGCGGCCGTTCGTCACCGAGCGCAAAGAGGGTCATGGAGTTCATTCAAACAGCGCGGAGGAAGGTTCGGGACGCCGGCACGTTTGGAGATTGCGGCCCCGTCCATCGACCCGTCGCTCGGCCTTGTCGCTCGGCCCTGTCGCTCCGCTCCGTTGTTCGTCGCTCCTGGGCCGATTCGCTCGCTAGGCCCGCTCCACCGCCAACACCTGCCATTCGTCGGGCAGGCCTTTGAGGTTGTGCCGCCCACGGTCGTCGAACACGATGCCCGAGCCGACCACCAGGTCGCGCACCGTCCCGGTGACCAGCACCTCGCCGGGGCCCGCCATGCCGCTGACCCGTGACGCGATGTGGACGGCCAGCCCGCCGATGTCGTCACCGCGCAGCTCCACCTCGCCGGCGTGGAGGCCGGCCCGGAGTTGGAGGCCTGCTGTCGCGGCCGCACGCACCATGGCCTCGGCGCAACGGACGGCCTGCGCGGGCGCCGCGAAGCGGGCCAGAATCCCGTCGCCCATCGTCTTGACGAGGATGCCGTCATGACGAGCCAGGAGGCGACCGACGTTCACGTCGAATTCGTCGAGGACGGCGCGCCACTGCCGGTCACCCGCCTCGGCGGCGCGCACGGTCGAGTCCACAATGTCGGTGAAGAGCACGGCGGCGAGCAGGCGCGTCGCGGCGTGCACCCCGCGCTCCCCGGTGACGAACTCCTCCATCTCGTCGACGATGGAGTCGAACTCACCGGCCCAGGGGAGGATGTCGGGTCCGGTCGTGGTGACGAGGCGGGAACCGGTGATGTGCTCGGAGAGGTAGCGGCCATGCTCGCTCAGGTTGGCGTAGCTGTCGACGCGCGCGAACACGAGCGTCGGGCACGTGATGGACGGGAGGCACCAACGGACGTCGGCGGAGAACGTGACGAGATTGAAGGCCACGGCGGTCGCCGGGCTGGCGCCCCGCCGGGCCGCCCGGCCCCACCATTCGCGGAAGCCGACCCGGTGGGCCAAACTCGGGGCGAAGATGGCGATGTCGCGTGGGATGTCGTCCTCGGTCATGACAACGTCGATCCCCGACCCGGTGGCGACCTCCTCGTCGGAAGCACCGAAGCCGTAGTCCTCGGCCTGGCCGACCCGCGCCGTGCCGTTCACGATGACGAGGGAGATCACACGCTCGGGGTGAGTGGCCGACAGCCACAGCGCGGGCATCGCCCCACCCGCCGAGGCGAGGACGACGGCCCGGTCGCAGCCGGCGGCGTCCATGACGGCGAGCGCGTCGCGGCCCCAGCCCTCAATGGAGGGATCGGTGCCCGTCGGCAGAGGATCGGACAGACCGAGCCCGCCGGCGTCGAAGCGGATCAGGCGGGAGAAGTCCGCCACCCGCTCGGTGTAGCGGAGCCAGTTGGGCTCGTCGACGGTCTCGTCGATGGAGATCATGAGGCCGCTGTTGAATTCGAGCACGTCGGGCACCCCGACCGAATCGTTCCCACCCGGCAGGGGATCGCCGCCCCAGATCTGGTAGCCGATGTGGATGCCGTCCCGCAGCGCGTACTGGGTCAGGGGCGCCTCCATACGAGTTGCAGTCTGCCGTGCCGCGGGTCCCGGCGAAGCGGGGGGAGGGGAGCGGTGAGGCCGCTCGGGTTCAGCGGGCGCCCCGCACCAGGCGGCCCGGCAGAGCTCCCGTTGGCTCGCCGTGCTCGAACGTCACGTTGCCGGTCTTTATGGTGGCCACGTACCCCGACGCCTTCTGGAGCAGGCGGCGCCCACCCGCCGGCAGGTCGTTCGTGACGAACGGTGCGCCGAGCGTGAGGGCGTCGTAGTCGATGAGGTTGAAGTCCGCCAGCGCTCCGGGCTCCACCGTGCCCCGGTCCGTCATGCCGTAGAGCCGCGCCGTGTCGTGCGTCTGCTTCTTCACCACGTACTCGAGCGGGAGCCGCTCGCCCCGGCTGCGGTCGCGGGTCCAGTGCGTGAGCATGAAGGTGGGCATCGATGCGTCGCAGATGGTGCCGGTGTGAGCGCCGCCGTCGGCCAGCCCGAGGAGGCCCTGCGGGTGGAGCATCATCTCGTGCACGTGGTCGAGGTCGCCCAGGGCGTAGTTGAGGATCGGGATGTAGAGCAGACCCTGCCCACCGTCGCGTGCCATCTCGTCGTAAGCCACCTCCAGGGGTGACCGGCCGCTCGCCGCGGCCATCCCCGCCAACGACCGCTCTGGTCCCGGCTCGTAGTCGGGCGGGTCGCCGAGGATGAATGTGCGCTCGTAGGCCTTGGTCATGGCATCGGCCTGGGCCGGCGACGACGGCGCCCACGACACGATCGACCGCCGCACCTCGGGGTCGGCCAGCGCCGTCGCCAGCTCGGTGGGTGACCCGCAGCGTTCCCGCAGCTCCACGTACGCCGGGAAATCCGAGAACAGGCAGAGCGTCGTGTGGTGTCCCGAAAGGATGCCGGTCGGGCGCCCCGCAATCTGGGGGAACAGGCGGGCGCCCTCGGCGCAGGCCTCGAGCGAGGCCGCCAGTTGCTTGCGCCACAACTCGGGGTCGTCATCGGCCTGCAACAGGACATAGGAGACGGGACGGTCAATGGCCGCGGAAAGCCGGCGCATCCAGTCGACCTCCTGCCAGGCGTCCTCGAGCATCTCGCCGGCCGAGCCCAGTGGGGCCAGCTCGAAGACGCCGGCGCCGGCCTCGCCCAGCGCGGACCCGAGGCCGAACAGCTCGTCCTCGGTGGCGAAGGTCCCCGGGACCAGCTCTCCGTCGATGGCGCGATGGCCCAGGGTGCGCGAGGTGGAGAACCCAAGTGCGCCGGCACGGACGGCCTCGAGCACGATGGCCCGCATCGCCTCGATGTCCTCCGCTGTGGCTGCCTCGTTGCGGGCGCCGCGCTCGCCCATCACGTAGGCCCGCACGGCCGCGTGCGGCACCTGGGTGCCCACGTCCACCGTCCAGCGCCGCTTCTCGAGCGCGTCGAGGTACTCCGGGAACGTCTCCCACTCCCACTCGATCCCCTCGGCGAGCGCCGTGCCGGGGATGTCCTCGACGCCCTCCATGAGCCCGATCAGCCAGTCGTGGCGGTCCGGTTGCGCGGGGGCGAACCCCACGCCGCAGTTGCCCATGACGAGTGTCGTGACGCCGTGCCACGAGGACGGGGCGAGCTCCTGGTCCCAGGTGACCTGGCCGTCGTAGTGGGTGTGGACGTCGACCCAACCGGGGGTCACCAGCAGGCCGTCGGCCTCGATGACCTTGGTGGCGCCGCCCTTGACGGTGCCCACATCGGTGATGCGGCCGGACTCCACCGCGACATCCGCCACGCCGCCGTCGATCCGGTCCCGTCGACGAGCGTCCCGCCCTTGATGATCAGGTCGTGCATGCGATCCATGGTTTCACGCCAGCCGGCGGCCCGCTCGCCGCGGCTGGCGTGCCCTACCTCAACGGCGGGGTTTCAGACCTTGGCCTTGCCGAGAATCCGGTTCATCTTGGTCCCGCAGATCGGGCAGGTGCCCTGTGCGGCGCGGCGCCCGTTGGCCAGCTCTACCTCCTGGCCGTCGAACTCCCGCTTCTCTCGGCACTTCACGCAGTACCCTTCGTAGTTCGCCATGGCAACTCCTTCGGTCGGTGATGGCCTTGGACGGGTGTCGAACGTAGTGGGGGGGTTCGCAGGATTGTGGGATGGTCAGGCGACTTCAGGCACGATCCGGGGGTAGGGTCGCTCGCATGAGTGACAACGGTGCAGGTCAGGACACTGACTGGCGGCGCCAGGGCCTGCGGAACCGCGCTGCGCTGGCGGAGACTTGGGCGTCGCTGGCCGAGGCCTGCTCCGAGCTCTCGGAGAACGAGTGGGCATTGCCCACCGAATGCCCGGGGTGGGACGTCAAGGATCAGCTCTCCCACCTGATCGGGATTGAGCAGGCGATCATGGGCGAGCCGGCTCCGGACTGGTCTGGACCGCTCGGGGCGCATGTGAAGAATGACTTCGCGGCGTCCAACGAGCCCTATGTGGCGGTGCGCCGGCCGCTGCCCGGTCCGGTCGTGCGGGCGGAGTTCGTGGCGGTGACCACCACCCGGTTGGCTCAACTCGACGCGCTCACGGCGGCGGACTGGGCCGAGGTCGGCTGGAGCCCCATGGGCCAAGTGCCGCGTGCGGAATTCATGACGGCGCGTGTCTACGACAGCTGGGTTCACGAACAAGATGCCCGTCGGGCCCTCGACCGGCCCGGCGGGAGCGGCAACACGGCCTCGGCCATCTCGCTCGGGCGCATTCAAGATGCCATGCCCTTCGTGGTCGGCAAGAAGGCGGGCTGCGCCGACGGCACCGCGGTCCGCTTCGACGTGACGGGCCCCGGGGACGACGGGCGGACCTTCACGATCGCCGTGGAGGGGGGCCGGGCCCGTCCGGTGGGTGACGACGTTGCGCCGTCGGTGACACTCTCACTCTCGAGCATCGACTTCACCCGCCTCGGCTGCGGCCGGGCCACCGCCGCCCAGGTCGAGGCTGCGGGCGGTATCGGTGTGGACGGCGACGACCAGGTGGGCCGCACCGTGCTGGGCGCCATGAACTTCATGTTCTGACCGGGCCGCCAGCCCGCCAACCCCGGTCCGCATGCCCGCGGGCGCCGTGCGCCCCGGCCACGGAGCGGCCGGTAGAGTGATCGGCTCGTGATGCGTGCGACAGCAGAGCCAATGGAGGGAAACCTCGTCCGTCTGAGTGTTGAGGTGGACGAGCCGGAGTTCGATCGTGCGCTCGGCGACGTCGTGCGCACGCTGGCCCAACAGGTTCGGGTGCCGGGATTCCGGCCCGGCAAGGTGCCGCGCCGGGTGCTCGAGGCCCGTATGGGGGGTGCCGGGGCACTGCGTGCCGAGGCACTGCGCGAGGCGCTGCCCGACTTCTACGCCCGCGCCGTCGTCGACACCGAGCTCGACCCCATCGCCCAACC
Organism: uncultured Acidimicrobiaceae bacterium; assembly: GCA_963794875.1. Classification (GTDB taxonomy): domain Bacteria; phylum Actinomycetota; class Acidimicrobiia; order Acidimicrobiales; family RAAP-2; genus Bog-473. Next base: position 158,686 of record CAWCFG010000014.1, read on the forward strand.
GGAGATCGACATCACCGGGGGCGAGGACAGCGGGGCCGTCTCGTTCGATGCCGTCGTGCAGGTTCGGCCCATTGTGGCGATTCCGGGCTACGACGGCCTGCAGGTCACGCTCCCGGGCCTCTCCGTCAGCGACGAAGAGGTGCAGGGCCAACTCGACCGGCTGCGTGAGAACGATGCCGAGCTCGAGGTGGTGGGCCGTCCGGCGATCGACGGCGATCAGGTGACGATCGACCTCCATGGCAACGACGCATCCGGCGCCGAGGTGGTCGGAGTGGACGACTATCTCTACGAGGTCGGCTCCGGCACGCTGGTCCCCGAGCTCGACGCCGAGCTGCACGGCGCCAAGGCCGGCGCCATCCTCGCGTTCGACGCGGCGAACCCCGGCGAGCCGGACGAGAACGTGGCTTTCCGTGTCCTCGTCAAAGAGGTCAAGATCAAGAAGCTTCCGGAGGCCACCGACGAATGGGCCTCCGAAAGCTCCGAATTCGCCACCGTGGCCGAGTTGCGTGACGACATCGCCACTCGCATCGCTCGCGTCAAGCTGATGCAGAGCCAGATGGCGCTGCGGCAGAAGACTATTGAAGCCCTGGCCGGGCTGGTCAGCGACGACGTCGTGCCAGAGGTCCTGGTTGATTCGGAGGTCAACGAGCGCCTCCACGACCTCCAGCACCGCCTGGAGGCTCAGAAGCTGGGGCTGGCCGAATACTTCCAGGCCACAGGCACCACGCCCGATGAGCTGTTGGCTGCGGTGCGGGTGGACGCCCTGGCTGCGGTCAAGGCCGACCTGGCCCTGCGGGCCCTGGTCGAAGCGGAGGAGCTCACGCTCAGTGACGAGGAGCTCCTGGCCGAGATAGTCACCATGGCGGAGCGGATGGGTACCACCCCGACCGAGCTACGTCGCCAACTCGACACGGCCGGCCGGACCGGCGCGGTACGCTCGGAGCTGCGCAAAGGTAAAGCGTTGGAGTGGCTGCTGGACCACGTGGATCTCGTCGATGAAGAGGGCAACCCGATGGCACGGGACGACCTCAGAGTGGATGCCTCGGGAGACGGCGAAGTCGAGCAGAGCGAGGAGAGCGAGTGACGATGCAGAGTGCGGGGGACCCGATGAAGGCCTACAACTATCTGGTTCCGACCGTGATCGAGTCGTCCAACCGGGGCGAGCGAGCGTACGACCTGTACTCGAGGTTGCTCCGTGAGCGGATCATCTTTCTCGGCACACCCGTCGACGATGCCGTCGCCAATCTCATCTGTGCCCAGATGCTCTTCTTGGAGTCGGAGGAGCCGGACAAGGACATCCACCTCTACATCAATTCGCCCGGCGGCGAGATCACGGCGCTGTTCGCCATCTACGACACGTTGAAGTTCATCAAGGCGGATGTCTCCACCTTCTGCTTCGGGCAGGCGGCGTCGGCGGCGGCGGTACTGCTGGCGGCCGGGGCCAAGGGCAAGCGCTTCGCCCTACCGCACGGCGCGGATCCTCCTGCACCAACCGTGGGGCGGTGTCGAGGGGCAGGCGAGTGACATCGAGTTGCAGGCCAGGGAGATCCTCCGCATGCGGGACCTGCTCTCGGGCATGTTGGCCGAGGACACCGGGCAGACGCAGGAGAAGGTGGCGCAGGACACCGATCGCGACTTCATCATGACGGCGGAAGAGGCGGTGACGTACGGCGTGATCGACGAAGTCATCACAGCGCGGACGATGGCGCCACTCGAGGCCATCGGCGCGGCGTAGGACGAGCGGGCACGGACGGGAGAGGCGATCTGGTGGCGAAGTTCGGAGAAGGCGGGGATCTCGTCAAGTGCAGTTTCTGCGGCAAGACGCAGAAACAGGTCAAGAAGCTGATCGCTGGGCCGGGTGTCTACATCTGCGACGAATGCATCGACCTGTGCAACGACATCATTGCCGAGGAGCGTGACGAGTCCACCGAGCTGAGCTTCGAGGACCTGCCCAAGCCGCGGGAGATCTTCGATTTCCTCAACGACTACGTCGTCGGGCAGGAGTACGCCAAGAAGATCCTGTCCGTCGCTGTCTACAACCACTACAAGCGCGTGCAGGCCGGCCCGCCCGGGGGCGAGGACGGGGTCGAGCTGGCGAAGTCGAACATCCTGCTCCTGGGCCCCACCGGATGCGGCAAGACGCTCCTGGCCCAGACGCTCGCTCGCATGCTCAACGTGCCGTTCGCCATCGCTGACGCCACCGCGCTGACCGAGGCTGGTTACGTCGGTGAGGACGTGGAGAACATCCTCCTGAAGCTGATTCAGGCCGCCGACTACGACGTCAAGCGGGCCGAGACGGGCATCATCTACATCGACGAGATCGACAAGATCGCCCGCAAGAGCGAGAACCCCTCCATCACGCGTGACGTGTCGGGTGAAGGCGTGCAGCAGGCTCTGCTGAAGATCCTGGAGGGGACCACCGCCTCCGTGCCGCCGCAAGGCGGACGCAAGCATCCCCACCAGGAATTCATTCAGATCGACACGACCAACATTTTGTTCATCTGTGGTGGCGCATTCGCCGGGCTCGACAAGGTGATCGAGTCTCGGATCGGCAAGCGGGGCATCGGCTTCCGCGCCGAGGTGCACCGCAAGGATCGGGAGGACGGCGAGATCCTGCGTCACGTCCTCCCCGAGGACCTGATCAAGTTCGGCCTCATCCCCGAGTTCATCGGGCGGCTGCCTGTCGTCAGCGCCGTGTCACCGCTGTTCAAGGAGGCGCTGGTCCAAATCCTCGTCGAGCCCAAGAACGCCCTGACTCGCCAGTACGAGCGGGTGTTCGCACTCGACAACGTGGAGCTCGAGTTCACCCCCGACGCGCTCGAGGCGGTGGCCGAGCAGGCCCTGCTGCGCGGCACGGGCGCCCGCGGCCTCCGGGCCATCCTCGAAGAGGTCCTGCTCGACGTGATGTACGACCTGCCCAGCCGGACCGACGTGGGCAAGTGCGTCGTAGACCGCTCGGTCGTGCTCGATCGCGTGGCACCGACGCTGGTGCCGCTCGGAGGTGCGCCGGTCAAGTCGACCCGCTCGCGCCGCGCCGCCTCCTGACCGAACCGGGACCGTCGTCCGTGGAGAACCCCGCGGCACCGCCTTTCGACGGCGTGGCGGACGCAGTGGCCTGGCTCGACAGCCATGTCGACTTCGAGTCGAACATGCCTCGTCGCCGCGCCGTGCCGACCCTGGATCGCATGTGCGCGCTGACCTCGCTGCTCGGAGAGCCCCAGGCTTCCATTCCCTCCATTCACATCACCGGCACGAACGGCAAGGGGTCGACGTCGGCCATGGCTACGTCGTTGCTCATGGCCCGAGGCCTGACCGTCGGCACCTACACGAGTCCGAACCTCCACAAAGTAGGTGAGCGGTTGGCCCACAATGGGGAGCCGATCAGCGACGCGTCGCTGATCGATGTGCTCACGGAGCTGGCGCTGCTCGAGCCGCTGTTGCCGGAGCGCCCTACCCGATTCGAGCTGCTTACAGCTGCCGCGCTCTCTTGGTTCTCCACGGAGGCGGTCGATGCCATGGTGGTGGAGGTCGGGCTCGGCGGGACGTGGGATTGCACGAACGTCGTGCAGGGTGACGTGGCGGTGCTGACCAACGTCAGCTTCGATCACACGGACGTCCTCGGTCCCACGCTGGAGGGCATCGCAACGGACAAGGCCGGCATCATTGAGCCGGAGAGCCGGGTCGTGGTGGGGGAGATGGCCCCGGAGCTGGTGGAGATCGTGACCAGGCGGGCGCTCGAGGTCGGTGCAGCCTCGGTGTGGTTGGCCGGGCGCGACTTCGGCTGTGCGTCCAACCGCGTCGCAGTTGGTGGGCGCGTCGTGACGCTGTGGACCCCCGGCGGTCACTACGAGGACATCCTCGTGCCGCTACACGGTGCGCACCAAGGCGTGAACGCCTCGGTGGCGCTCGCGGCTGTGGAGGCGTTCTTCGGGGATCCGCTCGCGGACGATGTCGTGGAGGAGGGGTTGGCCGCCGTGCGCGTGCCGGGTCGTCTCGAGGTCTTGGGCCGCCGTCCCTTGTTGCTCGTTGATGGCGCGCACAACGCAGCGGGCATGGCTGCGCTGGCCGGGGCGTTGGTCGAGGAGTTCACGGTCGACGGGGACACGGTGGCGGTGGTCGGGATGCTCTCCGGCCGCGATCCGTCGGCCATGCTCGCACCGTTGGCCGAGGTCGGTGTCGACGCTGTCATCGCGTGCGAACCGGACTCGCCACGTGCCATGCCGGCCGCAGCGGTCTCCGAGGCGGGTCGCGCCCTGGGATTGTCGGTGTACGAGGAGCCGAATGTGACCGATGCGCTCCACCAGGCCCGCGGCATGGTCGACGCTGATGGGCTCGTGGTCGTGGCCGGGTCGCTCTACGTCGTCGGCGCAGCTCGCGCCGACGCGTTGGCGGCCGCCGTCCCGTGGGAGGAAGCTGGTCGCTGACCGCGGTCTGAAGGTCGCCGGGGGTTGTGTAGTGTCCACCCCTCGTGGACCGCACCCTTGTCATTGTGAAGCCGGACGGCGTCGAGCGGGGCCTGGCCGGCGAAGTGCTGAGCCGGCTGGAGCGCAAGAATCTGCGTCTGGTGGCCGCCGAGCTCCGTACCATCCCCAAGGAGTTGGCCGAGACCCACTACGCCGAACACGCTGAGCGGCCGTTCTTCGGGGACCTGGTGGCCTTCATCACTCGCTCGCCTGCCCTCATCATGGTTGTCGAGGGCCCCAAGGACACCTATGCCGTGGTGCGCCTGATGATGGGCACGACGAACCCGGCCGAAGCTGCTCCGGGCACGATCCGCGGTGATTACGGGATCGAAACGACCGAGAACCTGGTGCACGGGTCCGACTCCCACGAGTCGGCGGCTCGGGAGATCGATCTCTTCTTCCCCGGGTTGGCCATCGCCTGAGGGCGCCGGGCGGGCCATCGCCGGTATAATTGCAGGCAGAAAGGCTATTCTGCGGCGTCCGCCTTGTGGACCCCCCCGCAGTCCCATAGCCTGTGTACGCATCATCACGGTCGCCGGCTCTCGCCGACGCCGATCCGGAGTTTCTCGGGAGAGCCTCAACTATGGCCGAAAATCGCCTTTCCCTCCTTGGTCGTGACATGGCTGTCGACCTCGGGACCGCCAACACGCTGGTGTACGTCCGCGGCCGTGGCATCGTGCTCAACGAGCCGTCAGTGGTGGCCGTCGACATCAAGGACGGGCGCCCGCTTGCCGTGGGGGCAGAGGCGAAGAGGATGATCGGCCGTACGCCGTCGAACATCCAGGCCATCCGGCCGCTCAAGGACGGTGTCATCGCCGACTTCGAGATCTGCGAGAAGATGCTGCGCTACTTCATCCACCGGGTGCACCAGCGCCGCTTCGCCAAGCCTCGCATGGTGATCTGCGTTCCTTCGGGGATCACCGGGGTGGAACGCCGCGCGGTGATGGAGGCGGCCGAGTACGCCGGGGCACGCCGGGCCTACATCATTGAGGAGCCGATGGCCGCGGCCATCGGAGCCGGCCTTCCGGTGCACGAGCCGACAGGCAACATGGTGGTCGACATCGGCGGTGGGACGACGGAGGTTGCCGTCATCTCGCTCGGTGGCATCGTCACGAGCCAGTCGGTGCGTATCGGTGGTGACGAGCTCGACGAGGCGATCGTGTCCTTCGTCAAGAAGGAGTTCAGCCTGGCCCTCGGAGAGCGCACCGCAGAGGAGATCAAGATCACCCTGGGGTCGGCGTATCCGCTGGAACAAGAGCTGCATGCGGAGATCCGTGGTCGGGACCTCGTCAGCGGTCTCCCGAAGACGATCGTCGTCTCCACCGAGGAGATCAGGCGGGCCATTGAGGAGCCGGTGTCCGCCATCATCGACGCCGTCAAGGTGACATTGGACCGAACGCCCCCCGAACTGGCGGCGGACATCATGGAGCAGGGGATCGTGCTCACCGGCGGGGGCGCCCTGCTCCACGGCCTCGAATCTCGCCTGCAGCATGAGACGGGGATGCCCATCGTCGTGGCCAGGGATCCGCTGAACTGCGTCGCCATCGGTAGCGGCCAGTGCCTGGAGGAATTCGAAGCGCTGAAGCGGGTGCTGATCACCACGTCCACTCGCTGATCGATCGACCGGTTTCTCCTGGGTGGCCCGGTCCAGGCGGTCTCGCCGTACCCTGACGGTGATCGTCCTCGTCGTTCTCTCGCTCTCGCTGATCTCGCTCGACCAGAACGGACGAACGCACAGCCTGACGTCGGGGGTCAAGTCCGTCGCCAACGACGTGTACGCGCCGCTGCGACAGGGAGTCCTCGACATCATCAGCCCGATCGGCAACTTCTTCGCGGGCGCCTTCAACTACGGATCCGTACAGGCGCAGAACGAGCGCTTGCAGCGCACACTGGGCCAGTTGCGGGCCGCGCGAGTTGGAACAGGGTTTCGAGCAGAATCAGCTGCGCGAGATCACGGCGCTCCAGAACCTCCCGTTCCTGCAGTCGTTGCCAACGGTCACGGCCGAGACGGTTGACGAGTACTCGTCGAACTTCACCGCGACGATCACCCTCGACAAGGGTCGGGCCGATGGCGTCGATGTCGGCTATCCCGTCGTCGGTGCCGGTGGCCTGGTCGGTCAGGTCATCCAGGCGTTCCACCACACGTCCGTCGTCCGACTCGTCACAGACGGGCAATCGAAGGTCGGCGTGATGTTCGGCGACGCCCAGACCACGGGGATCGTCGACGGACAGGGGCCATCGAATTCCATGACGGCGGACCTGGTCGCGCCACGTACGCCGCTGCGAAAGGGCGAGCCGATGTACACGAGCAGCCTCGATGCGGCGGCCTTCCCCCCGGGGATCCCCGTTGCCACCGTCCGGACCTTCCATACCGCCCCCGGGGCCAGCCAGGAGACGATTCACGTCGACCCGGCGGCGAATCTCAGCCAGCTGGCCTACGTCGATGTGGTGCAGTGGGTGCCGAACACGTGACCGGGCGCGCCATGCTCCGGGTGGCCCTCGTCATCTTCATCGCGCTGATGGTGCAACAGACCGTCATGGTGGCGTTGCGCATCGGCGGGGCTCATCCCGAGCTGCTCTGGCTGCTGCCGATCACGGCCGCCCTCCTCGACGGCCCCGAAACAGGGGCCATCGTCGGCTTTTGGTCAGGCTTGGCGTTCGACCTCGTGCTCCCGACCCCCTTCGGGCTGTCTGCCCTGGTCGGGTGCGTGTTGGGCTACGCAGTGGGGTCCCTCACGACGGCCGCGGACCCCCGCGCCACCTGGCTCAAGCCGGTGGCCGCGGTCGCGGGGAGCGTCGGAGCGGACATGCTGTTCGCCGTGCTCGGAGCAATCCTCGGACAGGGCCAGATGGTCCAGGTGGACTTCCTCTCTCTGCTTTTGGTGGTCGGAATATCGAGCGTGGTGCTCGTGCTGCCTGTCAACCGGCTGATGCGGTGGGCCCTGGCCGGGGAGAGCAATCGCCGCTCGCTCGTTCCAGCCCAGGCCGACAGCAGGATCTGGTGAAGCGGACCCTTCGCCACCCGATCCGCGGCGACCGGCTCCACCCCAAGCCCTCCACACGCCCGGCCAAGCAGGGCTCGTGGCGGGGAAATACGCGAGGGCCGCGGATGCGCCCGCGCAAGAGCGTCAACGTGGCCTCCATCGTCGGCTCGCCCGAGGAAGAGGAGGCCCGTCCCAATCTTCGTCTGCGGATCGTCGGGATCGCCGTGCTCCTGCTGTTCGGCGTTCTGGTCCTGCGGCTCTGGACGCTGCAAGTCGTCGAGGGAAAGAGCTATGCGGCGGCAGTGACCCGCAATCAAGTGCGCGTGGTCAGTGTGGCCGCCCCACGCGGCGAGATCGTCGACCGTGACGGCACGGTGCTCGTGACCAACAACTCGCAAGAGGAGATCCTGCTCGCGCTGAACGAGGACCTGCTGCTGCAGATCCAGCACAAGCAGACGCCCACCATCGTGGCCATGGTTGCGGCGTTAGTGGGCCAGACACCTGCAGAGGTTGAGGCGTCAATCCTGAAGGCCTCCAACCAGAACGGTCCCTACCAGCCAGCACCGATTGCGGTCGGTGTCTCCCAGGCCACGGTGCAGTACCTCGAGACCCACCAGTCGGAGTACCCCGGGGTCAGTGTTCAGACCGTGGCCCAACGGACCTATCCCCAAGGAGGGACGACCGCCACCCACGTCCTCGGGTATTTGGGGGCAATCTCGGGCAGCTTCCTCGCCGCCCACCCCAATGACGGTTACAGCCAGGCCAGCCAGATCGGCGTGTCGGGGATCGAGGCCCAGTACGAGCCCTACCTCAAAGGCGTGGCCGGGCGGCAGGCCCTCTCGGTCGACGCCAGTGGCAACGTCGTGGGCACGCTGAGCTCCACCGCACCGCAGATCGGGGACACCGTTGTGCTCAACGTCGACACCGGCTTGCAGCAGGAGGTGCAGAACGACCTGCAGGCGCAGATCCTGGCCGACCGCAGCACGCCCGACCAGGTTGATGGTGGCGTGAGGCCGCCGGCGCCGAACGGCGCCGTGATCGTGTTGAATCCCCAGAACGGTCAGGTGTACGCCATGGCCTCGTTCCCGACCTACGACCTCAATCAGTGGGTGGGCGGGATCTCGACCGCGAACTTCACGGCGTTGCAGCAGAGCGGAGCCGAGAACAACAACGCCATCGACGGTCAGTACACGCCCGGCTCGACCTTCAAGCTCGTCACGGCGACGGCAGCCCTCCAGGACGGCCTGATAGCGCCGACGACACCGTACGTGGATGCGGGGACCTTCAAAATCCAGGGCTGTCCCGCCCCCGGTGTCAACAACGACACGGGGTGCACCCTCAGCGACGACCCGGGCGACCCCAAGGGCACCTACAACGTCTCGAGCGCGCTATCGGTGTCGAGCGACTCGTTCTTCTACAACTTGGGCGAGATGTTCTGGGAGCAACAGTCCAAGTACGGCCAGACGCCGATTCAAGAGGAGGCGACCGCCTACGGGGAGGGGACCATCACCGGTGTCGATCTCCCCGGCGAAGCGCAGGGACGTGTCGACAGCAAGGCGACCAGGGCCAAGCTGCACGCCGAGGCGCCCAAGGCGTTCCCCTATCCCGCATCGTGGTTCACGGGGGACAACATCGAGATGGCCTTCGGCCAGGGCGAGACGATACTGACGCCCATTGAGCAGGCGGAGGCGTACTCGACCTTCGCCAACGGGGGCACCCGGTACGCCCCCCAAGTGGCTTCCGAGATCGTCGACCCGCTCACCGGGAAGATCATCAAGAAGATCGAGCCCCAGGTGACGGGCAAGGTCCCCATCTCGCCCGCCACCTACAGCGCCATCCTCCAGGGTCTCGAGGGCGTCATCTCGAGCAAGAACGGGACGGCCTACCAGGATTTCCAGGGTTTCCCGGCCTCGTGGAACCTCGCCGGCAAGACAGGAACTGCCTCCAACCAGGGCCCGGCGGGCCAGAAGCTCGAGCCGAACAGCTGGTTCGTGGCATTCGGGCCCAACCCGAATCCCCAGTATCTCGTCCTCGCCGTCATCGACCAGGGTGGCTATGGCGCTCAGGCCGCCGCACCCCTCGTGCGGAACATCTTCAACTACATCGTGGCCCATCCTGGGATCAATGGCGCCGCCAAGACGCCCACGCCGGCCAACCCGGCCAGCGAGACGGCCCCGACGACTATCCCGCCCGCAGGAACGCCTGCCACGACGACGACGACAGCAGCGCCGAATTCGGGTGCGACGGGCGGCTCCGCGACGACGACGTCCACCTCGACGGGCGGAGGCTGAGCGTCCCGTAGGGTTGGGGCGAATGGAGACCCTCTGGCCGCAGATCGAACGCCTCCTGCCCACCGTGTCCAAGCCGGCCCGCTATATCGGGGGTGAGCAGGGATCGGTCTATCCCGAGCACGGGCCGGGCACCGTGGCCTGGCTCCTGCTCTACCCGGACACCTATGAGATCGGCCTGCCCAATCAGGGCCTGCAGATCCTGTACGAAATCCTCAATGAGCGTCCGGATGCGCTGGCCGAGCGCGCCTACGCCCCCTGGGTCGACATGGAGGCGGCCATGCGGGCGGCCGGCGTGCCGCTCTTCAGTGTGGAGCAGCACCTGCCCGCAGGTTCCTTCGACGTGTTGGCGTTCAACCTCTCGGCCGAACTCGTCTACACCAATCTCGTCAACATGATCGATCTGGCCGGCCTTCCGCTGCACGGTGCGGATCGGGGTGGCGCTGACGCGCTCGTCGTGGCGGGCGGCCACTGCGTCTTCAACCCCGAGCCGCTGGCCGATTTCGTCGATGCCTTCGTCCTCGGCGATGGCGAAGAGGTCGTCAGCGAGATCAACGAGGTCCTGGGTGCGTGGTTGGGCGGGTCTCCCCCCGAAGAGCGAGACCGGACCGACGTACTCCATGCGTTGGCAGCGCTCGACGGGGTGTACGTGCCGGCGCTCTACGTGCCGTCCTACGACAACGGGCGCCTGGTGTCCATCGTTCCTGCGTCGCCCGGTGTGCCCGCCGAGGTGGCAAAACGGACGATCAGCGACCTCGCCGATTGGCCCTATCCCGCCCGTCCGCTCGTCCCCCTGACCGAGGTCGTGCACGACCGCCTCAACGTCGAGGTCTTCCGCGGCTGCACGCGTGGCTGTCGCTTCTGCCAAGCGGGCATGATCACTCGGCCCGTGCGTGAGCGCCCAGCGGCCCAGGTGCGCGACATGGTGCAGCGCGGCCTGGAGTGGAGCGGCCAGGACGAGGTGGCACTGACTTCCTTGTCGTCGGCTGACTTCTCGGGCATTGAGGACACCGTGCGCGACATCGTCGACGACCCCGATCACGGCGGTCGGGTGTCGGTGAGCCTCCCGTCGCTTCGGGTGGACGCCTTCACGGTGGGGACAGCTGCCGAAATACAGAAGGTGCGCCGTACCGGGCTCACCTTCGCCCCGGAGGGGGGCACGTGGCGGATGCGGACGGTCATCAACAAGCTGATCACGGAGGAAGATCTCTACAGCGCCGTCGATGCCGCCTTCAGTCAGGGCTGGCGCCGGGTCAAGCTCTATTTCTTGATCGGCCTGCCCACCGAGCTCGACGAGGACGTGTTGGGCATCGCAGAGCTCGGGGCGCGCTGTGTCGAGATCGGCCGGAAATACCACAAGGCGGTCACCGTGGTCGCCTCCGTGGGTGGCTTCGTGCCGAAGCCGCATACCCCTTTCCAATGGTTCGGTCAGGACACCGTGGCCGAGCTGGAGCGCAAGGTGGCGCTCCTGCGCGAGGCGGCCCGGCGTACCCGCGGTCTCACGATCCGCTGGCACGAGCCGGCAGCGTCCGTGGCGGAGGGCTTGGCCAGTCGAGGGGACCGACGGATGGGTGCCGTGATCGAGCGGGTGTGGCGGGCCGGCGGCACATTCCAGGAATGGTCGGAGCGCTTCGATCTGTCCCTCTGGCAAGACGCTCTCGCCGCGGAGGGGCTCAGTGTCGAAGAGGTATGCCATCGGGACCGCGAGGCCGACGAGGCCCTTCCTTGGGACCACATCTCGGCGGGCCTGCACCGTGACTTCCTCTGGGACGACTGGCAGGACGCCCTGGCCAGTGTGGCGGTCGAGGACTGCCGGTGGACCCCCTGCTACGACTGTGGCGCATGCACGGGCTTCGGGCTCGAGCACGTGGTGGCATCGCCGCTCCCGCCGGCAGGTGGGAGCCAGGGCACGGGCCAGGACCTGAGCGTCGGGGACCGGATCCCGGTGCGCCTGGTCAGCCGTGTTTCCTGACGGCCAGCGCCGCCTCCGACTGCGCTTCACCAAGACGGGAAAGGTCCGGTTCACCAGCCACCGGGACGTTGCCCGCATGTGGGAGCGGGCGTTGCGGCGCAGCCGCCTTCCGTTGGCCTACTCGCAGGGGTTTCTCCCCACCCGCTCGTCAGCTTTGGCCTGGCTCTGCCCGTGGGGTGCGAGTCCCTCGGCGAATACCTCGACCTGCGCCTCGAAGCGGCCACGCCGGAGGAGATCCCCCTGGCCGACCTGCCCACTGCCCTGAGCGCACTCCTGCCCGAGGGGATCGGCGTCGAGGCAGCTGCCCTCATCGGAGAAGCGGAGGGTTCGCTCCAGCAGGAGGTAGCATCGTGTGACTGGGAGCTGGAGGTGCTCGGAGTGCCGGATCAGGAGCTGCAGGAGCGGGTGGAAGAGATGCTCGCTGCTCCCGTGCTCACGGTCTGGCGGGAGCGGAAGGGTCGTCAAACCGAAGACGACATCCGTCCGGCCATCCGGACACTTGCTCTGACCAGCCCTAACGGTCATCTCCGGGCGGAATTGGCTACGCACCCGTGTGGCGTCCGCCCTGGTGACCTGGTAGCGGCCCTGGGTGCCCCCGCGGCACCCGGACGGGCCTGTCGAACGCATCAATGGATCGAACGCGATGGCGCTCGGTTCGAGCCGCTCCCTGTGGGCGAGCCCGGGACCGATGGCGACGCGACACAGCACGCGAGGAGGGCTTTCCCTCATGTCCGAGACGGAATTCAGCCAGAGCCCGGAGGGTCTCCCCCCGGAGCCACCGAGGAGCAGCGGGGGCAGTAGCCCCCCTGACGGGTCGCGGGCGGCGCCCAGGCCGAAGCCGAAGATCGGGGACACCAGGCCGGCTCCGGCTGTCGCCGTACCTCCGCCACCCAAGGCGGCGGCCCCCGTTGTTCCGCTCAAGCGGCCGCAAGCCCCGACGCCGACCGATGACGCCACGTCCGTGGGGGACACGTCAGGGCCCTTGAGCGACGGCAAGCGTGCCCGGAGTCGACGCCGCTCCGGGAGGGACCGCAAGTCGAAGCAGGTGGGCCGGTACCTGGTCTGCGTCCACGTCCAGCCCGAGATGACCCAGATCGCCATGCTGGAGGGCCGCTCGTTGGTGGAGCACTACGTCTCCAGGTCGGCCGACGACACCAACCAGATCGACGGCAACGTCTACCGGGGCCGGGTCCAGAACGTCCTGCCCGGCATGGAGGCAGCCTTCATCGACATCGGGATCCCCAAGAACGCCGTCCTCTACCGGGGCGACGTGCGCTACGACCGGGAGGACATCGAGGGCGGCGCCTCCCAGCAGCCGCGCATCGAGGACGTCCTCAAGGCCGGCCAGACCATCCTGTGCCAGGTCACGAAGAACCCGATCGGGGCGAAGGGGGCCCGCCTCACCCAGGAGGTCTCCCTACCTGGTCGCTTCGCAGTCCTCGTGCCCAATTCGAGCGCCTTCGGCATCTCGAAGCGTCTCGGGGACAACGAGAGGCGTCGGCTGCGTCGGATCATCGACGAAGTGAAGCCGGCCGGCCACGGCATGATCGTGCGCACCGCGGCCGAGGGTGTCTCGGCGGAGGAGCTCCAGCGCGATGTCACGACGCTGCTCGAGCAGTGGAACATGATTGAGGCCGAGGCCAAGCGGTCCGACGCCCCCGGCCTTCTCTACCGGGAGCCGGAGCTGTCTGTCCGGATCCTCCGCGAGGAGCTCAACGGCGAGTATCGGGGCGTCGTGATCGACGACCTGGCGCTCTTCGAGCAGGTGCGGGACTACGTACGGGCCGTGAGCCCAGAGCTCTCGGACCGGGTCGAGTACTACGACCCGGAGGTCGAGGGGCTGCCGATCTTCGAGCGCTACCACGTCCATGAGCAGCTCCACAAGGCGCTCGACCGCAAGGTCTGGCTGCCGTCCGGAGGTTCACTCATCATCGAACGGACCGAGGCGCTCACCGTCATCGACGTGAACACCGGGAAGAACGTTGGCAAGACCAATCTTGAGGAGACGGTCTACCGGAACAACCTGGAAGCCGCCGAGGAAGTCGCCCGCCAGCTCCGGCTCAGGGACATCGGAGGCATCATCGTCATCGACTTCATCGACATGGAAGTGCGGGAGAACCGGGACAAGGTGGCCTCGGCTCTGCGCAACGCCCTGGCCCGCGACAAGACCCGAACGCAGGTCTTCGACATCTCTGAGCTGGGATTGGTCGAAATGACCCGTAAGAGGGTCTCGGAGGGCTTGCTCGAGACGTTGTCGACCGAATGCGCCGTCTGCGGCGGCCGGGGCGTGACCCTGGACGACTCGGTCCTGCGCTAGGATCTCGCCCTTATGTACGCCGTCATCAGGTCCGGAGGGAAGCAAGAGCGTGTGGCCGAGGGTCAGCGCGTCCGCGTCGAGCTGCTCGGGCAGCCCGTCGGCGCGGAGGTGTCGCTCGAGCCGGTCCTGGTCGTGGACGGCGCAACGGTGCTGGCCACTCCGGCGCAGTTGGCCGGTGCGACGGTCACGGCCAAGGTCGTGGGCTCCGAAACCGGGCCCAAAATCAACGCCATGACCTACAAGAACAAGTCGAACCAGCGTCGCCGGTGGGGTCATCGCCAGCACTACGCCACGCTGGAGATCACCGCCATCACCGCGGCGGGCTGAAGCTCAGGAGCGTAAGACCATGTCAAAGACAAAGGGTGGAGGGTCAACCCGCAACGGTCGTGATTCGAACGCGGAGCGCCTCGGCGTGAAGTGCTTCGACGGCACCGCCGTGACGGCCGGTTCCATCATCGTGCGCCAGCGGGGGACGAAGGTCTATCCGGGGGTCAACGTGGGACGTGGTGGCGATGACACGCTGTTCGCCACCGCAGAGGGCGTCGTGAAGTTCGGCGAGCGCCGCGGCCGCAAGCATGTGAGCGTCCTCACCGACTGAACAGCTCCGCGCCGAAGTTCAGGCGCGCTGATGGAGTTCGATCCCGTTCCCCCAGGGGTCGGCGGTGAATGCCTGCTGGCGCCCCGTCGTCCCCACATCGACCGGATCCGTCACCTTGAGGCCCCGCGCCCGAAGCTCCGCCACGGCCGCGCCCAGGTCGTCGAAGACGAGGGCAAAGTGCTGACCCACGTTGTTGGGCACCGTGGCCTCGATCAGATGGACCTGTTGTCCGTTCCCGGTATCGAGCCACGCACCGGGGAACCCGAAATCGGGGCGGGTGAAGTTCTGTACCAGACCCATCGTCTCGGTATAGAAGGTGATGCCGCCGGGCACGTCGTCGACGTTGATCGCGACATGGTCGACGCCGGTCGGCGCTACGGGGTCCGTCATGCGAGCGAGCCTACGACGTGGCGCACAATGGCGGCCACGGCTGGCACGGCAGCGGTTCCGACTTCGGCGATGTCCCCGACGTCGATGGTGGAATTGGCCGCCGCCGCCGGATTGGTGATCAGGGCCAGCCCGAGGACCGAGGCTCCGGCCTGCCGCGCCGCCACGGTCTCGAGGGCCATCGACATCCCCACGACGTCGGCGCCGGCCGCGCGCAGCATGCGGATCTCGGCCGGCGTCTCGAACTGTGGGCCGGGGAGTTGGGCGTAGACACCGGCTCGAGCAGCCAGGACGGACGCAGCGGGCTCCGGGCTCGTCAGGGCAAGGGCACGGAGCCGAGGGGCGTAGGCGTCGGCCATGTCGACGAACTCGGGGCCGATCAGTGGGCTGCGCCCGGTGAGGTTCACGTGATCTTCGACGACCATGATGGATCCGGTGGGGAGATCGTCGCGGATGCCACCCGCGGCGGCGGTGAGGATCACGGTGCGGCAGCCCGTGGCGATCCCTGCTCGCAAGGGGTGAACGACCTCCACGGGTGTCAGTCCCTCGTACAGGTGGCACCGCCCGCCCAGGACGAGGATCCGAAGGCCGTGGTGCTGGACGGACCAGGCGTGGGCTCGATGTCCTCCCGCGGTGTAGGGCGGAAAGAAGGGGACTGTGTCCAGGGAAACCGATGCCTCACCGGCGCCGAGGACCTCGGCCGCACCCGACAGGCCACTACCGAGGAGCACGAGCACGTCGTGGTGCTCGACCCCCAGGCGGCGGCCCAATTCCCGGGCGCTGTGCGCCACCCGGTCGGCGACAGCCTCCATGGGGCGATCGTAGAGGGTCATCGACGCGGCGGCGCGTAACATCACCCGGACATGCCCCCCTCGCCCGCTGCCCCTCCTGTTCACCCGCTCGCTCCACTGACCGGCGACGAGATCATCGCTGCCCGAGAGATCGTCTTCGCCAGCGGCCGGGCCGATATCCCCCATGAAGCCCTGCGTTTCGCCTATTTCGGCCTGTGCGATCCCCCCAAGGAGATGGTGTGGAGCGTGGACGCCGGTGAGGACGTGGCGGTTGACCGGCGACTTCGCCTTGTGCTCCTGCAGGGTCCGGAGGCCGACGTGGTCGAGGCCATTGTGTCGGTCACCCGCAATGAGATCGACCGCTGGGAGATCGTGCGCGATGTCCGCCCGCCGCTACAGATGGAAGAGTCGATCCTGGTCCTGGCGGCGCTGCACGAGCACCCCGAATGGAACGCCGCCCTCGATCGCCGTGGCATTGTCGACAAGTCGCTGGTGCAGATCGACCCTTGGCCGGCCGGCACCTTCGGGCTCGGCCACGAAGAGGGCCGGCGGATCACGCGCTGCTTGGCCTATCTGCGCGGATCCAAGGAGGACAACGGCTACGCCGCGCCCGCTCGAGGGCCTGCTCGCCTTCGTCGACATGGGCCGGGGCGAGGTCCTCGAAGTGCTCGACCTCGGGGTCGTGCCGCTCCCGTCCGAGCACGGGAGCTACTACCCCGAACACAACGGGCCCCTCCGCACCGACCTCAAGCCGCTGGAGATCGTCCAGCCTGAGGGGCCGAGCTTCGAGGTGGTGGGCAATCTCGTGCGTTGGCAGAAATGGTCGCTGCGCATCGGCATGGACCCGCTGGAAGGCCTGGTGCTGTGGACGATCGGCTACGAAGACGGCGGCCGGATCCGTCCTATCGTCTATCGGGCCTCGGTGAGCGAGATGGTCGTGCCCTATGGGCATCCCGGACCGATGCACGCCTGGAAGAGCGCGTTTGACGCCGGCGAATGGGGTCTGGGCCGCATGGCCAACTCACTGACGCTCGGTTGCGATTGTCTCGGTGAGATCCGGTACTTCGACGATGTGTTCGCCGACGAGCGCGGCAAGCCGCGTACACGCTCCAACGCGATCTGCTTGCACGAGGAGGACTACGGCATCCTCTGGAAGCACGTCGACATGGTCTCGGGACGGACCGAGGTGCGGCGGTCGCGCCGGCTCGTCGTGAGCTCCATCGCCACCGTGGGGAACTACGAGTACGGCTTCTACTGGTACTTCTACCTCGACGGCACCATGCAGCTCGAGGTGAAGCTGACCGGCATCATGTCCACGATGGCCGTGGCCGGCAACGATCCGGGAGATCACGCCAGGATGATTGCCCCCGGGTTGGCGGCGCCGTACCACCAGCACCTTTTCAACGTCCGGCTCGACATGCAGGTCGATGGCCCCGACAACGAGGTCTACGAGGTTGACGCGGTGCCGACTGGCTCACCGGGAAGCGTGGAAAACCCGTGGGGGAACGCATTCGGCACCTCGGTGACGCTGCTGGAGAGCGAACTCGTCGCGCAACGAGATGTCGATGCATCTCGCAGCCGGTCCTGGCGGATCGCCAATCGATCTCATCGGAACGGCGTGGGGGCACCCACCGCTTACAAGCTATTGCCCGGAGCGACGCCGACGTTGCTGGCCGATCCCAGCTCCAGCGTGGGACGTCGGGCCGCGTTCGCGTCCCACAACCTCTGGGTCACCCCGTTCGATCCGGAGGAGCGGCGCGCGGCGGGCGACTACCCCAATCAGCACCACGGCCATGCCGGCTTGCCGACCTGGACGGCCGGGGATCGTCCCATCGTCGACACCGACATCGTCCTGTGGCACTCCTTCGGCGTCACGCACATTCCTCGACCGGAAGATTGGCCGGTCATGCCGGTCGAGTACACCGGCTTCACGCTGCTCCCGAACGGGTTCTTCGACCGCAACCCCGCGCTCGACGTGCCGCCTTCCCCCGACCATTGCCATGACTGAGGATCGCAGCGTGAGCCATCAGCCCCAGGAATACCACCCGCCGGTCGAGGAGTACCTCGAGACGATGCTGTCCCTGTCGGAGGAGGGCGTGCCGGTGATTCAGGCACGCATCGCAGAGCGGCTGGGTCGATCGGCCCCGTCGGTCTCCGAAATGCTGGACCGCCTGCGCGAGGACGGCTACGTGACGCGGGACGGCCGCCGACTGTCGCTGACCAACAGCGGGCAGGCCCTGGCGGAGAAGGTGGTACGGAAACACCGTCTGGCCGAGCGGCTGCTCGTCGACGTCATCGGGCTCGAATGGCACAAGGTGCATCGCGAGGCCGGGCGTTGGGAGCACGTGATCTCCGACGACGTCGAAGCCCGCTTGGTCGAGCTCCTGGGCGACCCCGCCACGTGCCCGCACGGCAACCCGATCCCGGGATCTCACTCCCCGGTTCCTTCGGCGCCCGTGCGGCCGCTGGCCGATGTCGACGTTGGTGAACGGGTGCAGTTGGTCCGTATCAGCGAGGAGGTCGAGCTCAGTTTCGACTCGTTGACCTTGCTCGATGACGGTGGCTTCATTCCCGGGGTCGTCGCCCACGTGGGAATCCGTGATCCTGAGGGCGCCGTCGAGGTGACCGTCGAGGGGGGCAACGAGTCCATACGGATCTCACGTGACCTCTCGGACCGGCTGTACGTCGGCGCACCATGACCGTACGGCTCGAGGCCGACGCCGTCTTCACCGTGGACAGTGCGGACACGGTGCTCGCTCCGGGCGCAGTCGAGATCGACGACGGCATCATCTCGTGGGTGGGTGATCCGTGGCAGGTCCCGCCGTCGCCGGGCACGGAGGTCCGCCGGCTCGGCGGCCTGCTGATGCCGGGACTCGTCAACTGTCATGGGCACTCGCCGATGACGTTGGTGCGCAGCGCGGGCGACGGACTTCCGCTCGAGCGCTGGTTGCAGGAGTCCGTCTGGCCCCGTGAGGCCCGACTCGATGACGAGGACGTGTACTGGGGGATGCTGCTCGGGGCGGCTGAATTGCTCAGCAACGGCGTGACCACGACATGTGAGCAATACCGGCATCCGAACGCCGTGGTTGAAGCGGTACTCGAGGCCGGCATCCGCACCCTGTACACGCCGGCGATCTTCGATGTGCCCGATGCCGGTCCGGGCAGCAGCTGGGAGGCGTTGTTGGCTGCTGCGTGTGAGGTGGTGGACGCCACGGCGGGCCGGCACGATCGTCTTCAGATGGGATTTGGGCCCCACGCCACCTACACGGTGCCGCCGGAGGGGTTGCGGGCCATTGCTGCCGAGGCGCGCCAACGGCAGGCGCTGCTCCAGATCCACCTCTCCGAGACGCAGGCCGAGTGTGCGACCGTGCAAGAGCGCTACGGCATGAGCGCACCAGCACTGCTGGCCTCCGAGGGCGTTCTCGAGGGTCGTGTGCTCGCTGCACACGCGGTGTGGCTCGACGACGCGGACCTGGCGTTGCTCGCTGAGCACGATGTCGCCGTCGCGCACTGTCCAGGCTCGAACGGGAAGCTGGGCTCGGGGATCGCCCCCCTGTGCGCGCTCCTCGAGCGTGGGATCCGGGTCGGCCTGGGCACTGACGGCCCGGCCTCCAACGACGACCTGCACCTCTGGGACGAACTCCGATTGGCCCCACTTTCGCACGCGCTGTCGCCGGCGATCCAGACGTCTTGACCTCGCCGGCGGCGCTCCGGCTGGCCACCCGTGGTGGCGGGGAGGCCCTCGGGCTCCCCGTGGGAGCCCTCGAGGTGGGGCGGCCCGCTGATGTGATCCGGTTGCGTACCGATGACGCCCGCTTCACTCCCGCCCTCAGTGACGCGGAGCTTCTGGGTCACCTCGTGTGGGCAGGCGCCGGCTACCTGGTTACCGACGTGTGGGTGGGCGGCGCGCAAGTTGTCGAGCACGGCCTCTGCACAACGGTGGACAGCGACCGCGCCCGAGACGAGGTTGGGCAGCGAGCCCGTCGCCTGGTCGCGTCGTAGTCGACCGGCGCTCTGGTTCACTCTTGCGCCAGACGCTCCGTAATCCGCAGAGGCAGTAAGTCATACAGGGTCATACGGGGCCATACGGGGTCAGCCCGACGTACCCGCTGGAGCGGAACGGGCGCGCCCCGAAGAGGTCGCCAGGCACGAACGAGGGCTCCGCCGACCACGCCCAGCGCTCGGCCCTGGACTCGTAAGCTGGGCAACCATGCCCGGCTTCGTCGATCAGGCCCAATTGCACGCGCGCGCCGGCGATGGGGGAGCCGGGGCGGTGTCATGGCGCCGGGAGGCCCACGTCGACCGTGGCGGTCCCGACGGCGGAGACGGGGGTCACGGCGGGGATGTCTGGCTGGTCGCCTCCTCGAACCAGGCATCGTTGCTCGGGTTCCGGGATCACCCATTTCGCCGTGCCACCGATGGCGTGCATGGCTCGGGGTCCAAACGGCACGGGGCGCGGGGGAAGGACCTGGTGGTGCCGGTGCCGGTCGGCACGGTTGTGCGTGATCGCAGTGGCACGGTCGTGTGCGACCTCGACGTCGAAGGCGCGCGTTTCATGGTCGCCGAGGGCGGCCAGGGCGGACGGGGCAATGCTCGCTTTCTTTCCAACCGCCGCCGCGCCCCGGCCTTCGCCGAGCAGGCGGAGAAGGGACAGGAATTCTGGCTGGACATGGAGCTCAAGCTCATGGCGGACGTGGCCCTCGTCGGCTTCCCCAACGCCGGCAAGTCCACGTTGATCTCGACGGTGTCCGCGGCCAAGCCGAAAATCGCGGACTACCCGTTCACCACCCTCGAACCGCATCTCGGGGTGGTGCGCGTGGGCGGGACGCGCGACGGGACCGAGTTCGTCATGGCCGACATCCCCGGCTTGGTGGAGGGGGCGGCGGAGGGCAAGGGCCTCGGACACCAGTTCCTGCGCCATATCGAACGCGCCCGGGTCCTGGTCGTGCTCCTCGACCTGGGCGCCCCCGATGTCGGAGGGATGAGCCCCGCGGAGCAACGGCGGATCCTGTTGTCCGAGCTCGGTTCGTACCGGCCCGAGCTCCTGGAGCGTCCTCGGATCGTGGTCGGGAGCAAGAGCGACCTCGGCCAGGACGAGGAGGGCGTCTGCGACATGGTGTTCTCGGTTGCGGCTGGCTCCGGCGTCGGCGCGCTGGTCGAACGCGTCGCACCGCTGATCCAAGAGGCCCGGGCCGAGGCTGCCGTGGCGTCCTCGAGCGACATCGTGGTGCACCGACCCGTGGCCGAGGGTGTGGCCGTGCAGCGAACCGGCACGGGCGCGTGGATCGTGCAAGGCCGTGCTGCCGAACGGGCTGTGGCCCTGTCCGACCTCAATGACGAGGGAGCCCAGGCCGAGGTGGTGCGGCGTTTGCGACGGCTCGGGGTCGATCGCGCCCTGGCGCGGGCGGGTGCCCGCGACGGGGACGAGATCACCGTGGGCGCCATGACCTTCACGTGGGGGGATGACCGGTGATCGTCGTCGTCAAGGTTGGTTCGTCCTCGGTCACCGCCGAGACGGTCCACCGGCTGTGCGGAGAAGTGGCGTCGGCCCGCACGGCGGGGCACACCGTCGTCGTGGTGTCGTCGGGCGCCATCTCCGCAGGATGGGAGGCGCTCGATCGCGGCCAGCGGCGGCCTTCGGACCCGGCCGTCCTGCAGGCGGTGTCTGCTGTGGGCCAGCACCGCCTGATGCGGATGTGGCAGGACGGCTTCGAGCCGCACGGAGTGCTGGCCGGGCAGGTGCTGCTGGCACCGCTCGACTTCGTCCACCGCACGCAGTACCTGCACGCTCGGGGGACCTTCCGCCACCTGGCCGCTCTGGGCGTCGTCCCGGTGGTCAACGAGAACGACGCCGTCGCAGACGAGGAGATCCGTTTCGGCGACAACGACCGGTTGGCCGCGCTCGTGGCGCACCTGGTCAGTGCGCAGCTCCTGGTTCTGCTCACCGACACGCCAGGGCTCCTGACAGCCGACCCGCGCCGTGACGTGGAAGCATCACTCATCGAAGAGGTCGTGGAGATCGACCAGCAACTCGAGTCCCTGGCGGGTGGGCCCGGGACGTCGTTGGGGAGCGGCGGCATGGCTTCGAAGCTGGCCGCGGCGAAGATCGCCACCTGGTCGGGCGTGCAGACGGTGATCGCCGATGCCACCCGGCCCGGGGTCTTGGGCGCAGCTCTGGCCGACGAAGCCGGCGTCGGCACGGTGTTCAGGGCCCGGAAGAGCCGACTCTCGGCCCGCAAGCTGTGGATTGCCTTCGCACTGGGATCGAGCGGCAGCCTGGCCGTCGACGAAGGCGCACGTCTGGCGTTGACCGGGCGGGGGCGCTCGTTGCTCGCCGCCGGCGTCTCCGGGGTGACCGGCGCCTTCCAGCCCAGCGATGCGGTGGAGATCGCGGGGCCCGACGGCGTGGTCTTCGCCAAGGGCCTGGTCCGGGTACACGCGGAGCAGGCCACCGAGTGGATGGGTCGCCGCAGCCAGGTCGTCGTCCATCGAGATGATCTGGTCCTTGTAACCTGACCCGATGACCTCGCCCACGTTGGAGCAGCTCGCGGGCCGCGTGCGGTCGGCCGCCCGCGTGGTGGCCAAGGCGCCGAGCTCGGTCCGGGACGAGGCGTTGCGGTTGGCGGCGGACCTTCTCGACGAGAAATGGGTGCCGCTGGTCGAGGCCAACAAGGACGACCTCGAGCGGGCGGAGGCGGCCGGCATGGTGGAGGCGGCCCGCGACCGGCTTCGGCTCACCGAGGAGCGCGTGCGGGGTATGGCCGTCGCGTTGCGCAAGGTGGCCGGTCTGCCCGACCCGGTGGGGGAGATCACCGAGGGCTGGGTGCGGCCCAACGGTTTGCGGGTCTCGCGGGTGCGGGTCCCACTCGGCGTTATCGGGGTGATCTACGAGAACCGGCCCAACGTGACCAGCGATGCCGCCGGACTCTGTCTCAAGTCCGGCAACGCCGCGTTCCTACGGGGCTCGTCGTCGGCCATCGATTCCAACCGGGCCATCGTCGCCCTGCTCCGTCAGGCTGCGGTCAAGGCCGGCCTGCCCGCGGACGCGGTCGCCCTGGTGGAGGACACGTCGCACGAGACGGCCACCGCATTCATGCGGCTGCGCGGGTTCATCGACTGCCTGATCCCCCGCGGAGGGCAGGCGCTGATTGCCTCAATGATCGAGCACGCAACCGTGCCCTACGTCCTCGACGGTGACGGGAACTGCCACATCTACATCGACGGTGCCGCCAATCTGGCCATGGCACATGACCTGGCGGTCAACGCCAAGACGCACCGATTCGGCGTCTGCAACGCGGTCGAGACGATGCTGGTGCACTCGGCGGTGGCAGCCGACTTCCTGCCCCGGCTGGCGGATTCGCTTGCCTCGGCCGGCGTCGAGATCCGGGCCGACGAGCGGGTGCGGTCCTACGTGCCGGCTGCGGTGCCGGCCCTGGAGAGCGACTTCTCCTCCGAATTCCTCGGACCGGTGGTGGCGATCGGGATGGTCGACGACGTGGGTGAGGCGATCGAGCACATTGCGCGGTACAGCTCGGGCCATTCCGAGGCAATCGTGACCTCTGACGTCGCCGTGGCCGACCGCTTCGTGGCCGAGGTGGACGGGGCGGCTGTGTTGGTGAATGCGTCGACGCGGTTCGTCGACGGCGAAGAGCTCGGGCTCGGGGCGGAGGTGGGCATCTCCACCCAGAAGCTCCATGCCCGTGGACCGATGGGCGTAAAGGAGCTGACGACGTTGAAGTGGATCGTGCGTGGTGACGGGCAGGTGCGGCGGTGAGCGACAGGAACGCAGCGTTGGGCCTACCGGAGAGCGGTCCCCCCCGGTTCGAGTCCTTGGACGCGGTGCGGGGCGGGCTGGCCCAGGTCGGCTATCTGGCCGATGAGTCCATCAGCGGCGTCGTGTACCTGGCCGACCGGCTGGCGAAGCCGGTGCTGGTCGAGGGTCCGGCCGGGACGGGCAAGACCCAGCTGGCCAAGTCGGTGGCGGAGCTCACCGGTGCCCGGCTCATCCGTTTGCAGTGCTACGAGGGACTCGACGAGTCCAAGGCCCTCTACGAGTGGAACTACCGCAAGCAGCTGCTGCGGATCCAGGCGGGGGAGCACGGCAAGTCCGAGCAGGAGGGACCGAGCTGGACCGAGCTCGAGGAGGACATCTTCTCGGAGGACTTCTTGCTGACCCGGCCGTTGCTCGAGGCCATCCGGGCCACCGAGCCCGTCGTGCTGCTGGTCGATGAGGTCGACCGGGTCGAGCTCGAGACCGAGGCGTTGCTGCTCGAGATCCTCTCGGAGTACCAGGTGTCGATCCCCGAGCTCGGCACCGTGCGGGCCACGCAGCTCCCCATGGTGTTCCTCACGTCCAACAACACCCGTGAGCTCTCCGAGGCGCTCAAGCGCCGCTGCCTCTACCTGCACATCGACTACCCGGACCTCGAGCACGAGCGCGAGATCGTGCGCACCAAGGTGCCGGGCATCAGCGAGGAGTTGGCCGACCAGGTGGCGCGGATCGTGCGCTCGCTGCGCACTCTCGAGTTGCGCAAGGCGCCCTCGGTCTCCGAGACCATCGACTGGGCCCGCACGCTCGTGCTGCTCGGCGTGGAGACCATCGACGCCGCCGGGGCCAAGGACACGCTGCACATCCTCTTGAAGTATCAAGCCGACATTGAGCGGGCCTCCAAGGAGCTGCTGTCGGCCTCGCCGAGCTGAGCCCGTGCTCGACCTGCTCTCCGGCTTCGTCACCGAGTTGCGCCGCTCGGGGTTGCCCGTCTCGCTGACGGAGCACCTCGACGCGGCCGAGGCGGTCAAGCACATTCCGCTCGAGGATCGTGAGGCGCTCAAGTACACGCTGGCAGCGACGCTGGTGAAGTCGTCCTCGCACTGGCGCGCCTTCGAGACGGCGTTCGAGGTGTTCTTCGCCGTGCGGACGGGCGGCCCCGGCGCCGAGGGTGAAGAGAACGGCGAGGGGGCCGACGAGGCCAACGGGGAGCAGTCGGGGCAGGGCGCCGGGCAGGGCCAGCGACGCTCGTGGCAGGGTGGCGGCGGCGGCGAGGGCATGACACCCGAGGAGCTGGCCGACATGCTCTTCAAGTCGTTGCTCTCGGCCGACGCCGGCCTCATGAACATGGTCGCCCGCAACGCGGTCGAACGGTACGCCGGCATGGAGCCCGGTCGGCCGGTGGGTGGCACCTACTACCTGTACCGCACGCTGCGGAACCTGGACTTGGATGCGGTGCTGGAGCAACTGATGGCACAGGCCCAGGCGGGAGCCGCCGGCGGCTCGCTGACCGATCTGGAGGAGCGTCTGGCCGCCGACGAGTTCAAGGCGCGCATCGAGAAATTCCGGCGCTCGGTCGAGACGGAGATCCGTCGGCGGCTGGTCGAGGACCGCGGGGTGGAGGCGCTGGCCCGTTCGGTGCGCAAGCCACTGCCCGAGGACATCGACGTGATGCACGCCACGCGCGAGGAGCTCGCCATGCTGCATCGGGTCCTCCAACCGCTGTCGCGCAAGCTGGCCGTCCGCTTGGCCCGCAAGCGCCGCCACGGCCGGAAGGGACCATTGGACTTCCGTGCCACCGTGCGGCGGTCCTTGTCGACGGGCGGGGTGCCGATCGAGCCGCGCTTCCGGCATCCACGCCCGGCCAAGCCGGAGATCTTCGTGATCGCGGACATCTCGGGCTCGGTCGCCAGCTTCGCCCGCTTCACACTGCACCTGGTGTACGCCATCTCGTCGCAGTTCTCCAAGGTGCGCAGCTTCGTCTTCGTGGACGGGATCGACGAGGTGACGCGCTTCTTCGAAGGCGTGGTCGACCCGGCCGAGGCTGTGGCCCGCATCAACCTGGAGGCGGACGTCATCTGGGTCGACGGGCACTCCGACTACGGGCACACGTTGACCGAATTCCACCGGCGCTGGGGCGACCAGGTGACCTCGCGTTCGAGCGTCATGGTGTTGGGCGACGCCCGGAACAACTACCACGCATCGGCCTCGTGGGTGCTCGAGGACCTGCAGGCCAGGGCCCGGCGGGTCTACTGGCTCAACCCCGAACCACGGGACTACTGGGGCTCGGGCGATTCCATTGTGGGGGAGTACGCCGCCCACTGCGACGACGTCGTCGAGTGCCGGACGCTACGGCAGCTGGAGCACTTCGTCGGAAACCTGGCGTGAGCCAGGAGGGAACGAGCGGGGAGACCGGCGACACCGGGGAGACCGGCGAGGCCGGCGACGAGCGAGCCCATGCGGGCGTACTGCGGATCTTCCCCCCAGAGGAGGGCGCGACGCGGATTGTGCTGATCCGTCATGGTGAGGCGCAGTGCAACCTGAACCGCGTCATCGGCGGCCCCAAGGGTTGTACGGGACTGACCGACCTCGGGCGCCGGCAGGTCGCTGCCCTGGCCGACCGCCTGTTCGAGAGTGGCGAGCTCCGCCAGGCGGCTGCCCTGTACTCGTCCGTCCTGCCGCGGGCCGTCGAGACGGCAGAGCGACTTCGGCCCGTCGTGGGCCCGGGCCCGACCGCCCTCGGACCCGTGCGGCAGCGCGCCGACCTCTCCGAGGTGCACCCGGGGGAGAGCGACGGCATGGATTGGACCGAGCTGGTCGAGACCTACGGGGTGCCCGATTGGGACAAGGACCCCGACGTCCCCATCGCACCGGGAGGCGAGAGCTGGACCTCGTTCGTGGCTCGA
This sequence comes from uncultured Acidimicrobiaceae bacterium, assembly GCA_963794875.1. Classification (GTDB taxonomy): domain Bacteria; phylum Actinomycetota; class Acidimicrobiia; order Acidimicrobiales; family RAAP-2; genus Bog-473. The sequence goes on from CAWCFG010000014.1 coordinate 185,160, forward strand.
GCCTCGGGCGCCGTGCGGAACATCGTGCAGGAGCACCCGGGCGAGCTGGTCGTGGCCGCCGTCCACGCCGGGGTGATCGAGGCGACCATGATCGCCTTCCTCAGGGTGCCGCCGGAGACCTACCGGCGGGGCTGGGTGCGCATCGTGCATGCCTCCATGACCGAATGGGAGTGGGTGCCTTCGGAGAACCGCTTCGTCCTGCTGCGGTTCAATGACTGGTGCGGCGTGCCACGGGCCCGGGAGTCAGGGTCGAGCGCCGGCTCCGGCTCAGGCGTCGCCGAGGAAGGCGCGGGCCAGGCGCTCGGGCGCGCAGGCAAGCCAGGCATCCTCGATCGCCTCACGCAGGGGCTTCTTGGTGGCCGCCCGTAGCTGCACGAGGACGGCGGCGTAGCCGTCGAAGTGCGGGATGGTGAAGAAACCCTTGGCGCCGGTGGCCAACAGAGCGTCCTTGTCGGCCAGGTCGGCCGTGCACAGTGCGAGGATCGGGCCATCGGGCGGGGTCGCGTCGCCGAAGCGCTTGAGATCGGCCTTGGAGAACGGGCGTTCCCACGCGAAGGCCTTACCGGCGACGAACCACGTCCGGTTCCCGTGCCGGGCCCCCTCCGTCACTTCGGGCAACCGGTCGATCATGTTCTCGACGTCTGCGAACGCCGCCATGCGAAGACGCTATCGCTCGGGTGTGCCGCTCCATGCGGCCCGGAGTCGCGGCGAGCACGGCGGTTGGGGTTACGGCATGGCGACGGCGGGCCCGACGCGCGCCGGACCACCCGAGCCGTCGGGTTACGGCTGGAACGGCGGCACGGGCACGCTGTGGACGACCGATCCCGACGACGGGCTGACGGGAATAGTGCTGTCGACGCGGGCGATGACCTCACCGGCTCCGCCTGTGCACGTCGTGGAGTTCTGGGAAGCCGCCTACGGCGCGCTGGCCGACTGAGCTGGGCGCTTCGGGGTCGCCCGGGTACGCTGATCCCTCCGGCGAAAGGGGACGACGCTATGTACAAGACACTGGTGGTCGGCACAGACGGCTCGCCCACTGCGGACAAGGCGGTCCAGGCCGCGGCGGGGCTGGCGCGCTCGCTGGGCGCGGCGCTGCACATCGTGACGGCTTTCCGGACGCCTCGCCCCGGCATGGGTGCCGCGGCCGGCGTGGCCATGGTCGACACCGGCGCCGGCCAGGCCCTCGCCGAGGAGAGCGCCCGGGCGGTGGGTGAAGCCGCCATCGAGAAGTTCGGGGACGGACTGGTGGCCGAGGCCCACGGGGGGCAGGGCAACCCCGACGAGGTGATCCTGGCCACGGCGGTCGAAGTGGGCGCCGACCTGATCGTCGTGGGGAGCAAGGGGATGCAGCGGCGCTATCTCGGTAGCGTGCCCAACTCGGTGGCCCACGGCGCGCACTGCGCCGTGCTGGTCGTCAAGACCGACTAGCCGCCCGGCTCGGCATCGTAGGGATCCGTGCGCAAGGACTACTTCGCGGGGTCGACCGCAGCCACCTACGACGCCGACACGTCGGACTGGTTCGACCCCGCCGCCGTCGGCGCCACCGTGGACTTCCTGACCGGGTTGGCCGGTGACGGCGCCGCGCTCGAGCTGGGCGTCGGCACGGGCCGGATCGCGCTGCCGCTGTCGGCGCGTGGCGTGCCGGTGCAGGGAATCGACCTCTCGCCCGACATGGTGGCGCAGCTGCGGGCCAAGCCCGGCGGCGACGCCGTCGAGGTGACGATCGGTGACTTCTCCTCGGCGGAGGTGCACGGGACCTTCCGCCTGGCCTACCTCGTGTTCAACACCATCGGGAACCTGACCAGCCAGGACGACCAGGTGGCGTGCTTCGTCAATGTGGCTCGTCACCTCGAGCCCGGCGGCTGCTTCGTCGTCGAGGTCATGGTGCCCCCGCTGCGTCGGTTGCCGCCGGGGGATACGACGTTGGCCTTCCACGTCGGGCCGGACCACCTGGGCTTCGACACGCTCGACGTGGCCCAGCAGCTGGGCGTCTCGCATCACTACTGGGTCGGCGAGGGACGGGTCGGGACGTTCTCCGTCCCGTTCCGCTACGTCTGGCCGGCCGAGCTCGACCTCATGGCCCGGATCGCGGGGATGCGCCTGCGCGAGCGCTGGGCCGGCTGGAACCGTGAGCCGTTCACCAGCGAGAGCGGCTCGCACGTGTCGGTGTGGGAGAAGTACCCCGACGCGTGAGCGCGTTCGGGTGGATCAGGCGCGGCTCAGCGGGAGGTCGTTGCGAAGACGATCGCAGCTGCAGTAGCGACGACAGCGGCGGCAGTCATCGCCCCTCGGCGCCGGAGCGCACGCAGCGCTGCACTGTGGATGCTCATGGGCTCCCCTCCCGCACGCCGGGCCGGCGCCCGACGGTGCCCGATCAACGCTAAGGGATCGAACCAGGGACCTCATGGGCCAAAAGCATCATTCCGGGCAGAATGGGCGGCCGTGCTCCTGCTGCTGATCACCGGCCTCCCGGGCACCGGGAAGTCGACCATGGCCGAGGAGGCGGGACGCACCCTCGGGGCGCCCGTGCTCGGTCATGACTGGGTCATGAGCGGCCTGCGGCCCTATCCCGAGCTGCAGGAGGCATTGGACGGCATGGGGGTGCACGGGCACCGCGGTGTCGGCTGGTCGCTGCTGTGGGCCCTGGCGCGCTCCCAGCTCCGGTTGGGCTCCTCAGTCGTGCTCGACGGCGTGGCCCGTGCGCCCGAGGTGGAGGGCACCCGGCACGTGGCGCGGGAAGAGGGGGCGGAGAGCCTCGTGGTCATGACGTCCTGCCGCGACGTCCAGCTGCACCGGGCGCGGGTGGAGGGCCGGCAACGCCAGATCCCGGGCTGGTACGAGCTGGACTGGGACAACGTGGCGCGCGCCCGGGAGTCGTGGGAGGCGCCCGGTGACGTCGACCTCGTCGTCGACGCCCGTGACACGCTGCAGCAGAACATCGAGCGGCTACGTGCGCTGCTGCTCAGCGAAGCGCGATGAGGCCGGCCGGTGTCGGGGTGAACCCGCACGACCCGAGATAGAAGTCGCGGAGCTCCTCTTCGAAGTCGACGTGGAGCCACTCGCAACCGGCCGCTCGGCTCTCGCGTTCGGCCGCCGCCACAAGGCCACGACCGATGCCGACGCGTCGCAGGGAGTTCTCGACGACGGTGTCGAGGACGAAGGCATGGACTCCGCCGTCCCAGGCCACGTTGAGGAAGCCGACCAGGCGGCCGCCGCCGTCCGTGGCGCAGACCCAGCCCAGGCTGTGCCGCTCGACCTGCATCCGCCAATCGATGTCGAGCACAGGGTGCGCGAAGCCGTGCGCGTGCAGGGTGTTGACGTCGGCGTTGACGAACGGTGCCCGCCACCCGTAGCGGATGGACCCGGATGCCGACTCGTCGGCGTCCATCCGACGGCTAGCAGGCGTAGTCGTCGTCGTAGTCGCCGGCGCTGCCCGGCACGGGACCACTGAAGTACTGGACGATCTGCGGCGGGCTGGGGAGGTGCGCGCCTTTGGCCACCCAGGTCGAGTAGTCCTGACATGATCCCGGACCGCTCGGCGAGCTGAGGTAGTCGGCCATCCAGTAGGGGACCGAGGGGGCGTAGTTGCCGACGATGTTGTTCCAGACCCCGGGACTGGCGTAGATCCCAACGTCAGCGATCCCCTCTGTCTCGTGGAGGGCGTTGAGCGCTCCCTGGACGAAGAGGGCATTCTCCGTCGTACTTCCCGACCATGCCCCGACCGAGGCCGAGTTGTTCTCGACGTCGAGCCACCACGGTGTCGCGGTCGAGCCCGCACCGGCATTGAAGGCGTCGGTATAGGCGTGGACGCCGGCCTGGTAGCCGGCATTGCACGACGTGTCGCCGTTGCACCCCGGCTCATTGGTGGCCGATGTGCCGTACGTCAGGTAGGTGTACAGGTTCAGCCCACCGCCGGCCCAGGCGAGCTCAGTCGGCAGGCACGTGTTGAGGTTGGCCGACGAGCTTCCGTCCACTTGGACGATGCTGATCTGATGATCGCCCCCCGGCAGGCTGCTGCATTGGAACTTGCTGATGTCATAGCCGTAGGACCCCGAGGGGTACGTCCCGCCGATGAAGGCACCCGTGCTGCCGGGTGCCTCCGCCATGCCCACGATTGGCCGGAAGAGGTTGGCGGGCGCGGAGCCGTAGTAATTGGCCGAGCCGAAGTTCGACACCAGTCCGGCGGTATCGGTGAACCAGTAGCCGTTGCCGGACGGCGTGACGGCCGCGGCGACGATCGGGTGCTTCAAGCTCTGGCCGCCCAGGGAACCGAAGAACGGGGCCGAGCCGAAGCTGAAGATGCCGCCGTCGGAGGCGACGAGGAAGTAGCCGGCGCCGCTCGGGCCGGTGATCATGCCGACGATCGGCTTGTTCAGCGCGAGGCTCCCCGTGCTGCCGTAGAAGCTGGCGTCGCCGTAGCTGAAGATGCCGCCGTCGGAGGCCACCAGCCAGTAGCCCTTCCCGCTGGGTGTGGCCGCCATGCCCACGACCGGTTTGTTCAGCCGCATGCCGCCGGTGCTGCCGTAGAACTGGGCGGTGCCGTAGCTGAAGACCCCCCCGTCCGAGGCGACCAACCAGTAGCCGCCGCCCCCGGGCACGACCGCCATGCCGACGATCGGTTGGTTGAGCCGGATGCTGCCCGTGCTGCCGTAGAACACGGCGTCGCCGTAGCTGAAGACGCCCCCGTCGGAGGCCACCAGGTAGTAGCCGCCGCCATCGGACGTGGCGGCCATCCCCACCACCGGCCTGTTGAGCACCATGCCGCCCGTCGACCCGTAGTAGGCAGCCCCGCCGAAACTGAAGATGCCGCCGTCGGATGCCACCAACCAGTAGGCCGGCGTGGTGGTGGCCGCCGCCGCAGGGGGGGCGGAGGACGTGGCCGCCACGGCGACCAGGGCCAGTAACGGCAGGGCCGTCACGAGGACGGCCAGAACGAGGCGGCGGATCAACTTCTCGAGGAATTCTGCGACGCGGAAGGCCAGGTCGAGCGATTGCCTGGCGTTCAGCCGCGGGTCGCATGTCGTGGTGTAGCGGGCATCGAGATCTACTTCGAAGATCTCCTCGGCACCGCCGAGGCATTCGGTCACGTCGTCTCCTGTCAGCTCGATGTGCAGCCCGCCGGGCCAGGTTCCCTCGTCGCGGTGGACGTCGAAGAAGGAACGCAGCTCGGAGAGGATGTCGTCGAAGTGCCGCGTCTTGCGACCGCCCTCGCTGGTGAAGGTGTTCCCGTGCATCGGGTCGCAGGCCCACACCACGGCATGGCCCTCGGCCTCCACCGCCCGCACGATCGCCGGGAGCAGCTCGGTGATGTGCTCGGACCCCAGACGCGTGATGAGCGTGACCCGGCCGGGGAGGCGGTCGGGGTTCAATCGCTCGCACAGCGCCACGACCTCGGCGGGACTGCAGTGCGGTCCCACTTTCACCCCCACCGGGTTGTTGATGCCGGACAGGAACTCGAGGTGGGCCCCGTCGAGCTGGCGGGTGCGGTCGCCGACCCAGACCATGTGGGCCGAGCAGTCGTACCAGTCGCCCGTCAGCGAGTCGACGCGGGTCAGGCATTCCTCGTACGGCAGGATCAGTGCCTCGTGGCTGGTGAAGAAGTCCACCTGATGCAGCCCCTCTTCGGCTCCGAGGTCGATACCGCAGGCCGCCATGAAGCGCAGGGCCCGATCGATCTCCGAGGCGATGCGCTCGTAGCGCTGGCCCTCGCTGGACGAGGCGACGAACTGCTGGTTCCACAGGTGCACCTGGGACAGGTCGGCGAACCCGCCCTTGGTGAAGGCGCGTAACAGGTTGAGCGTCGACGCCGACTGCTGGTAGGCGGCCACCAGACGTCCGGGGTCAGGTGTCCGCGCCTCGACCTCGAACGCCTCGTCGTTCACCATGTGGCCGCGGAAGGACTGCAGTTCCACGTCGCCGATCCGCTCGGTGCCGGCCGAGCGTGGCTTGGCGAACTGTCCGGCGATGCGACCCACCTTCACCACGGGCACACCGGCCGCGTAGGTCAGCGCCACCGCCATCTGCAGAATGATCTTGAGCTTGTCCCTGATGGCGTCCACGTTGAATTCGTCGAAGGACTCCGCGCAGTCTCCCGCCTGCAGCAGAAAGGCGTCGCCGTTGGCGACTTGGGCCAGCTGCGCGGTCAAGTACCGCGCCTCACCGGCGAAGACCAGCGGTGGCACCGTGGCCAGCCGCGCCTCCGCCTTCTTCAGGGCATCAGCGTCGGGCCACTCGGGCTGCTGGGCAGCAGGGAACTTGCGCCAGGACGCGGGGCTCCACGAGGAGGGCACAGCAGGGCTCGTCACCGCACCAGGTTAACGCCGTAGGATCGCTTGCCATGGCCGCCTTCCGCTTTGCCCTGCAGGCGTCCAACGCCGCATCCCCCGCTGCCTGGCGTGACCTGGCGCGGAAAGCCGAGGATCTGGGTTATTCGACCCTCTACGTGCCGGACCACCTCGACGATCAATGGGCCCCCATGATCGCCGTCACGGTGGCGGCCGAGGCCACGACGACGCTGCGAGTGGGCACGCTCGTCCTCGACAACGACTTCCGGCACCCCGTTCTCGTGGCCAAGGAGGCGGCGACACTCGACATCGTCACGGGAGGTCGGTTCGAGTTCGGCCTCGGCGCCGGCTGGATGACGACCGACTACGAGCAGTCGGGGATCCCGATGGACGCGCCGTCGGTGCGCGTGGCCCGGCTGGCCGAGAGCCTCGCCATCATGCGCGCCATGTGGCGCGACGGAAGCGTCTCCTTCACCGGCGAGCACTACCAGGTCACCGATGTCGCGGGGACCCCGGTCCCCACGACCCCCGGCGGTCCACCGCTGGTGATCGGGGGCGGGAGCCGTCGTGTCCTGAGCCTGGCCGGAGAGTTCGCCGACATCGTCAGCATCGTGCCGAGCCTCAACGCCGGCTACATCGGGCCCGAGGTGGCGGCCGAGTCGGTCGTGGAGAAGTACGCCGACCGGGTGCGTTGGGTGCGCGAGGCGGCCGGGGAGCGCGCCGGCGACCTGGAGCTGCAGTGCTGGACGGTCGGCGGTGCAGGTCGTCCCGAACGCGGCCGAGGTGATCGCGTCACTCGCCCCGCTGTTCGACCTGACGCCCGAGCAACTCCGTGCCGCGCCGCTGGCGCTGATCGGCACCGTCGAGGAGATCACTGAGCAGCTGCGGACGCGCCGCGAGGAGCTCGGCTTCAGCTACATCGTCGTGCACGAAGCCGAGATGGACGCGTTGGCGCCGGTGATCGCCGAACTTGCCGGGACCTGAGCGCCCGACCCGTGTCGGGATCTTCGGCGGGACCTTCGACCCGCCGCACAACGGGCACGCCGCCGCCGCCCGCGCCGTCCGCGAACAGCTCGGGCTCGACCGGCTGCTGCTCGTCGTGGCCAACGACCCGTGGCAGAAATCGGGGGAGCGGACGGTGTCGCCCGCGGCCGACCGCTACGCGCTGACCGAGGTCCTCGCCGGGAGATCCCCGGAGCGGAGGCCAGTCGGCTCGAGATCGAGCGGGGTGGTCCCAGCTACTCGGTGGACACCGCCGAGGAGATCCTGGCGGAGGCGGGCGGCGCTCCGGTGGAGCTGTATCTGGTCGTCGGGGCCGACCTGGTCCCCGAACTCGGCTCCTGGCATCGTGTGGAGGACCTCCAGCGCCTCGTCACGTTGGCCATCGTCTCCCGGCCGACGGGCCCCGTGCCGGACGTTCCCCCTGCGTGGCGGGCAGAATGGGTCGACGGGCCCCAGGTACCCGTCTCCAGCTCGGCGCTCCGCCAGCTCCTGGCGGAGGGCCAGCCCGTCGACGGCATGGTCCCCGAGCCGGTGATCCGTTGCATCCGCCGCCGCGCTCTGTACGCTGTGGCTTGAATGAGTGCCATGCCGGCCGGGTGGACGGAGCTGTCTGAGGGTCCCCGTGTCGGCGCGCTGCCCGCCCAGGCGCAGCGCCGGGCGGATCGTCGGGCCGGGCAGATCGAGGCCCGGCGCTCACGCCGTCGTTGGGCCGTCGCCGCCAGTTCCGTCCTCGCCGCTTCCTTTGCCGGCACCGTGGTGATCCTGGAGTTGCTCCATTGACGCCTGGGGTGGACGTGCATGTCCAGGTACCCCCGGCTGCGACGACCGCGGCGGAGTCGGCCGAGGCCAAGCTCGGAAACGACACCGTGATATTGGGCATGACGGAGCTCTTCGGGGTGGTCGACGCCTTCGTCATCACCAGCGCGCAGAACACACGTCACGTGCGCACCCTGGTGGAGGAGATCGAGCGGGGGGTGAAGGAGTCGCACGGCATCGCGCCCGTCCGCGTCGAGGGCCTCTCCGATGCCACCTGGGTGCTCATGGACTACGGCGACTTCATCGCGCACGTCTTCCTGCAAGAGACGCGCGACTACTACGACCTCGAGCACCTGTGGTCGGGTGCGCCGCGCGTGGAGTGGCGCCGCCAGGTCGAGGACGCCGGCTGAGCTCATCCGTCGGGCGATCGACGCCCGCGTTGGGTGACGGGCCGGCACGCTACAAGAAATTGAACAGGTAGACGGGCGAGTTCACCAGCGAGCCGTTCGCGATGGGGACGCTGATGCGCTGGCCGTCGATCTCGAAGAGCACGCCGGTCGTCGGCCCGTTCTCGGCGCCCACGGTGGCGACGATCTGACTGACCGCCAACTCGATGTTGGTGCCCGTGATCGCGGCGAAGGCTGCGTTCATGTTCACCGTCACGATGCCCGCCTGCATCGTCGTCGACAACACGGTCACGTTGCTCGGAATGGCGGTGGTCAGCCCCTGCGTGGTCTCTGCCCTCGTCGGACCGGCCAACATGGACGTGATCACGTCGGTCAGAGGCGCCGGTGCAGCCACCACGCGTGGCGCGGAGGTCAGCTCGTTGCCTCCGTTGAGAAAGAAGACCTTGACCGGGACGAGTGACGTCGGCTTCGGCAATGTGGTGGTGGTCGTGGGGAGGTGCGGGTCGAGCAGGTCGAAGGGCACCTTCGACGGCGGCATCGTGCTGGGCGCGCCCTGTGTTGGGATGGCGCAGCCGGCCGCCACGACGGCGCCGATCGGGAGCAGCAGCAGCACGAGGCGTCGCGGCAGCCGTCGCCTCACTCCTCGTCTCCCAGCTCGGCGCCGTCGTCCGCCACCGGCAGGGTGAGGACGAAGCGGGCACCGCCACTGTCGGATGACTCGACCCGGACGTCGCCGTGCATGACGCGCATGTGCTCGGCGACCAGGGCCAGGCCGAGCCCGGTCCCGGTCCCGGTCCCCCGCTTCCCCGAGGCCGATCCCCGGTAGAAGCGCTCGAAGATCTTCAGGCGCTCGAGGGGGTTGATCCCCGGCCCGTTGTCGTCGACGGTCACCTCGACCAGCGCGCCCTCACCCGGACCCACGGCGATGGCGGTGGCGCCGCCCCCGTAGTGGTCCGCGTTCTCCATCAGGTTGACCATGACACGTTCGAAGCGGCGCTTGTCGACGCCGACGCGCCACGAGCGCACGGCGGGGTCGACCTGCACCGCGGGCGGCCCGCCGGGAGCGTGGCTCACCATGTGGCCGAAGCCTGTCTCGACCGAGCGCTGCACCAGCTCGGCGACATTGACCTCCTCGAGGAAGATGTCGACCGGTCCCGCGTCGGCCCGCGACATCTCGAGCAGGTCGCCCACCATGCGCTGGAAGCGCCGGAGGTCGTCGCTCAGGAGCTGCAATGCCGCCCGGGAACGCACGGGGAGGTTGTCTCGGTCGGCCTCCAGCACCTCGAGGGCTGCCGCGAGCGTCGTCAACGGCGAGCGCAGCTCGTGGCTGACGTCGGAGTTGAACCGGGCCTCGCGCTCGATGCGCTCCTGCAGCTGGTCCACCATGGCGTTGAACGAGTTGGTCAAACCCTCGAGATCGGGGTCGGCGGCGTCGGTGTCCAGGCGCGTGTCGAGGTCGCCGCCCGCGATGGCACTGGCGGCACGGGACACGTCGGCCAATGGCCGCAACGAGCGCACGCTGGCGAAGCGACCCAGACCCGTGCCGAGGAGGGTCGTGACCACGCCCGCCACGAAGAGGGTCAGGCCCAGGACTCGCAGCGTGTGGTCGAGGTCGGAGAGGTCGAACACCTCGAAGTAGAAGGCATGGACCGACGGGATCGGGATGCCCACCCCTATCTCGGCCGTCCCGTCCGCAGTGCGGTAGGTCTGCGTGGCCGCCGTCCCCGCCAGGACGTCCCTGCGCAGCCGCACCGGGATGGACGCGCTGACCGAGAGCGAGGATTCATAGGCCTTGGAGTGGTGGTAGAGCACTGAATGGGCGTCGGACCCGGAGTCGATGCTGGCCAGCAGGGGCACGTACCTCTGCGGCTTCGTCCCCTGGAGCAGGTCGCTGCGCACGAGCACGGCGTTGTTGAAAGCCTGGTGCTGCGCCGCCGACTCCCGGCCCGCCACCAAGAAGTGGCGCACCGTGAAGTAGGACAGCCCACCCATCAGGATGGAGAGGATCAGCGCCCCGAGCCCGAAGACGGCCGTGATGCGGGCACCGATGCCCAGCTTCACGTCAGGGCACCAGCTTGTAGCCCATGCCCCTCACCGTGAGTATGTGCTGGGGCACGGCGGGATCCACCTCGACCTTGGTGCGCAAGCGCCGGATGTGCACGTCGACCAGACGCCCGTCCCCGAAGTAGTCGTAGCCCCAGACCCGGTCCAGGAGCTGCTCGCGGCTCAGCACCTTGTTGGGGCTGGCCGCCAACTCGCAGAGCAGACGGAACTCGGTCCGGGTGCAATGCACCTCCTCACCGTCGAGGCGGCGCAGCACCCCCTGCTCCGGCAGCAGTTGGAGGTCGCCGAAGGTCAGCGCCCCCGGCTCCTCCTCCGCCGGCCGGGCCCGCCGCAGCAGGGCGCGGATGCGGGCCGCCAGCTCCTTGGCCACGAACGGCTTGGTGACATAGTCGTCGGCTCCCGCCTCCAGACCGGCCACCACGTCGTGCGTGTCCGAGCGCGCCGTCACGATGATGATGGGCACGGCGCTGCTGCGCCGCAGGGCGCGGCAGCACTCGAAGCCGTCCATGCCCGGCAGCATGAGGTCGATGAGCGCGACGTCGGGCGGCGCCTCGGCGAACATGTCGAGACCCTCTTCGCCGCTGGCGGCGTCCCTTACCTCGTAGCCCTCCCCCTCGAGGGCGAGGCGCATCGATGACCTGATGCGTTCATCGTCCTCGACGACCAGAATGCGTCCGCTCATCAGCCCCCAGCTCAGCTGATCCAGATCTGGGTTGGCCAGATGGAGCCCCCGATCATGCCGTAGGCCATCTGGCCGTTCGGCGCGGTCGGGTTGTTGAAGTTCTCCACGGTCGGGTCGCCGATGACCGCCCAGACGGCGCGGTCGGTCCACAGATAGGGGGTGTCGAGCGCCAGGCGCTTGTTCACCGTCTGGTAGGCGGTCTCGCGGATGCTCTTGTCCGTGCTGGACCTGCCGGTGAGGAGGGCCTTCTCGATGGTCGGGTCGGCGTTGCGGGCCATGTTGATCGAGAGGGACCCGGAACTGACCGTGGTCGTGCTCCAGAAGATGTAGTTGAGGTCCGGGTCCACCGCACCGAACTGGCGCCATCCCAGCGCCTGGTACTTGCCGGCCAGCGCGTTGTTGATGGTGTCGTTCTGTTGCACGATGTTGGTCTTGACCTGGAAACCGACCTGCCCCCACGCCTGCTCCAGGTACTGGGCCGCCCGTATGGCCGCCGGCGAGTTGGTCGAACCGTACGAGAAGGTGATCGGTCCGCCCTTGGCCTTGGCGGCCGCCTTGACCAGCTTGGACGCCGCCGCCGGGTTGTAGGCCGGGTACTTGGTGGTCGAGTAATAGGGGGAACCGGGGACGAAGAGGCCGTTGCTCACCGGGAGGACACCCTCGTCAATGACCTTGGCGTACTGCTGCCGGTTGATGGCCATGGCGGCCGCCCGCCGGATGTTGGCGTCGTTGAAGGGCTCCGCCAGGCAGTTGAGCTGCACGCAGTTCATGTCGGGTTCGCCGGCGACGTGGGTGCTGTCGTCGATGTACGCGTAGCTGTGGTTGCCCCGGAACTGGGTGATGATCTGGGGGGTGTCGGTGATCATCAGGTCGATCGTGCCCGACTTGAGCGCCTCCGCCCGGGCCGACTCGTCGGGGATCGGCTTGTAGGTGATCTGCGACAGGTACGGCATGCCCTTGCGCCAGTAGTTCGGGTTGGCCGTGGCGGTGAAGTGGTCGTTGGGGACCCACTCCTTGAAGACGAAGGGGCCGGTGCCGACCGGGTGCGACGTGCCATCGGGGTTGGCCAGCATGGACGGTGCCGCCAAGTAGGCGATCTGGCCGCCGATGCCGCCCGCCAGGTAGAAGGGGAACGGCACCCAGGGATCCTTGAAGGTGATCGTCACGGCCTGCGGGCCGGTCTGGGTGATCGACACCAGGGTCGGGCTGAGGACGACGCCGGTGAGCAGCGACTTGGCCTGGGCCTGGAAGTTCGTGAGCAGTGCGGCGCCGTTGGCCGGCGTGCCGTCGTGGAACACCACGTTGGGGCGCAGGGTCACGGTCCACGCGGTGTACGAGGAGTTGGGCACGACGGACTCGGCCAGGTAGGGCGCCCAGTCCCCGTTGGCCAGGATGATCGTCAGCGGGTCGAACACCGTGCGGGCGTACATGACGCCCACCTCGTCGAAACGCGCCTGGGTCGGGTCGAAGCCTGACTCCTCTGCGTCCACCCCGAAGACCAGGGAGCCGCCCTTCTTGGGGGTCTTCTTCGACACCCCGTTCAGGCCGGGGCCGTTCGTGGTGGCACCGGCGATGTCATCCAAGCCCAGGCCGAGCGCGCCCGCACCGGCCACGCCCGCCGCGGCGGCCGCACCGCCCAACAGCACTGAGCGACGATCAAATCTCGAGACCATCGGTCCCTCCATTTCACGAACCCACCGGACCCCCCGAAGGTTCCCGGGCGACGTTAGTGCCCAGGATCCCCTGCGTGGGGGCGGTACGGTTGCCGACGTGTCGGCCGACTGGGATCTGCCGGGCTTCTCCGCCTGGCTGGGGGGTCGGGCCGCGGCAACGCGCAAGGCATATCTGAGCGACCTCGCCGCCTTTGCCGACTGGATGTCCCGGAGCGGTGTCGACGGCCCACACGGCGTCGACCGGCTCCACCTGCGGCGGTACCTGGCCTCGTTCGGGACGCGGAAGCTGGCCCGGGCCACGATCGCCCGCAAGGCGGCGGCGCTGCGCTGTTACTTCTCCTGGCAGGTCCGGCAGGGTCGCCTCGATGCCGATCCGGCCCGCTCGCTGCGTGCCCCCTCGGGTGGCGGCCGCCTGCCCCGCGTGCTCTCGAGCAGCGAGGTGACGTCCCTGCTCGACGTGCCCGCCGGGACGCCGGTGGACCGGCGCGACCAGGCCGTCCTGGAGCTGCTCTACGCGGCCGGGATCCGTGTCTCGGAGCTCTGCGGCCTCGACCGCAGCGACATCGACCTGCGCGGGCGGACCGTGACCGTCCTGGGCAAGGGCAGCAAGCAGCGCCGGGTGCCGATGCACGATGCCGCCGTGACGGCGCTGCGGGCGTGGCTCGAAGACGGGCGCGACGACATGGAGGGACCGGTCGAGGCGGCCTTCGTCAACCGCCGTGGCGCGCGGCTCGGGCCCCGGGACGTGCGGCGTATCCTCGACCGTCGCTCCGCCTCGCCGACCCATCCGCACGCCCTGCGTCATACCTACGCCACCCACCTGCTCGACGGCGGGGCCGATCTGCGGGTCGTCCAGGAGCTTCTGGGCCACGCCAGCCTGGCCACCACCCAGGTGTACACCCACGTCAGCAAGGAGCGGCTGCGCGCCGTCTACGGCGAGACCCACCCCCGGGCCTGAGGTCCCCCGAGCCCGGAGCCCCGCTGAACGGCTACGATGGTTCGGCCCACCAGAGGGTGGGCGGCAGCACCGACCAACATCACCTGCGCGCGTTCCACGGTCGTCGCCAACGGGCGACGCTGCGCCAGGGGAGCAACCGACTGGAGGAGTCACACTATGGCCGTCGTTTCCATGCGACAGCTTCTGGAAGCCGGAGTCCACTTCGGCCACCAGACGCGGCGATGGAACCCGAAGATGAAGCGCTTCATTCTTGGTGAGCGCAACGGGATCTATCTCATCGACCTGCGCAAGACGCTGACCGGCGTCGAGTCCGCCTACTCCTTCGTACGGGACCTCGTGGCCGATGGCGGCACGATCCTGTTCGTGGGGACGAAGAAGCAGACCCAGGGCCCAGTGGCCGAGTACGCCGAGGCGTGCAACATGCCGTACGTCAACCAGCGCTGGCTGGGCGGCATGCTGACCAACTTCGCCACGGTCTCGGGCCGGGTGAAGCGCATGCAGGAGCTGCGGACGATGGAGGCCGCCGGCGACTTCGAGGGCATGCCCAAGCGCGAGGCCCTGCAGCACACCCGTGAGCTCGAGAAGCTGAGCCGCAACCTCGGTGGCATCGCCAACCTCGAACGGCTCCCCAACGCGGTGTTCGTGATCGACACCAAGAAGGAGCACATCGCGGTGACCGAGGCCCGCAAGCTCGGCCTGCCGGTCGTGGCGGTCGTGGACACCAACTGCGACCCCGACGTCATCGACTACGTGATCCCGGGGAACGACGACGCCATCCGTTCGGGGTCGCTCATGTGCCGGGTCATCGCCGACGCCGTGGTGGAAGGCCGCTTCATCGCCGAGCACCGCCGCAAGTTGGCGCCCCCGGCGCCCGAGGAGACCGGCCCGTCCTCGGCTCCGCGTCCCCGCCGGGCGCAGGCCGCCGCTGCGGCCGCCGCAGCCGCCCCCGTCGCTACCCCAGCGGCAGCGCCAGCAGCCCCAGCAGCGCCAGCACCAGCAGCCCCAGCCCCGGCGGCAGCCCCGGCCGCCGGCCGCGCCGCCCCGGCCGCCAGCCCCGAGCCGGTCGAGGTGGCCTGATCGTGGCCAGCTACACCGCCAAGGACGTGTCCGACGCTGCGCCAGATGACCGGCGCCGGCATCCTCGACTGCAGGAACGCCCTCGAGGAGACCGGAGGGGACCTCGAGGAGGCCGCCAAGTTGCTCCGTGAGAAGGGACTGGCCGGCGCCGCCAAGCGGGCCGACCGTGAGGCCTCCGAGGGCGCCGCCGCCGTGGCCCGCTCCGGTGACGCCGCCGCCGTCGTCGAACTGCGCTGCGAGACCGACTTCGTGGCCAAGGCCGATGAGTTCGTGGCGCTCACCGACGAGCTCGCCGCCCTGGTCGCCGCCAAGGGCGAGGACGCCGCCAAGGAGCTCGACGGCGCCATCGACGGTCTGCGCTCGACGCTCAAGGAGAACATCTCCGTCGGGCGGGTGCGCCGACTGGTGGCCGAGTCCGGCCAGCTGCTCGACACGTACCTGCACCTACAGGCGGGGCGCGGCGTCAACGCCGTGGCCGTGGTGATCGAGGGCGGCACCGAGGAGTTGGCGCACGACATCGCGGTGCACATCGCCTTCACCAAGCCGGCCTACCTGAGCCGCGACGAGGTCCCCGAGGCCGACGTGGCGGCCGAGCGGGAGACGCTGACGACGATCTCGCGCAACGAGGGCAAGCCCGAGGCCGCCATGGAGAAGATCGTCGAGGGCCGCATGACGGGCTGGTTCAAGGAGCGGGTGCTGCTCGACCAGGCCTACGTGCGCGACGAGAAGCAGACGATCGCTGGCATGCTCGGCTCGGCCCGCATCGTGTCGTTCGCGCAGGTCGTCATCGGCGCCTGACGCTGCTGCCCGTGGGAGAACCGCGTCGGATCGTGCTGAAGATGTCGGGTGAGGCGCTGGCCTCGGCCGCGTCCGACGAGACCATCGACGCCGCCACCGTGGAGCGCATGGCCAAGGAGATGGCCCGCGCCATGGACGGCGGGGGGCTCGAGCTCGCCGTCGTCGTCGGCGGCGGCAACATCTGGCGCGGCACGACGGGGGAGAGCGGCGGCATGGACCGCGCCACCTCCGACACCATGGGCATGCTCGGGACGGTGATCAACGCCCTGGCCCTCCAAGATGCGCTCGAGCAGCAGGACCAGCCGACCCGGGTCCTGAGCGCGCTCTCCATGGCCGAGGTGGCCGAGCCCTACATCCGCCGCCGGGCCATCCGCCACCTCGAGAAGGGTCGCATCGTCGTCTTCGCCGCCGGCATGGGGAACCCGTTCTTCACCACCGACACCCCGGCCGCGCTGCGGGCCGCCGAAATCGGCGCCGAGCTCCTCTGCAAGGGCACCCACTCCGGGGTCGACGGCGTCTACAGCGCCGACCCCAAGCTGGACCCGACGGCCACCCGCTACGAAGAGGTGTCCTTCATGGAGGTCATCAACAAGGACCTGCGGGTGATGGATCTCACCGCCATCACCTTCTGCAAGGACAACGACCTGCCCATCCGGGTCTTCGACCTCATGGTCCCCGGCAACATCCCTCGTGCCCTCAGCGGTGAAGAGATCGGTACGCTGGTCCGCTGATGGACGACGACCTCGCCGCCCTGGTCAAGGAGGACACCAGGGACAAGATGGCCAAGGCCATCGACCACGTCCGCCACGAGATGAGCAACGTGCGCACCGGCCGGGCCTCCTCCGCGTTGCTCGAGCCGTTGATGGTGGACTACTACGGGACGCCCACGCCGCTGCGCCAGCTGGCCGGCTTCAGCGTGCCCGACGCCATGCTCCTGGTCATCTCCCCGTACGACAAAGGCTCGCTTGGGGCGATCGAAAAGGCCATCATGGCTTCCGACCTGGGAATCAATCCCACCAATGACGGCACCGTGATCCGACTGGCCTTTCCGCCGCTGACAGAAGAGCGTCGCAAGGAGCTGGTGAAGGTCGTTCGGCACAAGGCCGAGGAGGGGAAAGTGGCTGTGCGCAACCTACGGAGGGCGGGGCGGCACGAGCTCGAGGCGCTGCAGAAGGACGGTGATCTCTCGACCGACGAGCTCGAGCGGGTCGAGAAGGAGCTCGAGAAGATCACCCAGGACCAGGTGGCAGCGATCGATCAGCTCCTCGCCCACAAAGAGCAAGAATTGCTGCAGGTCTGAGGAGCGAGCCATGCCCGACGACACAGATGACTTTCAGGATTTTTTGAGCGACCTCGACGACGACGCCGGAACCGACACGGAGGGCATCGAAGAGGATCCGCCGAGCTACCACTCCGGGCGCGTGCGCATCATCGGCGCCGAGCCGGCGGGTGACACCGTGCGCGAGGTGACCGGGCCTGTCGTCGAGGACCACCCCGAGCTGCCGCACTGGAACGACGCGCCGACGGGGCAGGTGCCCGCCATCCTCGATACCAGCACCGGTGACGAGCAGACGGTGGCGCCGCCGATGTGGCGCGAGGAGGAGACGGACTGGGAGGCCCAGGAAGAGGTCTTCGAGCCCTCCATGCTCTCGGAGGACCTGCCGGCGGTCGGTGCGCTCCTGGGCGAGCAGGGCGAGGACATCGACGTCGAGCGGCAGCCCTGGCACTTCGAGTCCGACGACACGCTGGTGATCCCGCCCGAGCCGGGCTTCGGGGCCGAGCCGGGTTTCGGGCCTGAGCCGGCCCTGGGGGCCGAGCCCGAGGCCGAGCCCGCCTACGAGCCCCTCGCGGAGCGGGAGCCGATCCACCAGCCCGAGCACGTCGCGCTGCAGGAGTCCGACTACGAGCCGGAGTACGAACTGGGGAACGGGGTGCCGCGGGCGGCCGTCCCGATTGCCGCCAGCGCCACGGCCGCCGCCGCCTCGCGCCTGACGCCACCCCGGGCGCCCGAGCCCAGGGCCCGCGCCACCCGTAGCAGCCGGAGCAACGGCAACACCCGCACGGGCAACGTGAACACCGCGGGGACGGCCGGGCGCGACATGCGGGTGGCCATCGGCTCCGGCGTGTTGCTCGGCGCCATCGCGCTGGCCTGCTTCGCCGCCGGCACGGTCGCCAGCATGGTCATCGTCTGCGTCGTCGTGCTGCTGGCGACGGCCGAGGCGTACGCCGCCTTCCGGCGGGCGCAGTACCACCCGGCCACGCTGCTCGGGCTGGTCGCCGTCCTCTCCCTCCTGATCGAGACCTACAACAAGGGCGTGGCGGCGCTGCCGCTCGTCATCGTCCTCCTCGTCGCGGGCTCGTTCATCTGGTACCTGGCCCGGGTCGAGCCCGCCGCCGAGCCGGTGTCGGGCATCTCCTCGACCGTCTTCGTCTTCGTGTGGGTGGGGGCCTTCGGGTCCTTCGCGGCGCTCCTGCTGAACCCCACCCTGTTCCCCGACCGGCACGGCATCGCCTTCGTCCTGGCCGCCGTCATCGTCACGGTGGCCGACGACGTGGGCTCGCTGCTGGTCGGCGCAGCCATGGGGCGCCATCAGCTGGCGCCGTCCATCAGCCCCAACAAGAGCTGGGAGGGGCTGATCGGTGGCGCCGTCGCCGCCATCCTCGTGTCCGTGATCGTCGTCCACTTCATCCACCCCTGGACACTGAGCAAGGCCGCGCTCTACGGCGTGGTGGTGGCGATCGTGGCGCCGCTGGGAGACCTGAGCCAGTCCATGATCAAGCGCCACCTGGGGCTCAAGGACATGGGTCGTCTGCTGCCCGGCCACGGCGGTGTCCTGGACCGGGTCGACGGACTGCTGTTCGTCATGCCCGCCACGTACTTCGTGGTCAAAGCGATCCACCTCGGGTGAGCTGACCCGCTGATGCGCACGGTCAGCCTGTTGGGCTCCACGGGGTCCGTCGGTACCCAGGCGCTCGACGTCATCCGCACGGAGCCGGAGCGCTTCCGCGTGCACGCGCTGGCCGCCCAGCGCTCCGTCGACGAGCTCCTGGCCCAGGCGGCCGCCTTCGCCCCGGCCCTGGTCGTCATCGGTGACCCCGGCCGCTACGCCGAGGTGCGGGACGGCGTCCCGGCCGGCACCGAGGTCATGGTGGGCGAGGAGGGCATGGTGGCCGCCGCCCACGGCGCCGACGTCGTGCTCAACGCCGTCGTGGGGTTCGCCGGCCTCCCGGTGACCATGGCCGCGCTCGAAGCCGGCAAACGCCTGGCGCTGGCCAACAAGGAGTCGTTGATCGCCGGTGCGCCAGTCGTGCAGAAGGCGCGCCGCACCCCGGGGGCCGAGATCGTCCCGGTGGACTCCGAGCACTGCGCCGTGCACCAGTGCCTCGCCGCGGTGCACGCCACGACCGATGTGGCCCGGCTGTTGCTCACCGCCTCGGGCGGCCCCTTCCGCGGCTGGACGGCCGAGCGGCTCGGCGCCGTCACGGTGGCCGACGCGCTGGCCCATCCGACATGGTCGATGGGGCCGAAGATCACCGTGGACTCGTCGACGCTCATGAACAAGGGCCTCGAGGTCATTGAGGCGCACGAGCTGTTCGGCATCGGCTACGACCGCATCGACATCGTCGTGCACCCGCAGTCGATCGTGCACTCCATGGTCGAGTTGCGGGACGGATCGACGCTGGCCCAGCTGTCCAACCCCGACATGCGCCTGCCCATCGGGTACGCGCTGGGCTGGCCCGATCGCGCCGCGACGCCCTTCGGGGCGCTCGACTGGTCCGGAGCCCAGACCCTGACGTTCGAGCCGCCCGACCGTGCCGTGTTCACCTGCATCGACCTGGCCTACGAGGCGGGGCGGCGGGGCGGCTCCGCCCCGGCCTGGCTCAGCGCGGCCAACGAGGTGGCCGTGGAGGCCTTCTTGGGCCACGCGCTGCCCTGGAGCGGCATCGCCGACGTGGTGGCCGAGACGATGGCGGGATGGGTGGAAGACCAGGTGGACGAGGTCGACGCCGTGCTGGCGGCCGATGCCGAAGCCAGGGCCCGGGCCCGCCTGGCGCTGGACCGACGCCTGGCCCTGGGTGGCGACCGGTAGCGTTACACCTGCTATGACGCTCACCAAGGAGGCGCCGGCGGCGCAGCCGCCTCTCGAGCCGGATCAGCCGCCGGACGACAACAACCCCAAGCGGGTGGTCCAACTCATCGTCGCCCTCGTGCTCATCACGGGGGTGTTCATCGCCCTGGGCTGGGGCTACCTGCTGCTCTTCATCGGCATTCTCTTCGCCATCGTGATGCTGCACGAGTTCGGGCACTTCATCACGGCCAAGCGGGCCGGCATGAAGGTGACGGAGTACTTCGTCGGCTTCGGCCCCCGGCTCTGGTCGGTGCGAAGGGGCGAGACCGAGTACGGCGTGAAGGCCATCCCGGCCGGCGGGTACGTGCGGATCGTCGGGTTCACGTCAACGGAGGAGGTGCCCGAGGAGGACGAGGCCCGGGCCTACCGCCAGCAGCCCTTCCACCAGCGCATCATCGTGGCCTCGGCCGGATCGGTGATGCACCTCCTCATCGCCTTCGTCCTCGCCCTCATCCTCGTCTTCAGCTTCGGGCACGCGACGAACAACTACAAGGTGGGCGCCCTCGAACAATGGCCGGGCCGGAGCACGCCGGCCGCGCTCGCCGGCCTGAAGGTCGGCGACACCATCGTCTCGGTCGACGGCAAGACGTTCACCAACCCCAACTCCATGACGGACGCCATCAAGCGCTCCGCCGGCACCCCCCTCGCTCTCGGCGTCGAGCGCGACGGCCGGCTGATCCACCTCACGGCCACGCCCGAGAACGGCAAGGGGATCAAGGTGGACGGTGCACCCCTGGGCGACCGCGGGTACCTCGGCGTCGAGATCTCGACGGCCACGACCCCGATCGCCGCGCTGTCCGCACCGGGCGCCGCCCTGTCGGACATGTGGAGCATCACGCACCAGGAGATCACCGGGCTCGGGCAGACCTTCTCACCCAGCGGGCTCACATCGGTCTTCCACCAGGTGACGAACTCCAAGGATGCGCAGTCCGTCGTCAACAATCCCGGCTCGGCGCCGCGGCCGGTGTCCATCCTCGGCATCGCCAACCTCGGCGCGCAGTCGGAGCAGGCCGGCCTGGCCTCGGTGCTGGTTCTCCTCATCGCCATCAACGTCGTCTTCGCCATCTTGAACATGCTGCCGATGATCCCGCTCGATGGCGGGCACGTGGCCGTGGCGGCCTACGAGTGGATCCGGACCAGGCGTGGTCAGCCGTACTACCGGGCCGACATCACGAAGTTGTTCCCGGTGGCGGCGCTGTTCATCGCGTTCCTCTTGGTGTTCGTCTTCGCCGGTATCTATCTCGACATCACGCACCCCCTGCAGCTGCATTGACCTCGTGGAGCTCTCCGCCTCCCTCCTGACGCCCCGCCGACCGACCCGCCGCATCACGCTGGGCGGCGTGCCCATCGGCGACGGCGCGCCGGTCAGCGTGCAGTCCATGACGACCACCAAGACGGCGGACGTCGACGGCACGCTGGCCCAGATTTACGCGCTGGCGGCAGCGGGCGCCGACATCGTGCGCTGCACGTGCAACGAGGAGGCGGCCGCCGAGGGCCTGGCCCACATCGTCCCGCGCTCCCCGGTGCCGATCGTGGCCGACATCCACTTCCACCACGAGATGGCCCTGGCCGCACTCGAGGCCGGCGTGCAGGGCCTGCGGCTCAACCCCGGCAACCTGCGCAAGGAGGCCGAGATCAAGCAGGTGGCCGCCGAGGCGCGCGACCGTGGCGTGCCCATCCGGATCGGGGTCAACGCCGGGTCGTTGCACCCCGACCTCTACAAGAAGTACGGCGGCGCCACGCCCGAGGCCCTGGTCGAGTCGGCCCGCAACGAGCTGGCCTTCTTCGAGGAGGTCGACTTCACCGACGTGAAGATCTCCGTCAAGGCCTCCTCGGTGGCGCTGATGATCGCCGCCTACCGGCTGGCCTCGGAGACCTTCGACCACCCGCTGCACCTCGGCGTGACCGAGGCCGGGCCGCCACCGGCGGGCCTGGTCAAGGGCACGGCGGGCATCGGCGCCCTGCTGGCCGAGGGCATCGGCGACACCATCCGCTTCTCGCTCACCGCCGACCCCGTCGAGGAGGCCCGGGCGGGGCGCCAGCTGCTCGAGTCGCTCGGCCTCAGGGAGCGCAAGGGCCTCGACCTGATCGCCTGCCCGTCGTGCGGCCGGGCCCAGGTCGACGTCATCGCGGTGGCCAAGGCGGCCCAGGAGGCGCTCGAGAAGCTCAACCTGCCGATTCAGGTGGCGGTCATGGGCTGTGTGGTCAACGGCCCCGGCGAGGCGCGCGAGGCCGACATCGGCATCGCGGCCGGCAAGCAGAAGGGCCATCTGTTCATCCGCGGCAAGATCATCCGCGTCGTGCCCGAGGCGGACATGGTGCAGGCGCTCGTGGACGAGGCGGAGCGACTGGTGGCCGAGGGCGTCGAGGCGCGGCTCGCCCAGGCCGACGAGAGCGCGGAAGCCGAGGCGGAGGCCGACCGGCGCGCCCTGCTCGACTCGACGGGCGCCGATCCCAATCACGCCTCGGAGAAGATCGAGATCATCCGGCGTCACAGCGGGGGAGAGGGCGACCACTAGCCTGCGCACCCATGGCCAAGGGTGCGATCGTCACGCGCGAAGAGGACTTCCCACGCTGGTACCAAGAGGTGATCGCCGGCGCCGAGATGGCGGACAACGGCCCCGCCCGCGGCACCATGGTCATCCGGCCGTGGGGCTACGGCATTTGGGAGCTCATGCAGGCCGAGCTCGACCGCCGCATTAAGCAGGCCGGCGCCGAGAACGCGTACTTCCCGCTCTTCATCCCCGAGTCCTTCCTGAAGCTCGAGGCCGAGCACGTGGAAGGCTTCGCGCCCGAACTGGCCGTCGTCACGCACGGCGGCGGCAAGGAGCTCGAGGAGCCGCTCGTCGTCCGCCCCACCAGCGAGACGGTGATCAACCACTTCTTCTCCAAGTGGGTGCAGAGCCACCGCGACCTCCCGCTCCTGATCAACCAGTGGGCCAACGTCGTGCGCTGGGAGCTGCGGCCGCGCCTGTTCCTGCGCACCAGCGAGTTCCTGTGGCAGGAGGGGCACACGGCGCATGCCACCGAGGGCGACGCGCTGGCCTACGCGCTGCGGATCCTCAACGACGTCTACCGGTCCACCATGGTCGACGTGCTGAGCATGCCGGTGCTCACGGGGCACAAGACGGCGCGCGAGCGCTTCGCCGGCGCCATGCGCACGTGGACGTGCGAGGGGATGATGGGCGACGGCAAGGCCCTGCAGATGGGCACCAGCCACGAGCTGGGCCAGAACTTCGCGCGGCCCTTCGACATCACGTTCGCCAGCGCCTCGGGCACGCAGGAGTACGTGTGGCAGACGTCGTGGGGCGTCTCGACCCGCCTCGTCGGCGCGCTCGTCATGGGCCACGGCGACGACTTCGGCCTGCGCCTGCCCCCCGCCCTGGCCCCCTCCGAGGTCGTGGTCCTGGTGGTCAAGGACAGCCCCGAGGTGGGCGCGGCGGCCGAGGCGCTGGTCGCCGAGCTCAGGGCGCTCGGCCACCGGGTCCGCCTCGATGACCGGACCGACACCAGCTTCGGCCGGCGCAGTGTGGCCTGGGAGCTCAAAGGCGTCCCCGTCCGCGTCGAGGTCGGCCCGCGCGACCTGGCCGAGGGCAACGTGACCGTGGTGACCCGTCACCGCCGGGAGAAGCAGGACGTCGCCCTGGGCGCCGTCGCAGGCACCGTCGCCGCCATTCTGGGGATGGTCGGGCCCGACCTCCTGGCGGAGGCCACGGCGGCCCGCGACGCCAGGACGGTGGCCGCCGCGTCACTCGAGGAGGCCACCGAGGCGGCCTCCGTCGGCTTCGCTCGGGTCCCTCTCGGGGTACTCGGGCCCGACGGCGAGGACCGCCTGGCCCAACACGCCCTGTCCATCCGTTGCCTCCAGCGGCCCGACGGCTCGTTGGCCGTGCCCGGGGATCCCGAGGACGATCTCGTGGCCGTCGTCGCCCGGTCCTATTAGTGCGGGAATTGCTATAATCCCTCCTGCTGTCCATTTTTGAAGATCAGTACCTCGTTGAAGCGTGGGCTGCGGCCCACGCTTTCGCTTTGCGGGGACATGTCAGGACGATGACCAGGAACATGACCAGGAGAGGAGGTGACGGCGATGAGCAACAGGACCGACAGCACGGACACGCTGACGACCGCGCTGTCGCCGATCCTCGAGGCCCGGGGTCTCGATCTCGTCGATGTGGAGCTGCACGGCGCCCAGCTCACGGTGTTCGTCGATCGCCGGGGGGGCATCAACCTCGACGAGCTGGGTGACGCCACCCGGGACGTCTCGGCCGCCCTCGACGAGATCGATCCCATTCCGGGGCGCTACACGCTGTCGGTCTCGAGCCCCGGGCTCGAGCGTCGGCTGCGCACCCCGGCGCATTTTGCCCGGGCGGTGGGGGAGACCGTGACGATCCGGATTGACGCGGGGACCGCAGACGTCCGCCGCGTCACCGGGACGCTGGAGCGGGCCGACGAGACGGGGTGCACGCTGACCGGGGCCGAGGTGCCCGACGGTGAGCTGCGCATCGCCTACGACCAGATTGAGCGGGCGCGGACGGTGTTCGAGTGGGGGCCGGCGCCGCGGAAAACGAAGAACGAGAAGAGCGAGAGGGTGAAGGGTCGATGAGCAAGACCAATTTCGAATTCCTGGACGCGCTGGGTCAGATCGCGCGCGACAAGGGGATCTCGGTCGAGACGCTGCTTGACGCTCTGGCCAACGCGCTGGTGGCGGCGTACAAGCGCCGCCCCGACGCAGCCGAGGAGGCCGTCGTCACCATCGACCCCGACTCGGGGGAGATCCGCGTGTACGGGCAGGAGCTCAACGAGGAGGGCGAGGTCGTCCGGGAGTGGGACGACACGCCGGACGACTTCGGGCGCATCGCCGCGCAAACGGCCAAGCAGGTGATTCTGCAGCGCATCCGCGAGGTCGAGCGCGACATGAAGTACGAGGAGTACGCCGGGCGGGAGGGTGACATCGTCACCGGCATCGTGCAGCAGACCGACAACCGCTACACCTTGCTCGACCTGGGCAAGGTCGAAGCGTTGCTGCCCCAGGCCGAGCAGGTCTCCTACGAGCGCTACGAGCACGGGGCGCGCCTGAAGGCGTACATCGTCGAGGTCCGCAAGACCACCAAGGGCCCTCAGATCGTCGTGAGCCGGACGCACCCGGGACTGATCAAGCGCCTCTTCGAGCTCGAGGTGCCCGAGATCGGCTCCGGTGTCGTGGAGATCAAGGCGGCCGCCCGCGAGCCGGGCCACCGCACCAAAATCGCCGTATGGTCCAACGACCCCAACGTCGACCCGGTCGGTGCCTGCGTGGGAGCCCGCGGTTCGCGCGTGCGGATGGTGACCAACGAGTTGCGCGGTGAGCGCGTCGACGTCGTCCCCTTCTCGGACGATCCCGTCGAGCTCATTCAGAACGCGCTGGCTCCGGCGCGCGTCCGTGAGGTGCGCCTGGACGAGGAGACCGGGACCGCCACCGTCATTGTGAGCGACTTCCAGCTCTCCCTCGCCATCGGCAAGGAAGGGCAGAACGCTCGCCTGGCGGCGCGCCTCACCGGTTGGCGCATCGACATCAAGAGCGAGACCCAGTTGGCCGAGGAAGAGGCCGGCTACGGCGGCGAGGACTGGGCCGAAGGCGAGTGGATCGAGGACGAGAAGGGCGAGTTGGTCTGGAAGCCGGCCGAGGGCGGTGAGGCCATGTCGGCCTCGGAGTGGACCCACCAGGCCGAGGACCCGGCCGAAGAGGTCGTCGTGGTGACCGAGTCCGCCGACGGGTCCGTCACCGTCGAGGACGTCGTCGTGACCGAGACTCCCGAAGGCGAGGTCGTCGTCGACGACGTCGCAGTGACCGCATCCGCGGACGGTGAGGTCACGGCCGAAGAGGTCGTGGTGGTGACCAAGGACGGCGAGGTCGAAGAGGTCGTCGTGGTGACCGAGGCGTCGGAAGAGGCCGAGGCATAGCGCCGACACGGACCTGTGTCGGTTGCCGGAGCGCCCTGCCGGCCGACCAGCTGATCCGAATCGTCCGGCTTCCGGGCGGGGCCCTGTCGGTGGACCGGCATGCAGCGGGGCGAGGTGCCTGGCTGTGCCGGGACTCGCCGGGATGTCTGAACGATGCGGTGCGCCGGCACGGCTTCGAACGGGCCTTCGGGGCCTCTGTGGACCCCGAGAAACTGCAGCAGTTGTGTGCACACCTGGGTGAGGCGTGGGAGCGCCCCGCACCTGATGTGCGAGGATAGGGGGCTGGGTTGACGCCGTGCCCCGAGACAAATCAAGGACAAAGAGAACCACTTGCCGAAGAAGATCCGCGTCTATGAGCTGGCCAAAGAGCTCGGCCTCACCAACAAGGAGGGGCTGGAGCTGGCCCTTTCCCTCGGGATCGGGGTCAAGAGCCATTCGTCCTCCATCGAGGACGCCCAGGCCGACCGCGTCCGCCGCAAGGCCGACGCCGAAGGCCTGCGCCGTCCGGTCCAGCCCGACGAGCCCGCCCCGGCCAAGAAGGCGGGCAAGGCCACCAAGGCCGCCAAGTCGGCTGCCCCCACCGAGGGCGGGGACGAGAGCGGCACCGGCGAGGCGCCGGCGAAGCGACCGCTCACGTCGGTATCGAGCAGCTCGGCCGCGAGCAGCGCTCCGGTCAAGAAGGCGCCCGCCCGTCCGGTGTCGGCACCGGCCGCCGAGGCTCCCGCGACGTCCGAGGCCCCGGCTCGTTCCCCCCGTCTGATCAGCAGCAGTCGTCCCGCCCCGGTCCCGGCCCAGTCCGCTCCGGCGGCTTCTGCCGCTGCTCGCCCGGCCCAATCCGCTCCGACGGCTCCTGCCGCCACTCGGCCGGCCCAGTCCGCTCCGCCTGCGACGCGGCCTGCGCAGGCCCCGGCGGCTGCGGCTGCGGCTGCAGCCCCATCGGCTGCCCCTCCGTCGGCGGCCCCTTCGGCGACACCGCCGTCGGCCCCGTCAGCGACACCACCGTCAGCTGCACCCACGTCAGCGGCACCATCGCCCGCCGTGGCCGAAGCACCCGCGGCGGCCCAGGCGCCGGCGGACGCCGCAGCTCCAGCCGCGCCCGATCGCTCTCACGCACCACGCCCACCGCTCAGCCCCTCGGGCCGCCCCGTGCCCCCGCCGCCGGGTTCACGGCCGCCCCTCGGACCGAGTGGCCGGCCCATCCCACCGCCGCCCGGCCTGGGTGGGCGTCGGCCGAGCGCGCCGCCGTCGCGTCCCGGAGGCTCTTACCCGCAGCGCACCGGCGGTCGTCCCGCCGGTGGTGCCGGACGTCCCGCCGGCACCGGCGGCCCGTCCGGTGGTGGCTACGGCGGTCGTCCCGCCGGTGGTGGTGGCGGCTTCAGTGGTCGGCCGGGTGGTGGAGCGCCGGGCGGTGCCCCGCCGCCGGGTGGACGTGGCGGCATGCCGGGGCGGCGGCCTCCCCAGAGGAGGGCCCGTCGACGCCGGCGCAATCTCGAAGAGCTCGAGCCGACGCAGCTCACCACGTACCAGCCCTCGACGGCACCCGTCCCTGACGGCGAGATCATCATCGAGCGCGGGTCGACGGCCCGTGACCTCGGGCCCAAGCTCAACCGCAGCGCCGGCGACATCGTGCGCTTCCTGCTCCTGCAGGGCGAGATGGTCATGGCGACGCAGTCGCTGACCGACGACATGATCGAGCTCTTCGGCGCCGAGATCGGCGCCGAGATCCGCCTCGTCGACCCCGGCGAGGAGCAAGAGGCCGAGCTTCTGGCCCGCTACTTCGAGGACGAGGACGAAGAGGACGACTCCGACCAGCGGCCCCGCCCACCGGTCGTCACCGTCATGGGCCACGTCGACCACGGCAAGACGCTGTTGCTGGACCGCATCCGTTCGACCGACGTGGTGGCGGGGGAGGCCGGCGGCATCACCCAGCACATCGGTGCCTACCAGGTCGTCTGGAACGACCACCGCATCACGTTCATCGACACGCCGGGCCACGCCGCGTTCACCGCCATGCGAGCCCGCGGCGCCGAGGCCACCGACATCGTCATCCTCGTGGTGGCGGCGGACGACGGTGTGATGCCCCAGACGATCGAGGCCATCGACCACGCCAAGGCGGCCGAGGTGCCGATCATCGTGGCCGTCAACAAGATGGACCGGCCCGACGCCGACTCGACACCGCGTCCTGCAGCAGCTGTCCGAGCGTGAGCTCGTGCCCGAGGCCTGGGGCGGCGACACGATCGTCGTGGAGGTCTCAGCGCTGCAGGGGACCGGCATTGAGTCACTGCTCGAGCAGATCGTCCTCGTGGCCGAGGTCGAGGAGCTGACGGCGCGGGTCGAGGGCGAGGCGCGCGGCGTGGTGCTCGAGGCGAACCTCGAGGCCGGACGAGGCCCTGTGGCAACGGTCATCGTGCAGCAGGGCACCTTGCGTGTCGGCGACCCCGTCGTGGCCGGTCCCGCCTGGGGCAAGGTCAAGGCGTTGGTGGACGACCGGGGTGACCACATTAAGGAGGCGCTGCCCTCGACACCGGTGCAGGTGCTCGGCTTCTCGGAGCCGCCGCATGCCGGGGACGAGATGCGCGGCGCCAAGGACCTGGCTCGGGCCCGCACGCTCGGTGAGGCCAGAGTCCAGCGCTTCCGTCTGTCGGGCCACAAGCCCGTGGCCGGGGCCGGGGCGAAGCTCGAGGACCTCTTCGAGCAGATTTCGCGCGGCGAGACGGCCACGCTGAACATCGTGTTGAAGGCCGACGTGCAGGGATCGCTCGAAGCGGTGACCGATTCGTTGAAGCGCCTCGAGCGCGACGACGTGAAGTTGAGCTTCGTCCTGCGCGGCATCGGCGGCATCACGGAGAACGACGTGCAGCTGGCGGCGGCCTCGAACGCCACCATCATCGGCTTCAACGTGCGGCCGGACAAGCGCTCGCGTGAGCTGGCCGAGACGTCCGACGTCGAGATCCGCTCCTACGAGATCATCTACAAGCTGTTGGAGGACATTGAGGCGGCCATGCTCGGCCTGCTGTCCCCGCTCTACGAGGAGGTCGTCACCGGCGAGGCCGAGGTGCGCGAGGTCTTCCGGGTCCCCCGGATCGGTGCCGTGGCCGGCTGCTACGTGCGCGACGGCAAGATCACGCGTGGCTCCAAGGTCCGCTTCCTGCGCGACGGCACCATCATCTGGAAGGGCGCCATCAACTCCCTGCGCCGCTTCAAGGACGACGTGCGTGAAGTGGCGTCGGGCTTCGAGTGCGGTATCGGGCTGTCGGACTTCCAGGACCTGAAGGACGGCGACATCATTGAGACGTACGACGAGCGCGAGATCGCCAGGACCTGATTCGATTCCAGACGTTCCCGAAGGCACCGGCCCGGTCGGCCGGCGTCGACCCGGGCTGCACTGATCTGTCGAGCTGCACTGATCTGAGGAGTTGAGGTTGTGGCTGTGAGACGGCGCACGGCGACCTACCCGCGCACCTTGCGGGTCAACCAGGTGTTGCGGCAGGTGCTGGCCGAAGAGCTCGAGCGCCTGGCCGACGCCGACGAGCTGCCCATGGTGACGGTGACCTCGGTCGACGTGGCACCCGACATGCGGACGGCGGTGGTGTACCTCGCCACCCTGGACGAGGCGACCGCGGTGGTGCTCGAGGAGCGGCGTGTGCACTTGCAGCGCACCGTGGGCGCCCAGATGACGATCAAGCGGACACCCCGCCTGACCTTCCGGGCCGATCCGGCCATTGCGGCTGGCTCCCGGGTGGAAGAGCTGCTGCGTGGGCTGCATGACTCGCCCGAGGCGGCCGAGCGGTCAGAGCGGTCCGAGACGCCCACGCCGCCCGAGCCGCACGATGGGGAGTCCCAGGCCGACGAGTCGTGAGCCGGCGCTGGTGAGTGATCGTGCATCGGAGTCGGAATCGGGGTCGGGGTCCTGGTCCGCGCCGGGGTCTGACCCGAACTCGCACCCAGGGAGCGTCACCGGCCTGGTGGTCATCGACAAGGAGGGCGGCTGGACCTCCCACGATGTGGTGGCCCGTTGCCGCCGCGTCTTCGGCCAGCGGCGGGTGGGCCATGCCGGCACGCTGGACCCCGACGCGACGGGGGTGTTGCTTGTCGGCCTAGGTCGAGTCACGCGGCTGCTGCGCTTCCTGACTGCGCTGCCCAAGACCTACACCACGGACATCGTGCTCGGCACGGCGACATCGACGCTCGATGCCTCCGGTGAGGTCCTCGCCACGTACGACATGTCGCACGTCACGCCCGACGCGGTGGCCGCGGCCGCCGCTGGGCTGACCGGTGAGATCGAGCAGGTGCCGCCGATGGTGTCCGCCGTGAAGGTGAACGGTCGACGGCTGCACGAGCTGGCCCGCCAGGGGATGGAGGTCGAGCGCCCCGCTCGCACGGTGACCGTCACCCGGTTCGACACCGCACCCGACCCCGACCCGAGCCGCCCCGGCGTGTACCGGGCCGAGGTGGTGTGCTCGTCGGGCACCTACATCCGAGTGCTGGCCGATGACCTCGGGCGGTTGCTCGGAGGCGGGGCGCACGTGGCGAACCTCCGCCGCACCGACATCGGCTCGTTCGGCGCGCCAGACATGCACCCGCTCGACGCCATCGGGCCCGATCAGGTTCTGACCCCGGCGCAGGCCATGCGCGACCTCGACGCCGTGACCGTTGCCGTGGGGGCCGCGGCCGCCATTCGCACCGGGCTGCCGCTCGACCGGGTCCCCCTGGGCGCCGTCGGCGACGGCCCTTGGGCCATGCTCGACGAGGCGGGGGAGCTGCTGGCCGTCTACGAGGCCACCAGCAGTGACCGGATCCGGCCGGCGGTGGTGCTGGCCGGGCCCCCGGGGGCCGCCGGGTCGAGCGGGCCGACCAGGCCGACCACCGCGTGACGGACGCCCGACTACCCTCGGTCGCGATGCCGCCCGGTGAGGGAACCGCTGTCACGATCGGGGCCTACGACGGGGTCCACCTCGGGCACCGCGCCCTGCTCCGCGACCTGTCGGCCCGGGCCGATGCGGCCGGACTCTCCACCGTGGTGGTGACCTTCGACCGGCACCCGGCCGCGGTGGTGCGCCCCGAGTCCGCGCCGAAGCAACTGACCGGACTGGAGCAGAAGCTCAAGTTGCTGGCCGGCTGCGGCATCGACCGCACCGTGGTCATCCCCTTCGATCTGGCCCGGGCCGAGGAGTCGGCCGAGGACTTCGTGAAGGAGGTCCTCGTCGACCAGCTGTCGGCCCGCCTGGTTGTGGTGGGGGAGGACTTCCACTTCGGCCACAGTCGCCGCGGCAACGTCGAGCTGCTGCGCCGCCTGGGCGCGGACTACGGCTTCGAGGTGGTCGGGGTCGGCCTGACCGGCGACGAACGCGAGGCCGTGTCCTCGACCCGCATCCGGGCCCTGCTGGCCGAGGGCGACGTGGAGGGGGCGGCCCGGCTCCTCGGGCGCCCGCACGAGGTCCGGGGCACCGTGGTGCACGGCGACGGACGGGGCGGCCCCGAGCTGGGTTTTCCGACCGCCAACCTGTCCGTGTCCGACGACATCGCCCTGCCCGCCGATGCGGTCTACGCCGGGCACTTCCGGCGGGCTGACGGTTCTCTCCATCCGGCCGCCATCAACGTCGGCCGCCGCCCCACCTTCTACGAGCCGGGCACCGCTGCGGTCCTGGTGGAGGCCTACCTCCTCCACTTCGACGGCGACCTCTACGGGGAGGCGGCCGGGGTCTCCTTCTCCCACCGGTTGCGGGACGAACAGCGCTTCGAGTCCGTGGAGGCCCTCGTCGCCCAGATGCGGGTCGACGTGGAGGCCACCGAGCGGGTGCTCGCATCGGCCGATCTGCCCTGATCGCCGCTGATCAGCGGGCGGCTGCTACGATATTTAGCGGCTGGGGAGGGTTCCCGCCACACTCCGACAAGCTCCTCGAGGTTCTTTTTCTATGCCCGACACGCAGGCCACCATCTCCGAGTACCGGTTGCACGACAGTGACACCGGCTCTCCCGAGGTGCAGATAGCCCTGTTGTCGGGCCGGATCAACCACCTGACGGAGCACTTGAAGGAGCACAAGGGGGACCACCACACGCGGCGGGGCCTGATGAAGCTCATCGGCCAGCGCCGCCGGCTGCTCGACTACGTCCGCAAGAACGACGTCGAGCGCTACCGCACCATCATCGGCCGACTCGGCATCAGAAGGTAGCGGGAGCAGCAGCACCACAGAACCGGGCGTCTTCAGCCACCTGGCTGCCAGTCGCCGCTCACTTCGGGTTCGAGGTGGTCGACTACTGGGAACCAGACACGAGGATGCCCCCGAGACACGAGGAGCATCATGGCTGACGCCATTTCCGTGTCGGCCCCGATCAGCGGGACCGACCGAACCATGTCATTCGAGGCGGGGAAACTCGCCCAGCTTGCCGACGGGGCCGTCGTGGCCCGCATCGGCGACACCGTCCTGCTCGCCACGGCCACCGCGGCCCGACACGTGCGGGAGGGCACAGACTTCTTCCCCCTCACCGTCGACATCGAGGAGCGGACGTACGCCGCCGGCAAAATCCCGGGCTCGTTCTTCCGTCGTGAAGGCAAGAGCTCGGACCAGGCGATCCTGACCTGCCGTCTGATCGACCGCCCGCTGCGGCCGTCGTTCCCCGACGGGTTCCGCAACGAGGTCCACGTCGTCGGCACGATCATCGGCGCCGACCAGGTGAACCCGCACGACGTGCTGGCCATCAACGCGGCGTCGGCGGCGTTGATGCTCTCGGGCATCCCCTTCGACGGCCCCATCGGCGCCGTGCGGGTCGCCTTCACCACTGAAGGGACCTGGATCCCCCACCCGACGTTCGAGGAAGGCGAGGAGTCGACCTTCGAGCTCGTCGTTGCCGGCCGTGCCCTCACCGAGGACGCCGACAGCGAGATCGCCATCATGATGGTCGAGGCGGGTGGCACCGAGAAGTCGTGGACGTACTACGACGACGGCGCCCCCAAGGTGACCGAGGAAGTGCTGGCATCGGGTCTCGACGCGGCCAAGACGTGGATCCGTGAGGCCATCAACCTGCAACGCCGCCTCGTCGAGTCCTTCACGGCAGCGCGCGGCCCCATCGAAACCATCCCGTTCTCCACGTTTACCGACTACCAGGACGACGTCTGGGCCCGGGTGGAGGCGGTCGGGACCGACCCCATCGGCAAGGCCAATCTCGTGACCAGCAAGGCGGAGCGCAACGCCGCGCTCGACGCGGCCGGTGAGGAGATCCGCGCCGCGCTCGGCGACGAGTTCGCCGATCGCCCGGGTGAGGTCAAGGGCGCCATCCGCTCGCTCACCAAGAAGCTGGTGCGCAAGCGGATCGTCGAGGACGGCGTGCGCGTGGACGGCCGAGGCATCGCCGACATCCGCCCGCTGTCGGCCGAGATCGACCTGTTGCCGACCGCGCACGGCTCGGCGCTGTTCCAGCGCGGTGAGACGCAGGTGCTGAACGTCACGACGCTGGGCATGCCCCGCATGAACCAGCTGCTCGACACCATCACCCCGGTCGACCACAAGCGCTACATGCACCACTACAACTTCCCGCCCTTCTCCACCGGCGAGACCGGCTTCATGCGCGGTCCGAAGCGTCGTGAGATCGGGCACGGGCTGCTGGCCGAGCGGGCGCTCCTGCCCGTCGTGCCGGGCGCAGAGGAGTTCCCCTACACCCTGCGTGTGGTGTCCGACGTGCTGGCCTCGAACGGGTCGACCTCCATGGCCTCGGTCTGCGGCTCGACGCTGTCGCTGATGGCCGCCGGGGTTCCGCTCCGGGCCCCCGTGGCGGGCATCGCCATGGGCCTCGTCTACGACGAGGGCACCTACGTGACCCTGACCGACATCCTGGGCTCGGAGGACGCCTTCGGCGACATGGACTTCAAGGTGGCCGGCACGGCCGACGCCGTGACGGCGCTGCAGCTCGACACCAAGATCGCCGGCCTTCCGGCTGACGTGCTGGCCAAGGCGCTCCTGCAGGCCAAGGAGGCCCGGCTCATCATTCTGGGTGTCATGGCCGGTGCCATCGCCGAGCCGCGTGACCACGTGGCCAACAGCGCGCCGAAGATCGTCTCCATGGAGATCCCGATCGACAAGATCGGTGAGGTCATCGGGCCCAAGGGCAAGGTCATCAACACCCTGCAGCAGGAGACCGGCGCGGACATCGCGGTCGACGACGACGGTGTCGTCGGCACGGTCACGATCGGTGCCAAGGACGGCAACGCGGTCGAAGAGGCCCGGCGCCGTATCTCGCTGATCCTCGACCCGCCCACCGCCGAGGTGGGCGTGGTCTACCCGGGCAGGGTGGTCAACATCACCAAGTTCGGTGCCTTCGTGAGCGTGCTGCCGGGCCGGGACGGCCTGCTGCACATCTCGAAGCTCTCCTCCTTGGCGGGAGGCAAGCGGATCAACAACGTCGAGGACGTGTTGACGCTGGGCCAGGCCGTCGAGGTGCGGGTCGACGACATCGACCCACAGGGCAAGGTCTCGCTGTCGTTGGCCTCGGCGCCCGAGGGTGCCGGCTCGGGCGGCGGCTCGTCCTCTGGCGGTGGCGCTTCCTCGTCCTCGTCCTCGTCGTCGTCGGGCTCGGGCGGGAACGGCTCCGGCTCAGGTTCGGGTTCGGGTTCGGGTTCGGCCAACGGTGACGGGGCGTCGTCGTCCCCCGCACCGGCACGGACCGCCGACGGTTCGTCCTTCGAGGATGCTTTCGAGGCCGAGCTGGTAGCGGATCTGGGCGATCTCGGCCCGGGCGCTGCTGACACCGGGAACGATCGCGGCGGCGACCGTGGCGATCGCGCCGGTGACCGCGGTCGCTCGCGTGGGCGCTCGCGCCGCCGTTGATGCTCCTTGATTGAGACGTCGGTACTGCCGTGCGGCATCCGCCTGGTCACCGAGACCATGCCGGATGTCCGCTCGGTGGCCGTCGCCTACTGGGTGGGCACGGGCTCGCGCGACGAGCCGGACGAACTCGCCGGGGCCTCGCACTTCTTAGAGCACCTGCTCTTCAAGGGCACCGAGCGGCGTTCGGCCGCCGCCATTGCGGAGGAGCTGGACGAGGTGGGCGGGGACTGCAACGCCTTCACCACCAAGGAGTACACGACCTTCTACGTCCGGCTGCTCTCCGAGCACCTCTCACTCGGCCTCGACATCCTGAGCGACATCATGTGGGAGCCGGCACTGCGCTCCGACGACATCGAGGCCGAGCGCACGGTCATCCTCGACGAAATCCTGATGCACGCCGACGAGCCGGCCGACCTGGCGGGGGAGCGGTGGCAAGCGGCCCTCTTCCCCGGGCACGTCCTGGGCCGGGACACGCTGGGGACGGCGGCGTCGGTGCAGCGCATCACCCGCGACGACATCAGCGCCTTCTTCGATCTGCACTACCGGCCGGCCAACATGGTCGTGTCGGTGGCCGGGGACTGCACGCACGACACCGTGGCGGCAGACGTAGAGCGGCGTTTCGCCGGCGAGTCCGGTGGAGCCGCCCCGTCCCGCACAGCGCCGGGGCCCGACACCGTGGCCCTCGACGTCGTCCGGCGTTCCACCGAGCAGGCGCACCTCGTGTACGGCATGCGTTCGGTGTCGCGCTTCGACGAGCGCCGTTGGGCGCTGGCCGTGCTGAACCACGTGCTCGGGGGAGGCTTGTCGAGCCGGCTCTTCCAGAAGGTGCGCGAACAGCGGGGGCTGGCGTACTCGGTGTGGTCGGAGCGGGCGGCCTACGAGGACAGCGGGTCGCTGGCCGTCGTGGTCGGCACGGCGCCCGAGCATGTCGACGAAGTTCTGGAGATTGTGCGGGCGGAGCTCGAGCTGCTGGCCGCAGACGGGGTGACCGATCGGGAGCTGGCCGTGGCCAAGGGCAACCTGCGCGCCGAGATGCTGCTCTCGGGCGAGGACTCGGGTGCCCGCATGAGCCGCCTCGGCGCGTCCATGCTGCTGCACGGCGAGGTGCTCTCCGTCGACGAGGTGTTGGCGCACGTCGAGCGGGTCGAGCGGCCCGATGTCGTGGAGGTGGCCAGGGAGCTGGTGCGGTCGCCTCGCACGCTGAGCGCCGTCGGGCCCTTCGACGAGCGGGACTTCGAGTCCCACCAGCCCGCCCTGGCCGCCCGGTAGCCTGCAGGCCATGCAGAAGGTCGGTGTGGTCGGCGCCGGCGGCCGCATGGGTCAAGAGGTCTGCCGCGCCGTTTCGGAAGCGGCCGACATGGAACTGGTCGCCGCCATCGATCCCGGCCACGTGGGCGCGGACGTCTGCGGCCGGACGATCGTGGGCGAGGTGAACGCGCTGGCCGACCTGGGGGCCGAAGTCGTGGTGGACTTCACGATCGCCGAGGCGGTGCGCCACAACATCGCGCACTATGCCGTCTTGGGCATCCACGCTGTCATCGGGACCAGCGGGTTGTCCGAAACCGACATGGCCGATGTAGCGGCACGCTTCTCCGGGAGCGCCAGCAAGGCCAACGCGGTCGTCGTCCCGAACTTCGCTATCGGAGCGGTGCTGTTGCTCCACCTCTCCCGGATCGCTGCGCCGCACATGGACGGCGTCGAGATCATTGAGCTGCACCACGACGCCAAGCGTGATGCGCCCTCCGGGACCGCCATGCACACGGCCGCCCTGATCGCGGCGGCGCGGCGCGAGGCGGGGAGCGGCCCACTGCCGCCCGATCCGACCACCGACGTGGTGCTGCCCGGTGCCCGCGGCGCCGAGGCCACCGACGGCGTGCACGTGCATTCGGTGCGCCTGCCCGGTCTGGTGGCGCACGAGGAGGTCATCTTCGGTGCGCCGGGTCAGAGCCTGACCATTCGCCACGACTCCTATGACCGCAGCTCTTTCATGCCGGGGGTGCTGTTGGCGGTGCGTGCTGTGCCCGGTCGAGCCGGCGTGACAGTGGGCCTCGAGGCGTTGCTGGGGCTGTGAACCCAGACGTCCGGGAGCGGCTCTTGCAGGCGACCTACGACTGCGTCGCTCGCTGGGGGTTCGCCAAAACCACGGTCGAGGACGCGGCCCGGCAGGCCGGGGTCTCGCGGGCGACCGTCTACCGCTACTTCCCGGGCGGGCGCGACGAACTGTTCTCGGCAGTGGTGGGGTGGGAGTTCTCACGGTTCTTCCTGCGCCTCTACGCGGAGGTGTCCGACGCCGACACGCTGGAAGAGGTGATGGAGCGCGGGCTCATGTTCGCCCACCATGCCCTGGTCGAGCACGAGGTCCTCCAGCGCGTGCTGGTGACCGAGCCCGACATCCTCCTGCCGCGCCTGTCCACCGAGGCGGACCAGACGCACACGTTGGTGGCGCAGTTCCTGGAGCCCTACCTGGTGCGCCACGGCATGGCGAAAGGGACCGATCTCGATGCCGCGGCCGACTTCCTGGCCCGCATGGTGCTGTCCTACATCAGCTCGCCCGGACGCTGGGACCTCAACGACCACGAGCAGGTGGCGCTGCTGGTGCGCTCCGAACTGCTCGCCGGCATTCGGTGACCGACTCCGGGCCCCAGCCGCTACCCCAGCCGGCAGCGCCCCCGCCCTGCTACCGCCACCCCGAGAAGGCGGCGTCGGTGCTGTGCGGCCGCTGCGACCGCCCAATCTGCACCGACTGCATGATCGAGGCTCCGGTCGGTTGGCAGTGCCCGGAGTGCACGTCCGAAGGGGCCAAACGCTCCCGGCACGTGCCGGCCTTCACCCACACGAGTCGGGGCCGGACGGGTGTGGTCGGCTCGACGAATCCAACGCCGGTCGTGCTCGTGATCATCGCCATGAACGTGGTGGTGTTCTTCCTCGAGGGCTTCGGGACCAACGACGCGCGTCGTCAATCGGTACGGCTTGTGGCCCGACGGGGTGCACTTCTACCACCAGTACTACCGGGCCTTCACGGCCATGTGGCTCCATGCCAGCTTCGAGCACATCTTCTTCAACATGATCACGTTGCTCATCGTCGGCCCGGCGCTCGAGGTACTCCTGGGCAAGGTGCGCTTCATCGCCCTGTACCTGCTGGCGGGGCTCGGCGGGAGCGTGGGCTCCTATCTCCTGGGCCCGCACGCCGAATTGGGGATCGGGGCCTCGGGGGCCATCATGGGGGTCCTGGGCGCCTACATCGTGGTCGGGCTACGCCGCCGGCTGCCCGTGGCCCCCGTCGCCATCCTGCTGGTCTTCAACCTGGCGATCGGCTTCACGGGCAATACCGACTGGCGCGCCCACCTCGGGGGCCTGGTCGTCGGTGGCGTCCTGGGCTTCGTCTACGACTATGCCGGCGAGTTGCGGGAGCGCAACACCGCCCTCGTGCTCACCGTCGGGGGGAGCGTCGCCGTCCTCGCTGTGCTGGTGCTCCTCATCACGTCGGTCGCTCCGGGCCACTTCAATCTCAACTGAGCCGCGGCCGATCGACCTCGGTCGGCTGGCCCACGCCCGGCCCCGCCCTGCTCGCCCCGCACGCCGCTCGACCAGGTGGTTGACAGTGAGACAAAAATCGCCGTACTGTTTCATCAGTGGGTGCAATAGCGGCGCGAACTGAATCCGTAGGGACCGGCCACCCGGCTGGGGCACGGGACAACGTCGTCCGGCACCTCGGCGCGGACGATCGTTCGTCGACCCGGGTCCGCCTCGTCGACGGGGCGCTCAGCTGCCTGGCCCGCCAGGGCATCGCCAAGACAACGGTCGACGACATCGCACGCGCTGCCGGTCTGTCCCGTGCCACCGCCTACCGGGCCTTCCCGCGTGGCAAGGAGGGGATCCTCGCTGCCGTGGTCGAGACCGAGGTGGCCCGGCTGTTCTCGTCGTTGGCCGTGGTCATGGGCGAAGCCGTTGACCTCGAGGACGTCCTGGTCGCCGGCATGGTCGAATCCGCCCGTTGGCTGCGCGGCCACGAGCCGTTGACGTACCTGCTGGAGCACGAGCCCGCCGCCGTCCTGCCCTTCGTGACGTTCGGTGGCTTCGACCAGGTGATGCGCGTGGCCAGCGACCTGGCCGCTCCCTTCTTTGCCCGCTGGCTCGAGCCCGAACAGGCATCCCGCGCTGCCGAGTGGGCCGTGCGCATCGTCATGGCCTACTGCTCGGACCCCTCTCCCCATGCCGACCTCACCGACCCGGCCGACACCCGGGCCCTCGTCCGGACGTTCGTCCTGCCCGGCATCCTCGCCCTGCGTGTCGAGGCGGCAGGCTCGGGGCCCGGCTCCACGCTCACGTCCACGTCCACGTCCACCTCGACATCGACCTCGGACTCGGCTTCGACCTCGGCTTCGACCTCGGCTTCGACTTCCAACCAACCACGCAGTTCCTTCCGTACCAGACCAACCACCAAGGGGGCGGCACAATGACCACAATCGACGAGAACACGACCGAGCAACTGCGGTCCAACCTCGACCTGATCGGGCGCGAGAACATCCACGACCTCGAGGCCGTGATGAGCGTCGTCGGCAAGTTCGACGTGGAGGGCTTCCACCGCGTCCCCGACAACTGCCCGGCCGAATTCACCTGGGACTACGAGAAGGGTGCCAAGCCCCAGCTCGACAAGCTCTACGAGAAGGCCAAGAAGGCGCAGTGGAACGGGCAGACCGATCTGGACTGGTCGATCGAGGTCGACCAGGAGAGGGTGGTCATCGCCAACGCCGAGGCGAACCCGGCGCAGGCGCAGTGGGACGAGGCGACCCTGGCCGGCACGGCCCTGGCCAAGTGGGACGAGAAGAAGTTCATCCAGTTCGGCATCGAGAACCAGAACTGGCTCCTGTCGCAATTCATGCATGGTGAGCAGGGTGCGTTGCTCTGCACGGCCAAGATCGTCGAGACAGTCCCCTGGATCGACGCCAAGTACTACGCCGCCACCCAGGTGATGGACGAGGCCCGCCACGTCGAGGTCTTCTCCAAGTACCTCGACGAGAAGCTCTCGGGTCACTACCCCATGAACGCCCACCTCGGGCTGCTGCTCGACGACATTGTGGCTGACTCCCGTTGGGACATGACGTACCTCGGCATGCAGATCATGGTCGAGGGCCTGGCGCTCGCCGCCTTCGGGTTCATCCACATGATGACGACCGAGCCTTTGCTCAAGAAGCTGCTGCGTTACGTCATGGCCGACGAGGCCCGCCACGTGGCCTTCGGCGTGCTGAGCTTGCAGGAGTACTACAAGGAGCTGAGCGCGGCGGAGCTCCGGGAGCGTCAGGAGTTCGCGTTCGAGGCGGCCATCCGCATGAAGGACCGCATGGCCATGCAGGAGGTGTGGGAGCGCATGGAGGTGCCGACCGCCGACGTGGTCAAGATCATGCAGGCGGCGCCCGACCGGGACGAATTCCAGATCCTGCTGTTCTCCAAGATCGTCCCGAACCTCAAGAAGCTGGGACTGCTCGATGCCGCCGACGGCTGGCTCCGCACCAAGTTCACCGAAATGGGTGCGATCGCCTTCGAGAACCTGACAGACTCCACCCAGGAGGAGGACGCGTTCGCCGACGGCTCGCCGGCCGAGCGCAACGTCGCCTGAGCGCCACGCATCGCTGGTAGCGTGAAGGGGCGATGAGCCCCGCACAGCAGGACTCGCAGGTGCCGCCTGGCGTCGGGCGGTTCGGGCGAGTGGTCACCGCCATGGTGACGCCGTTCGACGACGACGGAGCGCTGGACCTGCCCGCCGCTGTCGACCTGGCCCAGTGGTTGGCCGAACACGGCAGCGACGGGCTCGTGCTCAGTGGTTCCACCGGCGAGAGCTCGGTGCTCACGGACGACGAGAAGGTCGCGCTGTGGCGGGCCGTGGCCGAGGCCGTGACGATCCCCGTGGTCGCCGGCACTGGCTCCAACGACACCGCGCACTCCGTCGCCATGACCGAGGCCGCGGCGCACAGCGGCGTCGACGGCGTCCTCCTGGTCACGCCGTACTACAACCGGCCCTCGCAGGCCGGCATCTTCGAGCACTTCCGGACGGTGGCCGAGGCGGCAGGGGTCCTCCCCGTCATGCTCTACGACATTCCCGTCCGCAGCGGTCGACGCATCGCCACGCCGACCATGCTCCGTCTCGCCCGAGAGGTGCCCAACATCGTGGCGCTCAAGGACGCGGCAGCCGACCCGGCCGCCACGGCGCACCTGGCCGCGCAGGTGCCGGGCGGCTTCGAGATCTACAGCGGCGACGACGTCATGACCCTGCCCCTGATGGCCGTCGGCGCGGTGGGCGTCATCAGCGTCGCCGCCCACTGGATCGGCCCGCAGTTCCGCCGGGTGGTCGACGCCTTCCTGGCGGGCGACCTCGCCGCCGCCATCGCCGGCAACGCCGAGCTGCTCGACTCCTTCGACTTCGAGTCCTCCCCGGACTTCCCCAACCCGCTGCCGGCCAAGGCGATGCTGCGTGCGCTCGGCCTCCGGGTGGGACAGTGCCGGCTGCCGATGGGTGCCTCCACCCCCGAGCTCGACACCCAGGCGCAGAAGATCCTGGCCGCCGTCGGGCCACCTGCGGTCACGGTCGCCCCGCTTGGCTGAGCGCGGCAACAAAGCGAAGCCGGTCCGGGTCGTCTTCCTGGGCGGACTCGGGGAGATCGGACGCAACTGCGCCTGCATCGAGGTCGACGGCCGCATCGTCATTCTCGACTGCGGCATCATGTTCCCCGATCCCGACATGCCGGGCATCGACCTGGTCCTGCCCGAGTTCACGTACCTGCACGACCGCAAGGACCGGGTGGACGGGATCGTCCTCACCCACGGCCACGAGGACCATACGGGCGGGCTCGCCTACCTGCTGCGCGAGGTGCACGCGCCCATTTACGGCTCCGAGTTGACGGTGGGCCTCGCCCGCCACCGCGTCGACGAGGCCGGTCTGGCCGGCAACACCAAGTTCATTTCCGTGGCCGACGGCGAGCGGCTGAAGATCGGCGCCTGCGACGTCGAGTTCATCCCGGTGACGCACTCGGTCCCCGAGGCCATGGCCATCGCGTTCCATACGCCCCAGGGCGTGATCCTCCACTCGGGGGACTTCAAGCTCGACCTGCAGCCGGTCGACGGTCGACGCACCGACATGTCCCGCATGGGGGAGTTGGCGCGCACCGAGGGCATCCGCCTCCTCCTGTCGGATTCCACCAACGCGGAGGAGCCCGGCTTCACCGAATCGGAAT
This sequence comes from uncultured Acidimicrobiaceae bacterium, assembly GCA_963794875.1. GTDB lineage: Bacteria > Actinomycetota > Acidimicrobiia > Acidimicrobiales > RAAP-2 > Bog-473. The sequence goes on from CAWCFG010000014.1 coordinate 226,982, forward strand.
CGACGGTGGGCGTGACGTTGCGGCGGGTGTTCGCCGCCCACGCCGGCAAGCGCATCGTCGTGGCCTGCTTCGCCAGCCACATGCACCGCGTGCAGCAGATCATCGACGCCGCCGTGGCCAACGGCCGCAAGGTGGCCACCCTCGGCCGATCCATGGGCAAGAACGTCGAGCTCGGCTCCCGCCTGGGCATCATCAGCATCCCTGACGGCGTGCAGATCGACATCGAGGCGGTCGACAGTGTGCCGCCGGGCGAGGTGTGCGTGATCTCGACCGGCTCACAGGGCGAGCCGATGTCGGCGCTCTCGCTGATGGCCACGGGACAGAACAAGTGGCTCCGCCTGAGCGAGGAGGACGTCGTCGTCATCAGCGCCCATCCGATCCCGGGCAACGAGTGGTCCGTGGGCCAGGTCATCGACGATCTGCATCGCCGTGGCGCGGAAGTCGTGCACTCCGGGGCCGAGGCCGTGCACGTCAGCGGCCACGCCCGCCAGGGGGAGCTGCGCACGCTGATCTCGGTCACCGAGCCGGAATGCTTCGTGCCGGTGCACGGCGAGTTCCGCCACATGGTGCACCACGCCCGCCTGGCGCTCTCCATGGGGCTCGACCCGGCCAAGGTGCTCCTGTGCGAGGACGGCGACGTCATTCAGCTCGATGCCAAGGGCATCTCCCGCGACGGCAAGGTCCCCGGCGGCTACGTCTACGTGGACGGCACGGTGGGCGACCTCGAGCACGGCGTCCTGCGCGACCGCAAGAAGCTGGCCGAGGAAGGCGTCGTCATGGCCGTGGTCACGGTGGACCGTCAGCAGAGCAAGCTCAGCTGCCCGCCGGTGATCGAGACCAGGGGCTGGGTCTACGCCCCCGAGGCCGAAGAGCTCCTCGAAGAGGCGAGCGACGTGGTGGCGGCGGCGGTCACGCAGGCGCTGCGCGACGGGGCCCACGACATCGAGGTGCTGAGCCGCCACACCCGCAAGGCCCTGGGCAAGTTTGTCGGCGACCGCACCAAGCGGCGCCCGATGATCGTGCCCGTCGTCCTCATGGTGTGAGCCCGAGGCCGGGCCCCGAGCCCGAGCCCTCGTCCCCGTGCGTCGCCGTGCCGTCGTCTGCGGCACCCGCTCTGCCATGCAGCTCGTGGCCCCAGCGGAAGGACGGGGTGTACATCGCCACCAGGCGGGCGACCAGCACGACCAGGAAGATCTGGCCCACCAGCGCCTCGAGCACGGCGTTCGTGCGCGGGAGCCCCGACGCCGGCGTGAGATCGCCGTAGCCGACGGTGGACATCGTGATGTAGCTGAAGTACGCGAAATCCGCCGGGCCGTGGTGACCTGACTGCGCGAAGAACGAGTTGCCCGACACCAGTTGCACTCCATAGTCCGCGTTGGCGAACACCAACCCGATCAGCACGTAGATGCACAGCGCTCCGAGAACGGTCTGGGTCGTGACCCGGCTGTGATGCAAGATCCGCCAGCCGATAGCGAACGGGCAGGCCAGGATCAGGATCGAGGTCAGGATCACCACGGTGCCGTAGGCCCGGTCACCTCCGCCGAATGCCACGCCGATCGCCGCCGCCACTGTCGCCGCCACGGCCACCCGGATGATCAGCAGGAGACGGGGCGGCACCTGGGAGGTGCGGAAGGCAAGGAGCACGGTGAGCCCCAGCCACACGGCGCTCACGATCAGCGCAGCGCTGCCCTTCCAGCCCACCGTGAGGAAGATGTAGTCGACCAACAAGAACAGGAACACGATCCCGTACGAGTCGGCTCCGAGCATGATCTCGCGCAGCGACTGTGTCCTGGTGCGAGGCGCGGGTGCGGTGGCCATGGGGACCATCATGGCCAACCGACGTTCGCTGAAAGGGGATGTCCCACGGGCAGCCATCGGCTCCGCCCGGCGCCTCGTAGGATCGGTGGGGTACCGGAGCGGGGGAGGGCAATGACCGAACAGTGGGGACGCGACGACGGCGCCGAGCGCATCCTCGCTCGAGGCCGGGTGTAGTCCGGCCGCATCCGGAAACCGGACAGCCATCGCACACGGCGCATGCCGACGACACCCGGGCGCGCCCTGACGTGGACATGGTCCGACGCGCTCCGCTGCGGGCTCTGTACTCTGCCGGCGGCGCTGATCGTCCTCACCGGTGATCCCAGCCGAGGCCCGGTGGTCGTGCTGGTGATGCTCCTCTACGCCGACCCGACTGTCGCCAACGAGCAGTGGCGCTTCGCGGAGCGGGTCGGCGAGACGATCCTCGGAGTCGGGCTGGCCTACGTCTTCGGCCTCCTCCTGCCCACGGTCCTCACACGGTTCGGCGCCGGCCCTACCTGGTCGGAGTGAGGTCAGGGCCCGCCCGGCCCTCTCGCCCCAGGAAACGCCTCAGGAAACGACACGCGTGACGAACCCGAGGGCCGTGGCGAACGCAGACTCAGTCCTCGACCTGGGTCCATGCCGGGTTTGATCGACCCGACCAATGACTGACGACGGCGACGGCGACCACAATGGCCAGCGCCACGATCAGGGGAATGGCAACGCGCACATGAAGAATGAGGGCCGCACCGACCAGCGCGCCGAGGAACATGGCAGCGACCGAGATCAGCCGCCGGCCCGACTTCGACCCCTTCCCACCACCGAGCGCACTGTCCGCACCGATTCCCGTCACGGTCAGCGTCAACACCGTGGTCGTCAGGTCGGGCACGGCCAATCGGCGCACGCTCGAGTTCTGGATGCCCATGGCCAGGGCGAGGAACACAATGAGCGCATAGCGCACACCGGAGTCGAAGGGATCCGATCCGACCAGCGCCAGGATCATGGAGACGGCGAGGAGCAAGGCTTGGGCGGAGGTGGCCACTGCGACGTGATGACCACGGTGATGCCCGAACCGCTGGACGATGCGGCCACCGAGGACGGACCCCAATCCGAATGCGACCAGCGCCACCACGGAAGCGCCGATCGAGAAGCCCTGGGCCCCGGCGACGGCAAAGCCCAAGAAGACCACGTTGCCCGTCATGTTGGCGACGAAGACGTGGCCCAGGAGGAGGTAGCTGAACGCGTCGACCAGCCCGGTGACAACTGTCATGGCCACCAGGAGCGGTGGCAGCGGGCCGAACCGGGCGTTCCGGTCGGGGACCAGGGTCTCGCGGACCTCGCTGAGGAATGTCGGCATATCTAGGGCTCTCCTCTCAAGATGGTGATCGATGAGGCGGCAGCGCCGGACCGAGATCAAAGCGTCTTGATCAGTCCTCCGTCGATGGTGAAGTCGGCGCCGGTGACATTGCCGGCACGAGCACTGGCCAGGAACAGCATGAGGTCCGCCACTTCTTCGGGAGTGGTGAAGCGGCCGGTCGCCGCATCCGCGGCGGCTTGCTGTGCCACGGCGGCCGGATCCCCGCCGGTGGCTCCCGCCACAGTCTGGGCCACACCGCCCTCGCCGAGCCACAGGGCCGTCGAGACGGGCCCGGGGCTCACTGTGTTCACCCGGATGTTGTGCTGCGCCACTTCCTTGGAGAGCGACTTGGAGAAATTCGCCACGGCCGCCTTGGCCGCGCTGTAGTCGAGGACGGCGGGGTCGGGGAGGAAGGCGTTGACCGAGCTCATCGTCACGATGGCGCCACCACCGGCGGCGATCATCGACGGCAGGACGGCGCGGGTCATCCGCACGGCCGCCATGAGGTTGAGGTTCATGGTGGCGGCCCAGTCCTCGTCGGTGATGCTCAGAAAGCCGCCGACGCGGGGATGCGCCCCACCTACGTTGTTGATCAAGATGTCGATCGCCCCCCGGGCCAGCGCCACCGCGGCGAGGTCGGCCGGGCCGGAGGGCGTCGACAGGTCGATCACGACCGACTTGGTCGATCCCGACGCCACGAGCGCATCGAGCTCGTCGGAGCTCTTGCGTGCTCCAGCGACAACGTGGGCGCCTTCGGCGGCGAGTGCGGTCGCGACCGCCAGTCCGATGCCTTGGCTGGCTCCGGTCACCACCGCCACCTTGCCTTCGAGTTCGAGCTGCACGGGCGTGCTCCCTTGAGCGTCCGGAGTGGGACGTTTCCGCAGCCTAGGGCGATGCCGGAGTGCGCCCCGAGCTGGAGCCGAGGCGCACCGGCACCCCGAATGGAGCGGTTGCGAAACACTAGGGTTCAGCGCCATGAACTACTGGGTGACCTATCCCCTCACGACGCATCCGTACAACCCCGAATTCACGACCAAGTCCGCGCTGACCCGTTTCTGCCAAGTGGCCGAAGAGGCTGGGTTCGCCGGCATCGGCTTCACCGACCACCCGGCCCCCACGGAACGTTGGCTCAAGGCCGGTGGCCACGACGCTCTCGACCCGTTCACTGCATTGTCCTTCTGCGCCGCCGTCACCGATCGCATGCGCCTGATCCCGAACATCCTCGTGCTGCCGTACCGCAACCCCTTCATTGTGGCCAAGGCGGCGGCGACGCTCGACGCGCTCTCGGGCGGGCGGTTCACCCTTGCCGTCGCCACCGGCTACATGCGGGGGGAGTACAAGGCGCTCGGTGTCGACTTCGAACAGCGCAATGCACTCTTCGACGAGGCCATCGAGGTGATCCGCGGTGTCTGGAGTGACGAGGACTTCGTCTACGAGGGCTCGAACTTCAGCGCCAAGGGGCAGACGGCGAACCCCAAGCCCGCTCCGCACCCCCCGATCTGGATCGGCGGGAACAGCCGCATGTCGCGGCGGCGGGTCGCCCGCTACGGCGACGGATGGAGCCCGTTCCCGGCCCCCAAGGTCCTGTCGAACACTGCCAAGACGCCGCCGCTCGAGTCCGTCGACGACCTGCGACCCATGCTCGACGAGCTCCGGGGATTCATGGAGGACGCGGGCCGGGACCCGGCCAGCATCGACATCGCCTTTGGCACCGGTGCCGGCGGCGACCCGGGCGGCGCCACCTTCAATCCCGAGGCCCGCCGGGTGGCCGATGAAGAGTTGGCTGCGCTCGGGGTCACCTGGTCGGGAGCCGGCGTGCCGGGGGATTCCCTGGCGCATGCCCTCGAGTCCCTCGAGCGGTTCGGTGAGGCGGTCATCCGCTGAGGCCGGGCACGCGCCCGAGCCCGGCCGCGCCGTCCAACCGGTCCTATATTGACCGACGGTCCGCCCACCGCGGCGGGCGCAGGGGGACGGGGGAAGGGGAGCACATGCGTGACCGCACGTTCGAGCGCATCGGGGCACTGAGCGGACTGGCCTTCTTCGTCCTGGCCGTGTTGTCGGGATTCATCTATCCGCAACAGCCCCGCGTCGACGCGGCCCCGGCCAAGACGCTGGCCTGGGTCCACGATCACCACGTCGCGCTCCAGGCCGGCATGATCTTCGACTTCTTCGCCGCCGGAGCGCTGCTCTGGTTCGCCGGCTACTTGTACCGCGTGCTCCGCCGTGCCGAAGGCGATGTCGCATCTCTGGCGCCCGTCGTCCTTGCCGCCGGCATCGGCGTCTCCGTCACCACCGCCATGGCCGCGTTGCCGACCGTGCTGCTCGCCTTCATGGACGCACAACGGGGCGGCCTGAATGATCCGTCACTGGTACGCGCGCTCGGCGATCTGAACACGATCTTCTTCTCGGTCACCTCCATCATGACAGCCGTCTTCCTGGCTGCCCTCGGCTGGGCCATGCTCCGGGCCGAGCTGGCCGCGACGTGGCTGGGCTGGCTGGCGCTGGTGGTCGCCGTCTTCAACTGCATCGCCGTCTGGATCGGCGTCACGTTCAGCAGCTACCACGGCCACGCCTGGCTCATCATCGGCTGGGGCGCCTACGTCGGCTTCCTCGTCGTGATGCTCATCACCAGCGTCGCCCTCTTGCGCCAATCCCGCCCCGCCGACTCCAGCGCCGCCGCCGCCAAGACCGCCACCGCCCCGACCGCCACCACCACCGTCGCCACCCCGACAACCGCGGCGACCACCACCTAGGCCGAATCCGCGCCGAATGGCGCGCCGCCGGACCGTTCGTCCATATGGCAACCGCCGCCCGAGGATCCCGTTCGGCCCGCCCCGGCGGCGCCACGCCGGCCCGCCGGACCCGACCCCTCAGTCGGGATTACGGGGGTGATCCCCGCTCGGCCGAACTGGCGGAGAGCATCGGGCGCGCACCAGCGGGTCATCTCCGAGCACGAGGGCTCCATGCTCGGCGACATCGCGGAATTCGATCGAGCCGAGGCCTGGCGGGGCGACGGCGCACTGTCCATGCGGGACTGGCTCGTCGCGCACTGTCACGTCAGCCGCGCCCGGGCCCGCACTCTGGTCGACGCGGCAGGGAAGGTGAAGGAACTCCCGGCACTGACAAGGGCTCTTTCCGACGGCCGCCTCACCCTCGATGTCTTCGCCCCGCTCGCCGCGGTCGCCACGCCCGAGACGGATGCCGAGCTCGCCGTGGCGTCGGAGCACTGGACGCCGAAGCAGGCCCGACAGATGGTGGCCGAGGTCAAGGGCGCCACGGACACCGAGGCGGCGGCCCAGTTCCAGCGCCGCTTCGTCCGCTTCGACGACGAGCGCCGCATGGTCTGGGCCCAGCTGACGGGTGACGCATACGCCCTGGTCAAGTCGGCCATTCAGGGTCGGGCCCGCCGTCACGACCATCCCAGTGCGACCGATGTCGACTACGTGCGCTTCGAGAGTCGCTGCGCCGACGCCTTGTTCGACATCTGCATTGAACAAGGGCGCAAGAAGGCCGTCGGCCGGGTCCCGTCGCACGGGGGCGCGCGGACCACCATGGTCGTCCACACCGACCTCGACCGTCTCCTCTACGGCGAGGGCTACGGCCACGCCTCCATCGAAGGGGTCGGTCCGATCTCTGCTGCAGTGGCGCGGCGGCTCGCGTGCAACGCGGACCTCACCCTCTCGTTCGACGCGCCCGACGGCACCGTTCTCGACCAGAAACAACTGCAGCGTGACCCGAGCGATGCCCAGCGCATCGAGATCCGGCGTCGTGACCAGGGCTGCCGCTTCCCCGGTTGCGGGTGCAAGAACGTGACCGATATTCACCACATCGTGTGGGCGTCCAAGCAGGGGCACACCGTCATGTCGAACCTGCTGACGCTCTGCGTCGGGCACCACAGTCGGGTGCACGAGCTCGGTTGGAAGATGGACGGAGACGCGCAGGCGGAGGTGCGGTTCGTCAGCCCCCAAGGAAGGGTGTTCGTGTCCACGCCCTCGCCGGCTTGGCGCCGCCCGTCGCGGAAATGAGCGTCGAAGGCGTCAACCTTTGACGGCCCGCACGATCTCGTCGGTCACCGCGTCGGGGTCTTCGAGCGGCAGCATGTGCCCCCTGTTCTGCAGGGCGACGAGTCGCGCCCCTGGAACGGTCGCCACGATCTGATCCGCCTTCTTGGGTAGCGTCAGGGCGTCGCGCGTGCCCACCATCACCGTCGTGGGTACTTCTATCGTGGCGACACCCTCCAGAAGGTCCATCGTCGAGATCGACAGCAGGAAGTCGCCCCGCACGGTGCCGTGGCAGGCCCCGAAAAGGTCCCGGGTGAGGTCCATGTGCGAGCGGACCGGGTTGTCGCCGAAGGCAGAGCGCACGAAGACGTGCCCGTTCTTCGACTGCATGGCCCGGGTGACGACGGGTGACGCCACCATCGCGCTTGCCACGCGCGCTGCCGCGGGCCGAGCGGTCGCCCAGACTCGTCGCTGCAGTGGACACGAGCACGGTCGCCTTCGCCCGTTCCCGCAACACATCGGGCCGGTGCGTGGCCAGCGACATGATCGTCATGCCGCCCATCGAGTGTCCCGCCAGCACGCTGTCGCGCACGTCGGTCGCTTCGAGCACCGCCGTCAAGTCGTGCGCCAGCGTCTCGATGCTCAGCGGTGCCGTACCCCTCGTGCTGATCCCGTGGCCCCGCTGGTCGTAGAGCACGACTCGGAACCCCTTGCCCGCGCAGACGACGGGCGACAGGTAACCAGACCTCGTGACTGCAGCCCCAGCAGTGGGGCAGCACGACCACCGGTGCGTCCGGATCGTCGCCGGCGAGATCCCAGACGGCGAGCTGAGCCCCGTCCGCCATTCGCACGATGGTGTGGTCAGGCTGACTGACGCCCTCGCCCCACCCGAGTGCGAGACGTCCGTCCTCGACCTGGTCGTCGACGGCGCGCTCGCGCGGCCAGGCGTTTGTAGGCCACGCCGGCCGCCCCGGCAGCGGCCAGCGCCGCACTGACAAGAAGAACCCGCGAGCGGCGCCTGGAGCGGCCGCTGGCGCCGCCACCGGCAGTCGCAGTCGAAGCCGAAGACGAGGCGGAGTAGGAAGAGGGAGCCTGGGGGAGCGGTGTCATACCCCTGGAGCGTATTTGCCCCATATGCAGCCCGCCGCCCTGCCGCCCTGCCGCCCAAGCGAGGACTCGATGCACCCGGGTTCCTCACTCAACCCTCAGCACGCTCCCGATTGGGGCTGAGCCCGAACCAGCCTCGATACAATCGTTATTCCTACTTGCCGCAACCGGAACAGGAACCGGCCACACGGCCGCTGGTCACAGGGCTCGCCTCACTGACGTCAACGCAGCAGACACTTCACACGGCATCGCAGGGACGAGCACAGGGCATGCACCACAACCCAAAAAAGAAATCCAGAGAGAAGAAGGAACGAGGAGTCAATGTCGGGTCACTCGAAGTGGGCGACCACCAAGTACCGCAAGGGCGCCCAGGACAAAGCCCGCGCCAAGGTCTTCGCCAAGTGCATCCGCCTCGTCGAGGTTGCCGCTCGGGACGGGGGCGGCGACCTCGAGGCCAACGCCACCTTGCGCACCGCCTACCAGAAGGCCAGGGCGGCCAGCGTCCCGCTCGACACGATTGAGAAGGCCATCAAGCGGGGGACCGGCGACCTCGAGGGCGTCAGATACGAGGCCATCAACTACGAGGGCTACGGCCCCGGCGGCGTGGCCATCATGGTCGAGACGCTCAGCGACAACCGCAACCGCACCGGCGCTGAGATGCGCAACCTCTTCAGCCGCAACGGCGGGAACATGGCCGAGCCCGGCGCCGTCGGCTGGCAGTTCGAACGCAAGGGCATCGTGACGGTGGGCCTCGACAAGGACGAGGACAAGGTCATGGAGATCGCCATGGAGGGCGGGGCGGAGGACATGACCAGCAACGGCGCCGCCTGGGTCGTGACCAGCGCGCCCGCCGACGTCGAAGCGGTGCGCCAGGCCCTCGACGACGCCGGCATCACGCCCGAGTCGGTCGACCTGAGCCTCGAGCCCACCCAACTGGTCCCCGTCCCCGACGAGGCCGAGGCCAAGAAGGTCCTGCGCCTCCTCGAAGCCATCGACGACCACGATGACGTGCAGGCCGTCCACTCCAACGCCGACATCTCCGACGAGGTCCTGGCGGCCTTCGAAGGCTGACGTCCTCTCTCTCCGCCACATCCGCCCCCTGCGGGGCACCCCCGACTATCCTGCGAACGCATGTTCGTATTGGGCATCGACCCCGGCCTGTCACGCTGCGGCTACGGGCTGGTGGCGCGGGGGGAGGGCACCGCCAGGCTGCGGGCCCACGCGGCCGGCGTGGTCGAGACCGACCCGGCGGCACCCCTGGCCGAGCGGCTCTTGATCCTGCACACCGAGTTGCGGGCGCTGGTGCAGGAGTTGCGGCCAGCCGCCGTGGTGGTCGAGCGGGTCTTCTTCCAGGTCAATGCCAAGACGGCCATGTCGGTGGGCCAGGCCAGCGGGCTGGCGCTCCTGGTGGCGGCCGAGGGCGGGTGCGAGGTCGTCCAGTACACGTCCAACGAGGTGAAGCTCAGCCTGGTGGGGTACGGGGCCGCCACCAAGGACCAGATGCAGCGCATGGTGGCCCAGGTGCTGGGTTTGCCTGCGATCGAGGGACCGCCCGACGTGGCGGACGCCCTGGCCCTGGCGGTCTGCCACCTGACCACGGTGCCTCTGCGGCGGGCCATGGATGCCGCACTCGTGAAGGAGGGAAGAGCGTGATCGGACTGCTGCGCGGAGCGGTGGTGGTACGGAGCGGCGAGGGCGAGGTCATCGTCGATGTCGGGGGCGTGGGCTACCGGGTGGCCGTCACCCCGGCCACGGCGGCTGCCCTGATCGTGGCCGGCGCCACGGCCGAGGCCACGCTGTACGTGCACACCCATGTCCGCGAGGACGCCATTGTGCTGTACGGGTTCGTGCACGACGACGAGCGGCGTTGCTTCGAAGTCCTGCTCGGCTCGCACGGGGTCGGTCCCGCGCTGGCGCTGGCCATCATGGCGGCGCTGTCGCCGGCGGCGTTGTCCACGGCGGTGCTCGAGGAGGACCTCGACACCCTGTGCACGGTGCCGGGTGTGGGGCGCAAGACGGCGGCCCGGCTGCTGATCGAGTTGAAGAGCCGGCTGGATCTGCCGGACCTGTCGCTGCCGGGATCCGGGGTCGGGGGCGTCGGCGCGTCGGCGGGTGCGGCCGGCGGGGGTCCTGGCGGGACTTCGCGGACGTCCCGGTCCGAGGCGCGGGCGGCCCTGAGCGAGCTCGGCTATGCCCCCGACGAGATCCGCGGTGCGCTCGACGGGCTACGCGACGATGTCGGGGTGGAAGAGATGCTCCGCCTGGCGTTGCGCGAGCTGGCCTCGCGGTGATCCCGTGAGTCCCCGCGCCCGGCGGGAGGTCCTGGCCGTGGATCCGGAGCCGCCGTCCGAGGGATTTCCCGGCGGCGGGAGCGGTGGCGGTGATGGCCGCAGCGGCTCAGCAGATGGCGGCGAGCCGGTCGGCCAGCCGGTCGGAGATGGTCGCCGGGTCGTGGATCCGGTGGCGTCCGGCGGCACCGAGGAGGCCGAGGAAGTTGGGCTCCGGCCCCGGTCGCTCTCGGAATTCCTGGGGCAGCCACAGCTGGTCGAGCACTTGGGGATCGTGTTGCAGGCGGCCCGCCAGCGGCGCCAGCCCGTGGACCACATCCTCTTCGCCGGACCTCCGGGACTCGGCAAGACGTCGCTGGCTGGGATCGTGGCCACTGAGATGGGCGCGGGGTTCCGCATCACCGCCGGTCCCGTCCTCACCCGGGCCGGCGACCTGGCCGCGCTGTTGACCGATCTCCAGGACGGTGACGTGCTGTTCATCGACGAGATCCATCGCCTGCACCGATCCGTCGAGGAGATGCTCTATTCGGCCATGGAGGACGGCCGCCTGGACATCCTGATCGGCAAGGGCCCGACGGCCCGTTCCATCCGCTTGGAGCTGCCGAGCTTCACCCTGGTGGGCGCCACGACCCGGACCGGACTGGTGGCCGGGCCCCTGCGGGACCGCTTCGGCTTCGTCGGCCGGTTGGACCTGTATGACCCGGCCGACCTGCGGGCCATCGTGGAGCGGTCGGCCCGCATTCTGAAGGTGCAGATCGACGAAGAAGGGGCCATTCGGATTTCGGAGCGCTCTCGGGGCACGCCGCGGGTGGCCAACCGGCTCCTGCGCCGGGTCCGGGACTTCGCCGAGGTCCGTGGCGAGGGCATCATCGACGGCACCACTGCCAGCGATGGCCTGGAGCTCTTCGGGGTGGACGAGTTGGGCCTGGACAAGGTCGACCGGGCCATCCTGGCCACGTTGTGCAGCCGTTTCGGTGGTCAGCCGGTGGGCCTGACCACGCTGGCGCAGTGCGTCGGTGAGGAGACGGACACGATTGAGGACGCGTATGAGCCGTTCTTGCTGCAGTGCGGCTTGATCCAACGAACATCCCGGGGCCGGGTGGCCACGCAGCGCGCCTGGACGCACCTCGGTTTGGAGCGACCGGCGTCGGCTGCCGACGCAATGAACACGCCTCCGCTCTTCTGACGGAGGGCTCATGGCGCAGTGCGTGCGCGTCAATTCACACTTTTCCCACCGTTTCGCGATGCTCTGGGCTAGCTTTGCCGGGTCGCGCCAGCAAGACGGAAGCGAGGTGACCACATGGCAGGAATGACGACAGACACGACGTGCACGACACGTCCGTCACTGATCGCGTCCGCCCTCGTGGCCCAGCCGCCCGTCTTTTTGCCTGGTGCCTTCGGAGGGAGGTCCCGGATGGCCGGGCCCGACCTCTGCCCCGCTGGTCACTGACGCCGACCGCGACACCGCTGGGCCGACCGCCCGGACGCAATCCGAGGTTCATCACGCACGACGAGTGCGTCCTATACCTCATCCTGCTCGCTGTACCTCCCAACTGGAGAATCCCATGGGTGAACGCACCCTCTTCCCTAACGCTTCGACCAAAGACACCCTGGCGTACTGCTGGCGCCAGTTGCAGCCCGACCGCGCCGCCTTTGCCGGCGCCTGCACCGCCATCGTGCTCGGCACCCTGGCCAATGCCGTCGCGGCCCCGCTGATTTTCGCCGCACTGTTGAGCCGCATATCGCAGGTCGGATCGCACGAGGGATTGTGGCAGTCCTTCGGCCCCCTGCTGGTGGCGTACGCCCTGGTGCTGGCTGCGGCCACCCTCTTCGGGCGCATCGGTGGCTGGATGAACTGGGGCGCCACGCTGCGCTCGTTCGGCCGCGCCATCACCAGTGGCTACGACCACCTGATGAGTCTCAGCCACTCGTGGCACACCGACAGGCCGTCGGGCGAGGTCATCGCAACCCTGGAGACCTCGACCTGGGCCTTCGTCGACATGATCGACGCAATGGTCTGGGGCATCCTGCGCATCAGCGTCACGACACTCGGGGCAATTGTGGTGCTCGGCGTCGTGGCCTGGCCTGTCGCGCTCGTGATGGCCGGCCTGGTCGGCGTGTTCGCCTTGGTCCTTCATCGCAGGATGGGGCGGGTGGTCTCGGCGGAGAAGGAGTTCTCCGACGCGCACTCCCGAGCGACCGGCGTGATCGCCGACACCATCGCCAACCTGACGACCGTGCGTTCGCAGGCCGCCGAGGAGCGCGAGAAGGAACACGTCGGTGCACTGGTGGCCGATTCGCTCAGCGCCGACCTCCGGGCCCGCAAGGTCTTCACCACGACGCGGATTCAGATGGAGTCGGCCATGGCCTTCTTCAATTGGGCTGCGATCGTGGTCGGTGTCGTGCTCGCTCTGCACCACGTTGCCACGGCCGGTGCGGTGTACCTGATCCTCTTCTACGCGACCTTTGTCGGGACGAGTCTCGAGGAGTCGTTCGAGTTCATCCGCTTGATCTCGCGGGCCATCGGGCGTTGCGCGAAGTTTGCCGGCATCGCCGCCACAGAGCCGGACATCGTCGACCTCCCGGGTGCGCCCGACATGGTGGTGCCGCGCGGGCGCGTGGAGTTCCGCGACCTGTGCTTCGGCTACCGCGCCGGGGCCCCGCTGTTCGAGGGCCTCGATCTGCGTATTGAGCCAGGGGAGCACGTCGGGCTGGTCGGTCCTTCCGGTTCGGGCAAGACGACACTGACCAAGCTGATGTTGCGCTACGCCGATCGTGACGGTGGGCTGATCGAGATCGACGGCCAGGACATTGCGTGCGTCACGCAGCACTCGCTGCGTGGCCACATCGCCTACGTTCCCCAAGATCCGCAGATGCTGCACCGCACCATCGCGCAGAACATTTGCTACGGGATGGAGGGCGGCGACGCGCACGCTGTCGACATGGACCTGGTGCGTGCCGTCGGTCGGGCCGCCTACGTGGACGAGTTCGTGGAGCGCCTCCCCGACGGGTACGGGACTGTGGTGGGCGAGCGCGGCATGAAACTCTCCGGTGGGCAACGTCAGCGAGTGGCCATCGCGCAAGCAATGGCCAAGGGGGCGAAGGTGCTCGTGCTGGACGAGGCAACCTCGGCGTTGGACTCCGAGTCGGAGTCGCTGGTGCAGGAGGCGTTGTGGCACCTCATGGAAGGCACCACGGCCTTGGTGGTGGCCCACCGGCTTGCCACGATCGCCAAGATGGACCGGATCGTGGTGCTCGACCGGGGGCGTGTGGTGGAACAGGGCACACACGCTGAACTCCTCGCGGCCGGCCGCAATGGGGTCTACGGGCGACTGTGGGCGCACCAATCGGGTGGGTTCCTGGCTGCGTGAGGTCGCAGGTCCGTCGGGTGCCGCCTAGGCGTCGGCTCCCGGCCGACCGGTTTCGTCCGTTCGGTCCGTTCGGTCCGTTCGGTCGGTTCGGTCGGTTCGGCGGTGCTGGCTGTGCGGGCTGAGCTGACGAGCGGCACAGGGCCGGCTGACTGACGAGGAAGGGTGATCCCGGCGGTTAGTTGGTGAGTCGGTCGGGCGAGGTGGCGGTACGGACGACAGACGCCACCGACTCGCCCAGGGGGAGGTACACCTGGAACGTGGTGGACCATCCGGTTGTGTCGACGATTTCGACGAAGCCCTCGTGCGCTTCGGCTACCGACTTGGCGATGGCGAGACCGAGCCCGGTGCCTGGTACGCCCATTTCGGTGGACGACGCCAACCGGTAGAAGCGCTCGAAGAGCTGGTCGCGTTCTCCCACTGGGATGCCGGGCCCTTCGTCGAGCACCTGCACCCGTGCGTAGGAGTCCACGCTGTCCACGATGACGTGGACCCGACCACCCTTGGGCGTGAACTTGATGGCGTTGGAGAGCAGATTGGCCAGCAGTTGGTGCAGGCGGGTGGGGTCACCGAAGATCGGGACCTCGTCGCCGGGGTCGATGGTCAAGACGACCTCGGCGAGCGTGGCGGTCGTCTGGATGGCGTGCACGGCGTCCTCGGCCAAACGGCTGAGGTCCAACTCCGTGAAGGCGACCCGCAGGCCGCGTCCCGCTCCCGGGTCAGCCAGGAGATCCTCGGCAACCCGCTGCAAGTGCTCCGCGTTGCGCTCAATCGTCCGGAGCTGGCGTATTTGGCTCTCGGTCAGGTCGGAGGTGGCGTCCAGGAGCAGCTCGACGAACCCTCTGATGGAGGTGATTGGCGTCCGCAGTTCGTGGGACACCGTGGCCACCACGTCGTCCTTCATCTGCGTCAGCTCGCGCAGCCTGTTGTTCTGCTCGATCAGCGACTGCGTGACTTCCTTCTGAATGGCGTAGAGGCGCTCCCGGTCGGCGGCCAGCTCTTCGCGTTCGGTCACGTCGATAGCGACCACGACGTAGCCCCCGTTGGTCGGAGCGAGCGCGCTGGCGGGGGCCGCCGAGCCGTTCGAACCGATGGCGTCCTCGTCAGGGATGCCCGATTCGTTGTCGAGATCCTCGCCGAAGGCGAGGTCCGCAGTCGGCACCGGCAGGGCGCGCACTCGGACGACGCAGCGCCGTTGCTGACCGTCTTTGCGCGTCGCGGTCCACGGGACCTCGGCGGCCGTCTCTGCATCGATGGGCTCGAGCGCCGTACGCATGGCGTCGATGGTCTGGCGGCGTTCGTCGATCTGGGCGGGGTCGATGAAGTCGGCGATGGACTGGATCCCCACGACCTCCGCGGCCCGGTATCCGAGCATCTGCTCCGCTCCGGCCGAGAAGAAGGTCACCGTTCCCGCAGGGTCGACCCCCATGATGGCGCTCCCGGTGGCGGCACGGAGCAGTGTCTCGAGCCGGTCGCGGGCGTAGTCGGCCTCACGGGCGTTGCGGCGCGCCATGCGGGATTGCTCCGCGAGGTCGGCCAGGAAAGCTCGGTCGCGCGACACCATCGTGTAGACGGTGGACGCCACCAAGGTGGTGACGGTGGCCATGACGGCAATCTGGCGCCATTCGAGCGTCGGGTACTTGGGTGGGCCAACGAGCAAGAGCGGCACCAGCAAGGCCAGATCCATGCAGAACAGCCCCACGAGGAGGTGCAGCCGGCGACCGTACAAGGACAGCCACACAATGGGGAGGAGGTAGACGACGACAAGACCCGAGTCGGAGCCGCCCTGGGCGTCCCGGATGATCGCGATGACGGCGATGTAGCCGATCGGAATGATGAGCCAGGCCCAGTCCGGGAGGCGCTCCCAGGGCAACAGGAACGCGGCCGCCACGAGGCCAAAGAAGATGACGCCGGCAATGGAGATTTCGCGGCGGGCGTCGTGGGGGAATGGGATGACGGCGATGAGGACCGTCCCAATGGCCACCAGGGCGAAGACCGGGAGCCGCACCCGCATGGAGCGAGAGAAGCCGATCGGGAGAGTAGACCCAGGCAGCTGGGGATCGCGGCGCCGGTCGGAGTCCGCTTGGGGCTTGAGCGGCTCGTTCACCGGTTCCGCGAGCGGTAGCGGTACCCGAAGCCCCGGACGGTCTCGATCGGGCCCTCGTCGCCTTCGTCCCAGCCCAGCTTGCGCCTGAGCCGCAGCACGGCGTACTTGACGCGCGAAGGGGCCAGGCCACTGGGGTCATCCCAGGCCAGCTCTATCAATTGGTCGGAGGAGAGGACCTGTCCCTGGTGGCGGGCCAGGGTGGCGAGCAGGCGGTACTCGGTCGGCGTCAGAATGATCGTCGATCCGTCGACCGCCACCTCCTGGTGCGCGAAGTCGATGTGCAGGGTTCCATCGTCGAAGGTCGTGACGGGTTCACCCTTGGAGACCTGGCGCCGGCCGACGGCCTGGAGGCGGGCCAGGAGTTCGACCCGGCTGAAGGGCTTGGTCAGGTAGTCGTCCGCGCCGGAATTGAGGCCCCGCACCTTGTCTCTCTCGGTCCCGAGGGCGGTGAGCATGAGCACAGGCACGTCGCTCATGTCCCGGATGCGCTCGAGTACCTGCCAACCGTCCAGGTCAGGCAGTCCGACGTCCAGAATGACGATATCGGGGTGGCTCTGGTGGAATTGGCGCACCCCGTCCCGCCCTTCGAGGGCCTCCGCGACCGCGTAGCCCTCGCGTTCGAGGAGGGTGCGGAGGAGTTGGCGGATGTCAGCCTCATCCTCAATGACCAGCACTGAGATATGACCATCTCGCATCAGGCTGCAACTGTACTGGGCAAATGGTCAAACTGAGTGAATACGGGACACCCGTTGCTTCTGGGAAAATCCCTGGCCAGCGGCTGAATCGGGTCCCAGATCGACAAATGGGGAGTGCCGGCGAGCCTGGAGACCCCTTGACGGGCCCTGCGAAGCGGTCATGAGATGGCGAGACGGCGCCGGCGCCGGAGCGCTCAGAGCGACGCCTGGGGCGAACGTCAGCCGGCCAGGAAGTACCTCAGGGAGCGAAAGGTGCGCCGGTCCGGGTCGTCGGTCCCCCCGGAAGATTCCGTCCGACGGCCTCGTGAAGCCGGCGCACCTCTTCGCTGCTCCTGTTGTCCCCCCAACGGTGTTCCCCCGTGAGAATCCGCTCCCCTCCGTCGGACTCTCACTCGGTCGCCCCCCTTCGAACGACCGTCACCGTGAGGTTGCTGTACTGATGCTGCGTACTCTGCACGGGGGGTGTCGCAACAGAGGCCAGATTGGGTTGCAGTCGGGTTGCCCACCGCCGCCGTGTGTCAGGAGGGCGGAAGCCCGTGCGCCAGAAGGGCGGAAGCCCGTGCGCCAGAAGGGGCAAAAGGGTGCCGTTGTATCCGCCCGAGGCGACTGAGCGGGCCCGGATTTCATGCCTTGAAGTCCCGAAACCTGGAGTAGGTGAGCACCGGCGGACGAGGGCGAGATGCGCAATCGTCGATGAGCGGGTCGTCACCAGGGACGACGGAGCGACCGATTGGTCCCGCCCTCCTGAGGCCGACGAGGGCAACCGGCGAGTCGGTCGAAACCTTTTGAGATCGAGTGGCTCGTTGTGCCTGTCGCCTCGCAAATCCCCCACTGCGGCGCCCAGGAGAGCGGGAACCCAGGCACTAGGGTGGCGCGTCGCAACCGATTCCGGTCCAAGGATCCCCTATGACACCTACCCTCGCCGTGGCCCATTTCGTGCTGGCCGCGTCTTCGAAGTCGAGTTCCAGCTCATTGCTGACCTTGTTGCCTCTGGTGGCGATCGGGCTCCTGGGCTACTTCTTCTTCATCCGACCCCAGCAGCGGAAGGCTCAGGCCGCCCGCCAATCCCAAGGTTCTGGGTACGACGTCGGCGACGAGGTGCAGACCGTCGGCGGCGTCATCGGCACCGTGCTCGAAGTGCACGGCGACCGCTACACCTTGTTGACGGGTGCCCTCGGCGACGACGGCAACCTCGACGGACCCCAGCCGACCCGGATCGTCTTCGTCCGCCAGGCCATCGCCAAGAAGATCGAGCCGATCGAAGACGTGCGCGTCGACGACGAGCCGGTCCAAGATGTCCGACCGGCGCGCTCAGCGGGCAGCAGGAACGGCACGAGCGATGCCACGAGCGCAAACGACAGCCATGACGATGACATCGACGATGTAGGTGGGGACAGTGCCAGCAGCAGCGGCGACCTCGGTGGGGAGGCCGAAGAGGCGTGAGCCCGAAGTCGGGTGGACGGGCGCAAAGGCGTCAGCGCCGCAACCTGTGGATCAGCGTGATCGTCGTCGTGGCGATCTCGATCGGCTCATTCGCTGCGGTGTTCGCGGCCAAGTGGTCGCCGCGCCTCGGCCTCGATCTCGCCGGTGGAGTGGCCGTCGTCTACACGGCTGAGGGACAGCACGTCTCCCAATCCGACCTCGACGAGACCGTCAACATCTTGAATCTCCGGGTCAACAGCCTCGGCGTGTCGGGCGCTGAGGTGCAGACCACGGGCAAGAACCAGATTTCGGTGTCCATTCCGGGTGTGACCGATGCGCAGCAGGTGCTCGATCAAATCGGGCAGACGGCGCGCATGTACTTCCGTCCGGTCCAGTGCTACGGGTATCCGCAGGCCGTGCCGAAGGGGTCGAAGGAAAAGGTTTTGCCTCGGGGCGTCGGGACGATTCCCGCCTGTTCGTCGTCATCCGAACTCACGGCGGCCAACCTCGACATCAATACCGCCACCGGCGAACCGTCCAACAACGTCCCGCCCGACAGCCAATACGCCGCCTACCCGACCTCGAGTGTCGACAAGCCCGGCTACGCCACCAGCTCGGTGTTGCTGCCCGGCATCAGCGGAGCCTGCGGCGCGTCGGGGCTGCGTTGCGTGCTCGGGCCCGCGGAGATGACAGGCCGTTCCATCGGCAGCGCCCAAGCCACGCAGAACCAGACCGGTG
Organism: uncultured Acidimicrobiaceae bacterium; assembly: GCA_963794875.1. Lineage (GTDB taxonomy): Bacteria > Actinomycetota > Acidimicrobiia > Acidimicrobiales > RAAP-2 > Bog-473. Next base: position 245,859 of record CAWCFG010000014.1, read on the forward strand.
CGTGGGTGGTCGACTACACGCTGGCCGGCTCGGCCGGCTCGAACCTGTGGGACAAGGTGGCAGCAGAGAACTTTCACCAACTGCTCGGGATCGAGCTGGACGGGGAGGTGTACTCGGCGCCGATCATCCAGCCGAACCAGACGAGCTTCTCCTCCTTCCAGGGCAGGGGCGAGATCTCGGGGAACCTGACGCAAGCGCAGGCGCAGAACCTGGCGCAGGCCATGAACTTCGGCGCGTTGCCGATCACGCTGAAGGCGGCGACATCGGAGACGGTCTCGGCCACGTTGGGGCACTCCGCGCTGGTGGCGGGACTCGGCGCCGGCATCGCGGGGCTGGCCCTCGTGCTGCTCTACGTCCTCTTCTATTACCGGGGTCTCGGTCTCGTGGTGATCTCCGGGCTGGTGCTGACGGCCATGTTGCTGTGGGCCATCATCTCGGCGCTGGGGCATACGTCGGTGGCACCGAGCTTCGACCTGGCGGGCATCACTGGTCTCATCGTGTCGATCGGTATCACGGTCGACTCGTACATCGTCTATTTCGAACGGTTGAAAGACGAGACCAGATCGGGCCGTTCGGTCCGCACCTCGGTGGACCGCGGCTTCAAGAGCGCATGGCGGACGGTGTGGGCGGCTGACTTCGTGTCACTGCTGGCGGCGATCGTGCTGTATCTGGTCGCGGTCGGCAACGTGAAGGGCTTTGCCTTCTTCCTCGGCCTCTCCACCATCATGGACATGGCCATCACGTGGTTCTACACGCGTCCGCTCGTCATCTTGTTGGGCCAGAGCGCCCGACTGCAGGGCTCAGGTGCGTTCAGCATCGCCACCGGCCTGGGCGCCGGCCCGCAGGCGCAGGCCCAGGGTCAGGTCCCGGGGGTGCCGGTCGCCGCCGGAGCAGCCGGAGCCGCCGGAGGTGGCTCGTGAGCGACAACGGCAGCCGCGGCAACGGCAAGGGCAGCGGCCGAGGCCGGGGGAACGGCAAGGGCGAGGAGGGGAGCTCACTCGACGACGTGCCCGAGGAGGATGTCGAGCGCCTCGAGGAGAGCGTCGATACGGGCAACCTCGACGAAGAGGATCTCGTCAGCCTCGACGATGCCGCCCGGGCCCTCCTGGCCCGAGAGCCCAAGGGCCACGGCCCGATCGCCCGTCTCTATCGGGGCGAGACGCGCTTCGACTTCGTGGGTAAACGAAAGATCTGGTTCAGCATCTCGGCGGCCATCATCATCCTGGGGATCATCTCCATCATTCTGCGGGGCGGCTTGAACCTGGGCATTGAGTTCAAGGGCGGGACGGAATGGACGATCGCCGCTCCGGGCGTCACGCAGACACAAGCCACCGATGCCCTGAACGGCACGGGGCTGGTCGACCCCACGGTGGAGCTGCTGGGCAGCGGGAGCAAGCAGACGCTCAACGTGCAGTCCGACCTGAATCACCTGTCAGCGGAGCAGCAGGCCACCGTCGACGCCAACGTCAGGAAGGCGCTGCTCGGGGTGACGGCGGCCCACTCGTCGCAGACGCCGTCGACGAGCACGACGTCGACCACGGCGGAGGCGACCACATCGACGACGGCCAAGGCGGACGCGGCCTCGGCGGCGTCCACCACGACCACCACGTCGCCGACCTCCGCCCTGCCGGAGGCGCCGGCCGACAAGATCAGCGTCACCACCGTGGGACCGACCTGGGGATCCTCCATCACGAACAAGGCGATCGAGGCCCTGATCATCTTCTTCATTGTGGTGGCGATCTACATCAGCATCCGCTTCGAGCCGAAGATGGCGCTTGCCGCCTTCATCGCGATGATTCACGACGTCCTGGTGGCGATCGGGATCTACTCGATCTTCAACTTCCAGGTGACGCCGGACACCGTCGTGGCCATCCTGACCATCCTCGGTTACTCGCTGTACGACACCGTGGTGGTCTTCGACCGCGTCCGGGACAACACGAAGGGCATCGGAAGCAGTGGCCGGTTGACCTATCCGCAGCTCATCAACCTGTCCATGAACCAGACGCTGGCCCGCTCGATCAACACCTCCATGGTGGCCATCCTCCCCGTGCTGGCCGTGCTCCTCATCGGCGCGCAGCTGCTCGGTGCCACGACATTGCAGTCCTACGGTCTCGCCCTCTTCGTCGGCCTGCTCTCCGGGGCCTACTCGTCGATCTTCATCGCCTCGCCGGTCCTGTGCATGATGAAGGAGCGCGAGGACCGCTGGGTGCAGATCGCCAACCGGCTGGCCAAGCGCGGGACGCGGGGGCTTCTACTCCGCGCTCGACGCCGCCACCATGAGCACCGCCATGAGCGTGGCGGCCTCGGGTCAGGTGAACCGGGGCGGTGCGGGCCCTGCCCAGAAGTCGAGCTCCAAGCGCAGCGGGCCCATCCGTCCCGGCTCGGGGAGCGGCGGGAGCGGCGGAGGTGGGACAGCGGTGCTCGACCGGGATCCCGGTGCGACGGACGCGGACTCGGACTCGGCCTCGACCACGGCGGCATCCGGGCAGGCCACCGGGAGCGCCCGCCCCCGCAAGAACAAGGGCAAGAGCAGACGCAAACGCTGAGGTGAGCGCCGCCTGACCCCGGGCATGTGCGTCTTTCTATTTCCCCTGGCGGGTAGCCTGTATGGATGGTGGCCCTGACGCGGGTGACTCCATCATCCGGGACCGACACAGACATCGAGACGAACGCTCGAGCCCTCGAGCCGGAGCACGCAGGCGAGCAGGTCCTGCGCGACCTTTTGGCGCCCCTCCTGGCCGAATTCGCCCGTCATCGTCCCGAGGACGACACGTCCCTGATCGTGACCGCCGGCCGGACGGCGGCCAGGGCCCACGAGGGCCAGTTCCGGCGCTCGGGCGAGCCCTACATCACGCACCCTGTCGCCGTGGCGACGATCGTGGCCGAGCTCGGGCTGGACGGGCAGACCGTCGCCGCTGCCCTCCTGCATGACGCCGTGGAGGACACCGGGCTGACGCTCGAGGCCATTGCCGAGACCTTCGGCGAAGGGGTGGCCCGTGTCGTCGACGGGGTGACCAAGCTCGATCGCCTCCAGTTCAACTCCAAGGAAGCGCAGCAGGCGGCGACCATCCGCAAAATGCTGGTCGCCATGGCCGACGACTGGCGCGTCCTCCTGATCAAGCTGGCCGACCGGCTGCACAACATGCGCACCCTCGCCGTCATGCCCGAATGGAAGCAGCGGCGCACCGCACAGGAGACCTTCGACGTGTACGCGCCGCTGGCCCACCGGCTCGGGGTCCAGCAGGTGCGCTGGCAGTTGGAGGACCTTGCCTTCGCCACGCTGCACCCGAAGCGCTACGCCGAGATCGAGCAGATGGTGGCGGCCCGGGCCCCGCAGCGGGAGGAGTATCTCGAGCGGGTGCTCGTCCACGTGCGCCAGCGCATGAGCGACATGGGCGTGGTCGCTGACGTCACCGGCCGCCCGAAGCACCTGTGGTCCATCTACGAGAAGATGGTGGTGCGGGGCAAGGAGTTCGACGACATCAACGACCTGGTGGCCATCCGGGTCGTAGTCGAGTCCGAGAAGGACTGCTGGGCCGCACTGGGCGCGATCCACGCCATCTGGGCCCCGGTGCACGGGCGCTTCAAGGACTACATCAACACGCCCAAGTTCAATATGTACCAGTCGCTGCACACGACGGTGATCGGGCTGGACGGCAAGCCGGTCGAGGTGCAGATCCGGACGTCGGAGATGCACCACCGGGCCGAGTACGGCATCGCGGCGCACTGGGGGTACAAGTCCAAGGAGGACCACTCCTCCGAGATGGCGTGGCTCCAGCGCATCGCCGACGTCGACCGCCAGACCGACGACCCGATCGAGTTCCTCGAGGCACTGAAGCTCGACCTGGAGCAGGACGAGGTCTACGTCTTCACGCCCAAGGGCAAGGTCATCGCGCTGCCCGCCCGGTCCACGCCGGTCGACTTCGCCTACGCCATCCACACCGAGGTGGGGCACCGCTGCATCGGAGCCAGGGTCAACGGTCGCCTGGTGCCGCTCGAGACCCAACTGAGCAGCGCCGACACCGTCGAGATCTTCACCTCGAAGTCGCCCACCGCCGGCCCTTCCCGGGACTGGCTCCAGATCATCGCCTCCACCCGGGCGCGCAACAAGATCCGCCAGTGGTTCTCGCGCGAACGCCGCGAGGACGCCATCGAGAACGGCCGGGAAGACCTGGCCCGCGCCCTGCGCCGGGACGGTCTGCCGCTGCACAAACTGCTCGGCTCGAGCGCCCTGCAGCAGGTGGCCGACACCATGAACCTGGCGGACCTCGATGCGCTCTACGCCTCAATCGGCGAGAACCAGGTCTCGGCCCAGTCCATCGTGCAGCGCCTGACCAAGGCCCTCCGTGGTGGCGGCGAGGCGGACGAGCAGCTGCCGACGATCGCCCTCCCGGGCACGACCCGGCCCCGTCAGGGACGCCGCACCGGCACGGGTGTCTACGTCGAGGGGCTCGATGACGTCATGATCCACCTGGCTCGCTGCTGCACTCCGGTGCCGGGCGACCAGATTGTGGGCTTCGTGACCCAGGGTCGGGGCGTCTCGGTGCACCGCGCCGACTGTGCCAACGCGGCCGCGCTGGCCGACCGCTCCCGCGAGCGCCTCATGGAGGTCGAGTGGGACCGGGGTAACGACGGTGTCTTCGTCGCGACGATTGAGGTGCAGGCCTTCGACCGCGCCCGCCTGCTCGCCGACGTGTCCCGTGTCGTCTCCGAGCACCATCTCAACATCGTGGCCGCCCGGACGGCCACGACCCCCGACCGGGTCAGCCGGATGGCCTTCGACGTCGAGCTGGCCGACCCGACACATCTGCATTCACTGATCAGCGCGCTGAAGCACCTCGACGGGGTGTTCGACGCCTATCGTCAGCTGCCTGGCAAGAAAGTCTGACCCCGAGCCGTGAGGAACGCGCCATGAGCGCGGGGTCGCCCGCGGCCGCGCCCGGGCCCGGGCCCGGTCCTGCGCCCGCAACGTCTTTGCGCACGCCCAAGGGCATGCACGACGTGCTGTGGCCCGAGTCCGCCCGCTGGGAGGGAACGGTCGCCCGTTTCGCCTCACTGGTCGAACGCGCCGGCTACGGCCTGACCATCACGCCCATCCTCGAGCACGCCGGCGTGTTCCTGCGTGGCATCGGCGAGGGCAGCGAGGTGGTCGGCAAGGAGATGTACGTGTTCGAGGATCGCGACGGCCAAATGATGGCCTTGCGCCCCGAAGGGACCGCCCCCATCGCCCGCGCCTACGTGCAGCACCACCCGGTCCCGCCGTGGAAGGCCTGGTACGTGGCGCCCTCGTTCCGCCACGAGAACCCCCAGCACGGCCGCTACCGCCAGCACCACCAGCTGGGGGTGGAGGCGCTCGGCCCGGCCGATGCCGACCTCGACGTCGAGGTCGTCTCCCTGGCACACGACTTCTTCGCCGGCCTCGGCCTGAAGCAGGTGACACTGAAGCTGCACTCCATGGGCGACAGCGTGTGCAAGCCCGGGTACGTGGCGTTGTTGCCGCGTTCCTGGCCGAGCGGGCGGACCAGCTGTGCCCGGCCCACCGGGGCCGCCACCTCGAAAACCCGTTGCGGGTGCTGGACTGCAAGTCGGAGGAGTGCCGGGCCGCTACCGCCGACGCCCCACATTTCCTGGACCACCTCTGCGACCCGTGTCGGGAGCACTTCGCGCGGGTGCGCGCCGGGCTCGATGCGCTCGGGGTCGACTACACCATCGACCACCGCCTCGTGCGGGGCTTCGATTACTACACGCGCACGACGTTCGAGTTCGCGGCCGACGCACTCGACGCGGCCCAGAACGGCGTGGGGGGTGGCGGCCGCTACGACGGCCTGGTCGAGTTGCTCGGCGGCGATCCCACGCCGGGCATCGGGTTCGGCATCGGGATCGAGCGCGTGCTGCTGGCCTGCGACGCCGAGGGCGTCTTCACCCCCGAGTCGGTCTTGGCGGCCCACCCCCTGCACGCCTACGTCATCGACACCGCCGGCGGCGAGTCGGCGGTCGCCCTCACGGCCGAGCTGCGCCGGGCCGGCTTGCGGGCCGACCGAGCCTTCGACGGGCGTTCCATGAAGTCCCAGATCAAGTCGGCCGACCGCTCGGGCGCCCTGGTGGCGCTGGTGGTCGGTCCCCAGGAGGTGGAGGCGGGAACAGTGGGCCTGCGCCCTCTGCGCAGCGACGCCGAGCAACGGAGCGTGCCGCGGGCTGCCATTGTGGGGGAGCTCGAAGCCTTCCTGGGAGCGTCGGGGCGGTCCTGAGGCAGCGGGACACCCACAGGCACCCACAGGCACCCACACCACTGAGCACCCACACCACTGAGCGACAGACAGCGCCCCCCGTCCCCGAACCCGAACCGAACCGACCAGACTGAGCGCCGAACACCCCACCACCATGACCACCGAACCCCAGCCCACCGACCCGAGCCAGACGGAGAACCGCCCCACGGCGCTCCGCACGCATCTCTGCGGCGTCCTCGGCACCGCCGACGTCGGCCAGACCGTCACCGTCTGCGGGTGGGTGGCCCGCCGGCGCGAGCACGGCGAGCATCTCGCCTTCGTGGACCTGCGCGACCACTCCGGCATCATCCAGTGCGTCATCGACCACGCCACCGACGTGCGCTCCGAGTGGGTGGTCGCCGTCACCGGGACCGTCCGCCACCGGCCCGAGGGCACCGTCAACCCCGGTATCGCCACGGGCGAGATCGAGATCGGCGACTGCACCGTCGAGATCCTCAACGAGGCCGAGCCGCCACCCTTCTCGGTCGACGATCGCGACGAGTCCGACGAGCCTGTGCGGCTGAAGCACCGCTACGTCGACCTCCGGCGGCCGCGTATGCAGCGCAACCTGCGGCTCAGGGCCCGGGTGAACGCCGCCCTCCGGGCCGCCATGGACCGCCAGGGCTTCGCCGAGATAGAGACGCCGCTGCTCTGGGCCCCGACCCCCGAGGGTTCACGGGAGTTCTCGGTCCCCTCGCGACTCCACCACGGCGAGTTCTACGCGCTGCCGCAGAGCCCGCAGCTGGCCAAGCAGCTCCTCATGGTGGGCGGCTTCGACCGTTACTTCCAGATCGCCCGCTGCCTCCGCGACGAGGACCTCAGGGCCGACCGCCAGTTCGAGTTCATGCAGCTCGACATGGAGTGCTCCTTCGCCTCCCAGGACGACGTCATGGCCTACGTCTCCGAGGCGGTGCTGGACGCCGCCGCAGCGGCCACAGGGGAGCGCCCGCCGCCGATTGAGCGCATGACGTGGGCCGAGGCACGCGACCGCTACGGCACCGACAAGCCGGACCTGCGCTTCGGCCTCGAGCTGATCGACCTCTCGACAGTATTCGAGGACACGGAAGTGAAGGCCTTCTCGTCGCCCACGGTCAAGGCCATCGTCGTGCCCGACGGCGCCACCTGGCCCCGCAAGAGACTGGACGAGGTCACCGACCTGGCGAAGAAGCACGGGGCCGCCGGCCTGGCCTGGTTCCGTGTCGTCGAGAACGGCCCCTCGTTGGACGGACCACTGGCCAGGCATCTCTCGGAGCAGGAGGTTGCAGGCGTCCTGGCCCAGACGCGGGCGGAACCAGGCGACCTCATCCTCGCCGTCTCGGACACCTACGCCACGGCCTGCGCGGTGCTGGGTGCGCTGCGCGTGGCGATCGGGGGCCCGCCTGTCGGCCAGGGCCCGCATCGATACGTGTGGGTCGTCGACTTCCCCATGTTCGACGGCGTCGGGGCCGACGGCAACCCGCAGGCGGCCCATCACCCGTTCACCATGCCGTATCCAGAGGACCTGCCACTGCTGGCGACCGACCCCTTTGCCGTGCGCTCGCAGGCCTACGACCTCGTGCTGAACGGATGGGAGCTGGGCTCGGGCAGCGTCCGTATCCACAACCGCTCGATACAGGAGCAGGTGTTCGCCGCGCTCGGCATCGGCGCCGAGGAGGCGGAGGCCCGTTTCGGCTTCCTGCTGGGCGCGTTCCGTTACGGGGCGCCGCCTCACGCCGGGTTCGCGGTGGGGGTCGACCGGCTGGTGGCGATCCTGGCCGGCGAGGAGAACATCCGGGAGGTCATCGCCTACCCCAAGACCCAGTCCGGTGCCGACCTGCTGACCGGCGCGCCCACGGCGCTGCCCGCAGCGAGCCTGGCCGAGTTGGGCATCCGGGTCGTGGTGCCGCCCGGCCAGGCCGGCGCCGGCGCCGGCGCCGGCGCCGGATCGAGCTAAGGACCGCCCACTGAGTCTCTTCGCCGACGCCGCCGACCGCCGCCTCGAGCGCCAGGCGCCCCTTGCAGCCCGCCTCCGCCCCCGCACCCTCGATGAGGTCGTGGGCCAGGAGCACCTCATCGGCCCCGGTGCGCCCCTCCGCCTGCTGGCCGAGTCCGACCGGGTCGGGTCGTCGATCCTGTGGGGCCCCGCCGGCACCGGCAAGACCACCCTGGCGCGCCTGTTGGCCGACGCCACCGCCAAGCACCTCACCACGCTGTCGGCCACGGCCGCCGGCGTGAAGGACGTGCGGGAGGCCCTGGCCGAGGCCCAGCGCCGGCTCGGCGAGCAGGGCCAGGGCACCATGCTCTTCATCGACGAGGTGCACCGTTTCAGCAAGTCCCAGCAGGACGTGCTGCTCCCCGCCGTCGAGGACGGGCTGGTCGTGCTCATCGGCGCCACCACCGAGAATCCTTTCTTCGAGGTCAATCCGCCCCTGTTGAGCCGGGCCTCACTGTGGCGGCTGCACCCCTTGTCGCCGGACAACCTGCGCACCCTCATCCGGCGCGGTCTGGACCTGGAGGGGGCCGACGCCGAGGACGACGCGGTGGACGCCGTGGTGGCGGCCTGCGAGGGCGACGCCCGCGCCGCGCTGACCACCGTGGAGACGGCGGTGGCCCTGGCCCGGGGCGCTGGCGGTGACTCCCGGGTCCTGCTCACCATGGACGACATGGCGCGGGCCCGCGACGGGCGCCTGTTCCATCAGGGCGCCGACGAGCACTACGACCAGGTCAGCGCGCTGATCAAGAGCGTGCGCGGCTCGGACCCCGACGCCGGCCTCTACTGGATGGCCCGCATGATCGAGGCGGGGGAGGACCCCCGCTTCCTGGCTCGCCGCATGGTCATCCTGGCCAGCGAGGACATCGGGCTGGCCGATCCCCAGGCGCTGCTGGTGGCCGAGGCGGCGGCCCGGGCCGTGGAGTACGTCGGGTTGCCCGAGGCCGCCCTGAACCTGGCCGAGGCCGTGATCTACCTGGCCCGGGCGCCCAAGTCCAACGCGGTGGTGGTGGCGCTCGGGCGGGCCCAGGCCGACGTGCGCTCCGCCGTCACGCAGGAGGTCCCCACCCATTTGCGGGACGCGCACTACAAGGGCGCGGCCACCTTGGGTCACGGAGACGGCTACGTCTATCCTCATGACGACCCCACCGGGGTGGTCCCCCAGCAGTATCGTCCTGACGCGCTCGAGGGACGGGTGTACTACGAGCCCACCCCGCACGACGCGGCCGGTGCGGCCGGCGCCGGGGAGGCCGAATCGTGAACCGGGAACAGCGCACGGCCTCACGGTGGGTCACCGCCGCGTGCGCCTGCGCGGCGCTGGTCCTGGTGCTGGGTTCACTCGTGTCGGCCACAGCTACTGCCGCCTCCGCTGCTGCCCCCGCCCCCGCGGCCGGCGCTGCGCCCAGCCGCATCGCCCTGGCCCAGCCCGCCCCGCAGCTCCCCGCCGGCACCATCCGTTGGGGCGCCGCCCCCGGCGGCCAGGTGCTCGACCTCGACGTCGTCCTGGTCGGGCAGAACCCCGCCGGCCTGGCCCAGACCGTGGCGGCCGTCTCGACACCCGGATCGCCCGACTACCGGCACTATCTGACGGCGCAGCAGTATGCGGCGCAGTTCGGGCCGAGCCCGGCCGAGGTGGCGCAGGCCTCCGCGGCCTTGCGGGCCGAGGGGCTCACGGTCGGCACGCCCGAGACGGGCAGCACCCTGTTGCCCGTCAGCGGCACGGCAGCGGCGGTCTCCTCGGCGCTCGGGACCCCGCTGGAGTCGGTGCAGCCGCCCGGCGCGTCCGCCCGGTCGATCGTCAACACGGCGTCACCGCAGCTACCGGCCTCCCTCGACGGTGTGGTGACCGGGGTGGTCGGCCTCGACGGCCTGGTCCGGGAGCACTCCATGCTCAAGACGGGTCACCCCGGGACCTCGGTGACGACCCAGGCCCCGGAATCACAGCCGGGCCAAGGCGGCTCCGGCACCACCACCCAGAGCCCGGCGGCCGTCGCCCACGCCGGCACGCCCCAGGCCTGCGCCGGCGCCCAGAGCGCCGCCTTCGACGGCACGTACACCTCCACGCAGCTGGCCTCGGTCTTCGGGCTCGACCAGCTCTTCGGGCAGGGCCGGACCGGGATCGGGCAATCCATCGCCATCGTGGAGTTCGAGCAGTACGCCGCCAGCGACGTGGCCGCTTTCCAGGCCTGTTACGGGCTGTCCAACCCGATCCGCAACGTGCTCGTCGACGGCGGTGCGGGTGGACCTCCCCAGGGCGGCGGCGAGGCCGCGCTCGATACGGAAGTGGCCGCCGTCAACGCCCCCTCCGCCTCCCTCGTCGTCTACGAGGCGCCCAACGGGGACGACGCGCAGGCCTTCGACCTCTTCGACCGGATCGCCAGCGACGACAGTTCCCAGGTCGTGACGACGAGTTGGGGCGTGTGCGAGGCGGGCATGCCCGCCGGGGATCGGCAGACCGAGAACGGCATCCTCCAGCGCATGGCCGCCCAGGGGCAGACCGTTATCGCCGCGTCGGGCGACGCCGGCTCCGAGGATTGCTTCCCGACGAACAGGTCGACCGCGCTCGCTGTCGACGACCCCGGATCACAGCCCGACGTGGTCAGCGCCGGTGGCACGACGATGCCCAGCGCGTCGGCCTCGTCGCAGTCGGTCTGGAACGACTGCCAGAACACGTCTTCCCAGTGCTCGGGCAACACCAGCTTCGGGGCGACCGGCGGGGGGTATTCGCTCGAGTGGCCCGCCAACCCTGGGCAACCCGCCACCTCCGGACCCGACACCACTCCGTGTGGGCTCAGCACCTGCCGGGCCGTCCCCGACCTCTCCTATCCCTCGGATCCCACGGCCGGCGGGGTGTCCGCCTACTGGAGCGGCCACTGGACGGCCTTCGGCGGCACCAGCGTCGCTGCGCCCACCAACGCCGGCCTCTTCGCCGACACCAACCAGGGCTGCTTCAGCGCGCTCGGTCGCGTCGGTCCCGCCCTGTACGCGGCCCAGCAGGGTGACAGCGACACGTTCACCGACATCACGCAGGGCAACAACGACTTCACCGACACGCACTCCGGGCAATTTCCCGCCGCCGCCGGCTTCGATGCCGCCACGGGGCTCGGCACACCGGTCGACGAGAACCTGGCTCCCGCCCTCCAAGGGGCCGACGGCTGCCCGTCCGTGGCCGCCGTCAGCCCCAACACGGGTCCGGTCAGTGGCGGCGGGCCCATCACCATTCTGGGGGGCGGCTTCGCCAACGCCACGACGGTCACGTTCGGGTCCTTGGGCGCGGGCCGGATCGTGGCGCAGAGTGCCACCACCGTCACCGTCGTCCCGCCCGCGGCGGCGGGCCCCGCATGCGTTGACGTCACCGTGACCAACTCGCAGGGAGTCTCGGCACAGTCCGCCGCCGACCACTACGGCTTCGGCGGGGACCTCAACTGTGGCGACGGCTACCGTTTCGTCGCCTCCGACGGGGGCGTGTTCGACTTCGGCAGTGCGGGCTTCTACGGCAGCGCCGGTGGCACGCCGCTGAACGCGCCGGTCGTGGGCATGGCCGACACACCGAGCTCGCAGGGCTATTGGCTGGTCGCCTCCGACGGCGGCATCTTCACCTACGGCGACGCCCACTTCTTCGGCTCCATGGGCGGGCACCATCTCAACGAGCCCATCGTGGGGATGGCGGCCACGCCCGACGGCGGCGGCTACTGGCTGGTGGCCTCCGACGGCGGCATCTTCAGCTTCGGCGACGCGCCGTTCTACGGCTCCACCGGTGCCATGACGCTCAACAAGCCCATCGTTGGCATGGCGGCCGCACCGAACGGTGGCGGCTACTGGCTGGTCGCCTCCGACGGCGGCATCTTCAGCTACGGCCGGGCGACGTTCTACGGATCCGCCGGCTCCCTCCACCTGAACCAGCCCATCGTCGGCATGGCGGCCGCGCCGAACGGTGGCGGCTACTGGCTGGTGGCGTCCGACGGCGGCATCTTCACCTATGGCCAAGCGGCCTTCTACGGCTCCGCCGGCTCCCTCCACCTCAACCAGCCCATCGTGGGCATGGCGGCCGCGCCCAACGGTGGCGGCTACTGGCTGGTGGCCTCCGACGGCGGCATCTTCAGCTACGGCACCACGCTGTTCTACGGGTCGACCGGGAGCATCCCCCTCAACAAGCCGATCGTCGGGATGTCGACCGCCTGAGCCGGCGGTTTCGGTCGCCCCGCCTCCGGCGCCCCGGAGCGGCCCCGGATCCGTTTTTGCCCCCGGTAAGCTGCAGTGATGGACGCCAACGGACTGCGGGCGGCCTTTACGCGCTTCTTTGCGGACAGGGGCCACACCATCGTCCCCTCCGCCAGCCTGATTCCCCACGACCCCTCGGTCCTCTTCACGATCGCCGGCATGGTGCCCTTCAAGCCGTACTTCCTCGGCGAGGAGCCGGCGCCGTGGAAGCGGGCCACCTCCATTCAGAAGTGCTTCCGGACCCCTGACATCGAGATCATCGGCACGGACACCTACCACTGCACCTTCTTCGAGATGCTGGGGAACTTCAGCTTCGGCGACTACTTCAAGGCCGAGGCGATCCCGATGGCCTGGGAGCTGCTGACCGAAGTGCTGGGCCACGACGGTGACCGCCTCTGGGTCACGGTGCACGACGGCGACGACGAGGCCGAGCAGCTCTGGATCGACAAGGTCGGCATCCGGCCCGAGCGCGTCCAGCGCATGGGTGACGAGGACAACTTCTGGGCCATGGGCGAGACCGGCCCGTGCGGCCCGGACTCCGAGATCTTCATGGACCTGGGCCCGGGCTACGGGCACGACGGTGGCCCCAAGCACGGCGGCAGCGACCGCTTCGTCGAAATCTGGAACCTCGTCTTCATGCAGTTCGACCGCGATGCGTCCGGCGTCCTCACCGACCTGCCGCGCAAGAACATCGACACCGGCGCCGGCCTGGAGCGGAACCTCCCCATCCTCCAGGGTGTCGATTCCGTGTTCGACACCGACCTGTTCGTGCCGCTCATCGACGCGGCGGCCTCCATTCTCGGCACCGGCTACGGGAAGGACGCGGCGACCGATGTCGCGTTGCGCGTCCTGGCCGACCACGGTCGTGCCTTCTCCATGTTGGTCGCCGACGGCGTGCTGCCGGCCAACGAGGGGCGCGGCTACGTGCTGCGCCGGGTGGTGCGCCGGGCCGTGTTGGCGGCGCGCCGGGCCGGCGTGGAGAAGCCCGTCACGCCCGCGCTGGTGCAAGCGGCCACCGACGTGTTGGGTGAGGCCTACCCGGCGCTGCGTGCCCAGCACGACCTCATCGTGAACGTGGTGGCACGGGAGGAGGCCGGGTTCGATCGCACGCTGCGGGCCGGGTTGAGCCGGTTGGAAGAGGCGTTCGCCACCGGGACGAAGGTGCTCGAAGGCGAGGTGGCCTTCACCCTCCATGACACGCACGGCTTCCCCGTCGAGCTGACCGAGGAGCTGGCACGTGACGCGGGCGTGGAGGTGGACCGGTCCGGCTTCGATGCTGCCATGGCCGCCCAGCGCGAGCGTGCCCGTGCCGCGGCGAAGTCCACCCGGGCCGGCGACGAGGCTGCCTACCGGGCGCTGCTCGAGGCCGAGGGCGTCACGGTGTTCGTGGGCCGCGGCCAGGACAACTACGAGGTGCCGGCACGGGTCATCGCCGTGCTCGAGCCCCAGGCCGGTCCGGGCGACGGCAGCGCAGAGCGCCTGGTCGAGATCTTCTTGGACCGCACGCCTTTCTACGCCGAGAGCGGCGGGCAGGTGGGCGACACCGGCACGATCGTGACCGAGTCGGGCATCGCCGATGTGCAGGACACCGTGCTGGCCGTACCGGGCCTGTACGTGCACCGGGCGCGGGTCAGCGGTGAGGTGCGGGCGGGGCAGGACGCGCTGGCCACCATCGACGGCGAGCGGCGCGAGGCCATCCGCCGGAACCACACGGCGACGCACCTGCTCCACGCGGCGCTGCGGGTGGTCCTGGGTGACCACGTGCGTCAGCAGGGATCCCTGGTGTCGCCCGAGTACCTGCGCTTCGACTTCTCTCATCACGCGGCACCCAGCGGCGAAGAGCTCGACGAGGTGTTCGCCCGTGCCAACCGCGCCGTGCTCACGGCCGTCGGCGTGGAGACCACCGAGACCTCGCGCGAAGAGGCCGAGAACATGGGCGCCATCGCCTTCTTCGGCGACAAGTACGGGTCGTCGGTGCGCGTCGTGCAGGCGGGACCGAGCTCGCTCGAGTTCTGCGGCGGGACCCACGTGGATTCACTGGGGCAGATCGGCACCATCACGCTGCTGTCGGAAGGCTCCATCGGCTCCAACACGCGTCGCCTCTTCGCGGTGACGGGATTCGTCTCGATTGCACGGGCGCTCGAGCGTGAGCGCCTCGTGCAGGCCGCGGCCGAGCTGCTGCGCACGGAGCCCGACGAGTTGCCGGCGGCCATCGGGCGCCTGGCCGAGCGCCAGCGCGAAGGCGAGAAGGAACTGGCACGGCTGCAGCAGCAATCGAACGACGCAGAGGCCACGACACTGGCCGAGGCGGCCGCGGCCGACGGCGGGGTGGTCGTCGCCCGCCGCGACAAGGTCGACGCCGATGCGCTGCGCAATCTGGCCCAGGCGATCCTGCGCCATGACGGGGTGCGGGCCGTGGTGCTCGCGGGCTCGCCCGACGGCACGAAGGTGACCATCGTCGCCGCCACCGGGGGCACGCCCGACGCCGGCCAGCTCGTGCGCACGCTCGGGCCCCTGGTCGGCGGCGGGGGCGGCGGGTCGCCGCAGCTGGCCACGGCGGGGGGCAAGGACCCCTCGGGGATCGAGGCGGCGCTGGGCGAGGCGCAGCGGCTCCTGTCCGCGTGAGCGGCGAGGAGGCGTCCGGGCGCGGCCCGGGCCGGGTGGCTGCAGTGGACCTGGGGTCGCGCCGCATCGGCGTGGCCTACAGCGACAGTCGGCGCAGCCTGGCCAGCCCGTGGGGCACCATCCAGCGCAGCGGCGACCCCGTGCGTGACCGCACGGCCGTGGTGGAGGCCGTGCGCGAGGTCGAGGCCCTGACCGTCGTCGTCGGTCTGCCCCTCAGCCTCTCGGGCCAGGTCGGCCCGGCGGCCAAATCGGCTCTCGATGAGGCGGCGGCGCTGCGTGCGGTGCTCGAGCCACTCGGCGTGACGGTCGAGACGGCCGACGAGCGCTTCACCACCGTGGAAGCCGAGCGCTCGCTGCGCGCGGCGGGGCGGACCGGCAAGTCGGCGCGCAAGGTGGTCGACAGCGCGGCCGCCATGGTGCTGCTCCAGGCCTGGTTGGACAACGCATGAGCGGCCCTCACGAGCCCTTCGACGGCGGGGACGCCCACGAGGCGGACGAGGAGCTGCCGTGGCCGCAGCCGGAGCCGGAGTCGGGTCCGGATCAGCGCGCCGACGCCGAGCTGACCGGGCCGCGCCGGCGGGTCAGGGACGGGGATGGCGACCACGAAGTCACAGATGGCGATACTGGTGAAGACACTGAAGCCGACGGCGAGGGGGGAGAGGGCGGCGGCCCCGGGAGCCGCAGCGCACGCAAGGCGGCTCGCACCGCTCGTGTGCGCAAACGACGCCGGATCCTGCTCGGCATCGGCAGCACGCTGGTCGTCGTCGTCCTGGCCTTCGTGCTCTGGTACGAGCTGGAGTCCCATGCGCTCGGCGCGCCCGGACCGCAGGTGGTCATCACGGTGCACGAGGGCGAGTCGACCAGCAACGTCGTCGACGCGCTGAGCCAACAGCACGTGATCGGCAGCTCGCTGGCCTTCCAGATCTCCGAGGTCGTGCACGGGTCGCCCACGGTCGTGCCGGGGAGCTACGCCATGCACCAGAACCTGCCCTTCTCGGAGGTCCGGGCGGTCCTGGCGGCCGGCCCGAACATCTACCCGGTGAACGTGCGTCCCGGCTTCACCCTCTCCGAGGTTGCCCAAGCGGTGGACAGCCTTCCCGGCCACAGCAACGAGAGCTTCGCCAAGGTGGCGGCGAGCGGCGCCGTGCACTCGAGTATTCCGGCGCCGGATCCCAACAACCTGGAGGGCATGCTCGGCGTCGGGACCTATCTCGTCGTCCCCGGTGAGAGTGACACCACCATCCTCACCGACATGGTGCAGCGATTCGACCACGAGGTGCAGACGGTGGGGCTCACCCCGGCGGCGGCGGCAACGTTCGGCGTGACGCAGTACCAGATGCTCACCGTGGCCTCCATCGTGGAGAAGGAGGGCTACATCCCGGTCAATATGCCCGACACGTCACGCGTCATCTACAACCGTCTGGCCCAGGGCATTCCGCTGCAGATGGACTCGACCGTCCTGTACGCGCTCGGCCAGGACGGGGGCCCGGTCACGAGCCAGGATCTCAAGATCCAGTCCCCCTACAACTCGTACCTCAACGTCGGATTGACGCCGACGCCCATCTGCATGCCGTCGGTGGATGCGCTCACGGCCGCCGTCCATCCACCGGCCGGTGGATGGCTCTACTTCGTGCTGACCGAGAAGGACGGCACGATGTCCTTCTCGGACACCTACGCCGAGCAGTTGGCCAACGAGCAACTGGCGAAGAGCCGTGGCCTCCCCTGAGCCCGGTGGCGGGCCCGGTCGTGACGATGGACGGCGCACGGGCCGAGGCCGGACCGGGAACCCGGCTGGTCGGCGTCATCGGCAGCCCGATCGCGCACTCGCTCTCGCCCCTGTTGCACAACGCCGCGTTCGCCGCGCTCGGGCTGGAGGCGACCTGGCGCTCGCTGGCCTTCGAGGTGGCGCCGGGCCAGGCGCAGAGTGCCCTGGGCGCCATGCGACGGGCCGGTATCAGCGGCCTGTCGGTCACCATGCCCCACAAGGCCGACGTGGTGACATTGGTCGACGAATGCACCGAGGTGGCGCAGCGGCTGACTGCCGTCAACTGCGTCGTGAACCGGGACGGCGTCCTGCTGGGCACCAACACCGATGGTGCCGGCTTCGTGGCATCGCTGGCTCGGGGCGCCGCCTTTTCGGCGGCGGGCAAGCAGTGTCTGGTCATCGGGGCCGGGGGAGCGGCCCGAGCCGTGGTGCTGGCCCTGGCCGGCGCCGGGGCGAGCCGGGTCGCCGTGCTGAACCGGACGCCCGAACGAGCGAGGACGGCCGCCGGGCTGGCCGGCCCGGCGGGCTGGGTGGTGCCGGCGGACGAAAAAGCCCAGGTCGAGGTCGTGCAGTCGGCCGATCTGGTCGTCAACGCCACGCCCTTCGGCATGGCGGGCGTCTCCGTCCGGGCCGCGGCGCCCTGGCTGGTGGCGCCGCAACTGCTGCACGCCGGCCAGGTGGCGGCCGACCTGGTCTACGCGCCCCGCCCGACGCCGTGGTTGACGGAAGCCGCCGCCGCCGGGGCCCACAGCGTCGACGGGCTCGGCATGCTCGTCCACCAGGCCGTGGCGCAGCTCGAATTGTGGACGGGTGCACCCGCTCCGGTGGAGGCCATGTGGGAGGCCGCCGAGGCGGCTGATCCCCCCGACGTCGCTGCGACGCCGGGGAACTGAGCCACTCAGGCAATCGGCGCCTCACGCAGCGGGCGTGGCCGGCGGCTCGATCGCCGTGGGCCAGAGCGAGGCCCGGGCCAGCGCCGCCAGCGCTGCTTCACGCAGTGCCCGGGTGAGGGCGTCGCGGTGTGATGGGACGGTGAGCAACGTCACGCGGATGGTGATCGTCGTCGCGTCGGCCGATTGCAAGCCGACCACGGTGGGTGGCTCGGTGGAGTGCCCCGCGAAGGCGGGACTGGTCGCCACCTCGTGCGCCGCCGCCGCGATGATGCTGCGGACTGTCTCGAGGTCCGCCGCACCGGCGCCGGGCAACGTCAGGTCGACGATGGCGCGCGCCCAGCCGCGCGAGAGGTTGCCGACGAGACGGATGTCGCCGTTCGGGATGACGAAGATGGTGCCGTCGACGCCGCGGAAGCGGGTGAGCCGCATCGTGACTTCCTCCACCACGCCCGTGACGCCGCCAACAGTGACCGAGTCGCCGACGTTGTACTGGTCCTCCACGGTCATGAGGATGCCCGAGAAGTAGTCGCGGACGATTTGCTGCGCACCGAAGCCAAGGGTGGCGCCGATGATGGTGGCGCTGGCCAACAGCGGCGTCAGGTTGATGCCGAGCATCCCCAGCACGATGGCACCGGCCACGATGAATACGAAGAAGCGCCAGACGTTGGCGACCACGCCGGACATGGTGGCCACCCGAGCGCTCGTGCGCGTCGAACCGGTGCGGTTGGCGGCCTGGTTGGCCACTCGCCCGAGCACCCGGCGGATGACCCGGCTCCCGAGCCGGGCCACGACCAGCGCCACCAGAACAACGAAAAGAATCCCGAGCGGGCGCACGACCAGGTCCGTGACCGTCGAAGCCGTGTCCGGGCTGACGCCGACCTTGGTGAGGAGGTGGTAGAGCCAGCCCCCGCCTTGGTCGACCTGGTCCGGGGTATTCGCCGAGCCGAGGGTGCCGACCAGGGCGGGGAGTGGCGCCAGGGAGGGTGAGGTCACGGCCGGTATTCTGTCCCCGAATCCGCGTTATGACCACACTCGCCCGAACACACGTTGCCGCCCGCCGCAGCGTTCCTCCGTTCGACCTGATTCTGCTCACCGCCACGTTGCTGGTGTCGATCATCGGGGTGGTCATGGTCTACACGGCCACGCGCGGGACCCTCCTGGCCCAGGGCGACGACCCCAAGACCTTCCTGAAGAAGCAGGGCCTCTTCGTGGTGCTGGGCATCATCACCATGGTGGTGGTCGCCCTCATCGACTACCGGCGGCTCGAACCGATCGCCAACATCTTGTACTGGTTGATCGTTCTCGCCCTCGTGGGCGTCTTCGCAATCGGCAGCAGCGCCCAGGGTGCCGCCCGCTGGTTCAGTCTGGGCCCGTTGCAGCTGCAGCCATCCGAATTCGCGGTGTTGGCCCTCATTTTGGCTGTGGCGACGTACTGCGCACGGCGCGAGCAGGAGGGCCTGGCCTGGCGCGACGTCTTTCGTCTCTTGATCATGGCCGGCATCCCGATCGCCCTGGTGCTGGTCCAGCCCGACCTCGGGACGGCGATGATCATGGTCATCGTGCTGCTCGTCCTGTTGGCGGTGGCGGGCCTGCCGATCAGGATCCTGTTCATGTTGCTCATCGGCACTGCCCTCGTGGCGTTCGTGGCGGTCGAGGGCGGCCTGCTGCACCACTACCAGATCGCCCGCCTCACGACCTTCTTGAACCCGAATTCGCACAGCACGAATCCCTTCGTGCAGGAGGCGATCTACAACGGCCAGCAGGCCAAGAACGCCATCGGCTCGGGCGGCCTGCTGGGTTCGGGCATCGGACACGGCGTGGCGACCAACCTCGGCTACGTGCCCGAGCAGCAGACCGACTTCATCTTCACCGCGGTCGCCGAGCAACTCGGGTTCGTGGGCTCCGTCGGCGTCCTGCTCCTCCTCGGGGTGATCGCGTGGCGGGTGCTGCACGCCGCCGTGGTGGCCCGGGACACCTTTGGCCGCCTCATCTGTACCGGCCTGTTCGCCTTCATCTCGTTCAGCGTCTTCCAGAACGCCGGAATGACCATGGGGATCATGCCCATCACCGGCATCCCCCTTCCGTTCCTCAGTTACGGCGGGACGGCGGTCCTGGTGTTCTTCGGCGCCGTCGGGCTGGCGCTGAGCGTGGGTGCCCGGCGGAAGTTCCGATGACCGAGGTGCAGCCCCAATCCCAGGCCGAACCGGTCGTGCCCCCGATCTTTCCGGCTTTCCGGGTCATGGACGTCGAGGACGTCGCCATGGATCTGCCCTCGCCCTACCCGTCCGTCACCCTGGTCGAGTCCGAGCCCCCGATGCGGGCGCTGGTCTTCCCGGTCGGCCTCCCCGAAGGCACCGCCATGGCCCTGGCCCTCCGGCGTATGGACTCGCGCCGCCCCATGACGCACGAGCTCTTCATGCAGGTGATGCAGCAGGCGCGCATCGACGTGATCGCAGTGCGCCTGACGGGGCGGGACGAGGGGAACCTGCTGGCCGAGCTCGATCTCATGACCCCGGGCGGACGCGTGCGGGTGGACTGCCGCCCCTCCGACGGCATCGTGCTGGCCCTGCGCATGCCGGTCCCGGCCCCGGTCCTGGCCGACGAGCGCCTCCTGGAGAACGTGGACGACGTGGTTCCGATCACGGACGACCAGCCACCCGCCGAGGGGACTGTCCAGCCGTAGGCCTTCGAGCACGCAGGAGGGCGCGAGGGCCGGGCGCGGTGCTGCGCTGCCGGCTCGGATCTGATCTGATCGGGTCATGACCCTGATCAAGATCAACGCCATCACCGTGCCGGAGAACTCGGGTGACGAACTGGCCCGCCGCTTCGCCGCCCGCGCCGGCGCCGTCGACGACCAGGACGGCTTCGAGGGCTTCGAGCTGCTCCGTCCCACCGACGACCGGCTCCAGTGGCTCGTCGTCACTCGCTGGCGCGACGAGGCGTCGTTCCAGAAGTGGGTGTCCTCGCCCGCCTTCGCCCACGGCCATGCCGGAGCCGATCGGCCCTCGCCGCATGGCGGCCCCGTCTCGGTGTCGTCCGAGCTCTGGTCCTACGAGGTGGCCGGCGGTTCGGACGGCGGTTCGGACACGCCATAGTCCTGGGCCCGCTTCCGCAACGCGCTGCCGTTGGAGAGGTGGCTCAGCGGGCGGGGACCATCGGCCGCTCGCCCGGCGCGGCAGCCGCACCGGCGGCCCGCATCTCGGCCTGCGCCACGGCGCCCTCGTCGGAGATGCGCAGCATCAACGCGATGAGGACGTAGTTGGCCAGCAGCGAGGAACCGCCGTAGGCGACGAACGGGAGTGTGATGCCGGTGAAGGGCAAGAGCCGCACCACGCCCGCCATGATGAAGAAGGCCTGGAAGCCCAGAATGAGCGTGAGCCCCGTCGCCATCAGGCGCGAGAAGTCCGAGCGCGCCGTCTGGGCCACCCGGAAGCCGGAGCCGACGAGAAGGATGAAGGCCATCACCACGGCGGTGCAACCGACGAGTCCCATTTCGGTCCCGATGGCAGCGAAGATCATGTCGCTCGTGAGCTCCGGGATGGCACCGGCGAACTTGTCGACGCCCAGCCCGGTGCCACCGATCCCGCCGTCCCCCATGCTGTACCAGGCGCGGCTGAGCTGATAGCCGCCCGAGTTCTGATTGGTCGCCGTCGGCCACGGGTTCTGCCACTCGGTCACGCGCAGGTGCACCTGGTTGAAATATCGTGCCGCGATATATGCGCCGACGCCGAACAGGATGAGCCCGAGCACCAAGTAGCCGAAGCGGCCGGTGGCCACCCACAGCAAGCCGATGAAGAGGACGAAGAGGAGGGCGGCGAAGCCGATGTCGTCCTCCAGCCCGATCACCGCCATGGCAGCGCCCCACGCCACGATGATCGGGATGAGTGGCCGCGGGTCCAGATAGAGGCGGTTCCCGATCTGCGCCGTCGGGATCGACAACATCTCCTTGTTCTCAGCGAAGTACGAGGCGAAGAAGATGCAAAGCATGATCTTGGAGAACTCGATGGGCTGGAAGGACAGGCTGCCGAAGTGCACCCAGAGACGCGCCCCGTAGATAGGGGAGAAGAACAGCGGCGCCACCAGAAAAATGCCGGCTACAAGCAACAACAGATAGCGATAGCGCTCGAGGTCGCGTGAGTAGCGCACCACGAGCAACGTCAGGACGTAGAGCATCACCCCCAAGGCAGCCCAGGCGGCCTGTCCCTGCGCCTGGCCGGGGTCCCAGCGGGCGATGACGACGTAGCCGATCCCGTTGAGGAGAACGGCCAGCGGAAGGATCACCGCGTTGGCCCTCGGGGCCAGCCAGCGGTTGGCCATGTGGGCCACCAGGGCGAGCCCGAGCACGATGCCGAGAAAAGCCCCGATGTTGTCCGGGATCTTCGACTTCTGGCCCAGCACCGCGATGATGTAGAGCGCGACGATCAGGAGCGCGCCGAAGAGGAGCAGGCCCAGCTCGGTCCGTCGCTTCGGCTTGGGGCCGAACACGTAGCGCGGGAAGGGCGTGCGGCGGACAGTGGACGGCACCGGGCGAATCGTAGTGGTGGGGGGTAGGATTTAGGGTGACATCCCGCTTCGCATGTCTCGCGCCACACCCCCACTCATGACCCAGACCCAGCCTCAGCACCAACCCCCGGCGCAGACGGAGTCCCAGGTCACGGGGGACGGACCAGCCCCCGACGTGCGCATCGGGGAAGAGGTCGAGCACCCCACCGCCCCGACCTATCAGGAGATCGAGGCCTTCGGGTACCAGCGCTTCACCAACCGGGAGCAGTCGCGTCTCGACTTCGGCGCCCGCCTGCTCGACCTGGCCGAGGACGACGGCGTGCCGCTGCTGGAGCGGGCGAAGTTCCTTGCCATCTTCTCCGAGCTGCTCGACGAGTTCTACCAAATTCGGGTCGCGGCACTCGAGGATCAAGTGGCAGCCGGTGTGCGCACCCGCTCGGTGGACGGGCTGCGTCCGGGCGAGCAGCTGACGATGATCAGGGCCCGGGTCGAGGAGCTCGTCCGGCGCCAGGACCACATCTTCTTGGATCTCCTCGTGCCGGGCTTGGCCCAAGCGGGGATCCGGTTCGCCAGCTGGTCCTCGCTGGACGACGAGGACCGCGCCCACCTGGTCGACGTCTTCCAGCGCCAGATCTATCCGGTGCTGACGCCGCTGGCCGTCGACCCGGGCCACCCCTTCCCCTACATCTCGAACCTCTCGCTCAACCTGGTGGTCGAGGTCCAGGACCCGACGTCCGGCGAAGGCCGCATGGCGCGGGTCAAGGTGCCCCCGGCCCTGCCCCGCTTCGTGGTGATGCCCGACGGGGAGCGCTTCGTGCCGCTCGAGCAGGTCATTGCCGCCCATCTGGACTCGCTGTTCCCTGGCATGACCATCGGTCACCACCACGCCTTCCGGGTGACCCGCAACGCCGACCTCGTGCTCGAGGAGGACGAGGCGGACGACCTGCTGGTCGCCATTGAGATGGAGCTGCGCCGCCGCCGCTTCGGCAAGGCCCTCCGGCTCGAAATCGAGGCGGACACGGGTCAGGATCTCGCCGACCTGCTGGCCACCGAGCTCGAGGTCGGCGCCGACGGTGTCTTCCGGGTCGGCGCACCGCTGGACCTGAGCGGGTTGTGGGGCGTCTACGCCCTGGACCGTCCCGACCTGCACGGCGAGACCTGGACGCCGATGACACCCCCGCGGCTGGGCCAGGTCGCCCACGATCCGGCCGAGTTCTTCGCCCTGTTACGCGAGCGCGACGTGCTGGTCCACCATCCCTACGACTCGTTCGCCACCTCGGTCGAGGCCTTCGTGGCGCAGGCGGCCGAAGACCCGGCGGTGCTCGGGATCAAGCAGACGCTCTACCGCACCGGCGGGGACAGCCCGATCGTGCAGTCCCTGATTCAGGCCGCGGAGAACGGCAAGCAGGTGGCCGCCATCGTCGAGCTCAAGGCGCGCTTCGACGAGGAGGCGAACATCGGCTGGGCCCGCGCGCTCGAAGAGGTGGGCGTCCATGTGGTCTACGGCATCGTCGGCCTCAAGACGCACTCCAAGACGGCGCTCGTGCTGCGTCGGGAGGACGATGGCGTCCGCCACTACTGCCACGTGGGGACGGGCAACTACAACTCCAAGACCGCGCGCATCTACGAGGACCTCGGGCTGCTCACCTCTGACCCCGAGATCGGCGCCGACGTCGGCGAGCTCTTCAACTACCTGACGGGTTTCTCCCGCCACGCCGACTACCGCCAGATCCTCGTGTCGCCGGTGACCGTCCGCAAGCGCATCCACGCCATGATCGAGGAGCAGGCCGAGGCGGGACCGGCGGGCCGCATCGTCCTGAAGCTCAACGGCCTCACCGATGCGGCCATGATCGATGCCCTCTACCGGGCCTCGGGCGCCGGCGTGGAGATCGATCTCGCCATACGCGGGCTGTGCCGCCTCCGTCCCGGCATCCCCGAGCTGTCGGAGCGCATCCGGGTGCGCTCCATTGTGGGGAGCTTCCTGGAGCATTCGCGGATCTACCGCTTCGGCGGCGCCCCCGCCGACCCGGCGGCCGGACCCGGTCTGCCTCTCAAGATCTTCATCGGCTCGGCGGACCTGATGGGCCGCAACCTCGATCGCCGCATTGAGGTCGTCGTTCCCGTGCGCGACCCCGAGCTGCAGTCCCGGCTCTTCGAGGTCCTCGATCTCGTGTTCGCCGACGAGACCAACGCCTGGGAACTGGGCTCGGACCGGCGCTGGCGCCGGGTGCCCAACCGCCACGGCGTGAGCTCGCAGGAGCGGCTGAAGGAGTTGGCGCGGGAGCGGGCCCGCCGGCGTCTCGACTCGGACCTCCGTGTCGGAGAGGGTGAAGAGGCCAATCCTCCGGCGTAGCGGGACCCGGGCAGTGGCGGGTCACGCACGCGGCGATCCGGCCCCCGATCTGCAATCCGGTCGGTGGTCGCCGCTACCATCCGGCGCCGTGTCCGGTGACACGCTGGCCCTGCGCATGCGCGGCGTCGCGTCGAGTCGCGGCTGGGGCTGGCCGACGCTGGCCGCCGCCGTTGCCTTCACGGGCGCAACGGTCCTGGCGTACTTCCACCAGCAGCTGGACCTGAGCACCTACCTCCTGGGCGGATCACATGCGTTGTCGGACGATCTCTTCACCGTGACCTATCCGACCGACCATCTCGGCTTCACGTACCCGCCGTTCTCCGCCCTGCTGTTCGCGCCGTTCGCGCACTTCCCGCGGCGCGTCTGTGAGGTGGTCTTCTCCTGGGTCAACCTGGCCGCGCTCTTCGGGATGATCGTCGTCAGCCTGCGCGCCGTCTGCCGCACCCTCGACAAGCGGACCCTGCTGTGGTGGGGCCTGGTCCTCGTGCTGCCGGTACTGCTCTTCGACCCCGTGCGCCAGACCTTCCTGCTCGGACAGGTCAACATCATTCTGGCCTTGATGATCGTGGCCGACCTCACCATGGACCTGCCGATCCCGCGCGGGATTTTGGTCGGGCTGGCCGCCGCCATCAAGGTGACGCCCATCATCTTGATCCCGTACCTCTTCCTCACCCGGCAGGGCCGGTCCGGTGTCCGGGCCATCGCTTCGTTCCTGGCGGCAGCCGCGCTGGCCGCCGCCGTCAATGCCTCGACCTCGTGGTCGTACTGGACCCACTACATCCGCGACCCGCAGCGGGCCGGCATGTTGTCCTGGATCGGCAACCAGGGCGTCCTGGGCGCTGTCGAGCGCATGCTGGGCCACACGGTGACCACGCCCACCACCTTCGTGATCGTGGTGGGCGTGGGCGTGCTCGGCCTCCTGATCGCCGCCGGCGCCTACCGACGCTCCTCACCGGTCCTCGGGCTCCTGGTGGTGGAGGCCACGGAGTCGTTGGCCAGCCCGGTCTCGTGGTCGCACCACTTCATCTGGATGGTGCTGCTGGTGGCGTGGCTGGCCCTGGCCGAGGACCGCCCCCGTGCCGGTGCATGGTGGGCGCTCGCGCTGGCCGCGCTCCTCTGGGCCGCGCCGTACTGGTGGGTGCCGCACGGCCCCGATGTCCGCTTCGCCGGGCGGGGCTGGTTGCTCCCTGTGGGTGATGCCGACGTGCTCGTGTTCATCGTGGTGCTTGTGGGGGCGGCGGTCCGCGTGGCCCGCTCCTACGCCGAGCGCCCCTTGCGCCAGGGGCGGCGGACGATGGCGCCGTCGGGCGCGGGCTCCTGAGCGAATCCTCCATCACGCACCGCGCGCCGGATCGGGCTCGCACACGAGGACGACCGCGTGGGCGCCCGGGTCGAGACGACGCTCCGCCGACGAATCCGCGTGGGTGACGCGCCAGCCGGTCACGACGGCCAGCTTCTGAGGATCGCCGGGCCGCCACTCGTGGCGCCGGGGCTCGTCGGCGACCTGACGCAACAGTCCGGTGGCGGAGCGCAGCACCCGGGCCGGTGCGCTCCCATCGGGCACGACGGAGAAGGAGGCGACCAGCACGCTGCCGGGCGCGGCCCGGGAGCGCAGCGCGGCGCAGGCCGACGCGCTGGCCTCCAGCGTCAACGTGTCGAAGATCCCCTCGGCGACGAACAACGAGGCCGCGGCAGCGTCGTGCCCTGCCGCCTGCAGGGCAGCACCGAGGTCGTCCGCGTCGTCAGTGCGGAGGTCGAGACCGACGTACGTCGTGGCGGGGGTCGAAATGCCGAGCGCACCGAGTCGGTGGCGCTTGTCTGCTTGGGCCTGGGGCCGGTCCACCTCGAACCAGCGCACCGCTCCACCACCGAAGCGCAGGGCGCGGCCGTCGTCGCTCGCACCCAGGAGGACGATCTGGGCCGTGCCGTGGCCGAGGGCGCGGGCCACCTCGGCGTCGATCACCTGCGTGCGTTGGGCCAACGCGGCGGCCCGCCCGAGCGGGACGCTCACGCCGCCGGCGAGGGACCGGTAGAAGCGGCGCTCGGCCGCGACGTCGCCGCCGGGCGTGGAGGGGCGCGTGCGTTCCAGGCGGATGCGCTGCGCCGCGACCCAGCGGGTCGTGAGGGAGGGTGGCCGGGGCGCATCAGTCGGGCGCAGGCGAATTGTCGCGGCGCGGAGTCAGGAGGGGATCGCCTTGGCCGTTGCCGTCCTCGGGTGCCCGAAACGCAACGACAGGTAGGAGGCACCGCCGAAGGGGATGGGCAGCCAGAAGTTCACCAGCCGCCAGCTCAGGACACCCGCCGCCGCCACGCCACCGGGCACGCCGAAGCCCTTCAAGACGGCGATGATCGTGATCTCGACCACCCCCAGGCCGCTCGGCGTGATGGGGATGACCGCCAGGATGTTGGCCAGGCCGTAGGCCACCAGGACGTCGATCGGCGAGACGTGGGCACCGAAGGCGAGCAGGAAGACCCAGAGGGACGCGGCGTCGAGCAACCAGTTGGCGGCCGCCCAGGCGCCTGCCTTCATGAGGAGGTCCGAGCTCGTGAACAGGATCTTCATCCGGTCGGCCACCTTCTGGACCAGCGAGGTGACGGTCTCGGCCCGCACGAAGGGGAGCCGGTCGGCGACCTTCTTCACGAAGACGCCGGCCTGCTTCTCCCCCCGGGTCAAGAAGAAGACCACCGCGGCGAAGATGGCCAGGAGCAACACGCCCAGAATGGCGGCGAACCCGTAGAGCGGGTTGTAGCCCTGGAGCGGGATGGAGATGAGCAGGGCCAACCAGAAGATCACGTTGAGCACGACGGCTGAGCCGATGCCCTGGGTGGCCAGGCCGAAGGCGGCAGTGCTTCCCGACACGTTGGCCTCGGTGAGCAGCTTGTAGCTGGCGGCGGTGCCCGGCACCTGCCCTCCGGGCAGTGTGTGGCTGATGGCCAGTGCCCACATGTTGATCCGGAAGATGCGCCAGCGGTCGGGTGCGCCGGGGGACAGCACCGTGTGGGTGAGCTGGGTGTAGGCCACCAGCGCCGCCACCTCGAGCAGCGCGCCGAGGATGAGCCAGAGGAGGTTGAGCTGGCTCAGTTGGTGGGCCTCGCGGCGGGCGCTGGCCAACTCGGGAAGCAGGATGTACTCACCGATGAAGAAGAGCAGGAGCACCATCAACGCGATCTTCACGTTGCGCGGCAGGAACCGCCGGCGAACCCGGGTTGGAGCCGCTGGTTCCTCCGCGGGCGTCTCTGCGAGGGGTGCCGCGTCCTCCCCGGACACCGCAGCTGTGGGCGCAGCTGTGGGCGCACGGGCGGTCGCTCGCCGGACTCCGCCGCCACTGCCGGCGCCGACTCGGACGGCGGGCTGCTCCGCCTGTTCCTCCGCCTGTTCCTCCTCCTGCATCGGATCTCATGCTTGCACGTGGACCACGCCGAATTGAGGAACCACCGCTTGGGAGTCCGAAGCTGCCAAGCTGGTCGCGATGCCCCCGAAGGCCCACGAGACCTGGCGCTCGAGATTTTCGGGGAGTGCTGATCGACGCGGCATCCCGTTGGGGACGATCGTGGTGTCGGTCGCCACGATCATTCTGCTGCTGGACCTCAACGCCGCCCTCATTCTCGGGTTGTGGGTTCTGCGCAACATCGTCGTCTACGCCATCATCGCCTTCTTCTTCACCCTTCTCCTGACGCCGGCAACCCGCTTCTTGCGACGCCGTGGCCTGAGCCACGGGGGCGCCACCCTGGTCGTCTTCCTCATCGGAGCCCTGGCGGTGATCGGCCTGGTGTACCTGTTCACCGAGCCTCTGGTGACCGCGGCGCGGCACTTCGGCGAGCAGGTCCCGACGCTGGTGCGCGAGGCCAAGAAGGGCCACGGGCCACTGGGCCGTCTCCTCTACCGGCTGCACCTGCAGAAGTACCTGTCGGAGGGCTCGACCAAGATCACCTCGCAGATCACGAAGGTCCTGACAGCCGGCGACCGCATTCTCGGTGGGCGCAGCGGCCGTGTCGACCCTCGTGACCATTGTGACCATTGCCGTCCTGACCTTCTTCACCATGCTGGAGGCGCCGCGCATGTGGCGCGGCTTCCTCAGCGTGTTCCAGCCCTCGACGGCCGACCGCCTGCACCGGGTGGTCGACGAGTCCATCCGTTCGGTCACGGGCTACATGTTGGGAAATGCGGCGACCTCGGTCATCGCCGGGATCATCTCGGGCGTCACGCTGCAGATCCTCGGCGTGCCCTTCGCCCTGTTGCTCGGTGTGTTCGTCGCGTTGGTGGACCTGCTGCCGTTGGTGGGCGGGTTGCTGGCCGGCGTGCCCGTCGTGGTCATTGCCGCCATCCACTCGGTCCCGGCCGGGATCACCATGCTGATCGTCTTCCTCGTCTACCAGCAGGTGGAGAACCATGTCCTGAACCCGGTCATCATGAGCAGGACGGTGCAGCTCAACCCCTTCTGGGTCCTGATCGCCGTGCTGGTGGGTGCCACGCTGGGAGGGCGGGTCGCCGGTGGCCTGGGCACCTTCGTGGGGGCCCTGGTGGGCATTCCCGTCGGCGGGGCAATTCAGGTCATCGTGCGGGAGCTGCGCCGAGGGCCCGATGCGGTGGGGGATCTGTCCGAGGAGGCCGAACCGGCCGTGGAGCCGGTCGACATCTGACCGCTCCTGGGGAGGCGAGACCTCGCAGGCCGGATGAACGGCCAGGCCAGGGGCAGAACCGGTCCCGGCCGCCCCTCGGGCCTCCGAAGGAGCCGGCGCGGCAACCTCACCTAGAATGCCGGCATGCGACCGCTGGTGGTCATTCCGACCTACAACGAGTCGGAGAACATCGAGCGAATGCTGCACCGGATTCACGAGTGCCTGCCCGGTGCCGGCGTGCTGGTGGTCGACGACGGCAGCCCCGACGGCACGGCCGACCTCGTCAAGAAGGTGGCGGCGGAGCTGTCGGACGTGCACCTGCTCTCGCGGACGTCCAAGTCCGGGCTCGGGCAGCGCGTACCGGGCCGGCTTCGCCTGGGGCCTCGAGCGCGGGTACGACGCCTGTATCGAGATCGATGCCGATTTCTCGCACGATCCGGGGGCGCTGCCCACATTGGTCGCGCCGCTCAGCGAGGGCTTCGACGTGGCCATCGGCTCGCGCTATGTGAAAGGTGGCTCCATCCCCAACTGGGCCTGGCACCGTCACCTTCTCGCGCGGCGGCAATCTCTACGCGTCCGGCGTGCTCGGGCTGGGCGTGGCCGACTCGACGGCGGGGTACCG
Source organism: uncultured Acidimicrobiaceae bacterium (assembly GCA_963794875.1). Lineage (GTDB taxonomy): Bacteria > Actinomycetota > Acidimicrobiia > Acidimicrobiales > RAAP-2 > Bog-473. Next base: position 275,696 of record CAWCFG010000014.1, read on the forward strand.
GGCGTACTCGGCCGGCATCTTGCGCCGGCTCGACCTCGGCCAGATCCGGGCCGAGGGCTATGGCTTCCAGATCGAGATGACCTATCGGGCGCGCCAACTCGGGGCCGACATCACCGAGGTGCCCATCAAGTTCGTGGACCGGGAGGCGGGCGAGTCGAAGATGTCGTCGTTCATCGTCATCGAGGCGTTGGGCCTCGTGACATGGTGGGGCCTGGGGCGTATGGTGCACGGCACGCAGCGGATGTTCTCGGGCTCGCGGGGCAAGGCCGTAGCGAGCCGGGCCGGGGCCGGCGCGCCGGCGACGGGTGGCCCGGCGACGGGTGGCCCAGTGACGCCTGGGACGTCTGGGACGGCGGCGGGTCAGACGCCCGTTTCCCCGGCCGCCAACACCGAGGACCCGGTCGGGTCCACATGAATCGGAAGGGGTTGGCATGACGGTCGAGGCACCCCCGGCCCGCATCCTCGTCGTCGACGACGAGCCCAACATCGCCGAGCTGCTCTCGGCCGCCCTCATCTTCGAGGGCTACCAGGTCGGCGTGGCGGCCACCGGCGCCGAGGCGCTCGAGCAGGTGCGCACGCTTCCGGCCGCATCTCGTCATGCTCGACGTGATGCTGCCCGACTTCGACGGCAACGAGGTCTGCCGGCGCCTGCGCAACCAGGGCGAGCAGATGCCGATCGTCTTTCTCACGGCGCGCGGCTCGACCGAGGACAAGGTCGAGGGCCTGAGCATGGGCGACGACTACGTGACGAAGCCCTTCAGCATTGAGGAGCTCATGGCACGGGTCGGGGCGATCCTGCGGCGCGCCGGCGAGATGGCGGCGGCGGACACCTCCGTCCTGCGGTTCGCCGACCTGACGATGAACGTCGACACGCACGAGGTGTGGCGCGACGAACTGTCCATCGAATTGACGGCGACCGAGTTCAACCTGTTGCGCTACCTGCTCGAGAACGCCCGGCGGGTCATCTCGAAGTCGGAGCTGCTCGACAACGTCTGGGGCTACGACTTCCACGGCGATCCCAACATCGTCGAGACCTACATCAGCTACTTGCGCAAGAAGATCGACGATCACGAGCCGGCGCTCATCCACACGATCCGGCGCGTCGGCTACACCCTCCGCCTGCCCCGGGACGGATGAGCCTCCAGAAGCGGCTCGTCGCCGTCGTGGCGCTGCTGCTCGTGGTCGGCCTGGTGGTGCGCCGACGTCGTCACCTACGCCTCGGTGCGTTCGTTCCTCTACGGCCAGGCCGACAACACGCTGGCCCAGAACGAGTCACTCGGCTTCAACTACGTGACCTACGCCGCCGAGCGAAACCTCCCGGTGAGCAAGGCCAACCTGTCGCGGCGCGTCTCGGCCGACGTCTACGTCCAGCTGTTGAACCGCTCCGGCAAGGTCATCCTGACCGGCCCTCGGGCCCGATCGACCCGCCCCGATCCGGCGCCGATCCTGACCAAGGACATCCCGGTGCAGCAGGTGCCCGACATCGACAGCCGGGTGCGGGTCGGGCGCTTCGCCGGCACGTTCCGCCCCGACCCCGACGCCGTGGTCCTCGGGAGCACGGGGGACCCCGACGGCCAGTACCGCACCGTCGCCGTGACGGTCCCGCAGGGGACGCTGGTCACCTCCATCTCGCTCAACCCGACCAACGACACGCTGGCCTCGCTGCGCAAGGTGGAGCTGCTGGCCAGCCTGGCCGTGCTGCTGGCCATGGGCCTGCTGGTCCTCGTGGTGGTGCGCCGCGGCCTGCGGCCTCTGCGCCAGATGGCGGGCACGGCCGACGCCATCGCCTCGGGGGACCTGACCCGCCGTGTGCCCGAGGGTCGCCCCGGCACCGAGATCGGCCGCCTCGGGCTCGGCCCTGAACGAGATGCTGGGCCAGATTGAGGTGGCCTTCGACGAGAAGTCGGCCTCCGAGGAGCGCCTGCGCCAGTTCGTGGCCGACGCCTCGCACGAGCTGCGCACGCCCCTGACCTCCATCCGGGGCTACGCCGAGCTGCTCGGCCGGGGCGGCTTCTCCGACGAGGCCGGGAAGAACAAGGCGCTCAAGCGCATTGAGGAGGAGGCCACCCGGATGGGCGGCCTGGTCGAGGACCTCCTGCTGCTGGCCGAGCTGGACCGGGGCCGGCCGCTCCGGGCGGAGCGGGTCGATCTGCACCGCATCTGCGCCGACGCGGTGGACGACTCCAACGCGGTGGCGCACGGGCACCAGCTCAGCCTGCAGCCGGGGCCGCCGGTCGATCGTGGTCGGAGACGACGAGCGCCTGGCCCAGGTGGCGCACAACCTGGTGCGCAACGCGTTGGCCCACACGCCGCCGGGCACCGAGGTCGTCGTGTCGACGGGCGTCGACCGAGACGATGGGCTTCATCCGGGTGTCCGACAACGGCCCCGGGATCCCGCCGGCGGTGGCCGGCCGGGTCTTCGACCGCTTCTACCAGGGCGACCCCTCCCGCTCGGCGTCGGGCACCGGGCTCGGTCTGGCCATCGTGCGGGCCATCGCCGAGGCGCTGCACGGCACGGCCGAGGTGGCGCACGTCGCCACAGGGCGGGGCGACCATCGTGGTCAGGATCCCGCTGGCCGCCAGCTCCGTCGCCGCGATGCTCGGCCCGCCGGCGCCGGTGCGCTCACCGCAGCTGCAGCTGACTCTCAGCGCAACAGCGTCGCGGCCCCCGGCAGCACGGCATCGAGCACCGTGGCCAGCTTCACGTCGGCCTCGGCCGCCTCGGCGTCGGGGTCGGAGTCGGCCACGATCCCGCCGCCGGCCCGCAGGTGAGCGTGGCGCCGTCGGCGTCGAGCTGGGCGCTGCGGATGCCGATCATCCATTCCCCGTCGCCGTCGGCGCCGACCCAGCCCACCGGTCCGGCCCAGTGGCCCCGCTCGCCCGCCTCGTGGTCGGCGATGAAGGCCAGGGCATCGGCGCGGGGCGTGCCGCCGACAGCCGGGGTCGGATGGAGCCGTTCGAGCAGGTCGAGCACGCCGGCGGTCCGGGCCCCGGCTCCCGCTCGCCGGTCCGAGCCGGCGACCCTCGATCCTCGTCCCGAGGTGGGCCACCGAGCGGAAGGCCACCACCGAGGGCTCGCTCGGGACGGTGAGCTCGTCGCAGAACGGGGCCAGGATGGCGGCGATGTCCTCGACGACGTAACGGTGCTCGGCGCGGTTCTTGGCCGACCCGGCCAGGTCGCGTTGGGCGTCGGCGTCGGCCCGGGCCGTGTCACCCCGCGGCACGGTGCCGGCCAGTGGGTGGCTCGAGACCCGGGTTCCGTGCCGTGCCACCAGGAGCTCGGGGCTGGCGCCGAAGAAGGAGCCCTCGGGGACCGGCATGGAGAAGATGGTGCAGTTCGGCTCGCCGGACCGCAGTCGGCGCAGGACGGCCGAGAGGGAGAGCTGCCCGTGCAGGTGGACCTCGACGGGCCGGGACAGCACCACCTTGCGCAGGGCGGCGCCGGGCTGGGGCCATGGCGGCGACGGCGTCGGCGACCATGGCGGCGTAGCCCGCGGACGTCATCGGGCGTGGTCAGCTCGACCACGGCGGCCTCCGTCCGCGTTTGCTGCTGTGCGGCGTCGTGCCGTACTGCCAGATGACGGCGTCGAAGAGTTCGCCGGTGTCGGGCAGCGCCACGTCCGCCGGCCCGACGGCCGTGGCCCAGCGCCGCGTAACCCCGTCGCCGTCGCGCGAGGTGCCCATGGTGAAGCGCGGGACGACGAGGGAGCCGTCGAACGCGTCGGTGAAAGGGAGAGCGCCGAGGGCAACGGGTCCAGAGCCGAGGACGCCGACGGCGTCGTCGCAGGGGATGGCGGCCAGCGCCCGTGCCGCGTCGGCGGCGGGGACGAGCAGGGCGGTGCCCCAGCCGACGAGGGTGAGACCGGGGCGGTCGAAGAGCACGGTGGGGCTGCCGTCGAACTCCAGGGCATCGGGCCCGTAGTCGAGCGGGACGGTGCGGGCGTGCAGTGCCGTGGCACTCGTTGCCGCGGCGGTGACGGCGGCGGTCGTCACGGGGTCCCGGTGCGGGTGGCGATCACCATCTGGCTCAGGCCACCGGCCAGGGGCCGGATTCCGACAGCGGAGAAGCCGGCCGTGCGCAGCATGGCGCGCAGGACGTGAGTAGGGGGCAGATAGGCGACGGACCGCGGCAGGTAGCGGTAGGCCTCCCTGTCGGAGAGGGCGGCGCCGAGCGCGGGAACGGCCTTGGTGAACCAGAGGTCGTACCCGGCGCGCCAGAGCGGCGCAGTGGGCGTGTCGACTTCGAGCACGGCCAGTCGCCCGCCTGGTCGCAGGACGCGGGCCGACTCGGCCAGGGTGGCCGCGAGGTCCGTGAAGTTGCGCAGCGCGTAGCCGCAGACGAGGCCGTCGAATGCACCGTCGGCGAACGGCAGGTGGCTGCCGTCGGCTTCCACCAGCGGTGTGGCCGCCCCGTTGGCGCCGAGCATGCCGGCACTCAGGTCCGTCCCGACCACCCGGTAGCCGCACCGCAGCGCGAGGCGCGAGAGGTCGCCGGTGCCGCAGGCGAGGTCGAGGACGAGCGAGTCCGCGGGCAGCGCCAGCGCGGCCACAGTGCCGCGCCGCCAGGCCTGGTCGAGCCCGAAGGTCATCAGGCGGTTGACCAGGTCGTAGCGCGGCGCAATGGTGTCGAACATGGCGCGCACGCGCGCCGTCTTCTCGTCCCCGGTCGGCAATGTCTCCGTCGGCGTCCCCGAACCGGAACCGGGCCGTCGTCGCGGCATGGCGTGAGTCGGTGTCAGTTCAGCGGTAGTAGCGGTAGACGACTTGGGCCACGCAGGCAGGCTTGGGCGCGTCCTTGACCTCCATGACCAGGTCGTAGGTCACCTGGACGCCGCCGTCGGTCTCGTCGACCGCGGCGACGGTGACGCCCATGCGCAGCTCCGCGCCCACGGGCACCGGGGAGGGGAAGCGGACCTTGTTGCAGCCGTAGTTGACGCCGAACTTCGTCTTGTCGACCCGGATCACCTTGTTCAGGAGGACGGGGGCCAGGGAGAGCGTGAGGTAGCCGTGGGCGATGGCCACGCCGAAGGGGCCGTCCTTGGCCCGTTCGGGGTCCACGTGGATCCACTGGTGGTCGTCGGTGGCGTCGGCGAAGAGGTTCACCCGCTCCTGGGTGATCGGCTGCCACTCCGAATAGCCGAGCTCCTTGCCGACGAGCTCGGCAAAGCCATCGACGCCCTCGATGATGGTGGTCATGATGCGCTCCTCGCTGGTCAGACTCTGATTCCGCTGCAGGACGCTACCCGCGTGGGAGTGCCTCACTACGCTGACCCTGGTGAGCGCCACGCACGAGCCCGGCCCCGAGCACAGCCACGATGCAACGCCGCCGCACCACCACCGGGATTTCCGGGGCGGGGGTGCCCGGGCCGCCGTCTTCGGGGTGAGCGACGGACTGGTGACCAACGTCTCGTTGGTGTTGGGCGTGGCAGGGGCCAACCCCGGGGGCTCGATCGTGCGGCTGGCGGGGGTGGCCGGCCTGATCGCCGGCTCGTTCTCCATGGCGGCGGGCGAATACCTCTCCATGACGGCGCAGCGCGAGCTGATGGAGCGTGAGCTCGAGGTGGAGCGACGCTCCCTCAGTCACAGTCCCGAGGGTGAGGCGGCCGAGCTGCGCGGCGTGTACGTGCGCCGGGGCATCGACCCGGTGGTCGCCACCGACATGGTCAACGAGGTCATGCAGGACCCCGACCTCGCGCTGGAGACCCATGCTCGCGAGGAGCTCGGGATCACCCCGCACAATCTGGGATCGCCCTGGCAGGCCGCCGCGGCGTCGTTCGTGACGTTCGCGCTCGGCGCGTTCATCCCCCTGGCGCCGTGGCTCTTCACATCGGGGACGGTGGCCATCGTCCTCTCCATCGTGCTGGCGGCGGTGGCCTCGCTCGTTGTCGGCATTGTGCTGGCCCGCTTCACCGAGCGGCCGGTCGCGGTGTCGGCATTGCGTCAATTGGCAGTGACCGTGGTGGCGGCCGGCGTGACGTTCGGGGTTGGGAAGGCAATCGGCACCGGCGTCAGCTGAGCCGGGCCTGGGTGGGCCCCGCTAGCTGCTCCCCGTCGGCTGCGCTATGTCCCCGGATCCCGCCGGTACGAACGGTCGATGTGGTCGACGGTGAATCCGAGCGAGCGGTAGAGCGCCACTGCGGCCTCGTTGGTGGCGTCGGTGTAGAGCATGCCCATCGTGATGCCCCGGCCCGCCAGGTACACCAGGCCGGCCACCGTGAGAGAACGGCCCCAACCCTGCCCGTGGTGGAGCGGGTCGACGTCGATGACGTAGATCTCGCCGAGGACGGGTTGGCGGTCGAGGTGGATTTTGGTCCAGCAGGCTCCGATGAGTCCTGGCCCGTCCGGATCGTCCGCCACGAGGAAACCGTCGAGCTCGACCCAGTCGGCAGCCATGCGCTCGTGCAGTTGGGCGACCGACCACGCCCCCTGCTCCGGGTGGCCGGCAAAAGCCCGGTTGTTGGTCTCGACCCACGCCTCGTCGTCCTGTCCCGGGACGAACGGCCGCGTGGGCAGCGGCCGGGTTGCCTCCACCACCGCGACCGGCAGCGGGAGGGCGACGCGCATCTGGAGCAGGTCACGCTCGGGGACGAAGCCCTCGGCCACAGCCCGGGCGTCGTCACCCGCGGTCGCCTGCATGACCCAGAGGTGGACGGGTGCGCCCGGCGGCGCCTCCTGCACGGCGCGCTCGAGCAGGGTCTGTCCGACCGAGGTCCGCGGCGCGCGAGCGGGGTCGACCACCAGGTGCACGGACGTGGACCCGTCATGAGCGGGAGAGAGCAGGGCGCAACCCAGGAGATCGGGCCCTTCCCGGACCAGCACGAGTCGCTCGCCGTGCAGGGCCTCCGCTCCGTGGGTCACGGCCAGGAGTTGGGGCTCGGGCAGCGGCGGATGGTCGTGTGCCGCGTCGGCCCGCTCGAGCAGGTCGAGCAGCGAGGCCCGCTCGGACGCGGGTAGGTCCCGCAGATCGACCACCGCCATGTCCAGAGCGTCCACTGTGGCCAACGTAACCCGGTACCGTGAACCGGTGGCGAAGCCCAGGACAGCGAAAGGCAGGGCGCGCCTGACCGTCGAGCGCCTGGCCGAGGTGTATCCCGGTACTGCCGCCGAACTCTGCGCGTTGGATTTCAAGGATCCGTTCCAACTGCTGGCGGCGACCATCCTCTCCGCGCAGAGCACGGACGCCCGGGTCAACATGGTGACGCCGGCGCTCTTCGCGGCCTATCCCGACTCCGAGTCGCTCGCCGTCGCCAACCCCGAGGACGTCGAGGAGATCGTCCGCTCCACGGGCTTCTTCCGGGCCAAGACCCGGAGCCTGGTCGGCATGGCGAGCGCCGTTGCGGACCGCTTCGGTGGGGTCGTGCCCAGTGCGCTCGAAGATCTCGTGACCATTCCGGGCGTCGGTCGCAAGACGGGCAACGTCGTGCGCAGCGTGGCGTTCGGGCTCCCGGGTCTTCCGGTCGACACCCACGTGCTGCGCGTCAGCGAACGCCTGCGCCTCACCGAAGGCCTGCCGGCACCGGCCCGCCGTGACGCGGTCAAGGTCGAACTCGAGCTCAACAGCTTCATTCCGGCGCCCGAGCGGGGCGCCTTCAGCCTCCGGGTAATTCTGCACGGGCGGAGCACGTGTGTTGCCCGGAAACCCCGCTGTGGCGCATGTCCCTTGGCCGATTACTGCCCTTCAGTACAGTTATCGGCGTAGTTAGGACCTTTTCACCCCGTTTTGGGCAATTCGTTGTAGTCAAGGTGAAATCAGAAAAAGCAGGGGCTACCATTGACCCCGGAACCGGTTCCCGCCACCTGGTTCCAAAGAGCCGGTGCTGGGATCCGCCTCCCGGCCGGCTCGCCCAATGCCGGCCTTCGGGCCGGCATTGGTGTTTGCGGAGCAGGTCGGAAGGGGTACCGGTCTGCGGTGCTACTTCAGGTGCTACCATCGAAATGTGGTCACGAAGCGCTCGGTGTCACTCGACGACGAGGTGGCGACGGCAGTCGAGGAGGCCGCCAAGCAGGATGGGGTCTCTTTCAGCGCCTGGCTGTCGTCGGCCGCTGAGAAGCAACTGAGAGTGCGCCAAGGTCTTCGGGGCGTGGCGGCCTGGGAGGGCGAAACAGGATCCCTGAGCGCCGAGGAGTTGGCCGCCGGGGAAGCATTGCTGGCCCGCTTGCGCTCCGGTGTCTCCGGAGTCGCCTCACGCGTCCGGCGCCGATGACCACGCCCGTGATGACCACGGCGCGGCGACGCGCGCCGCGATGACCACGGCCCAATGACCACGGCACGACGGGAGGGGCTCGTCTACGGGCTGGGCGCGCTGCACGCTGCGGCCCGGGGCGATCGCATGATGTGGGCGCTGCACCGCGCCGCGCTCTCCAACGGCATCGTGCCGGTCATCCCGGCCGTGACGGTGGCCGAGGGATACCGGACCGAGGCGCGGAGCGACCGCATCGGCGAGCTCCTGGCCGGCACCGAGGTCGAGCCGTTCAGCGGGGAGGCAGCCCGTCGCTCGGGCGAGATCGCGGCGCGCTGCGACACGTCAGACCTGAGCGTGGTGGCGGTCGTCGAAGTGGCGGAGCGGCGCAATTGTGCCGTCGTGGCACAGCGCCAGGCCGTGTTGCGGACGGCGGCCTCGCTGTTGGGCCACGAGCTCGTCCTCTACGCGGTCTGAAGCACGGAGTAGTACCGCCCACGTCCCGGTCAGCGGCGGGACCCCTGGCCGAAGCGCCGGAGGCGCCGCAAGGCCCCGCCCAGGGCGCGTTCGACGGCGATCAGCTCATGTGCCATGTCCTCGTCGCCGCTGGCGAGTGAGCTCTCCGCCATGGCGGTGACCCGGTCGTGCAGTTCGGCCAGCGTGGAGGAGAGGGAGGAGATCTCGGCGGCGGAAGTCATCGCTGCATGATGGCCCATCGCCGTGCCCCGGAGGAGCCGTTGGACAGGGCCTGGCAGGACCCGCCGGTAGCCTTGTGCCCTCATGTCCCTCCGCACCCTGGACCTGCGCGGCACACCGCCGCCCTACGAGGCGGTCCTGCCGCGCCCCTCGGCACCGGGGTCAGACGTGCACGACGTCGTGGCCGAGATACTGCGGCAGATCCGGGCCGACGGCGACGCCGCCGTCATCCGTTACACGGCCGCGTTGGACAAGGTGGACGTGTCCGACGGCCTGCGGGTCCCCGCCGCGGACATCGAGAAGGCGTGCGCTGATGCCGACCCGGCCCTCTGGGAGGCGCTCGAGGTGGCCTTCGGCCGCATCCTCGCCTACCACGCCCACGAAGGGAACCCACCGGGGGACATGGTCGACGGTGGGATCACCGTCGGGCACCTCACACGCGCCGTGGAGCGGGCAGGCATCTACGCGCCCGGCGGACGGGCGCGCTATCCCTCCACCGTCCTCATGTGCGCGGCGCCGGCCCGCGTCGCCGGCGTGGGCACGATCGCGCTGTGCGTCCCCCCGGCCGCCGACGGGAAGATCGACACGGCCACGCTGTGTGCCGCCTCCATCGCAGGGGTGGACGAGGTCTACCGGATCGGCGGGGCCCAGGCCATCGCCGCCATGGCCTACGGGACGGGCAGCGTGCCCGCCGTCGACGTCATCGCCGGCCCCGGCAATGCCTACGTCGCCGAAGCCAAGCGCCAATTGTCCGGCGTCGTCGGCGTGGCGTCCGCCTTCGCCGGCCCGTCCGAGATCGTGGTCGTCGCCGGGCCAGACGCCCCACCGGCCTTCGCCGCCGTGGACCTCGTGGTGCAGGCCGAGCACGGGCCGGACGGGCTGGCCTGGCTGGTCACCTGGGACAGCGGAGTGGCCGAGGAGATCGCCAGCGAGGTCGACCGCATCGTCGCCGCATCGAGCCGACGCGCCGACCTTGAGGCCACCCTGGCCTCGGCCGGGATCGTCTGCCTGGTCGACGGGCCCGAGCAGGCCCTGTCCGTCGCCAACGCCATCGCCCCCGAACACCTGCAGTTGATGGTGCCCGAAGAGCAGGGGCAGGCTCTGCTCCGCCTGGTGCAGAACGCCGGCGCAGTCTTCATCGGACCCTGGTCCCCAGCCAGCATGGGGGACTACATCGCGGGGCCGAACCACGTCCTGCCGACCAACCGGACGGCGCGCTTCGCGTCTGCATTGCGCGCCGACGACTTCCGCAAGCACGTGCACGCGGTGCGGGTCACGCCGGATGCCCTGCGTGCGCTCGGTCCCCTCGTCGTCACACTGGCCGAGACCGAGGGCCTGCCGGCCCACGCCGACTCGGTGCGCCTGCGCCTCCGTGCGCTCGACGACGAGGGGGCGTCGTGAGCGCCGTCCCGCCGGTCCGGCCCGACCTCCAGCTGACCGAGGGCTACCACTCTCCCCAGGTGGAGGCCGAGGTCCGGCTCAACACCAACGAGTCCCCCTTCGCCCCGCCAGCGGCCTGGCGTGGGGAGTTGCTGGACGCGTTGGCCGACGTGTCCTTCCACCGCTATCCCGATCGACCGGCCACCGACTTGCGGCGTGCCGTGGCCGACCTGCACGGCGTCACACCCGACGAGGTGTTCTGCGCCAACGGCTCGAACGAGGTCCTCCAGAGCCTGCTCCTGGCCTTCGGGGGTCCCGGTCGGCGGGCGCTGGTGTTCGAGCCCACGTACGCCCTGCACGCGCACATCGCTCGGGTCACCGGGACCGCCGTGGTCGAGGGGGCGCGTGACGACGACTTCCTGATCCACCCCGCGCACGCGCTCGAACTGCTGGCGGCGCAACGGCCCGAGGTCACGTTCCTCTGCTCGCCGAACAACCCGACCGGCCGGTCCGAGCCACCCGAGACCGTGGCCGCAGTCAGTGGTGCGGCGCCCGGCCTCGTCATTGTGGACGAGGCGTACGGGCAGTTCTCGCCGTGGTCCGCCCTGGCCCTGCGTGGCGCTGCGCACCCCGGTCTCGTGGTGACCCGGACGTTCTCCAAGACGTGGGCCATGGCCGGCGCCCGCCTGGGCTACCTGGTGGCGGACCCGGTGGTCGTGGCGGCGTGCGAGTCGGTGGTGCTGCCTTACCACCTGTCGGCGCAGACGCAGATCGCCGGCCTCATCGCATTGCGGCACGTGCCCGAGATGGAGTCGAGAGTGGCGCGTATTGCCGAGGAGCGAGGGAGAGTGGCGGCCGCCCTCGGTGACCTGCCGGTCGACAGCTGGCCCTCCGACGCCAACTTCATCCTGTTCCGCCCCCGCGCCCGCGACGCCACCGAGGTGTGGCAGTCGCTGCTGGACCACTCGGTCCTCATCCGCAATTGCGCCAGCTGGGAAGGCCTGCGCGGGTGCCTGCGCGTCACCATCGGGACGGCCGACGAAAACGACCGCTTCCTCCACGCCTTGAAGGAGAGCCTGTGACCACCGATGCCCGCCGTGCCGCCAAGACGCGCGCCACCAAGGAGACGACCATTGAGGCCGAACTGACGCTCGACGGAAGCGGCCGCACCGACGTCTCGACCGGTCTGCCCTTCTTCGATCACATGGTGGAGCAGCTCGGGAAGCACGCCGGCTTCGACCTCACGGTGCACGCCGCGGGCGACCTGCACGTGGACGCGCACCACACCGTGGAAGACGTCGGCATCGTCCTCGGCGCGCTCCTCGCCGAAGCCCTGGGCGACAAGGCGGGCGTGCGCCGCTTCGCCTCCATGCTGCTGCCGCTCGACGAGGCGCTCATTGAGGTCGCGTTGGACCTGTCGGGGCGGCCCTACCTGGCCTACACGCTCGAGTTCGCCCCGGACACGGCGGGACTCGGCACGCCGCCCTTCGACCCGCAACTGGCCGAGGAATTCTGGCGCGCCTTCGCCACTGCGGCCGACCTGACGTTGCACATCCGCCGGCTCGAGGGGAAGAACACGCACCACATGCTGGAGGCCAGCTTCAAGGGGGTGGCCCGGTGCCTGCGCGACGCCGTGCGCGTCGAGGGGGGTGGCATCCCCTCCACCAAGGGCAGTTTGTGACGGCCGGGCCGCGCATCGCCGTCCTCGACTACGGCATCGGCAACCTGCGCTCGGCCGAGAAGGCGTTGCAGCACGTCGGGGCGGCGGCACGCCTCGTCGACGACGCATCGACCGTGGCCGCGGCCGACGCCGTCGTGCTCCCCGGCGTGGGGGCCTTCGGCGCCTGCGCCCGGGCACTGCACGAGAGCGGCCTGGAAGACGCTGCCCGTGCCGCGCTCGAAGCAGGCGTGCCTTTCTTCGGCGTGTGTGTCGGGTTCCAGTTGCTCTACGAGGGATCCGTGGAGAGCCCCGGCGCAGCCGGGCTCGGCATCTTCCCCGGCGTGGTGGCGTCGTTGCCTGCCGGTGTGAAGCACCCGCAGATGCAGTGGAACACGCTCGAAGCCACGGGCCCCGAGGAGCCGGAGCCACTGCGGGGACTGGGCCCGCGGCCCTGGGTCTACTTCGTGCACTCCTTCGCACCGCCCGTCGGGCCCGAGACGGCAGCGGTGTGTGACTACGGCGGTGAGGTCGCCGCGCTGGCGACGTCTCGGGCGCTGTGGGGCGCGCAGTTCCACCCCGAGAAGTCTGGGGCGACCGGCCTGGCACTGCTGGGCAACTTCGTGCGCGTCGCCCGGGAAGCGGCGTGATGGAGCTGCTGCCGGCCATCGACCTGCGCGCCGGCACCGCGGTCCGGCTCACGCAGGGTGACTTCGGACGGGAGGACCGCTACGGCGACCCGGCCGCACTGGCGGAGCGCTACATCGCCGGCGGCGCCCGCTGGATCCACATCGTCGACCTCGACGCCGCCCGCACCGGCGTGCCGCACGAGCGCGGCGTGCTGGCGCAGATCGTCCGCCTGACCCGGACCGCCGGCGTCAACGTGGAGTTCGGTGGCGGTATCCGCTCCGAGGACGATGCCGAAGAGGTCCTGGACTCCGGGGTCACCCGCGTCGTCCTGGGGACGGCCGCGCTCGAGGAGCCGGCGCTGGCCGGACGCTGCGCCCGGCGCTGGCCGGGCCGGGTGGCCGTGGGGCTCGACTACAGGGTCGGCGACGACGGCGTGGCCGAGGCCCAGGCGCAGGGTTGGCTGGCCGGTTCCGGGCAGGCGGTGACGGACCTGCTCGAGCTGTGGGAGAAGGAGCCCCTCGGCGCGGTCGTGGCCACGTCGGTGGCGCGCGACGGCATGCTGGCGGGCCCCGACCTCGCTGGGCTGCAGGCCCTGTTGGCCGCCACCTCCCTGCCGGTCGTCGCCTCGGGCGGCGTGTCGAGCATCGGCGACCTCGGGGCGCTGGCGGACCTTCAGGCCGCGGGACGTCGTCTGTCCGGTGCCATCGTGGGCAAGGCGATCGTGGAGGGCCGGCTCAGCGTCGAAGAGGGGGTCGCGGCGTGCGCAGCATCCGCCTGATCCCCTGCCTCGACGTGACCGGGGGTCGGGTCGTCAAAGGCGTGCGCTTCGTCGACCTCACCGACGAGGGCGACCCGGTCGAGCTCGCCGCCCGCTACGACGCCGAGGGTGCCGACGAGGTCACGTTCCTCGACATCACCGCGTCGTCCGACGAGCGCGACACCATGGTCGACGTGGTGGCGCGCACGGCCGAGCAGGTCTTCATCCCGCTCACCGTCGGTGGTGGGGTCCGGATGGCGGAGGATGCACGCCGCCTCCTCCGAGCCGGCGCGGACAAGGTCGCGGTGAACACAGCCGCGGTCGAACGTCCGCAATTGGTGCGGGACATCGCGGAGGAGTTCGGGAACCAGTGCGCCGTTGTGGCCATCGACGCCCGGGCGCGAGCGGATGGAACGCCCGGGTGGGAGGTCCACACGCACGGTGGGCGGACGCCGGTGGGACGGGACGTGGTGGCCTGGGCTGTCGAGTGCGCCGGCAACGGCGCCGGCGAGATCCTGTTGACGTCCATGGACCGCGACGGCACCCGCCACGGCTTCGACCTGGCGCTGACCCGGGCCGTCGTGGCAGCGGTGGACATCCCGGTGGTGGCGTCTGGCGGCGTGGGCGGCTTACAGCATCTGGTCGACGGGGCGCTCGAGGGGGGTGCCGACGCCGTCCTGGCGGCGTCGATCTTCCACCGGCGCGAGTTCACCATCGGGGAGGCCAAGGCCTACATGGCGGCACACGGGGTCACCGTCCGGCCGGCCTGAGCCGTGCCCCCTGACCTGGGAGGGCGCCCTCGTGCGGTACCGTGCAACGGTGCCCACGTCGACGACGAAAGAAGGGTCCGTCCGCCCCAAGACCGAAAAACCTGCGGTGAGTGAGGACAAGCAGCCGATTTCGGTGCTCTTCGACCGGGTGATGGTGCAGATCTCGCAGACCGACGGTGAGCGGCGCTCGCGGGCCGGCATCCTGATCCCGGCCACGGCCCAGATCAGCCGCCGTTTGACCTGGGCCGAGGCGGTGGCGGTCGGGCCGCACGTGCGCACCATCAAGGTCGGTGACACCGTGTTGTTCAACCCCGAGGACCGCTTCGAGGTCGAGGTGCACGGCGAGGAGTACGTGATCCTGCGCGAGCGCGACATTCACGCCATCGCCTCCCCGCGCAACGACAGCGGCACCGGGCTGTACCTGTGAGCGCGCCCGGGGCCGGAACCGCTCCGGCGTCCGCTGCACCCGAGGGAGTGCCGTTGACCTTCGACGAGGCGCTGGCGCGCCTGGTGGACTTCGACAAGCAGGGCGGACTGGTGCCGGCCATCGTGCAGGACGCGACGGACGGCACGGTCTTGACCATGGCGTACATGGACGCCGAGGCGCTGCGCCGCACGATCGAGACGGGACGCTCCTGGTTCTACAGCAGGAGCCGTCAGGAGTACTGGCAGAAGGGCGAGACGTCCGGCGACCGCCAGTACGTGCGGGAGGTCCGGATGGACTGTGACGGCGACGCGCTCGTCGTCCTGGTCGATCAGCACGGTCGCGGGGCGTGTCACACGGGGGAGCGGTCCTGCTTCTACCGGACCATCGGCACGGGCCCGGGAGTGCCCGCGCCGTGACCGCCGGCGGCGGTCCGGGTCCCGCATCGTCGGCGGGCGGCCTGGGCTTCCACCCCGATCCCGCCGAATTCGCCGCGCTGGCCAAGGCGCACACCATCGTGCCGGTCTGGTGCGAGGTGGTCGCCGACACCCTGACGCCCGTGACTTGTTTCGCCAACGTCGTGGGGGAGGGTGACGGCTTCCTCTTCGAGTCCGTCGAGGGCGGGGAGCGCTGGGGCCGCTACTCCTTTGTGGGTCGCCGTCCGCTGGCGACGCTCACGGCGCGGGGGCGGCACGTCGAGACCACCGGGCGCCTCGGCCTGCAGGACTCCGACGGGGGCATTCTGGCCGCCGTCGAGGCCATGGTGGCGCGCTTCCAGTCACCCTCGCTGGCCGGGCTGCCGCCACTGCACGGGGGGCTGGTCGGGTATCTCGGCTATGACGTCGTCCGCGAGGTCGAACGACTCCCCGACGTGCCGTACGACGACGTGGGTCATCCAGACGCCGCGTTGGTCGTCATCGGACAGTTCTGCGCATTCGACCACTGGCGGCAACGCATTGTCCTGGTCGACAACGTCGTGGTGCCCGGGGATCCGGATGGCTCCAAGGGCTCCGATGGGACCCTCGACGCCGAGGCGGTGACGGCCGCCTACGAGGGCGCCTGCGCGCGCCTCGTCGAGCTGGCGGCCGACTGCGCGCGACCGGCGGACGGCTCGGCCCCGCGGCCCATGGTGGCCGCGCCGCGTCCCGGGCTCCCGAAGGCCGAGGCTGAGCGCACGGTGAGCGCAGAGGCGTACAAGGCCTCCATTGAGGCGGCCAAGGAGTACATCCGGGCCGGCGACATCTTCCAGGTGGTGCTGTCGCAACGCTTCGACCTCGACCTCGGGGCCGACTCCTACGACGTCTACCGCGCCCTGCGCCTGCTGAACCCGAGCCCCTATATGTACTTCCTGCGCTTTCCCGAGGTGACCGTCGTCGGTGCCTCGCCCGAGCCCATGGTGCGGCTGCGCGATGGTGTCGTCACCTCCCGGCCGATCGCGGGCTCGCGGCCGCGCGGCGAGAACGAGCAGCACGACCGGCTGCTCGAAGGGGAGCTGGCCGAAGATCCCAAGGAGCTGGCCGAGCACATCATGCTGGTGGACCTGGCCCGCAACGACGTCGGGCGCGTCGTGCGCTTCGGCACGGAAAAGGTCGACGAACTCATGACGATTGAGCGCTACAGCCACATCATGCACATCACCTCCCAGGTCTCGGGCGAGCTCGCCGACGGCAAGGGGCCGATCGACGTGTTGCGGGCGACGTTGCCGGCGGGCACGCTCTCGGGCGCACCGAAGGTGCGCGCCATGGAGATCATCGACGAGCTCGAGCCGACCAAGCGCGGCGTGTACGGGGGCGTCGTGGGCTACATCGACTTCTCGGGCAACGTCGACACGGCGATCGCCATCCGCACCATGGTGGTGACGCCGGGCGGGCGGGCCAGCGTGCAGGCGGGGGCGGGCATTGTGGCGGACAGCGACCCGCAGAGCGAGGACGAGGAGTGCGCGCACAAGGCCGGTGCGTTGTTGGTGGCGGTCACCGCGGCGCGCGGGATGAGCGCCGCCCGCCGAGCCCAGGAGCGTTCGTGACGACAGCCGGACTCGACGCCGAGACCGAGGCCCTGCGGCGGGGCGCCGGCGCATTCCGGTCCGGTCGGGACGTGCTGGCCGTGCGCGGGCCCGATGCCGAGGCGTACCTGCAGGGTCAACTGAGCCAGGACGTCGCCGCGTTGGCCGTGGGCGCCTCTGCGGACTCGCTCCTGCTGGAACCGGACGGGAAGCTGTCGGCGCTGCTGCGCGTGACCCGCACCGACGGTCAGGGTTTCGTGCTCGACGTCGACCGCGGCTACGGCGACACCGTGCAGGCGCGCCTGCAACGCTTCCTCCTCCGTTCGAAGGTCGAGCTCGAGCGGCTCGCCTGGCGTGACCTCTCACTGCGGGGCAGCGGGGTGGGCGAGGCGGCAGCCGGCCTGCTGACGGTGCTGGCCGAGCGGGGCGTGCTCACCCTGCCGTTCTCCTGGAACGGGTGGACCGGCGTCGATCTCCTGGGGCCCGAGGACGTGGTGCTGGGCCCGGGTGACGCCTCCTTCCCCGAGGGCGTCATCGCCTGCGGTGCCGAGGCGGTCGAGGCCTGCCGCATCGTCTCGGGGATCCCCGCCATGGGGACCGAGCTCACCGCCAAGACAATCGCCGCCGAGGCGGGACTGGTGGAACGCACCGTCAGCTTCACGAAGGGCTGTTACACGGGCCAGGAGCTCGTGGCGCGCCTGGATGCCCGTGGTTCCAACGTGCCCCGCCGCCTGGTCGGCGTGGTGGCGCCGGCGGATGACGATGCTCCCTTGTCCCGCGGCATGACCCTGCATGCGGGGGAGGCCCCCGCCGGGGACGGCGCGGCCGACGACAAGGTCCTGGGGTCGATCACCTCGGCGGCCTGGAGCGGAGAGCTCGGGACGTGGGTGGCGCTGGCCTACCTCCATCGCACCGTCGAGGCCCCGGGGCCGGTCCGGGTGCGCTCGGGCGAGGGTGTCGGCGGCTCCCGCCCGGCTCGGGCGAGCCTCCTTCCCCTCAGCGGAACAGCCGGCACCGGGTCCGGCTGAGAGGAACGACCGCACCGGTGTCCGCAGGGGAGGTGTTGGGCGGAGGAAGCCGGGGCGGGGGCGGAGGCGGGGTCGGGGGCCCACACCGACCATCGCTGGCGCGCACGCTCTTCCTCGTTGCCGCCGCGGCCTACGCCCTGGCGGCGGCCACCACCACCCCGTTCAGCGGGTCCGCCAACGTGGTGACCGCGGTCCCGATCGTCGGCCTGGCAGTGCTCGTGCTGGTGCGATGGCCGCTCCGCCCGCGTCACCCCGGGCTGGGAAGCGACACGAGCCACCCGTGGCGGGCCTGGATCGTCCTGTTCGTCGCGATCGTGGCGTGGGAACTGGTCGACTACGCCGCCCGGGGCAGCCGGGCCGACCACCCGACGCTGAGCTCCATGCTCGATGCCGTCGATCGTCACTACGGCCTCAAAGCGCTCGTGTTCTTCCTCTGGCTGTGCCTCGGTGCAGCCATCGTGCGCAAGGGGAGACGCGTCGCCCGACAGGCCCGGCACGACCCCGGCCCGGGCCGTCGTGACCTCGGCCCTCTCCTATGCCGTCTGGGCCGTGCTCGGCCTGGCCTCGCTCGCCCTGTGGGCCCGTTCCCACGTTGCGGGCTCCCAGCTGGCCCGCCCCGCCGTGGTGCTGGAGCGCCTGGCGAGGGGGCCCGTCCTCCGCGTCGTGCTGGTCCTGGCCTGGATGTGGGCGGGCTGGCACCTCTTCGCACGCTGAGCGGGGCCCCGGCGTCCAACCGTCATGGCCGCAGCACCGGGACTGCAACCGGACGTCACCGAACATGAGACAACAGGGGCGCACCCTTGCACCATGGGGACGTTGTGACTGACACGGAGTCCGGAAGCATCACTGCAGCCACTGCCGAGGCGCGGGCGCTGCCCGAGCTCGCTTCCTGGCGTCAGGTGGGCTGGATCTTCCGTGACGGTGACTCCATCGCGATCGAGCGGCAGGGCGACGAGCTCCGCACCCGGCTCCTGGCCGACTGATGGTCAAGGTCACGCAGCTCGACGAGGACGGCACCGAGACGGCCTCCATCGAGGTCGACGATTTCACCATTGAGGTCATCTACTCGGGCCTGGCCGAGATGCTGCGTGCCGCCGCCGCGGTCCACACCCCCACTTCGGCGCCGACCTGCGGGCTGCCGCGTGAAGCCAGCCAGCGCCGCCAGCGCGTCCTCAGCCGCCTGCGCGACTGACCCGCCTGGTCCGACCTCGCCGCCTCGGCGGGGTCCCGGCCGCTCAGGTGGCCCCGGACGGGGTGGTGGACAAGGACGGAAAGGGCCCGCCGCTACGCTGACACGTCATGCCCACCTACCTGGCGGACATCCTCGCTGCTCACCGGGCCCGCGCCGAGGCTGACGGCCGCGCCCTCCCCGACCTGGTCGAACAGGCGGCGAGCACGTCTCTGCCCCGGGACTTCACGGCTGCGCTGCGAGGGGAGGGCCTCTCGTGCATTGCCGAGATCAAGCGGCGCTCTCCCTCCAAGGGCGCCCTCGACCCGGGCCTGCAGCCCGATCTGGTGGCAAAGGAGTACGTCACCGGCGGTGCCGCCTGCCTGTCGGTTTTGACCGACGTCGATTTCTTCGGTGGGTCGACGGCGGATCTGGGCCTGGCCCGCCAGGCGTCGGGCCTGCCCGTCCTGCGCAAGGACTTCACCGTGCAGGAGGCCGACGTCGCCGATGCGCGCCTGATGGGGGCGGACGCGGTGCTGCTGATCGCCGCCGCACTGTCGGACGCCGAGCTGGCGGCTTGCGCCGCCCTGGCCGAGCAGCTCGGCCTGGCCGCTTTGGTGGAGGTGCACGACCAGGAAGAGTTGGCGCGTGCGCTCGCCACGGGCGCGGCACTCGTGGGCGTGAACCAGCGTGACCTGCGCACGTTCCAGGTGGATCACGAGCGCGCCTGCCGCGCTGGCGGCCCGCATCCCGCCCGGCGTGGTCGCGGTCGCCGAGTCGGGTATCCGCGGCGCGGCCGACGCCAGGCGCCTGGCCGAAGCAGGGTACGACGCGATTCTGGTCGGCGAGACGTTGATGCGCGCGGACGACCGTCCGGCCCAGCTGCGCGAGCTGGTCGGGCATCCGGTCGGGTCCCGATGAACGAGGACCTCTTCGTGAAGATCGACGGGATCACGTCGGAGGCTGACGCGCTGCTCTCGGTCAGCCTCGGGGCCTCGGCGGTGGGCTTCATCTTCGCCCCTTCCCCGCGGCAGGTCTCGGTCCAGCTCGCCGGGGACATCGCCAAGCGCCTCCCGGAGCACGTGCTCACGGTGGGCGTCTTCCGCGACGAGGCACCCCAGCGCATTGTAGAGGTGGTCCGGGTCGCCGGACTGGGTGCGGCGCAGATGCACGGGCACGAGACGATTGAGGACACCAGATGGGTGCGCGCCCGCGTCCCCACGGTCATCAAGGCCTTCCCGGCCGGAGACCGCACCATCGTGCGCTTCGACGAGTTCGGGGCCGACTTCCTTCTGGTCGACGGCGACAACCCGGGGTCGGGTCAAGTCTTCGACTGGCGGCTCGCCGAAGGGGTGGCCAACCATGATCGACTCATCGTCGCGGGCGGCCTGCGCCCCGACAACGTGGCCCAGGCGGTGGCCCACCTCCGTCCACCGCGGGGTCGACGTGTCGAGCGGGGTCGAGTCGGCGCCCGGCCGCAAGGACCCGTTGCTCCTGCGCCAGTTCATCGCCAACGCCCGCGAAGCCCATGCCGGCCTCGCCGCCCGCGATCCGTTGGAGGACGTCGAGACGGAAGAGCCCTACGACTGGAGGGACGCATGAGCGTCGAGGGTGAGAGCCTGATGGGCCGCCCGGGTGAGGACGGTCGATTCGGCGAATTCGGCGGTCGCTTCGTCCCGGAGTCGCTCATGCCCGCCTGCCTCGAGCTCGAGAAGTGGTTCGACGATGCGTGGGCGGACCCCGCGTTCCGCGGCGAATTGGACGGGCTGCTGCGGCACTACGGCGGGCGTCCCACCCCGGTGACCGAGTGCACGCGTCTGTCGGAGCGCCTCGGGGTCCGGGTCTTCCTGAAGCGGGAGGACCTGGCGCACACCGGCTCGCACAAGCTGAACAACGTCGTGGGGCAGGCGCTGCTGACCAAGCGCATGGGCAAGGCGCGCATGATCGCCGAGACAGGGGCGGGCCAACACGGTGTGGCCGCTGCCACCGCGGCGGCGCTGTTCGGCCTGGAATGCACCGTCTTCATGGGCGAGGTGGATACGCAGCGTCAGGAGCTCAACGTCTTCCGCATGGAGCTGCTGGGCGCCGAGGTGAGGACGGTGACGTCGGGAAGCCGGACGCTCAAGGACGCGGTGAACGAGGCCATGCGGGAGTGGGTGGCCACGGTGGACAGCACGCATTACTGCCTCGGCTCGGTGATGGGGCCGCATCCGTTCCCGTACATGGTGCGGCAACTGCAGCGCGTCGTCGGTGAAGAAGCCCGGGCCCAGTGCGCCGATCTGCTGCAGGGCGCCGCACCGGACGTCGTGGTGGCCTGTATCGGCGGCGGCTCGAATGCGGCAGGGACTTTTGCCGGTTTCGTCGACACGCCGGCGAGGTTGGTGGGCGTCGAAGCGGCGGGCGGCGCCGCAGTCACCAACGGTATTCCGGGGGTGCTGCACGGCATGCATTCCCGGCTGCTCCAGGACGAAGCCGGGCAGATCGAGGAGGCCGAGTCGATCTCGGCCGGGTTGGACTACCCCGGGCTGGGACCCGAGCACTCGCACCTGGCGGCCATCGGGCGGGCCGAGTACTCCATGGCCACGGACGACGAAGTGCTCGATGCCTTCCGGTTGCTCAGTCATACGGAGGGGATCATCCCGGCTCTGGAGTCGTCCCATGCCGTGGCCTGGGTGGCCAAGAGCGCCGGGACCGAGGCTCTCCCGGCTGGATCCACGGTGTTGATCACGCTGTCCGGCCGCGGGGACAAGGACGTTGCGCAGGTGCGAGAGATCTTCGGGCACCGCTCTGATGCCTGATCTCGAGAAGGAGCTCCGGGCTGGCCGCGAGCGGGGCCGCAAATTGTTGATCCCCTATCTGATGGGGGGCATGACAGAGGACTGGACGCAGTCGCTGGCCGCAGTGGTCGCCGCCGGGGCCGACGCCGTGGAGGTCGGGATCCCTTTCTCGGATCCGATGATGGACGGTCCGGTGATTCAGGAGGCGGCACTGCGCGCGCTCCAGCGGGGCACGGTGCCCGATCAGGTCCTCGACGGCATCGCCCGCGCCGAGGTTCCCGTCCCGATTGCGGTGATGACGTACTACAACCTGGTGTTCCGGGCCGGTCACAAGCGTATGGCCCGGTCCCTGGCGTCCGCCGGTGTGAGTGGTGCGATCATTGCCGACCTGCCGATCGAGGAGATCGGTCCGTGGGCCACCGAGGCGGACGCGGCCGGCATCGACACGGTCCTGCTGGTGGCACCCTCCTCGCCACCGGAGCGGGTGGAGCGCATCTGCGCCCGAGCACGCGGCTTCGTCTACGCCGTGGCGCGCATGGGCGTGACGGGGGAGCGGGTGGACCTCGGGTCGGACGTGGCCAAGGTCGTCGAGCGGATCCGGAGCTGCACGGACATGCCGGTGTGCGTCGGCGTCGGCGTGTCGACGCCGGATCAGGCGGCGCAGGTGTGCGAAGTCGCCGACGGTGTCGTCGTGGGCTCGGCCCTGGTGCGCCGCCTCCTCGAGGAGCAGGGCCCTGAGGGTGCGGCGGCCTTCGTCGGCTCGTTCCGGGACGCCATCGACTAGGCACGCGCCCGCGGAGCTGATGCTCCACGGCGGCGGCGAGCGCGCGCTGGCCCGCTGCATTGGGGTGTGCGGCGCGCCAGACATAATCCTGCAGGTCCCGCTCGGCGGCCAGGGCTGACGCGATCACGCCCGTGCAGATCGACGCCCCGTGCAGCGGATCGGTTCCGGAACAGGCCTTGGCGGACACAATGTGCTCCCCGTCGGCGGCCAGGGTCGAGTCGGGCACGGGCTCACCCGAGAACACCCAGGGGTGCGTTGTGCAGATCCCGTGGCCGGCGAAGGCATCCGAGACGTCGACCAGGGTCACGTTCTTGACATGGTGGGCGCGGGCGTCCGCCACCGCTCCGCCCACGGCCCGGTTCAGCGTGGCGAGCACGATCTGGGCGGCGGCGAAGGTGGCGGTTGCGTTGGGCTTGAGGCCACTGCACACCAGGTTCGTGTGCAGGCCCGACGTGCTCGTGCCCTTGGCGATCTGTGAGGGCTCGGGAATTGGTTGGTAGTAGTCGAGCACTGCGACCGTCGAGGAGTGCGGGGCCAGGGTCTCAATGGCCTGGGCCAGGCTTGCCCGCACGTGGGCCAGTTCCGTGGCCACTGTCGGCGTGACGGATCCGTTGGCGACGCAGCTGTGGCCGAGGCCGATGCCGACCCCTAACACCTGGGCCAGCTGGTACTCGAGGCAGGCGCTGAAATCGATGTCGTCGGCCCCGTCCTGCAACAGGACCAGCCGGGCAGGGTGCTGGGCCAGGTCCGTGGCCGCCAGTTCGTCCGCCAGGTCGCGGGCTTGCTGGGGTGGAGCCGGGCACTGCCCGTCCCGGCTGGTGTTGTCGGCGCCGTCGGCGACCGCCCCGCTGATGGAGAGTTGGTCGCCGGTCAGGTTGCAGTTGGTCGGGCGCACCGACATCGTCAACCCGAAGTTCGAGGCCACCATGCTGGGGTAGGCCTGCGTCGAGGGCCCCTGGGAGATCGCGCTGGTGGGCAGGCCGATCTGGGGCGTGAGGTACGGGTTGGCCAGCCCGTGGCCGTAGGGGACCGAATCTCCGAGGGCGACGGCGCGGGTCGACGGTGCGGGCTTGGGCGTCGGGGAGGGCGCCGGCACGGTGCTGCGGGTCACCAGCACGACGCCGCCCGCCACCAGGGCGACGACCACGACGGCGGCCACCACCTGGAACGGGCGGGAGTGGCGCGCCGCGGCACCCCAGGTTTGCAGCCTTCCCATCGACGGACCTCACGAGTCGCTGCTCCGGCGGCAGCGGAGGTGCGACCTTATCGGTTGGTCTCAGGCAGGGGGCAGCAGCACCAGGCAGCCGTTGTGGCCGCCGAAGCCGAACGAGTTGGAGAGCACAGCGGCGGGCTGCCATGGGCGCGGCTCGCCGTGCACGATCTGGATCGTGATGTCGGGGTCGGGCTCTCCGTAACCGGCGGTGGGCGGGATGGTGGCGCGGTCGATCGTCAGAACGGCCGCCACGGCCTCGATCGCACCCGCCGCGGCCAACCCGTGCCCTGTCACCCCCTTGGTGGAGGTGACGAGCGGTCCGGGCTCGCCGAAGACCTTGGCGATGGCCCGCGCTTCGGCCAGGTCGTTGAGGGGCGTCGAGGTCCCGTGGGCGTTGATGTGACCGACGTCGGACGGCCCGATGCCGGCATCGCCCAGGGCAAGCTCCATGCAGGCCACCGCGCCGGACCCGTCGGGGGCGGGGGCGGTGATGTGATGGGCGTCGGAGGTGCTGGCGGCGCCGGCCACCTCGGCATAAATCGTGGCGCCGCGGGCGACGGCACGATCCCAATCCTCGAGGACGAGGGCGGCAGCGCCCTCGGTCATGACGAAGCCGTCGCGTCGGGCATCGAACGGGCGTGAGTTGCCCGACGTCGAGAGGGCGGTCATGTTCGCAAAGGCAGCCTGTGCCACCGGGTGCATGCTTGCTTCCGACCCGCCGCCGATGGCCACCTCACAGCGACCCGTCGCCACGAGGCGTGCGGCAGCCGCAATGGAATGGGTGCCGGCGGCGCAGGCCGTGCAGATGACCTCGGACGGACCGCGCCAGCCCAGGCGCATGGAGATCCCGGCTGCGCCGGCGTTGGCCATCATCATCGGCACCAACCGAGGGGAGACCCGATCGGCGCCCTTCTCGTTGTACACGCCGACCTGGTTGACCAGCGTCTCGAAGCCTCCGACCCCGGTGGCGAAGATCACACCTGCCTTGGCCGGGTCGACGGCGAGCTCTCCCGCAGCGGCGACAGCCTGGTCCGCCGCCACAATGGACAGCTGGGCAAACCGGTCGAGTTGGCGCACTTCCTTCGGTCCCAACCAGTCGGTGGGTTCGTAGTCGCGCACCACTCCACCGACCACGGTCGGATGGAGCAGCCCCTCCCACAACGCGTCCACGCCCACGCCGCAGCACGTGACCGCCCCCAGTCCGGTGACGGCGACGCGCCGTCCCCGGATTGGGCCATCGGCACCGATCCCGATCTGCATCAGAGCTTGGCTGAGATCAGGTCGAACGCCTGCCCAATGGTGGTGATGTCCTCGAGCTCGGTCTCCTCGACCGTGATGTCGAACGCCTCTTCCAGTGCCATCACGAGCTCCACCAGGTCAAGGCTGTCGGCATCGAGGTCGTCAGCGAACTTGGCCTCCTTGGTGATCTTGTCCGCTGGCACCTGCAGTACTTCCACGGCGCACTCGCGAAACTTCTCGAACGCTGCGTCGCTGTCCACAATCTGCTCCTTTGTCGTCGGTCCCTTGAACGCTACAGGCCCATGCCCAGCCCACCGTCGACCGGCATGACGGCGCCGGTCACGTAGCCCGCGGCATCCGAGGCCAGGAAGCCCACCATTGCTGCCACGTCAGCCGGGCTGCCGGCGCGGCCGAGCGGAACCTGACCGGTCATCAGGGCAACCCGGTCCGCACCGAGGGCGGCCGTCATGTCGGTGTCGATCAAGCCGGGCGCCACCACGTTGACGGTGATTTGCCGGCTGCCCACTTCCCGGGCAATGGCCCTGGCCATGCCGACCAGGCCGGCCTTGGATGCGGCGTAGTTCGCCTGTCCCGGGAGGCCCACGAAGGCGCCGACCGACGAGACGAAAATGATGCGGCCGGTGTGCAACCGCAGCATCTTGGCCACGGCCCGCTTGGCCACCCGGAACGACCCCGTGAGGTTGGCGTCGATCACGTCGTGGAAGGCCTGGTCGCTCATGCGCAACATCAGCGAGTCCAAGGTGATGCCGGCGTTGGCCACCAGGACCTGCACCGGGCCCCACCGCTCCTCGATGGAGGCAAAGGCCGATTCGACCTCCTCGGCATTGCGCACGTCGCACCTGACGGCGTGGAAACGCTCGGGTTCGGCTCCGACGGGTGGATCCGGGGGATCGGCCGAGCGGTAGGTGGTGGCCACCTGGTCCCCGTTGGCCAGGAACCACGCGACGCAGGCCGCCCCGATGCCGCGGGTCCCACCGGTGACGAGGACGATGGCCATCAGCGGGAGTCGGGGACCCTCAGCCACACCAGCGGCTGGCCCTCTTGCACTCGCTCGCCGTCGGCCGCCAGCCACCCGATGACCTGGCCCGCGAACGGTGTCCGCACCTCGGAGACCCCGACCCGGCCGACCAGCTCGCCGACGTCGACAGCGGACGACGTGTCGGACCCTCCGTCGGTACCGGGGAGTAACCCGGTTCCCGGAGCCTGCAGGGACGACTCAGGGCTGAAGATGCCGCTCGATGGGCTGACGACGACCCGTTCGGACATGTAGAGGTGCTCACCCTGGTGGAGCGCCGGTTCGGCCCGCCACGTCCCCGCCGCGCCGATCTGGTCCATCAACGTGTCCAGGTCCTCGGGCTTGGACACGGCCAGGGACTGGATTTCGGGCAGGCTCCGCTTCGCCAGGCCGCTGAGGACGCCGCCCGGTCCCAACTCGACGAGCGACGTCAGTCCGAGTCCGGCGAACGTCTCGAGAGTCTGACGCCAGCGCACCGGGCTGCACAGTTGGGCCGACAACAGGCCCGGCCAGTCGGCGGGATCGTCGTGGACATGCGCGTCGACGTTGGCGACGACCCGCACTTCGGGTGTCAGGAAGGTCACCTCGGCCAGGGCCTTGCGCAGGTCGGCCCGCGCTCCTTGCATGAGCGGCGTATGGAAGGCGCCCGAGACCTGAATGGGCATCACCCGCTTGGCGCCGAGACCCTTGGCCAACTCACCGGCCAGGGCAACCGCTTCGGCCGTGCCGGCGATCACGACTTGGCCGGGCGCGTTGTAGTTGGCGACCCAGACGTCACCTTCGGCGCGCATGCAGGCCGCCTCGGCGTCGTCGTCGCCAATCCCGAGCAGGGCGGCCATCGTCCCCGGGGCTTCCTCGCCCGCCCGCGCCATCGCTTCGCCCCGCGCAACGACCAGGTGAATACCGTCGTCGAACCCGAGCGACCCACTGGCCACCAAGGCGGTGTACTCACCCAGGCTGTGGCCCGCACAGGCCGCCGGAGTCAGCCCGATCCGCTCCACCGCGTCGAGCACGACGAGGCTGAGCACCGTGGTCGCCAGCTGGGCGTTCTCGGTCTGAGTGAGCTCCTCGATCGGCGCGCGCAGCAACAGCCGGGCGAGGTCACGGTCGGCCGCGGCGGAGGCCTCTTCCACGACTTCCCACGAGGGGTGATCGACCCACGGTTCACCCATTCCGGCGCGCTGTGATCCCTGTCCGGGGAAGGTGAAAACCAACACGTGTCCGACGGCTCCCATCGACGGCGGGCTGAGGAACCCACAGTGTGTCATGCCGGCGCGCCGACCGGTCGCGTTTGCAGGCCACGTCGCACCAGCGGTGCGACGTACGAGGTACCGGGGCAGCGCAGTGCTGGTTACCGGATGGAAACCCGGTAGGACGCCCGGTACGACCCAAGAGGGGAGGGAGGCCCCGATGCGTCCTGACGGCCTCTTCCGGGGCCGGTGCGGCTCCGTTTCCACGGCCGGACGTCGCCGAAAAGGACCCGATGGGGCCCATGTGAGTCATCCACCGGACTCAGGGCCGGGACGCCACTTTTTCCAGAGTCTGGCCCTAAGGGCGAAGCCGGTCGGTGCCGAGAATGAGGGGGTAGGTGCCTGTTGCATCGCGCCGCCGACGAGCCGGTGAGTGCGGTCAGTGGCCCCGGAGGAACAAGAGCCTTCCCACCCCCGGGGGGCACCTGTGGAGGACGCACAGATGAACGTGGATCGACGTGGCGGCGGTCGGCTGCACGGCGTCGCCTCGGGTCTCGTGGGGATCGCGCTCCTACTGGCGTTTGTCGTGGCGTACGGCGCCGCCACCACGTCGAACGCCGGAGCAGCGGGAAACGGGCGGGTGAAGCTGCCCGGCCATCAGGGCCTCGTCCCGCCCGGCGCCACCCTTCTCGGACCCGCGCCGACCGCAACGGCATTGCCGCTCACCGTCACGCTGAAGCCACGTGATCCGGCGGCGCTGGCGAACGAGGTGCAGGAGGTCTCCGATCCGGGCTCCCCGGACTATCACCACTTCTTGACACCCACGGAATTCGCGCAGGAATTCGGGCCGACGCCCGCCACCGTCGCGCAGGTCACGGCCAGCCTCCAACACCAAGGTCTGACGGTCGGGACGCCATCAGCCACGGGTCTGTCTCTGCCCGTATCGGGCACGGTGGCCCAGGAGCAGTCGGCCTTCTCGACGCCGATCTCGCAGTACCGCCTGTCCTCGGGCAGGACCGGCTACGACAACGCGACGTCTCCCGAAGTGGACAGCTCGGTGGCACCCCAGATCGAAGGCATCCTCGGCCTCGACACGCTCAGCCCTCCACAGCCTTCGACGAGCATCCCCCAGGCGAGCCAGGCATTGCCGCACGCCGCCGCTGACCTCGCCGCTCCTGCCCTGGCGCCGGGGCAGCCCTCACCGACGTCGGGTACCTGCGCGTCACAGCATCAGTTCGGTGGAGACCAGCACGGGCGCACTCGATGCGCCCGAGTTGGCCCAGGCGTACGGTTTCAACCCCCTCTACTCCTCGAACAAGTACGGGGCGGGCAGCACCGTCGCCCTCTTGGAGATGTCCGGGGCCGGCTACTTCCCGAGCGACATCAGCACCTTCGCCAATTGTTACAGCATCACCCTCGGCCCCGGGCAGATCTCGGAGACGAACATCGACGGCGGGGGAGCAACGGGCACCGGGACGTCGGAAGCCGAGCTCGACATCGAGACGGTGCTCTCCCTGGCACCGCAGGCCAACATCGAGGTCTACGAGGGTGGCTCCTCGGACAGCCTTTACAACGTCTTCAGCAAGATCGTCAGCGACGACACGGCCAAAATCGTCAGCGCCAGCTGGACGAACGGCTGCGAGGCCTACGTCGGGCAATCCGTGCAGAGCTCGGAGAACACGCTCTTCCAGGCGGCCGCCGCGGAAGGGCAATCGATCTTCGTCGCCTCGGGCGACCAGGGCGCACAAGGGTGCAACATCAACGGAAAGATCGCTGCGACGACGGGCTCCAAGCCGGTAGCGCAGGCCGTCGACCCCTCGACCGGCACCCTCTACATCGCCAACAAGTCGAGCAACACCGCTCAGCGTGGACAGCGAGGGCAGCACGAGCAACCCGACCAATTTCGTCACCAAGGGCTCCGTGTCCACTGGCTCGGGCTCGGGTCCCGATGCCGTCGCGCTGGACACGGCGGCCGGCAAGGTGTTCGTGGCCGACGCCACCAGCAGCTCCCTGACCGTCGTCTCGACCGCCACCTGCAACCAGACCACGACGACCGGGTGCGCTTCACCGACGCAGATCGCCTCGGGTGGCCACCTGAGCTCCCCGACGGCACTCGCCGTGAGCGGCTCCACCCTCTACGTGGCGAACAGCAACGGCACCGTCGCCGTCTACAGCGCGACCAGCACCGCCACCACGTACGTCACGACGGTGACGCTGCCTTCCTCCAGCGTGCCGACCGCCCTGGCGCTCGACAGCACCAACGGCTTCGTCTACGTCGCCGACGGGGCCAACAACCGGGTCGAGTACTTCAGCGCCTCGACCTGCAATGCCACCATCACCTCGTCGTGCGGGCGCACGCCCTCGACCGTCGCCGTCGGGAACGATCCCGTCGCTCTCACCGTGTCGGCCACTGCCGGCGACCTGTACGTGGCCAACGCGGGACCGGGGGAGGGATCTCGGTGGTCAGCCTGGGCACCCACGCACGTGGTCAAGACGATTGCGACCACGCAGCCGTCCAACGGCACCGGACTGGTGCAGTCCATCGGTCTGTCCCCGACGGCAACGAGGTCCTGGCCGTCCTGAACGGGCTTGAGCTTCCCGGGCGACGTGATGGCCACCATCAACACCTCCACCAACACGATCAGCGCGACCGTCTCGCTCGAGACCGGGCACGGACGCCATGGGGCAGCTGGTCAGCGATGGCAGCCGCGACTACGTGTGGGTCACCGACGAGACGAACGGCGGTGACGTCATTCAGAACCTGAACCTCGCCGTCTCGGACCCGGCCAGCCAACCCGACGTCACCTCGGTCGGGGGCACTTCGCTCGGTCACGGGACACAGACGCTCGGGCCGCCACCGACGGAGCAGGCCTGGAACGACGCGCTGTATTACTCGGAGGGTGCCGGAGGCGGCGGCATCTCCACCACCTTCGCCATGCCGTCGTACCAGCAGGCGCTCGGCGTGGTGAGCGGGAGCAGCGGAACCCCGTGCGCCAACGCCGGTGGTGACTGCCGCGAGGTTCCCGACGTCTCCGCCGACGCCGACCCGAGCAGCGGCTACATCATCTACGACAGCGTCAACGGACATCGCGCTGGACCGCCCTGGGCGGGACCAGCGGTGCCGCGCCGCTGTGGGCGGCCGTGCTGGCCGTGGTGGCCTCGGCCAACGGCAACACCGCCGGCTACGGGCAGCTCAACCCTGCGCTCTACCTGCTGGCCCAGCAGTCGCCCGGCACCTACCTCAACGACGTGACGTCGGGGAACAACGACTACAACGCAACGGCCGGCGGCCAGTTCCCGGCGATGGCCGGCTACGACATGGCTACGGGGCTGGGGACGCCGGTGGCCTCGGCGCTGGCGGCCGGCCTCACCTCCGTGCCGCTGAGCGTGACCATCGCGGGCAGCCAGACCTACGGCGGGTCGCCGACCTTCACCGCTTCGGCCAACTTCGCGGGAACCGGCACGCACGCCCTTCGGCGTCACCCTCGACAGCAGCGGCCTCACCTGCACCACCGTGGGGACAGCAACGACCATCGGCCCGGGCTTGGCGCCGGGCTCGTACACGCTCCTGGCGTCGTCGTGCAGCGGACTGGTTCTCGGGGGTGCCGACGCCACCGACTACACCGTCGTCTACACCACTCCGGCCAACGACTTCACCGTGGTGGCCATCCCGGTCACTGTCGCAGTCTCGGGCACCCAGATGTACGGGGGCACAGCCGACCTTCACCGGCACCGACAACCCGCCGTCCGGCGTCACCGTGGACACCTCCGGGCTGGTGTGCACCAGCGCTGGCATCAAGAGCATCGGACCCACCATGCCGGCGGCAGCTACACGCTGGCGCCCGCCTGGTGCAGCGGAGCCACGCTGTCGGGCGCCAACGCGACGGGCTACTCCGTCGTCTACACCACGTCGACGGGCGATTTCACCGTCGACGCCGGCACCGCTGACGATCACGGCGTCGAGCAACTCCATGCCCTACGGCGGCGACACCGCCGACCATCACCCCCGGCTATGCCGGTTTCGTGAATGGCCAGTCCGCCCTCTCGCTCACGACGCAGCCGACGTGCTCGACCACGGCCACCAGCTCGAGCCCGGTGCTGGGCACTCCCTACGTCTCGTCCTGTGGTGGCGCGGTCGACCCCAACTACACCATCACCTACGCCGGGGGTTCGGTGACGGTCACGCCTGCGAACCTGACCATCACCGCCTCGAGCGGCTCCATGGCCTACGGCGGCAGTGCGCCGACGATCTCGCCAGCTACTCCGGCTTCGTCAACGGCGACACGCCTCCTCGCTCAGTTTCCAGCCCACCTGCTCGACGACGGCCACCAGTTCCAGCACCGTGGCGGGGTCGCCCTACCAGACGTCGTGCAGCGGCGCCGCCGATACGAACTACTCCATCACCTACGCCCCGGGTCTGGTGAGCGTCGGCAGCGCCCCGTTGACCATCACCGCCTCGGGCAACTCCATGACCTACGGCGGCACGGTCCCGACGATCACGCCCAATTACTCCGGTTTCGTGAACGGCGACACCGCTTCGTCGCTGACCGTGTCACCGACGTGTACCACCGCAGCCACGAGCTCGAGCTCCGTCGCCGGTTCGCCGTATACGTCCAGCTGCAGCGGTGCGGTGGACCCCAACTACACCATCAGCTATACGGCGGGTTCGGTCTCGGTCGGCAAAGCTCCCCTGACCATCACGGCGTCGAACCCGACGACGACCTACGGGACCGTCGCCACCGTGACACCTGCCTACGGGGGACTCGTCAACGGTGACACGGCGTCGTCGCTGACAACGCAGCCCACCTGCACGACCACCCAGGCGGCGTCGAGCCCCGTCGCGAGCTCCTTCTATGCGTCTTCGTGCAGCGGCGCGGTGGACGGCAACTACACCATCACCTACGCCGGAGGTTCGGTAACGGTGACCCCGGCCCCTTTGACGATCACGGCGGCGAGCATGTCCGTGCCATACGGGTCCACCCCCAACGTCATGCCGCTCTACAGCGGCCTCAAAGGTGGGGACACGCCCTCGTCCCTGACGTCGCAGCCGACCTGTACGCACCACGGCCACCAACACCAGCTCCGTCGCCGGATCGCCCTACCCGGCGTCGTGCAGCGGTGCCTCTGATCCCAACTACACCATCACCTATGCCCCAGGGCTCACCACGGTGACACCGCTGGCCCTCCCGGTAGCCGTGAGTGGGAATCAGGCCAACGGCGGGGCTCCGAGCTTCACCGGGACCGTCGGCAGCCTGCCCGCCGGCGTGACCGTCGACACCTCCGGGCTCAGCTGCAGTCAGGTCACTCCGGCCACGGCCATCAACGGCAGCCTGCCGTCCGGGGGCTACACGCTGGCCCCGGGTTCGTGTGCGGGCGTCACGGTCGAGCGGAGCGAACGCGGGCAACTACACGGCGACCTACACCAGCACGGCCGGGGACTTCACCGTGACCGGCGGCCCCGTCGTCGCCACCCCGCCTCCGGCCCCCACCTTCGGCTACTGGCTCGTCGGCTCCGACGGGGGCATCTTCACGTTCGGGTCCGCCCAGTTCTACGGGTCGACCGGCAACATCCAACTGCAGCGACCGGTCGTCGGGATCAGCCCGACCGCGAACAAGGCCGGGTACTGGCTGGTGGCGTCCGATGGTGGCGATCTTCGCCTTCGGCAACGCCGGCTACTACGGCTCGATACCCGGCGCCGGGCTGTCGCCGGCGGGGTCGGGGCGCTCCCCACAGCCTCAACGCACCGATCGTCGGCATGGTGCCGTCGTCGGACGGTGGTGGGTACTTCATGGTGGCTTCCGACGGTGGGGTCTTCGCCTTCGGCGACGCCCGCTTCGAGGGCTCGTGCCCCGGGATGGGCGGCTGCTCTGGCGCCGCGGTCGCAGTCGTGCCTGACGCCTCGGGCAACGGATACTGGCTGGTCACCCAGACCGGCAACGTCTACGCCTTCGGCGACGCCACCTTCTACGGTGCCCCCGGGGAACCAGGGCTCTCCGGTGACGTCGGCCGTCCGAACGGCAGACGGCGGCGGTTACTGGGTCCTCCTGGCCAACGGCACCGTCGACGCCTACGGCGATGCGGTGCCGCACGGCGGCCCCGTGGGGTCGGTCGGGGGGTTCAACCCGGCTTCGGCCATCTTCTCCGACGCTGGTGGCGGGGGCTACTGGGTCGCGTCGGCGCAGGTGACGTCTTCGCCTACGGCGACGCCCCGAATGACGGATCGATGGCCGGGAACCACCTCAATGGCTCCATCATCGCTGCGACGGGGTTCTAAGCCGCTTTCCTCAGGCCTCACACGTTCCGCACGGAGAGTTGGTGCCGCCGGCCGGCCGGCCGGGACGCTTCGACGAGGAACCTCGCCTCCGATACCTCCGGATCCTGATTAGGCGCTGGCGGGCGGGGCGAAGGTGGCGATGCAACCTTGCAGCTGCCGGGACGCCGGCGGCCTCCGCTGGCGGGGCGGTCACCGTGGCGGGGAGCGCCGCCGCCGGGAGCGTCGTGGTGGTGGACGACGGGACCGTTGTCGTGGTGGTGGTCGACGGGACGGTTGTCGTCGTGGTGGTCGACGGGGTCGGTGCGTCCAACGGAATGCCCGTTGGCACGGTCGTGGTGGTCGCCGGCACCGTGGTCGTGGTGGTCGACGCTGCGTGGTCGTGGTCGTCGTCGGGGACCGTGGTCGTCGTGGTGGTCGCCGTGGTGGAGCCGGGTGTCGCGGCCGCCACCGCAGGAGGCGGCGTGATGGTGACCGTGGCACACGCTCCGGCGTGCTCCAGGGTGGCCACGTCCCCGATCAGCTGAGTCAGGTCCCGGTTCTCGGCGGTCTCGTCCGAGGTCAGCGTGAGGGCGGCCTGGCCCAGTGCCTTGGCGGCATCGTTGCGATGGTGCTGCGCGTCCTTGAGCTCGGCCGCGGCGGCGTCGTTCTGGGTGAGAGGTTGGAGGCGGCGACGCCGAGGTACTGCTGTGCCACCACCCCGTCCGAGCTCCTGTGGTGTGTGGGGTCCGAGCGGCTGACGTGCCACCACTGCTCACCAGCGGCGCGCCCGAGTACAACCCGCTGTTGACGTATTCGCTGACCGCAAAGCCCTGGCAGGGCATGCGTTGCTGCATCCACCTGTTGCTGCGCCGTCGCCACCTTTGCCTGCGCCACGGCGAGCGCAGATTGCGGATGCCGACATCGTTCTGATCGGCCGTCACCGAGGCGATGGACTGCTGATACGACTGCAGGTCGGTGGTCACGTTCCCGTAGACGTCGAGAGCGGACGAGGCGGGCACATCGAGGGCAAGGCTGCCGGGCGTGCTCTCCATGGCGTTGACGTAGCAGGGCACGCCGGCCGGCGACGGCGCGCACCAGGAGCTCTGGTCGACGACGGCGAGGAACGCGGCCGGAGGGTGTCACGTTCCCCGCCCGGAGGGCTGAGGTGATCACCCACATGTTCGGCTGGAAGAGCGTGGCCACCGTCGCCGAGCAGCCGGCCGCCCAGGTGGGAAAGGCGGGGAATCCGTTGGCCGGAACCGGTCCCGGGGATCGGCGCCCCCGTGACGTCCGTCGTCCGCAGCGTGTTGAACGGGTTGAAGGCCGCCGTGTTGTTGGTCGAACCACCCTCGGCGGCCTGCCACTCGTCGAGGTCGGCCACGTTCGCCGCCGTGGCCGGCGCCGCCACGCCCTCGAGGACGCAGAGCTCCCATCCCGGTGGAAGCGGCGTGAACCCGCCGGACTGGGCCGCCGCCGTCCCGCCGGCCGTCCAGGCGAACGCGCCGGCGCCAAGGCCCGCGACGGCCAGGGCCAGGACGAATGCAACGCTTCGAAAGATGCGTGTCATGAGAGGTCGATCAGGATCGGTAACTCCGCCGTTGGAGCGTTGACGTCCAGAGTCCGCGCCGACGTCGGTACCCATGGGCCGCCCAAGGTTGACACGTTCTGCAGCTTGCTCCGACGCGACTATCGGCCGGCCGGGCTGATCAGCTGATCATCGTTGTGCGAAACATGAGGGCGGAAGGCGACCGACCAGGGCGCTCTCTCGGGTCGGTGGTGCGATGAACATGCTGGTCACAACAGGTTTCGGGACAGATGCGAAGGGTCGGCGGCGGTTTCCGGGCGAGCCGGGCAGATTGAGAAACTCGAGGTGAACGGCGGGTGACGAAGTCGTGAAGGGCAAATTCGTGACTGCACGCAGGGTCGTTCGACCTCACTTCTGGGCGAAATGCCGCAGCGAGCCTCGAGGTCCGGGGTCCACCACGCGCCGGAAGGCGATGGGGCCCGGCGCGGGAAGAGATTTCCCGTCAGTCGCTGCGAAGTATCGAGCTGGGGCTGTCTCGAGACGCCGATCCCGGTACGAAGACGCATCTCGATCTCAGGGTTTTCTCAGTTGACGAGGGGCCAAAGTGCCTGAATGTGACCGGGCCATTGAATGGAGTGCGCAACCCGTGTTAACACTCACGGCGAATCATCTGTGCTGGGGGGTTCGTTGCAACAGCCTCGGGGTGGGTTGCAACAGTGGCTTGGCGGATGCTGGACGAACCCAAGGGGGCAGAGATGAGACCAGGTGCCGTCATGAGACTCACGCGGCGCGTCGGCGCCGCAGGAGGAGCCGCCTTTGCACTGGTGGCGACGCTGTGTCCCGTTTCGCCGGCACGCCGCAGTCATCGGCCGGCGAGGCTTCTGGGCTTCGCAGGGGTTGTGCTCCTGGCACCGCTGTTGGCACTGGCCCCTGTCGGCACCGCCGCGCCAGCCACGACCACGGCGCAGTGGCAACAGGCCATAGCTCAGCCTCCCGCCAGCTTGGGCCAGGGTTGCTACCACGCTTCATACCCCTCGTTGAAATGGCAGGCCACCGCGTGCGAGGTGGCACCGGAGGTGCCGTTCGAACCTGCACCCGTCTCGGCGCCGGCGATCGTCGGTGACGGTGATACCGACTACTCGGCCGAGGTGGCGGGCACCATTTCGAGTGCAACGGGATCATTTCGTAACGTGAGTCCGTCGATCACCGAAACAGGGCAATATGACGACCAGGGAGCGCAGTCCGCGAACGCATTCAGCCTCCAGCTCAACACTGAGACGTTTTCGAACTCGCCGGCGTGCTCAGGAAGTGCTGATCCGAGCAACTGCGTCGTGTGGCAGCAGTTCGTCTACGCGTACGACCCGCCGTCCACCACGTTCGTGTTCATGCAGTACTGGCTGATCAACTACGACACGACCTGCCCGTCTGACTGGATTTCGTTCGGTGACGACTGCTACGCCAACAGCCCAACATCGTCATTTTCGGGCGGCATCCTTACCGCCGCTGACCTCGCCTCGACACAGCTGGCCGGAAGCGCATCTGCCGCCGGCAACGACGCGGTGACGCTGTCGTTCGGGGGCCAAGCAACGCTCGTGAGCAACCCGGACAGCGTGCTCGACCTTGCGCCCAATTGGAATACTTCCGAGTTCGACGTCTTCGGTGACGGTGGCGGCGGTCAGGCAAATTTCGGTGCCAACACGACGTTGGAAGCGCAGACGACATTGTCCGATAACAGTCTGTCGGCCCCGACATGCGTGGAGGAGGGGTTCACCGGTGAGACGAACAACCTGAACCTCTCGAGCACTCCGACAATCGGAACCCAAGGATTGCCGACCATCGCCTCCGAACAGACCAACGCGAGCCCCACAACTCCGAGTTGTGCCGCGGGCCCCGGCTCGACGACAGCGACCACGGTGTCCAGCTCCCTCTCGGGCGGCGGATCGTCGGGCGCGGCCGTCTCGGTGCCCACAGGTACGGCTGTCACAGACCAGGCCACCTTGTCCGGTACCAATGCGTCCGACGCCACCGGCACGGTCACCTACAACGTGTATTCGCAATCCAACTGCAGCGGCCTGGTCGGCGGCGGAACCGCCGAGCCGATCACGACCCCTGGCACGCTCCCGGCCTCGCCCCCGGTAAGCCTGAACAACGCCGGCACCTATTACTGGCAGGCTTCGTACTCGGGTGACACCTATAACCATTCGTCGATTGGTTCTTGCGGTGCTGAAACCGAAACTGTCACGGCCACGTCCACCGTCCCCACCATCTCGAAAGTCACTCCGAACAGCGGGCCGACGACGGGGGGAACCGCCATCACCATCACCGGGACCGGCTTCGTCGCCGGCGCCACCGTGGTGGTCGGTCAGGGCAACGGTGCCGGAACAGGAGCCATCGCCGCCACCAACGTCAAGGTTGTCTCCCCGACGCAGATCACGGCCGTCACGGGTGGGGGCGCCAAGGCCGGCACCTGGAGTCTGTTCGTCACCACGACGGGGGGCACCGGCATTGGTTACCTCGACTTCACCTACAACGCCGTCCCCACCATCTCGAAAGTCACTCCGAACAGCGGGCCGACGACGGGGGGAACCGCCATCACCATCACCGGGACCGGCTTCGTCGCCGGCGCCACCGTGGTGGTCGGTCAGGGCAACGGTGCCGGAACAGGAGCCATCGCCGCCACCAACGTCAAGGTTGTCTCCCCGACGCAGATCACGGCCGTCACGGGTGGGGGCGCCAAGGCCGGCACCTGGAGTCTGTTCGTCACCACGACGGGGGGCACCGGCATTGGTTACCTCGACTTCACCTACAACGCCGTCCCCACCATCTCGAAAGTCACTCCGAACAGCGGGCCGACGACGGGGGGAACCGCCATCACCATCACCGGGACCGGCTTCGTCGCCGGCGCCACCGTGGTGGTCGGTCAGGGCAACGGTGCCGGAACAGGAGCCATCGCCGCCACCAACGTCAAGGTTGTCTCCCCGACGCAGATCACGGCC
The DNA here is from genome assembly GCA_963794875.1 of uncultured Acidimicrobiaceae bacterium. Lineage (GTDB taxonomy): Bacteria > Actinomycetota > Acidimicrobiia > Acidimicrobiales > RAAP-2 > Bog-473. The sequence goes on from CAWCFG010000014.1 coordinate 313,402, forward strand.
GTCACGGGTGGGGGCGCCAAGGCCGGCACCTGGAGTCTGTTCGTCACCACGACGGGGGGCACCGGCATTGGTTACCTCGACTTCACCTACAGCTGAACCCCTGTTGGCTCGGCAGAGTCGAGCACCAGCAACTCGCCCGCTGGCGAGCTGGTCCACTCCGACAGCAGAGAACTGGCCAAAATAACTGCGACCTGGGAAATCGGCCGTGCCCGGAGCGGGACTCGAACCCGCACGCCCTTTCGGACAGCGGCTTTTGAGGCCGCCGCGTCTGCCATTCCGCCATCCGGGCGAGAACGCTTGATCGTACAAGCTTCGATCTACGGTGGCGGTGTGGGAGCACCCCCGCCATGAAGCTCGCCGGCGTCGAGCTCGTCCGGGTCGACCTCCCGTTCCGTCGTTCCATCGGCACGGCTGCCGGCGTGCACCGGGCACGCCCGCTGCTCTTCGTCCGGGTCGTGGGTGACGAGGCCGAGGGGTGGGGCGAGTGTGCCGCCCTCGCCGACGGCACGTCGGTCGATCCGGCACTGGCGCCGGTGGAGCAGGCCGCGGCGGAGAAAGGCGTGCCCCGCCTGATTCAGGCCAGCACGGCCCGGGGCGGTCAGCTGCCCGGCGCGGCGGAGGTGGCGCAGCTCTTCGGGAGCGCGCCGGTGGACCGGATGCTGGCCGCCACCTTCGAGATGGCCGTCGCCGACGCCGAGTTGCGTGCCGCCGGGCGTTCGCTGGCCGCCGACCTCGGCGTGCAGAAGGGCTTCGAGACCATGGCGGTCGGTGCCGTCGTCGGCATCCCCGAGGGGCGTGACATCGGCGTGTTGCGGCGGGAGGTCGCAGCCGTGGTGCGCGACGGCGCGGCCCGGGTGCGGTTGAAGATCGAGCCGGGTTGGGAGGTCGAGCCGGTGCGCGCCGTGCGGGGCGACCACCCCGACCTCGTCCTGCAGGTCGACGCCAACGGCTCCTTCGACGCGGGCGACGAGGACGTGGCTGTGCTGAGCCGGCTGGCGGAGTTCGACGTGCTGTGCATAGAGCAACCGCTGCCGCCGGCCGACCTCGTGGCCCACGCACAGCTGGCCGGGGTGCTCCCGGTCCCCATCTGCCTGGACGAGTCGCTGTCCACGCCGCGGCGGGTCACCGATGCGCTGCGCTACGGCGCCTGCGCCATGGCCTGCCTCAAGCCGGCGCGCCTCGGAGGCGTGCGCGCCACCCGGGCGGCCCATGCCGCCTGCGCCACCGCGGGCGTGCCCGCGTTCGTGGGCGGGTTCTTCGAAGCGGGGCTGGGACGCGCCGCCAACCTGGCCCTGGCGGCCCGGCTGAGCCAGGACGCGACCGGCCTGGTCAGCGACGTGGGAGACCCTGCCGAGTATCTCGCCGTGGACCCCTGTGGCTACCCGTCCGTACGCGGCGGCTGGGTCAGGGTGCCCGACGGCCCCGGGGTGGGGAATCCCCCCGACGCAGCAGTGCTGGGGAAGCTCGACGCGCTGCGTCGCTGGTTCCCCGCCACGTACACTTGACGCTCCATGCATCGCGTCCTCTTGGAGCGGCGGATCAGAGATGTCCACACCCGGCTGGTCCGGGCGCGGGAGGAGTTGGCTGTGCTGAACGAGCAGTTGGCGGTTGTCCAGGAGTCGGCCGACGAGGCGCGCGTGCGCGCCCTCGTGTCGGAGACACCACTCGCCAGCCAGGAGCACAACGAGGCGGCGCGCCACGCCGATGCCATGGTGCGGGCGCGCGATGCGCTGGGCAAGGCCGTGGACGATCTGGAGCGCCGCCAGGACGAGCTCCTGGCCGCCGTCGCCACGGGCAAGCAGTGACGGCACCCGGTCGGGCGGTGACGGCGGAGGTTCGGGCATGACGGGGACAGGCGGCCCGGGGATGCTGGCCCGCGTGGTGATCGCCGAGGACGAGGCCATCGTGCGCCTCGATCTCAAGGAGATCCTGGTGACTGCCGGCTACGACGTGGTGGGGGAGACCGGCCGGGGCGACGAGGCCGTGACCCTGGTCGAGCAGCACCAACCGGACCTGGCGATCCTCGACGTGAAGATGCCCGGGATGGACGGCATCCGGGCCGCCCGCGAGATCACCTCCCGCCATCAGGTGGCGGTCCTGCTCCTCACGGCGTTCAGCCAGCGCGATCTCATTGAGGAGGCGCGCGACTCGGGTGTGTCGGCCTACCTCATCAAGCCGTTCCAACCCCGGGACCTGCTCCCGGCGATCGCCGACGTCCTGGCCAAGGCGCGCCAGGACTGGGCCATCGAGGAGGAGGAGGCGCATTTCTCCTCCGACGGGGCCGAGGACAAGATCGCCACCCGCCGCGTGGTGGACGAGGCCAAGCAGGTCCTGATGGACCGCGACGACCTCCCCGAGGGCGAGGCCTTCAGCTTCATTCAGCGCACCGCCATGCAGACCCGCGCCCGCATGCGCGATGTGGCGCAACAGGTCGTCGACGGCACGCTGACCCCGTAGTGTCGACGGCATGACGTCGGCACCGGCAGCGACCCGGGAGCACTCGGGCCCGCTGCTGCTGCTCGATGGCATGTCGCTGGCCTTCCGGGCCTACTACGCGCTGCCCGACACGCTGGCCACCTCGACGGGCCTCGTCACCAACGCCGTGCACGGCTTCACCTCCATGCTGGTGTACCTCATCCGGGAGCACCACCCCTCCGCCCTGGCCGTGGCCTTCGACGCACCGGGTGCCACCTTCCGCGACGAGATCCTCGAGGACTACAAGGCCGGCCGGGCCGAGACCCCGTGGTTGCTCCCGCCCCAGTTCGACATGATCCGCGAGGTCATGACGGCGCTGGCCATCCCGGTCGTGGAGGCACCGGGTTTCGAGGCCGACGACGTCCTCGCCACGTTGGCCACCGAGGCGGTCGAGCGCCAGACCGAAGTGGTCATCGTCACCGGGGACCGCGACAGCTTCCAGCTCGTGCAGGACCCCTACGTGCGCGTGCTCTACAACAAGCGCGGCGTGAGCGACTACGCGCTCTACGACGAGGCGGGCATCTTCGAGCGCACCGGGGTGCCGCCGTCGCAGTACGTGCTGCTGGCGTCGCTGCGCGGCGATCCCTCGGACAACCTGCCGGGCATCCCGGGCGTCGGGGAGAAGACCGCGGCCAAGCTGCTCACCAAGTACGGCGACCTGAACGGCATTTTCGCCCACCTCGACGAGCAGACGCCCAAGCTCCGCGAGAACCTGACCGAGAACGAGGAGCTCGCGCGTTCCAATGCCCGCATCATCCCGCTCGTCCGCGACGTGCCGCTCGAGGTGGACGTGACCCATCTGACCCTGGGCGCGTGGGACCGGGCCACCGCCGCGGCGACCTTCGACCGCTTCGAGATGAAGACCGTGTGGGGCCGTCTGGAGGAGCTGCTCGACGCCGGCGCGCTCGGCGAGCCCGTTCCCGGGAGCGCGGGCCCTGCCGCCAAGGGCGCCGAGGCGGTGATCGCCGCCTCCACCGCGGGGCACCCGCCGTCGGCGGAACCGGTCGTTCCGCCCTTCGACCTGCGCGAGGTGGCGTTGCCCACCACGGCGAGCGAGGTGACAGCGGCGCTGGGCACGCTGGGCACGGGACGATTGGCCCTGGCCGCCCGCTGGACCGGCATGCCCGGCCGGAGCGAGCTGGTGGCGCTCGTGCTCGTCGCCACCGAGGGCGACGAGGCCGGACTGGGCGTCCTGGTGCCGGCGGCGCGGCTCGGTGCCGCAGCGGTGGTCAAGAAGCTCAACAGCCTGTTGGCCCGGCCTTTCGTGGGCCACGAGGTCAAGGAGGTCATGCGCGCGCTCCTGCCGCTCGGCATCGACCTCACCGGCCTGGAGATGGACACCGCGGTGGCCGCCTACCTGCTCGACGCCTCGACGGGCGAGTACGAGCTGTCCCAGCTGCGCGAGCAGACCGGGCAGCTGAGCCTCGACATCGTGGAGCCGGGCGAGACGGAGCGGGACCTGGCCCAGGAGGGCGCCGGTGAGGCGGCCGACGTGGCGGGCATGGCGCAGGGCTTCCGGCAGCGCATCGTCGCCGAGGACATGAGCACGTTGCACGACGACATCGAGACGCCGCTGGTGCGGGTGCTGGCCAAAATGGAGGTGGCCGGCATCGGCGTGGACCGGGCCGAACTCCAGACCATCACCGACGCCCTCAAGGAGGCGGCGGCCACGCTGCAGGCCGAGGTGCAGGAGCACGCCGGCCGCGAGTTCAACGTGAACTCGACCCCCCAGCTGCGCACCGTGCTCTACGACGAGCTCGGCCTCACGCCGGGCAAGAAGACCAAGACAGGCTTCTCGACCGACGCCCAGACGCTGGAGAGCCTGCGGGGGGACCACCCGATCATCGACGCGCTGCTGGCGTACCGCGAGGTGGAGAAGCTGCGCTCCACGTACGGGGAGAGCCTGCTGGCCGAGGTGGCGGCCGACGGGCGTATCCACGCCTCCTTCGGGCAGACGGTGGCCCGGACCGGGCGCATCTCGTCGGACCGACCGAACCTGCACAACATCCCGGTGCGGACCGAGCAGGGGAAGCAGTTCCGGCGGGCCTTCGTGCCGGCGGAGGGCCGCACGTTCCTGGTGGCGGACTACGACCAGGTGGAGCTGCGCTGCATCGCCCACCTCTCGCAGGACCCCGGCCTCATTGACGCGCTGACCACCGGCTCCGACGTGCACCGGACGGTGGCTGCGGCCGTCTACGGGATCACGCCCGAGGAGGTGAGCCACACCCAGCGCGAGTACTCCAAGATGGTCTCCTACGGCCTCGCCTACGGCATGGAGGCCTACGGGTTGAGCCAGCGCCTCGGCGTCCCCGTCGAGGAGGCGGCCGCCATCATGGAGAGCTACTTCGGCGCCTTCCCGCTCGTGAAGCAGTACATGGACCACGCCGTGGCCGACGCCAAGGTCGAGGGGGCCACCCGCACCCTGTTCGGACGCATCCGGCCGCTGCCCGACCTGCTCTCGGCGAACTACCGGGTGCGCCAGGCGGCGGAGCGCCAGGCCATGAACGCCGGCATTCAGGGGTTGGCGGCCGACATCTTCAAGCTGGCCCTGGTGCGACTCGACCGCGACCTCGAGGCGCAGGGGCTGGCCAGCCGGCTGGTGCTCCAGGTCCACGACGAGGTCATCGTGGAAGTGTCGGCGGGGGAGGAGGACGACGCCCGCCGCCTCACCGAGTCCGCCCTGACCGGCGCGGCGGACCTCGACGTCCCGCTCACCATCTCGGTGGCGACCGGAGCGAGTTGGGCCACGGCGAAGGGATAGTGCGCGACGGGGGAGAACGGTCCTGAGCAGCTGCTACGCTGGCGGGCCTTGCCCGTCGGCACCGGTGGCGGCGCAAACCCGTATTCCTCGAACTGACCCCGGCGCGGTCCTGCGGGTGCAAGTCGCACCCGCCGCAAGGAGCTTCACCCATGGCTGACGCAGCACGCACCTCCCTCCTCTCCCCCGAAGCGATGGGGAGCTTCGACGCCGAGGGGAACTACACCCCCCGCACCATCGTCGACGACGACCTCGGTGACGCAGATCTCGAAAAGGCGATGGGTGACTCCATCATCGAGTTCGACGACGGCGACGTCATTGAGGGGACGGTCGTCAAGATCGACCGCGACGAGGTCCTCCTCGACATCGGCTTCAAGTCCGAAGGGGTCATCCCCGCCCGCGAGCTCTCCATCCGCAACGACGTGGACCCGGCCGAGATCGTCTCTCTCGGCGACCACGTCGAGGCCCTCGTGCTCCAGAAGGAGGACAAGGAGGGACGCCTCGTCCTCTCCAAGAAGCGCGCCCAGTACGAGCGGGCCTGGACGACCATCGAAGAGAAGAAGAACAACGGCGAGATGGTGTCGGGCCCCGTCATTGAGGTCGTCAAGGGCGGCCTGATCGTCGACATCGGCCTGCGCGGCTTCCTGCCGGCGTCGCTGGTGGAGCTGCGGCGCGTCCGCGAGCTGCAGCCCTACGTGGGCAAGGTCATTGAGGCCAAGATCATTGAGCTCGACCGCAACCGCAACAACGTGGTGCTGTCGCGCCGGGCCTGGCTGGAAGAGGCCCAGAAGGAGCAGCGGGGCGACTTCCTGCAGAACCTCAAGCCGGGCGAGCGCCGCAAGGGCGTCGTCTCCTCCGTGGTCAACTTCGGCGCCTTCGTCGACCTGGGCGGCATGGACGGACTCGTCCACGTGTCCGAGCTCAGCTGGAAGCACGTCGACCACCCGTCGTCGGTGGTGTCGGTAGGCGACGAGATCGAGGTCGAAGTGCTCGACGTGGATCTCGACAAGGAACGCATCAGCCTGTCCTTGAAGGCCACGCAGTCCGATCCCTGGCAGGAGTTCGCCGACTCGCACACGATCGGGCAGCTCGTGTACGGCCGCATCACCAAGCTGGTGCCCTTCGGTGCCTTCGTACAGGTGGGCGACGGCATTGAGGGCCTGGTGCACATTTCGGAGATGGCCGTGCACCACGTGGACCTGCCCGAGCAGGTGGTCACACCGGGCGAGGAACTGTGGGTCAAGATCATCGACATCGACCTGCAGCGCCGCCGCATCTCGTTGTCGATCAAGCAGGCGGCCGAGGGTGGCGAGGTCTCCGAGGAGTACCGCGAGGCCTTCGGCGAGCACGCCTACGACGAAGAGGGCAACTACATCGGCTTCGACTACGCCGAGGGCGAGTTCACCCCCGAGACCGAGGCCCAGGCGGCCTGGGCCGACTTCGCCGAGGAGGCGGGCACGCACGTGGTGCCTCCGACGACCGAGGAGGGCGGCGTGGACGCCGAGGCGGCCCCCACGGGCGAGTCTCAAGCTCCGGTCGAGGCTGAAGCTCCAGTTGAGGTCGAGGCTTCCGCCGCACCCGAGGCGCCTGCAGAGGCGGCGCCCGAGGCGCCGGCCGAGGCCACCGCAGAGGGCGTCTAACCGACTGCCAGGAGCCCGGCCAGTTCCCGGGCCAGGCGGTGCGCCCCTTCGGGGTGCGAGGTGAAGAAGAGGACAGGGTCGAGGAGCTCCAGTTCCAGGAGTGCCGGCTCGGCCGTCGAGGTTTCGACGAGGTCGACCCGGGCGTAGGTGGGGCGCCCGAGGGCCTGCTCGGCCCGAGCCAGAGCCGCCTCGGCGACCCGACGCTGCGGGGCCGTCGCCGTGGCGCCCGTGATCACCTGGTTCTCGATCAGGCTGTCGGTGGGCCCGACGCCGCGCCGGATCATCGGGTCCTTGTGCACCGCGTGGCTGAAGTCGCCACCGATGTAGATGAGGGCGGTCTCGCCCTCGGAGTCCACCCGGGCCTCATAGGGCTGCACCATGGCCGTGCGTCCCGAGGCCGTCAGGTCGCGCACGTGCGCCCGGCGCGGCGGCGTGCTCGTGGGGCTGGTAGCGCGCCGTGCGGTAGCCGCCGCCCGATACCGAGGGCTTGACCACCACCTCGCCTTCGGGAAGGGTCAACGCGCCGACGTCGGCGTCACTCGCGTGCGGCTCCACCCACACCGTCGGCACGGTGGGCACGCCCGCCCGTTCGAGCGCGCGCAGGTAGTGCTTGTCGATGTTCCAGCGCAGTGTGGCCGGCGAGTTGTGCACCGGCACGCCGCTGGCGGCCACGCGGTCCGCCCAGCCGAGGAACTCCTCGACGTGGTGGATGTTGTCCCAGCCGCCGATCGCCAGGACGAGGTCGAAGGCGGTCCACTCCACCGCCGGGTCGTTCCAGACCGCCGTCGAGGCGTCGACGCCGGCGTCGGCCAGGGCGTCCCGCAGCAGCGGCCAGTCGTCGTGCAGGTCGGGGAACCGGGACGATGCGGCGACGGCCAGGTGCGGCCGCGTGCCGGTCCCGCCCGAGGCGGCCCTGGTCAACTCCCGATGGGGAAGTGACAGGCCACCTGGTGGCCGGGGGCCAGCTCCCGCATTTCGGGGACCTCCTCTGCGCAGCGCGCCTCTGCCCGCGGGCAGCGGGTGCGGAACCGGCAGCCCGAGGGCGGGTTGATGGGGCTGGGCGGCTCACCGGTCAACACGGCGGTGGTGCGCGGCGCCTCGGGGTCCGGCTCGACCGCGGAGGCGAGGAGGGCAGCCGTGTAGTGGTGGGCCGGCGTCTCGTAGAGGAGGTCGGACGGAGCGATCTCGCACAGCCGCCCGAGGTACATGACGGCGACGCGGTCGCTGACGTTCTTCACGACAGCGAGGTCGTGCGCAATGAAGAGGATCGTCAGGTTGTACTCCTGCTTCAGGTCCTGCAGCAGGTTGAGGATCTGCGCCTGCACCGAGACGTCGAGCGCGGAGACGATCTCGTCGCACACCAGCAGCTTCGGCTTCAGCACCAAGGCCCGGGCGATGCTGATGCGCTGGCACTGTCCGCCCGAGAACTCGCGGGGCCGCCGCGAGCCGTTCACGTAGGGGTCGATCCCCACCTGGTCGAGCATGGCGCGCGACGTCTCGACCCGCTCCTCCTTGGAACCGATCTTCCAGATGGTCAGCGGCTCGGACACGATGTCGATGACGCGTCGGCGCGGGTTCAGCGAGGAGATGGGGTCCTGGAAGATCATCTGGACCTGCGTCCGCAGTGTGCGCAGGTCGCCCCGGCTGAGCGACGTCAGCTCGGTCTCCCCGAACACGATCTTGCCCGAGGTGGCCTTCTCGACCTGGACGATGGCCCGCCCGGTCGTGGACTTGCCGCAGCCGGACTCGCCGACGAGCCCGAGTGTCTCGCCCTGGCGCAGGCTGAAGGTGATGCCGGCCACGGCCTGCACGGTCGCGTTGCCCCGCCCGAAGGAGACGTGCAGGTCCTCGACCGAGAGCAGCGGGTCGGTCGCCACCGCCGAGGGCTCCACTGTGGTGTCGGTCATGCCGGGACCGGGTCGGGCTGGGGCGGGACGGCCACCGGCTCATTCGTCGTGAGGGGGAACCAGCAGGCGTAGCTGTGGCCCGGAGACGCCTCCACCAACGGGGGCTTCTCCAGGTGGCACTTCTCCTGTGCGTAGGGGCAGCGGGGGGAGAAGGGGCAGCCCGAAGGTGGGTTGAGCAGATCCGGCGGCCGGCCCTCAATGGCCGTCAGGCGGGTGTGGCTCGGTTCGGCGATGCGCGGCGTCGACTTGAGCAGTGCCTCGGTGTACGGCATGGCCATGCTCTTGAAGAGCACGTTCGTGGGCGCCCGCTCGACCACGTTGCCGGCGTACATCACGATGATCTCGTCGGTGCGGGTGGCCACCACGCCGAGGTCGTGCGTCACCAGAATCATGGCCATGTCGCGCTCGTGCTGCAACTGGCTCAGCAGGTCGAGGATCTGCGCCTGCACCGTGACGTCGAGGCCCGTCGTCGGCTCGTCGGCCATGAGCAGACGCGGCGCGCAGGCCAAGGCGATGGCGATCATGACGCGCTGGCGCATGCCGCCCGAGAGCTGAGCCGGGTAGGCCTCGTAGCGCTCGACGGGGGACGGGATGCCCACCTGCATCAGGAGCAACAGCGCGGTCTCCTTGGCCTCGCTCTTGGAGAGCTTGAGGTGGACCTTGAGCGGCTCCGTGATCTGATTGCCGATCCGCTGCACCGGGTTGAGCGAGGTCATGGGGTCTTGGAACACCATGGCGATGTGCGTGCTCCACAGCTTGCGCAGCTCGTCGTTCGGCGCGTTGAGCAATTCGGCGCCGTCGTAGCGGACCGACCCCGTCTGGGTGGTCGAGGCCCGGGGCAAGAGCCCCATGATGGCCCGGGACAGCACGGTCTTCCCCGAGCCGGACTCGCCGACGATCCCGAGCGTCTTGCCCTGGTCCAGCGTCAGCGACACCCCCTGCACGGCCCGGAGCGGCCCGCGGCCGGTCGCGAAGGAGACGTGGAGGTCCTCGACCTCGAGGAGCCGGCGACCGCTCACAGCTTGATGTCCGACACGTCGAAGTACGCCCGCAGCTTGTCGGCCACGACATTGAGGCTGATGAGGAGGAGGAACATGGCGGTGGCCGGGAAGATGACCAGCCACGGGTTCGTCTGCCCCTTGGCGCCGGTGAGCAGCGTGGACCCCTCGTTGAGCATGTTGCCCCAACTCGGCGTGGGCGGGGGCACGGAGAGCCCGAGGAAGGCCAGTGAGCCCTCCAGCACCACGATGGTGGCGACGGCGATCAACCCGAAGGACACGATGGTCGGCATGATGTTGGGCAGGATCTCGCGGGTCAGGATCCGCGTGTCGCTGGCGCCCAGAGCCTTGGCCGCCAGCACGAAGTCGCGGGTCGCATAGGACAGGGTCGAGGCCCGCACCACGCGGAAGATGAGCGGCGCCGCGAACAGGCCGATGACGAGCGTGATCTTGAACATCGACTTGCCCCAGAAGGAGACGATGGCGATCACGGCGACGATGGCGGGGAAGGCGAGCACGACGTAGGAGCCCGTGTTGAGGGCGGTGTCGATCCGGCCTCTGCGATAGGCCGAGATCATGGCGGGGATGCCGCCGACGACGAGGCCGATCAGTGCGCCGCCGAAGCCCACCACCAGGGAGACGCGCGCGCCGTAGACCAGGCGGCTGAAGATGTCACGGTAGAGGTCGTCGGTGCCGAGAATGTGGCCCCAGCCCGGTCCGGCGTTCTGCACGCTGTTGTAGTTCCCCAGGGTGGGATTGGGCAGTGGGAGCAGGCTGGCGAAGGTGGCCGCCAGTGCGACCAGCACGATCCAACCGACGCAGATCCAGAAGAACACGCCCAGTTTCTTCTTGACGGGGTCCGCCGCCGCGTCGGCTTGGATCTCCTCCTTGATGTCGGCGAAGGCCTCGTTGGTCGGGTGGGTCAGGCTGACGCTACTCACGGGCAATCCTCGGATCGACGATGGTGAACAGGAAGTCGAAGATGAAGTTGATCAGCACGATGGCCACGGCGACGAACAGCGTGATCCCTTGCACCACGGTGTAGTCGTCCTGGTTGACGGCCGAGATGAGCTGGTATCCCAGCCCCGGCATCTGCAACAGCAGTTCGACGATGAACGTGCCGGCAATCAGGCTGCCGATGGTGACGCCGGCCGACGCCAGCAGCGAGATGGAGGACGGCCGTAGGGCGTGACGCCACATGATGCGGCGGTCGGACAGGCCCTTCGAGCGGGCCATGGTGATGAAGTCCTCTTGCAACGTGGAGATGAGGTCGTTCCGCAGTAATCGGAAGTACACCACGATGCCGCCCAGGGCGAGGACGATGGAGGGCAACAGCATGGTGTGGACGTTCGACCAGAAGTTCTGCCCTATCGGCACATAGGAGGCAGGGCCGGGGAAGATGTGCCAGTGCACGGCGAAGATCAGCACCAGGACCGGCGCGATCACGAAAGGCGGCAGCGCCAGCATGGCGAACGTGGTGCTGTTCGACCCCTGGTCGAACAGCCCGTTGGGGCGTCGAGCCGAGTGCATGGCCATGGGGAAGGCGATGGCGAAGGCGAGGATCTGCGAGAAGATGATCAGTTCCAGGTCGATGGGGAACGACTGCTTGATGATGGTCGCCGTCGACTGGTGGGTCGTGTAGGACTGGCCGAGATTGCCCTGGAACACGTGGCCGATCCAGATGAAGTACTGCTGCCACAGTGGCTTGTCGAGCCCCAGCTGGTGGTTCAGGGTGGCCACGTTCTGCGCCGTGGCGTTGGGGCCGAGGATCGTGTCGGTCGGGTTCCCCGGAAGGAGGTGGACCAGGAAGAAGGTCGCGATCGAGACAAAGATGATGATGATGACGAGTAGCACCAACCGCTTGATGATGTAACGGGTCACGGCGCCCCTTTCCCCCCTTCGCTGTCTCGATATCCCTTCCCCAGCGCCGCCCTCCTCCGGCGGCGCATGATCCTAGACCTCAGGCCCCTTGTCCTACCATGCGGCCCATGTCCGAGGAGGTCCCTGCTCTCACCGGCCGCACGCGCGCCATCGTCGGCATCGCCGTGGCGGCGGTCGTGGCCGTCGGCCTGCTGCTCCGATTCTGGACCCGGTCCGGTCTCTGGCTCGACGAGGCCCTCACCGTCAACATCGCCCGGCTGCCGCTGCACGACATCCCCGATGCGCTGAAGCACGACGGGGCCCCGCCGCTCTACTACTACCTGCTCCACTTCTGGATCGTCCTGTTCGGGCAGTCCAACGCCGCCGTGCGCTCCCTGTCCGGCCTGATCGCGGTCGCGACGCTCCCGGTCGCCTGGCTCTGCGGGCGCCGCCTCGGGGGGCGGGCGATGGCCTGGACGACCCTCGTCCTCGTGGCGAGCGCGCCCTTCGCGGTGTACTACGCCACCGAGTCCCGCATGTACGCCCTGGTCATCCTGCTGACCGGCTGCGGCTACCTGGCGCTGGCGCGTGCCGTCGAGCGGCCGCGCCCAGGGAATCTCGTCGCCGTCGCCGTCGTGACGGCGGCGCTGCTCTACACGCAGTACTGGTCGATCTATCTCGTCGCGATGGTCGGCATCTGGCTGGTCGTGTCCGTGCTGCGGACCCGCCGGCACGGTCACCCGGAGGACGCCCCGTTGGCCGCCCTGATCGCGCTCGCCGCCGGCTGCGTGCTGTTCCTGCCGTGGGTGCCGACGTTCCTGTACCAGTCCGAGCACACGGGCACCCCGTGGGCGGCGCCCCCGAACTTCTCCGCCGTGATCAACGCCCTCACGGGTTTCACCGACAACCAGGGCTCCACGCTGCAGACGGGCACCAACCAGGGGCGCCTGCTGGCCGTCATCTACTTCGCCATGCTGGCGCTGGCCGTGTTCGGCGTCGGCCGGTCCGGCCGCATCATCGAACTGGACCTGCGCACACGTCCACGCGCCCGCAGCCTCGGCTTCGTGGTGCTCGGCACGCTGTTCGCCGCCATCGCGGGCGGGATCGTCACGGCCAGCGCCTTCTCGTCGCGCTACGCCGCGGTCGTGTTCCTGCCCTTCGTGCTCCTGGTGGCGCTGGGGACGACGACACTGCTCAATCCACGCGTGCGGGTCGTCATCGTCGGGTTGGCCGTCGTGGCGGGGCTGATCTCGTCCGCCCAGAACGTGACGACGCAGCGGACGCAGGCCAACAACGTGGCGGCCGCCATCAACACACAGGCCAAGCCCGGGGACGTCATCGCCTTCTGTCCCGACCAGCTGGGCCCGTCGGTCTACCGCCAGATACACCATCCATCGCAATACGACATGGTGACCTTCCCCCGCCGCACCGGACCGGCCATCGTCGACTGGGTCGACTACGCCGACGCCGTGCACGCGGCCGACCCCAACGCGTTCGCCGCCGACGTCGCCCAGAAGGCGGGCTCGACGCATCATGTCTGGCTCGTGTGGCAGGGGGAGTACCAGACCTTCGGCGTCAAGTGCGAGACGATCGCCACCGACCTCTTGAACGCGGCCACCAAGGCCGGTGGGGGAGGGCGCAACGTCGTGACCGCCCGCCCCCGGCTCTACTACGAACCGATGAACCTCACCGAGTTCGCCACCGCGGGCTCCTGAGCGGCCCCGGAGCGTCCGAGCCGCCGCCACCCTCCCTGAGGCATCGCGGGGGGTCCACTAACCTGCCTTCCTCGTGAACGCCCCCGCAGCAGCGCCCGTCGTCATCGTCGGCGCCGGTCCCGGAGGGCTGACCGCGGCCTATCTGCTGACCAAACGGGGGGAGCACCCCGTCGTGCTCGAGTCCGACGACGTGGTGGGCGGCATCAGCCGGACGGTCGAGCGTGACGGCTGGCGCTTCGACCTGGGCGGGCACCGCTTCTTCACCAAGGTCCCCGAGGTGGAGGCCCTGTGGCACGAGATCCTGCCCGAGGGCGACTTCATGCTCCGGCCCCGCATGAGCCGGATCTACTACGAGGGCAAGTACTACGACTACCCGCTCAAGGCCGTCAACGCCCTGCGCAACCTGGGGCTGTGGGAGGCGATCCTGTGCGGGTTCTCCTACCTGTGGGCGCGCATCCGCCCCCCCGAGGACACCAATTACGCGAATTGGCTGGTGGCCCGGTTCGGGTGGCGCCTGTACCGCATCTTCTTCAAGACCTACACCGAGAAGGTCTGGGGCGTGCCCGTGTCCGACATGCCGGCCGACTGGGCGGCCCAGCGGATCAAGAACCTCGACCTGCGCAAGGCGGTGATGAACGCCATCCTCCCCAAGCGCGGGCAGACGGACATCACGACGCTGATCGAGGAGTTCCAGTACCCCAAGTACGGCCCCGGCATGATGTGGGAGGTCGCCGCCGAAAAGGTGCAGGCCGCCGGGGGGACCCTCGAGATGCAGGCGCGGCTGACCGGCATCCGGGTCGAAGACGGGCGCGCGGTGGCCGCCATCTACCGCCAGGGCGGCACCGAGCACACGGTGGCCGCCTCGCACGTCGTCTCGACCATGCCCATGCGTGAGTTGGTGCACACGATCACGCCGCCCCCACCGCCCGAGGTGCTCGCAGCGGCTGACGATCTGCACTATCGCGACTACCTGACGGTGGCGCTCGTCGTGCCCGAGTCGCGCAGCTTCCCCGACAACTGGATCTACATCCACGCCACCGACGTCGAGGTGGGCCGCATTCAGAATTACGGATCGTGGTCGCCCTATCTCGTCAAGGACGGGCGCACGTGCCTCGGCCTCGAGTACTTCGTCTTCGAGGGTGACGCCATGTGGAACATGGCCGACGACGACCTGATCGCGTTGGGGACCAAGGAATTGATCTCCCTGGGGCTGGCGGCCGAGGGCGACGTCGAACACGGCTACGTCGTCCGCGTGCCCAAGGCCTACCCGTACTACGACTTCAGCTACAAGGCCAACGTCGACACCATCCGCAAGTGGATCGAGACCGAAGCCCCCAACATCCATCCGGTGGGCCGCAACGGGATGCACAAGTACAACAACCAGGACCACTCCATGTACACCGCCATGCTCACGGTGGAGAACATGTTCGGCGCGACCCACGACATCTGGTCGGTCAACGTCGAAGAGGAATATCACGAGGCGGGGTCGACCGGACGGGACGCCCCGGTGCTGCCGCGCCGCCCAAGCGCCACGGCGAGCACGCTCGACGCTGGCTAAGCACGCCGCGCCGCGCAGAGCGCTGCGCTGGCGACCGTGGATGAGCCTGGCCGCAGCGGGGGCGGCGTACCTCGCGCTCGGCTTCGTGTTGTGGGTGCACGCCTGGGCGGAGGGGGCGACAACCCACACGCTGTGCGGCTGCGGCGACCCGGCGCTCTTCCTCTGGTTCTTCCAGTGGCCGGCCACGGCGCTGGCGCACGGGCAGAACCCCTTCTTCTCGACGGCGCTCTTCCACCCGACCGGGATCAACCTGCTGGCCCAGACCTCGGTCACGGGGCTGAGCATCCCGCTCGTGCCCGTCACGTGGATCTGGGGCCCGGTGGCCTCGCTCAACGTGGCCTCGACCATCGTGCCGGCGCTGACCGCCTTCACCGCATTCGTCGTCATCCGGCGCTGGGTCACGTGGACGCCGGCCGCATTCGTCGGCGGGCTGCTCTACGGGTTCTCGCCGTTCGTCCTCAGCAGTCTGGAGTTCGCCCACCTCATGACGGCGGCCCTCATGCTGTTGCCGCTCATCGTGGCCGTCCTCGACGAGATCCTGATCCGTCAGCGCCACGGCGCGCTCGGCGGGGGCCTGGTCCTGGGCCTGCTGCTGTTCGCGCAGTTCTTCCTCTCCTCGGAGGTGCTGGCCATTCTGGCGGTGGTCGCGATCACCTGTCTCCTGGCGCTGGCGGTGGCCGTGGTGATCAGCCGGGATCGGGAACGGCTCCGGTCGCGTGTGCCGCACGCCCTCAAGGGGTTGGGCATCGGGCTCGGAATGGGCCTGGTGCTCCTCGCCTGGCCGATCTGGTTCGCCCTCGAGGGACCGGCGCACCTCACGGGTCTGGTCTGGCCCAACATCGGAGTGATCGGGGGCTTCATTCCCTCGAGTTTCGTGACGGCGGGTTTCCCGTCCCGCTACCACTCCTTCCTGCCCCTCGGCGGGTACGAGGGATCCCCGCTGGCCTCGTCGGGCTATGTCGGCTGGAGCTTCCTGGCCGTGATGGTCGCCGGACTGGCGGCCTTCTGGCGGGAACGCCGGCTGTGGTTCTTCGGTTTCGTCTTCGCGGTCTGCGTGGCGTGGTCGCTGGGGGAGCGCCATGGGCAGTGGGAGCCGGCATGGATCCTCGCCCGCATCCCCGTGGTGGAGAACGTCATCGAACAACGCTTCATGGCCATCGGCTTCCTGGCTGCCGCGGTCGTGCTCGCCATCATCCTCGACCGCGTGCACCGCCTCGCCCCGGACTGGCGGGGAGTGCTCGGCGCCGTTGCCGTCGCCCTGGTCGCCCTCGTGCCGATGGCCGTCCTCTTCGGCGAGCGCCTGCCGTACACCATGGAGGCGGTGGCGCTGCCGCGCTGGTACAGCGAGGTGGCGCCGTCGTTGCCCGCCGGCCGCGTGCTGCTCTCCTATCCGGCCCCCTTCTCGGGGATCCAGTCGGCGTTGGCGTGGCAGGCGGTCAACCGTATGCACTACAGCCAGGCCGGTGGAGGAGGGCCCCAGGGGGTCGAGCACCGTGCCGGCACGGCGGCACCGGGGTTCGCCGTGCTGGCCACCCTCGGCCTCCCGTCGTTGATCGCGCCGCCGGCGGGCACCCCGCGGCAGATCGCCGCGGTCCGGCACGCTCTCTCGGTCTGGCAGGTGAACACCGTCGTGGTTGCCAACGACGCCGCGCTCCCCAAGTCCCAGCGCGGGCGGGACGCGGCCTATGCGGCCGCCTTCATGACCGCGGTCCTGGGCCGGCTGCCGACCATTCAGGCCGGCGCGTGGGTGTGGGACGACGTGCGGATCGGCCAGCACCTTCCCCTGCGCCCCGGGCCGCTCACCCTGCTCCGCTGCGTCCGCGCCGCCGAGGGCACCGGCACGTCGCAACGGGTGGCGGCCGCCACATTGCGGGTCCCCGCCTGCGTGGTGCGGCTGGCGGGCCCTTCGTAGGACCGCTGGGGCACGGCGGCTCGGACGGCCGGCCGTCGACCTGGGATACTCAAGGCGCACAGTGGATCCGCCGACGAGCATGAGGGCGGACCCGGCCCGATGGCAGTCAGGCTCTCCGGCGGCGAGCTCCCTGAGCGGAGCCCTCTGTCCCGGCCAGGACACAGGGCGAGCGAGAGGACGGTGCTGGCGTGGGGCGTTGGGCGGCGCAGGGCGTGGCGGGTGCCGCGTGCCTTCTCCTCTCCACTCTCGGCCTCCTGGTCCCGGCGTCCCTCCCGGCCGGTGCTGCACCCCAGGCCAGAGCAGATGCCTCGGGCGGCTCCCGGGTCCTGTTCCCGCTGCCGCCCGGCTTGACGGCGACGCAGCACGCCGCCCTCGAGCGCGACGGCGCCTACGGCGCGCACCCGGTGCGGCTGCTGCTCCTCGGTGACTCCATCTCCCTGACGCTGGGCATGGGCCTCTCGGTCGATTCCCAGCAGGACTACGGGGTTGTGGTGACCGACGAGGCCACGGTGGGGTGCGACCTCGACCCGCAACTCCAGGTGTTGATTTCGGGGGCGGCGGGGCCGGCCACGCCGGGTTGCAACGACTGGCGGGGACTGTGGCCCTTCCTCATCGCCGGGCAACGGCCCCAGGTGGTCGCCCTCGGCCTGGGCCGCTGGGAGATCGCCGATCACCTGCTCGACGGGCGCTGGGTGCACATCGGTGAGCCGGCCTGGGACGGGCACGTGACGGCCGACCTGGAGTCGGCCATCACCATCCTCCACTCGTTTGGTGCCAAAGTGGTGCTCTTCACCATGCCTTACGTCGACCCCCGTTCCCGCCAGCCCGGCGGTCAGCCCTGGCCGGAGAACGCACCGACGCGGG
This sequence comes from uncultured Acidimicrobiaceae bacterium, assembly GCA_963794875.1. Taxonomy (GTDB): domain Bacteria; phylum Actinomycetota; class Acidimicrobiia; order Acidimicrobiales; family RAAP-2; genus Bog-473. The sequence goes on from CAWCFG010000014.1 coordinate 331,089, forward strand.
TCCGGGCGTACAACGCACTGGTCCGGCGGGTGGCGGCCAGCCGCCCCGATGTGGTCAGCGTGCTCGACCTCAACCACATGTTGAGTCCAGACGGCACGTACACATCGTCGGTGTCCGGGGTCGACGTGCGCTCGACCGACGGCATCCACGTCAGCCTGGGCGGCGGCGAGCTGCTGCAACGCAAGATCCTGCCCGCGGTCGACCGGATCGGCATGGAGGACGGGGCGGCAAGGGCCCAGACGTGAACGACCCCGAGGTCGCGGGCACCCCCGCGGCCGAGGTCGTCGTCGAGGCGGTGCCCGCCGCCATGGCACTGGCTCCCACCGCGGTTGGACCCAATCTGGGCGCCGAGCTGCTGCTCGACCCCGAGGCCGCCCCGGGCGTCGAATCGATGCGTGCCGGCCTCCTGCAGGCCGGCCCCCTGGCCGCCGCCGGCGTCGTGGCCAACGGCGCCGCCGTGATCCTCACCGTTGCGCTCGCCCGCCTGCTCACGCCCCACAGCTACGGCGTCCTCAACCAGCTCACGGGCCTGTACCTCATTCTCTCGATGCCCGGTTCCGCCGTCGTGGTCGCGGTGGTGCGGCGCGTCACCCTGTGGCACGAGGACGGGACCGGTCACCTGGTGCGGCGGTGGGCCGGGCGGGTGCACCGCCAGTGCACCCTGGTGGTGCTGGTCTGGGCGGCCGTGGTGTTCACGAGCCGGCACGGTGTGGCGGTGCTGCTCAACCAGCGCAGCGGCATCGGCATCGCGGCGATCCTGACCGCGGCCGGCTTCTTCGTCCTGCTCTCGCTCGACCGCGGCCTCCTGCAGGCGCACCGGTCCTACCGGCCGCTGGCGGCCAACCTGCTGGTGGAGATCAGCTTCCGGGTCGTCGCCGTGGTCGGGCTCGTGGCGGCTGGTTTCGGCCCTTCCGGAGCGGCCGTCGGCATCCTCATCGGCGAGATCGCGGGGGCGGTCCACGCCCGCTGGGCCTCGGTGCGGGCGTGGTCGGGAGGCGCGGCGCTGCGGCTGGTCGACGCCGGGAGCTGGGTGGCGGCCCTACGGCCGGACCATCTGCTCGGTGGCCAGCGTTCGGTACGCCGCACCGTCGTGGCCGACCTGGCCGTGGCCTCGGTCTGCCTCTCCATGGTGGCGGTGCTCCAGAACGCCGACGTGCTCGTGGTGGGCCGCGACAACCCCTCCCACAGCGGCGCCTACGCCGCGGTCTCGGTCACGAGCAAGGCCATCGTCTTCGGTGCCGTCGTGCTCGGCGGCTACCTGCTCCCCGAGGCGGCGATCCGCTGGCGCCAGGGCGGCCACGCGTTGCGGCAACTGGCCGTGGTGCTGGTGCTCCTGGCCGTCCCTTCCGCGCTGCTGCTTTCCGTCGCCGTCCTGGCGCCGGAGCAGTTCCTGCAACTCTTCTTCCATCATGACTACACGTCGGCCGCCGACGCGCTCGCCCCCCTGGCGTTCGCCATGATCCTGTTGAGCGTCTCGGTGGTGCTGACCATGTACCTGCTCGCCGTCGGCAGGCGCTGGGTGGCCATCGTGCTCGTGGGCGGCGCCATTGCGCTGACCCTGGCCGTCCTGGCCGTGCACGGGGCGCCGAGGGCGACCGCCTGGGTGGACGCGGTGGTGCAGGGGGTGGTGTTGCTCGTGATCCTGTGCGGTTTCATCCTCCTCCACCGGGCTCGACGAGCGGCGCAGGTCGTCGGGATAACCTGACCCGATGGGCGACGACCTGGGGCCGATGCCGTCGCGGGGCCGGGCTGGGCCACGAGGACGCCGACCTCTCCGAGTCGGAGGTTCTGGCGTCCATCGCCGCCCGGGCGGGGATCCGGCGCATCCACTTCGTGGCCTGGCGCGACCTCGACGATCCCGAGGCGGGCGGCTCGGAGCTGCACGCCCACAAGATCGCCTCGCGTTGGGCCGCCGCCGGCCTCGACGTCACCTTCCGCACCTCGGCGGTGCCCGGGCGCGTCGGCCGCCCTGACGCGGGACGGCTACCGCGTGATGCGGCAGGCCGGGCGCTACGGCGTGTTCCCGGGCGCGGCCTGGGAAGGTCTCCGCATGGGGCACCGCCCCGGTGACGCCCTGGTCGAGATCTGGAACGGCATGCCCTTCTTGTCGCCCCTGTGGTACCGGGGGCCGCGTGTCGTCTTCCTCCACCACGTGCACGCCGAAATGTGGGGCATGGTGCTCCCGCCAACGCTGGCCCGGATGGGCAACCTGGCCGAGAGCCGCATCGCACCGCGCTTCTACCGGTCGAGCCGCATTGTGACCTTGTCGGACTCGTCCCGCGACGAGATCGTGCACCTGCTGGGCCTGCGCGCCGACCGGGTCACGGTGGCCCCGCCGGGGGTGGACGACCGCTACACGCCGGGCGGCCAGCGCTCGGCCGTGCCGCTGGTGGTCGCCGTCGGACGGTTGGTGCCGGTGAAGCGCTTCGACGTGCTGGTGCGCTCCCTCGCCGACGTCAAGAAGGACAACCCGGCGCTGCAGGCGGTCATCATCGGCGAGGGCTTCGAGCGTTCGGCGCTCGAGGCGCTGCGCGACGAGCTGGGCGCCACCGACTGGCTCACCCTCCCCGGCCACGTCGACGACGAGGAGCTCGTGGCCTGGTACCGCAAGGCGTGGGTCGTGGCCAGCAGCTCGCAGCGCGAGGGCTGGGGCATGACCCTGACCGAGGCAGCCGCCTGTGGGACCCCCGCGGTGGCCACCGCCATCGCCGGCCATGCCGACGCCGTGCTCGACGGTGAGTCCGGCCTGTTGGTGGACGACCTGGACGATCTGTCGGGCGCACTCGGGCGCGTCCTGGGCGACGAGGTGCTGCGCAGCCGGCTGTCCAAGGGCGCCCTGGCCCGGGCCCGCTGGTTCACGTGGGACGCCACGGCCCGGCGCGCCCTCGAGGCGCTGGCCGAGGAAGCATGCCGCCCTCCCGGTCCTGACTTGTTCGACCGACGCCGCTTCAGCCGTCGATACCGACGATGACGGGTGGTCGCTCCGGCGGGGGCGCGTCGCTCCGAGCCCACGCCCGCAGCTTCCGTCGGCCCACCGGCTTGGGCACGCGCAGACCGAGCGCGGCGATGACCGCGTCCGCCAACAACAGCACCACGCCCAGCCAGATGAGGTTGCCGGCGTTGACGAAGGACGCCGCCCAGTTGGAGCCGGACAGGTAGTGGTGGACGTTCTGGCCCTGCACCACGTTGATGGCCCCGGCCACAATGGCGGCGATCCCGGCCACGCTGGCGATGGCCCGGGCCCACGGGACCAGGAGCCCGAGGATCACGGCCACGGCGACGACGAGCCCGGCCAGCGGAGGCGTGACGAGCAGGGCGGCCGCCCCGCAGGCGGCGCCGATGAGGAGCGCCCGCGGGAAGCGCAGCCAGCCGCGCTGGCGCTGCTCCTTGGGGGCGGGTGCGCCCGGGAGCGCCAGCGTGGCCGCGTCGAACGGCACCGCGGGACGCTCCGGGGGCTCGGGCCCGGCGGGACCGCGTAGCCGGCGCGGGAGTCGGGCCCGCAGCCAGCGGCGGGCCCGCAGGGGCAGGAAGCCCAGGACGAGGCAGAGGAGCAGGGTGGCGGCGGAGACGGCCAGGGCGGCCCAGATGACGCGCTGGGGGGTCCACGACAGCTGCACGGTGAAGCTGGGGCCTCCCAGGGCGTGCAGGTCGGCCGCGGTCACCTGCCACCCGTTGGCGAAGCCGTCGACGAGGTGCGGTGCGCCCCAGGTCGACGGCATGGGACCCCGGCGGGGCGCCCGGGCCCGGCGTGGCGACGGCCTTCCAGCCCTTGTTCACGCTCTGGCCCAGCACGAGCTCGAACGGCTCGGTGGCCCGCGTCACCTCGGCCCCGTGGCTGTCGATGTGGACCGATGTCGCCGCCACCGTGGCGGCCGGGCCGGGCTGGGTGGCCGGGAGCAGCGGGGTGCCGGCGCTGGTGGGGAAGGCGCTCGCTCCCGGCCCGCCGCCGGCCGCCGAGTCGAGGGCGAGCTGGTCGATGTTCCAGCCCGTGCACGTCGTGGGCGTGTTGGCGCAGGGTGCGTTGTGGCCGGCCACCGTCTGCAGGAGGTGCGGCCCCGCGCTCAGCGTGATCCCCTTGGCGTCGGGGCCGCACGGCACGAGTTGCGCCTCGCCGCCGCCCAGGGCGTGCTGGGTCGACCCCACGACGGCGACGCTGATCGGCTGGCCGTCAATGGTGAGCAGGTTGGACACACAGGTCCCGGGCAGGGTGGCCGGCGTCGGGTTCGCCTTGACGCCGGGAAGGCCGATCTCGGCGATGCCCAATGGCAGCTCGAGCGGGCCCGCCGAGTAGTAGTTCGCCGCGTACTCGGGGCGGACGCCGGTGAAGGTCACGACGAAGTGCGAGCCGGTCAGCGCCGGGAACGAGACCGGCACGGTGGTCACCGCGTTGGGCACCGTGCTGTCGGCGATGGGCGGCAGCGTGATGTTGCGCGTCTGGTTCCCCGAGGTGATCGTCATGGACGTCGGCACCGAGTGGCGCCCGTCGGCGATCACCTGCATGGCCAGCCCGGTCAAGGTCTGCGGCTTGGCGAGGTCGTAGGTCAGCGTGGACCCGACCTGCGCCTTGGTGCCGAGGCCCGGTTGCCAGGCGGTCGTCGGGTCGCCGTCGACCGTGGCCGACGCGGTGGCCTGCACGTCCCCGGGCAACCGGCCCGACGAGTAGGCGTCCAGCACGCTGCTGGCCGGCGTGGTGGTCCGGCCGACCAGCCGGTCGACTTCGTCGTCGGGGATCAGCGCCGACAGGCTGGCGCTCCCCGACAGCGTGAAGGTGCGGGCCGTCGGCAGGGTGAACTGGCGCGCGATCGTCGTCTCCGGGTCGCTGCGCGGCGGGTACTGCGAGGTGCGCTGGCGGGTCATCACCACGGTGAGGCGGTCAGCGGCCGACGCCGTCCCGACGCTGCGCAGCATCTGGGTCGGCATCTGAATGACCTGGTGCACCGACTGGCCCGGGATCTCGACCTCGGAGAACCCGACGGCGGACGCCGCGGGCGGCGGCACCGTGTTGTCGGTCGTCGAGTCGATGGTGATCCGCAGCGTGTGGAAGGTCCGGCTCGGGAAGGTCAGCGTCTGCCCGGCGACGACGTGCGACGAGTCGTCGAGCGCGTAGGTCACGGGGTTCTTGCCGTCGAAGGTGAGCGTGACCTTCGAGACCCAGCGGGAGCGGTCACCGCGCTGGGGCTGGACCAGGGTGATGTGGTCGGTCGTCACCGGTTTGCTGAACTGGGACTGCCACCATTCGCCCTTGGGGTCCGGCACGAAGGTGCCGGTGATCCACGCCGTGTCGAAGTTGCCGTCGATGGCGCTGTAGGCCTGGTCCTCGGGCGTGTACGAGACCGAGTTGCCGTAGCTGCTGGCGGTGACGTTCACTGCGCCGACGTAGGTGGCGTACGACTTGCTCGTGATGGTCGTGCCGGGGAACAGCTCGACGGGGCTGTCGCTGAGGTCGCTCTTGGCCGGGTTCTCGTCGGGCGTCTCGGTGTACCCCGAGTTGGCCGTCAGCGTGTCCCAGCGGAAGGCGTCCTTGCGGTTGGTGTCGGTCAGTACCAGTTGGGCGCCCTGGTCGGCCAGGCCCTGCAGGCGTGTCGGCTGGTCGGCCAGGGTGCCGGCGTAGTAAACGGCGCTGTCGGTGTTGAGCAAGCCGAGTCCGGCCAGGTTGTTGAGCCCGGTGGCGTCCCCCTCCATCACGAGAGCGCCCGTGTCCGACTCGCCCCGGACCATCGCCCGGGGGTTGGGCACGGTGTAGGTGACGATGGGGGAGGGCCAGCCGGGGTTGCCCGGGACCGAGAGGTCCTGCTCGTTCAGGGTCGAGGTGACCGAGGTGTTGGGCCGCGGCACGCCGAACGACATCGGGTCGGTGAGCCCCAGCGGGGTCTGCAGCAATTGCAGCGAGAGCAACTGGGGCTGGGGCACCCCGTAGCGCTCGTACTGCTGGTCGTACTCGACCATGATGTCGCCGGCGCCCATCAGTCGGGACATCGGCGCCAGCGCGTTCAGGTTGGCGGTGCCGTCCTGCAGCGGGCCGTCCGTGGCGTAGAGCGTGTCGGCCGTGGCGATCGACCCCAAGATCTGCTGCTCCCGGGTGACGAAGTCGCGGTCGAGCAGGGCCGGCTGCGGCGTGTCGACCGTGTCGCCCCAGCGGTAGGCGGCGAAGTCGTTACCGGGGATGGCGAAGACGCGCGTGCCGGGGTGGGTGGCGTTGAGGTGCCGAATGGCCGCCAGCTGGTACGAGGGCAGCGACGCCGGCTGCGTGAAGTTGTTGGCGATGGTGTCGCCCAGGAACAGCGACGGGTTGTTGGCCACCACCAGCCCGGCCACCAGAATGGCGGTGACGAGGCCGGCGATGTGGAAGCGCGACCACAGAGCCGAGAGGCCGCTCCCCAGCAGCATGAAGAGGGCGAGCAGCACGAGCGGAGTGGCCCGGTCCGTCGAGCGCAACGCCAGACCCGCCGTCGTGTCCGTCATGAACGACTTGAGGACGCCGCCGACGGCGGTCGGATGCGAGAACGGGAAGGGTCCGACCGACAGGATCAGGCCCACGAAGAGCAGGAGCAGGAAGAAGGCCCGCTCGCGCCAGCGCACGAACGCCGCCGCCACCAGGGCGAGGACGGGGACGGCGTACGAGGTGGCCAGGAGCCAGATGTCCTGGGTGTAGCGCACGGCGGCCGTCGTCCAGGGGCCGAGGTGGTCGGTCCCGTAGAAGTACCAGTAGCCGAGGCCGCGGATGATGTCGGCCGCATTGGAGGTGGCCGACGTCGACGGGACCGTCTCGGTGTACTTCAGGACGTTGACGCCGTAGGCCGCCTCCACCTCGAGGCCCGCCATCCACCACAGGCAGGCGCCCAGGGTCAGGATGCCGATCCGCAGCGCGGTGGCGAAGGCGTGACGCCACGTCGATTCCCGCAGGACCACCACCGCGTACAGGATCCACAGGATCGGGGCCACGCCCACGTAAATGATGGAGCTGGCGTTGATGCCGCTCACCAGTGCCACCACCACGGCGAAGAGCGCCGGCTCGCGCCATCCGCCGCGGCGCACCGCGACGATGGTCAGCCCCAACATGAACGGGAGGCCGGCCCACGGCAGCAGGATCACCGAGATGCGCCCGGCGTACTGCAAGAAGTAGGGCGAGAGCATGTAGGCCAACGCGGCCGCCGTCGGTCCGGGCCCGCGCAGGCCCATGATCCGCGACAGGTAGAGGACGCCGAGGCCGGCCCCCATCAGGATGGAGCCGAGCCAGAGCCGCTGGGCCACCCAGACCGGCACGCCGAGGACGTGGAAGAGGGCGAAGAACGGGCCCATCGGGAGGAGGTAGCCGATGTACTCGTGGGTCACGGTGCCCAGCCCGACCGTGGGGTCCCACATGAACGCGACCTGGCTCAGGAAGCGGAGCGGGTCGAGGTAGAGGTAGGTCTTGGTGTCCGGGGTGACGATCCCCGGGCGCACCGCCAGGAGGGGCGCGTAGGCGAAGGCGGCCAGGAGGGCTGCTCCGCCGATCCACCACCAGCGGCTCCCGATCGCCCGTGCCGGCCGAGGGGCCGCGTGCCGCCCCCGGGGGGCGGTGACAGGGGGGGACGTGGTGGTCATGAAGGGGGCGAAGGTCGCCGGGTAGTGTAAGCAGCCAGCGGCACCCCGGAGTGTCACACGAAGGGAGAGCGTCCGTGGTGACCAGCACGAAGAGCCGCCTGCACCGGGTCCGCTCGGGCTGATGCTGGCCGTCGGCCTGACGGGCGGGATCGGCTCGGGGAAATCGGCCGTGGCCGACCTCCTGGTCGAGCGGGGCGCCGTGCTGATCGACGCCGATCAGGTGGCCCGAGACGTCGTGGAACCCGGCGGGCCCGCCTACCAGCCCCTGATCGACCGTTTCGGGCCCGGCATCCTGGCCTCCGACGGGACCATCGACCGCAAGGCACTGGCTGCGGTGGCCTTCGCCGACGAGGAGACCCGGCTGGAGCTCAACGCCATCACGCACCCGGCGATCGGCATCGCCATGATTCAGGCCCGCGACGCCCTGGCCGAGGGTGACGACATCGTGATCCTGGCCATCCCGCTCCTCACCGCCCTGCACCGGGAGACGGTCAAGCTGCACAAGGTCGTCGTGGTGGACGCCCCGACCGACGTGGCGCTCACCCGGCTGCTGTCCCAGCGCGGCTTCGACCGGGCCGATGCCGAGGCGCGCATCCGCTCGCAGATCTCGCGGGAGGAGAGGGTCAAGGAGGCCGACTACGTCCTCGACAACTCGGGCGACCGGGAGGCCCTGGCGGCCCAGGTGGCCACAGCTGTGGGACTGGCTGCAGGGGGCCGCCGCGGAGCAGCGCGCCCACGCCTGAGTTGTGACACCCCCCGGGTAGCCTCCAGGGGTCATGCCCGAATTCGAGGTCGTTTCCCCCTTCCAGCCCTCGGGTGACCAGCCCACGGCCATCACGGGGCTGGCCAAGGGCGTGCGGCGCGGCGACCCGTACCAGACGCTGCAGGGCATCACCGGCTCGGGCAAGACGGCGACCATCGCCTGGATGATCGAGCAGGTCCAGCGGCCCACGCTCATCATCGAGCCGAACAAGTCGCTGGCCGCCCAGCTCTCCTCCGAGCTGCGCGAGCTCTTCCCCAAGAACCGGGTCGAGTTCTTCGTCTCCTACTACGACTACTACCAGCCCGAGGCGTACCTGCCGACGACGGACACCTACATTGAGAAGGACTCGTCCATCAACGACGAGATCGACCGGCTGCGCCACGCCACGACGTCGTCCCTCCTCATGCGGCGGGACGTGATCGTGGTGGCCTCGGTGTCCTGCATCTACGGCCTGGGGTCGCCGGACGAGTACCGCGACCGCATCCTCGGCATCAAGGTGGGCCAGCAGGTCGACCAGCGCGAGATGCTGCGCCGCCTGGTGGACCTGCAGTACGCCCGCAACGACGTCAACCTCGTGCGGGGCACCTTCCGGGCGCGGGGCGACACGGTGGAGATCCACCCGGCCTACGAGGAGCAGGCGCTCCGCGTCGAGCTCTTCGGGGACACCGTCGATCGCATCGTCCCCTTCGACGTGCTGACCGGCGAGATGGGTGACGAGATGGAGGACGTGGCCGTGTACGCCGCCACGCACTACGTCACCGGCGACGACATCATTCAGCGCGCCGTCGGGTCCATCGAGATCGAGCTGCGGGAGCGTCTGCAGGAATTCGAGAAGGAGGGCAAGCTGCTCGAGGCCCAGCGGCTCCGGGTGCGCACGGAGCACGACCTCGAGATGCTGGCCGAGACCGGCGTGTGCTCCGGCGTGGAGAACTACAGCCGCCACCTCGACGGCCGGGCCCCGGGCGAGACGCCGCTACACGCTCCTGGACTTCTTCCCCAAGGACTACCTCTGCGTGATCGACGAGAGCCACGTGGCCGTCCCGCAGCTGCACGGGCAGTACGCCGGCGACAAGCTCCCGCAAGGACGTGCTGGTCGAGCACGGCTTCCGGCTGCCCTCGGCCAAGGACAACCGGCCGCTCCGCTTCGAGGAGTTCATCGAGCGGGTCCCCCAGTGCGTCTTCGTGTCGGCCACGCCGGGCGCGTTCGAGCTCGAGCACTCCGAGCAGGTGGTCGAGCAGGTGATCCGCCCGACCGGCCTCGTCGACCCCGAGGTGACGATCATGCCGACCAAGGGACAGGTGGACGACCTGCTGGCCCGCATCGGCCGCACGGTCGAGGCCGGCGGCCGCGTCCTGGTGACGACGCTGACCAAGAAGATGGCGGAGGACCTGACCGACTACCTGGCCGACGCCGGCGTCCGGGTGCAGTACCTGCACTCGGACATCGACACCATCACCCGGATCGAGATCCTGCGCGAGCTGCGGCTGGGCTCCATCGACGTCCTGGTCGGCATCAACCTCCTGCGCGAGGGCCTCGACCTGCCCGAGGTGGCCCTGGTGGCCATTCTCGATGCGGACAAGGAGGGCTTCCTGCGCTCGGCCTCCTCGCTCATCCAGACCATGGGCCGGGCGGCCCGCAACGTCGACGGCATGGTCGTCCTCTACGCCGACACGGTGACCGACTCCATGCGCGAGGCCGTCTCGGTCACCCAGCGCCGGCGCGAGGTGCAGATCGCCTACAACAAGGAGCACGGGATCAACCCCCAGACCATCCGCAAGTCGGTCACCGACATCCTGGAGCGCCTGCGCGGGACGGCGGCGGCGGCCGCGTGGCCAAGGCCGGGCGCAGCCGGGCCGAGGTGCGCAAGAACGCGGCGGTGCGGGGCAACCAGCGGCCGGCCCTGCTGGCCGACGGCGATGCCTCGACGCCGGCGGTGGCGATGGAGCTCATGAGCCAGCTGGAGGCCGAGATGAAGGCCGCCGCCGCCGAGCTCCGCTACGAGGAGGCGGCCCTCCTGCGCGACGAGATCGCCGACCTGCGCGCCTCCATCCCCGGCTGAGCCCCGGCCAGGCGCCGGCCAGCTGCGCCCGAGCCATCGCCCGAGCCGGCCGCCGGCCCGGGCTAGCGTCTCCGCCCGTGCCCACCACCGCCCAACTCCGCCAGGCCATGGAGCGCTACGCCGCCGTCGTCAGCTCCAAGGACGCCGAGGCCTACGCCGCGCTCTTCACCCCCGACGCCGTGCAGATGGACCCGTACCCGAGCGGCCTGCACACGGGGCGGGACGAGATCAAGGCCTTCATCCAGTCCGGCTTCGACGGCTGCGAGACCATGACCTTCGAGGTGGAGGAGGTCCACCCGGTGGCCGACAAGGCCGCCATCCGCTTCCAGATCACCCTGACCCTGGCCGGCGGCGCCACCATGTACATCCGGGGTGTCGAGGTCTTCACCGTCACCGACGACGGGCCTCATCAGCGCGGTGGAGGCCTACTGGGGCGAAGAGGACGTGACCTTCGCCTGACGGCGGGCCGGCCCTGACGCCGGGCCGTACGCCGATGTCGCGCGGCGCGGGCGCGACCCCGCCGATCCGGCTCCGGCGGACCGGGGCGGCGACCACGACGCGGTGACCTGGGCCTGGATGACGTGACACACCCCACCGGTATCCTCCACAGATGGCCGACCGTCTCGTCGTTCGCGGAGCTCGCGAGCACAATCTGCGCGATGTCTCGCTCGACCTGCCCCGGGACAAGCTGATCGTCTTCACCGGCCTGTCGGGCTCGGGGAAGTCCTCCCTGGCCTTCGACACCATCTACGCCGAGGGCCAGCGCCGCTACGTCGAGTCCCTCTCGGCCTACGCCCGCCAGTTCCTGGGCCAGATGGACAAGCCCGACGTCGACTTCATCGAGGGCCTGTCGCCGGCCATCTCCATCGACCAGAAGTCGGCCTCCCGCAACCCGCGCTCGACCGTGGGGACGATCACCGAGGTCTACGACTACCTGCGCCTTCTGTATGCCCGCATCGGCCATCCCCACTGCCCGGTCTGCGGGCGGCCCGTGGCGCGCCAGACCCCGCAGCAGATCGTCGACCGGGTCCTCGAGCTGCCCGAGGGGACCCGCTTCCAGGTCATGGCCCCCGTGGTGCGGGGACGCAAGGGCGAGTACAGCACCCTGCTCGACGACCTGGCCAAGCAGGGCTTCGCCCGGGTCCGGGTCGACGGCGTGCCGCTCGAGCTCGTCCGAGCGGGCCGACGTCAACCTGGCCCGCTACGAGATGCACACCATCGAGGTCGTGGTGGACCGCCTGGTCAGCCGGGCCAACATGCGCCAGCGGCTGACCGAGTCGATCGAGACCGCCCTGGGGCTGACCGGCGGCACGGCCGAGGTGCTCGTGATGAACGGCAAGGGCGGCGGCGGCAGGGCGGAGGAAGCGCAGGGCGACGGCGCCGACGGCGAGGCGAGGCCGAGGAGGCCATCACCTTCTCCCAGCACCTGTCCTGCACGCACTGTGGCATCAGCTTCGAGGAGCCCGCCCCCCGCAGCTTCTCCTTCAACTCGCCCTACGGGGCCTGCCCGGTCTGCCTCGGTCTGGGCACCAAGTTCGAGGTCGACCCCGAGCTGGTCGTGCCCGACGACTCGCTCTCCCTGGCCGAGGGCGCGCTGGCGCCGTGGGCCGGCGGCGCGCAGCGAGTACTTCACCGGCCTGCAGGTCGGGGTGGCCGAGTTCGGCGGCTTCGACTTCGACGCCCCGTGGAAGTCGCTCAAGGCCAAGGACAAGAAGCTCGTCCTCTACGGGACGGGCAGCCGCTCGGTGCACGTCACCTACAAGAACCGCTTCAACCGCAAGCGCTCCTACGAGGCGGTCTACGAGGGCATCATCCCGTGGCTGCAGCGCCGCCACGGCGAGTCCGAGTCGGACTGGTCGCGCGAGCAGATCGAGAACTACATGCGCGAGGTCGACTGCCCCGAGTGCAAGGGCGCCCGCCTCAAGCCCGAGTCGCTGGCCGTCACGGTCGGCGGGCGCAACATCTACGAGCTGTGCAGCCTCTCCATCGCCAACGCGGTCGACGCCATGGCGACGCCTGGAGCTGAGCGAGCGCGAGCACATGATCGCCGACCGCGTCTTCAAGGAAGTGCGCGAGCGCATGCAGTTCCTGCTCGACGTGGGCCTCGACTACCTGTCGCTGGCCCGCTCGGCCGGCACGCTGTCCGGCGGCGAGGCGCAGCGCATCCGCCTGGCCAGCCAGATCGGCAGCGGCCTCGTCGGCGTGCTCTACGTGCTCGACGAGCCCTCCATCGGCCTGCACCAGCGCGACAACCAGCGCCTCATCGCCACGCTGGAGCGCCTGCGCAACCTGGGCAACACGGTCATCGTGGTGGAGCACGACGAGGAGACCATCCGCACCGCCGACTACGTCGTCGACATCGGGCCCGGGGCGGGGGAGCACGGCGGCAACGTCGTGCACGCCGGCCCGGTCAGCGGCCGCGGCGGGCTGCTGACCAACAAGGCGTCCATCACGGGGCAGTACCTGTCGGGCAAGAAGTCGATCCCCGTGCCGGCCCGGCGCCGCCCGGGCACGGGCGACGTGGTCACCGTGCGCGGCGCCCGGGAGCACAACCTCAAGGACGTCGACGTGTCGTTCCCGCTCGGGTGCCTCATCGCGGTGACCGGCGTGTCGGGCTCGGGCAAGTCGACGCTCGTGAACGACATCCTGCTGCGCTCGCTGGCCCAGCACCTGCACCGGGCCAAGGCGGTCCCGGGCCTGCACCGCAAGGTGGAGGGCATGGACAAGCTCGACAAGGTGGTCGACGTCGACCAGGCGCCCATCGGGCGCACGCCGCGCTCGAACCCGGCCACCTACACGGGCGTCTTCGACCACATCCGCAAGCTCTTCGCCCAGACCGCCGAGGCCAAGGTGCGCGGCTACCAGCCGGGGCGCTTCTCGTTCAACGTGCGCGGCGGGCGCTGCGAGGCCTGCGCCGGCGACGGCACCATCAAGATCGAGATGCACTTCCTGCCCGACGTCTACGTCCCCTGCGAGATCTGCCACGGCGCGCGCTACAACCGCGACACGCTCGAGATCACGTTCCGGGGCAAGACCATCGCCGACGTGCTCGACCTGTCGTGCGAGGAGGCGCTGAGCTTCTTCGCCAAGCAGCCGCCGATCGCCCGCCACATGCAGACGCTGGTCGACGTCGGCCTGGGCTACGTCCGCCTGGGCCAGCCGGCGCCGACGCTGTCGGGTGGGGAGGCGCAGCGGGTGAAGCTGGCCTCCGAGCTGAGCCGGCGGCCGACCGGCCACACCTTCTACATCCTCGACGAGCCGACGACGGGCCTGCACTTCGAGGACACCCGCCGGCTGCTGGAGGTCCTCGGCCGCCTGGTCGAGCAGGGCAACACCGTCGTCGTCATTGAGCACAACCTCGACGTGATCAAGACCGCCGACTGGATCATCGACCTCGGCCCCGAGGGCGGCGACAAGGGCGGCACCGTGATCGCCGAGGGCACGCCCGAGCAGGTGGCCAAGACGGCGGGCAGCTACACCGGCGAGGTGCTCAAGCCGGTGCTGGCGAGGGCCAAGTAACGCGCACTGCTGGCCGATCCGGCCCTGTGCCAGCGCTCGAGCTTCGCTGCAGCCGCGGTTCGTCCGCCTTGATGTTCCGGCTGGTGCCGACGCTTCTCGACGCGTTCTTCCGACGTCTGCGCCCGCGACGGCGTCCGCGCCATCGGTCGATGCGTGCCGTTCTGACGGAACAGGCAGCGGTCCCCCTGAAGAACGGTCGCCCTGCGGCACGAAATGTCGGGGCAATTGTCAGGGCAATTGTCGTGTGTGCAATTGTGCGTGCAGCTGTCGGCGTTGGTGTGACACACCCGCGTGCTTCCATCGTCACATGGAGTTGGAGAACTTCGACGAGGCGCTCGAGGCACTGGTCGCCTCGGGCGCGGCCAACTACGGCGACGGCGAGTCGATCGACGAGCTCAAGCGCTTGTTCTCACGCTTTGAGTCCTTCGTCACCGAGGCCACGGCGGCCTTCGAGGCGGGGGAGGAGTGGGCGGCCGACGGGGCCAAGACGGCGGCCGCGTGGATCTCGAGCCGTTGTCGGGTCCCCGGGCAGCCGCCAAGCGCCGGGTGCGCCTGGGCCGCACCCTGCGCCATCTGCCCGAAGTGGCGCAGGCCTGGCGTGAAGGGGCCATCGGGGTCGACCAGGCCCAGGCCATCGCCTCGGCCCGGCGGCACCGCACCGAGGCCTCCATGGCCCGTGACGAGGAGATGCTGGTGGCCCAGGCCACAGACATGGGCTTCGAGGACTTCTACCGGGCGCTCGGCCTATTGGAAGCAGCTGGCCGACCCCGACGGGGCCGAGGCCTCCGACGAGGAGCGCAAGGCCGCTCGCAACGTCTTCTTGGAGTCCAGCTTCAACGGCATGTGGCTGGGCCAGATGACGCTGGACCCCGTCTCGGGCTCCATCGTGGCCAATGAGCTCAACCGCCTCGAGCACGAGCTCTTCGAGGCCGACTGCGCCGAGGCCAAGGAGCGCCTGGGCCGCAGCCGCCCGCATCGACGAGCTGGCCCGCACCTCGGGCCAGCGCCGGGCCGACGCCCTGGTGGAGATGGCGACGCGCAGCCGCACCGCCCCGGCCGAGGGCATCCGCCCCGCCCCCCTCTTCAGCGTCTTCGTCAGCTACGAAGCGGCGGATTCAACCAGTGAGCGCAAGAAGCTCGGCAAGCTTCTCTGATGGTTTCATATATCCAAGGGTCTTGCGAGGACGACCGTTGAGACTTCGTTCGATGGCCGTCAGATCCTTAGCGCTGAGCTTGGAGAGATCGGTGCCCTTGGGCATGTATTGGCGAAGCAGGCCGTTGGTGTTTTCATTTGATCCCCTCTGCCAGGGACTGTGGGGGTTGCAGAAATAGACCGGAATGCCGGTGGCGACAGTGAAGGTGGCATGCCGGTTCATCTCGGTGCCTTGGTCCCAGGTCACACTGCGCGTCATTTGTTCGGGCAGTGTGGCCATGGCCTTGGCCATTGCCACGTTGACTTTGTCGGCTGTGGGCCTGCCTTCGGGGAAATGCAGAAGCATCACGTATCGAGTGGAGCGCTCCACCAGGGTCCCGACAGCTGACTTGCTGTTTGCCCCAATGATCAGATCACCCTCCCAGTGCCCCGGCACCGCCCGGTCCTCGACCTCGGCCGGCCGTTCGCTGATCATGATCTTTGAAGGGATTTGGCCTCGAGTCTCGAGGCGGCCCTGAGGCTGCCGGGTTGCCTTGCCACTGCGCAGGCAGCGGGCCAGCTCCCGACGGAGCTCGCCTCGACCCTGGACAAAGAGGGTTTTGTAGATCGTCTCGTAGCTCACCCGCATCATCGGATCGTCTGGGAACTCGTTCCGCAAACGCTGGGCGATCTCATCTGGTGACCACCACTCGCCGAGCCACTCTTCGACCTGGTGCCGGAGCTTCGGGCACGAACCCAGCTTGGAGGGTTTGGGCCGGCGAGCTCGCTCTCGGGCTCGCTTCTGTCCGGCCCAGGCCCGGTAGTCGTCTCGGCCGCCGTTGGCCGCCACTTCCCGGCTGATGGTCGAAACCGATCGACCCAGACGATGGGCGATCGTGCTGAAGCGCTCTTCCTTCGCCAACCCGATGGTGATCTCTTCGCGGTCGGCCAAGGTCAATCGACCAGGCCGGGGACTCCATGTGTCAGGCCGGCCTTCGTCCCGCTTGTACTCCCCGGCCAGCACCCGATAGACGGTCATGAAGTGGACGTCCGCGGCGCGGGCGACCTCGACGACCTTCAGTCCCTTGCCTCGCAACCGAAACACCATCCGGCGCTGTTCCATCGTCATTTGCGCCGTCACACGAACACTCATGCACACTCTCCCTTGGTTTGGCCAACCTTCGTTGACTCACCAAGAAGTTGCGCGGACCCCTTGAATCCGCCGCGCCTGCTCTGCGGCTTCCACAACCGCCTGCGCAACCAAAAAGAACACCGCGACGGCCCGAGCGCCCAGGGCGTCCGGGCAATCAGCGCCAGCGCCAGCGCCCGCCGCCCAGCGCAGCGTGACGGGGCGGCCGCCACGGGTCCAGCCCGCCCCGGCAGCACCCCGGCTGATTCCTCGCCGGCAACTCGAAAGAACCGCACCCTTCGGCGCTTTGGCGCGCCCGTGAACGAGTCGGGCGCGACCACAGCTGTCCGTAGTCGCAGCCGCAGCCTGGCGGCGGCTCAGCCAGGCGGCGCCTCAACCCGGCGACGGCGGAACCCAGCGGCGGCTCAGGACAAATGCGTGTGCGGCCGTTCGAGCAGCGACGCCGTCGAGGAACAAATCGATCTTCTCGTTGTAGAAGGCGATCAGCCCGGCGATGGGAAGGAGATCGCGGGTGGGGAAGTCGTAGGTCCAGGCGATGTCCGGATGGATGCGCAACTCGACCTTGGCCGACCAGTAGCCGCTCGTGGTCCCCTTGTAGGGGCACGCGGTCTGCGTGTCGGACGGCACCAGGTGGGTGAAGTCGACGTCGGTCCGGTCGATGTAATAGCGCGTCGGGAGCCCGGTCTCGAAGCAGAGGACGGGCGACGAGGTCTCGGCCAGGACGACGCCCTTGGACTCGACGCGCAAGCGCCGGCTCGAGCGGAGGGAGTCGACGCGGGTGTAGGGGTTGCGCGGATGGACGAAGACCTGCTCGTCCTCCTCGAACCAGGCGTCGAAAGCCGACCACGAGAAGCGGACGGTGTCGTTCAGCCCCTCGACCTTGGCGGCCGTGAGCACGGTGGCGGCGCTCGGCCGGTCGACGTCGCCGACCCGCACGCCGTAGCGCCTGGCGTCGCCCCGTGATGTCTCGATGGCCTGTCCCTCGTCAACCAGCGCGTCGGCCGCCACGTCGGCCAGCGGGATGTAGTACTGCGGGTACGACGTGTTCTCCCACACGTAGCGGGCGTTGGTCGTGTCGAAGACGGCCTGGCCGGCCAGGAAGGCCCGGATGCGGCGCGGGACCGGCTGCACGTGGTTGACCGGCACGGGTGGGGCGGGAAAGTCGCTCACGGCAATGGCCTCCTGTCGGCTCGGCACCGAACAGTCGGGACCCTATCGGCGTTGCAATCGGAGGTGATGCAGGTTCAGGTGATGGCCAGCATCCGCTCGAGCGCGACCTTGGCCCATGCAGTGGTCTCGGGGTCGACGACAATGCGGTTGCGCACCTCGCCCTCCACCAGGCCCTCGAGGACCCAGGCCAGGTGCTGGGGATCGATGCGCGACATGGTGGAGCAGGGGCACACCAGCGGGTCGAGGCAGACGACGGTCTTGTCGGGCGACTCGTTGTTGAGCCGGTTCACCAAGTGGATCTCGGTCGCGACGCCGATGACCGAGCCGGACGGGCGCGGCGGCCACGGCGCGGATGATGGCGTCGGTCGAGCCCGATGACGTCGCCCAGCTCCACCACGTCGTGCGCGCACTCGGGGTGCACCATGACGATCCCGTCGGGGTGCTCGGCGACGGAAGGCTTCGACGTGCGCCGGGCGGAAGCGCTGGTGCACCGAGCAGTGCCCCTTCCACAGCAGCAGCGTCGACTCCTTGACCTCGCGGTCGCGACAAGCCCGCCCAGGCCGAGGCGAGGGTTCCAGACCCGCATGTCGTCGGCGCCGTAGCCGAGCTCGAAGCCGGTGTTCCGCCCAAGATGCTGGTCGGGGAAGAACAGCACCCGATCGCCCCGGCCCTGCTCCGAGCGGCCCACGTCAGCACGGCCCGGGCGTTGGACGACGTGCAGACGGCGCCGCCGTGGCGGCCGACGAAGGCCTTCAGGGCGGCGGCCGAGTTCATGTAGGTGACCGGGATCAGGCCGTCCACGTCGACCACCCGTGCCAGCTCGTCCCAGGCCTCCTCCACCTGGTCGATGTCCGCCATGTCCGCCATGGAGCACCCGGCATTGAGGTCGGGGAGCAGCACCTGCTGGTGGTCGCCGGTCAGGACGTCGGCCGACTCGGCCATGAAGTGGACGCCGCAGAAGACGATGAACTCGGCCTCGGTCTGGCCGGCGGCGATCCGGGAGAGCCCGAAGGAGTCGCCCCGGGCATCGGCCCAGCGCATGACCTCGTCGCGCTGGTAGTGGTGCCCGAGCACGAACAGCCGGGAGCCCAGCGCGGCCTTGGCGGCGCCGATCATCGTCGGCCAGCTCGTCCTCGTCTGCGGACGTGTAGCGCTCCGGAAGTGGCGTCTGAAGCCTGAGCATCTGGTCTGCCCCCTTGTCGGGAGTGCATCGATATGGCCGGCGGGGACAGCCTGGTCGCCCATCCGCGGGTATGTCGGCCTCGATGCGAGGTTGTATGCCGGAAACCAGGCCGGCGTCGTCAGTGTACCGCTCCCCACCAGCGGCTGCGCGAGAGTGGACCTGATGCAGTATCGGCCGCCCACCGGGCTCCATCCCGGACGCCCCGGGCTCCTACCAGTTCTACGACGCCGAGGGCCGGGTCCTCTACGTGGGCAAGGCCAAGTCGCTGCGGCACCGCCTGCCCAACTACTGGCAGGACTCGGCCAAGCTCATGCCCCGCACGGCCCAGATGGTGGCCCAGGCCGACCACGTCGAGTGGGTGGTGGTCGACAGCGAGGTCGACGCACTGATCCTGGAGCACTCGCTCATTCAGGCCCACCTGCCCCGCTACAACGTCCGCCTCAAGGACGACAAGAGCTACCCCTGGCTGGCCGTCACGCGTCAACGAGGAATGGCCCCGACCGGCCGTGGTGCGCGGGCGCAAGCGCAAGGGTGTCCGCTACTTCGGCCCCTACGGCAACGCCGGCGCCATCCGCTCCACCCTGGACCTGCTCGTGCGGAGCTTCCCCGTCCGCACATGCTCGGACACGAAGTTCACCCGCCACGAGCGGCTGGGACGGCCCTGCCTCCTCTACGACATCGACCGCTGCTCGGGCCCGTGCGTCGGCGCGGTCGACCACGCCGCCTACGACGGCTACGTGCAGGACCTCATGGGGTTCCTCTCGGGCGACACCGAGCCCGTGCTGGCCCGGCTGGAGGCCGAGATGCTCGCCGCCAGCGAGGAGCTGCAGTTCGAGCGGGCCGCCCGCCTGCGCGACCGCATCGTCGCCGTGCACAAGGCGGCCGAGTCCCAGCAGATGGTCTCGGACCGGGCCGAGGACTTCGACGTCGTGGGCCTGGCCGAGGACCCGCTGGAGGCGTCGGTGCAGATCTTCCACGTGCGTCGTGGGCGGGTGGTCGGGCACCGGGGCTTCGTGGCCGAGAAGGTGGAGGACCTCTCGGGGCCCGAGTTCATGGCCCAGGTCGTGGCGCAGGTCTACGGCGCCGACGGCGCCGACGTGCCCCGTCGCCTGCTGGTGCCCGAGGAGCCGGCGGACCGCGACGCTGCTGCAGAGTTGGCTGCACACCATCCGCGGCGGGCCCGTCGACATCGCGGTCCCCCAACGCGGCGCCAAGCGCGCGCTGCAGGAGACGGTCACCCGCTCGGCCGGCGAGGACCTGGCCCGCCACCGGCTGCGCCGGGCGGCCGACCACAACGCGCGGTCCAAGGCGCTGACCGAGCTGCAGTCGGCGCTGTCGCTGCGCGAGGCGCCGCTGCGCATCGAGTGCTACGACATGAGCCACCTGCAGGGGACCGACTACGTGGGCTCCATGGTCGTCTTCGAGGACGGGCTCTCCAAGCGCTCGGACTACCGGCGCTTCAAGGTGAAGTCCGTCCCCGGCAACGACGACTACGCCGCCATGGAGGAGGTGCTGACGCGTCGGCTGACCGCCCTGAAGCAGCCGGACGCCGTTCCGGCGGACGGGCGGCCGCGCCGCTTCGCCTACCGCCCCAACCTGATTGTGGTCGACGGGGGCAAGGGACAGCTCGGGGTGGCCGAGCGGGTCGTCCGCGAGCTCGGGCTCGAGGACGAGGTGGAGCTGGCCTCGCTGGCCAAGCAGTTCGAGGAGGTCTACCGGCCGGGCTCGCCCGACCCGGTGCGGCTGCGGCGGGGCTCGGACGCCCTCTACCTGCTCCAGCGGCTGCGTGACGAGGCCCACCGCTTCGCCATCACCTTCCACCGCGAACGCCGGGGCAAGCGGATGACCAGGAGCATCCTCGACGACATCCCGGGCCTGGGGCCGGCCCGCAAGGCCCGCCTGGTCAAGGAGATGGGCGGGGTGAATGCCGTCCGGGCGGCCTCGCTGGAGGAGCTGATCTCCCGCTCCTGGCTGCCCGACCAGGTGGGGCTCGCCGTCTACGACTCCATCCACAAGCCCGGTCGATGAGTGGGGCCGAGCGACGAGTGGGCTGAGCAGGCAGCAGGGCTGAGCAGGCAGCAGGGCTGAGCAGGCCGTGAGGCCGCGGATGAGCAGGTTCGGCCGAGAAGTGCCGATACGTGCCATACCTGCCGATACCTGCCGATACGCCGACTACTGAGACCGTGGGATGAGCCAGGCGGCTCGATGAGCGAAGCTGGAGGGCGATGAGCGAGTTCGTGGTGGTGACGGGGATGTCGGGCGCCGGACGGTCGACGGCGGCGGCGGCCCTCGAGGACGTGGGCTGGTTCGTCATCGACAACCTGCCGGCCGGCCTCATCATGAAGATGGTCGAGATGGTGGACCGCCCGGGCTCGGGGATCGAGCGGCGTGGCGCTGGTGATCGGCCGCGGCGGCAGCAACACCGGCTCGGAGTACTTCGACGACCTGCCCGACGTGCTCGACGAGCTGCGGTCCACCCGCCAGCGGGTGCGCGTCGTCTTCCTCGATGCCGCCGACGACGTGCTGGTGCGGCGCTACGAGGGCACGCGGCGGCGTCACCCGCTGGCGGCGCGCGGGGTGGAGGAGTCGATCGCCGACGAGCGCAAGCTGCTGGAGCCGGTGCGCGAGCGCGCCGACCTCCTCGTCGACACCGGCGACCTCAACTCCAACCAGCTCCGGCTGCGCATTCTGGAGGCGTTCGGCGACGACGAGGCGCCGCGCATGCAGACCTCGGTGGTCTCCTTCGGCTACAAGCACGGCATCCCGCTCGACGTCGACGTGGTCTTCGACTGCCGCTTCCTGCCCAACCCGTTCTGGGTGGAGGAGCTGCGGCCCTTCAGCGGCAAGGACGAGCCCGTGCGCGAGTACGTCCTGGGCCAGCCCGAGTCGCAGGCCTTCCTGGACAAGGTGGACGACCTGCTGACCAGCATCCTCCCGGCCTTCGCCCGGGAGGGGAAGTCGTACCTGACCATCGCCATGGGCTGCACGGGTGGGCGGCACCGCTCGGTGACCCTGGCCCAGGAGCTGGCGACGCGGCTGAGCGCGCACGGCGAGCCCGGTGTCGGTCTTCCACCGGGACATCGACCGGTGAGCCGTGATGGTGGGCGACGGGGCGGGCGTCCCTCGGTGGTGGCCATCGGTGGTGGGCACGGCACGGCCGTGACACTGAAGGCGGCGCGGCGCTACGCCGGCCTGCTCACCGGCGTGGTCTCGGTGGCCGACGACGGCGGCAGCAGCGGGCGGCTGCGCGAGCTGCTGAACATCGTGGCCCTGGGCGACATCCGCAAGTGCCTGGTGGCCCTGGCCGACGAGGACTCCGCGCTGGCCAACGCGTTCGAGCGCCGCTACGACGAGGGGGAGCTGAAGGGCCACGCGCTGGGCAACCTGATCCTGGCGGGGCTGATCGACGCCACGGGCGACCTCGTCCTGGGCGTGGCCGAGGCGGCCCAGCTGCTGCGGGCGTGCGGGGACGTGCTGCCCGCCACCTCGGAGCTGGTGGTGCTCAAGGCCGAGTCGGGCCACGGCACCGTGGCCGGGCAGGTGGCGGTGAAGGGGACCTCGGGCATCGAGCGGGTCTCGCTCGTGCCCGGGGACGCCCAGCCCCCGCCCCTGGCGGTGGAGCGGATCATCGAGGCGGACCAGATCGTGATCGGGCCCGGATCCTTGTTCACCAGCGTGTTGGCCGCCGTGGCGGTGGGAGGCATCGCCGAGGCGGTGGCCTCCTCAAAAGCCCAGGTCGTGTACGTGTGCAACCTGCGTCCAGAGGTGTCGGAGACGGAGGGCTTCGACGTGGCGGACCATGTCGCGGCTCTGGCCAGGCACAATGTAGCGTGTGGACGTCGTGCTGTGTGACACCATCCGGGGTATGGGCATCGGGGCGACGGACGTCGCGGTGCACGACGTTCCCCTGACGGGCGAGAACACCCTGGTCCACAGCCCGGCCAAACTGGCGCAGGCGCTGTCGGGTCTGCTGGCATAGCCGGACGCCGAGAGGACCGAGAGGAAGGGTCGAGATGACGGTGCGGGTCGGGATCAACGGCTTCGGGCGCATCGGGCGCAACTTCCTGCGCGCCGTCCTGGCCACGGGCGCCGACGTGGAGGTCGTGGGCGTCAACGACCTGACGTCCGCCGACACCCTGGCGCACCTGCTGCGCTACGACTCGACGCACGGCCGCCTGTCGGTGCCGGTCCAGGTGGAGGGCAGCGACCTGCTGGTGGGGGAGCGCCACATCCGCGTCATGGCCGAGCGGGACCCGGCCCAGCTGCCCTGGGATCTGCTCGGGGCCGACGTGGTCGATCGAGTCCACGGGCATCTTCACCAGCCGGGAGCAGGCGGCGGCGCACCTGGGCGGCATCGGTGGAGCGGGTCATCATCTCGGCGCCGTCGGCCGACGCCGACGCCACCCTCGTGATGGGCGTCAACGATCAGGACTACGACCCCGAGAAGGACGTCGTCATCTCGAACGCCTCGTGCACGACGAACTGCTTCGTCCCCATGGTCAAGGTGATCGACGACGAGTTCGACATCGTGAGCGGGCTCATGACGACCGTGCACGCGTACACGAACGACCAGAACCTGCTCGACCTGCCGCACAAGGACATGCGGCGGGCGCGGGCGGCCGCGACCAACATCGTGCCGACGGGGACCGGGGCGGCCCGGGCCACCGGGCTGGTGCTGGCCGCCATGAAGGGCCACCTCGACGGCACGTCGCTGCGGGTGCCGCTGCCGGCCGGCTCCATCACCGACTTCACCGCCGTGGTGCAAGGGCAACCCGTCGGTCGACGAGGTCAACGCCGCCTTCGCCACCGCCGCGGCCAAGCCGCCGCTCGACAAGGTGCTCGAGTACACCGAGGACCCGATCGTCTCGAGCGACATCGTGGGCTCGCCCGCCTCGTGCACCTTCGACGCCGGGCTGACCATGGTCATGCCGATCAACGACGAGCTCTCGCTGGTCAAGACCTTCGGCTGGTACGACAACGAGTGGGGCTACTCCAACCGGCTGGTCGACCTGACCGTCCTGGTAGGGGGCTGACCTTGATGGACCCCCTCCGCGGCATCCCGCTCCTGGGGGACCTCCCTCCGCTGGAGGGCCGAGCGCGTGCTGGTGCGGGTCGACTTCAACGTGCCGCTGCACATCGGCGTGCGGGGCCGGGCCACGGTGGCCGACGACTTCCGCATCAGCGCCGCGCTGCCGACCCTGCGCTGGCTGCAGGACGAGGGGGCCGACGTGGTGGCCGCCTCGCATCTCGGGCGGCCGGGCGGCGCACCCGACCCCCGCTGGGAGATGGACCCGGTCCGCGAGCGCCTGGAGGCCCTCTGCCCCGGCGTGGAGCTGACCGAGAACCTGCGCTTCGACCCGGGCGAGAAGGCGAACGACCCGGCCTTCGTGCAGCGGCTCATCGCCGGATTCGACGCCTATGTGGACGAGGCCTTCGGTGCGGCCCACCGGGCCCACGCCTCCATCGTCGGGCCGCCCCAGTTCCTCCCGAGCGCGGCCGGGCTGCGCTTCGCCAAGGAGATCGAGGTGCTGGGCGGCATCCTGGAGCAGCCGGCCCGCCCCTTCGTGGCCGTGGTGGGCGGGGCCAAGGTGGCGGACAAGCTCGAGGTGCTCAAGGTGCTGGCCACCAAGGTGGACACGCTGGTCGTCGGGCGGCGGCATGGCCTACACGTTCCTGGCCGCCCGCGGGCAGGCACGTGGGCAGCTCGCTGCTCGACGAGACGCACCTGGCCGACTGCCGGGCCCTGCTGGAATCGGGCGTCGACATCCTGCTGCCGACCGACACCCGGGCCCTGGAGCCCGGCGGCACCTTCGGGCCGCCCTCGCTGGGCCAGGGGCCGCGGGGGAGCGTCAAGGTCATTGAGGGCGACCTGCCCGACGGCTGGACCGGCCTGGACATCGGCCCCGACTCCGCCGCCGCCGTTCGCCGAGGTCGTGGGCGGTGCCGGCACCGTGCTGTGGAACGGGCCGCTGGGCGCCTTCGAGGACCCCCGCTTCGCCGAGGGCACCCGGATCGTGGCCGAGGCGGTGGCCCACTGCCCCGGCTTCTCGGTCGTCGGCGGTGGCGACAGCGCCAGCGCGCTGGAGGAGCTCGGGCTGTGCAACCGCATCGGCTACCTGTCGACCGGCGGCGGCGCCTCGCTGTCGTTCATTGAGCGGGAGGGTCACCTGCCCGGCATCGACGCCCTGCGCCAGGCGCCCAACGCACCGCGCCGGTGAGCGCCGGTCATGAGCGCCAGTCGCCGGCAATGAGCATCCGGCAATGAGCATCCGGCAATGAGCATCCGGCAATGAGTTCCCGCCGCCCGCTGGTCAGCGGGAACTGGAAGATGCACCACGACCACATTGAGGCGCTGCACACGGTGCGCGACCTCGGCCTGCGCCTGAAGCCCGATGACGTGGCGCGGGTCGACGTGTCGGTCCACCCGCCCTTCACCGACCTGCGCACCGTGCAGACGCTGGTGGAGAAGGAGCACATCCCCGTCGCGCTCGGCGCGCAGCACTGCTCGGACGAGGACGCCGGAGCGCGCACGGGCGAGGTCAGCCCGCGCTTCCTGGCCCGCCTCGGGACGGCCTACGTCATCGTCGGGCACTCCGAGCGCCGCACGCTGTTCGGCATGGACGACGCCACCGTGGCGGCGACACTGCGGGCCGTGCTGCGCAACGGCATGACGCCCGTGCTCTGCATCGGCGAGTCCGAGGAGCAGCGCGACGCGAGCCAGACCGAGGGCATCCTGGAGGAGCAGGTGCTGGCCGCCCTCTCGGGCCTGGCCGCCGAGGTCGTGGGCGGCCTGGTGCTGGCCTACGAGCCCATCTGGGCCATCGGCACCGGCAAGGCGGCCACCGCGGTGGACGCCGAGGACGCCTGCGTCTTCATCCGCTCGCTGGTGGCCAAGGTGGGCGGGGACGAGGCGGCGGGGACGGTGCGGATCCAATACGGCGGCTCGGTGAACGCCGAGAACGCGGCCGACCTGATGGCCGAGCCGGACGTGGACGGCCTGCTGGTGGGGGGTGCCAGCCTGGAAGCGGCGGCCTTCACCGACATCATTCGGGCCACCGCCGCCTGCTACCGTTCCTAGGCCGAACGGGCTGTTCGGACGCGAGTTGGAGGCTCCGCCGTGCTGGCAACCTTGGACACTGTCACCTGGATCTACATCGTCATTGAGGTGCTGGCCGCCCTCGGCCTGATCTTCCTGATCCTGATGCACAGCGGGAAGGGCGGGGGCCTCTCCGACATGTTCGGCGGCAGCGTGGGCGCGGCGGCGCAGGGCTCCACGGTGGTGGAGCGCAACCTGGACCGCATCACGGTGACCGTGGCCATCGTCTTCGCCCTCACGACGATCGTCTTGGACCTCCGACTGCAGTGACGGGCCGGGGCCGACGCCCCCGGCGCTGGCGGTGGCTGGTCGGGACGTGCACGACTGTGGCCCTGCTGGCTTCGGCCTGCGGGACCTGCCGGCGGCGGTGGGACCACCGTCACCTACGTCGGCGTGGCGGGCGGGGCCATCTCCTTCGGCATGACCGAGAGCCCGACGGGCTGCAACCCCAACACGCCGAGCGGTGACACGCCGGGCACGCAGACCGTGCTGGCCGGCGTGCTGCCCAGCCCCTACGTGCCGAACGTGACCTACGGGGCGGGGCAGCCGACGCCCAATTCGCAGCTGATCGAGTCCGCCGAGCCGGTCGACATCAGCCCGCAGACCATCATCTACACCTTGAACCCGAAGGCGGTGTGGTCCGACGGCGTGCCGATCACGGCCGCGGACTTCAAGTACGCCTGGGAGCAGCAGCGGGGCGACCCCGTGACGTCTTCGCCCGACGTGGCCAGCATCGCCGGCTACCGCGACATCTGCCTCGGTGACCGGATCCAACGGCGGGCACACGGTCACGGTGAAGTTCAAGACCACCTTCGCCGACTGGCAGATGCTCTTCGCCAACCTCGTGCCGGCCCACGTGATGGAGAAGGTGGGCTGGAACCCGGCCTGCACCACGGTCGATCCGGCCATCGACCTGTCGGCGGGGCCGTTCATGCTGGGGAAGGTGACGCCCCAGGCGATCACCCTGGTGCAGAACCCCAAGTGGTGGGGGACGCCGGCCAACGCCAAGTCGATCACCATCCACATCGCGTCGTCGACGGCGCAACTGGGGCAGTGGATGGCCTCGGGCTACGTGCAGGTGGCGGCGCCCAGCACCGTGACCCAGTCGTTCCTGACCCAGATGACGGGACTGCCGGGGGCGCAGAGCGAGGTGGACACGTCGGCGACGCTGCTGCAGCTCGACATGGCGAGCTCGCTCGACTCGGATCTCTCGCCGGACCTCAGGGTGGCCATCGCCCTGAGCATCAACCGCCAGGACCTGGTCAATCAGCAGGTCAGCTGGGCGATGCCGGGCATCATGCCGGGGAACAGCCACCTGGCCGTGCAGGGCCAGCAGAACTACAAACCGGCCTCGACCGGCTCGCCCACGACGACGGTGCCGCCGCCGCCGTCGTCGACGTCCACCACCAAGGTCGGCGCCGGCGGCAGCGTCAACTTCCCGGTGACACCGGTGCCGGCGCAGGCGGACGCCTTCATCGCGCGAGTCGGGCTTGGTCCGCTCTCCCGGCAACCCGTACTACCACTCGGCCTTCGGCGCCCCGTTCCAGCTGCACATGGTCTACGACTCGAGTGATCCCTGGGCCACGGCGGCCGCCCCCGTCATGCAGGCGGAGCTGCAGGCCGCGGGCCTCGACACGACGCTGCTCCCTGTCGACGGCGCGACCAAGACGGGGCAGGTGCTGGCGGCCGGTTTCGCCGACCTGGCCGTGCTCCCGGTGACCTTCACGCCCTACATGAGCCAGACCATCGCCATGTACACGCAACTGTTGGGGCCGGCGGGGAAGAACGGCTCGCAGAACTGGACGGGCTACTCGAACAGCCAGTTCGACGCGCTGGTGACCAAGGCCTCGAAGCAGCTCAACCCGAACACGGCCCTGACCTACTACTCGCAGGCGGACACGATGCTGTGGGACGACATGGTCTCGCTGCCCCTGTTCGCCGAGCCGACCGTCCTGGTCTGGAGCCGGACCATCGGCGGCGTGAACGCCGAGCCCCGCAGCACCAGCCTGCTCTGGTACGCACAGCTGTGGGCGGTGCGGGCGCCGGAGTCGACCAGCAACACCACGCCGTCGCTGCCGGGGCAGTAAGGGAAGGTCGGGTCGGGTCGTCCCGGCTCGCACGAGCGCTGCGGAGGCGCTGCATGAGGGCTCGCGCGACCCCGTGCCTGCCGTGGTGGCGGAGCGCACTTGGACCGGAGGTGGGTCGATGCCCACGCGCTACGATCTCCGGACGCTGCTTTCCCATTGCAAGCTCGTCGGAGTGGCGGAATAGGCAGACGCGCCAGCTTGAGGGGCTGGTGCCCGCAAGGGCGTGGGGGTTCAAGTCCCCCCTCCGACACGATCAAAACCCGACTCCTTGAGTCCAACCTCCTGGTAGAGGACGTGCACCGCCGGCGCTCCGTGCACTTTCACGTCGAGGTAATCCGGTAAGACAGTGATCTCTTCGATGAACTCGTGGATCAGGACACGCCGTTCGACCTCTGTCGCAACCCTCAACGTCTTGTCGACGTCGAGGGTTGCCAGCAGCCGAGCACGTCGTCGAAGTGCTGGGCGACATCGTCGCTGCACGCCACCTCGACGCGGGACGTCGTCGGACCTCCCGCTGGGCCTCCCGGATGCCACGGACAGGCGAGCCTCCTCCTCGACGAACAGGTCGGCTCCCACCTTGTCGTCGTAGTACAGGCGCAACAGCTTGCGACGTTGAGCCACCAGGTCGTCGACCCCGTGACGTGAGCGTCGGGTCCGGGGCCCTCCGCCGGCCCTGGGGGCGGCGGCTCGTTTGAGGTGATGACTATGTACGTCATATGGCGTACACTTGCTCTATGGCTTCGAAGTCCAAACGACTGAGCCTCAGGCTGACCCCCGAGCAGGACGCCGTCCTGCGCCGGGCCGCCGATGCTCGAGGTGAATCCGC
The DNA here is from genome assembly GCA_963794875.1 of uncultured Acidimicrobiaceae bacterium. Classification (GTDB taxonomy): domain Bacteria; phylum Actinomycetota; class Acidimicrobiia; order Acidimicrobiales; family RAAP-2; genus Bog-473. The sequence goes on from CAWCFG010000014.1 coordinate 359,659, forward strand.
CAACGACTTCGTCTTGCGCCATGCGGTCGAGGCAGCCGAGACCGAGCTGGCCGACCGGCGCGTGTTCGCGGTCGATGACGCCGAGTGGGATCAGCTCCAGAAGCTGCTGTCGGCTCCGCCGACACTTCCGGCGGCGATGGTGAAGTTGCTCTCGAATCCCTCGGTGCTCGAGCAACCTGCTTAGTGGCCTACGTCGGTCCGGAGGTGTTGGGCGGCGACCATCTTCTCGACGGATTCCACTGCGGCAAGCCAGCTCTCAATCAGTGGTTGATCCGCCATGCCCGCAAGAACCACGCGAGTGGCAGCAGTCGCACGTGGGTCGTCGTCGAAACGGACGCACGTGAAGTCGTTGCCTTCTATGCATCGGCGACAGCGTCCATTTTTCGAACATCCGCTCCGAAGAGCATGGGACGAAATCAACCCGAAGAAATGCCTGCCATTCTCCTCGCACGAATGGCGGTTGATTCGAGACACAACGGGCGCGGTCTCGAGGCGGCGCTCTTGAAGCACTTCATGCTCAAGGCCTTTGAGGTTGCCCAGTCGGTCGGGGTCCGGGTGCTCCTGATCCACGCCAAGGATGAGGAAGCCAAGAGCATCTACGCCCACTACGGATTCACAGAATCCCCGTTCGATCCGCTCGTCTTGATGATGCTGCTAGGCCAGCCATAAGGGCAGCCAAGCTCGCATTCGGTCGCCCACAGAGCCAACGAGCACCTAATTGCGTAAGTGGCTCCCACGATCCGGAACGAGAGCTGTGATATGACGCATTCACGAAAGGCTCCCTACACGCTGGAGATTGTCGTGTTTGCCGGTACGAAGGTCCCAAGCAATGCGTGAGCCTCACCCAGACAGTCTTTTGAGACTGGTCGCGCTCGTGCGCCAGAATCCCGCGCGCATCAACGAGTTGACCGTGCTCTGGACACTGCCCAGGGTCAGCCCCGGAGCTGCCAGACAGAGCGTGGCTGTGATCGGGCCGAACGAAGATGCCGGCGCGCGTCGAGCATGAAGCGAGGAAGGCGATCCGAGAGGCAGCGGGCAACGCGCGGTGGGCGGGCGCCATCTTGGGTAGTTCGTTCTACGTCGGGATGGCTCCGGCACTCGCAATGGTCTATTTCGATCAGATCCTGGCAGTGCTCCGCATTGCCAGGATCTATGGAAGAGACCCGAACGAGCCCGCCCGCGCGGCCGAGATCCTCGTGATCCAGGGTCACTATCGGACCGTGAAACTGGCTGAAGCAGCCCTGCGGGCCGCCACGACGCCCTCGACGAGTCGCTCGGGACTTACGCGTACCGAGCGGTTCGCGGTCTTGCTTCATGCTCTCCCCTCCATGATCGGGCTGCAGCTCCGGCGCATGAAGAATCCCCTGGATGTCGTGATCGGCGCCGTGGAAGGGGTGTCGTTCTTCCTGCCCGTGGTGAGTATCCCCGTGTGGATCTATGCCAATTCCCGGGCCACCAGTCGTCTTGGAAAGGCGGCGATCTCCTTCTATGCCGACCCTTCGAACCAGGACCAGGTTGGACAGCCGCCGGTACTCCTGGGGCCTCCCACGGCACGTGGTCGGAAGAGTTTCGCGATTTGGATGGTGGCGATTTGCCTGGCGCTCGGTGTGCTCGCCGCGATTGTCCCGCTGGGTCGCTACTCGCACGCGCTTCCCCTTGCCGGCAAGGGCCTGGCAGAGCTGGGACTCGTGGTGGCTGTCGTTCGAATCATCCTCATGACGCGGCCGTTTGGCCACTTGGCAGTCGCTCCTGACCCACCCGGCAACCCCGACGAGTACGGCTGACTAAGGGATTGTTTCCAGGGGTGGTGGAGGGTGCCCGGCTGGTTTCCGAACCAGGCGCCAGGCCGCAACACTTCCCACCGCCGACACTGCAATTACCGAGAAGAACACAGCGGCATATCCGAGCTTTGAGGCTTCGAAAGCGGGAACGAGGAATCGGACCAGCGACTGGTCGAAATGGTTCGGCTGCAGGCCTGTTTGCTCAGCTGCCTGTAGAGCTTGACGCAACTGCTCGCTTTGACGGGAGGTGAGGCCGTGGGGCGACCCACTGTGAGTCAGGTGCGCCAGACGCCGGACGTAGACCTGGTGGAAAATGGCGTAGAGCCCGGCAATGCCGATGGCACCGCCACCTTGTTCTGCGGTGGCTGAGACTCCGGAGACCTGACCGGCGAGGTCCTGATCGACCGAGTCCAAGCTCACCGGGTCGCAGGCGGTGAGGACAAACGCGAGGCCCGTCCCGAACAGCAGAAGGCCGGGGAGCAAGAAGAAATAGTTGGGTGCCGCGGGCTGGAGCAGGTGTACCCCGATTCCCAGAGCGAGGCCGGAGAGAGCGAGAACGCCGAACCCGATAACCAGGGGCGGGCGCCCACCCGAGCGGTCGTACCAGCGACCGATTGTCGTGGAGAACAACACGATGGGCACCGTCGTCGGAATCAGTGCAAGGCCGGCGACGAATGGGCTCATCCCGAGGTCGAGAATGAGCAGGAGAGGAAAGATGAGCCCGAGACCCATCTCGACGAAGCCCCCAAGGGCCTGGCTGATCGTCGCCCCGAGGTAATTGGGCGTCCGACGTAGCAATCCGATATCCATCAAGGGATCCGGCGATCGCCGCTCCCAGCAGAAGAATCCGATCCCACTCAGCACGGCAAGCGCCACCGGGCCGAGCACCACAGGCGACGTCAGCTGTTCCGATTGGGTTTCGTTGAAGCCGAAAACCAAGGCCACGATACTGAAGCACAGAAGTCCAGCTCCGATGAGGTCCACACTGACTCGGTCCTCGCGCGGTGGGTCCCTCGGCACGGCCGACACCGTCGCCCATAGGCAAACCACGGCGAGGGGAAGGTTGACAAGCAACACCAGCCGCCAGCTGACTGTGGTCAGCGCACCCCCGATCGTGGGTCCCAAGGCTCCGGCCACGGCGGCGGCCCCACCCAGTGTGCCCAGCGCCCTGCCCCGCTCTTGGCTCGGGAACACATTGTTGACGATCGCCACGCTGCAGGGCAGCATCAGCGCCCCGCCAACCCCCTGGATCACGCGGGCCGCGAGGAGAAACGGAAACACCGGGGCCAGTCCGCCTACCGCAGACGCGGCGGTGAAGGCGATCAACCCGGTTATGAACATCCTGCGTCGTCCCAACAGGTCGCCAAGGCGACCTCCCAAGATGAGGAGCCCCGACAGTGCGAGGAGACTGGCGCTGAGGACCCATTGGGCCACCTGGGTCCCCACACCGAATTGCTTTTCGATGGCGGGGAGGGCGAGCGGGACGGCAGTCTGGTCGACCAGGATCATGGCGTTGGCGATCGTCATCGCAACCAGCACAATCTGCCGACTCTTCGGTGACGCCTCCGAAGGCATGGGCGGGGACGTTAGACGCCGCCGAAGGGATGCAGCCAGGACGATGCTTCATCGTGTGCTTCGGATGCGCCGCCCTGGCGAAGTACCCACAAGGCCCTAGGCCCCCACTCAGGACTGCGTCGTCACCTCGAGTGGCCTCACGATACCGATGCTGTCTCGCAGCTCACGCCGGGATGCGATGCCGAGCTTCCCGTAGATGTTGTGCAGGTGGTACTCGACAGCCTTACGGCTGACGTAGAGCTCGGCCGCCACTTCTGGGTTACTCAAGCCCTGGGCCACGAGGGTCGCCACGTCTCGCTCTCGGTCGGTAAGCCCCAATGCCGATTTCGCCGGCGCTGCTGTCGCTGCGGGCAGGCCGGCCGTGGAGAGGTCACGGTCGACGCCGGCGACGAAAGGTGCGGCCCCAAGCGAAGCCAGCATTGAGCGAGCCGTCCGGAGCTGTTCCATCCCTCCCTTGGGATCCCCTTGGGCCTGGAGCAGCTGGCCATAGGACCGATGGACCAGGGCACGATCTAGGAACGGGTCGTTCGGTCCAAGATGCTCGAGGGCGCCGCGGAACAGCGCTGCCGCCTCATGCGTTTGGCTCGAGGCGGCAGCGAGTCGAGCTCGAAGCGCCATCAACTGACCCCTGAATTCGAGCCGACGAGCCGTCGCGGCCTCGTCCAGGCGTTCGATTTCCAGTGCGGCCCGGTCGAGCTGTTCGGTGTCGATGAGTGCCTCGATGAACCAAGGCCAGAACTGCAATGCAGCGAGCATCGGCGGCGACGAAGTCAACACAGCGAGGTGTCCGATCACCCCTTCAGGGTCGTTCCGGGAACGGGCCAGGGCACCAGCTGCCAGATAGGCCGTTCCCAGGCCCTCGACGCTGTTATAGGTAGAAGCTTGGTCAAGAGCCTGATCCACCTGATGCTCGGCAGCCAGCCAGTCACCGCGGTACGCCAGCAAGAGGCCCAACGCGGCATGACAAAGTGGCTCCTGCCACACCGTTTCGTCTTCACCCGTTACGGACAGGGCCGTCCGGGCCTGCACCATCGCAGTGTCCCACTCTCCTCGACGGATCATGGTGGAAGCGAGGAAGTAGTGACAGCGCGAACGCTGATAGGGCTCAGTGCCGCGTTCTCCCAGCCGGACCGCTGCTCGCAGATCATCCAGGGCCTCTGTCTGCGCGTGCGGCGTAGTAGTTGAGCACCCCCCTGGCCACAAGCATCTCGGCCTCGCGTTCGGGCACCAGCGCGGGGTCTCGAGGGAGACGGCGGCTGAGCGCGTCGAGCGCGGCCGCAGCACCGTGCAGCTCTCCCAAGGCGAGCGACCGCATGATCCAGCCATTGCGCTCGACGGGGGTGTCAGGGGCAGCAGTTTCAAGAGCCCGGTCGGCGGCATCGACGGCCTCTGCAGCTCGTCCTTGCGTAGCGAAGAGCTCGGCTAACTTCGCCCACCCCTGCGCCACGATCGGCACCGGTGCTTCAGGATCGCTCCGAACCACTTTCGTCAGCAGCTCTTCGGCACGGAAGGCGTCACCTTCATCCCACGCGATCCGGCCCAGCACCAAGTTGCGGCCGCCCGAATCCGGCGCGGCTTCGATCTGCTCGCGCAGTGCGGCAGCTCGATGGACCTGATGGGCATCGATGTAAGCCAAGCCGGCCTCAACGAGCAGGCTGGTCGACCGATCGAGGTCCCCACTGACCGATGACGCCCACAGAAGGTTGCGAGCAGCGAGTGCCGGTGCCCCTGCTGCTCGTTCGGTCGCCGCAGCCTGCTCGAGCTCGTCGGCCAAATCCTCATCGGCTCCGTCGGTCGCCGCCACCCGGTGGGCGAGAACGGCAGCTGGGGTCAGGATCTGGGCAGCCGAGCGATGCAGGTCCCGGCGTCGAGTAGGCGCCAGATCGTCGTAGATCGCCTGGCGATAAAGGGGATGCGTGAATTCCACCGGAGATCCAGGCACCCGGGGCTCCCAACGGACGAACCCCGTCGGGAGTAGGGACTCCAATGCTTCGAGCGGCTCAGCGATCCCGGCGACCCGTCCGATCACTGCGAGCGGTTCTCGTTGATTGGTCACAGCAAGCGCCGCGGCAAGATCCCGGGCCGACGCGCTGACATTGCTGAGACGCGCCGTTACCGCTGAAGCGAGAGACCGGGGTGCCGGGAGATTACCTGCTGCCCTTAGCTCAGCCGGGGTCAATTCCATTAAGAGCGTGTGGACCCAGAGAGCGTGACCACCCGTGTGGTCGGTGAGGCGGGCGGCCTGTTGGGCGGTTAATTCGATACCGTGAAGGGACGAAAGCGTGGCAACTTCTTCGGCCCCAAAGGAAGCCAGCACCAATCTCACGCACCGCTCGTCGTCTCGCATGAACCGCTCCCACCCTTCGGTCGGAGCCACGCGGCTGGTCAAAAGGACCAAGACGCGGTCCTTCTCGAGGCGACGAGCCGCGCTGAGGAGCGCCAGCAAAGACTCGGCATCGACCCAGTGCGTGTCCTCGATGAGCACTGCCAGCGGGCCCTCTTCTTGTAGCTGCGCCCAATGTGTCAGCAACTCCTGGCTCACCGCGAAGCCGTCGTCGCTTCTCTGGATGCCCAAACGTCGCACGATGTCATACGGCACACTGCTGGCGAGCTCATCGCCGCGGACCACGATGGTCACGAAGTCTCCGGGGAGGTCGGCCAAAGCCCGGCGTGCCAGGGTCGTTTTCCCCGTTCCGGCTGCACCCTCAATCCAAATGACTGCCGGATTGCCTTCGGCCACGGACTGCCCGGCGCTGCGGAGCACTTCGAGTTCCGACACCCGACCCACAAACGGCGCGTCAGTGGTTTTGTATCTCTCGGTATGCAAGGGGCGCTACCTAATCGCTCGATCGCAGGCAACCCCCAGTATTGCGTAATCCGCTCCCGTCGAGGAGGGCGTTCCGCCGCGGACGCCTGGTCGATCAGCGGGACCCCGTTGGAAACGAGAGGGTCGAACTCGCCGCGTGGGCCGGCGCCGACGCCGGCGCCTCCTCGAACTGACGGCCTTCGATGTCAAGGTCCGGCAGTATTTTCCCCAGCCAACGGGGCAGCCACCAGGCCGAGCCGCCGTAGAGGTACATGGTCGCTGGGATGACCGTCATCCGGATGACGAAGGCGTCGATCAGCACGCCGAGGGCCAGGGCGAATCCGAGCGATTTCGTCGTGGGATCCGGCGAGAAGATGAAGCTGGCGAACACCGCAACCATGATGATCGCTGCCGATCCCACCACCTTGGCGCTCCCTGTGTAGCCGTCGGTCACCGAGTCCGCCGGGCTCTCGTGGAAGGATTCCTCCCGCATGCGCGAGGCCAGGAACACCTCGTAATCCATGGCCAGCCCGAAGAGGATGCCGAGCAAGATGATCGGCAAGAAGCTCAAGACCGGGCCCGGGGTCGGGATCTTGAACACTCCGGACAGGTGCCCCCACTGGAAGACGAAGGTGACTGCACCGAGAGCTGCCAAGACGCTCACCACATAGCCGATCACAGCGGTCAGTGGAACCAGGAGTGAACGGAAGACGGCGATGAGGATGACCAGGCAGAGCAGAATGATGATCGCCAAGTAGACGGGCAGAGCCGAGGAAAGCTTGGCCGAGGCGTCAATGTTGACCGCCGTCTGGCCGGTCACGAAGGTCTCCAACCCGTACTGCTTCTCTCCTTGATCGACGACGGTGCGAATCCTGTCGATCAGCTGGGTGGTGGCCGGGTCGTTCGGACCGGTCTTGGGAACGACCGTCACCAGGATCACATCGCCGGCCGGGTTCTCGGTGGGGGCGCCGATGTAGGCGATGTCGGCGGGCAGGTTCTGCTTCTTCTCGTTGTAGAAGGTCTCGAACGCCTGCTTCTGGGAGGGGGTGATCCCGCCGGGCCCGTAGACCACGATCAGCAGCGGTCCGTTGAAGCCGGGGCCGAACCCTTCGGAGACGAGGTCATACGCCCGCCGCGTGGTCTGGCTCGTGGGCTGGGAGCCCTGGTCGGGCAGGCCGAGGCGCAGATGGAGGAAGGGGGTGGCGACGGCCAGGAGGACGATGATCCCGACGAGGACCACAAGGATCGGTGCCCGCTTGAGCGTCGTGACATAACGACGGGAGAGCGGTGTGTATCCCGGCTTGGCTGCCTTGGCGATCTTGTGGCGGGTCCAACGGCTCGAAATCAACTTCGTCCCGGCAAAACCCAGCAAGGCCGGCATGAGGGTGACGGCGACGAACACCGCGACCACCACGGCGCCAGCGGCGGCCAGGCCCATCACGGTGAGGAAAGGGATGTTGACGATGCTGAGGGCAGCCAAGGCGATGAGCACCGTGGCCCCGGCGAAGCACACCGCCGATCCCGAGGTCGCCGCGGCACGACCGATCGCCTCGTCGGGCTCCATGCCCTCGATCAGATGCTGGCGGTGGCGGTTGAGGACGAACAGCGAATAGTCGACACCGACGGCCAGACCGATCATGGTGGCCAGGACTGAAGTCGTGCTCGACTCATTGATCACCGAAGTCAGAGCCAACAGAGCGAGGTTGGTGGCGACCACGCCGACCAGTGCTGATACCAGGGGAAGGATTCCTACGATCACCGACCCGAAGCCGATCAGCAAGATGAGAAAGGCGACGATGATGCCGACCACTTCAGTATCAGTTTTGGTCTGAGCCTGAGCCACCTGGCCACCAAAATTGACGGTGACTCCAGCGGCCTTGGCCGGACCCCCCGAGTCGAGCAGTGCTGTCTGGGCATGTGCGGTCACGTCGGCGACCGCCACGGGATAGGCGACCACGGCATAGGCGATCTGCCCGTTTTTGGAGATAGTGCCCGTGGAGAACGGATCGGAGACACTCACCACTTGGGGCAGCTTGCGCAGCTGGGCCAGTGTGGATTCGATGGCCTCTCGGTGCGCGGAGGTTGTCAGCGACTGTCCAGCGGGGACAGAGAAGACGGCTTGTGCCTGAGCTCCCCCCGTGCCCGGGAATTTCTCGTCCAGCAGGTTGAGCGCCTGTTGGGACTCTGTCCCCGGAATCGTGAAGGAATCCGTGGTCGGCTGCTTCACACTGACGGCCAGGACCGCGAGTCCGGCAATGACCACGATCCAGACAGCGAGTACCACGCGGCGGTGTCGAAAACACCCCTGGCCGATCCGATAGAGCAGGGAACTCATGACTCCTCCAAGGGGTAGTTGCTATCGATGCGATCTGGCTCGGCCTGGTAGAGCCTCTCGATCAGAGCGAAGAAATCCAGATTTCCCGAGAAGGGATGTTCCTCCGTCTGATCAACAGCTCTGACCGTGCCCGTGGGACGGCCATCGGTACCCAAGTGGATGTCGACGATTATCCGCACAAAGACAGGGTGAACCGAGAGAGAAGATTTGTCCCTAGGGAGGCTCCCTAATTCGCTTCCCTAAGTCTTCGTAGAACGCGCCGAGGGGCCGCAGAAGTCGCAGGCGATCATGCCGAAGGCGTGGGCGTCTCCGGATTGACGCAGGCCGAAGCGGTCTCGCACATTCGGCGAATCGCGCAGGGTGTCGCAGTCGTGCCCGCTGCAACGAAGTCGGGCACGAGGCGTGAAATATCCTGCAGTTTGAGGGTACTGTGTTACAGGAACCGCACCCCAGGCGGCCTTAAGCCGGTTACCTTCCCAGGTCCCAGGGCTGGAGCCGAAGATTGTTCCGTCGGGCCGATGCGATCAGGGAACGGTGCTCTACGTTCCTCCCACGATCAAGCGGTCGAGATTCTCGATAGCCGGTTCTTCGTATTCGAAGTAGCGAGCCAGCGCTGATTGCATCTGCGGTTCAGTCATGTGCTCACCAAGTCCTCGCGAGGCATTGAGCCGGGAACGCTCCAACCAGGCACCCAAATCGGGGTCGCTATTCCATGCCGCTTGAGCACGCCAGCCAATGGAACTCGAAGTGAGCCAATCGATCGCGGCGTCAGGATAGGGGTTCGGCGGGCAGAGTCGGTTCTTTTCCTCGAGGCCCTCACGTGCAGCTTCGAGGTACCCAACCAAAGCGGCATTGAAGGTGGGTTGGCAGGTCCGAACTTGTTGCAATGTGATCTGGTGCTGCTCGAAGATCGGGCGAGCCGGGGACACTCGGAGCCCGGCGGCCGTGCAGTCGACATGAACCTGTTGGCGGTCTGTCGGGATCGATGCCTCCTCCAGGAGGATCTGCTCACTCCCGATGCTTCTGACTCGGCCCTGACGGATCACATGGCGAATACGTCCCAGATTCTCCAACTCCCCTTGGCTGACGGTGGCACACCGATACATCGTGGGACTGACAGTTGCGTCGAGTCGGATCAGTTGGCCGCAAGCTTCGAGTCGAAGGAAGAGGTCGTCCACGCTCTCGGCTTCTGCTGCGGACTGAAGGTTCAGCGATACCCCTTCGATCATCGAACCGACCAGTTCCAGTGGCTGCAGAAATGCCCGATCGAGTAGCCAAGCATCTCGTGGACGAATCCATCGAATCAGATCAGGATCCACGTCATTGTCGAGGAGCCATGTGCATGCGTCCATGGCTGTCTTGCCGGCACCGATGACGGTGAACCCACTGCCCGGTTCGTTCACATTCACCAGGTCGTTGACAGGCATGAACCGGACCTCGGGGTCCACCGTGAAGGAGGGTGAGTGGAGTGAGGGGACAGGTGTCTCGAGGTAGGTGGCGTCGACCAGCTTCCGGCGCACACGTACTTCAGTCGTCTCCCCGGTGAGCTGAGACTCAAATTGATGAGTGCCCGATTGTTCACCGAGGTAGTCGCACATTCCGAAGAACCGCACCTGTCCCGAGGGAAGGAACTGCTCATCGAGCACGCGCCGGAAATAGTCGAGGATCTCAACTCCGGTGACCCGTTCGTACATTCCGGCATTCGGACCAGTGATGTCAATCGAGTCACCACCCAGAACACGCGAATTCACTCCGTAGAATGCCGCCGGCTGGTGAAGGCGCACGAATGGGTAGGCGTTGTGCCAGTGGCCGCCCGGACTGTGACGGCGATCGACCAGAACGACGTCGCTGTCTGACTCACTGACCAGTGAATCCGTGAACGCCATTCCTGCTGCGCCCGCGCCTACGACGAGGTAGTCCGTCTCGATCGTCGCCATATTTCGAAACCTATCCTCTCCGTGGTTCTAGGTCCTTGATCATCTCAGAGGCCGGGAATTCTCCCGTAGCCGTAGGCGCAACGAGCCGGCGGACCGGAGCAATCACCCCAGCCGACACGATGCCAGGGCAAAGACCCAGGGAGAGGGACCCAGGGGAGAGGGACTCAGGGATAGGAAGGCCCGTTCACGCGGACATTTCCTGCACTTTGAGCGTATCGACGTGCTGCTGCATCGAGATGACCTTGCCATCACGAAGCGTCCAGACGTGCGCCATCTGCACCTCTGCCGGCTTGCCAGTGGAGCGATGCTTCCACGAGTAGTTGCCCGTCGCGACCACGGTGTCGTCTTCAGCCACGAATCGGGTCGGGGTGACCGTGAAATCGTCGCCGATCTCACCGAGCCGCATGAATACGCCTTCGACCACTGCCTGCGGTCCTACGTATGTGCCGTGGAGCGGGAAGCCTTCTGCTTCAGTCCACTCGATCTTGTCGTCCATCAACGCCAGTACCTTCGGTACGTCTCCCTGGGCGAAGGATTGGTATGCGCCCTGAATGATCTGCTTGTTGGTCGGCATTGCAATCTCCTATCGCGGTCCGCTTTCTCTCGTGCCAGTCTGCGACTCTGCTGTTACAGATGCGCGTCACTCCTGAGAATTGTGGGTTGACCCAGGTCAGCTCGCATGACGAGATGCGGCCTCCAGCGGCCATCGACGTGCCGCGTGGTTGGGTTATTCTCGACGACCGGTTCGCCGACGTGGCCACGATGCTCGCCGATGCCAAGGAGGACCTCCTGGCCTTCACCGCCTTCTCTGAGGCTCATTGGCGCAAGGTCTGGTCGACTAATCCGCTCGAGCGCCTCCACCGCGAGATCAAGCGACGGACCGACGTGGTCGGGGTGTTCCCCAACGATGCATCGGTCGAACGGCTCGTCACGGCCGTGGTGGTCGAGGCCCACGACGAATGGCAGGTGGCCGAACGCCGTACCGTCGAGACCTGATGGCTCTGCTCCGGCGCATGGAGGCGGCAGCCCTCGCCGAAGCACCTGACGAGGCCCCGAAAGCAGGCCGCTCGCCGGCTGAGATCACTACGCTCGGGGCGTGGCCACCGTCCTGCGCGAGATCGATGTCGAAAAGGTCAAGCGCTACTGCCGCGCCAAGATTCCCGAGCGACTGCACAACGAGGTCCGCACGAGACGTCCATCCGCGGCAAGAGCATCTGATCCGCAACCGATCCTGCGTATCGGGACCATCCCTGCCTCACGTGCCTCATTTGTTGGGGACCTGAATGGCAGGCTGGATGGATCGGCACATCGACCCAACCGGGTAGGTCAGGGTCGATGTGGATCCGGAGCCCATCATCTCCCCATAGATGGTGGGGCGTCCCAGGGAGGCGGCAGGCGAGAAGGCCGAATGACCTTGACCTGGATAGTCGGTGGTCGAGTTAGGGCACTCTCTGACCGAGGAGGCCTCACTCACCCGCCATGGCACCCGGGACTGCCTCGATTAACGTGCCGGACGCGATTCCGGCCGGCGCCGCCTCCAAAGGGGGGATTTGGGGGGAACGGTGGCGCCGGCCGGTTCGCGCTCGACGTCAGCCTAAAGGTCTCTTCTGTGGCTCAGCTACGGGCTTCGTTACGGATCTGTTGCGAGTTCTGGGGTGAGTGCGACGTAACGGTGATCGCGCGGTGACGCGACCTGAAACGGCCCATACCTGCAAGAGCAAAAGACGTGACCACCGCGGATTTCGGCGACTGGATCGTGCATGAAGGCGGAATTTTCTTCAGTCCAGCATGCCCAAGCGATTCCTGCAGTGCCGCCGTCGGCGGGAGGCGTTCGACAGATCGCGATGAGTCGAGAGGTCGCCCGCCCCAGGTGCCGGGGGACAAGGGCACCATCCGCGAGGTCGTCGGCGTGGAAGAGGTCGGCTGCACGAAGATCGTGATGGTCGGCGTTCCGTGGAGCCAGCGCCTAGGGCTGGCATTTCGGTCGATCACGTTGTCCCGGAAACAAAAGCAGACCGGAGCCTCCTTCTCTTCCCCCCCCGGGGGGGGCCAATGGCCGCGGCAGTCCGGCGATAGCCTCGGCCTATGGCACGGAGAACGACGAGGGAGGTCAACTACGCGGGGTCGGTCGAGATTTGGGTGAATGGCAGCAAGCAGCTTGAAACGGAAATTCGACTGACGAAACACGAGATCGTGGAGGACATCGATACGTTGGCCGGCACAGAAACCGTTCTCGCAGGGACGGCGTGGGATGGGCGATTCCGTGGGGCGGGCGAGGGTGACCTCCGGGCCCTCCAAGTGACCGGAGAGTTCGAGTTGAGGTTGGATACCGGCTCAGTGGGTCGCGCTGAGCTGCCCAACGGCAGAGATCTCTCCTATCTCCACGGCCTCGGCGATCCGCCCTTCTAAGCAGCCCTGGGCTGCATCTTCCCGCTCAGAATCGCTGGCGTGCTCACGGGGTCAATGGCTTCCTACCTACCCCGCCTGTAGCGACGCACGACTCCACCTCCGAACCACGCCAGACCCCCGATGAGGGCAGCAACGAGGACGATGATCCAGAGCGACCAGGCGAAGTGCCAGAACAGGAAGTGGACCCTGATTCTCTCGGTGTTCTGGATCATGAAGATGACGAGGGCAGCGATGCCAATCAGTGAAGCGATTACACCGCCCCCGACCCGGCCCCGTTGAGGCATGACGAATCCCCCTTGCTCGGGCTAACCCCGTCGCTACAGGGTAACTGGGTAGGTGTGACGAGGATGGTCTCAGGGTTCACCCTTGTCGCTCAGGAGAGGTCGTTTCAGCGCTCCCATGGAGCCAACCTCTGCGTGGCATCTGGGCTCCATGCCGAGGTTGGCGGTAGTCGCGGCGGAGCAGCCGTTGGTCGAGTCGATGTGATCGACCACCGTCGACGGACATCGTCGGCGAGCAGGATGACCGAATCGACAACGTTCGCGACACTTGTATCAATTTCGATGTCGTAGCGAACACCACGATGTACGGAGGCTGCCTGTTTGCGGGCGATGCCCGGTGGCCGATCACCCCGCTCCTGCTCTCTCATTTCTGCCGTGTTCGGATCACAGCGCACGGCCACCCAGCACGCCGGGAGATCGCCGAGAGCTTCGGTCCAGCGGGACTGGTCATCGACCCCATCGAGAAACACTTCGTCAAGGATCACGTCGATTCCGCTGGAGACGATGGTCGCCACCGCTCGTTGGAATCCCGCGTACAGCTTCATGAAGTCAGGCCCACGGCGGATCTTGCCGTCAATGATCTGGAGTCCAGCCGGGTCGCCGACCATATCGACAGGAAGTGTCCACATCACCGCGTCGATTCCGAAAAGAACCCACAGACCATCCAGGCTGGACTGGAGTTTTCGGGCCAGTGTCGTCTTTCCGGCACTCGATCCGCCGTTGAGAACCAGCAAGCGACCCGCGGGAACTTCGCTATCCATAGCGGGTTCTGACGCTAGCTCGGGCAAGAGAGAAACCCACGCCTGGCGCCGGGGTGCGGGCGCGCCCTCACACCGACTGCAGGTCTGGGAGCTACGAATGTCCTTCGTACGTCTGCTCTCGATTGGCGTCGTTGTACATCTCTGAGACGATCAACCACGTCCCGTCGCCTTGGCGATGCAGGACCCGTAGGGAGTGATTGTCCCTTACTTCTATTTCTCCTCCTCCCACCAGCTTCTGACCCTCGACCTGCAGATGCGCAGACACCAATACCACTTCCGGAGTGAGCACCCGGAGCGAGGTCTCGGGAGGGGCCCTCAGGGTCCCCGCGTTGAAGTTGTCGTCCGAAAAGAGACCTCGGAGATACTGCACGATCTCTTCCCCGCCCTTCTTCACGGACCCAAAAGCATTGACCCAATCCGCGTCGGAGCTGTAAATGCCGACCAGTTTCTCGGCATTACGTTCCCGGAAACCAGTCAGGAGCGAGATCAGGGTTGCGCCGATGGCGTCCTGGTCGGCCTGAGGAAGAGATGAAATGTCACTGGCGTCATTCGCAAGGGTCACGTCATCTCCGTTCGATCGCTGCGCGCCTGTAGGGACAACACATACTAAGGCTATGTCCCGGACCCAGGGACGGCCGGGCAGCCCTGGGACACCCTGCCGTTCGGCATTCGGGGACAAGCGAGCGGAGTGTCCATGCTCCTACGCCACGCCTGACACCGATCGCCGCTGCCGTTGCGGCTGGCAGGCAGCAGGCCAACCGGAGCACGGAATAGCCGGGCCCCCACGGTCGCCCCCGAGCCGGCGACAATGTCCGGGGCGAATCCAATCGCTCAGATCGAACACCCATCAGGCAGACTGGACCCGGTGCGTGATTCAGTCGAGATAATCCATGGACTCGTAGCCACGATCGCGCCGCTGGATGCACTGGAGGCTGAACACGTCGCCGACACGCTCCGGTGGCTCGAGGGCACGGACGATGTCTTTCGACGAGCGAAACCGGCCACTCCGCCTCGTCATCTGGTGTCGTATGTCGTCCTTCTCGATTACGACAATGTCTTGCTGGTTGATCACGTGAACTCTGGCTTGTTTCTTCCACCAGGCGGCCACGTCGAGCCGGATGAACATCCGGCCGTAACAGCTCGTCGAGAGTGTCGTGAGGAACTCGGGATCGACGTCACCCTTGCGGGCAATGGAGTCGACCCGGCCTTCCTCACGGTCACCAGGACCATCGGGCTCGATCCTGGGCACACCGATGTCAGCCTCTGGTACATCGGTGAGGGATCTCGAGGCATGCGATTGACTCTCGATGAGGTTGAGTTTCGTGGCGCTCGATGGTGGTCGCTTGGCGAGGTGGCATCAGCCAATGACAAGGATTTCGATCCGCACTTCCATCGATTCTTGACGAAGGCCTTCTCGGACGAGGGAGCAATCTCCTCGAGGTCGTCGGGGCTGCTCGAAACCCGACACCACTGACCGTCACAGGGAGATAACCGGCGAGCGTTCCACGTGGGTGTCTCGGGACAGTGCTGAGCCGTCCCTGGCGATCGGATCATTCGCGAGCACTGGCCGACCCGGCCACGAATGCGCTTGCGTGTGGGTCGCCATGCCGAGCATTCGGTCTGAGGTCCGATAGGAGGGCGGGCTCCGGTCCCGGGCAACCCGATGTGCCGGGATGGCGGAGTCGAGGCAGACGCCGAGGCGTCGAACGCCTGGTACCTGCCTCCTGGCGCCCATGCATCGCCTGAGGCGCTACCTCCCACCATCCACCACTCACTGGGGCCGACATGCGCACGATGGTTGCTGTGAGGCAGCACGAGCCGGCGACCGGCAGATGCTCGCTGTGCGGTCGCAAGAGTGAGGACGTCACGACCAAGGAGCTCGGCAACTGGATCGTGCAGGACGGCGGAGTCTTGGTCTGTTCAGGATGCTCAAGCGCTTCCGACAAAGCTGCCGTCCGTCCTGAGGCGATAAGCGAAGTGGAACGCGTCAAGAAGTCGCCGGCCAGCACCGTCCCGCGTCGGGGATGACCGAGGGCATATCTTCGGGATGATTGAGCCATCGACGTTGGACGAGGGGAGACCGGCCCATGTCTCGCTCCGACTCGGCGCCGAACTGGGTCACTGCGGATGAGCTGCTCGACGGAGCGGCTTCGAGGAGAACGCGCTCAGTCTTCAAACGTGTCGCCGCCGGTGACTCGAATCGGATGTCTGATGTTGGGAGCAGCCCGTATCGGCCACTGCCCGGAAGCTGCCACGCGCCTCAATCTGGATCAGTGGGTGCGCCTGTCGAGACCTGCCGCGGTGTTGCCACCCGCCGAACCCCCAATCCGCTGCCGGGGTTCCGATCGATGATCCCGCTCGTGATGCCCATCTGATCGATCACTCGTGGTTCGTTGCTGCCTCGATCTTTCCCTTTTCTTCTATCGGTCACCCATGTCACCGCGCATATCGACAGCAGGACCACAACAAGGGCACACAGGGCAATCACCATGACGGTGAACCACTCGGGGGTGGATTGCGATTGGACACACTGCTGAAAGGCGCCGCACTGCGCTGCGATCATTGGTCGCCCCTACGAGCGAACACAATGGCGTTGGAGTCACTCTCCACGTCACAACCCGTCACAACTCCGCCATACCCGAATCCGCCTCTTCTCAGACCGTTGCCCGCCAAACTCCCGCACCCCGTCTGCCCTTCCATGCATCCGGGACCCGCTCTGCCTGCGGCCCAACGCCAGCGTGCGAGGGCCGGGCCAGCCATCTCACACCCCAGAAGCCGGGTACGAGACACGACCCTGGTATTTCGCCGTCAATGAGAGTTCGAACATCCGGTGTCTGATACCCGTCATGCCGAATTCCCGTTTGGCCAGCCAGGCGCACCCTCAGGAGGCCGATATCAGGCCTTCACGCGCCCGATCCGACCGAAGAGGAAGGCCGCAATGTCGCATTGCAGAGTCACCTCTCGGGACGCTGCACGCACCATCTGCGGCGGAATAGGAGGTGGAGTGCGCCCAGTCACCGACCGTCGACAAGCGATTCGATCAGGGGTCGTTGACGTCCATGTGCGTGATGAGAGAGGTCTCCGTACCCGCGAGCTCGAGGAGATCGAGTTGTCCGATCTGGCGAATCAGACTCGCGCCGTCGAGATAGACACGCTCGTTCACGATGTGGTCGTCGTCGAAGAAGAAGACGGCGATGACGGGGACCCGGAACGACTTGCCGGTCGGTGGCTGTCCGTAGAACGCACCGCTATTCGTACCTACCAGATCGAACTCGGTGATGATCGTGTCGTCGGTCGAAGCGTGGATCCGCAGGTTTTCGTGGTGCTGGTCCGGAAAAGCGGCCCGCTGACCGCGGTGGTACGCACGTACGGCGGCATCCCCATCGTGCACCTGACCGGTCGCCATGATCTCGTAACGCGCGTGGCCACCGAATGTCGCCAGGCAGGTGTCCCAATCGTGTTCGACCTCGGACCGAAAATGCACGGCGAGAACATCGAGGCGGCGCCGCTCCATGTCACTGTTCATGTCTGCCCCAAGGAGTTGGCAAACACATCGCGTCGGGGGTTGTCCTTCGCCAGCCGATGCCGTACCGACGTCTGCAGCGCGATTCGCAGGTCAACGTCACATGGCCTCGAGCGCCTCGGTGGCGCGCCGGTCCACATTGGCGTAGCCGTGCGCCCGGGCCGCTCGTTGGGCTTTGGTCAGGCGCGCCGTCGCGGCATCTGCGTCACCGGGTCGATTGCGCCTGGCTAAGACGTTTCCCCACCACAGGTCCGTCCGGGCTGCGAAAAACCTGGCTCCCAACCGTCCGCTCACGGCTGCCGACTGCGAGAAGTAGGCATCCGCTTCGTCATAGCGGCCGAGGACGCCGGCCAGTCCGCCGAGATAGTGGCTGACGGGCGGCAGTGCGGATGCCCCGGTGGCGGGGAGCTGCGCGTGCCAGGGGGCCAACCGCTCGAAGAGGGGCGCAGCGTAGGTCGGATCCCCGCACACGACGGCGGCGTCGGCATAGTCGACCATGCCAGAAAGCCAGACCTGATCCAACTGGAGGTCGAACCCCGAACCGGCGAATGCCTCGAGCTGGCGCAGCGCTTCGTCGGTGTGGTCGACCTCGACATGAGCCTTGGCCAACAGCGACCCGAACATCCACGGCGAGATCTCCGGGGCGTCAGACGCCAGCTGCTCGATGAGCGGGATGAGCTCGTTCATGGTGCCCCGCTGTCCGCGCACCCCCATCAGTTGGGTGCCGTAGATGATCCCTGCATCCGGTTGACCGCTGTCAGTGCCGATCTGGAGCGCCTCGGTCGCCAGCGCTTCGGCTCGGTCCGTGTCTCCGGCGATGAAAGCCCGCTGCCCCTGCAGGAACCTGTGTCCCCACGTGAATACCGGTTGGCCCAGCAACTCCGCCATCGCCCCGTGGATCTCGAGGCAGCGGTCCAGTTCGTCGATGTCGCCGGCACGGGCGGCCGTTTCGTAGCGCCACATGGCGGCCCAGTAGAGAAGGGCAGGGTCACCCAAACGCTCGGCACGTAGCAGGGCATCGGTAGTCCGGGTGAGCGCAGGACCGAGGAGCTGAGGGACCTGCAGAGGAACGTAGAGATGGTTGAGCACGCGCACGCAGGTGGTGTCGTCACCACTGAGGTTTGCGATGCTCTCGGCTTCCTCCGCCAGGGCCTGCCGACGTTCGAGCGGGCTGCCGTGGGCGAGTTCGGAGCACAGCGTCGCGAGGACGAGGGCTCGTTCTGGAACCTGATCCGGCAGCCCACTGAGGGCGCTCTCCAGCACGTCGACCTTTTCGCTGTCGGTGGCGCCAACCGCGCTGTAGAAGCCGCGGTTGTTGGCCAGGGCGGCTGCGACGAGCCGCTCCGAATCACCGAATTCGGCCGCCCTCTGTGACGCTTCGAGCAACGTGTCACGAAAAGCCGGATCGCCGGTCTGGCGCTGCGCCGTTCCCAGCCCGATGAGCAAGTCGAGAGCCAGAACGGGGTCGGGGTCGTCGACTTGGTCCATGAGTTCGTCGGCCTGGGTGAAATATCGCAGTGCGTCAGCCGGGGCCAACGCGCTGAGGGCAGCCTCGCCTGCTTGACGCGCGTAGCGGATCGCCCGGTCCGGACGCGGAGCCTCCCGAGGCGTTCAGCCAATGCCGGGCCAGTTCACCCACCCGTGCTCCCGGATGGCCACCGCAAATGTCCTCGAGCGCCTCGGCCACCTGCTTGTGTGCACGGGCCCGTCGGGTCGGACCGAGGCTCTCGTAGATCGTGTGGCGAATGAGAGCGTGGGCAAAGGTGTAGTGCCCCGGGGGGCCCGCGACCTCGCGCACCAGCGCCGCCGCGGTGGCGGCCTCGAGGATCTCGAGAACTTCGTCCTCAGGAAAGCGAGTGGCCTTGGTCAGGAGGTCGAAATCGAACCTGCGACCTATGACCGCCGCAATGGACAAGGAACGCTCGGCGCGGTCCCCGAGGCGGGCCACTCGGCCCCCCACGACCTCCCGGACGCTGTCGGGCAGAGCCAGCGGGCCGAGTGACTCGGCCGTCATCCACTGACCGGCCTGGTCTTGGTAGATGGCTCCGGTTTCGGCCAAGTACCGGAGGACTTCGCTGAGGAAGAAGGGATTCCCGTCGGTCTCGCGGTGCACGGCGTGCGCGAGCGCAACCCCGCTTTCGGGAAGCTTGTGTCCCGCCGCGGCTTCCATGTAGGAGACCACGTGACCGTGATTCAGGCCCTCGAGCTCGAGCCGCGAGACCCCGGGCTGCCGCCAGAGCACTCCCACTGTGTCGCGCAGTTCTTTCGCGTTGGGCAGTTCGTGGTCACGGAGGGTCGCCATGCAGGAGCACGCGCATCGGCAGCTCGGTTGCTGCCAGATGGCGCAGCAGGAGAAGGCTGCCCGAGTCTGCCCATTGCACGTCATCGAAGATGAGCACGATGGGTTCGTCGGCGGACGCCTCGGCCAACAGCCCGACGACGGCCGTGAAGAGTAGGTACCGCTCGGTGTCGCTGTCCGTGGCTCTGGGCTGTGGAACATCGGTGATCCTGCTGCTGAGGGCAGGAATGAGGCGCGTGAGCTCCGCGCCATGGGCGTGTGTGTGGCGCTTGAGCCGCTCATCTTCGACGTTGTTGACGTAGTGGCCGAGAGATTCAGCGAAGAGCTGATACGGCGTGGCCATATCCTCTTCGCAGTGGCCGAACAGGATGGTGGCTCCGGTGCGATGGGCGGCGCGCGCTGCTTCGGCCACCAGGGTGGTCTTTCCGAGGCCGGCTTCACCGCTCACGAGCAGGATCTCCCGCCCTTCGCCGTTCGCCACACGTTTGAATGCGGCGGCCAGCGTTGCCGTCTCGACCTCGCGACCGACCACGCCGACCGTCGGTCTGACCGTCAGGCGTGTCTGGAGCGGGACAGCCCCGCCGTCGACGGTCGAGACAAGCGGCTCCCAGAGCACTTCGACGGTGTCGACCGGATCGGGCAGGCCCTTCAGGGCCATGACTCCGACCGATCGGCAGACATGCCGGTTCCGCCGCCCCGCCATCATCGGTACGACGGCGGCGGAGAGAATCTGGCCGCCTTCGCAGACAGCGCACAATCGGGCTGCTTCGATCACCGCATCCCCGTAGTAGTCGCCGTCGTCGTCGGCCGTGACCTCTCCGCCGCTCAGCCCGATCCGCAGGCCCACGCTGTACGTGCGGTCCCGGTTGTCGTGCTCGACTCCTTGCTGCATGGCAACGGCACAGGCCAGCGCGGCCGAAGCCGAGGCAAAAATGGCCATGATCCCGTCGCCCAACCCCTTGACCTCATGGCCCTCGGTGGCGGCCACGGCCTGGCGCAAGACCGAGAAGTACCCGCGACGCACCTCGTCGGCGGCCTCTGGTGGCATGGCGAGCGACAACTCGGTCGATCCGACCACATCAGAGAAGAGAACTGCCAAGTTCTCAGTGGTCACGCAGCACCTCCCGGAGCACCACGTCGCACGGGACCCCTCTCGTACGACCGCACGTTAAGGGGGTGACGAGCGCCTGGCAACTGCGGTTGAGTTGCGGCTGGGCGTCGCCGAAGCCCAAACGGAGGCGTCAACCAGTCTCGCTGTGGGTCAGGGAGACTTCCCCATGCCCCAGGCGTCCCTCAGCTCGTCGGCAATTTGGAAACTCGGTCGGCTCCCGTCGCGCTCGGTGCGTTCGAACCCGCCCAGCATCCTCAGTCCGAGTGCTGCCGATAGGTTCGGGACGCCGGGCAATCGGCCCCAGGTCTGATCGAAGAGGGTGTCGCTGGCTCGCACGAAGGTGAAGAACCATCGCGTCCAATCTGCCTTGGGGACCCCCAATAGTTGGGCGGTCTCGTCGCCAAGAAAGTGGCGGATGCCGGACGCCGGAAGCCCTCCCAGCGGGCTGAACCGGATGAGATCCCGCATGCACTCGATGGCGGCCGCGGTGAGCTCCTTCCCGGCGTTGCTCTCGGCGTAGGCGCGGGCCTTGATGTGCCCCCAGATCGCCTCGGAATCGGCCCAGTTCAACGGGAGGAGGTCGGATCGGATCCCCAGCTGATGGCCGACCAGGTTCCAGGTGTGGATGTAGGCCTCGGCTTCGGACTCGTTGATCCTTATGCCCGAACGACGGAGCGAGTCGATGCCGACGACACTGAAGGAGAAGAGGCAACCCAAGAGGTCCTCTTGGTTCAAGGGCACGCCGAGCGCATCGTCCCACGGTTCGATGGGATCACCGGCGGGTGTCCGGAGGTCCTCGGCATGGAGCAGGAGATGGCGGACCGCCGCGTGCATCAGACGCACGTGCCGGATCGTCTCATAGCCCAGCGCCCCCGTCTCGAGAGCGCCGGGCGTCATGGCGTTGATGATCATCTGCCCTGTTTCGACGTAGCGGCGCTTCGGCTTCCCGGTCAGCCGAGCGGTTCGGACCAGGGGTTCCGCCCCCTTCGCGCAGGCGTAGTCGGCCGGAAGAGACGCCATCCACAACGCCATGCCGAGTTGGGGCCCCCATTGACGGAAGAACTTC
The DNA here is from genome assembly GCA_963794875.1 of uncultured Acidimicrobiaceae bacterium. GTDB lineage: Bacteria > Actinomycetota > Acidimicrobiia > Acidimicrobiales > RAAP-2 > Bog-473. Next base: position 381,543 of record CAWCFG010000014.1, read on the forward strand.
TGGCCATTTCGAATCAGCTCCGGATCTACCCAGTCCGGCCACGGTTCCCTGGCGGCGACGAATGCGCCGACGCCGGGTAGCTGGTCGTCCGGGACGTCCCCGGCCGAGAGCTGCGCCAGTCGAACGAAGAGCTGGCCGTGTCCCTCCCCACTCTGCTCGAAGAAGGTGCTGACCGCCTGGTCGGCCGGCCAGTCTGATGCCGTTCGGAGGCCCTCGAGGAACCCGTCGGTGAACCGCCGAGCTCCGATTGTGGGCGGTGGTCGAAGCTCCGGCTCGCGGACCGGGCCACCGATGGAGAACGTCTGGCCTGGGATGCGGCCGGCCTCGATGTCCGAGACGACGGCGCCGTCGAACGGAGGCTGGAACAGCTCAGTCCGGTGATGACGGGAGAGGAACAGATTCGCGATGAAGTTCATGCGGTCGTCGAGCTTGACCCAGTCGGCCGCGGCACTCCCGACGCCGTTGCCGTCACTGCGGTCGAAGCGAGCCAACAACGTGGTCAGGTCGTCGACAACGACGGGCTTGATGTCGGGTGGCGTGAATGGCTGGCCCGGAATCGGTGGGACATCGTGGTCCAGCAGCAGCGTTCCGTCGGGTGTCTCGATGGTGCCGAGGAGCTTCGTCATCAGATCGCCCCAGAGGTCGCCGGTGGCCCTCACGAGGGGGTCGAGCGCCGAGATGATCGACGGCTCGAGTCGGGCCATCGCCCCGTTCTCCGAGACCAGGCGCTGTCGGTAGAGGGTGGCACTCTGGTTGACCCCCATATCCATGCTGCCGGCGATCGCACCCTGGAGGTGATGCTGCTCGTGCGCTCCGAGCTGGAGCGAGCCCGCCAGGATGCGCTGACTCCTGGCGGTCTCGGTCGTCTCCTCCATGGCGTCGCACCAGAGCGAGAATCCGGCGCGTAAGCGATTGACGCCTTCGAACGGTGGTGCGCCGTCGCACAGCTCGAGCACGCGCGCACGGGCGGAAGCGGCGTTGACACGGCTGGGCCTCGTAGCAGGCAATGAACGTCGCTGCCGCAGGTGCGATCTCGCCAAACACCTCGGTGTTGCCATTGGAGAGATTGACAGCACACGCACTCAGGAGCTCACGGACCACATCGATGACGTGGTCTGGGGTGACGAAGTGGAGGCACTCGGAGAGCAGCTTGCCCTGTGGTCCCTCGTTCACGGAACGAATGGCACCCATCATCCCGTCATGCAGGACAACGCGGTCATGGAGCCACTTGGGCAAGTCCTCCCCGCGAATATTCCGTCCGACCGTATCCGAGGCCCAGGTGCCGAACGTGCACCAGTTGGCCGTGTTCGGCGCGAGCAATCGCGGTCAGACCCGCGGCGAGATCTGCATATGTCTGGGTGACCCAATAGTTGCGAAGGACCCGGTCGTCGATGGCAAGCACGGCCTGCACGTGCGTCGCTGCGGTTCCCCGGTTCATGCCGCTCACCTCCACCGGACTGCTCCGCCGTCTCGATGGAGGTGTCCGGCCGTGCCGGCCGTGCGCCATTCACGGCCGTTGCAAAGGTTGGCCGCTCGTGTCCTGCCTGTCAAGGCCACGCGCATTGATCTCGCAATGCCTCCAACATCGCTCAGCCAGCCGACAGGGATCCTCTGGCCGGGCCACGGCCGGTAGTTTGAGCGGACCGTGGAGTGTCCTTCGAAGCGATGAGGACCGTTCTCGGCGAGATCCTGCCGCTGCTGATCGTCGTCGCTGTTTCCCCGATCAATATCGTGGCATCGATCCTGCTGTTGTTCAGCAAACGGCCGATCGCCAACGCCTCGAGCTATCTCGTCGGGTTCTTGATCGGTGTCGCCGCGGTCCTGGGCGGTTTGACGGCACTCGCAGATGCGATCGGCCTGGAGCCGGATTCGAACCGCTCTCGCGGTGCCTCAGCGCTCCTCATCGCCCTGGGTGTCGGCCTTCTCGTCGTGGCCGCACGCAAGTTCGCCCATCGTCCGGGACCAGACAACCAGCCTGATCCGCCGAAATGGATGCAGGGCATCGCCGACTTCGATGGCGGCAAGTCGTTCTTGGTCGGTGTGTTGGTCGGAGCCCTGAACCCGAAGAACATCGCTGTCGCAGTGGCTTCCGGCGTGGTCATCGCGACAGGGGAGTTGCCCGTTGCACAACAGATCTGGGTCATCGCGATCTACGCGTGCATTGTCTCGCTCGGCGTGGCCGCACCAATCGTGACCGCAGTCGTCTTGGGTGATCGTTCGGCGGGCGTTCTCACGGGATGGCGGGAGTGGCTCGACCGCAACAACGGCACGGTGATGGCCGTGATCTACCTCTTCTTTGGCGTCATCCTGCTCGGCAAGGGGATCTCGGCCATCTGAACCATGGAGGCTGGAGGCCATTGGGATGGTCCTCCTCTGGTGACGCGCAAGAGCCCAATGCCCTGGCGACCACTGCACCCCAAGGCCAAGAACGTTCATGCTTGCTGCCCTAGCGCCCCATTCCAGGATGCATCGGGCAACGGGAGACGCACATGCCCTGGTCAAGAGGTATGTGCGGGAAGAGCGAGCACGGGCCGGCGCCGGCACATCTACGACCCCCGGCAGGCTGTGACCCCTGTTTTCACAGCTGACCCACTGGTACTCTGCCGACACGGCATGGGGGATGGCACCGGGGCGGGGGCCGGGAAGATGTGGTTCCCCTAGCCCTCCACCCGGCCCCCACCTCTCTCTTGCCCCTGGCCACAGAGCCAGGGCCAAGAAGCCAGGTCGATCAGAGATCGAGCCATGCGGCACGGGCTCCGATCCGGGACGGCGAGCAGGTCGCGGATGGTACCGATCGGGGTGTGACATGAGGGCGGGGTGACGAATCCCCCCGGAGACTCCCTAATCACCCCGCCCTCGCGTTTGAGTCTGGCGGTCCTCCGCTATTTCGAATAGGGCAATTCGAATCGAACAAGAACAACGGACCGACAACGAATGCCCACGCCGATAGCCGGACGAGGCAGGCCGGACTCAGACCGGTGTCGGCTGCCCTCGAACTGCTTCCTCCGCCTGCCCGGGCTTCCGACGTATGACGAGAACGGCGGCGCCGACGAGAAAGAGCAGCAGCGCAAAGAAGAACGAGTTCCCTGCGACGAGCTCGAGCGGGTCGAGATGGAGATCGGACGTGTTCTTGTACGGCACCCACCAGACGGGTGCACTCCAAAAGAGGCCGGCCGTCGCAACGGCGAACACGCGTCCCCAACGGGGTCGGTCCGGCGCGAGCGCCAGCCACAGGATCGCCGGTACGACCCACACCAGATGGTGGACCCAGGAGATGGGGGACACCAAGAGGCACGTCGCGGCGCAGATCAGCACACCCAGGAGGGGTGACGATCGCCGGTGCGCTCGTGCGGCCAGCACAAGGCCGGCGGCGGCCGTGGCGAGCAACAGCGGAAGCATCACGCCATCGGGGAGGACGCCGTGGGTGAACCGATCGAGTACGCCCCAGAGGTTCTGATTGTCGACGATCGAGAGATCGCCGGCACGACTCGGCTTGAACACTGCCTTGGTCCAGTAGGCCCTGGACGAAGTCGGTGAGGCCACAAAGGTCACCAGCTCACACGCGCCGAAGGTGAGCAGGGCGTTCAGTGCGCCGCGCCAGCGCCGAGTGAGCACCAGGTAGGGAAGAAACAGCAGGGGAGTGAGCTTGACCGCGGCGGCCAACCCAATGGCAACTCCGAGGGGGACCTTCCGTGTGCCGATTCTGCGGTCGCTCAGCAGATCCCACATGACGAGGAACGTGACGAACAAGTTCACCTGACCAAACCCGATGGTGATCAGCACGGGATTGAGGAGGAGGGCGGGCAGACTCAATGCGAGTGCGAGGCGCCACGTCGCCATCTTGTCGAGTGACGGCTTGACCTGGCGTACGGTCAGGACAAGGACGCCGACGAGCGCGGCCAGGTTGCCCATCGTCCAGATTGCTTGCACCAATCCGACACTGCTGAACGTTCGCTCCCATGGCGCGAAGAGAAGAGCCGCAAAGGGGGGATACGTGAAGGGCAGGCTCGTATTGGGGAGGACGAAGGAATAGAGGTGTGACGTGAAGACGTACCGTCCGCCCAGACGCAGGTAGACGCCGAGGTCGACTTCGTAGGTCCGCAGTGCGATGTACAGGCCGTAGGCCACAGCGAGAGCGATCGACACCAGGGCCGGACCCCAGCCACTGACCCGGCGGAGCGCGGCGTCGGGGAGCCTGCGGCCATTGCGGTCGCCGTTCAGGGGCTGATTGACGGTTGTCACGGAACCTCTCGGAGTTGCCGGGTGATCTCCCCTCCAGCCATACCCCTTTCGGGGCGTATCGGAGCAGCTGCTCTCCCGAAATGGGGTTCTGCTGCGCCAAGCAGGGCCGTTGGGCGAGGCAAGAATACCTGCCGGGCCGCAGCCCAGGCCGGATGAGGGTCGGCTAGCCGGAAGGGACGCTCAGTGGTGGAACCGTGGTGCTGGGGACCGTGACCGGTCCACCCCCGCCGACTGAACCAGCAGACCCAGCTGATTTCGAGGCCGGGTTTCCAGGTCCCTGTGTGAGATGGACCAGCACTTCGAGGGTGCCGGAATTGGCGGTGGTGACGAAGCCTCCAATGCTCGGATTGGCGATGTTCCACTCCGCGAACGTGATGGGGATATCGGCCAGGACGTCAATGTCCGATCCGACGCGCTCCGCCGTGACGGGAAAGGTCACCGATTTCGTCACTCCGTGCATGGTGAGGTCACCTTCGGCGTTGTACTGGGCGACGGCACCCTCAGCCGGAATCGTCCCCAGGTCGATCGGGGCCGTGAGGGTCAGCGTCGCAGTCGGGTACTGGCTCACATCCATGATCGGACCGTCGAACCGCGCGTTGCGCTGGCTCTGATCACTCACCACGCTCGCCATGTCGACGGTGAACATCGCCTTGGTCACGGTCGAACCCGAGATCGTCATGGAGCCCCAGACCTTGGTGGTGCGACCCACCGCCGTGGCGTTCTGTCCGACCAGGACCTCGTTGACCCGGTAGCCAGCCTGCGAGCCCGTACCGACGTTCCAGACCCCGTCCAGCGAGGAGGACGAGACGGCCGATCCCGGTGCCGTGCTCGAGGTGCTGGACGACGTGGGGAGTTCGAGCTTCGCCGGCGCGGGACCCTCAATGAAGTGGATGTAGACGAAGGGCGCCGCCACAGCCAGGGCCGCCACGACCACCACGACGACCACGACGGTCCAGAGCAGCCTGCGGCGTCCCCGTCTGGCCATCGGTTCATGATGACTCCCGATCCTGGCCCTCCGCTGTGCGCCCTGCCACGGCGCGAAAAGGATGGTCGGCCTGGGGCCTTCAGAGCGGCAAATGGGGGGTGAGGCCGGGAGAGCCGAGGCCGGGAGAGCCGAGGCTCCCGCCGAGCCAGGACGTGATGGCTCTCGGTGTCCGGTGGGCGGCCGGAAGGCGATCGAGACGGGGACGACTTTCCAGCGGGGGCGACTCGGGCGTAGCGTCTGGGTATTGGCGACCGGTGATCCTCTGGGACATCGGCAGAATTGACTTGGACGACCACTTTCCCCCTTGGCCTGGTCGGGGTTCGGTGGGCGCGTCCGGCGGTAAGTGAGGACCGATGAAGACGAAGATGTGGCTCGCCACCTCCATCGCAGTGATCGCCACGGCGACGTGCGGGGTCTGGCTCGGTCTGTCCTCGACAGCGGCTGGGGCACAGGCCATCTCGGCGACGGTGGTCACGAGTAATGCGGCCACGGTCTCGACGGGCGGCACCTTGGTCTTCACGGCCACTGTGACTTCCGCGGGTCTCTCGGTGGGCGCAGTCGGCGCGGTTGCTTGGACCGGAGTGACCTGCACCACTACTACTGCGCTCACCGCAGGAGTGGCAACCTGCTCGATCGCCAACGCGCAGGCGGGCACCGCCTATACCGCCACAGCCAACTACACCGCACGGATCCCTTACGTTCGACCCATCGTCAGATGCACTCGGACCGGTCTCGCCACTACCTGCAGCGCAGGCCGCACTCACCATCACTTCCCTCTCGGGCACCTTTAACACCCCCCTCACGCTGACCACCGCCGGCGGTACGGGGACAGGGGCCATCACATATGTCGCTGACGCCGCCGGCACCGCCACAGGCTGCAACCCGACGTCAGGCGCGCTCACCACGACATCGGCCGGCACCTGCGTCGTCACCGCCACCAAGGCCGCCGATGCCAACTACACCGCCATCTCCTCGTTGCCGACCACCATCACCGTGGGCCAGGCTGCGCAGCCCACACTGCCGACCATCACCAACCTGCCGGCGCAGGGCACCTACAAGGGCAACTTCGTCGCGGTCGTGGGCAACACGACCGGCGGCGGTGTGACGTCAGTGACGTCCAACTCGTCCGCCGTCTGCACGGCCACGGGCCTCGTGGTGAACTACGTGGGCGTGGGAACCTGCTCCCTGACCGCCCAGGTCGCGCCCAGCACCAACTACCTCGCCGCAAGCGGTAGCGCGCAGACGTTCTCCATCGTGCGTGCCCAGGCGACCACGCCAACGATCACGAACCTTCCCACCGGTGCGGTCGAGTTCGCCGGTTTCACGGCAGACATCGGCACGACTGGTGACGGCACGGCCTCGGTCGTCTCGAGCACACCGGGCGTCTGCAAGGTCGAGTCGGACGGGCAGACCGTCCTGTTCACCACCACGGGTGCCTGCACACTCACGTCCAGCGTCGCGACCGGCGCCAATTACCTGGGCGCCACCGGCAGTCCGCAGACGTTCCAGATCGGCCCGGCACCCCGGGGGTATTGGCTCGTCGGGTCCGACGGCGGCATCTTCTCGTTCGGAGCTGCCGTCTTCCACGGTTCTATGGGAGGGGTCACACTCCAGCGTCCGGTGGTCGGCATCACGCCCACACTGACTCGAGGCGGGTACTGGCTCGTGGCGTCGGACGGCGGCATCTTCAGCTTCGGTGATGCGCACTTCTTCGGTTCCATCCCCGGCGTCGGCCTGAACCCGGCCGGTTCCGGCTTGCCCCATAGCCTCGCTGCGCCGATCGTCGGCATGGTGCCCTCCGTCAATCGGCGCGGGTACTTCATGGTCGCGTCCGATGGCGGCGTCTTCGCATTCGGCGACGCCAAGTTCGAGGGGTCCTGCCCCGGAATTGGTTCGTGCTCCGGCCGGGCCGTTGCGGTCATGCCGGACGGCACTGGGAACGGGTACTGGCTCGTGACCGATACAGGCGGGGTGTACTCCTTCGGCGACGCGCCCTTCTACGGCGCTCCCGGAACCCAGGCGTCGCCCGTGGTCAACGCTGCGGCGACGCCGGACGGAATGGGCTACTGGTTGTTGTTCGCGAACGGCTTCGTGGCCAGCTACGGCGATGCCACCAACTTCGGCTCCCCGACCGGCTACGTCAACCAGTTCAACCCCGCCAATGCCATTTTCCCGACCGCTGACGGGAAGGGATATTGGGTCGCCTCGACGAGGGGTGACGTCTTTGCCTATGGCAACGCTCCTTACTTGGGGAGCATGGCCGGCACAGCCCTCAACGGCGCCATCATCGCGGCGTTCGGCTTCTAAGCGCTACGCGCCGAGCGCCTCGTCCTGGGGCGCAGGGAGCTCTGCGACGACGGCCTCAATGACCGTCTCCATGCCTCGACCCAGCCCCGCAGACGCGCGGCGAAGCAACTCGGAGATGTACCCGACCAGGTTGACGATGTCGGAGCGGGGGGAACGGCCCACCATCGGGAAGGGCTCGGTGGACTGATCGATCCCGCAGACCTTCAGGATCACACGGCGAATCTCCAGCAGGGACGATCGGGCTTCGATGAGGGAGGTCTCGCTCGTGCGGAGCCAGACGGAAATTCCCAGTTCAAGGGACAGGTCGCCCGAGAACGGATCCACCGGGCCCAGCTCCGCCAACCCACGTAGCAAGGCCGGGCCGAAGCCGAATTGGGCGTCCTTCACCATGGATTCAGTGTGACGAAGGGCTGTAACAAGGTGGTGGACCTGCCCTGGGCTGGTATTTTGTCGGACGTGCCACGCACGATCTGGAAGGGTGCCCTCAGTTTCGGACTGGTGAACATCCCCGTCGGCCTGTACCCGGCCACGTCGGACAAGAGCATCCACTTCAACCAGTTCGAGGAGGGCACGTCCGACCGGATCCGCTACAAGAAGGTCAACGAGCGCACCGGCGAAGAGGTCCCGCAGGACCGGATCGTCAAGGGCTACGACCTCGGCGGCGGCGAGTACGTCATCCTGACCGAAGAGGAACTCGAGTCGGCCGAGCCGAAGAAGTCGCGCCAGATCGAGATCTCCGATTTCGTGGGCCTGGTCGATATCGACCCCGTCTTCTTCCGCTCGAGCTACTACCTGGCCCCCGAGGGCGAGGGTGCCGACAAGGCCTACGCCCTCCTGCGCCGAGCCATGGCCGAGGCCGGACGGATCGCCATCGCAACGCTGGTCATGCGCAACAAGGAGTACCTCGTCGCCATCAGGCCCGAGGACGACGCGCTGGCCCTTCACACCATGTACTTCTCCGATGAGGTGCGCGCCCCGGACGCGACCTCGAGCTGCCCGAGACGGGCGACGTGACAGACCGAGAGCTTTCGATGGCACAACTGCTCATCGAGTCGATGGAGAGCGAGTGGGATCCCGACCGCTTCCACGACACACACCGCGAGAAGGTCGAAGCCATCATCGACGAGAAGCGCCAGGGTCACGAGATCGTGCTGCAGGAGGGCCCAGAACCGGCAGCCAAGGTCGTCGATCTGATGGAGGCACTCAACGCCAGCATCGCGGCCGCCGCGAAGCCCGGATCCGAAGCCAAGAGCACCAAGCGACCGACTGCCAAGAAAACGACGGCCAAGCGCGCCGCCCCCGCCAAGAAGGCGGCCAAGACCACCAAGGCACCCGCGTGCCCAAGACCGCCGCCCGCCGCAAGGCGTCCTGAAGAGCCCCGTTCACCCTGACTCGGCCAGCAGCTCGAGGAGGCCGTGACGCAGCGCCCGCGGTCGACGCTCCAGTGACCTCTTGCCGTGTCGCACCGAGGGTGCGACGGTAGAGAGCGCAGGCCGGGGGATCGGCCCGCCGGCAGTGGGAGGTCGCCATGAGGACCATCCGGGATGTGATGCACAGGGACGTCGAGGTCCTCCACACCACACAGACCGCAGCCGACGCA
>CAWCFG010000015.1:0-222604 GCA_963794875.1 uncultured Acidimicrobiaceae bacterium
CACCCACCCACGCCTGCCACATCACATCACTGCGGGTGAGCTTGTCGTAGAGGGCGTGGAATCTTAGCGTTGGATCCTGCTTGGCACTGCGGTAGAGCACGCGTTGGAGGGCTTGGAGATTACTGACGCCTTCGTCGCGGGCGACCTCTCTGGCCCGAGTGCGGGTCTGATAGTCGCCGTCTTCGTCGGCACCGGTTGGCTGATCTAGTCGTTCTGACACTGACCTACTCCGTCCCATCCTCTACGTGCATCGGTGAAGCAGGGGTCCTTCGCTCGGGGCGGGTTGTGTTGTCCCGCCCGTCATCACTACTACGACCCCCTCCGACTCCCTCTCGGCTCTCTGTCACTTCCCGGGTTCGCCGGTTATAGACAGACGCACTCCGCATCCCCACAGGACGAGGGCCGAGGAGGGCTCTCCAGTTCCCACGACGGCCTGCTTGACGTTCCACGCTCCATGCGCCGAGGAGTTCTTGAGCACCCGCTCCAAGATCTGAGGTGCCTTCCATGGCCTTCGCCCAAATCCCACGGGCTCGGCTCTCCCTTTCCCTGCTTTCGCAGGCCACATAACGACGCTGCAAGCTTCACTTCATGTTGCGGACCGCGAAATTGCTCCACCCCGCTTCGAACCCGGCCTTTCGGCCGACCTCGGGAGCCCCACTACCGGGGACCGTCTCCCCAGACCCGACTTGCACCGGCTGGTCGTCGTGAGCTTCTCGCTCGGTTACGTCATGAGTGCTCCTTTGCAGTCATGGCGTCCCGAGCTCCTGGACGCACGGGATTTTCGTGGGATCCCATGGACCTTCGGGCAATCTTCGGGTTCGTAGCGAGGGCCCTCGACGTCGGAAGGCGGGTTATCGAGTCGGAACAATCGGGCCGCTCCGGAGTTCAATTCGGAGCTATTGCTCAGGATGTGGCTGGCGTTCGCCACAAGTCAATGTTGCCGTCAACGGCGTAGCGGTCAATAGCGGTGATCTCATCGGCGGTGAACTCAGGGTCTTCAGGGCGGCCGAACGTTTTGGTCGAGCTGGGCGACGCTGCTGGCCCCGATGAGCACCGAAGTCACTCGAGCATCCCGCAATGCCCACGCGATTGCCATCTGCGCCAGTGACTGGCCTCGTCCCTGCGCAATGTCGTTGAGGGCTCGGATGCGGGCAAGGTTTTCGTCGTTGAGCATGTCACGAGTGAGCGAGCCACCCACGGAGGCCCTGGAGCCCGAAGGGATGCCATTGAGGTAGCGGTCGGTAAGGAGTCCCTGCGCCAAGACGGAGAAGGCGATGCACCCGACTCCTTCCGCCTCCAGGACGTCGAGGAGGCGGTCTTCGATCCAGCGATTGAACATCGAGTACGACGGTTGATGGATGAGCAGCGGGGTACCCAACTCGCGGAGGATGGCGACCGCCTCTGCGGTCCGCTTGTCCGAGTAGGACGAGATGCCAACGTAGAGGGCCTTGCCAGAGGTGACCGCGGTGTGGAGAGCACCGAGGGATTCCTCGAGGGGTGTCTGGGGGTCGAAGTGGTGATGGTAGAAGATGTCGACATAGTCGACGCCAAGCCGCCGCAAGCTCTGGTCGAGGCTGGCGAGGAGATATTTCCGCGACCCGAGGTCGCCATAGGGTCCCGGCCACATGTCCCAACCGGCCTTGGTGGAGATGACGAGTTCGTCCCGGTGCTCGCTGAAGTCCTCACGGAGGATCCGTCCGAAGTTTGTCTCGGCACTGCCATACGGGGGTCCGTAGTTATTGGCCAAATCAAAATGGGTGATACCCAGGTCGAAGGCTCGCCGCAAGACGGCGCGTTGCGTTGCAAGTGGTCGGTCATCGCCGAAGTTCTGCCACAGCCCGAGCGAGACCGCAGGTAACAGCAGGCCGCTGCGCCCACAACGGCGGTACGTCATTGACTGATAGCGATCTTCGGTTGGGAATGTAGCTGGTCACTCGCTGCTGCTCCATCTGGGCGCTGGTGATGAATCTATATTCGAAATGGTCCTCTCGTTTGAGCTGCGGGAGAAGTCGACGGGTGCCACCCAGGAGAATCCTTCAGCCCGAGATGACTAGCGACAACCTCTAACGGGCCACTAGCCCAGGCGGCCGATCTAATCGGGACTGCCGCTCTCCCCCCGTTGCTCGAGTGCCTGGGCAACCACCGTGAGGTCGCTACTGCCGAGCCCGAGATCGACGACCTCCTGCCATTCGTCGGCCAGGCAGGCAAGGGTCCGGAAGCGCTCCCCGCCGGCCGCCTCCAGGGCGAGATGCACGTCCTTGAGTGCGAGTGACAGCGCGAACTGGACCGAAAAGTCACCCTGAGCAATTCGTTCCAGCTTGGCTGCTTGCCAAGGCGACACAAGCGGGCCGTCACCCAAGCGCATTCATCACGCTCTCGGTCTCGAGACCTAACCGACGGGCAAGAGCTACCGACGTGTTGACTGCTTCCGCCGCCAACGCGAGCCAGGTATTGGCGACGAGTTTGAGTCTCGACCCGGCCCCGACGGGTCCCACCCAGATGGTTCGCTGACCCACCGCATCAAAAAGTGGGCCGAGCCGCGAACGAACCGTGTCAGGACCAGATGCGAATATCGTCAACTGACCGCGCTCCGCAGGCTCTTTGCTCCCCGATACCGGAGCGTCGATCAGGACCACGTCAGGACGCTCGGCTTCCACTAGGGATTCAACGCGCTCGATCCCTCCATCGCCGATCGTGCTCATCTGCACCCAGATCGCCCCCGGAGCGAGGGCAGCCAACATGCCCTGGTCTTTGGCGATGGCGAGCACGACGTTCGCATCCGTCACCATCGTGACGACGATGGCGGCCCGGCGTGCTGCATCTGCGGCGGATTCGGCGATCTCTGCGCCAAGGCTCGCGAGATCCCGGGTTGCTTTCGGATCGCGATTCCAAACGATTGTCGGGATACCGGCATCCAAGGCCCTGGTGGCCATGGCGTGCCCCATCGTGCCGATCCCCACAAACGAAACCGGCTCTTTCCCTTGAGCCATCGCTTCCTCCTCTCGACGTCGGCCCACCGGGCTATCGGGCCCCACACCAGCTGAGCACGCTCCCGCGGCGCTATCAAGGGATAAGAACGATCTTCCCCCGGGTGTGGCGGTGTTCCAACTCCGCAAAGGCATCGGCCACTCGATCGAGGGGATACGTCGCGGCGATCGGAATCTCGATCGCCCCAGAAGCCACGAGGTTGGCCATCTCAGTAAGGACCTCGGGGGTGGAGGCGGTCGCGCTGCCCTCGGCCTTGACGCCCAGCTCCTGGGCCTTCGCGAACGATGTGATCGTCTCGATACGGTCGCGCGGAATGCCCAGATCGACCGCCAGGTCGACGTATTCGGGCCCAAACAGATCGATGAACGCATCGATGCTCTTGCCCGCCGCGTCACGCAGACGCTCGAGCGAGCCCGTCGCCGTAGGGCACGGGGACGGCACCGTGAGACCGGAGCCAGTCAGCATTCGCCTCGGAAGCGATGCCGAGGACGCGCGAACCACGCAGCGCCAACAGCTGGACCACCACTGTCCCGACTCCGCCCGCCGCCGCCGCGACAGCAACCGTCTCCCCCGCTCTGGCATCGACGGCACGTACGGCCGCATAGGCGGTGCATCCGACGACGTAGAGAGACCCAGCGACCTCCCAACTGAGCTCCGGAGGTTTGTGGATCAGCTGGGAGATCGGGACCGAGACGTAGGTGGCGTGGCTGGAGCGCCGAAAGGAGAACCCCAATACGGCATCGCCGACTGCGAATTCGTCAACGCCATCGCCGACGGCAAACACGATCCCGGCGAGGTCGCTGCCCTCGCCGGAGGGAAACGTCGCCGGAAATCGGTCACGGAGCGCTCCCGATCGGATGGTCGCCTCGCCCGGATTGATGGCTGCCGCCTTGACCTCCACCACCACCTCACCTCGCTCCGGTGATGGCATAGGGACCTCCGTGACGTACAGGACACTCCGATCCCCATAGCGGTCGAATCGCACCGCGCGTGAGCTGGTTCCCGTCATCTCAGCCCTCCGTTCGGGTTGGCGGCTGCAGAGTTTTCGACACTAGCCAGAGTGGCCGGAATTTGCGCAACAACCTTTCCGACACCGACTCACGCCCATTTGTCCGTTGATGCCTTTCGCGTCTACCGCCAGTGGTCTCCCCAACAACGGCCAGGACTGACCATGAAATCGTGTTGCATCGAGACCTCATCAGCCCCTTTGACGCATCGGCCGGGGTGTTGAAGACCACTCCGACAAGCGTGCCGCCTCAAGCGGGTTACGGGGCGTCGAGGACTTCTGTGCGGTCGCGCCTCTGACGGGGACCATTGACTATGACGGAACGAGCGGAGGGCCGTCCGGTGTTCTCATGGTAAAGGTCGGCGGTTTGCCTCTCAATGGGGACGTGTCCGTCAACTGGTCGAACAACCATGTGCGAGTGCCCGTCATCGCCTACTTCAAGACCAACTCCCACGGGGTAGCCATTCAATCGTCCGTAGACATTGGACGTCTGGCTGAGGAAGGGGGCGTGGAGATCGTTCTCTCCACTGCGACGGTTCCCAATCCGCCCTTGGGCCGTCTCGATCCCTGCTGACGACGTTGGTTGAGGACGTGCCCGCATCTACCGGTCTCGGAACGCGAGTGTCTCCGTTCGCCGGGACCGTGGGGGCAGTCCGGCGCAACGGGATACCGTGAAACTGTGGATCTTCCAGAGTTTTTGGTCGCTGGGGCTGCCGAATGGCGGACCTGGTTGAAGGGCCACCATTCCAAGTCACAAGGCGTGTGGCTCGTCCTAGCCAAGAAGGGCACGACTTATCCGACAACGCTCTCCTACGACGAGGCACTCGACGAGGCGATCTGCTTTGGTTGGATCGATGGGCAGCTCGGGCGTCGTGACAACGCAACATACCGGCGACGATTCACACCACGCAACGCTCGGAGCCCTTGGTCTCAACGGAACATCGCCATCGCCGAGAGGTTGAGCGCCTCCGGCCGAATGCATCGGTCAGGAGAAGCCGAGGTTCGGCAGGCCAAAGCGGATGGTCGGTGGAATACTGCCTACGCCGGACAAGCGAGCGTGGAGGTTCCACAGGATCTGGCGGACGCCCTGATTGCCAATCCTCGTGCTCAGGCAATGTTTCAGACGCTCACAAGTGCGAATCGGTACTCCATCCTTTATCGGATCGGCAGCGCAAAGAGGCTGGACACCCGAGCCAGACGTATCGAGCAGTTTGTGGAGATGCTGGCCCGAGGCGAGACTATCCACCCGCAAGGTCCACGATCACCTCGTTAATGTCGGGGTCGGCGAATAGGTGACCCAGTTCGCCGGCATGGTGTGCACGTGGCACTTACCTTGCTACTCCTGCCGGTTTGAGATCTAACGCGATGACAACCAGGACATTGACTGTCCATGGCTTTGGACAAAGGCCAGAGTTTCGACTTGCGAGGTTTGTGTTCCATCGAAGATAACGCCAGTCAGCACATCTGGCTCGGAGCTACCGTTCGATGGGCTGACACGAGCAACTGATTCCACGAGCCCCGGTATATCCATGACCAACCAGGTCACCGGGCGCTGACGACCGACCTTGGTCAACAGGTCCACGTACTCTTGGCGACGCTCAACTGGGAAGTAGGAGTACGACCAGGAGTTGAGCACCAACATGCGGCCGTCCCCCGAGGCGTCAAGCACGCCGGGTAGAACATCAAGAGCGTCGCCTCGTATTATCGGTGGCGGGTTGGCTCGGCCGATTTCGAATGCTCGAGATGCTCGATCAAAGCGTCCAGTGCCCGGCCAGATGCACGCCAGCAACCACCGGGTGTCGTCAGGATCGGCCAGGTCTGGAGGGTCGAGGTCGATCCCGACCCGTCCCGCGATCTGTGGCAGCTGGGGAGCAATCGGCGGGAGACCAGCAGACACGGTGCAGTCGATTTGTACCAACGAGTCCTGGGGCCCCGTTGCACCGTGTGGCCCGTAGTCGAGACGAAATCGGTCACACAGGAGATTAAGGCCGGCGCTGCAACCGACGTCCACCAGTTGGATGGGTTCCCCGCCTGCCGCCCACGTGAGTGCCGGGCCGAGGAGAGCCGAGCGGCCCACCTCATTGGTCTGCACCGTGCGAGCGTTGAGCACCTCCAACAGGTCGTCATGGTGCCCTAGGCACAAGTCGCGGAATAGGGGCGGAGCAGGAGCCGCCGAGCGTCCGGAGTAGACGTCGGCCAGGGGGTGCTCACCGCCATCGAGGAGAAGGTAGTGCGCGCCGGCCAAGAGCATTGGGGGAAAATGGGCGTGGGGAAGCGCCGATAACTGGAGCGCGAGGAGCTCGGCGTCTTCGGCCACTGATCGGGCAATCTGGTCGTAGATGGGGCAACTGCCGGCAAAGAGTTCTTCGGCGAACCATCGCCATAGGTCGGCAAGTTGTTCAAGAGGTTCGGCCACGAAGAAACGCTACCGGGTCAATCATCCGGCGTCCGAGCCTGCCCCAGCGTCGCCGACTGTGGGTCATTCTGCGATCAGGTGTTGGCAATCCATACCCGGAGCGCCCCAACGCTGTGAAAGCCCCCGCGCCGTGCGTGAATTAAGTCCTCACCTCGTTCGTAGCCGATCAGTGGCACTTCGGGAAACAATGCTCGAGCACACTGCGCCAGAGCGGTCCACGTCTCTGACGCATCTCCCACCTCGGTAAAGACGTTGGAGATCCCGCCGACATGCGAGCTACGGCTCACGATCCCTCCCGCAGTGATCTGTCCATTCTTGATCCGACCGAGAACGACGATCCCCTCAGAGACAAGCTCCGGTAGCAATAGGCCACCCGGCGGCTCGTCGTGGCTCCAGGCCGCCTCCCAGACGCCCAAGCCCTCAGGGTCCGTGATGTGGGTCCAACCCGCGGGAACGCTCCATGCCTTGTCGGGGTATGGCGGTGACGCAATCCATTGAGCATCGAACAGCACGCTGAAGCCAGCAGTGGCGAGTTCGAGGGAAGCGAAACTGTCCTTGATGGTGCATCCAGAACTGGCATCGACGCGGGAAAGCAGGTCAAGAATAGGAGGCCTTGGCGTCAGCGTCACCGCATCAGGGAACAGCTGTGGAGTCCGTGTGGGACTCGTCCACGCGTCGTCAGCGAAGACACCCTGACCGCCGTGAGCCCGAACAACGAGGTCGCACCAGTCCGCGTTGCTCTTAGCACCGAGTCGTTGCCACTGATCCATGATTCCGAGTGTTGCATGCCCGCCACTGACGATTGCTGGGAAGCGAAGGCGCCCTGCCCCAATAGCTCGCCCGGGACGAGTTTCGTTGGGCTGCCTGGCAACGTAAGACCTGACCACGGCGAAACCAGATCTGGGGGGGTCATGCGCTCCCGTTTCTTAGATGGCTCCAGCCCGCTCTGGAAGACGATCAGGGTGCTGCTCTCAGCATGAATGTGATCGGAGGGCACTCTCCGGCTTGTACCATGCCAGTCACCTCGAACCCGTGACGCTCGTAGAAGGCGATGGTACGCGGATTCGGAGTTTCCAGGTAGGCGGGGAAATGGTCTGTGTCAGTGATCTTGACGAGACAGTGTTCCATCAACTGGCCTCCGATTCCTTGTTCCTGCAGGGCCGAATCGACTCCGAACCACGGGAGGTACCAGTGCGGGAACGTGGGGTGGGCGGCGCCCATCTGTTCGAGAACTGCGAATGTGTCCTGGTGCTTATCCGACGAGACCGTCTCGGTGAGCACAGCACCGATGGCATCGCCGTCCGGCTCTACGCCCGGAGGTAGCCAGAGAGCCACGGCGGAGTACTCGCCCAGGCACCACACGGTCTGTTGGTCGAAAGCCCTGCCGCCGAACGCCGCCAGGAACTTAGGGAAATGCGTCAGATAGTCGGCCAACTCGGGATAAAGCCAACGCTCGACCGGGTCCTCCGTGAACGCTGAGAGCAGGGTTTGATAGGCCTTCGCCTGTTCGATCTTGCCGACAGACGCAAACGATAAACGACTCATGATGAGCAGGTTAAGTCTCAGTTTGAGCTCCCGCTCACTCGCTAAATCCCGGTCACTGAGCGGGACTTCCGACTCCTCGGACTATCCCCAAGGGGTCTGCCTGGTCGCATGGGGATAGGCCGTCCCGGCGAACGGCGGCATTCCTTTAGCTTCAGCGCCCGCGAGGTTGCAGGTCGATCCGGTCGTGAGTGAACTTCTCGTGACGATCCCTTGTTTTCACGAATGTTGGTCGATCTGGCGCCATCTGCTTCGTCGTAGTTGCAATGAGGTGGTTCACGCTGAAATCCGGTCTGCCGATCCTGATGCCACCCGCAGGTTCTATGCCGATCTCTTCGACTGGAAGGTCGCTTCCGCGGGCGGATTCCCTGGCTACACATTCATAGACACCGGCGTGGAAGGCGGCACGTACGTAGCGATTGCGCCCGTCAAGGGCCCGAAGACGAGGTTCTCTTTTTTGTAGCGGTCGAGGACGTGGCCGCCACCCTCAAGAAGGCCGAAGACCTGGGAGGCACGATTATTCAACCGGCGCAAGAGGTTCCGGGTACGACCTTCGGCGTCTTTGCGGACGCGCAAGGCCACAAGGTCGGTGTTGCTTCAAACGGCTAGCACTTGGCAGACCGGGAGATCGTTGCCGCCCAGACCCCTACCCGGCGCACGGCGCACGGCGCACGGCGCACGGCGCACGGCGCAATATTGATCTGCGCGTCCAGTGGCCGTCGAGCGCGCGATGTGAGAGGAAAGGAATCGACGGATCTCCTCAGTTAGCTCATCGTCCTCAGGGGCACCGAAGAACCCGCCGTGGGGCATGGCCTCGAACACGTGCAGCTGGGCATCAACCCCACCTGCACGAAGCTTTCGGTGCATTCGAACGGTGTTGGACAAGAAGAGGTCTCGGGTTCCAGCTTGCAGCAACGTCGGCGGGAAGGGGGCGGTCAGGTCACCGAACAAGGGGGACAGGTAGGGGTGTCGGAGATCGTGGTCACCGGCATAGAGGGCGATGGAGTCGGCCAAGCTCTCGGTGAGCACATTGTCGATCCCGAGATTCGTTTGGAATGAGTCGCCAGACTCGGTCAGGTCAACTTCTGGCGTCAACAGGATCAGTGCACCAGGGAGGGGCAGTCCCTCGTCCCGCGCACGCAACACCAGAGCAGCGGCCAAGTTGCCACCTGCCGAACCCCCACCTACCACGATCTGCTCAGGAGCCCGAACATCGAGGAGCCCGCTGTACGCGGCGAGTACGTCATCAAGCGCGGCTGGATATGGGTAGTCGGGTGGCATCCGATAGTCAACAGACCAGGTCTGCATCTGCGATTGGGCCGCCGACCTCCGTGCCATCACTTCGCAAGCCTTGCCGCCCCCCATCAGTAGCGAACCACCGTGGATGTCCAAGTAGATCGGTCGTGTATCGCCAACCTCATCGACATCCTCCGGTGTGACCACAAATACGGGTACTCCACCAACCGATCTGAGATCGACGGAATCGCGGAGGTGTTCGACCTGTGCGCCCATGACGGCGACAAGCAACGCGTCAGTATCTTTGATCAGAGTCCTCCATCCCGCGATGTCGTTTGGCACGGCTCGTCCGACATCGCCACCGAAAAGATCCATGCCGAGAAACTGCTGGGCCTGCTCGCTGACGGAAGTGGGCACACGGATCAACCGGACGACCTCACGCCCGCCGGTACTCGGTTCTCCATCATCCAACGTCATCCATGACTCCCCTCGTAGTGCAGTTGACCCCCCTTCCGCAACGGTACTGGGGTGGAAGTGATCAGGCGGTGCTAAAGCCTCCAACGCGGCCGAGAATGTCCCACTCAGAACAGCAGGAGACCGACCTGCTTCGCCGCAGTGCGTCGTTACTTCTACCTTCTGAGCCGCCACCTCTCGGACGTTCACCGTATGGTGCGACGCCACCTCGAGCTGCAAGATCAATACTGGGAGTGGATGCGTCGGTACCCCACGTTGAGGTTCGACTGAGCCGACCACGAACGATCAGCAGCGGACCCCCATCCCGACGAACTGGAACAGGGCGATGGCTTGAGTCAGAATTGACTGTACTTGCCGTTGGTAATCAAATCGGCGAGTGGACAACGGGACCGCTGAAGGGGCTGCGTACCTGCAGGACTGGCACGATCGTCACCCAGGGGCCACGTCGTCGATGTTTACGGCTATGACTGATGCCAATGGCCGAAATACCTACGAGATGCTCGCTGAAGCGCTCGCTCACGGAAGCGGGCCCGTCCTCGATCTCGGGTGCGGTGATGGCTACCTCCTCGAATTGCTTCGAAGCGATCGTGACTGTTTCGGGACGGATCGAAACATCGCCGAGCTGAAGGCCGCCTCGCATCGCCTGGGACGTGGAGCACCTCTGATTCGAGCAGATGCGGCTTCGTTGCCGATCGCAACCGCCACCCTCGGTGCCGTCGGCTGTCATTACGCACTGATGCTCCTCCAGCCACTTGAGGCGGTGCTCGCGGAACTTGCTCGAGTCATCCACCCGGGTGGTCTGCTTGCCTGTGTTCTTCCGGCATCAGCCTCAGAGGCGAGCCCGGGGCCAATCTCGGTGTTTCGTGCGGCGTGGCAAGAGGTCGCCGCCAACTTCCCTGTCGAGATTCCCCCGATCCAAGACGACCGGGCAGTGGACCCCGAGAGCCTGGCCGTCGTTCTGGCCGACGCAGGGTTCACCTCGGTATCGGTGCAGTCGATCTCTGCGAGAAAGCAGATGACCGTTGAAGAGACTGTTGAGTCGGTGTTCCTGACTTATCTACCGGACCTGCTTTCCCCAGCCGGTCTCGCCCAACTGAGAGGCCGGCTGGAGATGGGTTTCTCAGATATTGCCGACGACACCGGTTTGATCACCTTCAGAGATTTTTCGGACCTGGTCAGCGCCCGCCGCAGCCAAGAGGCCTGAGCGGTGCGTGTTGGGACCCCGTCCTGGTGAACGGGGGCGCCGCCGCACGCCCTGGGCGAGTTGATCTGGGGGAGAACGCGATCAGCCGGATCGCTAGGGTTCGTTGCAAGACGAAGGTCGGACAGCCGCAGGGTTCGACACCTGGAGGTAGCTGCATGGCATATCCGGTAGTGCACTTCGAGATTGTCGGAAATGACCCGACGCGACTCCGTGGCTACTTCTCTCAACTCTTTGGGTGGACCTTTACGGTGCCTTCACCTGTAGCTGAGGAAGTGTCAGCGCCGAACGAGTATGGGTTCTTGGACCTCATCGTGACCGCCGATGGGACAGGCATCCCCGGTGGCGTAGGAGGTGGACCCGAATACGAGAGCCACGCTGTTTTCTACGTAGGTGTGCCAGACGTCGGAGCTGCGTTGCAACGTGCCGAGGACCTCGGAGGTACTCGGGTCATGGGCCCCGTTGCATCTCCCAATGGCCTCATCGTTGGTCATTTCAAGGATCCTGAAGGAACTCTGATCGGAGTTGCCGGCCCCGCATAGCGATGGCTCACTCCCCGGCGATAGGGGCACCCGAACCTCTAATCAGGTACGTTTCTTCCTCGCTTACTGGGCAAGGCCAAGAAGTCTTGCGGATTGATCGAACGACGGTGCAATCTCAACCCACTGGTCGTGCCAGGACTTGCGCTGACCTTCCGGGCCTGACCGCACAAGGTTCGATGCAGCCGACGAACGTTCGGGGCTTTTCGGTCGTTTCAGTAGTCCAAGATGACCGACTGATCAACGCCATGACCGAACTCTCCGATTTCGATCATCAAACCCCGGTCGGTCTCTTCGGGCGCGAAACTCCTTCGGCGGGCCCTTTGAGACGCCAGGCGCAGTGGTCTGTTGCTGAGACGGAAGGAATGGGGGTGGGAAAAGACAAAGTTGGGTCTGGGTCTGGGTTCGGTCGGAAGCCACATCGACTACCTGGCGAACCTCGCTCGCACGCTCGATCTGCTCTCCGATGTCGTCGGTGCATCGGGTTCAGCGCGTCGCCGTGGCTTCGATTTCGATTTTGAGCTGTGGAAAGGCCAGCCGAGCCACACCGAGAAGAGTCGAAGCGGGAAGATTGTCGCCGAAGAACTCCGACGCGAGTTGTCCGAGCACGGTGACTAATTCGTCGACGTCCGTCGTGTAGTAGTTGATCTTGACGACGTCGGAAGCGCCGAACCCGGCCGTCTGAAGGACAGCACCGAGGTTCTCGAAGGCCTTCTTCACCTGGTCGCCCATGTTGGAGGTCGGAGGCGGCGACCCATCTTCTTCGATACCGGTCTGCCCGGAGCAAACGAGGATCCGCTCAGCCCCTCTCACCTCTACCGCCTGAGAGAAGCCGAACGCCTTGGACCACTCCCAAGGGTTCACATTGGTTCGATCCATCGGTATTCACCTCGCTTCGCGATGTTCTAGCGGCGACTCTAGCCATGACAACCCTTCGGCGGCGAGGTGCTGAGGGCGCATTTTGCGGGTCACCGAGCCGGTCAATTTCACTAGCCCGAAAGTGCCTGAGCGTCCCACCGATCCCGCAGTACTCGGGCAGTATCGGCTCGTCGAGAATGGATCAGCCGGAGGGTGCGGGAACCGCAGTCGGATGTCTCGGTTGATACAGACCGACCCGACCTCCGCCGGGAAGTTCAATTTTCGTAAGCGAACCCCACCTGACCTCTTCGACTTCCGAAGTCCGAACGCCCTTGGTTTTGAGGGCTGCTATATCGGCCGGGAGGTCGTCGCACATGAGATACATCTCGTGCCCAACGTCTTCGTCTGAGGGATGCACCGCCAACTCGGCTGGTGGCAAGGCAAAGATCAACCAGTCGTGTCCGGCGTCCACCGAAGAGAACCCAAGAACGTCTCGAAAAAAGGCCCGGTCAGCGAAGACATCGTTGCTGAAGATGATCACATGAGCGCCGAATATCATGGATGACCCTCCTTATTTGGGGCTTCGCTGAGCATGTCACAGGCCTGGCGGAGTGAGGCACCTCCGGAGACCGAGCTTTCAGACTGGGGTCGTGGGGTATAAGACACAACCTGATGGGCACTGTCCGCTTGCTCTGCCCGATTCATTGTCGCCCCACATGAGTTCCTTCCAGGAGACCTCGGGTAGAAGCCGAATCGTCCCAAAGACCGAACGCCTAACCCGAAGCAGTCGGTGGCTTCACAAGATCGACCATTACACCTCGCAGCCGTGGGCAACCCTCCTTCTCGGGGCGATCCTGGTCGCGGCGGTCGTGCTGGGTGCAATCCTTGGTTTTCCCGCCACGTGGACCGCCGCATTTGAGGTGGGAGCTTCCTTCATTACGTTGATGATGGTGGTGATCATCCAGCACACTCAAGGCCGCGAACAAGTGGCAACTCAGCGAAAACTGGACGAACTATTGCGGGCGCTTCCCCAAGCCGAAAGTGGACTCATGATGCTGGAAGAAGAGTCAGACGAGACGATCCAGGCCGTCGAGGACCGCCAACGCATAACAAAGCAGAGCTAACCGAACCCTGAGAGAACCCACCTACCGACATGTCTCCGGCCCGGCGAAACAGGGCGCCCCCGCCCGCCTCCGAACCAATCGTCGGCGATCTGCGTCATAGTTGCTCGATGAGGTCTTTGCCTCGCGTTCTGACGATCGTCGGAATGGCCACTGTCGCCATGACCTCCGCTTTGGCCCCGAAGGCGGCGGCCCTTGCAAATCCTCCGGCTAAGGACCAGGCGCCGATCACAATGTAGATCAGACTCGACCGGACACGCGTCGTCGCTGGGACTTCGATCAAAGGAACGGTTGTCATCACCAACACGCGGTCCGGGGGGGGTGCTCGTTGGCCAATGTGCCATCGATGGGTGGCTCGCAGTAGGGCTTGCTAACAAGACGATTGTCTACTTTCCAGCCTTCCCGCTTGTGGGTTGCCGACCCTTAGTGGTGCTCGCTCCCGGGCCACACCGGTTTCCGGTGACCGTGCTCACAACCTATGAGTCATGCCTTCAGCCTGGCGGTCAATCGACAACGTTTGTCCCGAAGTGTCGCTCGATAGTGGTGTCACCACATCCACTTCCACCACTGCCAGCGGGGAGATACTCCACCAAGGTGGTCACGATCGATTTGCCCGCGAACACCGCCGTCTCCGACTCCGTGGTGGTCATCCTCCTTTCAGCACGCCATTGAACAAAGGTGCTCATTCCCGAACTGGGATACCTCTAAGTGGAACGAAGGATGATCGCGACCGCCTCGGATATCGAGGAAACGGAGTAGTCAGGACGGTAATCGAAGTCACTCCATTTCCGCCCCCTGTCCATCCAGATTGTCCGGAGGCCGGCTGTGATCCCGCCAGCTACGTCAGCTTCGGGCGAGTCGCCGACCATCCAGCCCCGGAGAGGGAGTTCACAGATCCTCGCCGCCTCCTCGAAGATGGCCCGTTCCGGCTTCGTCGCCCCAACGATCGCCGAAACGCAAACCGCATCGAACTCACCCTCGATACCGGCGGCTTGCAGTTTTTTCTCCTGAGAAGGCGGGCCGTTCGTTACCACCCCCACCCTGAAGCCGTCTGCCCGAAGAGATCTGATCGCCTCGATCACTCCCGGCTCCACCGAGTACTTCGACGGATACTCGCTGTAATAGTCGGCGAGGAGCTCCTCGACGGACGCCTTGATGCCCAGCTCTCTGCGCAGCTGTGAGAAGAAGCGTTCACGTGGCCTATATCCATCGGCATCTGCGTCCTCGATGAGCGGTATGACGTTCTTGGCGAGGCCGTAGGTTTCGAGGAAATGGCCCGTCCACAGGGCGAAGGCCTTCTCCCGATCGAGAAGAGTGTTGTCCAGATCAAACAGTGCCAGTTGTGCCACCGGACCAGTATTGGCGACCCACCGATGTGGCGTGAATCTCACGTACCGGACTGCCACCATGGTGGCGTACTGCCCCACCTATCCGGCGATTCGGGCACCCACCGTGTACCTAAGCTCACAGCGATGACCGAGGATGGAGCGCTTTGAACGGCTCACCGAGCAAACGATCAGTGGTTATTGACGATCACATCTGTGGCTTGCCAGGGGTCGGTTTCGGAGGCTACGTCGCCGGCTTGCTCGCTACCGAGCTCGGAGGTCCCGCCAAGGTCGACTTCATCCACCCGGCTCCACTCGGCAGAGAACTCAGCATTGAGTACGACCTCGCGAGCGAAGCCAAGCTGCTCGACGGCGCAAATGTGCTCGCCGTAAGTCGCCCGCATGAAACCAGCGAAGATCATCCGGCACCCCCGACATGGGAGGAAGCAGTGCTGGCATCAGAGGCCTACCTCGCGATGACCGACAACGACTATCCCAACTGCTTCGGCTGTGGTCCCGCCATGCCTGATGGAAGAGGCATGCGGGTCTTCACTGGGCCGATCAAGGGGCGCGAACTCGTTGCTGCGGCGTGGTCGCCTTCGGATTCGTTCTCGGCGGCCAACGGTGAGCTCTTGCCTGTATATGTTTGGTCGGCGCTCGACTGTCCTGGAGGTCGGGCCAGGAGGCAGTTCATCTCGAGGGAACCTGCCGTCACAGCATCCCTGACCGTTCACCAAAAGGCGCCGATTCTTGCGGGAACACCCCACCTCGTCACCGGCTGGCCGGTACGACAGGATGGTCGGAAATCATTCGTCGGCATGGCGATCTTTGACCGAGACGGCGTCTTGTGTGCCGCGGGCGAGGCGCTCTGGATCACCCTGGCCGGATAACCAGATATCGCGGGAAACCGACATGTCCATCCTTCCGGCGAACTGGGACACCGTTCAGAGCGCTCCGGCGGCGATGAGGATGCTGATGAGTCCGAAGGCGCAAGCCTCGGGTCATAGGGTAAAGAAGGGACGCCTTGGTGCGAGAGGAGGTCGATGCAGGTGGTAGCGCTGCTGGTCGTCGGAGCCGGACCCTATGGGGTGGCCGTTGCTTCGCAAGCGATCGAGCGGGGGGTCGACACGGTCGTCGTAGGACATCCTATGAGCTTCTGGACGGACCACATGCCCGAGGGGATGTTTCTGCGCTCAGGGATCGACTGGCACCTCGATGCGTCAGACGTCGACACGTTTGAGGCCTTCATAGAAGACAGCGGACTTTCCTCAGCCGACATCGATCCTGTCCCCATTGGCCTCTTTCGAGAGTATGTCGCCTGGTTCCAATCCCAAAAGCACGTGACCGTCCGCGATCGGCACGTCTCACGCCTCGAGCGCAACGACGACGCATTTGTGGCCTCGCTCGACGACGGGAGCCAGATTGCAGCCGACGTCGTCGTCGTCGCTCCGGGGACCGCCTACTTCCGTCAGTTCCCCGAGTGGGCGAGCGCGCTTCCCGAAGGGGTCGGTGCCCACACCTGTGATCTTGTTCGTTTTCAGGAACTAGCCGGGGAGCGGGTCTTGGTCATAGGAGGTCGGCAGAGCGCTTACGAATGGGCGGCGCTTTTGGGCGAACACGGTGTCGAGCGGGTAGACGTCGTTCACCGCCACGAGATGCCCCGCTTCGAGAGAGTGAGCTGGAAGTTCGTTGACCCGTACGTGGATGCGACCCTCAGTCGCCGTGGATGGTGGCGCTCACTGTCAGCCACTGAACAGGGGGAAATCGTCCAGAAGTTTTGGGAAGTCGGCCGTCTTAGCCTCGAGTGGTGGCTCACACCGCGCCTTGCCGACGAGCGAATCCGTAGCTGGCCCAGCACACATGTTGTAGAGACTGCAGTGGGTCACGACGACACGGTCTCGGTATCGCTCTCAAGTGGAGACCGTCTGACGTGTGATCGTGTCGTCTTTGCCACCG
Organism: uncultured Acidimicrobiaceae bacterium; assembly: GCA_963794875.1. Classification (GTDB taxonomy): domain Bacteria; phylum Actinomycetota; class Acidimicrobiia; order Acidimicrobiales; family RAAP-2; genus Bog-473. The sequence goes on from CAWCFG010000015.1 coordinate 16,663, forward strand.
GCTACAGGGTCGATCTTCCTCGTGTCCCATACCTCAATGGGTTCGCTGGCGGTCTCGAGGTGGTTGACGGATTCCCCGTTCTCGACGAAGCCTTCCAATCGTCGATAGCTGGTCTTTACATCACCGGGTTCGCTTCCACTCGTGACTTCGGTCCCTTCTTCGGGTTCACTAAGGGTTGCCCCGCGGCGGCCACGCTCATCGTCGATGACGTGCTCCGACGCATGTGACGACAGTTGATCAACTGGGAACCAAGGTGGGGCCCCATCCCGCCGATCTGGGACATCACAGCAATTGTCTACATCGTAGAGTGACCAACGATGGACCGTACGACAGATTCCAAGCGCTCTCGCGGCAGCAATGGGAAGCTAGTTCGTCGATTCGACCTTGCGGCCACAGCTGTCTTCGCCATAGAAGGAGCTGCTATCGCAGGTGGCGCTCACCTCGATCTCTTCGGTGTTGTCGTGCTCGGATGTGTGACTGCCATGGGGGGAGGAATCCTTCGTGATCCGCTAATCGTGTCAGTCCCCCCGGCTGCACTCATGGACAAGTTGTACATCCCGCTTGCAATGGTCGTCAGCCTGATCACATTCGCTCTCCATCATCCGTCGGGCAGATCCCCAGCTGGTTGCTCATTGGTTTAGATGCTGCTGGTCTAGGGCTCTTCTGTGCCTCTGGATCGGTTAAGGCACTGGACCATGGACTCATACCGGTCAACGCGGCATTTCTGGGCACTCTCACCGCTGTCGGAGGCGGAGCGATGAGCGCCGTTCTGATCGGCCGGGTTCCTTTAGTACTTCGAGTGGATATCTATGCGGTCGCTGCTCTACTCGGTGCGGCCATCGTCGTAGCAGGTGTACGTCGAAAGTTACCTGCAGCACCGACGATGCTTGCCGGGGGTGGAGCCTGCTTCGTGTGGCGAGTTCTTTCTGCATGGCAGCATTCGAACCTTCCCCGAATCCACTGACGCCAGCTCTCGGCGAACTGGGAGACCCAGTGGTGGCATTCGTCAGTCGTTCGACCGGCGCCGTCCATCGTCAGGAAGCGGAGTCGAGCAAGGCTACGAGGAACTCTCTGGTTGCCAGGCGTTCCTCTTCGGTGCGCGCCGAGATCACGATGCGAAGGTCAGTGGTTCCGGCGTCGGCGTAGGCGACAAGCCCTTCGAGGATGTCATCGGGAGTACCGGCGAGGATCAGGTCGGCACCACTGTCCACACCTTCCCGGTCGAGCGCCGCCCGATAACTGGGAAAATTGTCGTACATCGCGCTCTTCGTTCGTCCATGGATGCGCAGACTGGATGGATCATCCGTGACGCAGACGGCGACTAGCGCAAGAACCCGCGGACGAGGTCAACCGGCGCGCTCGGCAGCGGCGGTGATGGTGGGAACAATGTGCGTGGCGATGGTGCGTGGTCCACACGAACCGACTGAGGTTCCGTCTGTGAGCTGACCTGCCAGTTCGAGCATCCGTGGTCCGAGGGCTGCCAACAGAACAGGGACAGGCTCCGCCCGGATGTCGAGCCAGCCCTTCGCGAAGATGTGATCACCGTCGACGTTTGCAGGCTCCCCATTGAGCAACGGCAGGAGGGCGGCGAGGAACTCGGCAGTCCGCGAGAACGCTCGATCGTATGGTTCACCGAAGAAGCCCTCCGCCACGATCTGATGCGAAGCCCCGATACCCAAGGTGAAGCGACCGCCGACCGCGCTCTGGGTAGTTCGGGCCTGCGCGGCCAACGCCAGCGGGTGGCGCCCAGTCAAGGGCACCACAGAGGTCCCCACTTCGGCAAGACCCGGAACCGCAGCCCCAACAGCAGCCAGCGCGACGATCGGATCGACGCCGAACACCTGCGAGACCCAGAAGCTCTCGAATCCCGCTTCCTCAGCCCAGAGCGCTTCTTCTCGCACTTCGGAGACGTCTGAGAGGCCGGTTCCCGCGCCGTACCCGAGTTCCACTTGGAGCCCGCTCGGCATTGGGCGAGCTTATGCCGAGCAGCCTGGTCTGGAATTGTCGGTTGGTCCAGTCGCACATTTCCCGAAGGGGCGAAACGTCCCATGCCCGACGAACGGCTGCACCTCGGTTTCCCTAACGGGACACAAGCCGGACAATGTCGGCGAGCCACGCTTCGGCGGTAGACGTGCCGAAGCCCGGATTGATGTCGAAGCGGTCAGGAGTGAGCGACTCGATGCGCCAGCCGGATTCGAACGCAGCGCGTAGCTCAACTTCGGTCACGCGGCGGGGTCCCCAGTCCCCGGGCTGGCGGTCACTAAAGCACATGAGGTGAAGGTGACCGCCTGGACGGAGAACGGCATGGAGGGCCGTGATGTACCGAGTGAGGTCTGCGTCGTCGAAGACGTGAAACAGCCCGCTGTCGAGGATCGTGTCGAAGGATTCGCCAAACGAGTCGAGCCGTAGCGCGTCGAACACCTGGAACATGGTCTCGACCCCACGTTCAGTGGCCTTGCGCTGGGCGATCTCAATCGCGCGAGGGGAGACATCGATACCGAGGGCGACAGCCCCGTGGCTCGCGGCCAACATCGTGTGTTCACCACTTCCGCAGCCCGCGTCGAGCAGGGCACCGGTAAGCGCGCCAGTGTCAGCGACGCGGAGGAACGCAGGCTGTGGGCGGCCGATGTCCCAGGGTGGGGCAGGGTCCTTGTAAAACTCGTCCCACTCGTGGGCTGATCCGGTTGCTGCGGTCATGTGGGCATTCTCCTCCAACTGGGCGACCCTCGAGGCACCGACCTGCCCTCGAAGTCCCGCCGGGTGTCACCCACTCCCGGCCTACTGGGACACCCTCGCAGGAGCGAACGCCCCGGCTCGGTCAGGGAGTTGGGACTACGCAATCCTCCCATCCGCTGGCCGCTCCGCAAAGTGCCAAAGCACGCCGCAGGGATCGATGACATATGCGACTCTCAACCCCCACGTTTGCATCGCTGGCTCTCTTGGAGATGGAACTGTGAATCGATCGGGCAGATTGAGAGAGGAGATGTGAGCCCACCACGCATCCGAGTCGTCAACGAGAATCTGCATCATGAAATTCTCGGCGTATTCTTTTTGATAGAAGCGAGTGAGGATGATCTCGCTCTCGCCTACTGCGAAAATGGCGACATCGCCTTCCAGCATCATGGTGAATCCGAGAGCAAGATAAAATTCCTTGCTGGCCTCGAAGTCTTGTGACGGCAGAAAGGCTCTCGCACGTTCGGTCCCCCTGGGAACGCAGGTTGGCTCGTCAGATGTCGCCGATTCACCCATGCGCGAATTCTAGGCCGGGCAGTTGTATCTCTGAAGTGTGGGGACCCCACAAACCGGCAGCGAGGACTGGGATACCTGGAGCTCCGTGTTGTGATGGGATGTTGGCGATGATTCACGTCTCAGCCCAAGGTCGATTCTTCGATCAAACTCGGTGGATGCAACGAGCAAAGGCGGTCGATCGCTCCGCCATCGATTCTGTGGCGATGGTTCGCTACCTCTGACTCGGCGATCTGGGACACGAAGACAGGCAGGGTGAGGCAAGGCGAGGGGCGGGAGGAGTCGCGAGGGTGATGACACCGAAGCACGCGAAGAAACCCGAGCCGGAAGACGCGCCGACAAGCTGGTGGGGACGGCATACTGGATGGCTGGGGCCCCAGGGGACTCAGCGCGAGGAGCGAATCCTGGCCATCGTCGGAGCGGCAATCACCATTGGAGTGATCGCCATCCTCGTGATCTTCAATCTGGGCAACGGTCAGTAGCGCCCTCAGGCTCCGCCGACAAGCCACCACGTGCGCCATGCGTCCCCCTCGCGCGGTAGGGGTCGGTTCGTTTTCGGAGATCTAGAGGTTCTCCGAGCAGTACCGATATCCGAAGCCCCGCACGGTCTCAATCGGTCCACTCCCCGTGCGCTTGAGGTCTGGGCGGGCCCACCAGATCTTGTGACGAAGACGTAGAACGATATAGAAGACTCGTTTCTTTCGGCCTACTTGACTTAACCCACTAGGGAAATCCGTACAACACTCGACGAGCTGCTCGTACGAGAGGGCCTGGGAGTCGTGGCGCATCAACTCGATGAGTAGGTCACATTCCTTTGAAATGAGCTTTATGTCTTTCCCGTTACACGTGGCGTTTCGACTGGTGAGGTCCACGAGTAACGGCCCGTTAAGAGAGTTCCGCACCGCCGACAACGCTACCGCTGTGGGTGCCACGGAGGTATAGCTGGACGCCATCGACTCGACAAACTGCCTGCCCCGGTTGCGATTACACGGGGCAAACTCGGGACCCAGCAACAAACTGCGGTCTCACTCCTCCTCGCCCTGGGCGTGCCGCTCGAGGTCGTCTCCGACACGCTGGGGCATGCCTCCATCCGAGTGACGATGGACGTCTACGGCCACCTGATGGCGCCATCAAGGATGCATGCAGCAGAGGCGATTGCGACAGGCCCGCCGGCTCGACGAGTTGCCCGACTTCGACCCATCGGCTACAGAACTGGCTACAACCTGGCCGAGGTCGGCGCCGACAACACGCTGAGCTGGGATTTGGTGGGCCGCCCGGGTCTCGATCCCGGCACCTTGAGATCCGATAAGGAAGACTCGTAACAGTTCACCAAAGTACGTTTACGCAGGTCTAAGTGGATGTCTCGTTCACCTGAATCACGACGAATCGGCCTGAACTAAATCCTGGGGCTGCAAGTTTGGCTGCAATTCCCGCCTGGCGCCGATTGCTGGTTGCCGCTTCCGCGAAGCCATGGTCACTCTCTGTGGCGTATCCGTCAAGAGTGGAGATCCCGTTTTCTCCCTAGCCCCGTACGGCAGTTATGGGGCAGCCCCACCGACCCGTGTCACGATTGTCTTACGGGTTCCATCTGAGACGCGGCGGTAGTGCAAAATCGCCGTTTCGCCACCGAGAAGGCGAACTCGGTCTAGCTCTGAGAAGCGGTACGCGGAGCGATCCCAAGCTACCCAACGCGGGATCGCTACGCCTCGGGGGAGCGGAGGCCATTGAGCGCGGACTGAAGTATCGGCTCGAGGTAGTCGGGCGCGCCGTGAATGGAAGCGATGGCAACGATCATGTCGAGAACCTGTTCAAGCGTCAGATCTTCTCGAACTTCCTCGCTGCGTTGAGCGGCGAGAAGGAGCGGTCGACCAGCCGCCATGACGCGCTGGCGGCTCTCACCCATGACGGGAGCACTTCCCCCTGACTGTTTGAGCAGCTCGGTGCCGACCGGATGTTTGCTGGTGATGAAAACGAAAAATCGATGCAGCCACGCGAAAAGCAAAGCGCCGGGCGTCTCTGCCTCCAAAGTCTCAGCGGCTTCGCACACGGCGTCGACCTCATCGACGTACAGAGCCTCCAAGAGCTCACGCCGGCCGGGAAAGTTGCGATAGAGGGTGGCCATACCGACGCCGGCGCGTCGTGAGACCTCCGCCATTGACACCTCGGTCTGCGGGTCGGCGAAGGCCGAGCGGGCGGCCGCGAGGATGTTGGCCCGGTTGCGCTCTGCGTCGGCACGCCTGGCAGGTGATGGCAGCTGGTCGGGTTTCATCGCTGGACTCAAGTGGACAGCCTATCCGGTCCCCGTTAAGGTGAAGTGGACAGCCTCTCCGCCTATCAAGCCACCAAGGAGCTCATCATGCAGGACAATCCTGTCGCTTTGGTCACCGGGGCCAACAAGGGAATCGGTCTTCAGATCGCAAAGGATCTCTCGTCGCACGGGCTCACTGCGCTCGTGGGGGCGCGCGACCTCGCGAATGGGGAGTTGGCAGCCAAGAGCGTTGGAAACGACGCCCGCGCCGTCCAGCTCGACGTCACCGATCAGATCTCCATCGCTGCGGCGGCAGAGCGCATCCGCGACGAACTCGGCCGTCTCGACGTGCTGGTGAACAACGCAGGCATTTCGCATGCCGACACGCCGGGCAGGTCGCTCGAGGAGATCGTGGCGGCAGGCCACCTCAGCGTTGCGCCTCTTGAGGAGGTGCATACGGTGTTTGAGGTGAACGTGTTCGGAGTCATCGCCGTCACGCAAGCGATGCTGCCCCTCCTCCGTGAAGCGCCCGAGGCGCGGATCGTCAACGTCGCGAGTTCGGGCGGGTCGCTCACGTTGAACTCGGACCCAACGAACCCACACCGCGCCATGTTCGGCACCTACTCCGCGTCGAAGGCGGCGGCCAACGCGGTCACGGTCGCCTTTGCCGCTGAACTCGACTCGGCCGGTATCAAGGTCAACGCCGCCTGCCCAGGTTTCACCGCAACCGATCTCAATTACTTCCGGGGCACGCGCACCGTCGAGCAGGCCGCCCGTGAACCTGTCCGCCTCGCGCTGATCGGCGCCGACGGTCCGACGGGCACCTTCTCGAACGAGGATGGGCCGCTCCCGTGGTGACGTGGATCCGAGGCGTCTCGTAGGGCAAGAACGCATTCCGTAGCTCACTTTCTAGGCCCAATCGCGACGCGGTCCTAAATGCCCCCGTACATTGCCGCCGGGTGAGGTGCATAATCGTCTCGTCCTGCTATGCGTAATCCAGCCCTTGAGCCCCTAGAAGACCTGGTCGGGGAATGGTCCTTGACGCTGACCAACGCCTGGTTTCTCGAGTCCCTCGACGTCGAACAACATGGCAGAGCCAGTGCCCGATGGCTCGGTGACGCGTTCATCGAGTTAGAAGCGGACCTCGAAGGGGAGCCACTTTGGCATTTCGTGTTCGGTAGATCTGACGCGAACGGCGAACTCTTGGTGCTGTATCACGACCCGAGGCCGACCTCTCGAGTGTTCCACGCGACGTATGTCCGGGACGCCCTGACTTTGCTGCGACAGGATCCGGACTTCCATCAACGCTTCATTGCCACGGTCACGTCAGCACGGATCGAGGGTCACTGGGACGCATCTGACGATGCCGGCGCAACCTGGCGAAAGGATTTCGACGTGATCCTCGAAAGACCATGATTGTCTGTTGCTGATTCAGAGCTGGATTCCATCACGCCTCGCCCAGTTCGCCGGGATAGTGAGACGGTTCGGCGCTTCAGAAAACGACGCTGCGTCGAACTGCGACCCGGCTCACGGGGTCGGCTGATCCCAGGCGGGGCTACCGTCAAAACGCCCGACGGGGTCTAATACCCTGAGCAATCGTCCTGGTGCCCACGAGGTTGGGACGGATACAGTCGGCGTACCTGAGGAGGCGATGGACATGGAGCTTGTCCACGAGTTCGACTACTACGGGATGCTGAAAGCGCCCGTGTCCTTCGGAAGCCGCATGTTCCTCGAGGTGGTCGAGGGACAAGTAACCGGGAAGCGACTGAACGGACGGCTTTTGTCCGGTGGCGGAGACTGGATCGTGATTGGCACCGATGGATGGGGACAAGTTGATGTCCGCGGCCAGATCGGCACCGACGATGGGGCCTCGATCTACACGCACTACACGGGCCTACTCGAGCTCAACGACAAGGTGATGACCGCTATCGCCAGCGGCGCTGGCACCGACTGGGGCGACCAGTACTTCAGGACCACGCCCCGCTTTGAGACCGGTGACGAACGCTACAAGTGGTTGACCACCAACCTCTTCGTTTCAGAGGGCCGACTTAAAGAAGGCGGCAGTGTGGAGTACAGGGTTTACCGCATCACCTGACGCGCACGAGAGCACAGTCGGACGTAGCCTGCCGGTTCGGCCCGCTTTAGTTACTGCAATCGCTAGCTCGTGCACGTGACACGGGAATCGGTCGGCCGACCGCGAAATGTCCGGCCGTTCACATCGACCTGAATGGTCCACGCCTTTTGCCGTGCCGCCGGGTTGGCATTGACGCGAGTCCTCCCGACGACCTTTCCTCGGCGGCGAACGACGACGGTGCAGCTAAACGGCCGCGAAAGACTCGTCTTGGTTGCAAACGTGACGTACTCGACCGGGATGCCGGCAGAAGCCAAGGCTGGATTGTACGGAGCGAGGCCGGGCTTCACGGAGAGGACCGTTGCCTGAAGATCGGGGGACGGAGTGACCGCTGACGATGCATGGGCCGCTTGCGACAACGGACCAACGATCATGACGAGAGTGAGTGAACCGAATGCGGTCAGAATCCGATGGCTTCCACTCATCAAACCATCTTGACCCCTAATCCGTCGGACGGGTTCGCGGGCCCTATCCCCCTACGTCTGCCAACTATGGGCGTGACCTGGAGCGTTCTACCGGTAGCCTGTCGCGGCATGACGCCTGGCCACACGATCAACATCGTCCCAACCGCCGCTCATGTGGAAGTCCGGCTTGGCGGCCAGCTCCTCGCCACCACCGACCGGGCCAGGAAGCTCGACGAGACCGGGCTGCCCGCCCGCTATTACCTGCCGCCAGACGACGTGCGGATGGATCTTTTGAGGTCCACGACGTTCCATACCAACTGTCCATTCAAGGGTGAGGCGTCGTATTGGTCTCTCGACATCGACGGAGAGATCCACGACGGCATCGTGTGGAGCTACGAGACGCCGACGGCTCAGGCTGCCGAAGTGAGAGGGATGTTGTCTTTCTACCCCGACCGCACCGAGGTGACAGTCGACGGTCAGTCGCTTCGAGACTGACCCACCTGTCGATTGCGATCTCCGCCGAGACCGCCTGCGCACATGCAGGCAGGGGGGCGAAGCCGCAACCCTTCAAGCGCCAACGGGTCCCCTCCGCCACCCAGCCGAAAGCTCGACGGCAGACTGCCCCAAAGCGCGGGCGTGTCGCGGCAGACTCCCTTTTGGGTCGAGTCAGTAACGGAGGTCGGCTAGGACTCCGTAGTGGTCTGAGAGTTGGAGCTGGTCGTCCGGTACGACGCCGAGCAACTCGCAATGGGTCGGGTGCCCCACCCCTCCAAGTCGTGGCCACGCCGACAACACGTAGTCGAATCGTCGATCTGGATACAGTGCGACCGCTGCCAAAGGATTGCGGTTGGACCAGGTAATGCCCGCAGTTCAGAGGGCTTCATACGGGTTCATGGCGCTTGGCTACCGGGTGCATTTCGGGTTTGTAAGAACCGGTGGGACCCGCTTCAAGTTCATATCGACGGGAAGGGCGCAGGACTACTGGGGTCCCACGAAATCAGGACGGTTCCCGTCGAACCAGGTACTTGTGCGCGATCTCTGAAACCCGCGTTCTGTAATCACTGAAACCCGCGATCGGCGATCAACCGAAAGTCGCGTTCTGCGATCAGCGAAACCCGCGCTGAGCTGATCTTTCGTTCCTCCGGACCGGTATCCACCCGGTCGGTCAAGAGCCCCTCCAGGGTCTTGGGCATCCACTGCACCAAGCCCACTGGAGGGACCACAGCAATGATGACCCAGGAGGAGTTCATGGACGTCATGGCGATGAAGCGCCAGGGCATGAGCATCAAGGAGATTGCCGAAGAGACCGGCTATCACCCGAGCACCATCAGCGGCTGGCTGCGCAACGGCGGGCCGGCCGAACGGCGGCCGAGGACCACGGTCGCGGTGATCGACGAGTACTGGACGGGCGAGATCGCCGGGTTGTTGCGGGCCGCCCCTCGCCTGTTGGCCACCAGCGTCTTCGAGCTGATCAGAGCGCAGGGCTACACCGGCTCCTATGTCAGCGTGGCCCGGCACCTCAACACGCTGCGCGGCCCGAGGTTCGCGGCCGCCCCGGCGGCCTCGACGCGGATCGTGACCGCACCGGGTGAAGAAGCCCAGTTCGACTGGTCCGACGTGTCGCAGTGGACCCGGGAATGGGGACTGGGCGAGGTCCAGTGCTTCTCGGCCATCTTGAGCTTCTCGAGAGTGCGCATCTGGTGGTTCGCCCGCTCTGTCGACCGCGAGCACACCTTCGAGGGATTGGTGCGCTTCTTCGAGTTCGTCGGCGGTGTCCCCAAGGTCTTGCGCACCGACCGCATGGGGGCACTCGGGACTTCGCAGGGCAGGCGCTTTCGCCTCCACCCTCCGGCCCATGGGTTCGCCCAGTTCTGCGGCACCGAGATCCGGGCCTGCCAGGCCCGTGACGCCAAGCGCAAGGGCAAGGTGGAGCGCCCCTTTCGTGACGTCAAGGAACGCTTTCTCGAAGAATGCACGGCGACCGGAGCACCCACCAGCCTGGCCGAGCTCAACGGGCGGGCGGCCCGCTGGCTCGAGCAGCGTGTCCATGCCCGGGTGCACCGCGGCACCGGGGCGGTCCCCGCCGAACGACTGGCTGCAGAAGTGCCGGTGCTCGGTGCCCTGCCCCGCAGGCGGTTCGACACGGCCTATGTCGAAGCGCGGAGGGTCCATGTGGCCATCCCCCAAATCGAGTGGCGCGGCGTGCGCTACTCGGTGCCACCACGCTGCTTGGGCCAGCGCGTCGAAGTGCGCCAGGAGGTGGAGGGGTCCAGCATCGAGATCCGCTGGGCCGGAGAGCACGTGGCCACCCACGCCATCTCCGACATCGAGGGAATGGAAGTCTGGGATGCGCTGCACTTCCAAGAAGCCCAGAGCGCCGCTCTGTCGCGCAGCCGGGGCCGCCACCTCAGCATCGTCGTGCCCGACGACCCTCGGGCCGTGACGCTCCCGCTCCGACTCGACATTGCAGGAGACGTCGACGTCGACGTGCCTGACCTGGCCCGCTATGAGACCGACGGGGCCGGGTCGTGACCAACTCCCTCTATGAGCAGCTCAAAGACGACCTGGGCTATCTCGGTCTCACTCGCTCGGCCGAATGTTTCGCCCTGATCGCTGAAGAAGCCAAGAACGGCGAGTGGAGCCATATCGAGTACCTGGCCCGGGTCATCGGCGAACAGGCCAACGCCACCGTGAATCGAAAGCTGGCCGCCCGATTGCGTTTCGCCCGCTTCCCCTTCCGGCGCAACCTGAGCGACTTCGACTTCGAGTTCCAACCCAGCGTCGACCGCAAACTGATCGAGGACCTGGCCACGCTGCGCTTCATCGAGGAGAACCGCCCGATCCTCTTCTTGGGCCAACCGGGCTGCGGCAAGACGCATCTGGCCGTCGCCCTGGCCACCACGGCCGTCGAGGCCGGGTTCCGGGGCTACTTCACCACAGCCGACGACATGGTCAACACCTTGGTGCGGGCCAAACGCGAAGGCACGTTCGGCTCCAAGCTCAAGACACTGACCGCACCGAGCGTGCTGGTCATCGACGATGTCGGCCTGCTCCCCATCGAACGCGGCGGAGCCGGCGTCTTCTTCCACGTCGTCAACACCCGCTATGAGCGCGGACACCCCACCTTGATCACCACCAACCGGGGCCTGCCCGAATGGGGAGAGATCTTCGGCGATCCCGTCGTGGCCGCCGCCATCTTGGACCGCCTGATGCACAACGCCGTGGTCTTCAACATCAAGGGTCCGTCGTGGCGGATGCGCGAGCACCACGCCCTCGAGACGGCCGCCACCGAGCCCGAAGCGAGCTCAGGAAGGAGGCGCCGCTAACCTTTCCCCTCGAGGAACCGAGGTCAGCTCAACGCGGGATTCACTGATCGCCAACCGCGGGATTCACTGATCGCAGATCGCGGGGTTCGGAGAGAGCGCACAGTACTCATGAAGTGCAAGTTCGATGGGCAAGGCACATCACGTTCGCTCTCGGATTTTTGCCGTCGAGGTTTCGGTGAACGAGACCATTGACCTGGTCTGTGCCCGCCCACGTCTGGTGACCATGGGTCTCTCGAGGCTTCGGTTAGCGACGGACAAAGAGAAAGCCAGGTCCTAGCCCCAATGTGCCTGATTGAGACTCTGAGCAGACCCTGCGGTTGATCCGTAGCGTTGAGAGGTCCTGATGGGGTGGCTCTCGTTGTGCCTGCCGCCGGTCAGTCCGGTTGGCTTCCTTGCGAAGTGCCACCCGTCAGGATCTCGCCGCGATGTGGCTCAAAAGAGGAGTGTGCACTAGATCCGAATCAGGAGTGCCCTCGCGGTTGCCATCACCGACCAGGAGGTACTCATGACTGTGATCATTGGGGTGGATCCCCACAAGCAGAGCCACACCGCGGTGGCGATCTGTGGCGATGAACGTGAGGTGGCCAAGGTCACCGTGCGGGCGACCCGCCAGCAGACGACCAAGCTCCTTGCCTGGGCCGAGCCGTTCGAGAAGCGGACATGGGCCATCGAGTCGGCCGGCGGTTTGGGGTACTTGTTGGCCCAGCAGCTCGTCGATGCCGGCGAACACGTCGTCGATGTCCCGCCGACATTGGCGTCGAGGGTCCGCGTGCTCGGAACGGGCCGTTCGGACAAGAACGACCCCAACGACGCGCTCTCAGTCGCAGTGGCCGCCCTGCGCTCTGGCTCTCTGCGCCAGGTGGAGGCCGCCGACCACACCGAGATCATGCGACTGTTGGCCAAGCGGAACCATGATCTGGGCCGGATGCGGGCCCGGTTGATCTGCCGGCTCCACAACGCCCTAGCCGACCTCGCACCAGGCGGAATTGCCAAGGAACTCTACGCAACTGACGCCGATCAGCTCCTCGAGAGCTATGAGCCGGTGACCCCGATCGAGCACATGCGCCACCAGCTCGCCCACGAGCTCGTCGACGATGTGCGGCGCCTCGACGCCTTGATCAAGGAGTCGCACCGCCGGATCCGCACAGCGGTCCGAGCCTCGAAGACCTCACTGACCGAGGTCTATGGCGTCGGCCCTGTCGTTGCCTGCATGGTCATTGGCCACACCGGTGACGTTGGGCGCTTCGCCAACAGGGACCACTTCGCCGCCTATGCGGGCGTGGCTCCGATCGAGCACTCCTCGGGAGGTCGCATCGCTCACCGCCTCTCGCGTCGAGGCAATCGCAAACTCAACAACGCCATCCACATCGCCGCGCTCACCCAGATCCGCAATCCGGGCACCGACGGTCGGATCTACTTCGAGCGCAAGGTGGCTGAGGGCAAGACCAAGCGGGAGGCTCTACGGTCTCTCAAGCGCCAAACCTCCAACGCCATCTTCCGCCAGCTCGTCCTCGACGCCCAAAGGGGTCCGGGAGGACAATAGGAAACGACTCATTGCCTGCGTGGTCGGCTCTGCATCCTGAAGGCCGGCTCTTCGGCGAAGTCACTCCCGGACCACCCAAATCCTACGCATCTGTGGCGCCCGGCGACGGGGTGATCCAACGCGCCTGGAGGGGCATCAAATTGGGGTCTTGACTCAAAGAGGATTCGCAGGGTGGCACCCCTACCGGCGGTCGGGGGCACCTTGAGGGCGGTATCGGTTGATCGTTATGGGACACCTGGCGCTCTTAGCATGATTCCGACCGGCCCTTGGCGTTCCAAAGTCCTCGTGGCCTACGGTTGGGTGTAGGTGGCGAAAGGACCTCAATGACCACTGAGAACGTGGCCATCCTGTTCACGGACATCGTGGGGTCTACTGAGCTCTCGCAGCGACTCTTGGCGGAGGTAGCCGACGAGGTTCGCCGCGAACATTTCTCAATCCTGCGGCAGGCCATCACCGAATCAGGCGGCATCGAAGTGAAGAACCTCGGTGACGGGCTGATGGTGGTGTTCAGTGCGGCATCAGCGGCTCTGGGGTGCGCAGTTGCCATGCAGCAAGGCGTCGAGCAGAACAACCGCAAGGGTGCTGAACCAGTCGGGCTGCGCGTTGGGCTGAGCGTGGGCGAGGCCAACAACGAGGACGGTGACTACTTCGGGGACCCGGTTGTCGAGGCTGCCCGGCTCTGTTCCCGCTGCGACACCGGTCAGATTCTGGGCACCGACTTGGTGCGAGCCATGGCCGGTCGGCGGAGCCGTCACGAATGCAGGTCACTCGGAGCTCTGACGCTGAAGGGCCTGCCCGGGCCGGTGGAGTCCGTCGAGGTGGTCTGGGAGCCTTTGGGAGGATCCGATCTGACGGAGGTGATTCCGCTCCCCGGTCGTCTGGCCGTGCACCCTGCGGTCGGAGTGGTGGGCCGAAACACCGAGCTGGCAGCGATCACCGATGCGGTCAAGGAGGTCGGAGCAGGCGAGGGACGTCAGATCCTCCTGGTCTCGGGCGAGGCGGGATCGGGCAAGACGACCGTGGTGGCCGAGGCGGCACGGTCCGCTTTCGACGCCGGGGCCTGCGTGCTGTTCGGCCACTGCGAGGAGAACCTCGCCACCCCCTACCAGCTGTTCGCCGAGGCCATTTCCCACTACGTCACGCACGCCGCCGAGCATGAGCTTCTGGCCCACGTCGAGGCCCACGGGTCTGAACTCTCACGGCTGGTCCCGGCATTGAACAGCCGGATCCCAGACCTGCCGCCGAGCAAGGCCACCGATTCCGACACCGAACGGTTCCTGCTCTTTGCCGCCGTGGTGGGCCTGTTGACCATGGCCTCGGAACACCAGCCGGTCCTCCTGGTCCTCGACGACCTCCAGTGGGCCGACAAGGGAAGCCTGCTGCTACTCCGCCATCTGGCCTCCGCCGACCCGACCATGCGGGTTCTGATCCTCGGCACCTACCGGGACAGCGAGCTCTCCACCGCCGATGCCCTGGTGGACGCGCTGGCTGCGCTCCACCGCCTGGACGGGATCACCCGGATCGACCTCGTCGGCCTGGACCACGCCGGGGTGGTGGCCCTGATGGAGGCCGGAGCCGGGCACCGACTCGGCGATGCCGCCGTGGGCCTGGCCCACGCCATCCACCGAGAGACCGACGGCAACCCGTTCTTCGTGAGCGAGGTGCTTCGCAACCTGGTCGAGACGGGCGCTATCGGTCAGGACGCCGAAGGACGGTGGGTGGCCGAGGACACGTTCGACGTGACGGCCCTACCCGACTCGGTGCGCGAAGTGATCGGGGCCAGGGTGCTCCGCCTCGGCGCGGAAGCAGGGCGGATCCTCTCGATGGCAGCAGTCATTGGTCGGGACTTCGATCTTCACCTCTTGGCTGTCGCGACGAACAGCACCGAAGATGACGTCCTCGAGGTGCTGGATTCTGCGGCGGCGGTGTCCCTCGTGCGGGAGCTGGCCGATGGCCCGGGACGGTTCAACTTCGCCCACGCCCTCATCCAGCACACCCTCTCCGAGGACCTCGGACCCACCCGCCGGGCGCGGGCTCACAGGAAGGTGGCCGAGGCTCTCGAGGAACTCTACGGACATCGCCCCGGACTGCGCGTGGGCGAACTGGCCCGCCACTGGGTTGCCGCTCAGCCCAGCGACTTGGCCAAGGCCATCAGCTACTCCCAGCAGGCGGGCGACGCCGCACTCAGTGCCCTCGCCCCTGCCGACGCTCTTCGCTACTACGCCCAGGCCCTTGACCTCTACACCGAGATTGCCGACCCCGATCCAGTCCGCGGGCTCGACTTGGCTATCGGGCTCGGCACTGCGCAACGCCAGACCGGGGATCCGACGTATCACGACACGCTTCTTGCCGCGGCTCGCCAAGCAATCGACCTCGGCGATACCAAGCGACTCGTTGCCGCCGCTCTGGCCAACGACCGGGGTTATACCAGCAACAGCAATGCCACCGACACCGACAAGGTCGACGTCTTGGAGATAGCTCTTGATCGCCTCCCCGTCGATGACCCTGATCGGGCGCTGGTGCTCGCCACGTTGTGTTCAGAACTAACAGCCGGAAGCCCACTGGAACGCCTTCAGTCGTTGGCCGATGAGGCGCTGGTCATCGCCGAGTCCACGGGTGACGATGCCACCATCGTACGAGTGCTCAATCAGGTCATCTTGCCGTCACTGGCACCGTCACTGCTCGAGCAAACCTTGGCCCGGACTGCCGACGCGCTGGTTCGGGCCGAGCGCCTGGGCGACCCGGTGTTACTATTTTTTGCGGCACACGCACGAGCCACGGCCGTCTTTCTGGTCGGGGACATCGAGGAGATGGATCGCTGCATCGAGACCATGGTCTCCTTGGCGGAGCAGCTCGACCAGCCGATTCTGAGCTGGACGAATACATTCCACCTTTCCAAGCGAGCACAAATCGCCGGAGATACTGACCTCGCAGAACAGTTGGCGAATGAGGCCCTGCAAATCGGCACCGATTGTGGGCAGCCCGACGCCGCATGGTTCTTCGGAGGACAGCTCATGGTCGTATGCGCCCAACGCGGAACTATGGGGGAGTTGATCCCACTTATCGAGCAGATGCTCGACGAGTCTCCCGCGCTCGCCGGGACGCTCACCTCAGTACTGGCTCTGGCCCACGCAGAAGCCGGTCGCACTGAGGACGTCCGGCATTTGTTGGAGGAGTTCGCTACCGCCGACTTCGATCGCCCTATGGACCAAGGGTGGATCACAAAAATGTACTGCTATGCCGAAGCCGCCATCCATTGCGGGGACCCAAAGTACGCCGGACCGCTCTTCGACCGGCTTGCTCCTTGGGCCGAGCTGTCAGTCGCGTCCGGTAGTGTCACGGCGTCAGGTCTGGTTAGTCACTCGCTCGGCGGTCTCGCTACTGTCCTCGGCCGTTACGACGAGGCAGATGCCTACTTCACTCAATCTTCGGCTAGTAGCGCCCGCATGAGCGCCAAGTTCTACGGTGCAATCACAGATCTCTATTGGGGGTGCATGCTCGGCGAGCGCCAGGCCGAGGGAGACACAGAGAAGGCTCGGGACCTTGTGACAAAGGCGCACATTGCGGCAACGGCCAACGGGTACGGGAACGTGGAACGCCGCGCCGCCGTCGCCATCCAAAACCTGATCCGAATCTCACACGTCCGCTCCCAGTTCTGATTCCCCATTCGTCTTTGAAAACGTCCCATTTCGTGAGCGGATAGCCAAGGGGGACGCTCAGGAGAAGTGCCGTGCGTGAGCAGGCAACTATCGCGAGCGTCAAGGTGGTCGCGCCGTCCGTCGGCGGACCTTGGCAATCCAAATTGGCGATCAAATGGATGCGGCTGAGCAGATGGTGGTGAACCACCTGGAGGGGAGGGCCTGTTAAGGAGCGCTGGAGACAACGGGCAAGACGGTGTGGATATTCCAGACCGGCCTCCGGAGCCGGTGGCGCAGGTTCAAGTCCTGCCCGGGCGCACACTGCCCGGGCGCTCAGACTGCCCGGGCGCTTTTGCTTGGGCGCTCTTGTGCCGGGGGGCGCTCTACCTTTCTCTAGTCAGATCCATTTCTGGAGAATCTCGATGAGGACACGCGACGGGGAAATCGAAATACGTGTCCGGATACGGCTCGTGTCCGAGTGTGTAGTGCCACCATTCATGTTGGTAGGCCCTGAAACCGCAGTCCTCCATGATGGAGCACAGGTAGCGGCGGTTCCTCGCCTCGAGTTGTGAAATCCCTCTTGCGTCGTGATGTGAGATCGGGTCCATCAGGTCGTGGTCACCGCCCATCGGCGCAAGATCACCGGTTCTCAGGTGGTAGAGCGTCAGGTCGACCGTGCTGCCCCGGCTGTGACCTGATCTGGCCGCGACGTAGCCGTTCTCGAACATCGTCGCTCTATCGATATTTGGATAATGCCGTGGCTTCGTCCGGCCGTCCTCGGGCTGTTCGGACCAGCGCAAGAAGCAGTCCACGGCGCGCTGCGGTCGATACCCGTCCCAGAGGAGGAGACCGAAACCCCACGACGCAGCCCGGTCTCGCGCCTGCTCGAGTGCTGCGCAGAGTGCCCTCGTGCCGACAATGCGATTGGCAAGATAGCCGTCGACGGGCTTTCCGGTGAAATTGTCCCAGGTGGCGTACTTCGCATCCCAGCGGATTCCAGATACGAGCTCGTCGACAAAGACGAATGGGTCGAACATGGTCAGGACTCGCTCAGCGCCAAAGCCACAATCCGGTCGATCACATCGGCGAGTGACCACCCTGCGGCGGCCATCATCCGCGGAAAACGACTGTATGACGTGAGGCCGGGCATCGTATTGACCTCGTTCAGGACCACCGTTCCGTCTTCGAGCAGGAACAGGTCCACCCGGGATAGGCCCCTGCACCCCAGAGCCCGATAGAGGGTCCTCGCTGTCGAATGCACGATGTCACGTGACTCTGGCGAAATGTCGGCGGGAACGATGAAGGTCGCGTTCTCAGAACCACTCTCAGGCCGATCCTCTTGATGAATTCTGAAGAACCCGTGGGAGAGCGCGACGCGGTCTGGCTCGCCGACGATCAGATCAGTGCTGTTCCCGACGACCGCGCAGCCGACCTCGCTGCCAACAACGGCCTGCTCAATGAGAACCTTCGTGTCGTAGTGCTGTGCGGTTTCGATCGCCCTTGGGAGCTCTTCTCCTCGGGAGACCTGGCTGACGCCGAACGAGGAGCCTGATCGGGCCGGCTTCACAAAAGCTGGATATTCGAGCTCGTCGGGATCGACAACATCGTTCGCGGTCACTGTTCGGAACTGGGGCGTCCGGATCCCCGCCTGGTGAGCGACGAGATACGTGAGGGATTTGTCCATGCACAGCGCAGAGGTCTGCACGTCGCAACCCACGTAGGGGACGCCAGAGAGCTGCAGCAAGCCTTGGATGGCCCCGTCCTCACCCTGATTCCCGTGCAGAACGGGAAACACCAGGTCAATAGGGACAGGTTCATAGCGACCGTGGTTTTGCACCAGGAGCCCGTGCACGGATCGGTCCGGCGACAACACCGCCAGACGGCAGACGCCGGCTTCCCAATCAAGGGCAGGGCCGTCACACAGTCTCCACTCGCCACGTGGGGTGATGCCCACGTAGAACGGTTCGTACGTGTCGAGGTCGAGGCTCTTGGCGACTTGCTGCGCGGATTTGACCGAAACGGCACGTTCTTCGGACGTCCCGCCGAAGAGGAGCGCAACTCGGAACCTATCCATGAGGGGCTTCCTTGAGATACAGCAGACAGTTGGCGAGAGTCGTTTCGATGATGTCTCGGAGAGCGTGATCCGTGTAATAGGCGGTGTGCGGAGTGATGATGACATTCGGCAGCTTTTGCAACCGCACCAATGCCGGATGCAACGCGACCTTCTCACTCTGGTCGAAGTAGAAGATCCCGTCCTCACCTTCGAGGACGTCCAATGCTGCCCCGCCAAGCCGGCCACTTTCCAGAGCGTCGATAAGCGCTTCCGTATCGAGGAGTGATCCTCGTCCCGTGTTGATGACGACGGCACCCGGCTTCATCTGGCTGATTCGTTGACGATGCAAGAGGTGATGGGTCTCCCCGGTAAGAGGTGTGTGGAGCGTGACGACGTCGCTCTGCGCCAGCAGGACATCGAGGGACACACAGTCGAGGGAGGACTCCGGCTGACGGTCACAGGCAAGGACTCGACAGCCGAAGCTCCGCAGCCGTTCGATGACTTCGGTTCCGATACGGCCTGCGCCGACGACTCCGAATGTCATGTCATGGAGTTCTCTCCCGGGCAGCTCGCTCAATCGATAGTCATGCGCCTGTGATCGCAGCACAGTCGATTTGGCCTCCCGCACGACCATCAGCATCAGCATCAGCGTGTAGTCAGCCACGCTGGCCGGCGAGTAGGCGACGTTTTCGACAGAGATCCCCAGATCCCCCGCTGCAGGCAAATCGATATGGTCATATCCGGCACTCCTGGTGGAGATGTACCTCACGCCGGCCCGGTGGAGAGCACGAAGAGTGGTCTTTGAGATCTGCGATTTGTGGCCGATGCTGATGCAGCGATTGCCGGCGCTCAGCCCCGCTGTTGCCTTCCGATGCTGCGACGCTGGTGATGGTCGGGGTGACATCATGACGAGCGGCGATCTCTCGCAGGAGGGCTGCCTCGTGCTGCTCGCATCCATAGAAGGTGATCCCGACGCAGTGAAGAGGCGTCAGGTACATGGCGTGCGCCTGATGAGAACACCGGGTCGTGGGGAGGGCTGGGCTGGCGAGCGAACCGGTACCGTGGGGGCCACCCGCTCGAGTCAAGCGAACATCATGTTGCCAGCGGGTATCGAATTTTGGATACGCCGGCGATATATCCCGTGACGTAGCCTTGCCTGAATGTGCGTGTACTGATCGTCGAAGACGAGCCCTACATGGCCGAAGCCATTCGTGACGGCCTACGGCTGGAGGCGATCGCCTCCGACATCGCAGCTGATGGTGGCACTGCCTTGGAGCTGCTGAACGTCAACACCTACGACATCGCCGTCCTCGATCGCGACATCCCCGGGCCCTCTGGTGACGAGATCGCCGAGCGGATCGTCGCGTCAGGCAGCGGCATGCCGATCCTCATGCTCACCGCCGCCGACCGACTCGACGACAAGGCCTCCGGGTTCGAGCTCGGCGCTGACGACTATCTCACGAAGCCCTTCGAGCTCCGAGAACTTGTGCTTCGCCTCAGGGCACTCGATCGCCGGCGAGCCCACCACAGGCCACCCGTTCGAGAGATTGCCGGCCTGCGACTCGACCCGTTCCGACGCGAGGTGCACCGGGACTGTCGCTATGTCCGGCTCACTCGCAAGCAATTCGCAGTCCTTGAGGTACTGGTTGCGGCAGAAGGTGGCGTCGTCAGCGCGGAAGAGCTCTTGGAGCGGGCCTGGGATGAGAATGCAGACCCGTTCACGAACGCCGTCCGCATCACGGTCTCATCTCTTCGCAAGCGCCTCGGTGGAGCCACCGATCATCGCGACCGTGGCCGGCGTCGGATACCGCATTGACGCTGCGGCGGCTTCCAGAAGCGAGGGAGTCGAACTTGGATAGAGCCCCTGGCTTGAGTGTTCGCCTCAAACTGACGCTGAGCTATGCCGGCTTCGTCATGCTCGCAGGGGCTTTGCTCCTCGGCGCCGTCTGGGTGTTCCTGTTGCGACACGTGCCCAGGGGCGAGACCGTCCTCGTCCACGGCTCGCACGTCTTTGTGTCCCCTAGTCGTGGCGTGCTTCTTCGTGACTTTGGGCCAGCGGCAGCCATCGTGCTGGCGTTTCTGTTGGTCTTCGGGCTCCTGGGGGGATGGCTCCTGGCCGGACGGATGCTAAGCCCCCTCGCTCGAATCACCGACGCCGTGCGCATGGCTGCAGGCGGATCGCTCTCGCATCGGATTCGACTTCCGGGCCGCCACGACGAGTTCCGAGAGCTGGCAGATGCCTTTGACGCCATGTTGGCGCGGCTCGAAGCGCTTGTGTCGGAACAACAGAGATTCGCAGCCAACGCGTCCCACGAACTGCGCACCCCGCTGGCGATCACGCAGACACTTCTCGAGGTCGCTCGAAGCGATCCGAGTCGCGGCGACGACGAATTGGTCGAACGTCTCCTCTTTGTGAACACCCGTGCCATCGACCTCACTGAGGCGTTGCTCGTGCTGAGCCGCGCCGACCAACGATCATTCACGCCTGAACATGTCGACCTTTCGTTGCTGGCGGAGGAGGCCACGGAGGCGCTCCTTCCTCTCGCCGAGAAGCGCGGCGTCACGATGGAGACCTCCGGGGTCCTGGCTCCAACGTTCGGCTCCGGTGCACTCTTGTTGCAGTTGACGACGAACCTCGTGCACAACGCAATCGTGCATAATCTGCCCGCCGAGGGCACCGTGTGGGTCGCAACCAGTGCCCAGGACGACGAGGTGGTGCTCACGGTCGAGAACACCGGCGTGACGCTGACCCCACCGCTGGTCTCGACGCTGGTCGAACCGTTCCAGCGTGGCTCGACGCGCATCCATACTGACCACGCCGGGATCGGTCTCGGGTTGGCCATCGTCAAGAGCATCACCTACGCACACGATGGGACTCTCACCTTGGCTCCCCGTCCCGCTGGGGGGCTCCGTGCCACGGTGCGATTGGCCGCTTTGCTACAGGAGGATGTCAGATAGCCAGACTTCCATCCCACCTCTCGGATCGACGAAGCCGGATGGCAAATCCCGAAGTCGCAATCGGGACTTCACTGCTTCGCCATCATGGACTCATCCCAAAGGCCCCCACGTGAAATTGCTCTCGAGATTGCTCCTCGCCGTTTACACAGCCGTCCTGATATGGGTGATTCTGTTCAAATTTTCAGTTCATATCGCTTCGGTGCTGAGCTACGACAACAGAAGCGTCAACTTGATTCCGTTTTCGAACTCTTCTGGGAGTTCAGGCGAGATGGCCGACAACGTTCTCGTCTTCATCCCCTTCGGATTGTTGTTGGGCCTCAATTTCAAGCGACTTGACCTCTGGCGCAAGATTCTCGTTGTCTTCCTCTTCAGCCTCACAGGCGAAGCAATCCAGTACATCCTCGCCATCGGGGCCTCAGACATCACTGACGTCATCACAAATGTTTTCGGCGGCACTCTTGGGTTGATGGCCTATGACCTGGGAAGCAAGCACATTCGTCAAGAGAGTCTCGACAGATTCATTGTCAGCACAGGAACCGCTCTCCTCGGGATTTTTCTCCTCCTTCTTGCTGCACTGGAACTTCGCCACGGCGTGAGATATCACTCGCCACACGAGAACCACTGACTGAGGCCGCTCCTGGAGCGGGATCCCGCATTTGCCGATCCGCAGGAACGGTGCTGCCGCCTCTCGCCAGGGCGGTGTCGGAGGCCAGGGCCTGGGCGACGGCGAGGATCAGGAAATTGGCAATCCCTTCTGGCAATCGAATAGGCGGGACCGAGAAGGCTGCCACCAATTGGATGGACTCAAAGCCCAGTTCAAGTGCACCGAACAAGACGGCCTGGACCGGGTGGACGAGTCGAATGGGCCTCCAGAAGCCGGTGCTCGCTACCGAGCTACTTGCCGGAGCGCCCTTCTGCATCTCGAGTGAGTATCGAGCCGATTTTGGCTGCGGCATCGCGATCGGACTCCTCAACGAAGTGCGCGTAGACACCGAGGGTCGTCGCTGCATTCGCGTGACCCAGGCGGCCGCTCACCGTCCGCACCGGCACGCCTTCCGATAGCAGACGGGTTGCAGTGAAGTGCCGGAGATCGTGCAGACGAACTGAATCCAGGCCGACGGCCCGCCGTATCCGGATGAACTGTTTGGTCACCTCGTTTGGAACCCAAGGGCGTCCGCCGTCGGGATCCGCTGAGAAGACATGAGCCGAGTCCGCAAGCCTCGCTCCACAGGATTTCGCTCTACGCCGACAACGGTCTCGCTGATCCGCCAAGGCGGCGATCGATCCGGAATCGAGAGCAATCCGACGGGACGAATGCGTCTTTGTATCCTTTTCGATGAGCGTCGAACCTTGGGTTTCGACGATCGAGCGAGAGATCGTGAGAGCACCGGTCTTCTTGTCGAGATCCGACCAGCGAAGGGCACAGAGTTCACCTCGTCGCGCCCCCGTCGTTGCGGCAACCAACAAGAAGCAAGCCAAGTCCGGATCCGCATGCTCTGCCTCTGCGATCAGACGGAGAACGCCTTCTGGCTCGGGAGGATGCAAAGCCTGCGTTCGTACCCGAGGGGGTCGTGCTAGTGATGCCGGATTCGCCGCAATCCAGCCCCAGCGCATTGCCTGGTTGAGTGCTCTCCGGATGACGGCATGGGTCTGCCGGACCGTCGCCGGCGAGAGCGGGCCGCCATCCTTGCCCCCGCCGCCACGTAGCTTCGAATAGAAGCGGTCGAGCCGATCGGTCCGCAGTTTGGCGAGCGACACTCGTCCGATGTCGGGTTCGATGTAGCAGCGGATGATCCGTTCGTAGCCGCGCACCGTCGAGGGTGAGAGGTCCTCTCGAACGAGGTCGAGCCATCGACGGATCAGCTCGCTGAGGGTGGTGTCCTTCGCCGCATGTCCACCGCCTGAGACCTCGGTCACGAACCGGGCCAACGCTTCGTCCGCTTCGCGCTTTCCCCCTCGGAACGTGCGGGTCAGGTACTTGGCTCGGCCCGTCGTCGGATCGAGTCCGACGTACGCACGCAACTCCCAGGAGTTGCCTCTTCGGCGAACGTGGCCCTTCATGGCTCTCCTGCTCTTGCGCATTACAGCGGGGACACCGGCGGGGACACCAAAAACAGTAGCATTCAGTAGCAACACAGAGGAGCTGCGGTGGCCGAAAACCCTTTTCAGACATCTGAACTGGGCTTTTGTGGTGGGCCGCCCGGGTCTCGATCCCGGCACCTTGGGATTAAAAGTCCCCTGCTCTTCCGGATGAGCTAGCGGCCCGCGCTTGCAAGATAACTGAGGAAACGCGGCGACACGGCCGACGCCGCCTCAGCCGATAGTAGCGAGCCTCGGCAGCACCGGTCCCCACTGCTCCTCGAGCCACTGCGCCGGTTCGGCGCCCGCCGCACGGATCACGATCGCGTGGACCCCGGCACCATGGAGTGCCTCGGCCTCGCGCACGATGTCGTCGGGCCCTGCGTCGTCTGCCACCCCGATCAAAGCCGTTACCTCGATCTGGGCAAAATCACGGCCGACCTCGTCACAGTGCCGTCTCAGGACGCCTACCTTGTGTGCGACGGTCTCGACGTCCCCGATGATGTTGCAGGCATCGGCGTAGGTGGCGACAAGTCTCAAGGTCTTGCGCTCTCCGCCGCCCCCAATGAGTACCCGCGGCCGGGGTGTGCTGACCGGCGGAGGTGAACAGAGCGTCTCGGCCAGTTGATAGTGGACGCCTTCGTAGGAGCCGTTGTCTTCGCTCCACATTTGGAAACAGATCTGGAGCGTCTCTTCGAGCCTTTCGTAGCGTTCGCCCAGCGGTGGGAACGGCACACCCAGCCCGAGGTGCTCCCGCTCATACCAGGCCGCCCCCAATCCGAGCTCGGCCCGTCCACCTGAGAGAACATCGAGCGTGGTGATCGTTTTGGCCAGCAGTCCGGGGTGACGGTACGTCACACCCCCCACCAGAAGCCGGAAACGCAATCGCTCGGTCTTGGCGGCGGCAAAGGACAGTGCCGTGTAACCCTCGAGCATCGGCTCTTCAGCCGGCCAGAGCATCTCCATCTGGAACCAATGGTCCATGACGGAGAGCGTGCGTACCCCGATGGCCTCCGCAGTCCGGGCCAGCTCGGCGAAAGTCGGCCCGATCGCCGCGGCCCCGCCCGGCCAGGTGAAGCGGGGCACGTGAATATCAAGTTCCATCTCGTCCTCCGGTCGTTCGTCTCGAGGGTACCGTTCCCGTCGATCATGACTGGACACCGTTTGTTCCTGGTCATGGCGCCCCAATCGTCTCAGGGGCTGCGGTCAGGCTTCGGCTGGTTTCGCCCCTCGGCCGTGTGCGCCACGAGGACCGGACTCGTCGAACCCGATCATGGTCCCGATCCGCGCCAGCCACTGACCGTAGGCTGCCCTTATGTACTCGAAGGTTTCCCGCCGTTCCGCCGCGCTGGTCCTGGCCATCTGCGCCACGCCGATCATGCTCGGTGTCCTCTCGGGCAGTGCCGCCGCCCAGGACACGACCACGACGGCGGCGCCCGTCACGACAGCGACGGCGGCACCGACAACCACCTCGACGGTGCCACCGACGACGGCTCCGACAACCACCTCGACGGTTCCCGCCACCACCACGACTCGCGTTCGTCCGACGACGACCACCTCGAGTTCCACCACCACGACCACGACGGCCGCCAAAGCCTCATCGAGCTCCAAGACGTGGGGCTGGGTGCTCTTGGTGCTGGTCATCGCTCTGGCCGTGATCCTCGTCGCGTT
This sequence comes from uncultured Acidimicrobiaceae bacterium, assembly GCA_963794875.1. Lineage (GTDB taxonomy): Bacteria > Actinomycetota > Acidimicrobiia > Acidimicrobiales > RAAP-2 > Bog-473. Next base: position 41,960 of record CAWCFG010000015.1, read on the forward strand.
GTTGATCGCCCGGACCAGGCGGCAGGGGCGCGAGGTCGACTGGGAGCGCTCGGTGCGGCCCGCCGTTACAGCTGCCGAGCTGGCAAGGGAACTGATCCTTTCGCAGACGAACGCCGATGACGCCCAGCACCGGGCCACGGTTGGCGCGCAGGTCGACGATGCGGTTGAGGGTCTCGAACGTGCCGCGGCGGCGGCACCTGACGAGGCGCATCGGGCGCTCTCCATGCGGTCCGCCGACAGCCTGCGCGGTCTTGCCTTCGCCGTCGAGGCGGACCACCTGATGCGCTCAGGCGGTCAGACGCCGACCGGGGAGCAACTGGCCTCCGCGGACTCGGCTCGGCGGAACCGATCGGCCGAACTCAATGCGGCGCTGGAAGATCTCAAGGTGGCTATCGCACCCAAGAAGTAGGCGCCCAGCCGCCAAACGATCATTCCGCCCGCAACATGAGGGCCGTAGGCGTGCGCGCGGCACTTCTGGCCGGGAGCGCCGCCACGAGGTTGGCCAACAGCACCGTGCCCAGAGCGACCAGGACGACCGACGGGACGGACACGGTGGAGTAGGGCACGGCGCCGATCTGTTCCGCGAAGAGGTCCCAGAGCCATCGCCCGACGATGAGCCCGAGCGGGATCCCGATCAGGATCCCGACGGCGGCGGCGACCGTCGCTTGCCAAGCCACGGCCGCGGCGAGTTGGCGCCGCACGAAGCCGATCGTCTTCAGCAGCGCGAGGTCGCGGCGACGTTGGCGTACGGAGGCCACGAGAGTCAGCGTCAGGGCTGCGACGGCGCCCAGTACCAACCCCGCCACCAGGAGCGCTGGCGTCAGTCCGATCGTCTTGTAGTTGACGATCTCAGCCGGGCGTTGCACCCCTTGCACGACGATGGCGTTGCCGGCGGATCCGCCCGGCTCCGCTGCGAAGGCCGCGTCCGCGGCGACGACGATCCGATGGAGCCCAGCGAGCGCGACTGCCGTTGGGACACCTGGTCGGATCCGGACGAGAGCCAGGTTCGGGCCGGCGAGGGCTGGGTCGGGGCCGGTGTCGATGGCGGCGACGAACGACTTGGGCAGGTCCTGGGGGGAGAGCAGCGTCCCGGTCCCCATGGACGTGTGGTCGGAGACGGTGCTGGCGAATCCGATGGCGGGAAAGGTCGCCGTGCCGACGATCCGAAGCCGCGTCGGTGGGATGTACACCGGCGCGTCAGGGGGAGCTCCGAAGGTGATGGTGACGTCCTGGCCGAGCCGCTTGTGCAGCTGCGCCATGGTGGCGGCGCCGAGTACGACCTCACCGCCCGCCTGCACCCCGTGTCCGCTGAGGATCGGCGGCGCCACGGTGGCCCCGTCGTTCTCCAGGAGGAACGGGACGTTCTGACCGTCCATCTCGAGGTTGTTGAAGGAGGCTCCGGAATACGCCGCGACATCCTTGTCGTGCTTGAGCATCGTCATGGCGACTTGGGGCACCTCACCCCCTCCGGCCCCGACCGGATTGAGGATGTAACTCCAGTTCCACCCGTAGAGCGGCGGTGTCGAAACGAGCGCCTGGAGGCTGTCGCCAAACGTCAGTGTCGTGACGACGAGCGCCACCGCCAGAACCGAGCCGAGCAGCGCCGAGCGCACGGGCACGGCCGCCCTGCCCTCGCCGGATTCCAGCGCCATCCGGATACCGACGACACCGGGCGCCGAGAGGCCCGCCCGCGCGCTGGACGCCACGATCCGCGTCCCCGACGTCGTACCGACGGGGGACCGTTGCGAGGTCCGGTGCGGGGCAGCGGTGTACGCCAACAGTACGGCGACTGCGCCGAGCACCACCATGAGGACGAGGAGGCCGAAGCCCAGAACCGTCCAGTCAAAGGAGAACCCGCGACCCGGAAACACCGTACGCACCGGGCCGAGAGGTGCAAGCGGCGACAGGGCCACGGCGATCCCGGCCGCCAAAATCGATCCGACCGCAATGGCGGCGACCAGACCGATCAGTCCGTCGAGGACGCTGTCAGTCGGGTCGGCACCCAGGGAACGGAGGATCCGCATATCCTCCCGATTGGCGCGCAGGCGGCGCGCCATGAGCTGGGTCGCGATGAGGATCGCCGCGACCAGCGCGATCGCCCCGAAGACACCTAACGCGATGGAAATCGGCTTCAGCGCATTGTCCGCCTTGGCCACGACCGGCGCCAGGGCGTGGTCCGTGACTTGGACGCCGGGTGGTGTGAGACGGGCGAGCTCGCGCTCCACGAGCGGCACCGTGGCAGCCCCTCCCGATGTCGTGATGCCGAAGGTCAACGCACCCGACAATCCGCCCTTCGCCAGCGCCTTCCGGGCGAAGGCCGGGGTCAGCGGAATGAACGTGGGCAGCGTGTCGACATCGTCCTCGACGATCTCCGAGTTCAACGACGCCAGACCGACGAGCTTCATGTTCACCTGCAGTGCCGGCGGCACAGCGCTGGTCCCGAACCCAGGCAGCGACTGCTGGGCATCCGAATAGAACCCGAAGGGAATCACCTGGCCGACGTGGAACCCGAGGAGTTTGGCCACGACCGGCGCCATCACGATCTCGTCGACGCGTTGCGGAGACGCCAGCCGTCCCTGGTTCACCACGAGGCGGTCCTGAGAGAAGAAGAGCCCATTGACACTGGCCACAGGAAACGCCAGTCCGGTGACCCGGATACGCGGAGAGCCATCGCGAGTGAGCGGAGCGCCGATCGCCACGAAGCCTGCGGCGACGTGCCTGACCCCGGGCAATCGGGCAATCTCCCGGGTGAGCGACGCCCGGTAGTCGATGTTCGTCACGCCGCCCGAGTAGATCGACACTTGCAGGTCCGACGGATTGGTCGTGGCCAGCAGGACCGAGAACGACGACTGGGTGCGCCGGGCCGCCGCCAGGCTGCCGAGACCCAGCCCACCGACCAGGCCGACCAGGACGATCAGAGCGAGATAGCCACCCCAGCGGTATCGGAATGTTGATCGCGCGCGGAACCGGGCCAGGCCGAGACGCCGTTCGATCACGGCGCCGATTCTCCCCCGTCACCCTGGATCATCGCTCTGCAGTGTGGTTCAAGGCACGGATCCACCCAAGGGTGCCACCCCGACCTGCCCTCGGGGGTGGCACCACTACGGACGCCCGGGTCATCGACCTCCGCCGCGCTACCGTACCCATGGCATGGCGAGCATCCGGGTGGTTCTGGCGGAGGACAACGCCCTCCTCAGGGAGGGCATTGCGCGCATCATCGACGGCGAGGCCGACTTCGACCTCGTCGGCCGGGCGGCAGATCTCCCGGAGCTCCTCGAGCTCATTGAGGTCGAGGACCCTGCGGTCGTCGTGACTGACATCAGGATGCCCCCGACCGGAACAGACGAGGGTATCCAAGCCGCTTCGTGGTTGCGGGAACACAAACCTGAGGTCGGTGTCGTCGTGCTGAGCCAGTACAAGACGCCCTCTTACGCGTTGGCGCTCCTCGAGACCGGTTCGGCTGGTCGCGCTTATTTGTTGAAGGAGCAGGTGGCGGGAGCGGACGAGTTGGCCCAGGCCATCCGTACGGTGGCGCAGTCGGGCTCCATGATCGATCCGCAGATCGTCGACGAACTGATTGAGGCCAAGACCTCCCGCCGGAAATCGGACCTGTCCTGGCTCACCCCACGCGAGTCCGAGATCCTCGGCGAGATGGCGAAAGGGAAAAACAACGCAGCGATCGCCGCATCCCTGCAGGTTTCCGAACGAGCCGTGGAGAAGCACACGAACTCCATCTTCTCCAAACTCGGGTTGACGGAGGAACGCGACGTCAACCGGCGGGTCAAGGCCGTTCTGGTCTATCTCAGCGACCCCGGCGGAGGCTGACACCACCGACCGTGATGCGTGGCACCACCACGGTCGGGACACCCGAGGCCGTGCGACAATGAACGAATGAGCGCTCGGTTCCCAGTCCTGGTCGTCGACGACCAGGTACCTTTTCGAGCCGCCATGAAAGCCGTGTTGAAGCGGACTGCTGAATTCGAGTTGGTCGGCGAAGCAGCCAACGGGAGCGAGGCCGTTGCACTCGAAGAGGAACTTCGTCCTGCGCTGGTGCTCATGGACATCAACATGCCCGAGATGAACGGGATCGACGCGGCCCGCGCCATGGTGTCCCGACACCCCGACGTCTTCGTCATCCTGTGCTCCACCTACGATGCCGGTGACCTGCCGCCCGACGTGGCCACCAGTGGCGCACGCGCCTACCTGAACAAGGAGCACCTGGGCGCCGATACCCTTCGGCGGCTGTGGGAGGGGCGCAACGGCCAGGAGTTCATTACGACCTGAAGGGGCCCTTCAGACGAGCGGCACCGAGCCCCGCACCTGGGACCCCTTGCCCACTTCTGAGTCCCACCGCACTGTCCCGCCGATGGCGCCGAGGCGGTCCGCCATGTTGATGTACCCGTGCCCGCGCTGGGCCGTCTGCGGGTCGAATCCCGGCCCGTTGTCAGCGACCGTGAACAGCAAGCCGCCGGACTCCTCCCAGAGATGGAGGTCCACCCGGGCATCGGGCGCGTGCTTGGCCGCGTTCTGCAACGCCTCGAGGCAGCAGAAGTAGACGGCCGCCTCCGTTTCGGAGGGATACCGACCGATGCCGTCGGCGCTGATGTCAACCGGTAGAGGGTTCCGGTTGGCAGCAGCGCGCAAGGCTTCGACCAACCCGCTGTCGACCAGAAGCGGCGGATAGATGCCATGGGCCAGCTCCCGCAGCTCCTGAATGGTCTCCTGGACCTCACCGGCGAGCTGGTCCAGCATCTCCATGCCGGCTTCCTGGTCGTCGACGATGATGTCCTTGGCCAACCGGAGATTGACGGCCAACGCGACGAGATGTTGCTGCGCACCGTCGTGCAGATTGCGCTCCACCCGACGGCGTTCGGCGTCGCCACTGGCCACGACCCTGGCGCGGGACTCGCGCAACTCATCTGCCTGCTTGCGGACCTCGTCCAACGTCGTCTGCAGCGCGGTGTCGAGCTGGGAGTTGTGCAGGGCCAGCCCGACCTGCCGCGCCAGGTCCGTCAACACCCGATCGTCGTCCTCGGAGAAGGCGCCCGCCGCCGACGGTCGCTCCACCACGATGAGACCCAACAGCTCGCCCGCATGGCTGACGGGAGCGACCCGGATCTGCTCCGCTTCGCGGCCCTTGACAAGTGCGGGCAGCCAGACGGACGCCCAGGCTGTCCCCGATACCCCGGCCCGCGTCACAACCGGGCGCTCCCGTGGCGAGACGACGAGCGAACCCGGGCCCAGGTCCGGCACCGAGGCGGCGCGCTCGAGCACCTCGCCCGATCCGGCGTAGACCTCGGCTGTCGCGAGACTCATGGTCTTGCGCAACGACTCTGCCAGTTGCAGCAACAGCTCGTCCATGGGGATAGCGCGGGTGAGCCTGCTGCCGAAGGTACGCAAGACCTCGTCGGGAGCTTCGCGTGAGCCGTAGACGAATCGGGTCGCCGAATCGAGGAACCGGGCCCGCACCGGAACGAAGATCAGGGCGGCCACACCGGAGGCGACCATGGAGAGGGCCAGGACCTCTTTGTCCCCCGTTGTCTTCGGGGCATGGCCAAGCCCGAGCACGACCACCAGGTAGATGGCCGAGACAACGACCACGAATCCGAAAACTGCCAGAACCTGCACCAGTCCCCGGCTGGCGTGTGGACCCATTCTCTTGTTCTCGGCGGCCAAGAGTCCGAGCGGGACGAAGACGGTGGCAGCTGCAGTGACGGCGCCGAGCTGTCCCGGCCAGCCGACGAGCAGGTGCAGCACCGTCACGACCAGCGCCATCGTGGCCGCAAGGGTCACGCCGATCCCGAACCACTCCATCCGCTCGCGGTGATATCCGATTGACCCGATGTAGCGGCCTCGCAAGGGAGCGATGGCCAGGAGCCCGGCGATGGACCAGCTGATCGCGCCGTCGGCCAGGCTGAAGGGACGGTGTTGGAGCACGAACACCAGCCCGACCGCCAATGCGACCAGGTAGCCGCCGGCGGCCATCGCCCGCCGGACGGAATCGTGCAGCCGGCCGTCAGGCAACGCCAGGAGGAAGTGGAACGAGATCGCGGTCACAACGAGAGCGGCCAGCGTGGCGACGTCACGTGCACCGCTCGACGCGTGCAGCAACTCCGCCTTGCGGCCGGCGGTCAGCGCCACGGCGGCGATCAGGGCGTCGGTCGCGGCGAGGAGATGGAAGGGTGAGGCCCCGGGCCCCCGGTCCCGGGCCCGGGTGTCGACGATCCCGACGAGGGCCCACGCGAGGGTGAGGCCGAAGGCCACGGAGCTGGCCGGTGCGGTCCCTCGCGGTACCGCGACGCGCCACCCGACCACGACGGCAGCCACAGTCAATGCAAAGAGGACGAGCTGCAGGAATCTGAACGGCCCCCACCCGCTCGACACCGGAGCGGACGCCACAGCGGGGAGCTGCCGGTCGGCCGTCACCTGGACTTCGTCGCGGACGGTCATTCGAGGCCGCCTAGGACTGCACGGCCACAGGGATCTCCGACACTTCGTCCGTTGAGATCCTTCCATCACGCATACGCACGATGCGGGCGGCTGCAGAGGCCACGTTGGCGTCGTGGGTCACCAGCACAATCGTCTGGCCCCCGGTGTGGAGGCGGCTCAGGAGTTCGATGACCTCTTGGCCGCCCTCGGAATCGAGAGCCCCGGTCGGCTCGTCCGCCAGCAGCAGCGTCGGCTCGTTGGCCAGGGCGCGCGCGATGGCCAACCGTTGGCGCTGGCCGCCCGAGAGCATCCCCGGCACAGTCGAGGCCTTGTCCCCGATTCCCAACAGGTCGAGCAGGTCGCGGGCGCGGGTCTCCGCGATCTTGCGTTTCCGGCCCGCGATGACCGCGGGGAGCGCGACGTTCTCCAGCACCGTCATACCCTCGAGCAGGTTGAAGAACTGGAAGACGATCCCGATATGGCGCCGACGGAGCTGCGACAACTCGTCCTCAGTGCGGCCGGTGACCAGCTCACCGGCAACGGTGATCGTCCCTTCGTCAGCCACGTCGAGACCGGCGACGAGGTTGAGCAACGTCGACTTGCCGCAGCCGGACGGACCCATGAGTGCCACGAAGTCTCCCGTCGGTACGACCAGGTTGGCACCGCGGAGAGCCCGGACGGGAGCGTTCTCCGCCTCGAAGGTCTTGCGGACCTTGTCTGCGACCAAGGCGTCCATATCAGCTTCCTTCTTTCGCCGGGACGTCGCCTGTACGGCGTCCGTCGTCCACCAGTTTGTATGCAATGACGGGGGTCTCGCGTCCCTTGACGAGCTGGGGCGGCAGGGCGACCGTCTCGCGGGCCATCTCCCAGGCGTCGACGGTGCCCTGGGAGACCACGATCTCGCCTGCGTCGGCCAGCTGCTGGAGCCGTTGGGACATGTTGACCGTGTCACCGACCAGGGTGTACTCGAGCCGCTCCTCTGACCCGAGTAGGGCCGCGGCGGCCTCCCCGGTCGAAAGGCCCAGGCCGAGGCCGAACGGAGGCAGCCCCTCTTCGGCCCACTGGCGATTGATGGTCGCCTGTTTCTGGTGCATCGCGACCGCCGCCAGCACGGCTCGGTCGGCGTGGTCCACCTGTTCGAACGGCGCACCGAAGACCGCCATCACGGCATCCCCGACGAACTGCATCACCGTACCGTTCTCCCCGAGGATTGCATCGTTCATCGCCGCGCGATGAGTGTTGAGCTGTCCGGCCAGCTGGCTCGGGTCCGCGTGCTCCGCGATGGTGGAATACGAGCGGATGTCGCTCATCAACACCGTGACGACGACGCGCTCGGTCTCACCGATCTGGCGGCCGTCACGCCGGAGCTTTTCTGCGAGCCCTCCGGGGAGCAGCCGCGACAAGGTCTCACCCTGCTCCTCGCGGTCGACGATGGCCTTGTGCAACAGCCGCAACCGCTGGAGAGCTCCCTCGGTTCCCGCCGAGACCCCCTCGGCCAACTTGACGAAGACAGCTTCGACTTCGGCATCGACGGCTTCGGGCGGGAGCCGCCGAGCGGCGGCGATGGCCTTGATCGGCTTGCCCTCGGCCACCATCCCGAGGAGCTCCTCTTCGGGAGGCGAGAGTCCGCCGTGCGTCGTCATCGGGCGCAACAGTGCGTCGACGATGGCGGGATCGAGGGCGTTGCCGCCAGTCGCCACTGATCGGATGGCGTCGACCAGCTGGTCGCCCTGTGCGATGTGGTCCTTCAGGAGGTAGCCGTAACCGGCTGAGCCCTCCGCCAGCAGTGACACGGCGTATTCGGGGTCGTCGTACTGGGAGAGGATGACGACCCCAGTCCCCGGGTGCCGCTTGCGCACCTCTTTGGCGGCATCGATCCCCTCGCGGTTGAAGGCCGGAGGCATCCTGATGTCGGTGACCAGTACCTGCGGCTGCAAGGTCGTGGCGCCGTCAACGACCTCGTCGTAGTCAGCCCCCACGCCGACGATCCGAAGATCCTTATGGCGCTCGATGAGGGCCCTCACACCCTCACGGACGATGAGGTTGTCATCGGCCAGGAACACCGAAATCGTGCCGGGAGCGCCCGCTTCGTCATCCACGGGTCCAGTTCTCACACACGACGGGGGGCCCGAACAGGTGGGGACCATCCCACGTCGGGTGGTGCTAGGCACACCACCCGATGCCTGTCAGCACACTCGTCAAGCCGGGCTCGCCAGCAGAGGCTGTTCCACATGAGCACAGAAGGGCTGACCTGCCACACGGGTCTCGTGACTTCACTCTCGTGGATCCCGACGGAGGCGATCGAGGGCGCCCAGCGCTTGGCGTTCGACTCGGGCATCACACACTACGACCCACCACCCCCAACCGAGGGCATGGACGTGCGGCGCCTCCGCGACGAGGACCGGTTCCGCTTTGCCAACGAGCTCCGGGCCTTTGTGACGGTGGACGGTGGACGGATCGTCGACTGCGGGTACGACGGCGGCGGTCTCATGGGCACCACGCTGGTCAATCTCGGCGCGGTCCGGCACCGCTTCCAGGCCGTGCAGCTGCCCGACATCCAACGGCCGCCCGAACGCGGCGACGGCTGGGTCCGCTTCGTCCAGACCTGTGGGGGTCGCACCGGGGTCCCGGCGCCGCGTCGGGTACGCCGCCGGCCCTTCGTGCAGTGGCAGGCCCCGCTGGTCTGGACGACGCTGTCGTTGACGCTCCATGCCGACGGGCGGTCGGAGCACGCGCTGATCGGCGCCAGCCGGTTCCCTCGCCACTGGGTCTACGGAGCCGACCAGACCCTCTCGCACAAGTCGGGGCTGACCGACTTCAAGGACTGGTACCGCAAGTCGTTCGGCAAACACAGCCCCTGGGGGGACGAGGACTCCGAGGCTCTGGTCTCTGCCGTCGAATCGGCCCTCGAGACCTCCTTGTCGGCGCAGCTCATGCAGGGGGGCGGCAAGCGGCGGATCGAGCGCTTTCCCGCCGGCACGGTGCTCTTCAACGAAGGAGATCCGGGCACCGAGGTCCTTCTGATTCTGGACGGCATCGTCCGCGTCGAGCGGGGGCAGGAGCGGCTCGCAGAGTACGGACCGGGTGCACTCCTCGGCGAACGTGCCCACCTGGAGGGTGGCATCCGGACGTCCAGCAATATCGCAGTGACTCCGTGCCGCGTCGCGCTCTTCGACGCCGACCTGATTGAGCGTTCGCATCTCGAAGAGCTGTCCGCGGGGCATCGCCGCGAGGACCGAGCGCGAGACTGAAGAGGTGCGTGTCACGTTCTGCGGGACCCGGGGATCGACACCCGCACCCGGCCTCGACTACATCCGTTTCGGTGGGCATACGTCTTGTGTGGCTTTGGCCCACGACGACGACGGCTCGGTCAGGCGACCGAGCCTGCTGCTCGATGCCGGCACCGGCCTCCGACGTCTCCCGGGGCTGCTGGGCGACCTCCCCTTCCGTGGCACCCTCCTGTTGACCCATCTGCACTGGGACCACGTCCAAGGTCTCCCCTTCTTCCGGTCCGGCGACCGCGACGACGCCCAGGTGCGGATGCTCTTGCCCGATCAGGGCGAGGACGCCGACGCAGAGGCGGTGCTCGCCCGCATGATGTCACCGCCTTTCTTCCCGATCGACCCTTCGGCGCTGCGCGGCGACTGGCAGTTCGGCTTCCTTCCGGGCGACTCCTTCACTGCCGAAGGCTTCAGCATCCTCGCTCTCGACGTGCCCCACAAGGGCGGGCACACGGTGGGCTTTCGGATCAGTGACGCGCGCTCGTCCGTCGCGTACATTCCCGACCACTGCCCCACGGCGCTCGGTCCCGGGCCGGGCGGCATCGGCGAGTACCACGAGTCCGCTCTCGAGTTGGCGCGTGGGGTCGATCTTCTGATCCATGACGCCCACCTCCGGGCGGAGGAAGTGGAGGCCGAAGGGTCATTCGGCCACGCGGCAGCAGAATACGCGGTGCGTCTGGGCGCCATGGCCGGCGCACGCCAGGTCGCGCTGTTCCACCATCGACCGAATCGCAGCGACAGCGAGGTCGAACGGACCGTTTGCCGCTTCGCCGAGAGCCCGGTGCCGGTGATCGGAGCCGCGGAGACGTTGACCGTGCGGTTGTGATCCGCCGGTGAGGAGGGCGGACGCCATTGTGGTGGGAGCCGGGCCCAATGGGCTGGTCGCCGCGCTTGCGCTCGCCCGCGCCGGCCTGGCTGTCGACGTGTACGAGGCCGCCGACGAACCCGGAGGGGGCTGCCGCACGGCCGCGCTCACGTTGCCCGGCTTCCGCCACGATGTCTGCTCGGCGGTGCACCCGCTGCTGCTGGCTTCGCCTGCCTTTCGTGACATCGACCTGTCCGCCCACGGGGTGCGGCTGCTCACGCCCCCCATTGCCTTCGCCCACCCGCTCAGTGGATCGCGCGCCGTTGCCGTGGGGCCCGACGTCGCTGACGTCGCTCGTGCGCTGGGTGCCGACATGCGGGCCTACAGCCGCCTCTTCACTCCCATTGTGCACAGCCTGGACGAGATATTGCCCGCCTTTCTGGGCTCCATGCGAGACGTGCCTCGCCATCCTGTGACGGCGGCTGCTTTCGCGCTGCGTGGGCTCTCGTCGGCCCAGCACCTGGCCAACCGGTTCCACACCGAGGAGGGCCGCGCGCTCGTCGCCGGAACGGCCGCCCACTCCATGTTGCCGCTCACGGCACCGCTGTCCGGTGTCTTCCCACGGCTCTTCACCGCGCTGGCTCACCGCTATGGCTGGCCGGTGGTCGAGGGCGGCAGTTCCGCCATCGTCGGTGCCCTCGTCGCCGAGTTGAGCGCCGCGGGTGGACGGGTCGAGACGGGCTCTCTGGTGAAGCGACTGGACGAGCTGCCCGCGGCGAGCGCCGTCGTGCTGGACGTCACCCCGCGCCAGCTCCTCGAGATGGCCGGCGACTCGCTCCCGACGGGCTACGGCCGCGCGCTGGCCCGCTACCGCTACGGACCGGGAGTGTGCAAGGTCGACTGGGCGCTGGACGGGCCCGTCCCGTGGACGGCCGACAGCTGCCGGCAGACGGTCACCGTGCACGTCGGCGGCACGTTCGAGGAGATCGCCCGGAGTGAGGCGGACGTCAATGCCGGCCGGCATCCGGACCGCCCGTATTGCCTCGTCACCCAGCCCTGCGTGGTCGACCCCGGGCGGGCACCGGCAGGCCGACATACCTTGTGGGCCTACTGCCACGTCCCCAACGGATCCCCGGTGGACATGACCGAGAGGATCGAGGCCCAGATTGAGCGGTTCGCCCCCGGCTTCCGCGACCTGATCCTCGGGCGCTCGACCTTCACGGCAGTGGCGACCGAGGAGCACAACCCGAGTTACGTCGGCGGCGACATCAACGCCGGCGCGGCGACGCTCCGCCAGATGATCCTCCGGCCGACGGCGCGGTGGAACCCGTACCGAACGGCCATGAAGGGCGTCTACCTGTGTTCTGCCGCCACTCCGCCCGGAGGCGGCGTGCATGGCATGTGCGGGCTCGGAGCAGCTCGCGCCGCGCTCGACGACCTGGGACAACACTAAAGGAACCTGATGTCACGCGCCGTGGCGTATTCCTGGTACCGGTTCCGGTCGACCTTTCCATCGGAGCTCTCGTACCTCCTCTCGGTCATCCTCCTCGTGGGCGCGCTGGGGGGACTCTCCATGGGCGCCGTCGCGGCGGCCCGCAGCACCCAGTCCTCCCCTTCCGACTACACCGCCCGCGGACACGTCCCACCGCTCTTCGTCTTCGACGGGGTCATCAACCCCTCCATCGGATTGGACTCGGCCTACAACCCTCGACTCCTCAACAAACTCTCGCACCTGCCATACGTCGAGCACGTCGAGAGCACGGTGGAGCTCAACATCGGCGCACTCACCCCCCAGGGCAAGCCGCTCGCCGCCGACTCCTCTTCGCTGAATGCAGAGGCCAGCGTCAACGGGCTGGACTTCGACGAGGACCCCGTTACCCTGACCCAGGGCCGCATGGCGAACCCTCACAAAGCTGACGAGTTCGTTCTCGACGCACGGGACGCCAAGGCATTCGGCTGGCATGTCGGCGAAGAGATCTCCATTGGCTGGCTGACCAACGCCGAGGCTTATTCGGGAAACCTCTCGGCAAACACGATCATCCCCACTGACCAACGGGCGCGGGTGAAGCTCGTCGGTATTTCCGGAGGTCAGGCCACCGACCTGTTCGACGACCAGGACGAGGCAAGTAACCAGTCCCTCATGCTCTTCACGCCGGCGCTGACCGACAAGCTGCTCGCCTGCTGCAGCAACGACATGCTCAGTGCGCTCACGCTGCAGGGCGGCAATCGCCACCTGACCGCCGTGGAGACCGAGGTCAGGAGCGCGCTCCCCAAGAGCTTCCCGTTCGTGTACGTGCAATTGCGGGACAGGCTCGCGGTCGCCGACTCGACTCTGCGACCGGAGTCCATTGCGCTTGGCGTGTTCGGCGGGATCGCCGGGATCGCCGCCCTCCTCATTGCGGCCCAGGTCATCAGCCGACGCGCCCGCCTGCGCGCGCCGGACCTCGACATCGTCAGGGCCCTGGGCGCCGACCCACCCCAGTGCCTCTGCGACGGCCTCCTCGGCGCGCTCGGCGCCGTGTTGGTGGGCTCGGTGCTCGCGGGCGTTGTCGCGGTTGCGCTCTCCCCGCTCGGGCCGCTCGGGCCGGTACGCCCATTCGTGCCCGTGGAGGTGCACGCCGACTGGGCTGTGATCGGATTCGGCGTGCCGGCCCTCGTGATCGTGCTGGGCGCCATTGCGGTGGTCGCATCCGTCCGCTCGCTGCCCACCCGGTTCCGAGCGCAGCGACCGGTGTCCTCCCGGGTCACGACGGCAGCAAATCGGGCTGGACTGCCACCCGCCGCTGTGACCGGTATCCGCTTCGCGCTGGAGCCGGGGACGGGGCGCGGGGCCGTCCCGGTCCGCTCGGCCATCTTCGGCGCCATCCTCGCCGTGACCGTGGTGGTCGCCACGGTCACCTTCGGATCCAGCCTCAACACGCTGGTTTCGCACCCGGCGCTCTACGGCTGGAACTGGACCTACGACATGGACGGGGGCGGCGGGCTGGGTGACGTCCCCGGCCAGGCCGCGGCCAAGCTGCTCGACGCGGATCCGAAGGTGCAAGCCTGGACCGGGGTCTCCTACTCGACGCTGCAGTTGGACGGGATCAACGTTCCGGTGTTGGGGACGACGCCCGGCGCCGTCGTCGCCCCACCCCTCCTGAGCGGCCACGAGGTCGATGGGGCACATCAGGTGGTGCTCGGCACCCAAACGCTACGGGAACTACGCAAGCGCGTCGGAGACACGGTGGAGGAGCGGGCACACAAGGGGGCACCCGTCACCCTGACGATCGTGGGTACGGCCACACTGCCGCCAATCGGCGTCACCGGCTCCTCGCACCTCGAGATGGGCAGCGGGGCAGTCCTCTCGTCTCGCCTTATCCCAGCGGCAGCTCGGAACCTGTTCGAAACCAAGCCGGGACCCAACGCGATCTTGATCCGCATAAAAGGCGGAGCCAGTCAGTCGGCCCTGCGGTCGATCGAGTCGATCGGACGGCGGCTCGGCATCGCCGACAACGGTGGGTCGGTGCTGCCCGTACAGCGTCCCGCTCAGATCCTCAATTACGGATCGCTCGGCACGACGCCATTGTTCCTCGGCGCCGCTCTCGCCGCCGGGGCCGCCGCCGCGCTCGCCATCACCCTCGTGACGTCGGTCCGGCGGCGACGGCGTGACCTGGCGATCCTCAAGACGCTCGGCTTCACCAGAATCCAGCTGGCGACCGCGGTGTCGGTGCAAGCAGGTGTGGCTGCTGTCATCGGGTGCGCACTCGGGATCCCCGCCGGCATCGCCATGGGGCGCTTGCTCTGGAATCTGTTCGCCGCCGAGATCAGCGCGGTCCCCGACCCGACCGTCCCCACGGGCACGATCGTCACGATCGGAGTCGTTGCCCTCGCGCTGGCGGTCGTGGTTGCCATGGTCCCCGGCCGCCTGGCGGCGCGCACACCCACGTCCCGCCTGTTGCGCGCCGAGTAAGGCGCCGGAGCTCAGTCGGCGAAGCGACCTACCAGCAGCTCGCCCACTGCACGCACGGTCTCCGGAGAACCCGTCGGCATGTTGAAGACGAAGTACTGCACGCCGGCGGCCGCCAGCTCCTCGACGCGGGCCACCAGCTCGTCAGGCGTGCCGATGTCCGAGGTCGTGGGCTCTTCACCGGTGACCTGGCGCAGGAAGTCCCGGGTCGACTCCGTCTCTGCCGCGCTCGCGGTCAGCATGAGCGTGCTGAGCCGGCTGACCGTGACCTCGGACGGGTCGCGTCCAGCCGCCTCGCAGTGGCCGCGCAGCACGTCCACCTTGTGGGCGATGGTCGCGGGGTCGCCGAAGATGTTCGTCATGTCCGCGTACTGGGCCACCAGCTTCAGGGTCCGCTTCTCACCGCCACCCCCGATGAGAATGGGGGGCCCGCCCGGCTGGACCGGTGGCGGCACGTTACGCGCCTCGTGGATCCGGTAGTAGCGGCCGTCGAACGAGGGCGCCTCCTCGGTGAACATGGCACGGCAGATCTGCAGCGCCTCCTCCAGGCGGTCCAGTCGCTCGCCGGCGGGTGGGAAGTCGAAGCCCAGTCCCTCGTGCTCGACGTCGTACCAGGCGGCGCCGATGCCCAGGATGGCCCGGCCCGCGCTGATGATGTCGAGTGTCGTCACGATCTTGGCCAGGTGCGCCGGATTGCGATAGGTGACGCCCGTCACCATGGCGCCGAGACGCACGCGCGAAGTCTGGGTCGCCAGCGCGCCGAGCAGGGTGTAGGCGTCGAGCATCGGCTGGCTGGGCCCGCCCATCGGTGGCAGTTGGTAGAAGTGGTCCATCACCCAGACAGAGTCGAAGCCCGTCTCCTCCGCCGCAGTGGCCATACCGACCACGCCGTCGAAGAGGGCACCCGGCGTCTCGTCGGTGGTGAAGTTGGGAATCTGCAGACCGAAGCGCATACAGGCGAACCTACTGGGGCGAGGAGGCTGCCGCTCCGGGCATCACCAGCCGGTGAGCCGACGGAGCCAGTCCAGCCCGACCGCGCCCTGTGCGGCCTGGAAGGCGCGCAGCGTCGGGAGCCCGGGCGGAGGCGGCTGCAGGGAGTGGCGCACCAGGAAGCCGCTGAAGGCGGCGACCAGGGCGGCCAGAGCCTCGTGGTCGACCGCCGCCGCCGGTGCTGACAGGGCCAGGAGCTCCTCGGGCGCGGGCCCGCCCTCCAGCACCACCGACGGGGCCCAGGCCACCAGATCGAAGACCGCGGCGCCGACACACGCGTGCGGCCAGTCGACGAACACGACGCCGTTTCTCGCCACGAGCATGTTGTCTGAGCGCAGGTCGCAATGGAGCAGCGTCGGACCCGCTATCGCGTGCCGCCAACCCGACTCGAGCTCGGCCAACCGGTCGAGGTTGCGACTGCTCCATGGAGGTAGTCCGTGGAGAGGGCCGGGCATGGCCGCCAGTTCCGCCCAGCCACCGAGGAGAGGGGCCAGGCTGTCGGCAGCCGGCTCGGCTTCTGCCACGGGGTTGGGCGTGAGAGCCGCATGGAGGGCGTCCAACGCCCGCACCGCCGCACGGAGTTCGTGCTCTTCCCAGGGGTGTGCCGGGGTCCGGCCGTCGATCGCCTCGAAAGCCAACGCCACCCAGTCGCCGTCGTCATAGACGTCGAGCAACCGTGGGAACTGCGGCGCCACCGGCAGCGACGCCGACACCACCGCTTCGCGCCGGTGGAGCGCCGGAGAGTCGGGGTTGAGCGCGGCGCCCACAGCTTTGACGAAGATGGCGCCCCGGGGGACTCGAGCACGGCGGTCGCTCCGGGAGAGAATCCGCCCGAGAGGTCGCGTGTGGACTCGGGCCTGCCACCACCGACCCCGGCGGCCCACGTCTGCACCGCGCCGGGCACCTCGGCCCAGGGCAGGTGGACTCCGGCCGCCGGACCGGTGGGTGCGGTCACGTCGCGGCGTCGCCCGCCGCGGCCAGCGCCTCGTTGATGCTCTCGACCAGTCGGCGCGCCGATGCCGCGCTGAGCTCGACGGCGACGCGCGCACCGGGGCCGCGGGCCGGGTCGGCGAAGTCGATGTTGAGGGTGTGGTCGAACGGCGCGTGGAACGGGTGATCGAAGTACACGCTGGCCGACGTGACCGGCATCCAGCCCTGCGGCCCCTTGGCGCTGCCGGCTATCTCTGTGGCGACGGTGAGGTAGGAGCACATGGTCAGCTCCCCACCAGGTAACGGCCGAACCACTCGAAGATCCGCTGCCAGCCGTCCACCGCGGCCTCGGGCCGGTAGGCCGGCCGGTCGACGGAGAAGAACGTGTGGCCGGCGCCGTCGTAGCGGTGGAACTCGTAGGTCTTCCCGGCCGCCTCGAGCGCCGCTTCCAACTCGTCGACCTGCTCGGGGCTGGGGAACTGGTCGTCGTTGCCGAAGAGGCCGAGGAGCGGGCACTGCAGTTGCGGCGTCCTGTCGACCAGCGGCGTCACCTTGAGCGGGAAGCCGTCCGGCACGGCACCTGTGACAAAGGCCCCGTAACAGTCGACCGCCGCATCGACGGGCACGCTCACCGCGGTCAGGAACGAGTGGCGGCCGCCCGAGCAGTAGCCGATGACGCCGACCTTGCCGTTGGATGTCGGCAAGGCCCGGAGGACCTTCACGGCGGCTTCCGCGTCACCGACGAACTGGTCGTCGGGGACGCCGCCGGCTTCACGCGTGGCCGCCGCCGCATCGTCGGGGTCGACATGCAGGCCCTGGCGGGCGTAGAGGTTGGGACAGAGGGCGTTGTAGCCCGCCGCCGCGAAGCGCCGGGCGATCTCCTTGGTCCCTGAGTCCCAGCCGGGCAGATGGTGGATGACCAGCACCCCGGGAAAGGGACCTTCGCCGGCGGGGAGGGCCTGGTAGGCGTTGATCTCGGCGCCCTCGTAGCCGGTGTAGGTGATGTTGCCGGCAGTCAACGCCTCTTCTGATGCGGGCATGGCGGATTCCTCGTCTCGTGTGTCGGTGGTGGTGTGACGCGAGCTGCAGTCGCTGCGTCGCACACTATGGCGCCCTCGCCCGAGCTTGGCGCGGCCGCAACCGGCATGATGAGGCCCGTGCGCCGACAGCTGGTGGCCCTCGCCGGGCTCGTCTCGCTGGTGGCCCTGCTCCCGGTGGCCGGCGGAGCAGGTGCGGCAGCCGGGACAGGTGCGTCAGGCAGGGCAGGCGCAGCGTCCGGGGCGGCATCGGTGCGCACGGTGGTAGGGCCCGGCACTGTCGACGGGCCCGGCGGCGTCGCGCTCGATGCGGCCGGGAACGTCTTCGTCGCCGACACCGGTCACTGCCGCGTGCTCGTGCTGCCTGCCCGCGCCGGCGAGCTCGACGGACTGCACGTCAGGGCGGGGCATGCCGCCACACTGGCCGGCGGCAGCTGCACCCGGCCCGGGGCGATCGGTCACCCGAGCGCTGTCGCCGTCGACAGCCACGGCGACGTGTTCATCGCCGAGGCAACGGAGCAACAGGTGCAGGAGGTGCGCGCCGGGTCTCGGGCCGTGGTGACGGTGGCCGGCACCGGCTCGGGCGGCTTCAACGGGAACGGCCTCGCCGCCACGTCCAGCGAGCTCGACCAGCCGACGGGCGTGGCGGTGGACAACGCGGGCGATCTGTTCATCGCCGACACCGCGAACTGCCGGGTGCGCGTGCTGCCCGCCACCTCCACCACGACCCTCTTCGGACAGGCGGTGACCGCCGGGCACCTCTTCACCGTCGCCGGCACCGGGGTGTGCGGGAGCGCAGGGCAGGGCGGCCCGCTGCAATCGGCGCAACTGTGGAACCCGGTCGCCGTCACGCTCGACGCCGCCGGCGATCTCTTCCTGGCTGACAGCGGCGACCAGTCCGTGCTGCTCGCGCCGGCGTGTGGCGGCGGCTCGTTCTACGGGACGGCGGTCGGCGCGGGCGACCTGGGTGTCGTGGTGGGCGGCACAGGGAGCTACGGGCCGTATCTCGCCGACGGTCTGCCCGCCAACGGGCCCACGGCCGAGCTGAACGACCCCCGCGGCCTGGCTGTCGGCCCGACCGGCGCGCTGTTCGTGACCGACGGCTTCATGCATGTCATCCGGGTCGTCCCGACCGTCAACGAGACGCTGTTCGGCCAGGCGATGAAGGCCGGCGATCTGTACACGGTGGCCGGTGCCCTGCCCGTCGCGACCGCGTCCGGCAGCAATGACGGCACCCGCTGGGTCGTGACGCAGATGGGGACTCCGGCGGGGATCGCTGTCTCGGCGAGCGGGGCGCTGGTCTACGCGGACGCCGCTCTGAGCGAGGTGCGCGTGATCGCGGCGGGGGCATCGTCGCCGTGAGCCCCTTCAGCCGGCGCACATTCCTGAGCTCTTCGGCGGGTGTCGCCGCCGGCGCTGTCGCAGCGGGCGCCATGGGCGGAAGCGGCTCCGGGGTCGAGCCCGGGCCCGGGGCAGGGGTCGGGGCGGCCGAACCCGTCGCCGGGATACTCGACGCCACGGCGCCGGGGCCTGCTCCCCTCCACGCCGACGGGCTGACGGTCAATGGTCTGCCGGAGCCCGTGGGGATCGACCCCGACGACTGCTCGTTCGCCTGGACGCTGCACGCGAAGGGCCGCGGCGCTGCGCAGACGTCCTACCGCCTGACGGTGCAGCGCACCGACCCGGGCCACACCGGCACCGTCTGGGACAGCGGCGCCGTCAACTCAGGCCGGCAGGCCTTCGTCCCCTATGGCGGACCGACGCTGGTCGGCGACGCCGCCTACCGCTGGACGCTCCAGGCCCGAGCGGGGGGCGCGACCTGGGGGCCGGTCTCGGCTCCCGCTCACTTCACCACCGGACTGCGCGACGGCGATTGGGGGACCACCACCTGGCTGACCCCAGCAGCCGGGTCGGGTGGGCGCGACCGCGTCACCTACCTGCGCAGCGAGTTCACCCCGCCCGCCGGCACCCTGGTGCGGGCCACCGCCTACATATCGGCCGCCCACACGTACCGCCTCTACCTGGACGGGGCGCCGGTCGACGCCTGGCCGAGCTTCTCCTACCCCGACGAGCAATACGTGCGCGCTGTCGACCTGACGTCGGCCCTCCGGCCGGCACGTCGGAGCGCGATCGGCGTGCTGCACCGCTGGTACGGGGCGGGCCAGGGCCGGCCGGCATCGTCGCCCGGCCTTCTCTTCCTGCTGTCCCTCCACTACGCGGACGGGTCACGCGTGGTGCACGTCACGGACGGAAGCTGGCTCGAGCACCCGGCCGAATGGCTTCCCTCGCCGCAGCGCAACTCGGACAGCGGCGACTTCGTCGAGTGGGTGGACGGCCGGGCCCATCCCACGGGCTGGTCCGACGTCGGCTTCGACGACCGCTCCTGGTCCCCGCCCGTCGTGGGCGGGCTCGCCGGCACGCCGCCGTTCACCGCGACGTTTGCGCAACGCACCTCCATCCGCGAGACCCCGGTGTCGCCGGTCCGCGTCCATACCCTGGCCAGCGGCGCCATCGTGGCCGATTTCGGGGCGGTCTACGCGGCGCGGCCGCGCGTGACCTTCGCCTCGGGTGTGGCCGGGCAGACCGTGGCCATGCGGGTCGGCTACCTGCTCGATCCCGATGGGCAGGTGTCCACGCTGCACGGCACCCAGGAGACCAACCTCTCCATGTCGTACATCATGCGATCGGGCACGCAGACCTTCGAGGGGTTCACGTATCTCGGCTTCCGCTACCTCCAGGTCGACGCGCCCCCGCGGCCGCTCCGGGCCGACGACATGGTGGCGATCACCCGGCATGCCGCCATGCCCGACGTGCCGACAGCGACCTTCGTCACGGACGACCGGATGCTCAATGCGGTCTGGAAGCTGTGTGCCCGGTCATGCCTCTTCTGCAGCCAGGAGCAATTCGTCGACACACCCACCCGCGAGAAGGGGCCGTTCCTCTGGGACGGAGCCAACGAGTCCGAGGGCGTTCTGCGCGCCTACGGAGACCGGAACATGACCTGGCAGGCCCTGCGCGACATCGCCCGCGGCCAGGTCCGCTACTGGCCTCAAGGACAGGTCAACGCCGTCTACCCGAACGGGGACGGCGCCAGGTCGTTCGGGACGAGCACGGCCCGCTACCCCGAATGGCTGTGGCGCTACGCGGTCTCGACCGGCGACCTCACCACTGTGCGTGCGCTGTACCCGTCGGTGACCCGCGCCGTCACCTGGCTGTGGAGCACCCGTCAGAACGCGACCGGGCTGCTCTACGGGCTGGCCGACACCGACAACGGCGACCCCGTGTACGGCTACGACCTCTCGGTGGTGGCCGACACCGTGAGCAACGTCCTCGCTGTGAACGCCATGCGTCGCTTGGCGCTGCTGGCCACCATGACCGGCGACGGTGCCGCGGCCCAGACCTGGCAGACCAGGGCGGGACAACTGGCCGCCTCCGTCAACGCGTCACTGCGGCGGCCCGACGGCACCTACGTCGACGGCGTCGGCCCGAGTGGAGCGCCGAGCAGCCACGCCTCCCAGGAGGCCAACGCGCTGGCCCTCGCCTACGACGTCGTGCCGGCCTCCGACCTCGCCGCGGTCGGGGCGTACGTCGCCGGCCTCGGTCTCGCCGTGGGGCCCAACCACGGTCTCGAGCTCCTGCGCGGGTTGGCAGCGGCGGGCATGCCCGAGGCGATGGTGGACACGCTCACCGACACGTCCACGCCGGGCTGGGCCCACATTGTCGCGGCCGGAGGCACCTTCACGTGGGAGGTCTGGCGGCCGAGTGACCTGATCGGGGACTCCATGTCACACGGCTGGGGCTCCTCCGCGCTGGTGGCCATGCAGGAGACCCTCCTGGGGGTCGAGCTCCAGGAACTCGACCCCGACGGCG
The DNA here is from genome assembly GCA_963794875.1 of uncultured Acidimicrobiaceae bacterium. GTDB lineage: Bacteria > Actinomycetota > Acidimicrobiia > Acidimicrobiales > RAAP-2 > Bog-473. The sequence continues at coordinate 63,251 of CAWCFG010000015.1, forward strand.
CCGTCCGGGTCGTCATCTCGCCGCCGTCGGCCGGCCTCGCCCGTGCCCAAGGCTCGGTGCCGACGATCGCCGGTCCCCTGCATGTCTCGTGGCAGCGCCGGGGCAAGGGCATGGTGATGACCCTGACGATGCCGGCGAACGCGTCGGCGACAGTGCGCTTGCCCGCCAGCGCAGCGTCGAGCGTCCGCGAGGGAGGGGTGGCGGCCGCCAACGCGCCGGGCGTCACCGTGCGCGGTCCGGCAGCCGGCCTGGTGGAGCTGGCGGTGGGGAGCGGGACCTACCACTTCACCAGCAGCTGAGGATCACCCCACCCAGTCGTGGATGACCCCGAGGTCGACGAATTCGGGTGGGCCCTCGAGGATCTCGCCCATGAGGGCACGGACCTCGGCCAGTGACTCCTGACGACGGGCATCCTGCTCGCGCGCCCGCGCCCTCTCCTCACTCTCGAAGACCACGAAATTGTAGAAACGACTCGGATCCTTCTGGTCGCGGGCCCCCGTGGTGCGCAGCAATCCCGATCCGGGTTGTTCGGCCGCCTCCAGGAGCTCGTAGAGACGAGGGACGTCGTTGTCCTTGCCGGGCTTCACCTGCATGATGATGAGTTGTGCCCACATGGGTCCTCGCTTTCGCCGGTACCCGAGGAGGGCCGAGGACCGATCCCCCCTCAGCACCGAGGTGACGGCACCATAGCTACGACGTGCAGACCGTGCCCGGCGGTGGCGTCTGCCCGCTCACCAGGTAGGTCTGGACGTCGGCGCGCACGCATGCGCTGGAGAAGTAGGCCACGTGGTCGTCGCCGTCGTGGGTCAGCAGCACCCCGTTGTCGAGCTCCTTGGCCACGCTGACCGCCCACGCGTAGGGCGTGGCCGGGTCGTTCGTCGTGCCCACGACCAGGATGGGCGGCGCGCCGGGAGCGGCCACCGGCCCGACCTTCCGGGTCGGCGGCACCGGCCAGACGGCGCAGCCCGCCTCGCCCCAGGTCAGCAGCGGGCCGAAGACGGGTGCGGAGGCCGAGAGCGAAGAGGCCAGAGCGGGGTACGTGGCCATGTCGCGCGACACGGGATGGTCGAGGCAGTCGATGGCGGTGGCGGCGGCGTCGGCGTTGGAGCCGCCGCCGGTGTTGTAGTGGTTCGACTGGGCGACGGCCGGCGCGCCGTTGCCGGCCGCGTCGGCGGCCAAGGTGGCACCGAGCTGGGGCCAATCCGATTCGGAGTACAGCGAGTCGAGCAACGCGTCGTAGAGCTGCCCGGGCCCGGCCAGGCTGCCCCCTCCGCCCGGTGCCGGTGACGTCCGCGCACTGGCGAGCAGCGCCAGTAAGGCCGTGGTCGGGTCGCCGGCCGGCCGCCAGCGGCAGGCCGCGCTGCCGGCGCACCACGAGAAGAACGCGTCGAGCACGCCCTCGAAGCCGTCGGCCTGCCCCTCGGTGATCTGGTCGAAGGAGAGAGCGGGGTCGATCACGCTGTCGAGCACCATGGCCCGTATGCGGGTCGGGAACATCGAGGCGTACGTGAGCCCGAGGAGGGTGCCGTAGGACTGCCCCATATAGGTCAACCCGCTGTCACCGAGGGCCTGGCGCAGCCGGTCCATGTCGCGAGCGACATCGACCGTCCCGATGTAGGGCAGCACGTTGGCGCTGTTCTTCTCGCAGTCCGCGGCGAACTGCGCGCAGCCCCTCAATGGTGCCGGTCTCCTCGCTCGCCGTGGACGGCGCCGGGTCCGCGGGCGCGCTGCCGGTCGCCGCGCCGCAGGTGACCGGGTCGCTGCGCTCGACGCCACGGGGGTCGAAGAGCACGATGTCGAAGTCGTCGAGGAGTTGCGGCGCCAACGCGCTCAGCTCGTTCGCCATGTCGTCGATGCCTGAGACGCCCGGGCCGCCGGGATCGATGACGAGGGACCCGAGGCGGGCCGCAGGGTCCTCCGCCGGATGGCGCGCCACGGCGATGGGGATGGTGGGGCCGCTCGGACGGGCGTCGTCCAGCGGGACGACGAGGGTGCCGCACTGCAGGCCGGCGTTGTCGCTGCAGGGCGACCATGCCATCGGCGTGACCGGTGGCTGGGTGGTGGATGTGTCAGATGTGGTTGTCGTGGTGATGGTGCCCTGCCGCTGGCCCCCCTCGCCCTGAGCCGGCGGCCCCGGTGTGGACGTCGTCGTGGTCCCCCCGGCCGCACATCCCGACGCCACGGCGGCGACGGCCAGCACGACGAGGAGCGACCACGTCCGCTTCGGCACCACCGCGTCAGCGTTGCACGTGCCTCTCCGGCCGCACCGTCACCGTCTTCCCGTGCCGGCCTTCGGGGGAGCCCGAATGCTGGGAGGCCGGGCCTGCTCGCCCTACGAGCCCGGCGGCACTTCCCACAGGCCGACGGGGCCGTCGCCGAGGCGGTAGTGACCGGGCTGGCGCTCGCCCGACATGGCGCGCTCCATCCGCTGCTGCATGCCGGGAAGCAGCGTCCCGTCCTTGATCATCGCCATGAACACGGCGCCGGCGTTGCCGACGTCGAAGAAGTCGCGCTGCCACGACCACTGGAAGTTCCCGGCGTAGCGGAACCAGCTGCCGCCGAGGCCCGCGATCTCGTAGTTGGAGCCGTCCGCCTTGGTGGCGTCGGCCACCTGCTTCCACAGGCCGAGGATCTCGCCCTGCTGCTCGTCGATGAGCACCTTCTGGTAGGGGTAGGTCCACCCCTCCAGACCGGCCATCTCGAGGCCCAGCGCGATCTCGCGGATCTCCTCGCGCCCGACGGCCATGAACTCGTCGGACGGCCCGACGTTCCAGCCGTAGGTGGCGTCCTCGGTGTAGAGCTCGGCCATGTGCTTCCAGTCCTTCTTCTCCTCGCCGGCTTTGTTGGCAGCGAGCCAACGCTCGACCATCTCTTCCATTTCGGCGCGCGGGTAAGCGGGCATGGCAGTCAGTCCTCCTCTATGGACAGGGCATGGGTGGGGCAGTACTTGACGGCGAGCTCGACGGCGGCGCGCTGGCTCTCGGGCGGTTCCGGCTGCAGGACGGTGAGCTCCCCCTTCTTGGAGACCGAGAAGACCTCGGGCGCCTCGCCCTCGCAGGCGGCGTGGCCCTGGCACAGGTCGCGGTCGACAACGACCCTCACCCGACCGACCCTGCTGCCGATGCCGATGCCGACCCTGCTGCCGATGCCGACCCCGCTGCCGGCGTCGATCCCGTCATCCGACGCCGGTAGCGCACGCGGCACGGCTGTTGGAGCTGCACGACCATCTTCGAGTGGTCGTTGCGGTACGAATCCAGTGGCTGGGCCGCCTCGAATTCCCACCCCTGCAGCAACACCGAGAAGATCGCCTTCAACTGCATCATGGCGAAGGCGGCGCCGACGCAGCGGTGCCGGCCGGCGCCGAAGGGGATCCAGGTCCACGGGTTGGCCCGGTCCTCCTCCCGCGGCTCGAGGTAGCGGCTCGGCACGAACGCGTCGGGGTCGGGGAAGTCCTCGGGGATGCGGTTGCAGATGGCCGGGCTGGCCGCCACGAACTTGCCGGCCGCAATCCGGTAGTCGCCGTAGGACAGCTCCTCCATGGCCACGCGCAGGAGCAGGATCAGCGGCGGGTGCAGCCGCAGCGCCTCCTTCAGCGCTGACTCGAGGTGCGGATCTCGCGCAGGGCCTGGAAGCTGACCTCCGAGCCGTCGGCATAGAGCCGGTCCAGCTCGTCGTTCACCGCTGCCAGCTCCGCCGGGTGACGCAACAGCTCAATGAGCGTCCAGGCTGCCGTGCCCGACGTGGTGTGGTGACCGGCGAACATCATGGAGATGAACATCCCCGTCACGGTGTCGGCGCTGAAGCGCGGTGACCCGTCCTCCTCCTTGATCGACATCAGGATGTCGAGCAGGTCGGCCTCGCCCTCGGGCGCCGGCGGCCCTGCCGCCCGCCGTTCCATGATGCCGCCCACAAGCTCGACGAGCGCCACCCGGGCCGCGTCGCGCCGGCGGAAGCTCTCGATGTCGGCGTAGGGGTCGACGTAGGCGATCGGGTCGGTGCCCTGTTCGAGGTCGTGGTAGAGCCGGGAAAACCTCCCGTCGAGCTCGCTGCGGAAGCGCGGCCCGATCAGACAGGCGGAGGACGTGTAGATCGTCAACTCGGCAAACCACTCCAGCAGGTCGATCTCACCCTCGTCTTCCCAGTCGGCCACCATCTGCTCCACCTCGCGAGATGGTGGCGGCGTGGCCACGCATGAACTTGTCGCGCAGCGCCTGGTTGTGCAGCATTTCGCGCCGGCGCTCCGGCGGCGCGTCGAACACGACACCCTTCCCGAAGATGGGCGTCATGAACGGGTAGGCCTCGGCCTGGTCGAGCTGCTCCTCTGGCGCCCGGAAGTAGAACTCGTTGGCGTCCGCACCGGTCAGCAACACGACGTCCCGGGCGGCCAGCGTGAACTCCCCCACGTCACCGCACTCGGCCCGCACCCGCGCCATCAGCCCGATGGGGTCGCGGCTCAGCTCGTCGAGATGGCCGTTCTCGCCTTCCCCGCCCGAGACGCGGGGCGGCTCCCTCAATGTCTGCTCCGTCACGGTGCTCCTTCCGGGCTCGGTGCTGTGAGTGGTGCCTCGGGCTGGACCTCCACCACGCTGAGGTGCGTGCCCCGCGGGGCGGCTACGGCATGGGCGATGGCCGACGCCACGCCCTCGGGTCGCAGGAAGGCCGAATGCCGGGCCAGGCCCCAGCGGGTCCACTCGGCCAACACTTCGCCGGTGACGGCAGGGTCCCAGTCCATGCCCATGCCCGTCAGCGTCGGGCCGGGCCGCACAATAACGGCGCGCACCCCAGTGCCCTCGAGCTCCATCTGCAGCGCCGTGACGAATCCCTCGAGCCCCCATTTGGAGGCCACGTAGGCCGCCATGCGAGGTCGGGGGTGCGCCACCACGTCGGATGTCACGAAGACGAGATCACCCCGCCGGCGCGCCACCATGCCGGCGCCGAAGGCGCGCACGAGTCGCTGCGCCGCGCCGACGTTGACGCGCAGGACCTCCTCGAAGTCCTCGGGGCTGGTCTCGAGCGCCGTCCCGGGCTGAATTCTGGCTGCGTTGGACACGAGGATCTCCACCGGCCCGAACGCCGCCTCCGCCTCCTTGGCGAACCGGTCGACCGAGGCCGGGTCGGCCAGGTCGAGGTGGGCGGACACCGCCGCACCCCCTTCGGCACGGATGGACGCGGCCACCTCCTCGCAGACCTCCACCCGGCGCGCCCCGAGCACGACGGGATGACCGGCCCTCGCCAACGCCCGCGCCGCCTCGGCGCCGATGCCCGAGGAGGCGCCGGTCACCGCCGTCGGCCGGCGCTCGGGGTGCGGCTCGAAGCGCGGCATCAGCGCGGCACCACCGTTGTCGGCAGCGCGGCGAATCCCCGCACGTTGATGGAGTGCACCCGCTCCATCCCCGCCGGGTCGATGTCATAGGACCGCACCACAGCCGCCAGCTCGGTCAACGCGACACGCGCCTCCATGCGGGCCAGCGCCGCCCCCATGCAGAAGTGGCGCCCGCTGCCGAAGCTCACCAGGTCCTGGGTGCGGCGGTCGAGGTCGTAGGTCTCAGAGTCGGGGAAGACGTCCTCGTCGCGGTTGGCCGACCCGAGGAGCAGCAGCACGCGCCGGCCCGCCTCGATGTCGACCTCCTGCACGCGCACCGGCCGGCTCGTCACCCGGACCAGCATCTGCGTCGAGGTGTCGTAGCGCAGCGTCTCCTCCACCCAGTCCGGCACCCGGGCCGGGTCGGCCAGGGGCTTGGCCACCTGGTCGGGGTTGCGCCAGCCCCAGTACCAGGCGTTGCCCAACAACTTGGTCGTCGTCTCGTTCCCCGCCACCACGAGGAGGAACAAGAAGCCGATGACCTCGTCGTCGGTCAGGCGGTCGCCGTCGATCTCGGCCTGCAGCAGCGACCAGGTCAGGTCGTCGCGCTCGTGACGGCGGCGGTCGGCCACCATGGCGGCGTAGTAGCCGGCCAGGGTCAGGGCCGCTTCCAACCCCTCCGGCGGGATGTCGTTCATTCCCTCCTCGCGGTGCACGAGGAGGTCGGCCAGGCGCCGTATCTCGGCCCGGTCCGACGCCGGGACACCCACCAGCTCGGAGATCACGTCCATGGGCAGGCGGCCGGCGAAGTCGGCGATGAAGTCGAACGAGCCCGCCTCGAGCGCCGGCTCCAAGTGCGCCACTGCCAGGGCGCGGATGCCGTCCTCCATGGCGGCGACGCGGCGCGGCGTGAAGCTCTTGCCCACAATGGAGCGCATGCGCGTATGCCGGGGCGGGTCCATGGCCAGGAACGACATGGCGCGGTGCGCATCGGGCCCGAACGCCGCCGGGTCGAGGCTCACGCCGTACGCGTTCGAGTAGTGGTCCACGTCGCGGAACGCGGACAGGACGTCGGCGTGCCGCGCGTAGGCGAAGAAGTCGAGCTCCTCGTTGTAGAAGACCGGTGCCTCGGCGCGCAGGCGGGCGTAGGTGGGGTACGGGTTCTCGTGGATGCCGTAGTCGTACGGGCTGTAGGCCAGCGGTGCGACGGTGGTCACGACGTGCCCGCGGCCGACCGTGGCCCTGTCCGCGTCATCAGCGCCGTCGCCTCGGCCATCAGCGACGGCACGGCCTCGAAGGCGAGGTGTCCCATGCCGGCGCTGAGCAGCGCACCCGTGTAGGTGACCTGCAGCACGTCGCGCACCGCCGGGTCCGCGCCCTTCCCGAGTGCGGCCTCCAGCCGGCGCCCGATCTCGGCACCCAGCCGCGACCGCACGCGCTTCACGTCGGGGCCGTCGCCCAGCAGCGCCGTCGTGCACACCGCCACGGCCGGCGACCCCATGGCGCCGAAGCCCATAGTGCGGACGGTGTCGGCCACGCGGTCGGGCAGAGGCAGGTTCAGGTCGACCAGGCTCGGGGACGCGTGCATGCGCCGCCACAGCACCTCGGCCAGCAGGTGGTCCTTCCCCGAGAAGTACGTGTAGGCGGTCGCCGGCGCCACGCCCGCCCGCTTGGCGATCGTCCGCACCGAGATGTCCGCATAGGGCCGCTCTTCGGCCTCCGCCGCCGCCGCCAGCACCAGCCGCTCCATGACCTCGGCCTGACGCTCGGAGAGGCGGCGGCGCCCGGGCTGGTCCGGGGCCCGTCGCCCTGGTCCGCCTCGACGGCGTCGAACATGCTCACGTGGCCGGGCCCGATCCCGCGCCCGTCGCCCCGTCGGGGATGTGCGGCGTGCCGTCCTTCATGGCGGGGAAGGTGAACGTCGCCGCCGTCGTCATGCGGGTGATCTTGGTGATGTCCTTCTCGGGCAGCGTCTCGGTCTCGTCCTCAATGACGATCTCCCAACGGCAGTGCGGCACCCGGTCACCGGGCACCCGCGGCGGCCGGTGCACGTGGCGGATGTGCGCCTTGGGGTTGACCGCCTGCGCCGTCACGTCGAACGTCCCATCCTCAATGTGGTGGCACATGTTCGTCACCATGGCGTCCCCGAAGGGCTCGGCGTCCATCAGCGCGCCGCAGTAGGCCAGCTCGAAGTAGCCGTGGCTCTCGTCGACCAGCTCGTAGTGCACGTCCATGTAGTGGTGCGGGAAGCCGGGGTCGAGCTGGAGCACCTTGAAGATGGCCGAGACGCCGTCGCCCTCGACTTGCATGATCCGGCGCAGCCGGTCGCCGTAGACCGGGCTGGCGCCGGCCCACTCCTCGATCGCTAGCTCCTTCACCGCGTCGGCCCCGTACCTCAGGCCGATGGCGGCGCACATGGACCGGTCCAGCAGGTGGACGATGAGCCCGTACTCGCGGACCAGCCTGACCAGGGCCTCTTTCGACAGGTCCTCGTAGTCGAACCCGGGGTCGAAGGGACCCGAGTAGTCGTCGAGCTCGCCGGCAGGTCCCGTCTCATTTTCCTCGGTCATCAGTTCAAACTATAGTCCAGACACTTGTCCAGATCTAGCGTCGATCGGGAGGTTGGCCACGTGCCGGAGAACCAGGACGGAGGGACACCCTCTGCGTTGCGCGTCGGGGTCATCGGGCTCGGGGACATGGGCGGCGGCCTCGCGACCTCCCTCATCCGCGCCGGCATGCCCGTCACCGTGGCCGATGTCCGTGAGGAGGCCACCGCGCCGTTCCGGGAGGAGGCCCACGTGGCGGCGACACCCTCGGCGCTGGCGGCCCGGAGCGACGTGATCCTGGTGGTGGTGTTCAACGACGCCCAGGTCCGGGCGGTCCTGCAGGGGCCCGACGGTGTGTTCGCCGGCGCGGCGGCGGGGAGCACCGCTGTCATCGTGAGCACCATTCCCACCGAGACGGTGCTCGAGATGCGGGCCGAGGGATCCTCCCGGGACGTCGCCGTGGTCGACTGCGGCGTGAGCGGTGGTCCGGACGCTTCTGCCGCGGGTGACCTCGTGTGCATGATCGGTGGCTCCGAAGAGGAGGTCGACCGGCTGCGCCCTGTGCTCGACGCCGTGAGCTGCCTCGTCCTCCACATGGGCCCGCCGGGGTCCGGCCTCGCCGCCAAGCTGGCTCGGAACCTCATCACATACGGATCCTGGCTGGCGGCCTTCGAAGCGCAGGAGTTGGCCGAGGCGGCGGGTATCGACCTGCTCAAGCTGGGCGAGGCGGCACGGGAGAGCGACAAGCGCATCGGGGGGGCGACCCGCCTGATGTTCCGCACCACCGCGGCGCCGTGGCCACCCGACACCGACGAGGGGCTGCTGGGCCTCATGCGTTCGGGCGCCGAGGTCACCCACAAGGACCTCACCACCATTTTGGAGCTCGGGGCCGCGCTCGGCGTCGACCTCCCGCTGGCCGCACTGGCCGAGCGGCGCTGCGGCCGCATTTACGGCTTCGAGGGCGACATCTGATCGTCGACGTGGCGGCGCCGCCCGGCGTCCGACCTGGGTAGGGTCAGGCCCGCCAGGCCGGAATGTCCCCGGGGGCCGGAATGCTCGTGAGCCGAAGTGCCCCGAGCGCCGAGCGACCAGGAGATCCGAAATGCCCCGAGAGACGATGAAGGAGAGCGAGTGAGCGAGCAAGAGGACAGGCGCGCGGCCGGTATGGCGAAGATGCAGGAGGTCTACGGGTTCACCGTCGACCCAGCCGATCTCCCGGGGCGCTACACCGACGTGACCGTCGATCACCTCTTCGGGACGATCTGGACCGACGACACCATTGAGCTGCGTGACCGGCGGCTCCTGACGATCGGCGTCCTGGCGGCTCAGGACAAGCCGGAGTTGCTCGAGATTCAGTTCGACAACGCGCTCGAGCGGGGCGAGCTGACCGTCGAGCAGATCCGTGAGGTCGTGGTCCACCTGACCCACTACGTGGGCTGGCCGATCTCCACCAGCACCAGCGGCGCGGCGGAGGCCGTCATCCGCCGCCGCGCCAAGACGGCCGCGGACGCCGAAGCCGGGGGCTGAGCCAGCGGCATGGCCTCCGACCGGATTGAGATCGACGGGGGTGCACCCGGCGTCCGCATCATCGCCTTCAACCGCCCCGAAGTGCGCAACGCGTTCGACACCGCCATGTACCAGGAGGTCACCGCCGCCCTGCTCGCCGCCGACAACGACGAGACGGTCGGCGCCGTCGTGCTCACCGGGCGAGGCTCCGCCTTCACCTCGGGCCAGGACCTGGCCGAAATGGCCGCCATCGCCACCGGCACCGCGGTCGAAGGAGCCGGGCAGGGCTTCATGGGGTTGCTCGATTGCCTGCTCGATCTCTCGGTGCCGTTGCTGGCCGCCGTCAACGGCGTCGCGGTCGGTCTCGGCTTCACGCTGCTCCCCCACTGCAACCTGGTCCTGGTCGACGCCGGCGCCCGCCTGCGCGTCCCGTTCGCGGAACTGGGCGTGCCTCCCGAGGCGGCCAGCAGCCTCCTGTTCCCCGGCCTCATGGGGTGGCAACAGGCGGCGCGCGTCCTGCTCACCTCTGACTGGGTCAGCGCCCCCGAACTGGTCGAGCTCGGAGTTGCACTCAAGGTGTGCGACGCCGGCACCGTGCTCGACGAGACCGTCGCACTGGCGGCGCGCATCGCGGCCCACCCCCGGGGGGCCACCCGGGCCAGCACCTCCCTCGTGCGGGCGGCGCGCCGCGTCGCCGTGGTGGAGGCCAATCGCCGCGAGCAGGCCGCCTTCGGCGCACTGCTGAGCACTGCCGTCGGGAGCGGCACCCTGGCCGAGTTCGCCGGCCGGCCCCCCGCCGGGTCCTGACATGCGGCTCGGTATCACCGCCGCGCTGACGGACCAGGACCTGGCGCCCGCCGTCCTCGCCGCCGCGGTCGAGGAGCTCGGCTTCGACTCGCTCTACCTGCCCGAGCACACCCACCTTCCCGTGCAGGAGGACACCCCACCGGCCCTCGTCGGTGGGGTGCGCCTGGACGACTACAAGCGCTGCGTGGATCCGCTGGTGGCGCTGAGCACCGCCGCCGCGGTCACCGCGCGCATCGGGCTCGGCACCGGCATTCTGCTGGTGGCCCAGCACGAGCCCATCCTGCTGGCCAAACAGGTGGCCACCCTCGACCATCTCTCCGGCGGCCGGGTGACGCTCGGGGTCGGGTTCGGCTGGAACCGCACGGAGGCGGAGGATCACGGCGTCGACTGGGCCCGCCGGCACCAGGTGGTGCGTGAGCACCTGGCGGCCGCCGAAGCCATCTGGTCCGCTGACCAGGCCGAGTACCACGGCGAGTTCGTGGACTTCGGGCCGACCTGGTCCTGGCCCAAGCCCGTGCAGCAGCCCCGGGTGCGCACGCTCGTCGGCGGTGGCGCCAACGACGCCGTGTTCGCCGCCGTGGTCGAGAGCGCCGACGGCTGGATTCCCATCGGCGGCAGCGGCCTGGCCGCGGCCATCCCACGTCTGCACGCCCTGGCCCACGAGGCCGGACGCGACCCGGCCGCCCTCTCCGTCGTGCCCTTCGGGACCTTCGCCGACCAGGGCAAGCTGGAGCACTACGCCGGGATCGGCATCACCGAGGTCGTGCTCCGGGTGCGGGCCGGCGACGAGCGCGCCGTCCGGGCCGAGTTGGAGTCGTTGGCGCCGCTCGTCGGGTTCGCGGCCACACTGGAGCAACCATGACCGACCTGATTGGCGAGACCACCCCCCGGCTCGGGAGCACGACACCGCTGCCGAAGATCATCAGCGTGGACGACCACATCGTCGAGCCGCGCCATCTGTGGGAAACCTGGCTGCCGGCCCGCTTGCGCGACCGGGGCCCCAGGGCCGAGCGCCGCGGCATCGGCGAGATGGAGCACATCGGCGGCGGGACCTACCGCCAGAGCTTCGATCCCGAGGGACCGCAAGCCGACTGCTGGGTCTACGAGGACCTCGTGTACATCAACAAGCGCCACGTGGCCGCCGTCGGGTTCGACCGCGACGACATGACGATGTCCCCCATCACCTACGACGAAATGCGACCGGGCTGCTACGAGCCCACGGCGCGCATCGCCGACAACGAGGCCAACTGGGTCGAGGGCAGCCTGTGCTTCCCGACCTTCCCCCGCTTCTGCGGCCAGACCTTCCTCGAAGCCAAGGACAAGGAGCTGGCCGAGGCCTGCGTCGTCGCCTACAACGACTTCATGGTCGAAGAGTGGTGTGGCGACAGCGACGGCCGGCTGCTGCCACTCTGCCTCATCCCCCTGTGGGACGCCCAGAAGGCGGCGACCGAGGTGCGCCGCAACGCTGCCCGCGGTGTGCGGGCCGTCTGCTTCAGCGAGATCCCGCCCCACCTCGGTCTGCCCAGCATCCACAGCGGCTACTGGGATCCCTTCTTCGCCGCCTGCGCCGAGACGGGCACGGTGGTGTGCATGCACATCGGCTCGTCGTCGAAGATGCCCGCGACGTCGGCCGACGCGCCGGTGGCCGTGGCGGCGTCGCTCAGCTTCGGCAACGCCATGTCCTCGCTGTGCGACTTCCTCTTCTCCGGCGTCCTCATCCGCTTCCCCGACCTCGTGCTCGCCTACTCGGAGGGGCAGATCGGTTGGCTGCCGTACATCCTCGAGCGGGTCGATGACGTCTGGCGCGAGCATCGGGCCTGGGGCGGTGTGCAGGACACCATTCTCGAGCCGCCGTCCACCTACTTCCACCGCCAGGTCTACGGCTGCTTCTTCCGCGACCAGCACGGCCTCGACTCCCTCGGCGTCATCGGCGCCGACCGCGTCACCTTCGAGACCGACTACCCCCACACCGACTCGACCTGGCCCGACACCCGGGCCGTGGCTGAGGAGCTGGTGCGTCACCTGACCGACGAGGAGGTGTACCGGATCATGCGGGGCAACGCCATTGCGATGCTCGGCCTGGAAGGCCCGTGAGGCTCGGTGACGTCGTCAACCCGGAGGCGGCGCGGTGGGGCAAGCCGCTCGACGGCGTGCGCGTCCTCGCCCTCGAGCAGATGCAGGCGCTCCCCTATGCCACCCAGCTGCTGGGCCGCCTGGGCGCCGAGGTGGTCAAGATCGAGTCACCCGGCACAGGCGACCTCGGGCGCAGCGCGTCGCCCTCGCTCACCGATCCCGACGGGCGCACCGTCGGCGCCACCTTCCTGCGCAACAACCTGTCCAAGCGCTCCGTCGTCGTCGACCTCAAGCAGCCGGCCGGGCGCGACCTCGTGCTGCGCCTGGCGCCGCGCTTCGACGTCGTCGCCGAGAACTTCCGCGCCGGCGCCATCGAGCGCCTCGGCCTCGGCTACGACGACGTGGCGGCCGCACACCCGGCGGTGATCTATCTGTCCATCTCCGGCTTCGGGCATCCGGTGCCGGCCGGCACACCGGAATCCCCCTACGCCGGCTGGCCCGCGCTGGCCTCCATCGTCGAGGCCATGAGCGGGGCCTACGAATTCAAGCGTCCCGAGGGACAACCACCGATCGGCTCGCCCATGGGCGGGCTCGGGGACATCGTCACCGGGCTCTTCGCCGTCATCGGCACCCAAGCCGCGCTGCGCCAGCGCGACCGCACCGGACGGGGGCAGCGCGTGGACGTCGCCATGCTCGACGCGCTGGTGGCCGTCCTCGACGTGGTCCCCAACTTCTGGTCCATGGGCATGCCGATGGGGACACCCTGGCCCGGGATCCTGCACGGCTTCCGGGCTGCCGACGGCTGGTTCATGTTGCAGGTGCTGCGGGCACACCAGTGGCCGGACCTGGCCCGTGCCATCGGTCGGCCGGAGTGGGTCGGCGACGCGCGCTTCGCCACACCGCAGGGCTGGCTCGACCACCTCGAGTCCGACATCAGGCCCGCTCTGGAGTCGTGGGCCGCCGCGTTGACCAAGCGGGAGGCTTGCGATGCCCTGAACGCGGCCGGCCTGGTGGCCGGGCCAGTAGCAAACGACGAGGAGGTGGTGGCCGATCCGCACCTGGCGGGACGCCACATGCTCGTGGAGCACCCCCGCCCGGACGGCGTCGCCCAACCCGTGCTGATCCCGGGGATCCCGGTGAAGTTCGCCGATGTCGCCGAAGGGCCCGAGACGCGGGTGCCCTGGCTCGGCGAGCACACCGACGAGGTCTTAGCCGACGAGCTGGGTCTCGGTCCCGGCGAACTGGCGGATCTGCGCGAAGCCGGCGTCATCGCCTGAGGGTGGCGCACCGGGCTCGAGTCCGGTCGGCGCCGCCGCCGCGGCCCGTCCGGTGCGCGGCGACGGGTTGTGGCGAAACAACACGCGATCCAAGAGCACGAACTGCACCACCCACAGCGCACCGTAGGCGGCGACATTCGCTGCCTCCACCGCCAGCGTGTGCCAGCCGCGGCCGAGGTCGATGGTACGGGCGGAAACGGTGCGCACGGTCAGGGTCGAGATCACCAGGCCGGCGAACGACAACGTGCAGAACGGCGCGACTTGGCGCAGCACTGATCGCTGTGACCGGTCGAACCAGACCCAACGACGGTTCAGCTCGAACGACGGCACCGTCCCGACCGCCGTGGCCAGCACGTTGGCCAGCACGGCGTCCACGCCGAACAAACCGACGAGGACGGCGAGCACGGTCAGGCTCGTGACGGTGGAGATGCCCGACACGGCGGAGTAGCGCAGTAGCTGCGCCATTCGACCGGATCGGCGCAGAGCGCTCCGCATTCGTATGGTCATGACGGCACCGTGGCGTCCCGCCTTAGGGGCGCGCTGAGTGCGAGGTGGCCGTGTCCTACGAATCGTCCGTCGCGTACGGCGCTCGCCCAGAAACTCCGACGGCGCTCACAGGGGGCGTGCACCGGACGTGCAGACGCGACCCGCACCATCGCCGCCATGACCATCGTCGTCGACCCCATTCCGGCTGTCTCCGACCCGCACCCGCACGCGCAGGACGGACCGAACACCGGCAGCTCTTCCAACGACGCCGGTGCGGGTGCCGGGCCGGACCGGGCGCGCCGTCGCTGGTGGCGTGGCGCTGACCGCCCGGCCTGGTCGGTGCCGGCACGGGCCGCCATCTTCGCGATGACGGCGCTGCTGTACACCTGGAGCCTGGACCGCATCGGGATGGGCAATACCTTCTATGCCGCCGCGGTGAAGAGCGGGACCGAGAGCTGGAAAGCCTTCTTCTTCGGCTCGCTCGACCCTGGTTCGTTCATCACGGTCGACAAGCCGCCGGCGGCCCTGTGGGTGATGGAGCTCTCGGGACGGATCTTCGGATTCTCCAGCTGGAGCATGCTGGCGCCCGAAGCCCTCGCCGGGGTGGCCACCGTGATGGTCCTGTACCACCTCGTCCGGCGCTGGTTCGGCGAGCCTGCCGCCGTCCTGGCCTCCTTGGCACTCGCCCTCACCCCGGTCGCGGTGGTCATCTTCCGCTACAACGACCCCGACGCGTTCTTGACGCTCCTCCTCGTGCTGGCGGGGTGGGCCTGCTGGCGCGCCATCGAAACCGGCAAGACGACCGGGCTCGTGCTGTCCGGGGCGCTGATCGGGCTGGCCTTCCTCACCAAGACACTCGACGCCTTCATCGTCGTCCCCGCCCTCGGTCTGGCTTACCTGTGGTGTGGACCACCGCGCCTGGCCCGACGCATCGGACAGCTGGGGTGGGCGGCCCTCGCCCTGCTCGTCTCGAGCGGATGGTGGGTGGCCATCGTCGAGCTGTGGCCACAGAGCGCCCGCCCCTACATCGGCGGGAGCACGGACAACAGCGAACTCAACCTCATTTTTGGCTACAACGGCTTCGCCCGGATTTTCGGCTCCGGTGGCGGCGCCGGTACGGCCGGCGGCACGAGCGGCTCCACCGCCTTCGGTGGCGGTGAAGGGCTGCTGCGGATGTTCGACAGCGAATTGGGCGGCCAGATCTCGTGGCTCCTCCCCGTGGCCATCGTCGGCCTGCTGGCCGGGCTGTGGCTCACGCGCCGCCACACTCGCTCCGACGGCGAACGGGCCGGGTTCGTGTTGTGGGGCGGGACGCTCCTGATGTTCTTGGCGGTGTACGACTACGCCAAGGGGATCTTCCACCCCTATTACACCGTCGTGATGGCACCGGCGGTCGCCGCGCTCGCCGGCGCCGGCGCCGTCGCGCTGTGGCGCCTCGGACGACAGTCACGCCGCTGGGCCTGGCTGCTCCCGGCCACCATCGTCGGCACCGTGCTCTGGGCCGACACCCTGCTCGCCCGCACGAGCGGCTACGACTCCTGGCTCGGTCCCACCGTCGTCGTGACCGGCGTGATCTCTGCGTTGATTCTCTTCCTCTGCATGGTGCGGCCGAACGGCACGCGCTGGTTCGCACTGCTCGCCGGCGCGCTCGCCGTGGTGTCGGTGCTGGCCGGGCCCGCCGCCTACTCCCTGACGACCCTCGGAACGACGACGAGCACCATCGCCACGGCCGGACCCGCCTCGGGTGCGGGCGGTGGAGCCGGTGGCGGCGCGCCGGGTGGTGGCGCGGGCGGTCGTGCGGCGTCGCCGACCGGCGGCCTCAGCGGCGGTACGGGTGGGGGGCTCAGCGGTAGAACCGGACCGCGTGGTGGGTCGGGTCCGGGCGGAGCAGCGACGACCGGCGCGGCGGACGGCAGCGCCGACCGGCGCCCGCACCGGTACGGCCCCGGGCGCACTCGGCGGCATGGGTTCGGGCGGCGGGGCCGGTGGGGGTGGCGGGGGTGCATCGTCGGTCAACGAGTCGCTGGTGCGCTATCTCGAGAAGCATCAAGGGTCCGCCACCTACCTGGTCGCCGTGAACGGGTCGCAATCGGCAGCGCCCTTCATCCTCGAAAGTGGCAAAGCGGTCATCGCCATGGGTGGCTTCAGTGGCACGGACCCCGCGCCCACACTGTCGGAGTTCAAGCATCTCGTCGCATCAGGCAAGGTGCACTACGTCTACGTATCCGGAGGCATGGGCTCGACGACCGGCGCGAGCGCGCCCGGCTCCGGTGACGGTGACGGTGGCGGTGGCGGTGGCGGTGGCGGTGGCGGTGGCGGCACCGCAACCGCAAAGACCTCCGGCGCCAGAACCGACGGCGCCAGAACCGCCGGCTCACAAAGCAGCACCGCCAGCGCCATCGACGCCTGGGTCGAGAAGTACGGGACGAAGGTGTCGTCCAGCGCCTACGGCGCCAGCTCGGGTGGCGGCACCTTGTACTTCATCAGTAGCTCGGCTGCTTCGAAGTGACGATTGACCGACGACTCAGTACCGCGGCAGCGCAATGAAGGCGACGAGGTAGGCGAACAACCCGGCCCCCACCAGCGTGCAGGCGTGGAACACCTCGTGGAAGCCGAAGACACGCGGCCACGGATCCGGCCACTTGCGGGCGTAGACCAGGGCGCCGACCGTATATGCGGCACCCGCCACCAACATCAGGGCGAAGCCGACCCAACCCAGGGCCCCCACCAGCTGCGGCGCCACAATGATGGGGCACCAGCCCACCACCACGTAGGGAATCGCCACGACCCACTGCGGCGCATCGAGGAAGGCCTGGCGCAACGCAATGCCCGCACACGCACCCACCCAGACCATGGCGATGATCAGGATCTCGGACCACCCGGTCAACGAAAGGCCCACGACGGCCGTACCGGTCCCGGCGATGCCGATGAAGATCGCGCTGTGATCCGCCCGCCGCATGCGCCGCCACGCCGGGGCGGACCAGCGCAGCCGGTGGAAGGCCGCGCTCGTGCCGAACATGATCAGCATGCCGGCGACGTAGACCGCCAGCTCCGCCGTCGCGGTGGCGTCGGGGCCGGCGGCGATCAGGAATGGACCGCCGAGCAGCCAGGCGAAGAACGCACCCGCGTGCAGCCAACCCCGCAGCAGGGGGCGGGGGCCGCGGTTGTCGGCCGACCGGCCTTGCTCCCCCTGGGCGAGGACCGTCACGTGGCCCCCTCGTCGAGTCGGTCCGCCAGCTCCACCTCGCGTCGGGAGATCCCGAGCAGGAACAGGATGGCGTCGAGATAGGGCACGCTGAGCGCGGCGTCGGCGGCCTCGCGCACGACCGGCTTGGCGTTGAAGGCGATGCCGAGGCCGGCCGCCGCCAGCATGTCGATGTCGTTGGCACCGTCCCCGACTGCGATGGTGCGCGCCAGCGGAACACCCGCCGCCGCCGCGAACTGTGCCAGTGCCGTGGCCTTGCCGGCCCGGTCGACGATGGGCCCGTCCAGCTCGCCCGTGACGACGCCCGCCTCCACGGCGAGCCCGTTGGCCGCCACGTGGTCGATGCCGAGATCGTCCACCAGCGGGCCGATCAGTTGGGTGAAGCCCCCGCTCACCACCGCCACCTCGTACCCCAGCCGCTTGAGCGTACGCACGAGGGTGCGGGCGCCCGGTGTCAGCACGATCCCGTCGCGCACAGCCTCGAGCTCGGCCTGCGGCAACCCGGCCAACAACCGCACCCGTTGGCGCAGCGCCTCCGCGAAGTCGATCTCCCCCGCCATGGCCGCTGCGGTCACGGCGGCCACCTGCTCGCCACAGCCGCGCCGCTCCGCCAACAGATCGATCATCTCACCCTGCAACAACGTGGAATCGGCGTCGAGCACGATCAGGTGCTTGGCCCGCCGGTGCAACCCCGCCGCCTGCACGGCGATGTCGACTTCGCAGCGGGCGGCCACCTCGGCCAAGGCACGGCGCAGGCCGTCGATCGCCGCGCCCGCCACCGAGAACTCATAGCTGTGCACCGGGTACGCCGCCAGGCGGACGATGCGCACGATGTTGCCGCCACAACGCGCCACGGCACCGGTCACCGTCTCGAGCGTCGACGCGTCGAGCTCTGGTGCGAGAAGCGTGACCAGATGGAGCTCGGCGGCCTCGTCCGTCGCCGCCTCGACCAGCGGATCGACCGCCACCTCCACTCCTGCTCCGGTGAGGCGCTCATTAAGCAGCGAGCGCACCGGCTGCGCCTGCGCCGGCACCATGTCGGCCTCGACGCAGAGCAGCAGCCGCCCGTGGACCCGGACCTGTTCGACGTCGTCCACCGCGATGCCCCGCTCGGCCAGCGCACCGAAGAGCCGCTCCGAAATGCCCGGGCCGTCCTGCCCACTCACCGTCACCAGGAACGGCGAGGTCGTCCCGCTCATGGTTCGACGGCGTTCTTCTCGGAGACCCAGCCGATGCCCTCCACCCAACGCCTGACAATGCGGGCCGGCACGCCGGCCACGACGCAGCGGTCGGGCACCTCACCGCGCACGACCGCACCGGCCGCCACCACGACGTGCTCGCCGATCTGTGCGCCCGGGAGGATGACGGCGTTGGCGCCCAGCCAACTGCCCGAACCGATGCGCACGGGAGCCTCGGTCGGCCACTGCCGCCCGATGGGTTCGACCGGGTCCTCGTAAGAGTGGTTCTGGTCGGTGATGTATACGTAGGGACCGGTCTGAATGTCGTCACCGATGACGATCTCCCAATGACCCACGATGTGCGATCCGCGCCCGATCAGGCAACGGCTGCCGATGGAGACGACCGGGTCGGTCGGCATCACCTGTCCCGGCGCCATGCCGGCCGACATGGAGGCGCCCGGGCCGACGATCGTCTCGGAGCCGATGTGGATGAGGTGCTCGTTGTAGATGGCACCCTGGGGGAACAGCAGGCACGCGCCGGCACCCATGCGTCCGAAGCGCCGGCCCCTGGGGTCGTCGGGGCCGATGGCCCCGAGGTCGGCGGCGCCTTCCCATGCTGCGTGCACCAGCCGGGACAAAGGCCGTCGCAGCGGTGCCGGGAGGGAGCGGGCCCAACTCACGGAGGAATGGTAGGTGGTGCCGCGGGCCCCCTCGTCACCGGCCCACCCGCCGGGCTGCAACCGGAGGCCGTGGGTACACTTTCCACCGTGCAGCCCCTCCCACCGGACGGTGGCTCCGACCCCGTGCCGCTCCCGTCGGAGCGCCCCCTCGACCGCCGCCAGTTCCTGCAGCTCTCCGCACTCGGTGCCGTCGGGTTCGCCGGTGCGAAGCACCTCGACCTCACGCACCCGAAGCAACGGGTGGCCGCGAAGGCGAAACGGCCTCGAGCGACCGGGCACGTCGCAGTGGTGGACAAGAAGCTGGCGAGCGGCGTCACCGTGCCGACGGCGCCCTGGCTGATCGCCGAGAACGCGAAGACGGGCACGTTGAACTGGATCTGCAACCACAACCAGCCGGACCACGCACTCGAGGGTTTCGCCAGCCAGGTCAGCGCGGTGCCCGGCGACGACGTGGCAGTGTTCGTCAGCACCACCGCCCAGGCGGTCCAGGTCCAGGCCTACCGCATGGGCTTCTATCAGGGCCTCGGTGGCCGCCTCATCGTCCAGACCGACTTCGTCCCGGCCAAGGTCCAGGCCGCACCGGTCGTGACGCCTGGCATCGGCACGGTGACGTGTCCGTGGTCGCCCACCCTCACGCTCAACATCACGAAGGACTGGCTGCCGGGTTCCTACCTCTTGAAGCTGGTCGGTGACGGCGGCGAGGAGCAGTTCGTCCCGCTCACCATCCGCGACGACGCTTCCACGGCGGCGTACGTCATGCAGAACAGCGTCACGACCTGGCAGGCCTACAACTTGTGGGGCAGCTACAGCCTGTACTACGGCCCCGACAGCAAGGGTCGGGGGACGTTCGCCGACCGCGCCCGTGCCGTCTCGTTCGACCGCCCCTACCCGCAGACGTGGGCCTCGGGGGCCGCCGACTTCGTGGGCAACGAGCTGCCGCTCTTGTTCCACCTCGAGAGCCTCGGGTTGGACATGACCTACTGGACCGATATCGATCTGCATGCCCGGCCGCAGCTCCTCATGAACCATCGCTGCCTCTTCAGCCTGGGCCACGACGAGTACTGGTCCACCCCGATGCGCCAGGGGGCCGCCAGCGCCAACACCGCCGGTGTCAATCTCGCCTTTTTGGGGGCCAACGCCTGCTACCGCCAGATCCGCCTGCAGCCCACCTCGGTCGGCCCCAATCGGCTGCAGGTCTGTTACAAGGACGCCGCCGAGGACCCGATCGCGCCGGAGCAGCCGGCGCTCACGACGGTCAACTGGAACCAGGCGCCGGTCAACGATCCCGAGTCGACCCTCATCGGGTCCATGTACCAGTCGGTCGGGGCCAAGGCCGACATGGTGGTCACCGACGCGTCATCGTGGTTCTACAACGGCTGCAACCTCACCGACGGCCACGCCTTCAGCACCGTCATCCTCGGCGAGTACGACCGCTACGTTCCCTCTCTCCCCGGCCCGAAGAACGTCGACGTGCTGGCCCACTCGCCGGTGCCCGGCCAGGGCAACTGGTCCGACGTCACGTACTACACGGCACCGGGCAACGGTGGCGGCGTGCTGGCCAGCGGCTCGGCCAGTTACGTGTCGCTGCTCGGCAACACCGGGGCCATCCCGCCCAACGTGATCGTCCCGGCCATTCCCGGGGTGACCGACGTGATCCGCCGGGCCATGGAGAACGTCTACAGCCGCTTCGGCCTGGGTCCGGCCACGTCGTACGGCGCCTCCAGCGGCAACTGGTCGGAGGTGTACTCCGGCGCCGCCGCCAGCGCCGGAACGGCCGCCGGCACCCCCTCGGCCTGAGGGTTTCCCGCCAATAGCGGCTGCGCCGGGGGTGGCATGACACCACTTTCGGGCCGCGTCCCCGTACGATCACGCCCAACGATGGCGAAAATCGAACGTTTTGGGGTGCGGCACCGGCGCGCCTGGGGTGCGCTGGCGGTGGTCGGGCTCACGGCATTGCTCTTGAGCGCCTGCTCCTCCTCCCCAGCCCACAAGGCGGCGGCCAAGGTGACGCCGCGCGCCACGACCTCCACGGCGCCGGCCCCCGCCTGCCCCCTGACCGGAGAACCGGCGCCCGGCGGCGCCGTGCCGAACCGGCCCGCCATGGCGGTCAAGATCGACAACTACCCCGCCGGCCGCCCCCAGTCGGGCCTGGACAAGGCCGACATCATCTTCGAGGAGCCGGTCGAAGGCGGCATCACCCGCTTCGCCGCCGTGTTCCAGTGCCAGGACGCGGCCCTGATCGGCCCCGTCCGCTCGGCCCGCAACATCGACATCGGCATCCTCGGGCAGTTGGGCAACCCGTTGCTGGCGCACGTCGGCGGCATCAACCCGGTCATCGCCAACATCAATGCCTCGCCGATCGTCAACGTCGACATCGGGAACAGCGACTCGCTCATGATCCACCCGGCCGGCCATGTCCCGCCGGACTCGGACTACACCTCGACCGCCATCGTCTACGGCACGCATCCGACCATGAACACGCCACCCACACCCCTCTTCAGCTACTCGGAGGACACGCCGGCCGGCGGGACGGCCGTCTCCAGCGTGAACATCGACTTCTCGGGGACGTCCAACGTCACGTGGAAGTGGAACAAGGCCACCGACACGTTCCTGCGCTACTACAACGGGACGACCCCCGACATGTTGGCCGACAACGTGCAGAACCAGGCCGCCAACGTCGTCGTGCAGTACGTGCAGATCAGCTACGGGCCCTGGCTCGAGAACGACGAGGGCGGCCTGGAGGTCCAGGCTGACCTGTACCCGAACGCCAGCGGCACGGCCGTCATCTACCGCAACGGCTACGCCATTCCCGGCACCTGGCACCGCTCGACCCTCGGCTCACCGACGCAGTTCGTCAACGCGTTCGGCGTGCCCATCCCGCTGCAGCCCGGCCAGACGTGGGTGGAGCTGGTGCCCAGCACCATTATGGCGACCACGACGCCGTAGGGCGCCGAACCCGTCAGGCCAGCGGTTTCCGCGCCACCACGGCCAGCAGCAGGCAATCCTCGGCGGCGTCGAACACACCGGGGTACGCGCTGGCCTCGGCCTCGTCGAACACCCCGGCGGCCACACCACGTTGCATCAGGTTGAGGCCCTTGCACTCGGTCACCTCGAAGCCGGCCCGCTGCAGCTTGTCCACGAGCTCAGCGGCGGCGTACTCAACCTGGTGGTCGTGGTTCATGAGTGCCTCCGACCGCAAACGCCACACCGGCCCGTTCGGCGTGTCGAGGCAGAACCAACCGCCAGGCGCCAGCACGCGGAACGCCTCACGTGCGACGGCGTCACCCTCCGCCTCGCTGACGTGCTCAATGGACTGGCCGCTGTAGACCAGGTCGAACGACGCCGCGTCGTAGCGCCCGAGGTCGACCATGGAGTGGAACGCGAACTCCACCGGTCCGAGCTCGGAGAGCACCGGCTCGCCTGACGAGCCGCCCTGATAGATGGCGTCGCGCTCGTCCATCGGGAGATCGACCACCACCAGACGCTCGAAGGGATAGGGGTAGCCCAGGTGCACCAAGGCGCCGTCGGGAAGGCCCTGGTGCGTGCCACCCAGATCGAGGATGCGTGCCGCCCGTGGCAGTCCCGCCACGAACGCACTGCGACTGACGTGCATGGAGAGCAGCACGTTCCCGATGGGCACGCGGCGCCGGAACTCCTCGGAATGGGCCAGCGCCTCGGCCACGCCGTGGCGGGAGAGCTCGCCGTCGGTGAGCTTCTGGACGTAGTCGGCCTCGCCGCCGGCATCGGGCTCGCGGTCCAACACGATATTGAAGGCCAGCCGTACCGACTGCTTGGGCGGCAGGTAGCGAAAGGGGACGGTCGGGACGAAGCGATCCAACATCCGATAGGTCAGTTGCTTCCACTCGCTGGCCGGCATCGCACCATTGTGGTCCGGACGCGAAGCGCTCCGGGCCGTTACCCCTAGGGAGGCGGGGGCGGGCCCGGAGCCTTCGATGCCGTGAGAGAGGGGAATACGGCTAGGAATCGAGCGAGATCGGGACGTCGTCCGGGTCGAGGGCATCCTCGGGCAGGAGCTCTTCCTCCTTGGGAGCCAGGCACTCGCGCACACGGTCGTCGATCTCGGCCATGAGCTGGGGGTTCTCGATGAGGAACGTCTTCACGTTCTCCCGACCCTGGCCGAGTTGCTCGCCCTCGTAGGTGAACCAGGCCCCCGACTTCTTGACGAACCCGAGGTCGACCGCGACATCGAGGAGCGACCCCTCGCGACTGATGCCCTTGCCGTACATGATGTCGAACTCGGCCTGCTTGAACGGTGCCGAGCACTTGTTCTTGACGACCTTGACCCTGGTCCGGTTGCCGACCACCTCGGCCCCGTCCTTGATGGCCTCAATCCGGCGGATGTCCAGCCGGATGGAGGAATAGAACTTCAGCGCACGACCGCCCGGGGTGACCTCGGGGGAGTTGTGAACGACAACACCGTCGACCAGGTAGTTGTGGCTGCCCTCGACCTCGATGTCGAACCGTCGCATGGAGCGGGTCGGCGGCTTGACGTGGATATCGGTCACCGGGAGCGCCACCAGTTCGTAGCGCATCGGCGTGATGTGCGGCTCGACCGCGAACCGACCCCGGTACGCCGGAAGTAGCTTGTGGTCCATGCTCGGGTGCACGAACGGCGCGATCAGGGCGTGCAGCTTGGCTGTCTCGTCCTTGGCGAAGATCAGGACAGCCTTCTTCGCCGCGCCCGACTCGACCAGCTTGGGCCGGATCCCCCAGGTGTCCGCCAGGAACGACGCGAGTCGCTCCCGGGTGGCCGGCTCCATCGCCTCGACGCAGATGGAGGATCGCCCGGTCGTGCCCGCCGTCCTCTTCTGCGCACCCTTCGACCGGATGGAGAGATTGCCGTCGTCCATGTACCACAGGGCGATGGAGAGCGGCGTGAGCTGCTTCATGTAGTCGTCGTCGAGGACCTTCTTCTTGTCGACGTAGACGGCCTGGCGGACCGGGGCCAGCTCGGCCAGCGGCTGAAAGTCGTAGGACACCACCCCGTCGGCACGAACCTGGCGACTGTGCGTGACGTTGGAGAACAGCGAGGCCTTCCAATCGGCATAGGCCGTCTGCTTCTCGCAGTGGCTGTAGCGGAATCGGGCACCATGGCCACTCCGCGTGGCTGACAGCGCGCCGTCACCCATGAGGGTTCCGCGCAACACCTGCCACTGAAAGTCAGAGAGATAGTGCGGCAACGCTTCCATCACCCGGTCACCGACCTTCAGCTCGCCCGCCTCGCGCCAACCACTGGGCGTGCGGATCAGGTGGTTCGAGGTGCAGGCCAGCTGGGCCCGGCCGTTCTGCGCGGGCTTGGCCACAGTGATCTGCAGGAACTTGTCCGTGGTCCCGTTGTCGAACCAATTCACCACCCGCTTGGGCACGATGGCGCCGACCTCTGGGTCGTAGGAGAGCACCTCCACGGGAAGGCGCTGGTTGACGATCTTCCCGATCTTCTCCGTGCTGCCGTCGGCCAGCATGACGCGGGCCCCATAGTGGAAGCATCCGTACATCACGCCGATTTTTTCCCGCAGCTGGTTGATGAAGATGGCGATGGTGCTGGACTTCGACAACGTGCCGGTCAGCTTGCGCAACGCCTGGGACATGAGCCGCGCCTGCAGGCCCACGTGGGTGTCCCCCATGTCACCCTCGATCTCGGCGCGTGGCGTCAGGGCCGCCACCGAGTCGATCACGAGGACGTCGAGCGCGCCGGAGCGGATCAGCATGTCGGAGATCTCGAGCGCCTGCTCGCCGGTGTCGGGCTGCGAGATCAAGAGGTCGTCGACATTCACCCCGATGGCCCGGGCGTAGACCGGGTCCATGGCGTGCTCGGCGTCGACGTAGGCGCAGATGCCGCCGTTGCGCTGCGCCTCGGCCACGGCGTGCATGGCCAGCGTCGACTTCCCCGACGACTCGGGACCGTAGATCTCCACGATGCGGCCCCGGGGCAGGCCGCCGATGCCCAGCGCCAGGTCCAAGGAGAGGGCACCGGTGGGGATGGACTCGATGTTCATGGAGAGGTTGTCGCCCATGCGCATGACCGAGCCCTTGCCGAACTGCTTCTCGATCTGCCCCAGCGCGGCATCTAGTGCCTTTTCCCGTTCTGCTTCGGCCATCCCTCTCTCCTCTGTGAGTGTGTTGCGATTGTCTGCTCGGACCCTGTGCTGCGCGGACCGTGTGACCCTGTGGCCGTATGTCTGTGGCGACCTGCTCGGAACCGTTGTGCTGACCCTACGGTGGGGGTGTGACGACCCCGCCGACGCTGCCTGGTGGGCAGCATAACGAACAGGTGTTCGTAGAGCGTGGACCCTGGTAACGGCGTGAGCTGTGCGCCGGGAGAACGGTCGCGCGCCCACCGCCGGAATGTCGTCCGGCGGAAAGAATCGGCGACCGGGACCGCTACGTACTCCATGCGAAGCTGACGAGTCCCGGGGCGTGAGAGGGAGAAGAGGAGGGCTGTTGGTGGAGGCGAGAAGGCTCGTCGTCGGCGCGCTGCTGGCGGGAGCGGTGGCTGTCGGCGCCGGCTTGGCCGTGACCGTGGCGACGCCGGCCGGCGCCACCACATCCGCCTCGGCCCTCTACAAGGACGCCCTCGCCACCACCCGCGTCTGGTCGGTCCACTACGACTCGGCCTCGACCCAGTCCAAGGTCACCCTGGTCGAGAGCGGCGACGCCGGGCCGGCATCGGCCAGCCAGACCGTCACCATGGGGGCCGGCTCCATCTCCATCGTCGTGATCGGGGGCACCTCCTACGTCAAGGGCAATGCCGACGGACTGGAGAACCTGGCCGGACTCAGCTCTCCCCAGGCAACCGAGGCCGCCGGGCAGTGGATCGAGTTCTCGACCGACAACGCGGCCTTCGCACCGGTGGTCCAAGGGGTGCGCTCCACGGACCTGGCCAAGGAGCTGGCCCTGAAGGCCCCGCTCTCCCTCGGCCACGCCGCGCACCCTCCACGGCGAGGCGGTCGACGCCATCGACGGGACCCAGGCCTTCGGCAAGAAGACCCAGCACGTCGTCCTCTACGTCCGCGCCGATGGAACCCACGTTCCCGTGGAGGAGGACTCGGTGAATTCCAAGGGAAAACAGACCGCCGACGAGCACATCACCTACTCGAAATGGGGAGAGCAGGTGCGCCCCGAGGCACCCCCGGCCACCATCTCGGTCGGCTCGATAAGCGCCGTCTAAGAAAGCGGGCCGACGACATCGTCGGGTCCCTGCGGCGTGAAAAGATGGGCTGCACCATCCCCTGGCCAAGTCGGCGCTCGTCGCGCCACCGTGCCGGGCCTCCAGGAGAGTGAAGGTCATGCACCCCTTGCGCCAGAACCCCGCCCGCATCGCCGCGGTCGCCACCGGACTCACCGCCTCGACCGCGCTCGCACTGGCCCTCGCCGCACCGGCCGGCGCTGCCAGCACGACGACGACCGTGGCGGCGGGCAGCAATGCCACCGCGCAGTACAACGCCGCCTTGAAGGCCGTGGGCACCCAGGGCGTGCACTTCTCCTCGGTCGCCAAGCAGAACGGGGCCGAGCTCGACGTCAGCGGTGACGCCGGCACCACCTCGGGCGCGCAGTCGCTCGTCGTGAAGTCGAAGGGGGTCACGGAGCGGATGACCGCCCGCGTGGTCGGGTCGACCGGGTACGTCCAGGGCAACGAGGCCGCGCTCCAGCACGTGATCGGCCTCACCAAGGCCCAGTCGTCGAAGTACGCCAGCAAGTGGCTGTCGTTCCCCATCTCGAACCAGGAACTCGGAGAGCTCGTCGGCGGGCTGCTCTCCTCGCAGGTCTCCAAGGAGCTCGAGATCGGTGGGCCCTACACATACGGCAAGGACGCCACCGTGGCGGGCCAGAAGGCCACTGCCATAAAGGGTTCGGTCGCCACCGAGAGCGGGGGCAAGGTGCCCGTCGTGCTGTACATCCCGGCCAGCGGCACGCCGCTGCCGATCCAAGAGGTGACCAACGCGGGCAGCTCCGGCGGCTCGTCGGCCATTCACGGCGTCGTGACCTTCTCGAATTGGGGCGAGAACAAGAGCCAGGCCGCACCGACGCACACGACGTCGCTGCTCAAGTTGGTCCCCGCCTCCTCGGGGTCCACCACCGCGGGGTAACCAGCCCGGTGGCGCCACTGCTGCAGGCGGCGCGGGGCGACATCACGGTCGAGCGGGTGGACGCCGTCGTCAACGCGGCCAATCGCCAGCTGTCGGGGGGTGCCGGCGTCGATGGCGCCATCCACCGCGCTGCGGGAGCCGAGCGTCTGCAGGCAGCCTGCCGGGCCATCGGCGAGTGCCCACCCGGCCACGCCGTGGTGACCGACGCCTTCGACCTGCCGGCCCGCTTCATCATCCACACCGTGGGCCCGGTCTGGCAGGGCGGAAACGCGGGCGAACGCGAGATACTCGCCGCCTGCTACCGCAACACGCTCGCCCGCGCCGACGAGGTCGGCGCCCGCTCGGTCGCCTTCCCGGCCATCTCGACCGGTGTCTACGGCTATCCACCCGGGGAGGCCGCCGAGATCGCCGTCGCCACTGCCCGCGCGGCGGAGACACACGTGGCGCGCATCCGGTTCATCGCCTTCGACGACACCGCGCTGGCGCGCTATACCGAGTTGCTCGGCTGAACGTGCGGAGGGGTCCCCCGTGTGAGGACGAGAACCTCGGCGGGGATCACACCTAGGACGAGGCGCCGGTGCTCAGGTTGTAGACGGTCACACCGCCCACGGTCTCGGCGGTGAAGTGCGACTCCACCCACGACGTGATCTGCGATGCGTCGTCCGAGCTTCCGCTGCCGGCACCGCCACCGAAGCCACCACCGAAGCCGCCTCCACCACCGAAGCCGCCACCGCTGGCGATGAAGTAGTGGATCTTGCCCTCCGAGACGTCCTTTTGGAACTGGGCCAGCGTCGGCGCGGGGTCGGTGCCGTTGAAGCCGCCGATGGCCATGACGGGCTCGCCGCTCCCCAGCTGGTAGCCGGCCGCGTTGTTCGAGTTCACCGTGGCCGCCGCCCAGGTGTACCTGCCGGCATCGGCTTGCAGGGCCTTGTCGAGCGCGGCGTTGGACTGGCTGGAGTTCAAGAACCCGGCGCCACCGCCGGCGCCACCGCCGGCGCCGCGGCCGAACCCGGCGCCTCGACGGATCCCGCCACCGGTGCCGAACGAGGGCGCGCCGGTCCGGAATCCGCCGGCGCCGGGGAATCCTCCACCTTGTCCACCGGCGGGGAAGCCGCCACCTTGTGTACCGCCGGGGAAGCCGCCGCCGCCGAAGGCGCGGCGCGCGCCGGCACCGGGAAAGCCGCCGGCGCCACCGGGGAATCCCCCGCCGGGACCACCGAAGCCACTGGACGCCGTCGGCGTCACGGACGGGATCGCCCCGTTGTGGGCCGTGGCCGCGGTGGCCACGGTCGAGAACAATGGCGCCGCGAGTGCGGCGCCCAAACCGAGCGTTGCCACCAGCGCGATGGCGAGCTTCGGCACTCGACGCAGCAGCGGCAGGGCGAGAATGGCCACGACGCCGAGTGCACCCACCACAGCCACGAATGGACGCAGGGCGGGGAACCACTCGGAAGTGCGGCCGAGAAGGACGTAGCTCCACACCACCGTCGCCGCCAGCCCCGCGGCCAGTCCGACGCGCCCGACCCAGCTGGCCCGGCGCTCCCACAGGCCCATGGTGCCGATGCCGACGAGTGCACCGAGCGGTGGCGCCAACGCGACGGTGTAGTAGGGGTGGATGATCCCCTGCGCCAGGCTGATGACGAGGCCGATGCTCACCAGTGAGCCGCCCCAGAGCAAGAGTCCAGCGCGCTCACGATCGGTGCGACGGGCCCGCAGCGTGACGACGAGCAGGACGGCACCCATCACCAGGGCGCCCGGGAGCAGCCAGGACATCATGTTCCCGAACTCGGCGTTGAAGAGCCGGGTGAGGCCGGTCGGGCCCCACATGCTACCGGCCACCCGTGCCCCGCCGACACTGCCCGACTCGCTGCCATCGAGCCGGCCGAATCCGTTGTAGCCGAAGATCAGGTTGAGGATGCTGTTGTTCTGCGAGCCGCCGACGTAGGGGCGGTCGGCAGCTGGCGTGAGAGCGACGACGGCCACCCACCACCCCGCGGCGACCAGGACCGAGATACCCATGAGGAACGTCTGCCAGACCCGACGCCACCATCCCGTCGGCGCCGCCAGCAGGTACACGACGGCCATGACGGGGAGGATCAAGAAGGCCTGCATCATTTTGGTGATGAACCCGAAACCGATCAGTGCACCGGCAAGCACGAGCCACTTGGTCTGCGCCTTCTCTATGCCGCGCATGGTGGCGTAGGTCGCTGCCGTGAGCAGGAGCGCCAGCAGGGCGTCCGGGTTGTTGTAGCGGAACATCATGGCCGCCACCGGCGTGAGCGCCACGACGGCGCCGGCGAGGAGCGCAGCCTGTGCGCTGAACCAGCGGCGCACGGAGAGATAGACCAGACCGACCGTGGCCACACCCTCGAGGGCCTGGGGCGCCAGCATGCTCCACGAGTTGAGACCGAAGATCCGCGCCGAGATCTCCATCGGCCACAAGAAGGCCGGTGGTTTGTCGACGGTGATGAAGTTGGACGAATCGGAGGACCCGAAGAACATCGCCTTCCAGCTCTTCGTCCCCGCCTGGACCGCGGCGGAGTAGAACGAGTTGGCCCAGCCGCTGGCGCCCAGGCCCCACAAATAGAGGACGGCCGTCGCCACGAGGAGGCCGAGCAGGGCGGGACGGACCCAGGCCGCGTCGCTCTCCTTGCCCCGTACGAAGCGGGTCGGCCAACCGCGGCGGGGGCCGGGGGGCCAGCTCGTCGGGGCATCAGGGCCTGCTCCGTCGGGTGGAACGGCGAGCGGCGGCGGCGGGTCGAGGACCCCCACCGACGCCTCGGGGGTGGACGTGGGGTCGGTCATCGGGCTACCTCCATGGAGCCGGCACCGGGGCGGGCGCTCGGGCGGAAGATCCAGGCCCGCAGGACGGCGAACCGGACAGCGGCGGCGAGCAGGTTGGCCACGGTGAGGGCCACGATCTGGACGAGCAGCGCGGACGGGGCGACCCAGTCGGCCACGATCAGCCCGAGTGTCGTGAAGCCGAGGCTCACCAGGTACAGGCCTCCGGCCACGGCGTAGAGCCGACCCCGGCGCGCCTGCCCGTCGGTGGTGCGGGACAGCTCCCGGTGCACCGCGGTGTTGAACAGCGTGGCGATGGCCATGGCGATGGCGTTGGCCCCGAAGGCTCCGAGCAACGGCCGCCAGGCCACGAAGAGGAAGAGATAGCCGAGTGTGGACACGACACCCACCCCGGCGAAGCGCAGGAGCTGGTCGGCTGCAACCTCGTTCGACCGGACACGGCGGAGTCCCTTGGGCCGCCGAACCAGCATCCGCCAGACCCCACGCAGGTCGTCGGCGGCTGTCGACACGATCTGCACGCGCGAATCGGGGTCGTCGACCCAGTCCACCGGCACCTCGCCGATGCGTAGGCCCAGGCGCTCGGCCGTGACCAGCAGCTCGGTGTCGAAGAACCACTCGTTGTCCTCAACGAGCGGCAACAGCTTCACTGCCGCGTCGCGACGCAGGGCCTTGAAGCCGCATTGCGCATCGCTGAAGCGGCCCTGCAATGTGAGCTTGAGCAAGAGGTTGTAGGCGCGCGAGATCAGCTCTCGCTTGGGGCCGCGCACGACATGGGCACCGGGTGCCAGCCGGGACCCGATGGTCACGTCACGATGACCGGACAGCAACGGTGCGACCAGTGGGAGCAGAGCGGGCAGCGAGGTCGAAAGGTCGACGTCCATGTAGGCGACGACCGGCGCGTCGCTGGTGGACCAGGCGGCACGCAGGGCATAGCCGCGGCCCTTGCGGGGCAAGTGCATGGCGGCCACGCCTCGCATGGTCGCGGCGAGGTGGCGCGCCACCTTGTCGGTGTCGTCCGTGCTGGCGTTGTCGACCACCGTGATGAGGGCGCGGAAGGGAAACGATTCGTCGAGAAACGAGCGCAGGGCGGTGATGCGTTCCGCCAGCTGTGCGGCCTCGTTGTAGACCGGCACGACGATCTCGACATCCAACGGGACGCGGCGGGGGTCGACGTCGGCTTCGAAGGGAGCCAGGGCTGTCATGCCAGGCATGCTGCCTTCGCCGTCTCCGGACTCCGTGAAGCTCGGCTGTGACTCCGGTGTGAATCGCGCACGGCGCAGCACGGGCTGGCCAGCTCAGGGGGTCGGCGGGGGCGGCTGGCTCGCGGGGACAGTGTCCTGGTCCGGCCGGACGGGGCTCACCGGGATCAGGACGGTGACCACCAGCCCTTGGCCGGGTGACGACGCGGCCGAGACGGTCCCGCCGTGGGCCGTGACGATGGCGGCCACGATGGACAGCCCGAGCCCGCTGCCGCCGCCGGTGCGGGCCCGAGCGGGGTCGGCCCGGTAGAAGCGCTCGAAGACGCGCCGCGCCTCCTCGTCGGCCATACCCGGCCCGGTGTCGCGTACCTCGATCTGCGCCTGGTCGCCGACGAGGTCCACGTGCACAGTGGCGGTCGTCCCGGGCGGCGTATGCGCCCGGACGTTGGCCAAAAGGTTGTCCAGGACCTGGCGCAGACGATCCTCGTCACCGCTCACCTCGACCGGCCGAGTGGCGGAGAACTGCACGGGCCACTCCGGCCCCACCGCGGCAGCGGTCCGCACTGCCTCGGAGGCCAGCGCGACCAGCTCGACGGGCGCCATCTGCATCGGCACGCCCTCATCGAGTCGGGCCAAGGTGAGCAGGTCGTTGACCAAGCGGTCCATGCGGGCCGTCTCCGTTCGGATGCCCGAGACGATGCGCGGCAGGTCATCGGCGTGCTGGGGACCGCCCCGCTCGAAGAGCTCGGCGTAGGCCGACACCGCGGCGATGGGTGTCCGCAGTTCGTGGGAGGCGTCGGCCACGAACTGGCGCAGGTGCTGCTCGTTCTCGCGCAAGCGCGACTCCGACGCGACGCGGGCCGAGAAGGCCGCCTGAATCCGCTCCAGCATCACGTTGAGGGCGCGGGCCAATCGGCCGACCTCGGTCGCCTGATCGGCACCCGGCACGCGCTGGTCGAGATCACCGGCAGCGATGGAGTCGGCGGTGCGCTCCACGTCCTCGAGCGGGCGCAGGCCGAGCCGGACCAGCCACCAACCGCCGGCCAGGGCCAGGACCAGGGCGCCCGCCGTGACCGCCAACTCGGTCAAGAAGAGCGTGTGCAGCGTGCTGTTCTGGGTGGAGAGCGGCTGCGCCTGGACCAACACCGCCTGTGTCTGCGTCTGCGCCCCATTGTCGGTGATGAGCTCGACCTTCTCGGCCCGCACCCGGAAGGACGGGCCGTCAGGATCGATGGACCCTGTCGTGAAGTACGCGACCTGCTCGCCGTCCGGCTGCGCACTGAACCCCGTGATCGTGTTGGGCAGGGAAGGCCGGTAGGCGTGGGCGCCCACGTAGGCCGGGCACTCGTTGCCCTCGATCACCGTGCCGCTCTGCCGAACGAGGGCGATGTAGCTGATCCCCGAAACGTTGGGGAAGCCGCCACTCCCTCCGCCTCCCGGCCCCGCCCCGTTGTCGTCCTGCTGCCCGAAGTGGCTCTCCGGTGACGGGCAGGAGAACCCGGTGACCTGATTTCCCGGCAAGCGATGGGGCTGCTGCGCCAACTCCTGATCCACCTGCTGGTACAACGAAGAACGCAGCGCCGAGTACGTGGCGAAGTCCGCCACCACCAGCGCCACGATGGCGATCAGCCCGACCGCGACCAGCAAACGCAGCCGGAGTGACACTCAGGCTGCTCCGCTGGCCGACTCCGACTCCGACTCCCGCAACGTGTAGCCGACGAGACGGATGGTGTGGATGAGCGGCGGACCGAACTTCTCGAGCTTCTTGCGCAGGTAGCTGACGTAGGTCTCGACGACGTTCCCATCGCCACCGAAGTCGTAGTGCCAGACGTGATCGAGGATCTGCGACTTCGAGAGCACGTGGCGCGGGTTGAGCATGAAGTACCGCAAGAGGTTGAACTCGGTCGCGGTGAGATTGATGGCACTCCCGCCTCGGCGCACCTCGTGCGCGCTCTCGTCGAGCTCGAGGTCCGAGAAGCGCAGGATGCCGTCGTCCTCGGGCTCGTAGCCGGTGCGGCGCAGGATTGCATGCACCCGGGCGATCACCTCGGCCAGAGCGAAGGGCTTCGTCACATAGTCGTCGCCTCCGACTGTGAGACCGGCCAGCTTGTCCTGCAGCGTGTCGCGGGCCGTGAGGAACAGGACGGGCACCCGCAGGCCGTCCGAGCGCAGCCGCCGGGTCACCTCGAGGCCGTCGAGATCGGGCAGCATGACGTCGAGGATCACCAGGTCAGGGGGATCCTCTTGGGCTTGCGCCAGCGCCCTGCGCCCGGTCATCGCCTCGTCAACCGTGAATCCCTCGTAGCGCAGCGACGTCGCCACCGCATCGACAATCGAGGGCTCGTCGTCAACCACCAGTACCCGCGGTCCGTTGTCCGTCTTCACTTGGCCATACCTCCCTGGCGCACAGGGTCGCGCCCTGGCTTGCCCGTCCAGTGTGACCCCCCTGTGGCCCCCCTGTGAACGCGACCCCTCAGGCGGTATGGACGTCCAGGGCGCGTCGGAGCAGGTCAAGGGCCGAAATGGCCCCGTACTGGCGCACACGTTCCCGGTCGCCTGGGACCCGCAGCTCACGGGTCTGAGCCGGCCGGCCGGGGAGATGAAGGCCGACGAAAACCGTGCCGGGGGCCACGCCCTCCTGCTCGTCCGGCCCGGCGACGCCGGTGATGCCGAGCCCGACGTCGGCGCCGGTCACCCGGGCGGCTCCCTCGGCCATGGCGGCGGCGGCCGCTTCGGTGACCACCGGCCCGGTGGGCACGCCCAGGACGTCGAACTTGACCTGCGAGTCGTAGGCCACGACACCGCCGCGGAACCACGACGAGGCACCCGCCACGTTGACGAGGCGAGAGGCGATGAGGCCACCGGTGAGCGACTCGGCGACGCCGAACGTCAGGCCGTGCGCAATGAGTCGGGTGGCCACCGCGACCTCCATCGACTCGTCGTCGACCCCGAAGACGATGTCGCCCAGGCGCTCCTCAATGGCGCGCCGCACCTCTCCGTCTTCCTTGTCGAGCAGCGCGGTGACATCCTCGGACGTTCGGCCCCGGGCCGTGATCCGCACCTTGATCCCCTCAATGCCCGACGCCAGGAAGGCCAGCGTGACATCGCCGGACGCGTCCAGCGCATCAATGCGGTCCTGCAAGGACTCGGCCAGGCCGGACTCGCTGGCGCCCCAGGTGCGCAAGACGCGGCTGGCGATGACACCGCTTTCCTCACCGCTTGCCGCCATTCGGGCCCGCAGGTCGGGCAGGATGCCGCGCTCGAACATCTCTGCCATTTCGTAAGGGACGCCGGGGACCGCGTACACCACCTTGTTGCCGAGCGGGCAGACGAGGCCGGGGGCGGTGCCGGCAACCTGCGGGATGATGGTCGCCCCCCGGGGCACATCCGCCTGACGTGCGTTGTTCTCCGTCATGGTCCGTCCCCGGGCCTCGAAGAACCCCGCGATGACGTCCACGATGGCCTGGTCGCGCACCAGTGGCACCCCCATGACCTCGGCGATGGCCTCGCGGGTGATGTCGTCCTGGGTCGGCCCGAGGCCCCCGCACATGATCACGCCGTCGCTCCGGGCCAGGGCCGTGCGCAAGGCCAGGGTGATGCGGTCGTGGTTGTCGCCAACGGCCTGATGGAAATGCGAGGCCACGCCGTTGGCGGCCAGGTGCTCGCCCAGCCAGGCGGAGTTGGTGTCGGCGATCTGGCCCAGCAACAGCTCGGTCCCCACCGCCACGATCTCGATTCTCACGGCGGTGACCTTACGGTGCGGTGGGCTGGTGGAGCGCACGCCGGCCGTCGAGCAGGTACTCCGCGCCGGTGTAGAGCGTCAAGGCGCAGGCGAACCAGATGGCGACGACCTGCAGCGTGTGCTGGTGGGCCAGCGGAGGGATGATGACCGTCCCGATCGCCATGTCCTGCACGAGCGTCTTGACCTTGGCCGACTTCCGAGCAGGAATCGAGACGCCGCGTCGGCCGACCCAGGAGCGGTAGCCCTGCATGCCGACCTCGCGGATGGTGATGAGGATCACCGGTAGCCAGGGCAGGTGGCCCTCCACGGACAGCGTGATCATGGCGGCGAGCACGCACGCCTTGTCGGCCAGCGGGTCGAGGAACGCACCGGAGCGGGTGGTGCCGTGCCGGCGGGCCATATACCCGTCGAGCCCGTCGCTCGCGGCGAGGAGGAAACCGACGACCACGTTGACCCAGGACGCACCCCAGGCGACGAGCATGAGCACGTAGACCGGCGCCGCCAACAGCCGGGCCACCGTGACGGCGTTGGCCGGCGTGACCAGCGCGCTCGGTCCGAACGCGAACTGCGTCTGCGGTGCCGGTTCGTGGGTGGCTTCGCTCACGCGTCGCCTACTCCTGCCGACGCGCCGGCCGGGACCTGATGACGGTCGGTGGCACGGACGGCGTACAGGTCGGGCCCCTCGGCACCGGTCACGGTGACATCGACCAGGGTGCCCACCGGCAGGTCGATTGGCAGACGCACGATGCCGTCGATCTCGGGTGCCTCGTGGACGGTGCGGCCCTGGCCGGGCGCGTCGACGAGGACCTGGACGGTGGCGCCGATCAACGCGTCACGCTTGGCCGCGGTGACGTCGTCCTGCAGCTCGGCACACTCGCGCAGACGCTCGAGCGCGAGCTCGGGCGGTACCTGATCGTGCAGGCCTGCCGCATGGGTCCCGTCTTCGCGGGAGTACGGGAAGAAGCCGGCCCAGTCGAGCTGCGCCGCCGAGAGGAACTCGAGCAGGAGGTCGTGGTCGCGCTCCGTCTCACCCGGGTAACCGAGGATGAACGAGGAGCGGAAGGTGGCCTCGGGGTCGGCCGTCCGGATGTCGCCGATGCGCCGCAGGAAGCGGTCGCCGTCCCCCCAACGGCGCATGCCGGCCAGCAGCGGACGGGACACGTGTTGCAGCGAGAGATCGAAGTACGGGACGCCCGTGGCGAGGATGGTCTCGATCAGTTCGTCGGTGAGCCCGGAGGGGTACAGGTAGAGCAGCCGCGTCCGCTCGACACGGGTCGACACGGCGCGAGTGAGCGCGGCGATGGGCGAGGGGCCGTTCGCAATGCGGGTGCGCCGGCCCGGTCCCGAACGATCCCTGCCGTAGGACGCCAAGTCCTGCGCCACGAGGACGATCTCGCGCAGGACCGGCGTGCCGTCGCCGGGTGCACCAAGGGCATCGACCTCGGCCAGGATGTCATCGGCCGAGCGGGATCGCTGCTTGCCCCGGAACGACGGGATGGCGCAGAAGCCACAGATGCGATCGCATCCCTCGGCCACCTTCACATAGGCCCAGGGAGCGCGGGCCGCCGGGCGCGGCAGTTCCAGGAGGTCGAAGCCATTCGTCGCCGGCGCCGGCCCGGTGACTCGTGGTCGCGGCGTGAGGGTGACGGGGACGGCTGCACTGGTCGGCGTGGTGAGGGGATCGGTGAGCTCGGACCCGAAGCCGGCCACGAGATCGACCTCGGGGAGGGCGTCACGCAACTCGTCTCCGTACCGCTCGGCCATGCAACCGGTCACCACCAGGCGGGCGCCCGGCTGGCGGCGGTCGGCCAGGGTCAGGACGGTGTCGATCGATTCCTGGCGGGCGGCGTCAATGAAGGCACACGTGTTGACGACGACGAGGTCGGCCCGCTCGGCGTCCGGAGCGCGGTCGTACCCCTGTGCAGCGAGATAGCCCTCCAGCTTGTCGGAGTCGACCTGGTTCTTCGGGCACCCCAGGGTCTGCAGCCAGTAGAGGCCCACGCCTTCCCACACTCCTCGCACCAGGCCGGGACCCGTCGGGCGACGGAACCCGGCAGGCCCACTCCGGGTGGGCCAACCTTCCGGATCGTCCGGCTTCCCATGCCCGACTCCCGAGCGGAGAGGGAGGGATTTGAACCCTCGGACCCGGTTACCCAGGTCAACTCATTAGCAGTGAGTCCGATTCGGCCGCTCTCGCACCTCTCCAGCAGGAGTTTCGCGTCTGCGACGGACCGGTGTGTCCATATCCGGTCCATGACCGCTCGCTCAACCCCGTCCGGGAAGCCTACGTGAACGCTCGCCAGGCGTTTGGCGGCTCAGGGCCGACCTTGGTCGGAACCCTTGATCCCATCGTCACCGTGACGGGACGCCACGTCCTTCAAGGCGAGTTCAGCCGGGCAGGTGGCGCCACAGTGCCTGAGGCAGCAGGCGTAGTTCTGGAAACACCAGCCTCAAACCGGACGGCGACCAGATCACTCTCTGGCCCCTGTCGATGCCCCGAGCGATGTCGGAAGCCACCCTTCTGGGGTGGACAGCGAATGGTCGGGCAGGACGACCCGCCGTCATCTTGGTATGCACAAACCCCGGACGGACGATATGGACAGAGACGTTGGTACCACGGAGCGATTCAGCGAGGCCCGTGGTGAAGCCGTCGAGGCCAGCCTTCGCGGAGCTATAGATGAAGTTGGACCGCCGGACCCGGTATGCGGCTACGGAGGACAGGACGACGATCTGTCCGTGACCCTGTCGGCGCATCTGGATTGCCACCGCCGACAGCGCAGCCGCGGGCCAAGTGAGATTGATCGTCATCATGCGTGCTATCCGGGCCGAGTCCTCCTCGTCCACGTACTGGGATCCAAGCTCACCCACTGCTGGCGATGACAACGTCGACCGATTCGACTGCGGCCTCAAAGCATTGCGTGACAGTTTTCTCGGAGATCCTCGAGCGCGCTGGCATCAAAGATCACCGGGCGGACCCGCGTGCACGCTCTGACCGAAGTGTTCTACCGCCTTGGTGAGCGCCAGCCTGGTCGCGCCCGGCCAGGACCAGCGACCTGCCTCGGTCTTGCGACAAGTACGGTGACAAGCGCTTGAGCAATTTCCGACGTCCCACCGAGGACCACGACCGACTGAGGATGCCCGAACGTGTCGTTCATCACACGATTCCGAGGCGGCGGGAGAGATCGGAGGCCAACAAGCCCTGGGGATCAACTCTCCTGCAGACCTTCACCATTTCGCCCAGGCGCGGGTACATTTCGGGTAGGAGCTCGGGTCTGAAGTCGGGCATCCTTGGCCAAGTAGACGCGACCTCCGGCCTTCGCGACGACGTCGTCGAGACGGTCCAGCAAGTGCGGCAAGCTAGGTGGGACCGAGCGGAAAGTCCAGCGCCAACGTCCAACCCTCCTGGCTGAAGGAAAGCGGCCCTGGCGTCCCCGGACCAAAGCGCTTCAACACCGCCAGAAAGGATGACAACCCTGATGACGCAATTTCCTCCAAGGCGTCTTCGAGGGCATCGCCCCGGTCTGGAGGGACAGCGAACTGGTACTGCACGAAACCCTGGGGACCGTACAGCAGGTTCCAGGCACCCAGCCGGTCGAGTGGGTGGAAGAACTCGCTCAAGGGCCGTAGGTCACCCTCGCAATCCCGGAGACCTTCGGAACCACGCCTCGTTGAGCGCTCGGATCGACAGGACTGTTCACGAGGCGGCGGGGAGCACTCCGTGGAACACGGAGGGTTGGGTTGACGGGCGCCTCCCGACTCCGGGCCCAGAAGCCGACCTGGAATGGCACCGGAGGGTGCATGCTCCGCCGTCGTGAGCACCGAGCGCAGGATGCCGTTGCGCCCTCCGGGTGCAGTCCAACCACGCCACGCTGTAGCGATAGGAGATAGTCCGTCCGACTCCATGGTCGACATCAGAGTCACTGAGCCGGCTGAACCGCTGGCAGTCGACAAGCATCCACGAAGTCGCTATTTGGATCAGCCGTAGCTTGGCGTTGACCACCACGCCGGTGAGGCCCATGCCTCCGGCGGTGGCCCAAAACAGTTCGGGGTCACGATCGGGTGAAACATTGATCACGCCACTCGGCGTCACGAGGGTCATCTCGACCACGTGATTGGCGAAACTCCCGTCGCGATGATGGTTCTTTCCGTGGACGTCTGCAGCGATTGCACCGCCGATGGTGACGTAGCGGGTGCCGGGCGTCACGGGAACGAACCAGCCCGCGGGGATCAGGCTCCGCATGAGCTCATGCAGGCTGACGCCACCAGCGACGTCGATTGTCTTGGCAACGACGTCCACCGTACCAACGTGGTTCAGGCCCGTTATGTCGAGAGTTCGTCCCCCCGTACATTGTGCGGCGTCGCCGTAACTCCTCCCCAGCCCCCGGGCGACGACGCCCGCGGAGTGCGATATTGCAGCAAGGCACAACACTGAGGATGACATCACTCAGGTCGGCACACTGTGGCTGATGTGGCGGCCGTCCTACCGCAGCCGGAGAGCGACCGGCAGGAAGGTCCGAGCGTCACGGTCATGCGTAGAGACCAATGCCCATGAGGATCAGCCAGATCGCGCCGAAGCTCTGCAGCAGATGATCATGCAGTGCCAATTTCCTCGGGCTCGCCGCCATGACCACCGTCGAGCAGGCGGAGGATGTGCAGAATCGAGAGCACGACCGGGATGACGGTCAGCTCGATCCAGACCATTTTGCTTCCCCGCATGAGTCGATGAACCCGCTCCGCTCGAACGCTCAGAGGCAGTACGACGCAAGCGTGATGGTCGCTGAGATCGTCAGAACCGACTTGAGGAAGGACTGACTGTATTGAGTAGAGCACCAGGCGATGCGCTCCGCGGTCGGACCCAAGGCGGGTGTGCTCCGCGTAGCGCTTTCCCGTCACGATAAACAGGGCGGCAAACGAGGTGAAGACGAGGAACCAGTTGGAGAGTGGTACGCTCGCTGCCACGCCTCCGGCCACAGCTCGCAGGACGAAGCACGACGCAACCACAGCAAGTTCGATCACCGGTTCCCGTTTGAGTCGGATGCTGTAGGCGATGCTCAACAAGACGTAGGAGGCGACGACCACCGCGAATCCCCAGGGTTCACCAGAAATCGCCGCGGCGAGAGGCCGCCCCAATGAGAAGTGATTGCCGACACAGAGTGCGACGCCTGGTCGTAGTGCGCCGCTGGCCACGGGCCGGAGCCATTTGACCGGATGGTTCCGATCCGATTCCGCATCGAAAACGTCGTTGACCAGGTACGTACCGGATGCGACGACGCAGAAGATCCAGAAGGCGGCGATGACCCGCACGAGTCGTGTGCCATTAGCCCAGCACGCCCGCGACAGCTGGCGCTATAAAGACAAGGAGATTCTTTGGCCACTGCGCAGGGCGTGCACCTATCAAGAGCAGGCCAGAAGCGTCGACAGATTTCGTGTAGACTGAGCTCTGCACCGTAGGATAGCTCAAGGGTGATCGCGGGCGAGCGACCTCCCGCTGGATCTTGCCGACTGACTGTCATAGGTACTGCTCTCGGCAGACATCGTGATGAAGTCTCGGGCCCACCACGGCTCGAAATAGCGCGGAGGAGTACCGGTCATCGTTGGAGAGGAGTTCGGTCCCGTTGCCCGGGGTTGCGGCTCCCGCGCACGGTCAACGGCACGATAACTGGTGAAGTTGACCGAGTCGGTATTGATGTCCAGCTCCATGGCTCGCACCGCTCCTGCCCTCGTGCAGAATGGTGGCGAGGTCCATGATGTCGAGGCCAGGTCCGCCGACGTAGACCAAGGCGCCGTCCAAGGTGACGACCAAGCTGACCGCCAGACGTAAAGGCCACCGCCCAGAGTGGCTCCCCATTTACTGGAGTCGGAGGAGTTGATGCTGCAGGAACGACCTGCCCGTTGTCGACGAGGAGGTCCAGGTTCTGACGCACCGACGCAATGTCGGGTCCCATGGTTACATCGCGCCCCGACTGAGCCGACAGTGGAGAGCCGTCCTTGCGGACCACGAACGAAGCTGCTTCCAATCCGTAAAGGCACGAACGGTCTTGTTATCGGTGTAGTAGCCGCCGTTGGCATCGGACATCAGAAAGCCGGCATTGAATGCTGCGACGAGCACTGTTGGCATCAGTCCCGGAGAACGGGCGCCGTGTGGGTGTACGGGCCACCACCCGGGATCTGGCTCCCCGAGTACAACGTTGCTTTCAACAGTTCGGTGTCCATCCACGCCACCGCAACCACGTAGCTCGTATGGACGGCATCCGGACGGAGCATGGTTTCGTAAACCGCCGGCAAGCCATACGACCAGCCGCCCTACAGGCGACCACTGACCTTCACCAGCGACAGGTGGAGCTGGCGAGCGGGAGCGATGGGCGACGGCGACGGCAGGTGCGAGACCGTGACGACGGGTAGTTGTGCATGGGCGTCGACTCTCGGCGTACGAATCGCTCCGGCCGCAAGTGTGCGCCCCAACCTGGGCTGGTGGTGGGAATACCACTCGTTCTCCGTCCAGACGACGATGGACGCCCCTCCGTGGCCACGGAACCACTCGGCCGCACGCGCTCCCAGAGAGGTGCCCAGGGCGGGGTTGGTGAGCGCGCTCCCCAGCGAGATGGCAAGCCAGAGGAAGAGGAGATCCGAACCCAGTGGCTACGACCGCCAAGGTCCGGCGTCGTCGTCGATGGATGGGCAACCTTGACCAGCGAATCCGCCAAGCTCGGTGAGTGGGCGGCGAAGCGATCTCGCGAGTGTCGAGGTCCTCCAGGGGTGGGCTCAGCACGTCCGCCGGCGCCGCAGGGATGCGGTCGGACACCGTTGCGCCGCCTTCGGTTGCTGCGCAGCTGCCATGGTGGCCACGGTATGGACCAACCTGAACGCCTACATGAAGAACGAAGAGCGTCAGGCTACAGAGTCGCCGAGCGGTTCGCCTCGTTGCGGGGGCCTTCCCTTGCGAGCCTGTGCCCTTCGCCACGAGACCTCGAGGCGTGCGCCGCCCAGGTCGGCGGTGCCGATCGCCCACTCGCCCTCGGTGGAACGGACGACTGCATCGGCAATGGCCAGGCCGAGGCCGGTCCCGGTCGACCGTCACCGTCGCCCGGTGGAATCGGTCAAACACGGCTTCGCGCTCGACTTTCGGGGATACCCGGGCCCAGAGTCATCGAGACGGAGGCGCACCCGAGATCCTTATTTCGCGCGACGCTCACCTGGACGCAGCCACCATCACCTGCGAATTTGCACGCATTGTCGATCAGGACCCCCGCCAAGCGGTCAATGAGGTCCGGCTGCGCCTGCACGGTCAGCTGGCCACTCCCAACCTGCTCGAAGGACAAGTCCACGCCGTGCGCCGCCGCCAGTGCACCAAAACGCTCGACACAGGTTTCGACCACCCAGATGACGTCGGTCAGAGTAAGGGCGTCGGGAAGAGGCTGTTCATCGTCGGCTCTGGCCAACCAGAGCAAGTCCTCAACGATCCGCCGCAGCCGGCCGCTCTCACGCCCGACCCGAGTAGAGGATGTCCCGGTACTCGGCCGAATCTCGTGGCCGATCGAGGGCGAGGCCCACTTCGGCCTCGATGACCGAGATGGGGGTGCGCAGTTCATGAGACGCATCAGCCGTGAACTCTGCCTGTCGTGTCGGATGAGTTCAGTAAGGCGTGGACGCCGCAAGCCCACCACGGTGGCACCTCCGAACACGACGACAGCCAGGATCCCTCCGAAGACGATCTCGGCCAGTAGTAGCGCGGACTGAACATTCGAGATTGAAGCTGTGCTCTGGCCGGCTACCAGCAACTCGCCATGCGCACGCAACGTGTCGAATCGGACTAGAGTGATAGAGAGAGTGATGGAGGTTAGGGAGGGGAAGGGGTGAGAGTGAGTGAGGGTGTGTGTATGGAGGGTGTGATGATAGAGGAATGTGAGAGTGTGAGATGTGTGCGTTGTGTGTTTGGCTGTGTGATTGTTGGTGTGTATGTTGAGCGATTGTTAGGAGATTGTGGTGTGCTGATCAGATGTTTGGTGATATGACGTTCACACATGACAGCTACGAACGGCCACAACGATGAGGTTGCTATTACAGCAACACGCACGATATGTTGGTGATGTTGGTGCTGCGCTATCATTTCTTGACGACATATTGTTTTGCGTATTGTTCGATGAGAGTACTGTGCGATTACTTGGCGCGTAGTTGTTTGATGTGGATGTTTATGTGTTAGATTGACGGTATGGTTCGTTGTTTAGATTGGATAGCTATGTTCTGGTGAGTTAGAACGATGTGTTTGTTGTGTAGGAGAATTCTACTAACGCTTACTAGATGGTTGTTAGAGTTATGTTCTCGCGGAAATGTGCTCTCTGAGTGTGGGTGAAGTAGAGATTTCGCACTGTAAGTACTGGTTTGACTGTGAGAGTTGGATGGGCTGTAAGGTTTGTAAGTGGGTACTATTCAGCGATATGAACGGCTTTACTAGATATGTTGCTTTTGTTGAGGTGCGACGCGATGACGGGGGTATCTCGAGAGGTGAGTATGAGGATGGGTGTGTGATCACACGA
Organism: uncultured Acidimicrobiaceae bacterium; assembly: GCA_963794875.1. Lineage (GTDB taxonomy): Bacteria > Actinomycetota > Acidimicrobiia > Acidimicrobiales > RAAP-2 > Bog-473. The sequence goes on from CAWCFG010000015.1 coordinate 106,696, forward strand.
GATTTGCTGTGCACGACTTCGATTTGTGGACTCTGGTATGCGCTAATCAAGCACTGCACGTATATGTAGGTGCGAAGAATGTTGAGGCTGTTTTCTATTGTACGGCATCAACGACATAGCGTTCTCACGGAGATACGCTAGAGAACAGATGCACGCGGTATGTTCTGCTACGAGCACTCATCGAACGTGAACGAGTGTGACATGGGATTCAGGTTAGGGGGATTTAATGTTTCTTTTTCATTCGCTATTGTTATGTTCTTTTAGGTTGCTCTTTACTCTGGTTGGGGTGGTGAACAAAGGGGTGATGCATGTACGACATTCGGAGTTTGACGTGGGGTGGTTATGAATGGGGTTGTGCAGAGATAGAGCCTTTCTAGACACACACGCTGATGCGAGCGAACTCTAGAACTCGGGGGTGCATTACGCTACAGGAGGACTCAGTTTGGCAGCATTCTGCTGCTCCAATGCACTTGAGCGATCTAAGGGAGTGATTGAGGAGATTTATGTGGCAGTTTACTCGTTGAGACGTGTCGGCGCGCTACGCACATCTCTGCGCACTTCACTCGGTTTGCGCTTTGGCGGCTACGGAGTTATGCTCGCTATCGGTGTGTTGGTGGCTGGCGAGCATCTCAGGGAGCACGCGTCTGACACGGCTGTCGCAGTAGATCTTGATCGACTTCGACGACGAGCATCTTCGACGACGAGCACCTCGACGACGGTCACGTCGCTACGAACGACTACACGCGACATCATCCGACTAGGGCGAGTCTTTCTATTTCGTGTTTTCGTCGTGGTGCATGATGCCGCCAACGACGACGAGTACTTCGCCGCCCACCACCACGACGACCAGGCCGGTCACCACCTCGGGCGGTACAAGTCGATGAGCTCGGCCTTGTTGTTGGCTGATGCACTTCGCTTCCAGCGCCGGCGCGATCTTTCTGTGCCCTGGGCACGACGGCCACCGTGCCTGCGTGCCGCTCGAGGACGGACGCCGACGAGGCGGAACAGATCCTGCGCGCCGAGGTGGAGGCCGTCGACCGGGCCTGCAGTCGCTTCCGTCCTGACTCAGAGCTCGTCTGTTTTCACGCCAACGTGGGCCATACCGTCGAGGTTTCCCCCCTGCTCTTCGGAGCCCTCGACGTCGCCTACTCGGTTGCAGAGAAAACTCATGGTGCCGTGGACCCGACGGTTGGTGGCGCTGTCGTGGCGCTCGGCTACGACCGGGACTTCGAAGCAACTCGAGCTTGTCCGCTCTGACTGGCTGACCTCGGTCCCGCTCCTGGGTACAGGCATCTCCAACTCGATCACATCCGGGGTACGGCGCGGATTCCCGAAGGCGTTCGGCTCGATCTTGGATCGTCGGCCAAAGCCTTTCTCGCCGACCGGGCTGCAGCTCATATTGCCGAGCGATTGGGGTCGGGAGCACTCGTCAGTATTGGGGGCGACGTCGCTGTCGCCGGCGAGCCACCCCTCGAGGGATGGGCCATTGGTATTGCCGTGGACTCTGCGGCGGGTCTAGACGACGTCGATGAGGTCGTGGCCATCAAGCAGGGCGGCCTGGCCAGTTCGAGTACCGAAATTCGGACTTGGCAGATGGGAACTGCGCAGCTGCATCACATTGTCGATCCGTTCACCGGATACAGCTCCAGCCCGTATTGGCGCTTGGTGTCGGCGGCGGGCGCAACTTGCGTCGACGCCAACGCTCTGTCGACCGCCGCCGTGGTCTGGAGTGATCAGGCCGTCGAACTGCTCCGTCCGTTCGGCCAAGCAGTCCGGTTGTTGCGGCACGATGGGGAGGTCTTCACCCTGGGCGGGTCGGCCCAGCCCGGAGCAGTGGTGAACTCCACGTACCTGTGGTACACCACCCGGGCTAGCGGGATCGTCGCCCTTATTCTCCTCACGCTCACCATGGTCCTGGGACTCGTGACGACAAGTCGCTCCCGCGGCACGCACATGGCCCGGCTTTGCCCAGCAGGAACTTCATCGCCGCATTTCGATCATCGCTGTGGTGTTCTTGGGTGTCCACGTACTCACGGGCATTCGACACATATGTGCATATCGGCTGGTTCGCAGTGGCCGTGCCGTTTACGTCTCCGTACAGCCGCACCTGGGTGGGTCTGGGCACGCTTGCGCTGGATCTGACGATCGCCGTCTTCGTCTCGAGTCTGCTCCGGGCACACATGCGCCCCGGCACGTGGCGGGGCATCCACTGGTTGGCCTACGCGTCATGGCCTATCGCCTTGGCCCACACCTTTGGCCTCGGGACCGACTCGAGAGAACAGTGGGTTATCGTTCTTGGTGCATTCTGCCTGCTGTCCGTACTTCTCTCCCTGGGTTGGCGTGTGCGGTGCGACAGCACGTCGGGCAGCCATCGTTCCATCGACTCCACAGACAGCCTCACCTACCCGGCTTGTGGCGACGAGCGTCAGAAGGGGTCACGATGTCTCCTAACACCAGCCCGGCTCCCGCGCTACAGAGGGTTCACCAGCTGTTGGGTCATCCGACTGACCTGAAAGGCCACCTCGACACCCACGGCCCTCTCAACGTCGCACGTGGGCGAAGTAACTCCTGGCGACATGGTCTCGTGACCAGCCTCGAAGATTCGGGTCTGACCGGTCGTGGCGGGGGGGGCTTTCCCACTTCCGTCAAGTTGGCGCTTGCCGAATCAGCCGGCTCCGGCGGCATCGTCCTTGTGAATGCGATGGAGGGCGAGCCGGCCAGCAGCAAGGACCATCTTCTCTTGACTCAGGCAGCTCATCTGGTGCTCGACGGCGTGCAATACCTCGCCACCCTGTGCAGCAGCGATCGCATTGTGGTCTGCGTGCCAGCTGGCCGCGTCGACGTCACCTCCGCGGTGCGTCACGCCATGCGGGAGCGGAGACGGCATCGTTATACCAGGATCAGGGAGGAGATCGTCAACCCGCCGGATCGTTTCATCGCCGGCGAGGAATCGGCACTGGCCAACTGGGTGGAGTCGGCGCGCTCGGTACCGGTGTTCCGGCCGGACAAGGCCATTCCGCTCCGCATCAAGAAACGCCCGGCTCTTGTTCACAACACGGAGTTGGCTCATGTCGCCCTCATCGCTCGCACGGCGCTGGACCCTTTCGGGCTCGGCGGGGTGGTCGAGGAGCCTGGGACCTGCCTCGTCACCCTGAGCGGTGCCGTGGCCCACCCCGGAGTGGTCGAGGTAGATAAAGGCACCTCTTTGTGGGACATCGCTCTGCGGAGCCAACCCGTCGAGCCCATCCACGCGCTCCCGTGGGGGGATACGGGGGAACGTGGGTCGGCCCCGGTCACTTTGAAACCCCCTATGCCAGACCTCGCTTCGCGGTGATCGGCGCCACGGCTGGAGTCGGTGTGATTGTGGCACTGGGGGATATCATCCTGCGGCGTCGCCGAGTCTGCCCGCATCGCCGCTACCTGGCCGATCAGAGCGCCGGTCAATGCGGCCGTGCGTGTACGGACTGCCGGCCATCGCCGACGATCTGGCCTTCCTGGTCCGCGGCCAAGGAGACGATGCCCTTCTGGCGAGACTTGACCGTCGCCTACGCGAGTGAACGGACGTGGGGCGTGCCGCCATCCCGATGGCGCGGTCGGTCGTGGTGCGCAGCGCGCTGTCGGTCTTCGCCTGCGACATTGGCGCCCACGTGCGAGGAGAGCCTGCCCGCACTGGCGCAGCCCTACGGTTCTCCGCTTTCCACATATCGATGGCTTGTGACGTGACCGAACTGCATATCACGATCAACCCGGTTACCTGTGACGCATACGGCTACTGCGCCGAGCTGGTCCCGAGCCATCTCGACGAATGGGGTTACCCGATCGTTGAGGACCGCGCCGTACCGCTTCACCTGAAGGCCCTCGTCAAACGAGCAGTTCGGGACTGCCCGTAGCAAGCTATCACGTTGCGAGCGAAGAGTATCGTTAGATCTGCAACGTCCTCTGTTACTTACGGGTGTCGCTTGCGCTAGGGTTTCGGTTGATTAATACTGTTTGCGAGGTTTTATGTATCTGTTTATGAGTGAATGTGTTGTGTTTAATAGTTGTTTGATATTGTTGTAGTGTTATGTTAGTTTTTTGTTGTTGTTTATTTTGTTTTTTTTGTAAAGTGTTATTAATGTTGATTTGATAGTTGTGTTGTTTTGTTGTGAAAATGTGTGTTTGTTAGTGTAAGTAGATTTAGAAATAGTGGTAGATCAGGGGTCGCTCGTGCGTGACGCTGCGATACACCGCTTACGGGACGCAACGGCGACGGTCCGAGGAACCGACTACCAAGGAGACCTTCCGGGCCGTCTCGCCCCACCCGGGACCGCAGAGACCGCCGGGACCATCAATGTGCTGGTCGGATCAGGTTGCTGACCGGATCGGGATGCGGGCTCTTCCTTTTGCCGTCGTCGAGGTCCAGTGGTCCGTTGACTCCAAGCCTCCCGTGGGCCATTCGGAGTTGCTCGGCGCTGTCGCAGTGGATGTCAGCCCTCCCTGCGCCACCTACCTTGTCTCGTTCGGAATGCGCCAGGAATGCTGGATTCACGGTCGCGCCGGGGGTCGCGCTCGGTTGCCTGAGTGATGTGGGCGATCCCGAAGACGGGCACTCGAACCCGGAAGCCTGCCATCCGCCTTTTGCACCGTCGGGTAGATCCTCTCCCGACAGCAGGACCAAGCGCTGGTCATCCGTCGATCGCAGCGCGGAGTTGGGCCAGACGGTCACGGTTGAGCGAGTACCAGACCCACTTGCCCCGCCGGTCACCTTGGACGAGACCCGCCTCGCTGAGGATCTTCAGGTGATGTGAGATCGTCGGTTGGCTCTTGCCGAGTGGATTCACGAACTCGCACACGCACACCTCGCCCTCGGGTGAGGCCGCCAACATGCTCAGCACCCGGAGGCGGACCGGGTCCGAAAGGGCACTGAACCCCTGGGCCAATTCGGAGGCTTCGGCGGCGCCGAGGGGGGCGGAGAGCAGCGATGGGCAGCACTGAGCCGCTGTACCGGGTTCCGGTATCAGCCCCTGCTTCGTCATGTTCCCTCCTATTGACAATCGTGAATAGATTGATGATACTCAATGCATCGACCACTGTCGATAGATGGAGGTTTCACAGCCGTGCGTGTCCAACTCGCTCTCAACGTGTCCGACATCGACGCGTCTGTCGAGTTCTATTCGAAGCTCTTCGGGACGTCCCCTGCCAAACGACAGCCCGGCTACGCCAACTTCGCCATCGAGGACCCACCCCTGAAGCTGGTTCTGATCGAGGATCTCGACGCAAGGGGGCATGGCACCGAGGGCGCCCTCAACCACCTCGGCTTCGAAGTGGAGACACCCGGCGAGGTCACAGCGGTGTCGACCCGTCTCAGAGGCGAAGGACTGGCCACAAGGGTCGAGGCCAACACAACATGCTGCTTCGCCGTCCAGGACAAGGTCTGGGTCAGTGACCCCGACGGTGTTCCATGGGAGAGCTACACGGTGCTCGCCGACGCACCCGCCGAGACGGGGCTGCACGGCAACGGGTCATGCTGCGTGCCCGAGGCGGACGCGGGTGTTCCCGTGGCACTCGGTGCTGTCCCTCGTGCTTCGTCCTGCTGCTGAACCCTCGATTCGAGCACTTGTCGTGGGTGACACTGGACTGTGGCGCCGGCTCCTGGCCGAGTTCTTGGGTTCGTTCTTCTTGTGCGCTGTCGTAGTCGGCTCCGGCATCGCAGCGCAGAACCTGTCCGCGGGGAACGTCGGCCTCGAGCTCTTCGAGAATGCTGCCGCCACGGCCGCGGGTCTCTTTGCCATCATCTTGATGTTTGGGCCGATCTCGGGCGGTCACTTCAACCCGGTCGTCTCACTCGTCGATACGTTTTTCGGTGGACTGAAATGGAAAGATGCCGGCGCATATGTGCCGTTCCAGGTGGTGGGCTGCATAGGCGGGGCGATCGTGGCCAACGTGATGTTCTCGGGCGCTGCCATCTCCATCTCGACCAAATATCGGGCGAGCGGTCCGCACTTCTTGTCTGAGGTGCTCGCCACGGCGGGTTTGATCCTGGTGATCTTCGCCCTGGCCCGATCGGGACGATCCCACCTGGCGCCGGCCGCTGTCGGGGCGTACATCGGCGCCGCCTACTTCTTCACCAGTTCAACCAGCTTTGCCAACCCTGCCATAACGGTCGGGCGGATCTTCTCGAATAGCTTCGCTGGGATCGCACCATCCTCGGTCGTGAGCTTCATCTCCGCCCAGGCGCTCGGTGGCCTGGCGGCCGTGGGAATCATTCGGATCCTCTATCCCGGGGTGACACCGCGTGAGGCGGCAAACGCAATCGTCCCGCACCTGAATGACGATGCCCTCGAACCGAATACCGCAAAGGAGCAACCATGAGCGAGAGGCCGGTTGTGTTGTTCCTCTGCACCCACAACGCCGGGCGGAGCCTGGCCGCCCGAGTGCTCCTCGATCACTACGCCGAAGAACGAATCGACGTGCGCTCAGCCGGCTCGGAGCCGGTCAAGGAGCTCAACCCGTCGGTGGTCGCACTGCTCGTCGAAAGAGGACTCGACCCAAGCAAGGAGTTCCCCAAGCCCCTCGACGACGACCTGGCGCGAAAGGCCGATGTCATCGTGACCATGGGCTGCGGCGACACGTGTCCCGTCTACCCCGGAAAACGCTACGTGGACTGGGAACTCGAGGATCCGGCGGGCAAAACGGTCGAAGCAGTGCGGCCGATCGTCGACGAGATCGACCGACGGACTCAAGCGTTGTTGACGGAACTCCTCGGCGGCTTCACTCCGTAGGTTCGGTAACGGAGAGCAGGCAACCGAGCGCCGCATGAACCAGCGCTACCTTCGGGGGCCTGCCCCATCGCTGGCTTGACCATACAGAGGCCCGTGGGGAACCCCCAACACGTTGGCGCCGAGAACGCCCGTATCGCTCTTGCCATCCCCCTTCAGAAGAACGTGTTGCAAAGGTCACGCTGCCTGGCAGCCAACGCATGGTGATAGTCGTGACGTCCGAGTTGGAGAGGGTGATGCGTTGAAGGTTTCCCGACGTGTCCCAAGGCTGCACCACGTACTGTGCATTCGTCGGGTCGCCAGCGTCCGCGAAACGGACGCTTCGAAATCAAGCTCTCCTTCCGCTGGTGGCGTGTCCGCCTCGTCGTAGGTAAACAGGGACAGCACCACATTCGGGTCGAGCGTCGAAAGCGGTCCGTTCACCGTCCACCGAGTAGGTCCCGTAACCGAGAATCGGATTGAGGATCACCTCGGAGGATTCCACCCTGCTGTCGTATGTAGGAGCTGGAGATGAAGATCCCCCGATGAATCGACGAACGGCCCGGTCGCGTCGAAGAGATTCGGCCCCCGGCCCGATTGGAGTCGTCGACCTCTTCACGGTCCACGGATAACCGGCGAAGTCCAGCGTGGACGCATCTGCAGCCTGAACGAAGGGAGCGCCAGCTTGGACGGCGGCTCTGAAGGGGCCGCTATTAGCCGCCTCGGCTGATCCGCCCATGGCGCCCGAGAGTCTGCCATCAATCCCACCGACATAGCGATTGTCACACAGAGTCGTCGGGTCATGAACATCCGGACGCCACCTTCGCCGTGACGCGCACGCGGTCGATACCGCGAACTCCAGGTTAGCGGTCAATACGACGTTCCGACTGTCGATCTCCGACCGAACACATAGGGCAGCAGCCTGTGAGCGCCGTCGTTCAGTCGTGGTGGCATTCGACCGAGCGACAGACGCGGACCTCGCCGGAAGATTCGGCAATCCAGATCTCCATGTGAGGGTGCACCCTAAGAACTCAGTAGGGCGTACACCCAAGCCGGGACAACGGGGATAACCAACGGCTTGTTGGCAACATTCCTCAACAGCAGCAGGGCCGGCAGGATCGGTCGGTGCTGGATGAGAATTACGCGGGAGCGCCTGCCAATACTGCGACGACGCCCAACACCCCGGCCGTGAGGAGAGCGGCAACGACACCTCGGCGCAGGCCAAGGAGCCACAGGGCAGCCAGAGCGAGGATTCCGAGCTGCCAAACATGGACCAGCTCCCGTCCGAGCGGAATGGCAGACCCGGCGATCGCGCCGATGACCGCGGCGCCCGCTCCGGTCAAGAAGGCCTGCATCCGCACGTCAACACGGAGCCGGTCGAAGTGAGGCGCGCCGACGATGACGAAGCAGAACGACGGAGCGAAGGCGACGAAGGCAGCCAAGAGGCCGCCGCCGAGCCCTCCGGCTGCATAGCCCACGACCGCGACGGTTTGGACGACCGGCCCCGGAGTGATCTGGCCCAGTGCCACGGCATTGAGGAATTGGGCTCCGGTCATCCAGTGGTAGGTCACGACGGCGTCGTGCTGCATAAGCGGGATGATGACGAACCCGCCTCCATAGGACAGCGCTCCGACTTTGAGCGCCACCCAAAACAGGGCGGCCAGACCGCCGGTCAGGACTGGGGTCGTGCTGGCCGGGAACAATAGGAAGGCGGTCCTGCCCGAGAATTTGATGAAGCCGCCCCGGAAGGCGATCTCGATAACCCCGCACCCTAAGAGAACGAGGACGAGGAACGGGCCGATAGTGGCCGCTGAGATGCCTCCGACCAGGAAGTAGCACACCCAGCGGACCTTCGCAGAGGGCGCTGGCCCCATCCGCCGCCAGCTCGCCGGAGCGAGGCCGATGGCGGCGTTGAGAGCGACGGCAGGCACAGCCGCTCCGGCTCCGGCGGCGGCGCCCTGGACCCAGAGCGGCGGGTTCGAGGCCAGGAAGACCACCGAAAGAGCCAAGATGATGACCAGCCCCGGGACGATGAAACAGACGCCACCGATCAACGCGCCGGGGCGCCCGCGCAGTCGCCACGCGCACAGGATCGCCAGTTGAGTCGACGCCGGTCCTGGTAACAGGTTGGTGGCTGAGATCCCATCTTCGAATTCGTGAGCGCTCAACCAACCCCGTTCTTCAACGCAGAGCTTGCGCAGGAGCGCAATGTGCGCAGGCGGTCCGCCAAACCCAATGACGCCGATGCGGCTCCATTCGCGCACGATCGTCGATAGTGGGACGGTCTGATCAGCGGATTCGGTCATGGTCGTTGGGGTCCAGGCTGGTCGGTGACCCGACTATCAGATCACCTACAGCTGATAGGGCGGTGCCTCTCCCTATCCTCGGCGGGGCACGGTGGCACGTTCGATGATTTCGGCGGCTTCTTGTGAGTTCGCGACCGCCAGGCGAGTGCTCCACTCGAGATAGGCGACGTGGGCCGAAGGGGAGCCCAGGCTCATCGGGCCCCCTGCGTCGTCGGCGGCCAGGCTCATCAGTGAAGCAAACCGGATTCGCTGCTCTACGAACTCTTTCTTCAGGCGCCAGTCCGGGTCTCGCCGACTAGCGCGCCGCTCTCTGGTGGTCATCGATCAGTTGGGCGCACTCGACTGGATGCTCGAACCAAGGAGCGTGCCCTCCGGAAACCTCGCGCAACAGAGCGTCCGGGATCTTCGCGACCGACGGGCGCGCTTCTTGGGGAGTCAGAAACGGATCCTCCCGTCCCCAGTAGAACTGCGGAGCTACCTGGATCCTGGCCAACTCGGAATCGCTCATGACGGTTTCGGGCCGGGGGCGACGGAATCCGTCGATGGCGTGCATGAGCGAAGCCACGGTCTTCGGATTGCCGCTCTTCTGACGAGCGAGGCGCAAGACGTCGACCAACTCGTTCGGCATGCTCCGCGCTGCGGCCGGACTCGTCCCTTGACCGAGTACTCGCCGGTACGCCGAACGCGGCAACGGCGAGGCCAGCACAGCCCGCCCGAGGCCGGGCACCGTGAGAACCGAAAGCGGCATTTTCACCTGGACGCCGGGAAGTGCCGCGCCAGGATCGCCGATTGCTATCAGTGAGGCCATCCTTCCCGGACGTTCAGCGGCGTGCCAGAGAGCGAACATCCCGCCGAGTGAGTGGCCGACCACAGACGGTGCGTCGAGATTGAGCGAGTCGAACACATCGTCGAGGAGCCGGATGCTGTGGTCTCGCACCGATCCGACCCTGTAGATGAACGAATCGGACAATCCATGCCCGGGCAGCTCAACGAGGTGTGCGCGGTAGCCGTCGAGCTCGCTCAGTAAGGGCGCCCAGATCGCGGCGGAGAGACTCACTCCGTGGAGCATGACCAGATCGGGTCCCGAACCAACCGAGAGAACCCGCAAACGAAGCTTGCTGGACGGCAGATCAATGAATGCCTCGTCGCTACGAAGGTTGTAGCGGGCGAAGAGCGAACCTTCGGTGTCTCGGATTCGTTGCTCGATCGACATCTTTGTACCTCCTCTACGACCGGACGATCCCGGCAGGCTGGCGCTAGGCCTCGTTCATTCTGGAGACTCGAGCCAGCTCGACAGCCGCCTGGGGGCACCGACACCCGACGTTTCGGCCAGGTCGGCGATGGTGGTCGCGGCCAGCTCGGTGCGCCAGGCCTGCTCGGCGCGGTCCATGAGCCGAGCGATCCCGCAGGGGATCCGGCAGGCCGCTCCCGTAAGGGGGACGGGTCCGCGCTGACGGATTTCAGTGCAGGAGAACAGCTGGCCGCGCCCCTCTACGGCGTCGACCACCTCCGCCGCGGTGATCTCCGTTGCCGGCCTGGCGAGGCGGAATCCACCACGCGGCCCACTCAGAGCCGTAAGAACTCCGGCCCGCACCAAGGAGTTGAGGACCTTGGCGAGATACGGAGCCGGAAGGTCATAGAACTCGGCAAGACGGCGAGTCGAAATCGGCCCCGCCGAGGGAGCGGCTGCGAGACTCCATGTGCAATGGAGTGCCCACTCAACGCGTTCCGAAAGCTTCATACATGGATATTAACTATCCATGATATCAACGTCAATCCACCCAGCCACGCTCCCCTGGCCATCCTCCCTCATCAGGGCTGAGGTCGGTCGTCGTTTAGACGCTCGCCGCGGCACGGACCATCTGACGCAACGACTTGGTCGTCGCCAGCACCGCGCTCGGCTCATAGCCACAATGAGCCATGCAGTTCGCACACCGGGAGTCGCGGCCGCGGCCGTAGCTGTCCCAGTCGGTCGTCTCGATCAACTCTTGATAGGTCTCCGTGTAGCCGTCCGCCATTAGATAGCAAGGCCGTTGCCAACCGAAGACCGAGTAACTCGGAATGCCCCACGGCGTGCACTGATACTCGACCTTCCCCTCTAAAAAGTCGAGGAACAGGGGGCTGTGGTTTAGTCGCCAGCGCTTGCGACGGCCGTCGGCAAAGGCATCAGCGAACAATTTGTGGGAGGTGCGCGTGCTCAGGAAGTGGACCTGATCGGGGGCCTTCTCGTACGCGTAACCAGGAGAGATCATCATCTGGTCGACCTGCAGGTCGTCGTTGAGGTAATCGAGCACCTCGCGAACCGTTTCGGGAGAGTCGGTCGTGAAGAAGGTGGTGTTGGTCGTGACCTTGAACCCACGAGCCTGAGCCGCCTTAATGGCTTCGACGGCCTTGTCGAACGTCCCGTCGCGACTCACGGACGCGTCATGCCGATCCCTCAGCCCGTCAATGTGGACAACCCAACTGAACCGAGGGTGGGGGTCGAAACGGTCGAGCTTGCGCGTCGAGGAGCAACCCGTTCGTACACAAGTAGACGAACCGGCCACGGTCGAGGAGCGCTTTCGTCATCTTGTCGATCTCGGGATGCAGCAGCGGCTCGCCGCCCGCAATCGAGACCATGGGGGCACGAGACTCCTCAATGGCGGCCACTGCCTGCTCGACACTGACCCGTTGACGCAGGACCTCTGTCGGGTGCTGGATCTTTCCGCACCCGTTGCAGGCGAGGTTGCAGGCGAAGAGTGGCTCCAGCTCCACAATTAGAGGGAACTTCTCACGGCCTGCCAGCTTCTGGCGAGCCATGTAGGCGCCGACCTTGACGCTCTGGCGCAGTGGGACTCCCATTTAGCGAACCTCCATAGGTAGGGGGAAGGTGACATTTTCGGTACGGGTGATACGGGTCTCGACTTCTGTCGCACCAAGGCCCCGTACGGCCTGCACGACCCGGTCCACCAGTTGGGGCGGCGACGAGGCGGCAGCTGTGACGCCAACGGTGCGGACGGGCCGGAACCAATTGAGGCGAAGCTGTGATTCGTCGTCGATGAGGACGGCGCGGCACCCGGCTCGTTCGGAGACCTCGACGAGCCGGGCGGCATTGGACGAGTTGGATGAGCCGACCACCAACACAAGGTCGCACTCTGGCGCTATGGCGAGGATTGCGTCCTGGCGGTTTTGCGTCGCATAGCAAATGTCGGCGGCTCGTGGGCCCACGATTGCCGGGAACCGCTCGGACAATTTGGACACGATGGCCGAGACGTCGCTCGGTGAGAGAGTGGTTTGGGTGAGGTAGGCCAACTTCTCAGGGTCTCGCACCTCCAGCCGGTCCACGTCGTCCGGTTTGGCCACGATAGAGATGTCGTCCGACTCGCCAAGGGTGCCCTCGGTCTCGTCGTGGCCAGGGTGGCCGATGAGGACCATTTGAAAGCCGCGCTCGGCAAAGCGCATCACCTCGTGATGGACCTTGCTCACGAGAGGACAGGTCGCGTCGATGACTCGCAACTCCCTTAGAACAGCCTCGGCCCGGACGGCAGGGCTCACGCCGTGGGCCGACAGGACCGCAATGGCTCCTCGCGGAACTTTGTCGAGCTCCTGGACGAACACAGCACCGCGTTGCTCGAGCCCTTCGACAACGTGGCGATTGTGCACGATCTGGCGCCGGACGTAGACGGGCGCACCGAAGCGATCGAGCGCGCGCTCCACCGTGGCGATGGCTCGTTCCACCCCGGCACAGAACGACCGGGGGCCGGCCAGCAGGACGCGGCGATCGGCGATCGCCTGGCCCCACGCCTCCAGAACCGGGGCCACGAGCCGTAACTGCGTGAGGGCGCTGGACCGTTCCGCGCGAGTGCCCCACGTCTGGCGGCCCAGGCCAGAGCGGTTTGCGACGACCCGCACCACCGCCGCAGGTATGCCCCATGGGGCGTTGAGGAGGAACGCTGTCTGCTGGTCCACCGCCAAAGCCCCGGTCTCCTCCAAGCCAGCCCTCCGTAGGGGTCGTGGCCCCATCGAGGTCGAGATCACAGGACCCAGCATGACCGGAGCGCCCCGCGCTGCGAGCTCAGAGGCCAGTACCGCGGACGACTCGAGGACGGCAACGACGGACCCGTCCGCGGCGAGGACGCGATCGGCGACGACCACCGTCCCCGGGAATACATCGTCTCGTAGCCCGGAGGCCAGTCCGGCCACCGCCACGGCACTGTGTCGTCCCGCAACGGCCAGACGTTTGGCGGAGGTTGCCGCCGAGGTCGGCCCGAGACCCGTTCGCACGATTTCCACCGCCGTTGCCTCGGCCGCAAGGGCCCGCTCCTCACGACGGGTCGGAACCAGAAGAAGAGCCTGGGAGTTCACTCTGCCCCGACGCTTTGTAGATACCGGCCCAACGCCATCAACGGCCACACCAGTCGGTACAGGTGGTAGTTGATGCTGAAGTCCCCGGGAAAACCGGTACCGGTGAACCATGGCTCATCCCAGGTGCCGTCGGAGGTCTGCGAGCCGAGCAACCAGGCAACCCCGCGCTCGGCAGTTCGCGACCCGCACTCGCCGGCCGCCACGAGCGCCAGCAGCGCCCAGGCCGTCTGCGAAGCGGTGGAGTCTCCCCTGCCGCGCCACGCCTCGTCGGTGTAGGAGCGCACGTCCTCACCCCACCCGCCGTCCTCATTCTGGTGCTCTTCGAGCCAGCGGACGGCTCGACGGATGCGCGGGTCGTCGGCCGGCACTCCGGCAGCGATCAAGGCCGGGATCACCGCGCCGGTGCCATACACGTAGTTCACGCCCCAGCGACCAAACCAGGATCCGTCGGATTCCTGGTTCGCCCAGAGCCAGGCGATGCCTCGATCCACGACCTCGGACGGGACACCAGGCTCGTCGGCCAGCATCTCCACCATGTGGGCTGTGACGTCAGCCGAAGGCGGGTCGGTCACCTCACCGAAGTCGCAGAAGGGCAGCTTCGCAACCAGGCGACTGTTGTTGTCCGCATCGAAAGCTCCCCAGCCGCCGGACCTGCTCTGCAGGGCCACGCTCCACGCGACCCCACGCTGGCAGGCGCGACCGACTGAAGCGCTCTTCGTCCGCCGCAGGGCCAGAACAACCTCGGCGGTGTCGTCGATGTCGGGGTAGACGTCGTTCTCGAACTCGAACGCCCAGCCGCCTGGCGCCTGCGCGGGCCGCCGCACTGCCCAGTCTCCCGTCACCGTCACTTCCTGGCCCAGCAGCCACTGGGTCGCGGACTCGAGCGCCGGAAAGCCGTCATCGACCCCGGAATCGGCAAGGGCAACGACCGCCAAGGCGGTGTCCCAAACCGGCGATTGGCACGCTTCGAGTCGCCTTCCTGCATCGTCCTCGATCGTGAAAGCGTCGAGACCGGCGAGAGCCGAGCGGAAGATTGGGTGGTCGAGTGAGTAGCCGAGTAGGTGAAGGGCAATGATCGAGTAGACAGTCGGCGGCTGGATCCCGCCCCACAGGCCGTCCGCCTCCTGGCGCTGGACGATCCACCGCTCGGCTCGGGCCAGGGCAGCGCGCCGGAGGACGCGGCGAGGGGCGAACCACGCCGGTAGGCGCTCGTAGGCGTGGAGGAGCCGATCGAGTGCCTCGAAACGCCTGGCTGTGCTCGCCCACGGAGCCGGCGACCGCTCCCGGCATCCCACCGAGAGCTCGGGGAGGTGAAACGGCAGAGCCCGTGCCGGCCGACGTGCCATGACGACTGTCAAGGCGACCACCGTTTGACGAGCCCAGCACGCGAAGTCGTAAATGTTGAGTGGCGCTCGCGGCAGGCAGGAACATGATCTCCGGCGGCACCACCGGAAGGTCTTCCCAGTCCCACTCCCCGACGACCGCCAGCCAGATCCGGGTGAAGACCCGGGTGGCGGCCAGGCCGCCATGATCCGCCACCCATGTGGCAGCCCGCCGCATGTGTTCCTCTTCGGGTTCGTCGCCGGCCAGCCGCAACGCGACGTACGCCTCGACGGTGGTGGACAGGTCTCCCGGTCCGCCAAAGAAGGTGGCCCAGGTGCCGTCGGCGCGCTGGTTGCGCCGGATCCATCGGGCTGACGCTGCCGCCCGACGCTGGTCAAGAATTCCGAGGTAATGGCGCAGCAGGAGATCCTCCGCGTCCATCGTCACGTTCGTCTCGAGCTCGGCCTTCCACCAACCTTGCTCGTCCTGCAACGAGAGCAGGTGCAGGCGGGCAGCCTTGACCGCGCTCGCGGCATCCTCGTCAAGACTTGTGGTTGAGGCCCAGGCGTCGGCCGTCATGACTCCCGCTCGACCACGAACACGGCCAACTCAGCCAGATCGCTGCGAGGGTCGGCCGACAGGGGTACTCGCTCCAACGCACCCAGCGCTGCGTCGAGGTTGGCCTTCGCCTGCGCTGTCGTCCATTCTCTCCCGCCGCATGCCTCCACCAGATACGTCGCCCGTACCACGTCGTCAGGTTCCATCGGTACCGGAGGCTGCGGTGCACTGGCGGACGCGAGGATCAGAGCCCTGAGTTCGTCTGCCTCGGCGCCTTCAGCGGCCAACGCGGACACCAATGGCATGGACTTCTTGCGCTGGCGGATATCCGACCCGGCCGGTTTCCCAGTCGTGGCGGGATCGCCCCATATCCCGAGCAGGTCGTCGATCGCCTGGAAGGCCAGACCCAGGTGACGTCCGTAGTCGCGCAGAGCCTCCACCGTTGCGCGAGGAGCACCGGCCAAGATCGCCCCAATAGACGCGGCACAACCAAGAAGCGCGCCCGTCTTGGCAGTTGACATGGCCATGCACTGGTCCACACTGACGTCTTGGCGTGTCTCGAAATCAATGTCATGGGACTGACCGGCGATCATCTCGGCCGTCGCGTTGGCGAGCGCCGCGGACGCCGACGCGCCAGTGAGCTCAGAGCCCTCGAGCAACACGAGATGGGCCAGAACCTGAAGGGCGTCGCCGGCGATGATCGCCGGTGCGATGCCGAACACCGACCACACCGTCGGACGGTGATGCCGCTCGGTGTCGACGTCGATGATGTCGTCATGGATAAGTGAGAAGTTGTGGACGAGCTCGACCGCGACCCCGGCCGGGATACCGACCTCGGGATCGGCGTGCGCCGCCTGCGCTCCGAGGATGGCGAGGGTGGGCCGGATGCCCTTGCCGCCAGGCGCATCCTCGACTTCGTTTCCATCGGGATCGGTCCACCCCATGTGGTAGGTGGCGATCGGACGAATGGTCGGCTCCAGTCCGTCAATGGCCGCCCGCATGGCCGGTTGGATGGCTTCACGGGAGCGGGTGAGAACGTCGTCGACACGCGTGATGGTCATCACGCCACCTCCTTGGGTTGTCTTTGGGGGATTGGAGCAGCTCTACGGTCAGGTCTGGCGGTGGCGGCGAGGGCCTCCGCCGCCGAGGCGCCGCTGCGTACAGCGCCCTCCATGGTCGCCGGCCACCCGGTGTCGACCCAAGCGCCGGCAAGTACCAGGCCGGCACGGCGCGTCGCGGCCGATGGGCGAAGTGGTTGGGCTCCCGGCGCTGCACGGAAGGTGGCCCTTCGCTCTTTGGTGACGGTCGAGTCCACGAGGCGAGCCGCGTGTCATCGACGGCAGCAGCTGCCCCAACGCGGCGACGATGTCGCGCACCACGTCTTCAGGCGGGCAGCCCAGCAGATGGTCGGCGGC
Organism: uncultured Acidimicrobiaceae bacterium; assembly: GCA_963794875.1. Lineage (GTDB taxonomy): Bacteria > Actinomycetota > Acidimicrobiia > Acidimicrobiales > RAAP-2 > Bog-473. The sequence continues at coordinate 123,379 of CAWCFG010000015.1, forward strand.
GGAGAGGGAGACTGCGAGGTACTGCTGGCCGGATTGCTGAAGCCCCGACGAGGCGGTGCGATCGAACACCCACTGCACAGGCGAACGATGACCCGCCATTATCGGCCAGTCCGTCACCCGCCTGTCGAAGATCAAATGGACATCGACGACGGCCGATGACCCGAGCTCCGGACCAGCGCGAACGCCCGTCGACCCAATTCGGAACGATGCAGACCGCCTCTTCGTGGGGCACCGCAACCACGACCGCATCGGCCTCGAGCGCGCCGCCACTGGTCAGGACCCGCCACGCTCCGTCATCGTCCTCTTCGACGGTGGCGACGCGCACACCGAGATGCACAGCCACTCCGGCGCGAGCCAGTGCCGTCGCCGCCCGATCGCCGTGAAGTCGGCCCAGGGGAATCGCGCTCCACCCAATGTCGGACGCCTGCCGCGAAGACAGGAGTCCGGTCTTGAACACCATTGCGGCCACGGCCAACGACACCTCTGACGCAGGGAGGTTTACCGTCGGGACCGTGATGAGATCCCACACAGCAGCGATCGTCGCCTCGGACTGTCCGTGCGCGGCAAGCCAGGCACCAAAGGTGACGTTGTCGAGACGGCGGTCTTCGAGGTCGAGGCGATACAGGGCGGCCAGGGCACTACCCAGACCCAACCGGTCCCGCAACGAAATGTGGCGGTAACGCAGGAGGGAGCCCGCGAGATGGAGCGGGACCGGCAGGTCGTGCCGACGTAGCCGGCCGACCACCGGCCCGCCCGCTCCGGGAGCGACTACCGGAACGTCGAGTGGCCGTGGGGGTACCACGCCGTCGGCAGCCCTGATCCGGTCGAGGAAACCCAGGTACGCATCGCAGCAAGCGAGGAAGACATGTTGGCCGTTATCCATGGAGACGCCGTGACGCGAGAACGACCACGTGAGGCCACCCAGGCGGCGCTGGCGTTCGAGGAGCGTGACCCGCGCGCCGCGATCGGCACATTCCAGTGCAGCCGACAACCCGGCCAACCCGGCTCCGACGACCACGACGTGCCGGCCGGCGAGGGTCCCGCTCCCGGGTGCGTTCATGCCCGTCCGAGCGTCAGCGCACGCACAGCCACTCCGCTCTTCTGCCATGCGGGCAACGACATCCGGCCTCGCAGCACGGCATGCGGATCTCGACGAATCGACATCAGGAGTCTCCGGTAGATGCCCGCCATTGCCGCAGTGGCCGCCCGCGACCGACGGTCGAGCAACGGCAGCAGATCGAGTCCCCGCCCGTACCACTCCTCTGCCCGGGCCGACTCGTAGGCGACGAGCGCGACCAGGTCGTCTTCGTCGCCCTCCAGGTCAGGCCCGAGCCCGAATCGTGCCAAATCGGCGATTGGCAGGTAGACGCGACCCATCTCCTTGTCCTCCACGACATCACGCAGGATGTTGGTTATTTGGAGGGCCACCCCGAGGTCATCGGCGAGGCTGTTCGCTCGGACCGTGTCCGCACCACCGTAGATGGCCAGGCTGAGTCGACCGACGGTCCCCGCGACCCGTCGGCAGTAGCCAACGAGGTCGTCGAAGGTCTCGTAGCGGGTCCCGTTGACGTCCATCTCGCAGCCGTCAATCAGCTGTCCGATCGCCGTGATCGGCAATGGCCAAATCCGGCACACATGGGAGACGGCGATCATGACCGGATCGCCGGCAGCGACCCAACGAGAGGGATCACCCGGCAGTTCGGCGACGTCATTGCGCACTTGGATCAGGGCAGCGAGCTTTTGGGCGGCCTCGGCGTTCCCATCACCGATGTCGTCGATGCGCCGCGCCAAGGCGTAGAGCGCGGACATGGCTCGCCGCTTGGGCGGCGGCAGGAGCTTGATCCCGTAGGAGAAATTACGAGCCTCCGCCGCAGTGATGGCCTCACAGCGGTCGTATGCCTCGTCGACGTCAGCCTTTTCAGATCGGGTCATTGTCACTGTGTCCCCGCTTCGATGACGTTCGACGTGACGACTCTTGCCATGTGCCGAGCCCAGTACAACCCCGGACGCCTGGACGCCGGTCGCAGAACGTCGAAGTCGCGCTTCGCGATGGCGTCGAGTGCCGCGTGGCCTCCGGCCCAGAATCCAGCCACCGCCCAGCGGGTCCGACCGGTAAGCAGCCTCAGCAGAGGGAGGCCCCGGTCAAGCCAGGCTCGGGCACGGGCGACCTCGAAGACCATCAGAGCCCGAAACTCTGGATTGGCGGGCCCTCTGGCGAGCACGGAGACGTCGACGTCGAAGCGGCGCAGGTCCTCGCTCGGGAGGTAGACCCGACCAGCCCGGGCATCCTCCATCACGTCCTGCCAATGCTCGGCTAGTTGAAGCCCGGTACAGATGGCGTCGGAGTAGGCCAATCGATCGGCGGCCCCGTCACCGAACACGCCGAGGACCAGGCGACCCACGGGGTTCGCCGAGAGGCGGCAGTAGGCGAGGAGATGCTCGAACGTCTCGTAGGAGGCGACCTGTTGGTCTCTTCGGTTGGCCTCAATGAGGTCGAACAGGGGTTGAGGATCGATCCGGAGGTCGCGTACCGACGTTGTCGCCCCAGTGACCAAGGGGTAACGGCTCGTCCCCTCCGCCCGGGGACCAGGAGGCTCGTCGAGCGCGGACTGCGTCTCGCCTTCGAGCCAGTTCAGAGCATGCAGGCGGTCGCCGGGGTACTCATCGCCGAGATAGTCGACCAGACGAGCGAAGCCGTAGAAGGCGAAGAGGTGATGCCGAGACTCCTTTGGCAAGATCACCGATGCCACGGCGAAGTTCTCGCCGGAGGCGCGGCCCAGGATCTCGGGTGCACGAGGCAACCCAGTTGGGGTGCCGACATCTGCGAAGGTGTAGGAAAATGACCGGATGGTCATTCGTTGTACGTGCTCTACCAGCCTCTGTCAAGTGTCCCGCAATTGATTTCGCCGTGACGAAACAAAGGGGGCGGTGTCACGGACGCAAGAAATGACCGATCGGTCAAAGGTTGTACGTGTTCGACCCGGTCCTCGTCAAGTGACCGTGCCGCCAGCAGATCAATCGGGCACAGTCAGACGATGTCGTCGGGCGGCCAGTCCGAACCGACCGCCCAGGTCAAGACCGTGCCGAAAACCGACTGGATCACCCGGAGCCCGGCTTGTACGGCGGCTTCCTCATCGTCTCGTTGGTCCTCCGGCACAAAGGGTTGCCCGGCAGTCTGGGCCAGAGTCCGAAGTACTTTGCGGGCCAGCTGGTCGCTCGGCTCGTGGCCCTTTGCGGCACGGCTCCCGAGCTCGAGGAGCATCGGCAGAACATCTGCCACGACATAACCGAGGAGGAGGGCCAGCTTGTCGCCATCGTGCCGCAGCTCTTCGGCCCCACCCATGGAGTCGAGCGTCGACCGGAACCGCTCCGTGGTGTCGACGAGCAGGGTCTCAATGGAAGCAGTAAGCAGGGCCTCTTTGGACGGGAAGTACCGGTACACGTTCCCTTTTGCCATTTTGGCGGCCTCGGCGATATCGCTGACCGAGACCTCGGCGTAGCTGCGCGTCTTGAAGGCGTCGATCGCGGCGGCCACGATCCTCGTTCGACATTCTTCCGGATCGGCATCCGCCTGGGCCCTGATTCGAAGGATGGCCTCCACGTGACATTCGTCGTAGACGAACCGGTTGGCTGATTGTCGTTCTGGCGCGGGAATGAGTCCGCTGCGACGGTAGTAGTGGATGGTGCTCGCTGGGACGCCGGTGCGCTCCACCAGGTCCGAGAGTGTCAGCCGCCCGGTTCCTCGCGGCTCGAGAGGCGCATCCATGGCTGCCATTTTTGCCCACTTTGCAGGTGACGTCGACCACGGCCGGATCTGCCGCATCTGGATCGCCGGAACGAGGACGCAATTACCTTCCTGGGGTGATTCGTATCCGCCCCGAACTGAGCCGCCTGTCGACGAACCGAGCTGCATGAAAAAGCTCGTTCATCGCGTGGCTGATACCTCGCCCGTGACGGCTCCAGCCGAAGTGACCTCGGTTCAGTCCGGCTGTGCAATGCCGTTCCGGGGACGCTGCACGTGTGTGGCGCTGCACGTGGAAAGGAGCGTGGTGGAATCGCTGGCCGAGACCTGGTCGACCGTGTTGACAAACGTGCCCGCTCCCTGGGGTACCGGCCTGTCGATGAGGGGCCTCCGGTCCGAACCACCCAGGAATGCAGCCGCTCACGGAGGTCTTCTGCGACCGTGGACAACGCCGGGTTGTCGATACCGCTGTTCCCTTCCGCTGGATCGAGGCACAGCTCGAAGAGTGCCTCCTACGGCGGGGGCACATCGGCCCAGCCCGCTGCCAACAGGACATCCTTGGTCAAGCTGTCGTCCAGGTTTGCCAGAACCCTCCCCGGGTGTTGCTCGTCGTCGCGGCGCATGTACTTGTAACGCCTGGTGCGGACGGCTCGTTGCGGCTCGTACGCGGCGTGGTCCGTCACCGCGCCAAAGATTTCGTCGTGAACGTCGGCAACGTCGCCGCGAACGAGAGGGAGGAGTGAACGACCTTCGAGCCACGGCGGGTGCGCCAGTCCGATCACGTCGCAGATTGTCGGGTACAGATCCATATGGCTCACCAGGGCGTCGCTCACACTGCCGCGTCCTGGACGCTCTCGGCGTCGACCCGCCCGAACCCGAAGGCAAGAACCCGCTGAAGCGGCAGGCCGGCCGACGACCTCTCGAAGAACTGGGTCGCTCGCTTCCGCTCTGACAGTGAGAGTCGTCAGCGCACCTGACTCGCCGCATCCGCACGACGCACTGCGCTGTGGCTTCATCGTTCGACCTGACGGACCTTGGTAGCTATGTGGACGCGTGGTCCACGATCCACCGGCGTCGCTCTAGATCTGACTCCTAGCTTGCGTCAAGAACCCCACCATCAACCAGAGAAGTAACGGTGAGGTGAGTCAACACGTGGGCGGGTGATCTCAAAGAATCCGTCGTGCTCGGAAAGCACCTGAATCGCGTCCCACAGTTCGAGCGCGGAGGGTCCCGTCGGAGCGGGCGCCATGACGGGTCCTTTAAAGCCGCGCGGGGGATCAGATCGCACGACTATCGCTGGCGTCTGCGTCTTCATCCCGCAGAATGCGTAAGCGTCCTGCATCGACTCGCGTATCGGCACATCCCAACGCTCGTCATCCGCCGCGTCCAGGAGTCGGCTCTCGAGCGCCGCGCCCACAATGCATGCTGCGAAGAGATCCGGATCTCTTGACTGCTTCCCGACGAAATATCGACGACCCCATTCTGTGTAGAGCCTGTCCACAGCGTCCTCTCCGACCTCGGCACGAGCTGCTTCAAAGATCCGCAACATCCGATGGGAGATCGCGTGGCCATCGAGTGCCTGTTGGCGGAACTCCGCCGGGACTGTCGGTGCTACGTCGTAGTCGTCGCGGATCTCCAGGCAATACGAGCGCCAACGCAGCGCGAGCTTTCGCGCTGGAGCGACCTCGCGCACCCAGCGTGAGGTGACCCATGCCCAAGGACAGCTCGGATCAACGAAGACTTCGACCGCGGTCACGGGTCAGAGGCTAAATCGCTCGCCAAGCCCGCTACAAGGCCTTGGCCGAGAGCGGCCGGTGGGGCCCGATCGACCAGGCGACTTTGCGCTCCTCTCGAGCTTCAACTGGGGTCTCGCGGCGACCTGGTCTCACTGGATTGTCGCCGTGATGATGGGCATTCCTCCTTCCGGAGCCTGGCCTCCCCTGGCCGGCCCCCGCCTCCCGCCGAAGTGTCGTGGCGGATCTTGTTTCAGTGCTGCGTCCGTCGGGTCGTCTTCTTTTTCGAGGTAGGCCGGATCAGGACATCGAGGACCTCCCCGATTGCCTGCTCCCGATCGGGGAGGTCGGGCAAGGCCAGTTGTTCCTGCACCTGATAGCGGTTGCGGCGCCCTTCCCGCTTTTTGACCACGTAGCCCGCCTCGGTCAGATCGGCGACGATGGCAAACGAATGGCGCTCGGTGATGCCCAGTTCCGTTGCGATGTCACGCAGTCGGATCTCGGGGTCACGGGCGATACAGAGCAGAGCCCGACCGTGGTTCGTGAGGAAGCTCCACTGGGGCACTCAAGGAAAGATAGCAGAGTTATTTTAGAAATATATCGCTAGTATTTGGCAACGAGGGTGACGTCGAGCTTCGCGTGATCATCCGTCGTTGACGTTCTTCATTTCGGGCACGATATGCCCCACACTTCTACCCGAACGGCGTTGGGATCTTCTCTATGCGCGGCACAGGAGGGTGCTGACCTGTTGACGGCTGGGGTTGGCGGTCGGGAAGCGCGACATTGCGGAGCTCAAGCCGCGTGTAGGGAATTTGACTGAGCAGATGAGAAATGATGTTGAGCCGCCCACGCCGCTTGTCGTCGGTGTGGGCTATGTGCCAGGGGGCCCAAGGGGTCTCGCTGGCGCGGAACATCTCGTCGCGCGCCCACTCGTAGTCCCACCAGCGGCCGTACGACTCAAGGTCCATGTCCGACAACTTCCAGACTTTGCGCGGGTCGTTCATCCGGTTCTCAAGGCGTCGGGTTTGTTCCTCCGGGCTGACCTCCAGCCAATACTTGATGAGGATGATGCCCGACTCGACCATGGTCCGCTCGACCATCGGCACGCCCGCAAGGAAGCGCGACGCCTCTTCTTCAGTGCAGAATCCCATCACCCTTTCGATGCCAGCCCGGTTGTACCAGCTCCGATCGAAAATCGCGATTTCAGCTCCGGCCGGGAGTTGCGATACGTAGCGCTGCATGAACATCTGCGAGCGCTCCCGCTCGTTCGGCGCCGGGAGGGCCACGACCCGGAAGACTCTCGGGCTCACCCGCTCGGTGATGGCCTTTATGGTGCCGCCCTTTCCCGCTGTGTCGCGGCCTTCAAAAACAATGCAGACCTTGGCCTTCGTCTTCTTGACCCATTCCTGTAACGCGACCAGCTCGCCCTGCAGACGCCGAAGCTCCTTCTCGTAGTCCTTCCGCTTCAGACGCGGCTCTGCTCCACCGAGCAACGTCGAATTGGCTTTCGTCATGGCAACCCTCCCTCCATATCAGGCTCGAATGTGCACGGAACGACATCATCCACGAGCAATTGCGATCAGATCCCTCAGGTGCACGTCGCGGGCTTGGCGGCGTAGAGAGGCCTCGATGTTTCCCTCCGGCACGAGCATCCGCAATCCGCCGGCGTGAATCTGGAACCGCAGCGGAGACGCGAGCTCCAGCGCTTCGCCGTCGATTCCGGCGTAGATGCTGCCAGAACGGGAGCGGACTTCGAATTCTGTGCAACTGAACTCATAGGCGTGGCCGCTCGATCCCGCACGACCCGCCAGGGCCAGCGCAAACACCTTGGCCGCCTGCGTACCGGTCGTGGCGCTCACCGCGAACACGCCGAGCTGTCCGCTATCGAGGCGCCTGCGCTGCGATACATCGAACGCCGGCCCAAGGATGTACGGGTTGTTCGAGATCATGATCAAGAACGCACCGTCGACCTCGGTACCGTCGGGAGTCGTGAATTGGAGATCGAAGGGCTGATCTTGCCGTCCCAACAACTCGGGCAGGAGCGCTTGGGTTGTCTCGGCCTTGGCCTCCCGGTAGCCCTCTTGTTGGACGATGGTGGCGTAGACGCCAAGAGACACGTTGTTCACGAAGAAGCGACCGTTGACCATGCCGTAGTCGACGCGGCGCTCCCTTGCATCAGTGAAGGCCCGAACGGACTTTCTCGGGTCATCACGGTCGAGACCGAGGTCCAACGCAAAGTGATTCCGAGTCCCGGCGGCGACGCAGACGAACGGGAGATCGTGCTCGACCGCCAGTGAGGCAACCAGGGCCTGAGACCCGTCTCCACCCGCCATACCGAGACAATCCGCACCGTCGGTAATCGAGCGTTCGGCCAGCTCGGCCAAATCGAGACCGTGGTCGAGCATGACAGTTTCGACTCCGAGAGAGGCTGCCACGTCCCGCAGTCCGAAGCGGTCCACCTTTCCTCCCCCGGACCATGGGTTGCACAGGAGGACGGGGTGCACGGGCGGTGGCACCCGCTGGGCAACTCCTGGCTGCGAGACCCGGAAGCTGCCCATGACGGCTGCTTGGGCCGAGAGCACAGCGCCGGCGAGCAGCGCCATTGCGAGCGCGAGGCGGATCACCGAAGCCAAGCTCCCGTGACCGGCTACAAGCACCGCGAAGATGACCAACGCCACGCCAGCGGACAACCCGGCCCAACCGGCGGCGCGTCTCCACGCACGTCCCGTCGCCACCCACCAGCCGCTGGCAACGCCGAGGGCCGCTCCGATCAGTCCGACGACGACGTAGACACCGTTGCGGACGAGGAACACGGCAACCGCCACGAAGACCAGCACCCCGCAGCACAAAGACAGGAGCGCCATGGCGCGAGCACGACCGTGTGGCGAGGAGATGTGTCGCTCCTGAGTTCCTCCCACTGGACCGGCTTCCCTCCCTGCACCGTGGCTCGCTACCACTGGTATCTCCTCTCCGGACTTGCCGAGCTTTGTAGAAACGCGCGGACCTCAGGGCCAGGGAGCGGACGCTCGAGCCCCATTGTTGACGTCCCCCCAGCAAGAAGCCCGGCCCCAGGGGGCCGGGCTTCTGCTCACACGCAAAGGCGATGGGGAAGCTAGCCCGACGTGGTGATGCCCACTGAGCCCATGCCGACGACCGGCTGATTCAGCTTCAGGCCGCCGGCGGAGCCGAGGAACTTGGCGTCGCCGTAGTTGAAGACCCCACCATCGGATGCGGTCAGCCAGTAGCCCTTGCCGTCGGGCGTCGCGCTGATGCCGACGACAGGCTTGTTCAGCTTGAGACCACCGGCCGAGCCGAAGAACCCGGCGGAGCCGTAGTTGAAGATCCCACCGTCGGCGGCAACCAACCAGTAGCCCTTGCCGTCAGGGGCTGGCCGCGATCCCGACGATCGGCTGGTTCAGCTTGAGGCTGCCGGCGGAGCCGAAGAAGGCGGCATCCCCATAGTTGAAGACGCCGCCATCAGTAGCCACGAGCCAGTAGCCCTTGCCGTCGGGTGTCGGCGCCATGCCGACGATCGGCTTGTTGAGCTTGATGCCGCCTGTCGGAACCGAAGAATCCGGCATCTCCGTAGTTGAAGATCCCGCCGTCTGCGGCAACCAGCCAGTAGCCGAGTCCCGCCGGGCTCGCCGGTGCGCCACCGGCTCCTGGCACATAGGGCGTGGCTGCCATGCCGACCACCGGCTGGTTCAGCTTGAGGCTGCCGGTGGAGCCGTGGAAGGTGGCATCCCCATAGCTGAAGACCCCGCCATCGGACGCCACGAGCCAGTACCCACCCTGGTCCTGTGTTGTCGTGATCCCCACCACGGGCTTGTTGAGCTTCAGGCTTCCGGCGGAGCCGTAGAAGCCGGCGGTGCCGTAGTTGAAGACGCCGCCGTCAGACGCTGCCTGCCAGTACCCGCTGCCTGGCGGAGGCGTGTTGTAGATGGCCGTGCCTCCCGGCAGCACCGTGATGGTGTTGGCCGGAGTCATGGTCACGTCGGTCACTCCACTGATCCAGAGGCCGTAGAACTGGCCGGAGATCGTGTTACCGCCGACGGTTGTGGCCTTGATGGACGGGAGCGATCGCCGGAGGCAGCTGGTCCACGCCCAGGATGATCCCGGCGGTGGTGGGCGGGCCGTTGGTCTGAACCCCAGTTGTTCGAGGGCCCAACCGTGTTATCAGTGATGACCGTTCCGGTCACAACGTCGTTCGGCGCATGGGCGTGCACGATGATGCCACCCTCGAACGAATTGCTGATGTCGTTGTTCGTGACGGCGATATCGCTAACCGTCGCTGTCAGCTGATGCCGCGGCAACCACGATGCCGCCGAGGTCGGGGCCGGTCGCCTTGAAGACGCCGATGTGCCCCGTGATGATGTTGCCATCGATCGTCCCGGTGGTGATGCTGCCGCCCGTATTGTGGGTGGCGTACACGATCCCGCACGATCCGTAGTTGCCCGAGATCGTGTTGTTGCTGACGTCGTCATTGGTCGCGGCAACGGCCGTATTCGGACCCGGCATTCGGCGCGCCGGGTTCACGGGACCATTGTCATTGACGAACACACCACCACCACCGTTATTGATGACTGTGTCGGCATTGACCAGCGAGTTGGTCGCACCCGCGAGGACGATGCCTCCGAACGATCCGATCTTGGGGTTCGGGTTGACGCCATTGTTCTCGACGGTGTCGTTCTGAATGGTGACACTCGCCTGGTCAACCAGGATCCCCGTGTCGTTGGCGTTGGCGACGGTGACCGCGTCCGACACCATGCTCCCACCGATCGTCAGACCGGTTACGCCGGGCGCAACGTAGATCCCGAGGTCGCAACCCGTTGCATCGACGGTCTGCGCCGTGATCGGCGTATTGGTGGTCACATCCATCACGGTCGTCAAGCCCGTCGTGCCGGCGGCGACACAGGTGGGGGCCGCACCGGCCGGCGATTGCAGGAGGGTCGTGGCCGCGGTACCGCTCACCGCGAGTGCGCTCACGCCGAGCGCAGCCGTACCCAGTAGACGTGAAATTGCTCGCTTTGGCTTCATAGCCAATCCTTATCACAACGGAACCACAATCGCTCGTGAGTTTTCCGCGTACGCGGGCGCAGCCGCAGGGACGGTCTGCGCGTGCACCGCGATCAGAGGCCTGACGTGGGAATGCGACGACGGGCGGGCGGCGCAGCCCACTCCCAGCTTCGTGACGAGACCGTGAACGACGGCCCTCCAAACTCGTACCTTGACGGCAAGTTTCTCTCGGGAATAGACACCAATGGGGTCTTCGATTCAGTCCCGAGGGCGCCTCTGCAGGCGTGAACTGCCGTGTTACATTCCGCGCCTCCGAAATGCGCCAACAGGGCCGTCGGACTGACGAGGAAGGAAAATCGGATGCAACGACGCACCCGCGCACGCATCGGTGCATCTGTTCTGAGCGCGCTGGCCGGGCTGATGATCTGTGGGCTCCTCCCAGCCAGCGCCGGCGCGGCGTCGAAATCCTCCGCCACCACCTTGACCATCCTGGTGACGAACGATGACGGGGTATCCGCACCCGGCATCGACGCGACGGTGCAGGCACTCACTGCGCTTCCCCACACCAAGGTCACCGTCGTGGCGCCGGCCACCAATCAGAGTGGGACAGGAGCCAAAGTGACGGGCGGAACGTTGACGGCCACCGACGCCACAACAGCGAGTGGGTACCCGGCAAAGGCTGTGGCGGGATACCCCGCCGACACCATCATCTGGGCCATTGATGATCATGGGGTCGCACAGCGTCCGGACCTGGTCGTGTCTGGGATCAATTTCGGCGAGAACATCGGCCCTCTGGCCTCTCTCTCGGGCACCGTCGGAGCAGCCCAGACGGCACTGGCCCGAGGCATCCCGGCCCTCGCAGTCAGCCAGGGTGTGGACAACGGCCAGCAGCCCAACTTCTCCCAGGGGGCCAAGTACCTGGTGGCCTGGGTGCAGGCGCACCGCAAAACCCTCCTGGCGGCGAAGAAAGGCACCGCGGCCAAGACGAACGACAACCTCAACGTGCCGACGTGCGTCACCGGACATATCCGCGGGCCAGTCACCGTGACGCTCGGCACAACACTGACCGGCTACTCAATCGGCACAGTGGATTGCTCCGGCGGGGCCGCCAAACCGAAGAACGACGTTCAGGCGTTCGTCGATGGTTACGCATCACTCACGGCACTACACCCGGTGAACCCCCCGCAATAGACGGCGGGGCGCCTCGCTACCCCCGAGGTCGGGCTAAGGAATAAAAACGGTGCGCACGCCCGGAGCGTCGGGCACGTTCCAAATAGTTTCGACGTCGGCCAAGGGAAGCGGACGGGCCTCGACCTCGAGCGTTCCGGCATCGATCTCCTCAATCAGCGAAGGAAGCTCTGCCAGATAGGCCTGGGTCGAGACCGCGCCTTGGCCGTTGCCCTGAATCCGGAGGTTGGCCGATCGGAGCGCCACTGACGGCAGCTCCATGGTGGGGCCGGCCATGGCGCCGATCTGTATCCAGTCCAACGCCCGACTCCGATCGGTGCGAGCACGGAGCAAGGCCATGACGGCTATCTCCGCCGGCTCACCCCAGAGGTAGTCGATCACGATGTCCACCTCAGCCGCAGCAGCGGCGAGGCGCTCCGACGTCACGCCGGCATCATCGTCCAGAGCGACGAGGGCATCGGCGCCCAGTGTCGGAAGTGCCTTGAGTCGCTCCTGGTTGCGGCCCGCGGCGACGACGCGGCCAGCGCCCAGATGTTTGGCCACCTGGACAGCCATCCCTCCCGCGTTCCCGGTCGCCCCCAGAACGAGCACAGATTGACCCGGTGCCAAGGGGACCCGTCGGCGCAGGGCTACCCAGGCGGACATCGCTGGGTTCATGGCCGCCGCGATCTTGTTGCTGTCGACACGCTCTGGCAATGGGATCGTGCGGCGGACGTCGACGACGGTCTGCTCGGCCAAGGATCCTCGGACGTCGTCGGTAGCGACGAAGTACACCCGTCGGCCATCGGGGAGACGACCGACCCCGTCGACGCCAGGGATCATCGGCAACATCCCGCTGCTGCTGTAGTGACGACCCGAGGCACCCGTGCGGACCCGCGGGTGCAGCCCGACGGCCAGGACGTCCACCAGCGCCTCGTCCGGCCCGACCGGCTCGGGCGAGTCGCACCGCTCGTAGCGAGGCGGGTGGTCGAATGATCGGACGACAGCACCGTGCATGCTCATGCTGCTTGCGTCCCCGTCTTCTCGGTCGGCGCGTCCACGTAACCCATCATGCCAGCGGCAATCAGGTAGGCGGCACTCCGCTCGTCGTCGGAGCAAGCCCTTGTTGCTGGGCCATGATGGCCGCTTCGACCACTTGCAGATCCGAGGGGTCGATTGCCAGCGGTCCGCCGGACACCGGAACCTGCCAGACGTGGGTCATCATCGGCGTGGCACCATAGTGATACGTGCCTGGTGGGCAGGGAGTGAACCCATCGATCCGATGTGTCGTGTCGGAGGTGCACAGGTTGGTGTGCGCATGCCACTGGACGAGGCAGCCATAGGGCATCGGGCCATCACCCTGCCCGGGCATAAGGTACATCGCGGCGACGAGCACTGGTCCGTAGGGCGTGGTCGCGTAAACCAGGGAGTCCACCGCCGTCGGGTTCATCACGTCCTTCTGGTTCATGTAGGCCGGGTTGAGGTAGTGGACGACCGGATAGCTCGGATTGGTGATCGGGAAGTAACCGGCAGCGACGGCGGCGCTGAGGTTCTTGTACTTGGCGACAGCGGCTGACGTCGCTTGGATGTACTGGGTGGCGCCGAGCACCTGCTCCGAAGTCGGTTTGGCGTCGCAATTGGGCGTTTGCATCTTGTGGCCTTGGTCCGTCGTGGCGGACACGGTGGTCAGCTCTGCGACTTCGGCAGCCGGCAGCGCGGGTCCCGTGTACTTCCAGTGCGGAACAGTGACGCCGAGCCCGGCCATGGCGGCCATGTTCATGGAGCCGGAGTGGCTCCCTGCCGCCGAAGACTTGCCCGAGGGCGACATGTCCATCCCCTTCATGGAGGAGCCGGACATGGACATGCCCGACATGGACGATGACGAAGAAGAGGATGTCGCCGCCGGGGCCGCCGAGCCGGCTGAAGCCGGAATGACGGCAACGGCGGACGGGATCAGGATGACGGCCAAAACAGCGCCCAGGGCCCCAAGAGGATTCGCGGAAATGAATCTGGCCGCAATCGTCGGCTCTGCTGCCCGCTCCGGCACAAGCGGCAGAGACAGACAACCCGATCAACGCAATGATCGGCCCGTTGTTCGGGTCGGTGCCGCCGAACGTGAGCACCTCCCCTAACCCCTGTCCGGTGACCCAGTAGAGCAGCGAGAGCCTGATCCCGAATCCGATGTAGATGCCGGCACGCCTGGAGAGGAGCGGTCCGAGCCCGATGATCACCGAGGCCGCCGCCAACAGCGCGGCCATCCAGATCCCCGTACCCGCGAAGGCGTGACCCGTGGAGTTCAGAAAGTGGGCGTACCAACCAGGCTCGCCGTTGGCCGTGTCTGTCAGTTGATCCGTGATGGAGCTCGCACTGCGGTTGAAGGGGAACAGCCAGATGACGGCTTCGAAGAGCCAGATGGCGGCCCACACGAGCAGCGAACCGGTTGAGCCGAAGATGCCCCGGCCGGCGGCGGAAGATGCGGCACCCGTTCGGACGCGGATGTCCGCCTGGTCGGTCCGGGGCCACACCATGAGGCCGAGAAGCATGTAGAAGCACACCGCACCGGGCGCTCCCTGCAAAGGGGACGTCTGCCCGGTGAGGACCATGCCGAACCCCTCGCCGAAGAGGTAGACGCCGGCGCCCCAGACGAACGAGCGATCAGTGCCGGCTTGACGAGCCGCCGGAAGAACAAGCCCACGCCGATGGCGATCTCGATCACACCGAAGAGCGCAACCCAAGCGGTCGTCCCGTGCGACAGCAACGTGGCGGTGTGGTTGATGGTCGACGCGACCACGCCGGGCTGACCAGCCGCCATTGGGCTGATCACGTCCGAGACGAACGACGACTTGAAGAGGTGGGGCTGGAACTTCAACAGGCCGTCGACGATCCAGACGACACCCAGCGCGCACTGCAACGTCCGCTGGTTGATGTGCAGCCTCGCTGCCACCGAGCGGCTCGCATCGGCGTTGCATTGAGGACCCGTGGCCGCTGAGGAGGATCCTCGCGGTGCGTTTCGGCGAACCGTCATGAGATATTCCCCCTGGCCAGGCGATGCGAGACACCCGCTCCGTCGACAAAATATACCGACAGGGACGCCTGGATGCTCAGCAGGGGTTGCTCGCGAGGTTCGGGCAGCAGAAGGGAGCTCCCATCTTCCGGAGCAGCCGGCCATCAGAGGAGTTGGGCTTCCTGGAGGAGCTTGACGGCCCCGGCTCCCGTCCCGAACTCGAGGATGGTGATCGAATTGGGCTGGAGCTGCGCAAACGGAGTCTCGGGCTGTGCCGTCGAGACACCTGACGGGATCGGGCACCGGTCACGACTCCCACCTCGCTGATCCCGTCAGACGAGTCATCCAGTGGACCTTCCCTCGAATCTTAGGTATGCCTCACCTCAAATGGCACTCTGGGACTCTAACCCGAGCAAGACGGAGCGCTCCGGGTGCCGGACCTACCCCCCAAGTCGCTACCACGGTGGCGGCGCCGGGGGTGTGGGGTGTCGTGCCAGTCGACATCCGACGTCCCGCGTTGGGGTCCTCTGTGGTCAGAGCAAGACGACGTAGAGCCGCTGACAGAGGTCGGCGCCGAGGACGAGCGTCGTCCCCTCGGCGTCGAGCAGAAGCGTGCCGTCCGGTCCCCTGTTGGTGACCGTGGCCACGGCGCCCGGAATGAACCCGGCCTCGTCCAAGTAGCGCAATGTCGTGCCATCGAGCTCGACCTCTTCGCCGAGACGCTCGAAGCGCACCCTCTGGCCCGGCTCGATGTCTGCCAGTGGCACCTGCAGCGAAGGGGTTCCGGCAACGTTTGCACTGCCCGGGATCGGATTGCCGTGCGGGCACGTGGCCGGATCTCCGAGGATCTGCACCAACCGGTTCATCACCTCGTCGGACATGACGTGTTCCCAGCGCCCAGCCTCGTCGTGGACCAGGTACCAGGGCAAGCCGATGACGTCGACCAGAAGGCGTTCAGCGAGACGATGCTTGCGCAGGACCGTCTTCGCCACACCCTGGCCTTGCTCGGTCAGGGTGATGGTCCGTCCCGAGCGCTCCACGTAGCCGTCGGTGGCCAGCCGGTCGAGCATCTCCGAGACTGTCGGCGCCGACCGTCCCAATCGCTCGGCGATCCGGGCCTGAATCGCCGGCGTCCCCTCTTCGTTCAGCGACTCAATCGTCTGGAGGTACTCCTCCACCGGCGGGTGGTGCTCGACCGGATGGTACGAGACGCCGGCGCCTTCGGGCTCAGTCACGGATCTGCTGGGCCAGGTAGTGCGCCTGGCCTAACTGCTCGACCAACGACAACTGGGTCTCCAGCCAGTCAGCGTGGTCCTCCTCGCCCTCCAGGATCTCTTCCAACAGGTCCCGGCTGCCGTTGTCGCTGCGCTCGACGCAGAGTGCAATGCCCGCATTGAGACGCGCGATCGCCTCCTGCTCCAGGGCAAGGGCCAACGACAGCTTCTCGGCCGGCTCCTCACCGGTCCTGATGGCGCCCAGACGCTGGAGGTTGGGGTGGCCCTCGAGGTAGAGGAGCCTGTCGATGAGACGGTCGGCGTCCTTCATCTCGTCGATCGACTCGGAACGAAAGCGCTCGGCGAGTCGTTGGTAGCCCCAGTTGTCGAACATCTTGGCGTCGAGGAAGTACTGGTTGACGGCGGTCAGCTCCGCGGTGAGGACCTCGTTCAGCAATTCGAGAACCTGCGGGTCACCCTGCATACGTCACCATCGCGCCCGATCGTAGGCGGTACCGGCCTCGGCCGCGCGAGAGGCGCAGCTCAAGCAGCGGACGCCGCGATCGGTTCCCGTTCGGGAGCCGTGGCCTCGAGGAGTGACTCGAGCAGGCGGTGACATCCGCCGCAGCCGCCACCGGCCGTGCACCGGGCCGTGATCTCGTCGACCGTGGAGGCTCCCGAGGCGATGGCGGCGTCAACGGTCCGGTCCGAGACCGCCTTGCAGTGGCACACGACCATGGCTAGCGGACCGTCCGTGTGACCGACGGAGTGCCCTGAGCCAGGAGCTCCGCCGCGACGGACAGCGGGATCGGGCGGGAGACCGGGAGTCGGTAGCCGACACCGACCGCCTCGGCTCGGACACCCCGGTCCTCGACCACGAAGCGAACCCAGTCGACACGGCGGAAGCCCGCAGCACCCGGTGTTTCTTGCCTTCCCCTCAGCCTTGACATACGGCTCTCCGTCAGTTGAAAGTATGGTCAGCCTAAATCTTAGGTAGCCCTAAGTCAAGGGAGAGGCGTTGCTACCGACATTTGTCATCGGGCTCCGGGAAGGCATGGAGGCGGCCCTCATTGTGGGGATCGTCGCGGCCTTCCTGGGACAGCAGGGCCGCCAGGCGGCCCTGCGCCAGGTCTTCATCGGGGTCGCCGTGGCCATCCTGATCTGCATCGGTGTCGGTGTGGCACTGCAGATCGTCTCCGACGACCTCCCCCAGCGGCAACAGGAGGGTCTCGAGACCGTCGTCGGCGCGGTTGCCGTGGTGATGGTCTCCTACATGGTGCTCTGGATGCGCCGGCACTCGCGCAACCTGAAGCACGATCTCGAGCAACAGGCCGAGTCGGCCCTGGCGACCGGCACGTCCAAGGCCCTCGTCCTCATGGCCTTCCTCGCCGTGCTGCGGGAAGGATTCGAAACAGTCGTCTTTCTGTTGGCCACGTTCCATGCCAGCGGCAACGCCACGCTCAGCTGGGTGGGCGCCCTGCTCGGCATCCTGCTGGCTGTGATTTTGGGTTACGCCATCTACAAAGGCGGAGTCCGCATCAACTTGTCCCGCTTCTTTCGCATCACCGGCATCGTGTTGGTTGTCATTGCTGCCGGCCTGGTGATGACCGCAGTGCACACCGCAAACGAGGCCGGCTGGATCAACTTCGGACAGTCCCAAGCTCTCGATCTGTCGTGGCTCGTTCGTCCGGGCACGCCGCTCGAATCGTTCGTGACCGGCGTGCTGGGCATTCAGCCGTACCCGGTGTGGATCGAGGTCATCGCCTATGTGGCCTACCTCGTTCCCATGCTCGTCATCATGCTCTGGCCGGCCCGCCGCCTATCACCTTCGGCAGGCTCGTCGCCGAATCCCGTGATCGCCTCCGATCAGCTCACCGTGCAGCCCACACCCAACCGATGAAGGAGCACACACTCGTGACATCAACGTTGTCCAGCCACCGCCGCACTCGACCGGCATCACCTCCAACCGTGACGACCCCGAGGGGTGGGTCGGGCCGTCTTGCGCGCCGTATCGGAATCCTGAGCGGCGCACTCGGCGGTCTGGTGATCGCCGCCGCCCTGCCGATGGCACTGGCCGCTCCGGCGGGCGCTGATGCCAAGGAGACCAACGTCAACATCTCCCTCACCCCCCAAGGGTGTACGCCCAAGCCGGCGAAGGTGTCGACCGGCCAGATCAATTTCAACGTGGCGAACAAGAACGCCGGGGCCGTCTCCGAAGCCGAATTGCGGACCAAGGACCTGTCGCACATTTTGGGCGAGCAGGAGAACCTGACCCCGGGCCTCTCCGGAGGATTCGCACTCGTCGTCCAACCCGGGCACTACGTCATCAACTGCCCGGGGGCCTCCCAGCAGCACGCGGTGTTCACCGTGACCGGCAAGTCAAAGGTGGTCTCGGCCCAGACGAAGTCACTGCTGACGGCCGCGGCCTCGGGCTACACCACGTACGTCAACCAGCAGGTGGCGGGTTTGGTGACCTCGACCCAGACCCTCTGCACGGCCATCAACTCGGGCAACCAGACCCAGGCTGAGCAGATGTACGCACCGGCACGCGTCTTTTACGAGCACATTGAGCCGGTGGCCGAGGTCTGGGGCACGCTCGACACCGCCATCGACGGCAGGATCGACAACCCGGTGACCAATCCGGCGGACCTGCGGGGCTTCCACAGGATCGAAGAGATCATGTGGGCCGACGACACCCTCACCGGTGCCGCCCCGTACTGCTCCCAACTCGTGACCAACGAGCAACAGCTGCAGACGCTCGTGTCGACGGCCAGTTACAACGCGGTCACCATGGCCAGCGGGGCAACCGACCTCATCAACGAAGCGGCGAACCGCCAAGATCACGGGCGAAGAGGAGCGCTACTCGAACACCGACTTCGTCGTCTTCCAGGCCAACGTCGACGGTGCGATGGAGGTGTTCAGCCTTCTGCAGCCGCTACTTCAAGCAGGCCGATCCCTCGCTCGTCAGGCCCAGATCAATCAGCAGTACCAGGCGGTGGAAAAGGCCATCGCTCCGTACAAGGCGACTCCGGGCTACGACAACACCGGCTACGTGGAGTACTCCCAGGTCCTCGACCCCCAACGCCGCGCCCTCTCGTCCAAGGTCCAGGCGTTCGCCGAGGCCCTCTCGAAGATGTCGGGGCAGGTTTCCTGACCGTGGCCTCTGCAAACGCTCCCCCTTCGCCGGGCCACTGAGCCGCCGGCAGGCTGCTCGGTGGTCTCGGCTTGGCGGGAACGGGTCTGGCTCTCGGCGGCGGGGTGGTCGCCTCCGGTATCCGATCCGTTCGGGGCCACGGAGGCGGCCGCCGACGCTGATTCGGACGCTCACTCGGACCTACCCCTTCTACGGCGAGCACCAGGCCGGCATCGTGACGCCGGCGCAGGACCGCCTGGCCTTCGCGTCCATGAACGTGCTCGACGGCACCAGTCGCAGTGACCTGCGCGACCTGCTGAAGGACTGGACGGTGGCGGCCGAACGCATGACGCAGGGCCAGCTCGTCGGAGACGACACGAACCTGGACGATCCGCCGCTCGACACCGGCGAGGCCATCGGCTCGCCGGTGGGCGGGCTCACGATCACCATCGGCTACGGTCCGTCGTTCTTCGACGACCGCTTCGGGCTGTCACCGCGGAAGCCGGCGCTCCTCTCCGAACTGCCGGCGCTGCCGAACGAGAACCTCGATCCGGACTACGTCGGCGGCGACATGTGCATCCAGGCCTGCTCGGACGACCCGCTGGTGGCGTTCCACGCCATGCGGAACCTCGCCCGTCTGGGGCTCGGCGTCGTCGACTACGCCTGGATGGAGCTCGGTTTCGGCAAGACGTCGTCGACCAGCACGGACCAGGCGACCCCCCGCAACCTGTTCGGTTTCAAGGACGGCACCCGCAACATCAAGGCCCAGCAGACGCGATCTCCTCGACGACTACGTCTGGGTCGGCAAGGAGCAGCGACCAAGCATGGATGCGAGGAGGCAGCTACCTCATCAGCCGTCGGATCCAGATCTTACATCGAGAACTGGGACCGGGATTACCTCGAGGACCAGCAGAACGTCATCGGGCGGGCCAAGGTCACCGGTGCGCCGCTTAGCGGTGGCGAAGAGTTCACGACCCCGCACTTCACCCAGAAGAACGACCAGGGCCAACTCGTCATTCCGGCCAACGCGCACATCCGCCTGGCCAGTCACGAGGAGAACCTCGGGACCCGTCTGTTGCGGCGGGGCTATTCCTTCACCGACGGCATCGACCCAGTCGTGGAACCTTGCTCGGTGGGCTCTTCTTCATCGCCTTCGCCAAGAACCCGAACCAGTTCATCGAGTTGCAGACCAAGCTCGGCACCCATGACGCCCTCAACGAATACATCCAGCACATCGGGAGCGGCATCTTCGCCGTGCCGGGCGGGCTGCAGCGCGGCGGGCACTGGGGAGACGGCCTCTTCACCTGAGCCGAGACGGCCCGGCCCCCTCACCGCGCCTTCCTGCCAGCGCGTCATCCCGGATCATGATGGTATAATAACTATTATGGTTTTAGAAACACCAGTGGCAGGGGCGACCACTCCCGGCGAGGTGAGCCGGCGGCGGCGCGTCGGGCATCCTGTCCATCTGTTGCATGAGCCTGCTCATCGTCGGCATCGACGTCACGATCGTCAACGTCGCCCTGCCCTCCATCGGCAAGGACTTCCACGCGTCCCTCTCGGGGCTCCAATGGACGGTGGACGCCTACACGCTTGTGCTGGCCAGCCTCCTGATGATCTCCGGCTCGACCGCCGACCGCTTCGGGCGGCGCCGGACCTTCGTCATCGGGCTGTGCACCTTTGCCGGCGGGTCCCTCCTCTGCAGCCTGGCCCCCAACCTGGGCACCCTCGTCGTCTTTCGCATGGTCCAAGCCGTCGGCGGGTCGATGTTGAACCCGGTCGCCATGTCGATCATCACGAACACCTTCACGATTCCCCGCGAACGGGCCCAGGCCGTCGGGATCTGGGGCGCGGTGGTGGGCGTCTCCATGGCCCTGGGACCGGTCGTCGGCGGCGTGCTCGTGACCACAGTCGGATGGCGCTCGATCTTCTTCATCAACATCCCGATCGCGCTGGCGGCCGTCGTCCTGGCGCTGCGATACATCCCCGAGTCCAAGGCGACAGTGGCGAGAAGAATCGACATCCCGGGGCAGTTACTCGTGATCGCATTCCTGTCCTCGCTGACCTACGGCATCATTGAGAGTCCCGAGAAGGGATTCGCGTCGAGCGTCATCATCGGAGCGTTCGCCATCGCCGTGGTATCGCTCGTTGCGTTCTTGCTCTGGGAGCGCCGGGCCACCGAGCCACTGATCGATCTGCGCTTCTTCCGGTCGGTGCCATTCTCGTCAGCCACCGTCATCGCCGTTGCGGCTTTCGCCGCACTCGGAGGATTTCTCTTCCTGAACACGCTCTACCTGCAGGACGTGCGCGGACTCTCCGCGCTGCAAGCGGGCATCGACACGCTGCCGATGGCGGTCATGACCATGCTCCTCTCCCCGATCTCCGGGCGGATTGTCGGGCGGCGAGGGGCCAGGATTCCCCTCCTCGTTGCAGGGGTGACCCTGACCGCCTCGTGCTTGATGCTGGTCGCACTGAGCGCGACGACCCCGTTCACGTGGTTGTTCACGGCCTACGTGATCTTCGGGATCGGGTTCGGACTCGTGAACGCGCCGATCACCAACGCCGCCGTCTCGGGCATGCCACGGGCGCAGGCCGGCGTGGCGGCGGCCATCGCCAGTACGTCGCGCCAGATCGGTTCGACCCTGGGCGTCGCAGTGGTCGGATCATTGGTCACTGCCTCGCTGCAGAAGGGCAACCACCTCGACTTCGCCGTGGCCAGCCGAGCCGGCTGGTGGGTCCTGGCCGGGTGCGGCATGGTCGTGTTGATTCTCGGGCTGGTGGCGACGTCTTCCTGGGCCCGGATCACCGCGCGCCGTACGGCCGAGGCGATCAATCCTGAGTTTCTGGAGGTACACCCCGCATGACGCACGTGGGCGTGCGTCGCGAGCGGGCGGCCCGCGAGGCCTGGCAGGCGATGGCTGATCTGGTGCTCGACAATCGAACGCCGGCGCGAGGTCAGCGAACAGGTCGGCTTGAGCTTCGGAAAGATCAGGGCCCTCCGGCGGATCGCCAAGCGGCCGATGCCGATGCGGGAGCTGGCCGCAATGCTCGGCGTGGATCCGCCCAACCTGACCCCCGTCGTGGACGACCTCGAACAGGCGGGACTCGTCGAGCGCCAGGGTCATCCCACCGACCGGCGGGTGAAACTGGTGCTGGCGACACCGGAGGGCGCCGCTCTGGCGCAGAAGGCCGACGACGTTCTGGCGCGGCCTCCGATCGGGCTCAGCGACCTCCCCGCTGACGAGCTCGAAACCCTGGCACGCATTCTGTCCCGGGTGCGACAGAACACGAATCCCGATCACTGACAGGGCTGGGCGCTCGAGCGCTTCAGCGCCCTCAGTCGCGCAGGACGCGCGCCCCGGGCACTGATGCGCCGGGAGGACCGTGGAACACGCGCTCGAGGAGCTCCACCCCATCGACCACCCGGGGGCCCGGGCGGGAGAAGTAGGCGTTGGCGTCAACTGCGACGATACGGCCGAGGCCCGCCGCTTCAGGGCGAGCCAAGAGCACCGGGGCCTGGGCTACCGCGCCCGCCAGGTCGAACCCGCAGGGCATGAACACGGTGATGTCGACATGTGCGGCCTCCACCTCCTCCCGGGTCAGCCGGCGGGAGCGGACACCCGCCGCCGCGAGGATCGGGTCCCCTCCTGCGGCCTCCACCTGGTCCGGCACCCAGTGCCCGGCATTGAAGGGAGGGTCGGGCCATTCGAGAACGAGCACCCTGGGCCGGTCGCGACCGCTGACCCGTTCCCGCACCGCGGCCACTCGGACGCGCAGGCGCCCCATCAGCAGGTCCGCCACGTCGCTGGTGCCCGTTGCGGCCCCGACTGTCCCGATGCACGCGAGCACCTCGTCCAGCCGGGCCGGATCGAGGGAGACCACCTGGGCGTGACAGCCGATGACATCGAGTGCCTCCTCCACGGCGCCCGACGGCACGGCGCAGACCCGGCAGAGGTCCTGCGCCAAAATCAGATCGGGATCGATCGCCCGTATCCGCTCGTCGTCGAGTGTGTAGATGGATTCCCCCGCTGCCACGCGGGCGCTGACGACGGCGTCGATCTCGGTCGCGCTGAGCGAACCGTCGGTGGGCAGCGCCGTCCCGGAGACGACGGGCACCGCACGCGCTTGTTGCGGATAGTCGCACTCGAAACTGACCCCACGCAGGCGGTCACCGAGACCGAGGGCATAGACGATTTCGGTGGCTGACGGCAGGAGGGAGACGATCTTCATCCGGCCCCCCCGGAAGGCGAGAGCGGCTCTTCCAAGAAGTCGACTTGTGGTTCAAAAGCCGCGCGGCGAGAGGCTCGTCGCAGCGCAGCCAGCACCGGACGGCCGAGCACGAGAATCAGGACTGCACATGTCACCGCACGCGTGAGATCGAAACCCAGAGACGTGGTGAGGTCGAAAAGAAGGTAGCTGTGGAGATTGGCCAGGGTCCCGGCGCCCGGCGAGAACGAGTACCTGGTCGTCGACCCGATGAAAGGCCAGAACCAGAAGTTGATGAGGAGGCCATAGAGCAGGGCGGACACCACGCCGTACGCGGCGAGGAGCAGACGCTCGGGAAACCCCCGCATCGCGGGAAGGCATCCGGCACCGAACCCGACCCACCCCGCTGCCAGCATCTGGAACGGCAGCCACGGGCCCACGCCGCCTGTGATGAGCGCAGACGCGAAGAGGGCGACTGCGCCGAGGACGAATCCGAACCCCCTCCCGAAGACGCGCGCCGCCAGAATGAGCAGGAACCACTCGGGCTCGAAGCCGTTGATGCCGGGACTGGCGACACGCAGCGCGGCATAGCACGCCGCCAATATCCCGAGCAGGGCCACGGCTTTGGCATCGATCGCACCTTCGGAGAGCTCCGCCATCACGATGGCCAGGAGGAGCGGGAGCAGGCCGACGAAGATCCAGGGGGCATCGCCGGTGTGCGCGTTGTTCTGGCCGGCGGACTGGTGAATGAGCAGGGGCCAACAAAAGGCGGCCACACCGAAAACTGTCGTGAGGACGAGCAGGAAGGTCGAACGGGAGCGGAACCGGATCGCCGGCGGGAGGCGGTGCGCCGGGCGGCGCCGCGGGAGATGGGACCGAGACGGTCACGCCGGGACCGCCTCCCCGAGGGCTTGACGCACCTCGTCCACGGTCAGCCATTCTTCGGGAGCCAGCACCTTGGCCACTTGCGGGGCAAAGATCGGTGAGTGGCAGACCACCTCTCGGGCCGGGCCGTCGGCAATGACCTGCCCGTCCGCCAGCACCACGGCGCGATCGGCCACGCGCGCCGCGAGCTCCACGTCATGGGTGGCCAGCACAACGGCATGACCAGCGTCAGCCAGTTCACGCAGAACCAGAATGAGGCGGTCCTTGCTCGGATAGTCCAGTCCTCTCGTGGGCTCGTCGAGCAGAAGGAGCGCCGGAGCCGGGGCCACCACAATGGCCAGCGCCAGCGCCAGGCGCTGGCCCTCGGACAGGTCGCGCGGGTGGCGGTCACGGGGCATGTCAGGCAACACTCGGTCGAGCGTTTGCGCTGTGGAACCGGGTGGGAGGGAGGACGCCTTGTCCGCCGTCTGGCACTCGTCGTGGACGCTCTCTCCGTAGAGCAAGAGGCCCGGGTCCTGCGGCACGAGCCCGACATGACGGACCAGTTCTGCCGCGCGGAACGATTGAGGGTCTCTGCCGTCGATCAGCACTCGGCCGCGGGACGGGCGTCGCACCCCACAGAGCGTGTTCAGCAAGGTCGACTTGCCCGATCCGTTCCTCCCCATGAGCGCCAACACCTCGCCGGGCATCATCGTCAGGTCGACGCCGTCGAGCGCCACGACGGGTCCGTACGACACGGTGAGGTCGTGGGCGGCTGCCGCCTCGACGTGATCCATGCTCGGCACGAGCGGTGCATGGCGCGGCGGCGGTGTCAGTGGCGCCAGCCGCTCGCGGAGCGAAGCCGACACGCGACGAGCGTCTCGCACAGAGAGGGGCAGCGGGTCCCATCCGACGAAACGACCCAACTCGACGAGGGGCGGTGCGACCGAGGCCGACCGCATCACGACCTCGGGCGGGCCCACGACCAGCGGCGCGCCACCGCCGGGCACCAGGATGATCCGGTCGGCAAACGGCACGACCCGCTCCAGCCGGTGCTCCGCCATCACGACCGTCAGACCGAGGTCGTGCACCAGGCGGGCCAACGCACTCAGGACCTCTTCCGCCGCCGCCGGATCGAGGGCGGATGTGGGCTCGTCGAGGACAAGCAGACGCGGTGACGCCGTCAGCACCGCCCCGATCGCCACTCGTTGTTGCTGGCCACCCGACAGGGCGCGCAGCGACCGGTCGCGCAGGTCTTGCAGTCCGAGCAGGTCGATTGCATCCTCCACCCGTCGCCGCATGGCATCGGACGGCACCCCGAGATTCTCCATGGTGTAGGCCAACTCGTCCTCGACCGTCTCGGTGACGAAGCTCGCGAGCGGATTCTGACCGACGAAGCCGACCACGTCGGCCAGGTCACGCGGCCGGTTGTCCTTGGTTGTTCTTCCGTCCACGGTGACCGTCCCCGCCAAGGTCCCGCCGCTGAAGTGCGGGACCAGACCATTGATCGCCCGCAGAAGAGTGGACTTTCCGGTCCCCGTCTCTCCCACGACCACGCAGAGCTCACCTTCGGGAATGTCCAGGCTCACCCGGTCGAGCGTGGGGTGTCGGGCATCGGTGTAGGTGAAGGACACCCGGTCGAACCTGATCACGGCGACACCCTCGAGAGATCCGGCTCCATCGGTTCACGAGGCCGAGTCGTTGCGGGCATGCTGGGTTCGTGCGCAACTGGACCCGGCGTTGGAAGCCGCAGGTGGGGAGACCATCGGGTTCGGCGCGGCGACTGCCGGCACCAAGGCGATCAGGATCCCCACCACCGGCAACAGGGGGATGCTCGGGAAGGCCAAGGGGCGAGAACGAGACGGTCAGACCCGGGACGTCGAGGGCGCGGGCGAGTGCCATGGCCAGCAGGGCAACGAGTCCAGAGCCCGCCACCATCCATTCCGGCTGGCGCCACGGATCCGGGCGGTAGCGCGACCGCGCCGTGCGGCGCCCCCCGACGGCGAGTCCGACCCCGCAGAGGACGGCGGCGACGGCCAGGACAGGGAGGCCCAACCCGAAGAGGGAACCTCCGTCAATGACGCCGTAGGTACCGACTGCCATCAACAACAAGCCGCAGAGGGTCGTCCCACTGGCCAGCCGTCGCGACGTCTTCCCGACAGGGATGCGCCGGCCATAGCCCCGGGCGTCCATGCTCGTCGCCAGCTGGAGCGAGCGGTCCAGCGCGCTTTCCAGCACCGGGACGGCGACACCCCGCATGCCGCGTAACCCTGTGGTCGAAATGCCGCGCTGGCGCCGCGCCTGCCGCACGATGCCGATCGATTGCACCAGTTCCGGGGTGAAGGACAGCGCCACCGTCACCGCCACGCCGGTTTCGTACAAGACTGCGGGGAGCGAACGCAGAAGCCGGTAAGGACTGGCCAGTGAGTTCGCCGCGCCGAAGCAGAGCAGGATCACGGCGATCTGCAACCCGAGGACGAACGCGTTGAGGATGGATTCCAGCGTCACCGGGCCGCCGATGCTCACGGCAGCCGCCCACGAGGGCAGTGGCACCTGCGGGACGGTGAACAGCACATGCCCGGGAATGCCGCGTTGGCCGAAGAGGATTTCGATCACGATCCTGATCGACGATGACCAATATGCCGATGCGGAGGAAGAAGGTGATGGAGCGCGACCACGGTGCACTGCTACGGCGGGCGGACACCACGACACACGCCACCACGCCGATCAGCGCCAAGAGGAACGGGTTGTTCGTCCGCATGGCGCAGATGGCCAATCCGGCCGCCCACAACCACCAAGCCACCGGGTGCAGGGAGCGGCGACGGGGTGCGGCGGCCCGCGTCATTCCTCGGCCGGCCTACGGCGCCACCGGAAGACAGCGAGCCCGCCCAGGGCGGCGACGATCACCGCAATGAAGACGACCGGAAGAAGGTCACTCGAAGCGGCCCCGGTGGAGCTCCGGTGAGAGGCTGCGCTGGCCACGGCCGCCCGATGCGCTCGGGATGATCCGTGGCTGGCACTGCCGGTTGCCGGCGCCGCGGCCGAGGCCGAGGATGCTGGTCGTCTCCCCTGGGGCCGTCGTCGGTGTGGTCGTGGTCGCCCCTGCCGCGCCGCTCGACTTCGATCGCGGTGCCGGGCGGAGGGCTGGTCGTGGCCGTCCCCGCGGGCCCGGCGCCCGTCGGGGCGGTCGTCGGCGTCAAGGACGGCGCCGGCTGGGTCGTGAGCGTGGTGGTCGGTGTGTTCGACGACGACTCGGACGGCGGCACCTCCGTGGAGGCGTTGCAGATCTGGGCATACGACGGCGCCACCGAGGGAGGTGGGCTGCTCGGAGTGTCGGGTTCGTCGAGCTGGAACCTCAGCCCCTCCACGTCATTGGCCGGGCTCGAGACCGATTGCTCGGTCGGGCCGTTGCTGGCATAGGCCCAGGATCCCGAAGAGCCGTGCCAGTACGACCAGTAGTCGTAGTCGCCGTCGCCGACGCTCTGGCCGCAGTTCTGCACCCCATTGGCCGGATAGTTGTCGATGGCACACAGAAGTCCCGAGCCGGCGTAGGCCACGTTGGACGACCCGACTGCCGCGGCCAGTGCATCGGAGTCACGGGCGATTCGACGGCACAGGCACGCACTTCGACACGGTCGACATCGAAGCGCCGTTCCCGAAGTCGACGACGACCGCCACGTAGACGTCGTTGCCCACGGAGTCGGCCGACGCAACCGCCAGTTTGAGCGGGACCAGGGCCCCGGGCCCGATGGGTGCGAGTACCGCTGCGACGGCACCGACGAAAAGGCCCCACATGAGGACCCGGGCCCTGGCTCCCGCGCGGCGCACGCTACGAGGCGCTGCCCACCCCGCCTACCGCGGCATTGTCGGTGGCGAGCGAAGCGGCTGATCCCGAGAAGATGGCATCGCCGTAGTTGAAGATGCCGCCGTCCGAGGCGATCAGCCAATAGCCGGCACCGTCCCGTGTCGGTGCCATCCCGACGATCGGCTGGTTCAGCTTGATGCCTCCGGTCGATCCCTGGAACACCGCGTCGCCGTAGCTGAAGATGCCCCCGTCGGAGGCCACCAACCAGTAGCCGCCGCCGTCGGGCGTTGCCGCCATGCCGACAATCGGCTTGTTGAGCGGTTGACCGCCCCGGGAGCCGAAGAACGACGCGTCGCCGTAGCTGAAGATGCCCCCGTCGGAGGCCACCAACCAGTAGCCGCCGCCGTCGGGCGTTGCCGCCATGCCGACAATCGGCTTGTTGAGCGGTTGACCGCCACGGGAGCCGAAGAAGGACGGCGTCGCCGTAGCTGAAGATGCCCCCATCGGAGGCCACCAGCCAGTAGCCGCCGCCGTCGGGCGTGGCCGCCATGCCGACAATGGGCTTATTCAACGGTTGCCCGCCCCGGGAGCCCAAGAACGCGGCATTGCCCCAACTGAAGATGCCTCCGTCCGAAGCCACGAGCCAGTAGCCGAGCCCGTTCAAGGTCGCGGCCATGCCCACAATGGGCTTGTTGAGCGTCGTGCCGGCGAGCGATCCGTAGGTCTGGGCCGAGCCGAACGGGTGGACCGAAGCCCTGGCCGTGACGACCCAGTAGGAGTTCGTCGGCCCGAACCCGTAGATCAGTCCGGCCAGAATCGGTACGAGCTGATTGCTGGCGAGGAGGTTGCCCGAGGCGTTGTCCTGGAATCCCAGGGCGCCCTTATCGGGTCCGGACGTCACGACGAACGAGAGCAGTGCGCTGACCGGCGAGTGTCCGGAGCTGGTGTACGTGCCGCTCGTCGGGGAGAGGCCCAGCGCCAGGAGCGCCTGGATCACGAGTCCGGTGGACTGCGAATCGGTCTGCTGCGGCAGCGTGGTCGTGTTCGGGTACGAGCTCCACCCCCCATCGGCGTCCTGGCCGGCGGTGAAGTAGGAGAAGCCCTTCGCTTCGATGCTCGCCGTCGAGCGCGCCTTGGGCCTTGAGCCCCTGGAGGGCGAGCGAGGTGCTTTGGTTGTCGGGTCCGGTGAAGCCCGCTGGGTTTTCCGTGCAGCCACCTCCGACAGCCTGGTCGGGCAAGGTCCAGCCGCCGCTCGGGCACTGCTGGGCGGTCAGCCAGTTGATCGGCCGCCGCATCTGCCGTCTGCCCCACCGCTTTCAGCGCGGTGAAGACGAGGCCCTGCATGTACGTGCCGGCGAAGAAGTCGGTCAACTGCTGTTCGGTCCCGAACAACCCCGCGTCAGGGCCCGAGGTCTGCTCGGTAGCGAGCAGACGAGCCACCAGGTTCGTCCCCCCGAAGTTCGTCGGGTCGACACCCAAGGCGTGGGCGTCGAGGATGAGCGCGGCCAGCTGAGCCGGCCCGTCGGCGCCGTCAGCGGTGATGTAGGCGTTGGCGTTGGCCTCCACGTAGGACAGCGCCGATTGGGCGCCCGCCGTGTCGACGTGGGTGGCGGCCAGGGCCAGGATGCCGTTGACGGTGGTGGAAAGAGAGCCCCGATGCTCCCATCCGCTGCCTGCTGTCCGGCGATCCATGTGGCGGCTGACTGCGCCGCGGCGAATTGGGGAATTTGCGGCGGCACCGTTGCGGCACTTGCCGGGGGTGGGGACGACAGCAACGTGGCGGACGCCAGAAGAACGGCGAAGCCAACGGAGGAAACACCCGTCAGGGTGCGTCGGATGCTCGGCATGGATCTCGCTTCCCGGACCTCGACCCGGAAAACTCCGCACCTGCGGGGTCACACCGAGTCCCGGTCCTTGTGTCTCGACGGTGGGAACTCACCTGACCTTGAGGTATCCCGGCTCGTGATGTCACCTCGACGGTGCACCACTCACGGTTGCGGACCAGCGCCGGAGTTTCACCGGCTTCCCCTCGCGGGCAGTACAGCTACAGCGTGTGTTGCCTCAGTACGGTACCACGGCGGCCCGGCGGGCAATCTGGCTCCGGAACCAGCCCGGACGGCAGGCAGGGCGAGAGATCGATGGGAGAAGTTCAGTCCACGACGAATTCGGACGTGGCCGCGCCGCTCTTCGTGGCAC
This sequence comes from uncultured Acidimicrobiaceae bacterium, assembly GCA_963794875.1. Taxonomy (GTDB): domain Bacteria; phylum Actinomycetota; class Acidimicrobiia; order Acidimicrobiales; family RAAP-2; genus Bog-473. Next base: position 153,456 of record CAWCFG010000015.1, read on the forward strand.
CGTAAATTCCGTCGGGCACGGCGACCGATTCTGGACGCTGCAACTGAACTACGGGAGCGTGACGTACATGGCCATGGGGAATCGCCCAGAGGTGAAGACGGCGCCCGCGCCCATTGTGGCGCTGGACGTGACGCTGCTGGCCGCACACTTCGCCACCGCCCTGGCGCGGGTGCCGTTCCGCCGTCCCTTCGCTGGTGAATCGTCCATGCTCTCCAACTTGGGCATCACCGTGACGCGAGAGGTCATCCGCGCCTTCATGGGCTATTCCTCCTCGCTGCGCATACCGGAATTCCGTTCGCTCGAGTTGGTGCTGGACGACATCTGCAAAAGGATCATGCCTCCCATAGTGCGTTCCCTCGACGTCGAGGGTCGGGCGGCCGCCTTCGGCGGCGTCCCTGGGATCCTCTACGTGCCGCGCCACGAGACTCCAGTGGGTGTCGTGCTCTACCTGCACGGAGGTGGCTACATCGGCACCTCACCGAACATGTACGCGTTCTTCACCGCGCAGGTATGCCGGCAAACCGGGTGTGCCGTCTTCGTCGCCGACTACCGCTTGGCTCCCGAGTTCCCCTACCCGGCCGGAGCGGAGGACGCCTCGGCCGTCTTCACGGCGCTGCTCGAGCTCGGAATCCCGTGCGAGCGCATCTTCCTGGCCGGCGACTCTGGTGGCGGGGGCCTGGCCAACACCGTGCTCCTCGAAGATGCCGAGACCATCGATCCCGTCCGGCCGGCTGGACTGTTGCTGTTCTCGCCCGAGGTCGATCTCCGCCTCGACGAGCAGTCCATCACGGACAACGCCGACCACGACATCCTGCCGTGGAACATCCCGACAACCGCTTACTTGCACGGCTTCGACGTGTCGAGCAGCTTGGTGTCCCCCTTGAGCGCGGACCTCAGCGGGTTCCCGCCGACGTGTGTCACCTGGGGCGGCGACGAGATGTTCCGCGACCCGATTCGGCGCTACGTCAACCGGCTCCGTTCGGCGGGGGTACCAACAGACGGACGGGAGTTCGAGGGGATGTTCCACGTCTTCGAGATCCTGATGCCATGGGCCGTCAACAGTCGAGAGGTGTTCGAGCACGTCCGCAACTTCATCCAACGAGTTCTTGCCTGTGCGCCGCCCCTCGAATCGACCGATCTCGCCGGCGCCCTTGGCCTCCAGCGCTGAGGCGCGGCCGTCTGTCGGGTCGGGTGCATGGGTGGCGGTACTAGGGTCGCTCAGAACGGACGACGGGGCGGGAGCGTGCGCATGGACCGGAAAAGAACCGTCGGTTGTCATCGCGGTGAGCGTCCTCCTCGGCGCGGCTCTCCTCGGCGCCTGTTCGAGCAACGGCTCCTCGTCCCCGACGTCATCCACCGTCACGAGCGCATCGACGACCTCGACGTCTTCGTCCTCGTCATCCACTGCTGCGTGCACGAAGAGCGCGATCACGGCCGGGGCCGAGAGCTCCAGTAGCAGCGGCCCCGTGAACGCGGTGAACGGCTTCGGTTGTTCCGGATCATGGGCCTACGCCGACGTGAGCGTCGGCACCGACTCCAATTCGTTCGACGCCGTCATCGTGTTGCGAGCCCAGGGGTCGAGCTGGTCGGTGGCCGACCGGGGCAACGCCTGCAACAACCATCTGGTTCCGAGCGCCATCTACACGCAGGCCTGCACAACCAGCTGAGCTGTTGCTGCCGGCGCCACGAGACGAATGCACGGCCGGCGCTGAGAGTCACGCCCGCCCCAGCCCGTCGGCCGCCTTGCGCAGGTCACGGCGGAAGTCGGGATGGGCGATGTCGGCCAGGAGATGTGCGCGCTCGCGCACCGTGCAACCCGTGAGTTCCGCCGCCCCGTACTCGGTGATCACGACGCCCGTGTGATGGCGCGGCGTGGAGACCACTGATCCCTGCGGCGGCACGCCCGCGATGCGGGAGACGACCTCGCCATCACGCTGCGCCGTCGAACGCAGGCAGATCAGCGAATGCGCATCGAGGTGGAGCTCCGCCCCGGCCACGAAGTCCTCGTGACCTCCCACGCCCGAGATCTGGCGGCCCTCAATGCTGTCGGCCATCACCTGGCCGTACAGGTCGACCGAGAGAGCACCGTTGATGGAGACAAGGTTCGCGTTGCCCGAAATGACCGTGGGGTCGTTCACCGCGTCGACCGGAAGAAACGCCACGTCGTCGTTCTCGTCCAACCAGCGGTAGAGCTCGGCGACGCCCAGTGCGAAGGTCGTCACCGACACACCGTCGAACACCCCCTTGGCATCGTTGGTGACCTTGCCGGCCTGGTGCAGGCGCATGAGCCCGGTGGTGAACATCTCCGAGTGGACGCCGAAGCCGCCCAGCGGCCCACGCGCCAGCTCCGCCGCCACGATGTTGGGAATGGCGCCGATCCCCGTCTGCAGTGTGGATCCGTTGTGCACGTAGCCGAGGGCGTGGCCCGCAATGGCCTCGTCCACCTCGGTGCTGGGCGCGTCCTCCAGTGCGAACGGAGCGCCGTCGGACTCGACCAGCACGTCAATGACGTCCAGCGGAATGGTGTTGTCGTACGCGGGCGGCAAGCTGTTCGTGCGAGGGAGGTGCGGGTTGACTTCGACGATGAGCAGCCGGTCGGGGTCCCGTCCGGCCCGGAGCAGCTCGTCGCGCGTTCCGCCCACGTGCAGCGAGAGGTTGACCCGGTCGTGTTCGTCCGGTGGCGCGGCCTGCACCATCATCACGCGGGGAGCGAATCGGGCCATGATCGGCCCCATCTGACGGAAGCCCCCGGGCACGAGGTCCACGCGGTGGCCCAGGGAGTGATGGAGCCGCTCCGCCGGGCCGAAGAATCCACAGCGGTAGCTCACCCCGGGTCGGGTGAAGACCTCGTAGAGATTCAGGCACAGCGCCCCGCCCACCTCCAGGTCCTCCCAGTCGGTCCGGCTTCCCAGGGCCGTCAACAGCCCGTCGGGAATGCCCGGGCCGAGCCCGAAGCCGATCCGGTCGACCGGCCGGATCAGAGCCACTGCCTCTTCCAGGGTGTGCGTGGTCGGCATGCCTCCACTCTCGCACCGGATCGGGCCGTGACCACGGACTTCACGCCGCGCACCCGGCTGTGGCGGGGAATCCATGACTTTCGGCTCTACCCCCACCCCGGGTGCACCAAGAGAATGATTAGGACACCTTCCTCTTCCCAGACAACGGTGCTTGGAGAATGGCGGCCACCCCCCTCGGTCGCCATTTTCCAATTCCGGCGTTCTTTTCTCAGCGGGTCCCCGGGCCGCGAGCCGACCGCGTTGGGATCTCCGGCACGTCGGAGACAGCGCACGCCCTCGACCGCGTCAGGTCCCGGTGGCGTCGCTCCGCAACTCCTGGGTCGATCGCTCGCGGAGACGGGCGGCGAACGTGGCCGCCTGCGTGCGGCGCTCCATGCCCAATTGGGGCAGGTTGGAGACGTAGTTCTTCCCCGTCTTCTCGGCCAGGTACATCGTGTCCGCGATCTGGCGGTTCGTGGAGCCCCCGGCAATGAGGTCGAGGATCCGGCGTTCCTGGGGCGTGAGGCTGGCGAGGCGCGGATCGACTTTCGGGCCGTCGCGCAGCCGGGCGAGCACGCGCTCGGACAAGGAGGGGTCGAGCAGCGACTCGCCGGCGCCGACACGGCGGATGGTCTCAATCAGATCGAGGCTGCCCACCTGCTTGAGGACGTAGCCGGCGGCTCCCGCCATGACGGATGCGATGAGCGCCTCGTCGTCGGCATAGGACGTCAACATCACGCAGGCGATCTCTGGTGATGTCGATCGGATGTCGCGACGGACCTCGACGCCACTGCCGTCCGGCGAACGGACGTCGAGAATGGCGACATCGGGCTTCAGCGGGAATGCGCGCCAGGGCGTCGGTCACGGTGCTCCCCTCACCCACGACGTCAATGTCCTGACCGGCTTCGCGCAGCGCGCAGACCCGTCCGGACGACCTCGTGATCGTCGAGCAGGAACACACCCAGTGCCATCGACTCCACGTTCGCATTCCGGCCGTACGGCTGCCGCCGGCCGGTGGAGATCGCGTCGCGGCTCGATAAGCTCGGCGTTGTGCGGTTCCCCCCGTCGCCGATCTCGGCCACGAGGTGCACTGCGGCCGGTCCGTGCGGGCCGGCCAGCCCGAACTTCACCATGAAGGGTGCAGAGCAATGACCGGACAACCCTCGTCGGACACGGGCAGGATCGTCGTCGGCTTCGACGGCTCGCAGTCCTCGCTCGACGCCCTCGAATGGGCGGTTCGCCAGACCGTCCTCACCGACGGCACGCTCGTGGTCGTCATGACCTGGGAATGGCCGACGAGCTACGGCTGGGCCGTGCCGATCCCCGACGATTTCGATCCTGAGGCAGACGTCCGCAAGGTGCTCGACACCGCCATTGCCGGTGTGACGGCCGAACATCCCGGCATCAAGGTGGAAGCCCGGTTGATCAGTGGACATCCCTCGCCCGCGCTCGTCGAGGCCTCGAAGGGCGCCGATGTGCTCGTGGTCGGCAGCCGCGGCCACGGCGAGTTCGTGGGCATGCTGATCGGCTCGGTCAGTGAGTACTGCGTGACCAACGCGGACTGCCCCGTCTTGGTGCACCGCCTCCCCGGCTGAGGAGACAGGAGGACGCGTCCCACCGCGACGGGTCGGGAGTCCGGCGCCGTTCAGGGGCCCGCCGCGCCGCGCGTCGTGTCGATGGCGCGCCGGCGCGCCATGTCGTCGGCCCGCAGCTGCGCCATGCCGGGTCCTCCCTTCGTCGGCGGCGGCCCGGACGCACGATCGCCGAGCAACGCGCCGAGCGTCGCCTCCACGGACGAGGTCAGTGCGGCGGCCCGGTACCCACCTTCGAGGAAGAGGGCCAGCCGGCCCGGCCGCGGCACGAACTGGCGTACGACGCAGGCGAGCTCGGCGAAGTCCCCGCTCGACAGTTGCAGATCGCTGAGCGGATCGTCCCGATGGGCGTCGAACCCGCACGAGACCAGGACCCAGTCAGGTGCGAATCCCTCAATGCAGTCGCGGCGCGCCTTCGTCGAGAGCGGCCCGCACCACATCGCCGGTGGCGCCCGGTGGCAAGGGGAAGTTCAGCGTGAGACCCGATGCCGCCGGGCCACCCACCTCGTCGGGACGGCCCGTCCCGGGATAGAGAGGGTGCTGATGGGTCGAGACGTAGAGCACGTCGGGGTCGTCCCAGAAGATCTCCTGGGTGCCGTTGCCGTGATGCACGTCCCAGTCGACGATGAGGACCCGTTCGCCGAGCGCCGTGCGCGACGCGGCGGCGACCGCCACGTTGTTGATGAGGCAGAAGCCCATCGCCCGATCACTGGTGGCGTGATGGCCGGGTGGACGGACGGCGACGAAGGCGACGCCCTCGCCGCGTCGCTCCAGCGTCTGCAGCGCAGCCAGGCCCGCCCCCGCGGCTCGTCGCGCGGCCATCCACGAGTCCGCTCGTGCGTACGTGTCGGCGTCAATGTCTCCGCCCCCCTCCGCGCAGAACGACGCCAGCCGGGCGAGATACGCCGGGTCGTGTACGCGCGCCAGCTCGTCCAGCGACGCCTCCCCGAAAGACGGAAAGATCACCTCGTGATCGGCCCCGACCATGCGGACGCCGTCCATCACGGCCGCCAGCCGGGACGGCCGCTCGGGGTGGCGAGGGCCGCCGTCGTGCTCGCTCTGCCCCGACGGCCCGGCTACGACGAGCACCGTCACCGCGCGAGATCCGAAGGGCCGCACGCGACTAGACCCACCTCTCCGGACGTCCGGATGGACCTCGGAGACAGGGCGGCGGGTGGACCCGGTGGCGTGACGGTCATGACTCTCCTCTTGCCCTGCATGGTAGGAGGAGAGACCCCAGCCTCGGGCCCTCCCGCCTACGCTGGACCCCATGGCGTCCGCGATGCAGGCCTGGGTGGTGGACCGGCCCGGCCCGGTCGACGGCGCGGTGCATCCACTCGTGCACGTGGAGAGGCCCATACCCGAGCCGGGACCGGGCGAGGTGCGAGTGCGCGTGCGGGCGTGCGGCGTGTGCCGGACCGACCTCCACCTCGCCGAGGGCGACCTCGCCCCGCGTCGGCCCCGCGTGACGCCGGGGCACGAGATCGTCGGGGAGGTCGACCGGCTGGGGCCGGGGAGCATGCGCTGGCGCGAGGGTGACCGCATCGGGGTGCCCTGGCTGGCCCATACGTGCGGGACGTGCCGCTTCTGCGTGTCCGGCCGCGAGAACCTCTGCGTCGCGCCACGCTTCACCGGGTGGGACGTCGACGGCGGCTACGCGGCGTACGCCGTGGTGGACGAGGCTTACGCCTACGCCCTCCCCGAGGCGTTCGGCGACGTCGAGGCGGCACCGTTGCTCTGTGCCGGAATCATCGGCTACCGCGCCCTGCAGCGGGCCAAGCTCCCCGACGGCGGACGGCTCGGGATCTACGGCTTCGGCGGCTCGGCGCACCTCACGGCCCAGGTGGCCCTGGCCCACGGCGCCCGCGTCCATGTCATGACCCGCTCGGCCGAGGCCCGGCGGCTCGCCCTGGCGCTCGGCGCCGCCAGCGCCGGGGACGCCGACGCCCCGCCGCCGGAGCCACTGGACTCGGCCATCCTGTTCGCCCCGGTCGGCACCCTCGTCCCGCCCGCTCTCGGCGGCGCTCGATCGAGGCGGGACCCTGGCCATCGCCGGGATTTACCTGAGCGACATCCCCTCCCTCGAGTATCAGCGGCACCTCTTCGAGGAGCGGGCGCTGCGGAGCGTGACGGCCAACACGCGCCGGGACGGGGAGGAGTTCCTGGCCGAAGCGGCCCGCATCGGCCTCCGCGTCTCCGCCGTCCCCTACCCGATGGCCCATGCCGATGCTGCGTTGCGTGACCTGCGAGACGACCGGGTCAACGGGGCGGCCGTCCTGGTGGCCTGAGCACCGCGGGCGACCACGGCGGGTCCGTCCCAGCCGGGCGACAAGGGCAAACAGGGCTCTGACCAGGGGAAACGCTCCACGGGACAGGTCCCCTAAAAGAGAAAACGCCGACGGTGCCCCAGTCGATTCACGTCAAAGCGCTGTCACAGGGCCCTTGGCGATAGGTCCTGGAGCTCTCGACTGGGGCACGCACGCCGGCAGTGCGATCAGGCGGTAGATCGCTAAATCCATTATTCCCGATCCGAGGACCAGTAAACACAGAATTCCGGGAAATTTTGGAAGCGTTTAGATGACGGGTTCTACCTGGTCAGCCGCCACGAGCACGGCCACCAGCTCGCGATCCCGTGGATACGACAGCAACCGGGCCGCCTCGTCGAGGCGCAGCCAACGCAACTCGTCGACTTCTTCGTTGGGGATGAACGACCCGCCCGTTGCGGCCATGATCCAGTAGGCGACCGTCTTGGGCCGACCTTTGCGGTCGACGTACTCGGTGTGGCCGATGAAGCGGAGGAGATCGACAGGTCATGCCCGTCTCTTCCCGCACCTCGCGCAACGCGGCGATGTCGAGCGTCTCGCCCGCCTCGAGCTTGCCCTTGGGGAACGACCAGTCGTGGTGCACCGGCCGGTGCACGAGGGCGATCTCGAGCTGCCCACTCGTGCGCCGCACGACCAGTCCTCCGGCCGCCTGGACCACATCTGTCTGGGGAGGGAGCTCGGCCGTCATTGATCGTCGCGCCACTACGTCGTAGGTTACCGTCGCGCTCTCGTCCCGCCGCGGCAATCTCGCCTGTTGGGGAACAAGAAGGGGCACCCGCAGTAGCGTGCACGCGATGTCCGAGTCCAAGGCAGACGAGCCGGGCGAAGCGCGACCCGGTCGAGATCGAGTGGCAATTCGATGCCCTCGACCTGCGGCCGGTGGAACGGTGGCTGGCCACGCTTCCCACCATGGCCATCGAGACCGGTGACGGCGGGACGATCACGGCGCTCGCCCGCCCGCCGCGGCGGCTCGTCGACTCCTATCTCGACAGCGACGACTGGCGTATCGCCCGCGCCGGATTCGTCGTGCGCACCCGGCGCCGCGGCCGCCAGGACGAGATCACGTTGAAGGACAGCGCAACCGGCCGAGGGCAGCGGCCTGCGCCAACGTCTGGAGGTCACCGAGGTCCTCCCGCCGTCCGGGCTCGACGCGCTGGGCGACGAGGGGCCGGTCGGTCGGCGGCTGCGCGCCATCGTCGGCCCGCGCCGGCTGCGCGAGGTGCTCCAGGTGCGCACCCGGCGGCGGCCCTTCGCTCTACGAGTCGGCGGCGTCGACGTGGCGGAGGTCGCACTCGACGACACCATGATCGTCGTTGGCAACGGGCAGCGCCCCATGCAGCTGCGCCGGGTCGAAGTCGAGGTCCGTCCCGACTGGCTCGAAGGACTCGAGCCGATTGTGGAGCAGCTGCGGGTGTCGTGCGGGCTCCAGCCGGCGCGCCTGTCCAAGTTCGAAGCCGGGCTGTTGGCGCTGGGCGAGGAGATTCCGAGCTCGCCGGACCTCGGGCCGATCGACGTCACCGCGTCGTCCACCATGGGCGACCTCGCCTTCGCGGTGCTGCGGCGTCAGCTCGCCGTGCTGCGGGCCAAGGAGCCCGGGACCCGCCTGGGCGAGGATCCCGAGGAGCTGCACGACATGCGGGTCGCCACGCGGCGCCTGCGGGCCGCCCTGTCGCTGTTCGAGGCCGTGCTCCCCGTTCGGGCCCAGGTCTTCCGGGTGGAGCTCGGGTGGCTGGCCCGGCTGCTCGGCGCCGTACGCGACCTCGACGTGCAGCTCGAGGGTCTCGCCGCCATGACGCCCACCGTCGTCCCCACGGGTGACGACCCGCCGCCCCGGGGCCACGACCCCCTGGCCGACCTGGGTGCGCTCCTCGAGCGCGAGCGCGCCACGGCGCGCGCCGACATGTTGAACGGGCTCGACTCGGTCCGCTGGGATCGCCTGGCCAAGGGCCTGACCGCCATGGCCCAGCAGGGACCGGCGCGCCGGTCGCTCGCCACCCGGGTGCCGGCCGTGATCGGCCTGCCCGACCTGGTGCTGATGCGTCACGAGAAGGTCCGGCAAGGCCGCCAAGCGGGCCAAGCGGTCCGGGCGTCGTCACGGATTTCCACGCCCTGCGCATCCGCTGCAAGCGTCTGCGCTACGCCCTCGAGTTCAGCAGCGACGTCTACGAGCGGGCGGACCTCCCGGTTCGTGCGCGAGCTCACGGCGTTGCAGGACGAGCTCGGCGCCATGCAGGACGCCGAGGTCGCTTCCCTGCAGTTGGCCGCTCTGGCCACGGGTGACGCACACCTGCCGGCCGCCACCGTCTTCGTGATGGGGGGCGTGGCCGAGCAACACCGGCGCGAGGTGAACCGGCTCCTCGAAACGACTGCCTAATGAGCTCTCCCGCATCCGGGGCACGAGCCTGGCGCGAACTACGCGATCTGATGGATCGCCGACGGGCGGAGGCCGAGGCGGCCAGGCCACCGGTCCGCACCACGCTGCGCGCGCTGCCCCGGCCCCGAGCCGAAGCCCGGCCGGCAGACTCGCCGACGCCGTCGCCCACCGCTCGTCCCGAGCCGATCCACCCGGCCGCCGTACCGGGCCTCACGGCTCTGGAGCCGCCGGCCCAGTCAGGCCAAGGGGAATGAGCCCGCGTCGTCTCCCATGACGACGCGGGGATGCTCGGTGACGATGAAGTGCAGCTTGTCGGTATCGAGGAAATTCCCGATGTCGGTCCAGATGTCCGGGAAGTCCGGCTCGGCCATATGGGCCCGGTACGCGTCCATGCTCTCGAACCACTGCACCGTGACTCCGTCGAACCCGCCGTCGTCGTCGCCGGTGTAGTCCTCGAGGGGCCGCGGGTGCTGTTCGTAGCGCACCACGTGCGTCCCGCTCTTGCTCGCCGAGATCAGCGGGCCGTGCACGTCCTGCCAGTACGCATGGAACTCAGCTGGTGTGAGACCGTCCTTGCGGCGCAGCAGGCATGTGAGCCGAACCATGGGACCTCCTGTCGGGTGGGACGTCGACAGGTCTGACCCGCCGGCGTCCCCGCAGGCTACCGGCGGCCGACGAGCCGAGGGGAGGGAGAGCGTCAGCCTCCGGAGCGAGTCAGCTGGGCAACGCCGGTCGTCCCGTACTGTGTTCGGGAATGCCCGCGTCCCACGTCGTGCTGCTCCTGCTGGCGGGGCTCGGCGCCGGCATCTTCAACGGCGTGGCGGGTGGCGGAAGCCTGATCTCCTTCCCGATCCTGCTCGGGCTGGGCTACCCGGCGCTCACGGCGAACATCACCAACACGATCGGGATCTGGCCCGGCTACGTCGCCTCGGCGGCCGGCTTTCGCCGCGAGATCGGCGACCAGTCCCACCGCCTCTTCCGCCTGATCCCGGTCGGGCTCGCCGGTGGAGTGACCGGCGCCGTCCTCCTGCTGACCACGCCGACGTCGACCTTCGACGACGTGGTTCCTTGGCTCGTCCTGGGGGCCGCCGCCTTGTTCGCGGCCCAACCGGCGCTGCGGCGGGCCCTGGACCGGGGCGACGCGCACCCGCGCACGCGACCTGTCCTGCTGGTGGTCGGCGTCTTCGTCGCCTCGGTCTACGGCGGCTACTTCGGCGCCGCCATGGGCGTCATGTTCCTCGCCATCTTGGGTCTCGCCCTCCCCCTCTCGCTGGCGCACACCAGCGGGCTGCGCGCCGTGCTCTCCATGGTCGTGAACGGCATCGCCGCCGTCGTCTTCCTGGTCCACGGCGGCTTGGCCTGGGAAGCGGTCGGGCTGTTGGCCCTGGGCAGCCTGGTCGGTGGCTACGCCGGTGCGCGTCTCGCCCTCGCCCTGCCGGCACCCGCGCTGCGCATCGTGGTGATCGTCATCGCGCTGGGCACCGCGGTGAAGCTGCTTCTCTGATCCCGTTCGGGCGGACGGCGGCGGCACGGTCGGCGGACGGTCAGTCCACCGCCAGCGGATAGGTGCCGGCCACCGCCTGCGACAACGCCCGGCGGAGCGTTCTGCGGGCTTCGTCGGCAGCGTCGGGCGTGACCGGCACGAGGCGCACGCGGGTCCCCGGTGCGCACTGGCCCAGCCGTCCGTGGTCGGCCGACACCACGACCGCCAGCACCGGGTAGCCGCCGAGCGTCGCGTGATCGGGCCCGAGGACGACCGGGTCGCCGTCCGGGGGCACCTGCACCGCCCCCATCACCACGCCCTGGGAGTCGAGCGCTCCTCCACCCGACCCTTCCCGCAACGCCACGGCGCCGGTCGGGCGGAGACGGATCCCCACCCGGTTGGACTCGGGCTGCACCACGAAGACCGCGTCGGCCATCCGCGTCAGCGCGGTGTCATCGAACTGCTCGGCGTGCGGGCCGGGGACGACGCGCAGCTCGACCGTCAACGACGCGTCGGCGTCGGTCGCACCGCCCCCCACGACATGGTCACCGAGCGGCGGCGCCCAGGCGCCGGCATGGAGGACGTCCCCCTGCCCGAGCGGGCCGGCGCCGAGCCCGGTCAACTCGTCGGTCGCGCTGCTGCCGAACCACTCGGGCCCGAGGAACCCGCCCGCCACGGCCAGGTACGTGCGCCAACCGGCATGCTGGCGGCCGACCTCGAGCGTCTGGCCCGGTCCGAGCGGCAGCAACTGGCCGGCCGGCACGGCGCCGCCGTCGACACGGACGTCCGGCGCGGCCCCTACCGCCGCCACATGGCACGTACCCAGACAGACCAGCCGCATGCCACCGCCGGACAGCTCGAGCGCCCCGGCCCGCGGTGCGTTCCCGACCACGCGGTTGGCCAGCTCGAAGGACACCGGATCGGCCGGAGCGGCCGTCGGGACCCCGGCCGCGGCGACCGCGCGGCGACCACCGTCCTGGACGACGGCCCGCAGCCCGGGGCTCAAGACGTCGAACACCGCCCTGGCGCCCGCGGGAAGGGTCCACGGCGGTGCGACCACCGGCTCGGGTTCGACGGCCTCACCGGCACCCGCCACCGCGAAGCGGACCTGGTCTCCTGGCGCGAGCACGGCGTAGGGCGGGAGCGCGGCCGAGAACAGCGGGAAGGCAGTGCGGCCGACCAGGTGCCAGCCGCCCGGCGACGCGGTCGGATACACGGCGGCGTGGCCGTTGGCGATCGCCACGGAGCCGGCCGGGACCGCCGGACGAGGCCGGGAGCGCCGCGGGACACGACGGAGCGGGACGGGAAGGCCGTTCAGGTAGGCGAACCCCGGGGAGAACCCGATCACGGCGGCGGTCAGGGGCCGCGCGGTCAGGAGCGTCGGCACCTCGTCCGGCCGGCAGCCGGCCAGCGTGGCCACCTCGTCGAGGTCGGGACCGTCGAAACGGCAGGGGATCGTGACCAGACGGCCCGGGCCGACCGGGTCGGTGGACGGCGCACGCCGGGCCAGGCCCGTCCGCACCGCGTCCACGGCCGCCAGCACCGGCTGGAGGTCGGCGTCGTCGTCGGTCGCGTGCACCATGACGGTGGCGGCGCCGCACACCACGTCGACATTCTCGGCCAACGCTGCGGTGATTTCCGCCGCCAGCAACCGGGCCGCAGGGGCATCGGCCACACCGACGAGGAAGGCGCGATCACCGAGGGGCCGTACCTCCCCGACGGGGATGGACCGAATCATGCACGCGCCGGCGCGACCACTTCGATCCCGACGTCAGCCATCGTCCGCCGCACCGCCGTCGCGATGGCGACCGCTCCTGTCGAGTCGCCGTGGATGCACAGCGTGTCGACCCAGAGCGTCAGGACCGACCCGTCGTTGGCCACTACCGCGCCACGGGCCAGGCTGAGTGCCTGCGCCGCCGCCTCCCCCGGTTCGGTCAGCACGGCACCGTCCGTGGCCCGGTCGACCAGCCCAGCGTCGGGCCGGTAGGCGCGGTCGCAGAATCCCTCCTCGCAGGCGGTCATGCCGTCGCGCAGCACCATCGCCGTGGCGCGACATCCCGACGGCAGGACCAGGGCCACGCCCTCACCGACGCTGGAACGCACGGCGTCCCGCAAGGTCTCGTAGACGGCACCGCCTTTGGCGACTTCCTCGTACAGCGCGCCATGCGCCTTCACCGACGCCACCCACGTCCCTGCCGTGCGGCAAACGCGATCGAGGGCGCGCAGCTGCTCGGTGAGGGACACGCCGAGCTCGGCGCGGTCGATCTCCATCGGCCGGCGACCGAAACCGGCGCGGTCGGGATACGACGGATGGGCGCCCACCCGTACCGCGTGGTCCAAGGCGGCAGCCACGGTCGCCTTCATGGAATCGTCGTCACCCGCGTGGCCGCCACAGGCGACGTTGACCGACGTCACCAGCTCCATCAGCGTGCGCTCCACCTCGACCCCGGCGGCGTCCGTCGCCTCGCCCACGTCGGCGTTGAGGTCGATCGTCCGCTTGGCGGCCCACCGGTCAGCCGGCCTCGAGCTGGTCCACGACGATGCCGTCGCGGTACACCACGCGCTGGTTGCGGCGCGTCGGCACGCGCACCCCGCCGAGGATGGTGCCCGTCATGTTGAGCGGGATCCGCGCCGGCCACGACCACCTCCTCACCGCTGGCGCCCCGTCGATGCGTCGCCCGCAGTTCGTCGAAGGCCTCCGGCAGCGCGTACTGCTCGCCGGAGAGCCCGGCGACGAAGCGGCCACCGAGCACGAGGCCGCGTGCCTCGAGCCGGCGCAACGCCCACACGACCTCGCGCCAGGGCACCTTGAACGACTCCCGGCTCCACAGCTCCCAGGCGACGATGCCCCACCGCACCAGCAGCTGCTGGGCCACGGTCTCGGCCAGCGCCTCGTTGCCCGGCAAGAGGACGCCGTCGTCGATGGCCGGCGCCCCGAGCACCTCGGGCCCGGGCAGGAGCGACCACCGGCCTTCGCCGATGCCGGTCCCCACGGGCGCCCGGCGGCGCGCCAGACGCCCGGAGGGACGGCGCACCGTCCGGGTACGCCAGCGGTCACGCGCCGAGAGCAGCGCCCGCACCGCCGAAAAGGCGTCCGCAGTCACGAGGCCCCGGGCCACGAGATCCCAGAGTCCCTCGTCGACTTCCGCCGGGAGCCGCCCGGTCAGCGGCGCGAGCTCGGGTCGGAAGCAGGCGCCGCGCACCTGCAACGACAGCGAGGACGTCGGCGGCGGCGCCGACCTCGGGCTCCGGCGCCAGCGCACCGGCACGCACGGAGCGCAGCATGTCTTCGAGGTCGTCGCGCACCACGAAGGCGAGCGGCGTCGCCGGCGAGGGCGTCCCGCTGCGGCCGGCCTTCTCGGCGCGTGGCGTCAGGCGCCCCCAGACGATCTCGCCGGACAGACAGAGCTCGTCGAGCCAGCGCGCGTCATAGCCGGTGACACGGGCCGGGAGGATCTGCGCCTCCCACTCGGCCGCCGGAGCTTCGATCCCCTGCAGCTGCTCGAGCACCTCGAGCAGCCCGGCGCGACCCTCGACGCGGCTGTCGGGCGTGGCGTGCTGCCAGTGGGTGAGGAAGCGCACGTATTCGGCGATCGGGACGGCGTCGACCATGCCACGACGGCGTTGCCGGCTCGCACCGTGCAGGCGCACCAGCAGGTTGCGGGCGCACCACCGACCGTCGGGCAACTCGATGGCCGAGCCCTTGCCCTCGAGTCGGGCCAGCGCCGTGCGGGCCCGGGCCGCCGAGAGCGGCGCGCCCATGGGTGCCCCCGCCGGGAGGACGGCGTCCGCCACCAGCTGCTCGACGGTCACCGGACCAGCCAGCTGCAGGTGTCCGGCCGCGCAGGCCGCGGCGGCCTCGTCGTCCGTCCCGAGGGCCAGCGCGGCTTCGTGTCGCTCCGTCGCCACCCAGCAGCCGTCGACCACGCTGGCGCGGCCGTCGGCGGCGAGGGTCTCGTACCAGCGACGCCCACTCGTGATGCGGACGCGCTGCCACCAGGGAGAGCAGGAGGTCGTGCAACTCGTCGGCATTGCGCAGCCGGGGGCGGACCTGGTCGAGGACGACGGCCACGGCTTCGGGATCGAGCGCGGCCAGCTCGGAGGCGGGGACGGGCAGTCCGTCGGGGCCGAGCTGGCCCAGTCCGCGGCGCAGCGACAGCGCCCGGGTACGCCGCTCCTCGAGCGGCGCGTCGTCGAGGTAGGTGAAGGGTCGCCCGCTCAAGATGGCGTGGGAGAAAGGTGAGGGCTCGGACGACTCGACCGTGTGCACCGCTATGGCACCCGACTCGACCCGGGACCACACCTCGACCAACCCCTCCACCGAGAGCCCCTCGTGGAGGCAGTCGTGGACCGTCTGGCGGGCCAGCACGTGGTCGGGCACACCGACGGGACCGGGCGGCGCGTTCTCCTGGCAGGCGGCCAGGCCCGGCCACACGGCGGCGAGCAGGTCGTCGGCCTCCATGCGCTGGAGGTGGATGGGGCGGCGTTTGCCGCCGTTCATCCGGGGCAGCACCAGGGCGCGGTTGAGGTTCCAGCGCCAGCGGGCGCCGAGCATGGGATGGAGTAGCACGGCCTGCGTGAGCACCTCGGGCGCCTTGGCACTACTCAGCATGGACTGCACCTTGGTGAGCGGGAAGCTGTGCTGGGGCCCGAGCGACAGGACCACCGTGTCGTCGTCGGCGGCCGCTTGCAGCTCGAAGTCGAAGGAGACACAGAACCGCTTGCGCAGGGCCAGACCGAGCGCCCGGTTGATGCGTCCACCAAACGGCGCATGGATGATCAGTTGCGAGCCCTCGCTCTCGTCGAAGCAGCGCTCGACGACGATCCGCTCGCGCGTCGGCAGGTGGCCGAGTGCGGCCAGGCCGGCGGCGCAGTAGGCGACGACCTGCTGGGCCACCTCGGCCGAAACGCCGGCGCGCTCCTGCACGAGCAGACGGGCGGCGTCGCCTTCCTGGTCCACCAACAGTGGCTCGAGCGCGGCCCGCAGTTCGCTCACCGCCTCGGAGAGCTCCGCCGTGCGAGCCGGAGCCTCGCCGAGCCAGAAGGGGACGGTCGGGGGCAGGTCCCCGGCATCGTGCACGCGGACCGTGCCGACCTCGACCTTGGCCACCCGCCACGAGTGCGTGCCCAGGAGGAAGATGTCGCCCGCCGTCGCCTCGACGGCGAAGTCCTCGTGGACGGAGCCGACCGTCACCCCGTCGGGATCGAGCACCACCCGGTAGTCACCGGTCTCGGGGATGGCGCCCCCACCCGTGAGCGCCGCCAACCGCGCGCCCCGCCTGGCCCGCAACCGCCCGTTGACCGCGTCGAGGTGCAGGTGCGCGCCGCGGCGCCCCCGCCCGGTCTCGATCCCCCAACTGGCCAGCGCCACCACATCGTCGAAGTCCTTCCGCGACAGTTCCGCGTACGGGGCCGCGTGGCGGGTCATGTCCCACATCGTCTCGACGTCGCGCTCGTCGGTGGAGGCCACCTCGGCCACCAGCTGCTGGGTCAGCACGTCGAGCGGGGCCACGGGCGGTTCGAGCAGATCGAGTCGACCCTCCCGGACCGCGGCCAGGAGTGCGGTGCACTCGACGAGCTCGTCGCGCGTCGTGGGGTAGAGCCGCCCAGCCGGCGTGCCGTCACGATGGTGATTGGCCCGGCCGACCCGTTGGAGAAAAGTGCCGATGGCGCGGGGCGATCCGATCTGACATACCAATTCGACCGGGCCCACGTCGATGCCCAACTCGAGCGACGCCGTCGCCACCAGCGCGCGCAGGTCACCGGCCCGCAGGCGCGTCTCGACGATGCGGCGGCGTGCCGCCGAGAGGCTGCCGTGGTGCGCGGCCACCAGCAGCGAAGCGTCCACGTCGTCCCCGGCGGCCGATGGGTCCTCCCCGAGCCGCTCGGCCAATTGGTGGGCGACCCGCTCGGCCATCTTGCGTGTGTTGACGAAGACCAGCGTCGTGCGGTGGTCCCGCGTGTGCTCGGCGATGCGGTCGAGGATGTCCGACATCTGGCCGCCGCTCATGACCGCCTCGAGCTCGGTGGAAGGCAGCTCAATGGCCACCTCGAGGTCACGGGCGTGGCCGCAGTCGACGATCACCGCCGGTGGCCGGTCGTCGTGCACGCCCGAGAGCAGCCGCGCTACCAGGTCGAGGGGCCGCTGGGTGGCCGAGAGCCCGATGCGCTGGAGACGACCGCCACTCTCGGTCACCAGCGCGTCCAGCCGCTCGAGACTGAGGGCCAGATGACTGCCGCGCTTGTCGCGGGCCAGCGTGTGCACCTCGTCGACGATCACCGTCCGCACGCCGCGCAGGAGTGCCCGAGACGAGGGCGCGGTCAGGAGCAGGTACAGCGACTCCGGCGTCGTCACGAGCAGGTCGGGCGCCTGCTTCTTCATGGCAGCCCGTTCAGCCGCCGGCGTGTCCCCCGTGCGGATAGCCACGCGCAGCCCCGGGTCGGCGAAGCCCAGGCGGGCGGCCTCCTCGCGGATTTCGGACAGTGGGACGTGGAGGTTCTCGTGCACGTCGACGGCGAGCGCGCGCAACGGGGAGATGTAGAGGACCTCGGGCGCCCCCCCGGGGTCCAACCCCTCCTGGGCGGCCCGATAGGCGGCATCGATCGCGACCAGGAACCCCGTGAGCGTCTTGCCCGAGCCCGTCGGCGAAGCCACGAGGACGTTGCTCCCTGCGGCGATGTGGGGCCAGGCCGCCGACTGGGGTGGCGTCGGCCCATCGGGGAACCGACGCGCGAACCAGCTGGCGACGGCCGGATGGAAGAACGTCCCGGGCTCGGTGGATGCCGGCCCAGTGGATACGGGAGGAGCGTCGGGCACCCTCCTATTCCACCAGGATGTTGTGACCGGCGCGGCCGCGGCCGGGTCCGCCCGCCGGTCACGGTCAGGCGGCGGGAGGGCGGCGGCCCCAACAGGAGATCATCGGCGGCTGGGCCAGATCGAGCAGACCGGCCGCCACGTTGGCCAGGTGCACGTCGATCTCCTCCTCGGTGGCGATGCCGTGGTCGAGGAGCTCGTCCCGGATGAGGGTGATGGTCGCCGTCTCGAGGGCGTTGCAGGCGGGATCGCTCACCGGGAAGGCGGCGTCGGCCCCCACCTGGGCCAGCCCGACCGCCCGGAGGCGGCGCGGCAGGGAGCGCCCGTAGGCCAGGTCGACCCCGCGCTCGGCCAGCAGGGCGCGGAAACCCCGGCGGATGCGGTTGGCCAGCTCTTGTGCAGGCCCGATCTCCTCCAGGCAGCTGAGGGGCTGCAGGGCCGGGTCGGCGTCCTCCACCAGCAGGACCCCGCCGGGCCGGAGGGCGGCGGCCATGGCGGCCAGGGCGGCATCGCGTGCCGGCACGTGCACGAGGACGAGCCGGGCATGCACGAGGTCGAAGCGCCCCGACGGCGCGGGGTCGGCCCCGACGTCGTGCTCGAGGACCTCGACGTTGGGGGCGATGGCCCCGCCGGCCCAGGACACGTTGATGTCGGTGGCGAGGACATGGCCGTCAGGGCCGACCCGCCCGGAGAGGTGGTCGACCACCGAGGTCCCGCCCGCCCCCACCTCCCAGCAGCGCCAGCCCGGGGCCAGGCCCAGGCCGTCGAGGTGCCGGAACGTGGCCGGATCGAACAGCGTGCTGAAGGCGGTGAAGCGGTCCATCGCCTCGGGGGCGTCATTGGAGAGCAGGTAGCGCCGGGTGCTCATCGTGAGCCGGTGCTCATCGTGAGCCGGTGCTCATCGTGACCCGGTGCTCATGACGCCGGCGTGGTGGCCGCGCCCAATTCGTGCGAGGTGCCCACGTAGCGATCGAGCACGTCGGCCACCTCGGCCCGTCCCTCCTCAATGAGAACGGCGGTGGCCGAGAAGTCGCGGTACTGGCCCGAAGGCTCGCCACCCCCACTGAACACGACCACCTCGACGCCCGGCGGGAGCGACGCCAGCTCCCGGATGAAGCGGGCGTGCATGGCGACGAAGAACGCCGTCAGCTGCGCCTCGAGCGGGCGGCGCGGCGGGGGTGGGTGGTAGTGCAGGGGGCCGCACAGCAGCACGTAGACGCGGTCGCACCCGGCCTCGAGTGCCCGGCTGATCGGCACGTTGTTCACCACGCCGCCGTCGACGAGCATGTCGCCGTCGATGATGACCGGCGGGAAGATGGACGGGATGGCCGACGAGGCGAGGATCGCCTCCACGGCTGGGCCGTGGCCGATCCAGCGCTCGCGGCCGTCGGTCAGTGATGCCGTCACGACCTCAATCGGGATGATGGCGTCTTCGAGGTTCTCGTAGTCGATCCCGGCCTCGATGATCGCCCGCAGGCCCGTGTTGGCGTGGACGGACGGACGCTTCTGCAAGAAAGCCCACGGGCCGTCGAGCGGGCCGCGCGGGAAGATGTCGGTGCTCTTGAGCGCACGCCAGATGTCGGCCATCCGCTCGGCGTTCTCGGGCGTGGGCTGACCGGCGTAGGACGCGCCGTTGATCGCGCCGACCGAGGCCCCGAAGACGCGATCGGCCCGGATGCCGCGCTTGATGAGCTCCTGGAGCATGCCCACCTGAACCGCGCCCCGGCTGCCCCCGCCGGCGAGGACGAAGGCCGTGCGCTCCGGTGCCGCGTGCCCGTCGTGCAAGAGATGGCGGCGCTGCGCCCAACGCGCCCGCACGCGGTCAGTGAACGAGGGCGACGGCTCGCCGGCGAAGTAGTTGGCGTCGGTCACGACGCGCCCGCCGACCCGTCCGGCGGCGGCTGCACGCGGGCCTCTTGCCGGGCCCGCCACGCCCTGCGCCCGGCGACGTCGTGGCGCACGGCCCACACGATGACGATCACCACGAGGGCGAGCATGGCCACCACGAAGATCCCGAAGATGACGAAGAAGGCGGTGTTGCCGGCGGACGCCAGCAGGAAGGCGGGTGCCATGTCCGTCTCAGGGTAGAGGAGTGTCACACCCCGTGGGCACACTGCACCGATGGTTCTCCTCGCACCACGTCCCCTCCTCCGGCCGGCCCCTCCGGGTGACGCGCCGGCGGATCGTGGCACGGGGGGCGAGGTCCTGGCGCTGCTGCGCGGCGACGCCGCCACTCGCCCCTGCTTCGATCCCGGGCTGGCCGGCGGGTTGCGGGCCTGGCTCGAGGACGCCGCCTACGACGTCGTGGCGGTGCGGGGCGAGCACGCGCCCCCGGTCTTCTTGGGGCCGCGCCAATTACTCGACTTCGACGAGGACCAAGGCGGCCCCGGCGCCGGGTCCGGGGTCGGGTCCGGCGCGGATCGCCTCCTCCTGTCACGGCTGGTGCACGCACTGCTGCGCCAGCTCGTGCACACAGGAGAGATCGACAACCCGTTGGCCGACGCGCTCGATGCGTTGCGAGCGGGCGGGGACGATGCCGACGTGCGGCGGATCGAGTCACTGCCGGAAACGGCACGGGCCGGCCTGGCAGAGATACTGGCGCTGCACGCCCGAAACCTGAGCGGGATCGTCCCGCGGTTCGCGCCCGGTTGGATGCCGCGTACCAACGACCGCGTCGCCATCCCACTGGCCGGCGGGCGGATCGTGCTGCACGGCATGTTCGACCTCGTGGTGGGACTGCCCCAACGGCGCACCGCGTCGCTCTGCGCGCTCGGGTTGTCGAGTGGCGGACCGTGGCCCGCGGCGCGGCGGTCGCTGCACTACCTGTCGCTGCTCGAGACCCTCCGCAGTGGCACTCCCCCCTTCCGGCTGGCGCTGTTGGAGTCGGCCTCCGGTCGCTACGGCGTGGAGGACGTGCGTGAAGAGCACCTCCGGGCGATCGCCTCGCATATCGCTGCCTGGCTGTCGCAGGCCGCGATTCAAGAGGCAACCGGACGCACGGATAGCCGGACGCATGGATAACCGGCTCATGGACGCGCTGGTGGGGCCCGTCCCCGCCGTCGACCCCGTTCTGTGGGGCCGCGCCCTCGACGAGGCCAAGGCGAAGCTGGCCGGCCTGGCCGTCCGGCGGGCCGGGACGGCCCGGTTCCGCGTGACCGACCACGAAGTGCGCACCGCCTTCTCCGGTCACGACGACGGCGACGATCCGGGCCATGCCGACGCGTTCGCCTGGACCGCCCGCACGGCGCGGCGATCCATCGGGGTGGCCGCCGTGCGGCTCCTGGTCGGGGGGCGGCGCGGTCTCCGCTCGAGGCGGTGCGGTACCGCTTGGCCGAGTCCTCCCGCTGGGTGCGCGAAGGCAGTTCCTCGGCCACCCAGCTCGACCGGTGGGTGGACGGCCTCTCGCCCGCCGGCCGCGCTGCAGTCTGCGCGGAGGCGGTGACGTGGGCCACCCGGTTGTGGTGTGCGCTCGACTGGTCCTCGTTCGCCTCTGTCCCGCTCATCGGACGGGACCACTGGTGGGACAGCCCCCACTCCGCTCTGCTCGCGCTCCGCGGCCGGGCCGATGTGCGCACCGCACACGCGCATCTCGTGGTGCTGTCGGGACCACGCCGCAGCTCGGTACGCGCCGAGCTCGCCCTCGTGACCCTGGTGGAGTCCCTCCGCCTGCGAGGAGGAGAGGGGCCCGGCCGCGTCGTCGGCTGGTGGCCGGACTCGTGCCACCTGGTCCGGGTCGAGCCCGAACCGTCGGCCATCACTCTGGGGGCAGAGGCGGTGGAACTGGCGTTGGGCGGCGGCGGAGTGTCGCTGCGGACAGCCGCTTAGGGGACCCCGCCCAGGTCATCTATCGTTGGTCCCCCCATGGAGACCCGCGACGACATCAGGAACGTGGCCATCGTGGCGCACGTCGACCACGGCAAGACGACCCTGGTGGACGCGCTTCTGCGCCAGACCGGCGCCTTCGGCGCGCACGAGGAGCTCACCGACCGGGTGATGGACTCCGGCGACCTCGAGCGCGAGAAGGGCATCACCATCCTGGCCAAGAACACGGCCGTGCGCTGGGGTGGCGTCAAGATGAACATCGTCGACACGCCGGGCCACGCCGACTTCGGGGGCGAGGTCGAGCGGGGCCTGACCATGGTCGACGGCGTCCTCCTCCTGGTCGACGCATCGGAGGGGCCGCTGCCCCAGACCCGATTCGTCCTGCGCAAGACGCTGGAGGCCCGGCTCCCCGTCGTGCTGGTCATCAACAAGGTCGACCGGGCGGACGCCCGCATCGCCGAGGTCGTGCACCAGGTCGAAGAGCTCTTCCTCGACCTCGACGCCGACGAGGACCAGATCGACTTCCCGATCCTCTACGCCAACGCCAGGGCGGGTTGGGTGAGCACCGAGCCCGGTGTCGAGGGCGAGAACGTCGAGCCGCTGTTCAGGGCGATCATTTCGCACGTCCCCGCCCCCTCCTTCGACCCTGACGCCGGGACCCAGGCCCTGGTCTGCAACCTGTCGGCCTCCCCGTACGTGGGTCGGCTCGCCATCTGCCGGGTCCACAACGGCACGCTGACGAAGGGCAGCCCGGTGGCATGGTGCCGCCTCGACGGCTCCGTCGAGAAGGTCAAGATCACCGAGCTCTACGTCACCGAGGCGCTGGACCAGGTGCCGGCAGAGTCGGCCGGCCCAGGCGAAATCGTCTCGGTGGCCGGCCTGTCCGACGTCACCATCGGCGAAACACTGGCCGATCCCGACCGGCCAGTGCCGCTGCCGGCCATCACCGTCGACGAGCCGAGCCTGGCCATGACCATCGGCATCAACACCTCGCCGCTGTCGGGTGCGGACGGCACGAAGCTGACCGCCCGCCTGCTCAAGGCACGGCTCGACGCCGAATTGGTGGGCAACGTGGCCATCAGGGTGGCGACGACCGAACGTCCCGACATGTGGGAGGTGCTCGGTCGGGGCGAGCTCCAGCTGGCCGTGTTGGTCGAGACCATGCGGCGGGAAGGCTTCGAGCTGACAGTGGGCAAGCCGCAGGTGGTCACCCGGGAGATCGACGGCAAGGTGTACGAGCCGGTGGAGCGGGTGAGCATCGACGTGCCCGACGAGTATCTCGGTGTGGTCACCCAGCTGCTGGCGCTGCGCAAGGGCACAATGGCCGAGATGGTCAACCACGGGACGGGCTGGGTCCGCTTCGACTACCAGGTGCCCGCCCGAGGTCTCATCGGGTTCCGCACCGAGTTCCTCACCGAGACCCGGGGCACCGGGATCCTCCACCACGTGTTCGACGGGTGGGAGCCGTGGCATGGGGACCTCCGGACCAGGCGCAACGGGTCGATGGTGGCCGATCGGCGCGGCGTGTCGACGACCTTCGCCCTGATGAACCTCCAGGAACGAGGAACGCTGATCATCGGGCCGGCCGAAGAGGTCTACGAGGGCATGATCGTCGGCGAGAACGCCCGGGCCGAGGAGATGGACGTCAACCCGACCAAGGAGAAGAAGCTCAACAACATCCGGTCGGCCACCGCGGAGGACTTCGAGCGGCTCACCCCCGCCATGAACTTCACGCTGGAGCACGCGCTGGAGTTCATCAGCGAGGACGAGTGCGTCGAAGTCACACCGAAGGCGGTGCGGCTGCGCAAGGTGTTGCTCGACCAGGCGACGCGCGGGCGGTTGCGCAGCCGGGCCCGGGACGCGGCGCAGCGCGAGCAGACACCATAGGGAAACGTCGACACAAGGGGGCGGGCATGGCCACCGCACGGACCGAGGGCTTCGATCACGTCACGATCGTGGTGACCGACCTGCACGAAGCAAGACGATTCTTCGGGCTGCTCGGCTTCGAGGAGAGCATCGCGGTCGTGGCATCGGGCCAACGGGTGTCGGACTACATGAGCATCCCCGACTGGGAGTCCGATCACGTGACCCTGGTGCTGAAGGACGCGGACGTGCACCAGGAGATTCAGCTGCTCTTCTTCCATCAGCCGCCGATCAAGGTGGACGCCGGCGCCGGCACGCTCGACCGTACGGGCTTCAACCACGTGTGCTTCCGGGTGAACGACCTGACCGCCATGCTCGAGCATCTGGCGGCGAACGGCATCACGCCGCGGAACGAGGTCCTCGACTACCACGATCGCAAGCTGGTCTTCCTCGACGGACCGGGTGTCGTCGTCGAGCTGGCCGAATGGGCCGGCGGGTGAGCCGGCCGACGAGGACCCTCACCTAACATGAGCCGTCTGGAGGGATGGCAGAGCGGACGAATGCACAGCTCTTGAAAAGCTGCGAGGCGCAAGCCTCCGTGGGTTCAAATCCCACTCCCTCCGCTTTGGTGGTGTCGTGGCGCATCGGAGACCCAAACTCTCACCAGCCGCACAACAGCGCCTCCACCTGCCGCACCCTGTGACGACACCAGTGGTGGACGCGGAGGCTCGGAGAGAAGGGCGGACTGACGCCGGGCCTTCGGCAGCCGCTAGCCGAGGCCGGTCGGCGGCGCCTTTCGGCAGGCCGCCGGGACCGGCCTCACTGCTACATCCCTCTGCTCAACCCGGTTGCGGGACGATCCTCAACCCGGTTGCGGGACGATGCGCATGTAGGGCTTGGGCTCCTTCCAGGTGCCGTAGATCTCCTTGGCCTCGTCGTTGGAGACGGCACCGGTGATGACCACGTCCTCGCCTTGCTTCCAGTTGACCGGGGTGGCCACCCGGTGTTTGGCCGTGAGCTGCAGCGAGTCGATGACCCGGAGCACCTCGTCGAAGTTGCGGCCGGTCGTCATCGGGTAGACAAGGATCAGCTTGACCTTCTTGTCCGGCCCGATCACGAACACATTGCGGACCGTCTGGTTGTCGGCCGGCGTGCGGTCCTTGGGATCGCCCGACGTACTTGCCGGCAGCATCCCGTAGAGCTTGGACACCGCGAAGTCGGTGTCGCCGATCATCGGGTAGTTGGGCCGGGTGCCCTGGGTCTCCTCAATGTCATCGGCCCATTTCGCGTGGTTCTCCGTGCTGTCGACGGACAACCCGATGACCTTCACCCCGCGCTTGTCGAACTCGGGCTTGAGCTTCGCCATGTAACCGAGCTCGGTGGTGCAGATCGGCGTGAAGTCCTTGGGGTGTGAGAACAGGACCGCCCACGAGTCGCCTATCCAGTCGTGGAACGCAATCTTGCCTTCCGTCGTGTCGGCGACGAAGTCCGGCGCTGTCTCGCCGATGGATAGTCCCATGATCGGCCCTCCTTCTCATCGTTGGCCTGTGGCTCAGACCCGAGGGCCACCCTAACGACACCGACGGGACGCACGCGGCGGGGGCGGGCGTCTCCGTCGACACCATCGCTGCCACCTTCGGACCCGGGTCGCGCCCATGGTGGCCGTGCCGATCACCAGGGCAAGACGGATCGGTCACGAGCCCATCGGGCGCCGAGAGGCTGTGAGGAGAAGCGGTAACCTCGCAGCGCTCCGGGGAGGGACAGCGTCAGGATCTCGCCGAGGCTTGGCTCCGACGACGCAGGGGGAGAGCACGTGGCAGACATGAAGGCCGTGCAGGTGACCCGCCATGGTCCACCGGGCGAGGTCCTGGCCGTGCGGACAATCGAGCGTCCCGAGGCCGGACCAGGCGAGGTGCGGGTGCGGGTCAGCGCCGCGTCGCTCAACTTCAACGACATCGACCGCTGCCTCGGCAACCTCGTCTCTGTACCCGCTCCTCCGCCGTTCACGCTCGGTATGGACGTGTGCGGCGTCGTCGATGCCGTGGGTGACGGTGCGGAGTCCTGGCTCGGCCAGCGGGTCGTCGCCATCACCAAGAACGCCCTCGGGGGCATCGCCGACTACGCCATCGCGGACGCCATCTCGGTGTTCGAGGCTCCCCCGGCCTTCGACGACGCCGAAGCCACCGCCTTCCTCCTGTCGTTCCAGACCTCGCACCTCGCCCTCTTCAAGCGAGGACGTCTGCAGTCGGGCGAGACGCTGGTCGTGCATTCGGCCGCCAGCGGCCTGGGCAGCGCAGGGATCCAACTCGGCAAGGCCGCCGGAGCCAGGGTGATCGCGGTCGCCGGCGGCCCCGAGAAAGGTGCGTTGTGCGCGTCCCTCGGAGCCGATCTGGTCATCGACCACAGGGCGGAGGACTTCGTGGAGGCGGTCCTGGTCGCCACCGGCGATGCCGGGGCCGACGTGGTCTACGACCTGACGGGGGGCGACTTCGTGGAGCGCTCGTGGCGTTGCACGGCGCACGGCGGCCGGTACCTGGCGGTGGGGTTCGCCGACGACGATGCAAACGGCATGACCGGCCGGCCCCTCCGGATGGCGTGCATCGGGAACATCGACATCGTCGCCGTCATGGTGGCCTGGGCGGACTCGGTCGATCCGGGCATGCGGCGATTCGGGTTCAACCCGTTCGGTCGGGACGTGGCCGACGAGATCCACGCCGACCTGCTGCGCCTGGCTGCAGAGGGTGCCATCCGGCCCGCCATCGGGCAACGCGTCTCCATGGATGAGGCCGGCCGGGCTCTCGACGAACACGCGGCGCGGCGCTCGGTCGGCCGCACGGTGGTGGAGGTGCGGTGACGGGAAGACGATGAGCGCGGTCGAGTACACCTGGCGCGACTCCGAGCTGCGCAGCCCGCCCCTGCGGGCGCTGAACTGGACG
Source organism: uncultured Acidimicrobiaceae bacterium (assembly GCA_963794875.1). Taxonomy (GTDB): domain Bacteria; phylum Actinomycetota; class Acidimicrobiia; order Acidimicrobiales; family RAAP-2; genus Bog-473. The sequence continues at coordinate 179,660 of CAWCFG010000015.1, forward strand.
GGCGCCCAACTGGCCCGCGTGCGGCCCGCACTCCCCTCGCTCAGCCCGTCGTCTGTGACGGCCGCCGCCGTCAAGCAGGCGGGTTCGGACGACTTCGGCAGCGACTCCTACCGGGAGCCCCTGGAGATCTACCTGCGCGCGTGCGAGAACGAGGCCGCGCTAACGACCTTCGGACGCCTCCTCATCTCGAAGATGCTGGCCAGCGCGCTGGCCAATCGCATCGCCGTGCAGCGCTGGTCGGCGGAACATCCCGAGGTCAGACAAGGTCGCATTGAGCGCCCGTGGATCATCGTCGGCCTGCCCCGGACCGGGACGAGCCTCCTGTCCATTTTGCTCGGCCTCGATCCGGTGGCCCGGCCGCTCCTGCAATGGGAGGCGGCCCACCCGGTCCCGCCGATCTCCCTGGAAGAAGCCGCGGAGGATCCACGCATCGCCAAGACGGCCAAGGACCTCGACGGCCTGATGAAGCTCAACCCGCCGCTCAAGTCCATGCACCCCTTCGGCGCCACCGTGGCCGAGGAGTGTGTGGCGATCTTCATGTACGACGTGCGCGCACTCGCGCTCGAGACCCAGGCCCACGTCCCCACCTACGCCCGCTGGCTCGAGCAGGCCGACATGACGTCGGCCTATGACCAGCACCGGCTCACTCTGCAGACGCTGCAATCGCGGCAGCCCACCGAACGCTGGATCCTCAAGACACCCAATCACCTGTGGCACCTCGAGGCCATGCTCGCCGCCTATCCCGACGCCCGGGTCATCTGGACACACCGCGATCCGGGACCGGTGGTCACGTCCCTGGCCAGCCTGGCCAACGCTGGCCAACGCGTCTTGACCAGCCGCAAGGATCCCCGACCCACGGCCGAGGAGTGGAAGCGGAAGTGCGCCTTCGCACTCCGTTCGGCGATGGCCTTCGACGAGAAGACCGGTGACGGCTGGTGCCAGCACCTCCACTACGACACCCTTGTCGCCGACCCCGTCGGGGCCGTTCGCACGCTCTACCAAGGGTTCGGCGAGGAGGTCGGCTCGCTCCACGCCCGCCGCATGGAGGCGTACCTCGAGGACCGCCCGCAGGACGCTTTCGGCCGGCACCGTTACGACCCGGCCGACTTCGGCTGGACCTATGCCGGCCTCGCCGACGAGTTCGGCGACTACACCGAGCGCTACGACATCGAGACGGCGGATCGTGCGTAAATTCGGGACTCAGGTGGCGCAAAGATTTTTGACCCCCGGATTGCTAGTGTGCCCAAACAGGAACGTGTTCTAAAGATTTCTTAAGGGAGTGGGGCCAGAACCCGTGACGGGTTTGGGCTCCATGAACAGGGGGTTGGGATTGATGAAGCGGGTCACCGGTTTGCGGACCCTGGGGGCGGGGCTGCTGCTCACTGCGCTGACAGCGGCGGGGGTACTCGTCGCCCCCGGAGTGGGCGGTGCCGCAGCGACGTCCTCCGCCAAGTTCGGCACGCTCCCGTCGCCCTGCGGCAAGGGGCACGCCACGGGTGCGACAGACACGGGTGTCACCAACACCAGCATCAACATCGCCTACGGCGACGACCGCGGCTTCTCGGGGCTTCCCGGCCTCGACCAGGAGATGGGCGATGCGGTCAAGGCCATGATCGCCTGGTGCAACGCCCAGGGTGGCATCGACGGGCGCAAGCTCGTCGGCGACTACGGAAACGCTGCGGTGACCAACGTCGGTTCGGTGGTGTCGCAGGAGTGCAAGCAGGACTTCATGCTGGTGGGCGAGGGCTTCGCCCTCGACGGCTCGGCGGAACAGACTCGCCTCGGCTGCAACCTGGCCGCCGTCCCCGGCTTCACCGTTGCCCCCGTGGTGGCAAACGCGTACGAGATGTACCAGGCCTCCCCGAACCCGGCCAACGCCAGCCCGGTCTCGAGCGCCTACGAGGCCGAGAAGCTGTTCGGCTCGAAGACCAAGAAGGTGGGCATCTACGGTTCCACCCTCTCCACCCAGGAGTCCTCGACGAACAAAGCGGTGCAGGCATTCACCACGGCCGGCTGGAAGTTCATCCCCGGATGCGTCGCCAACATCGACTACAACGGCGAGGCGAACTACACGCCCTTCGTGCAGAAGCTGCAGAGCTGCGGCGCACAGATCATCTTCAACGACGCCACGCCGGGAGCGACCCTGTACGGCGCCTTCGAGTCAGAGAACCAGATCGGCTACGACCCGATCTGGGTGATGGACTCGGGCGCCTACACGGCGGACTTCGCCAAGTGGAACACCGACGGCCTGGCCAACAACGTCTACGTCCGCCTTTCCTACGAGCCCCTCGAAGCGGCCAAGGTGGTCCCGGCCGTGTCCCAGTACCTCTCGATCGTGAAGAAGTACGGCGGCCTGACCTCGCAGCTGGGTGAGCAGGCGACCTCGTCATTCCTCCTCTGGGCGACCGAGGCCAAGGCGTGTGGCTCCACCCTGACCCGCCAATGCATGATCAACCACCTCTCCAAGGTGACGGACTGGACAGGCGGCGGGCTCAACGCATCGGGGAACCCGGCCAAGAACATCCCCCCGAACTGCGGCCTCCTGATGAAGCTCGACGGGACCAAGTGGGTGCAGGCCTACCCCAAGAAGCTCGGGACGTTCGACTGCTCCTCCAAGTACGTCGTCCCCAACACCGGCTCCGTGATCGGCACCCCTTTGAACGCCCAGGGCTACGCCACCCAGTACGCCTCCTCTTCGGTCCTCAAGCCGCAAGGGTGAGCGCCCAGATCGTCAGCCCGCCTACCGCCTGACCTGAGCGAGGGGAGCTCCGGCCATGCATCTATTCCTCACCTACACCATCCTCGGGCTGGTCACCGGCGCTGTCTACGGGATCGCGGCCTCCGGCCTCGTCCTCACCTACACGACGTCGGGCATCTTCAACTTCGCCCAGGGCGCCATGGCCATGCTGGCGGCATTCACCTATTGGCAGTTCCGCTACGGATGGAACTGGCCGGCGCCACTCGCGCTCTTCGCCGTCCTCGTCGTGCTCGCACCCCTACTGGGCATGGTCCTCTACGTCGGGATCATGCGGGGGCTCCGGCAGACGTCCGACGTGACCAAGATTGTGGTGACCATCGGCATCATGCTGGGGTTGATCGCGCTGGCACAGTGGATCTGGAGTCCCGGTGTCCCCCGCACCGACGGCCTGTTCTTCGGCAACACGGCGAAGTTCAAGGTCCTGGGCGTCTACGTCACGGACCACGAGGCGATCGCCCTGGGCTGCGGCGTGCTCATCGCCGTGGGCATCCGCCTGCTGTTCACCAGCACCCGGACCGGTGTGGCGATGCGAGCCGTGGTCGACAACCCGGCGCTGCTGCAACTCAACGGCGGGCGGCCCGAGCGGCTGGCGGCGTTCTCGTGGGCCCTCGGTGGCGCTCTGGCGGCGCTGGCCGGCATCCTCATCACCCCGATCAGCGGGGGCACCCTCGACGTCCACGTCCTGACCCTGCTCGTGTTGGACTCCATCGCCGCGGCGATGTTCGGCCGTCTCCGGAGCATCTGGTTGACCTTCGCCGGGGCGCTCTTCCTCGGCCTGGCCAGCACCTACGTCCTGGGCTACTTCCCCGAGTCGTGGTCCTGGGCCTCGAACTTCCGCATCGCCCTGCCCATGATCGTACTCTTCGTGGTCCTGATCGTGCTGCCACAGGACCGGTTGCGGGGGGCCATGCTGCTGCGCACGCGGGAGCGGTTCACCGTGCCCACCATGCGCTCCGCCGTGACCTGGGGTGTGATCCTGCTCGTCGTGGTGCTGGCCCTGGAACAGATCATGGGAACCAGCGACATGGGATCCCTGACCGTCGGGATCATCTTCGGCATCATCGCCCTGTCCCTGACCCTGCTGACCGGCTACGCCGGTGAGATCAACCTGGCGCCGGTCTCGTTCGGTGCCATCGCCACCATCATTGTGTTCCACCTGGGCCTGTCGGGGACGGGAACCGCCCAACGGATCACGTTCTGGGGGCTGCTCCTCGGGATGGCCGTCACGGCCGTCGTGGGCGGTCTCATCGCCCTGCCGGCCCTGCGCCTGCGCGGGCTGTATCTCGCTCTGGCCACGCTGGCGTTCGGCGTCTTCGTCTCCGACATGATCATCGCCGACATCGCACCGCACGTCCTGCCGATCTTCCACCTGAACTACTCCATCTTCCCCAACGGCACTCTGCAGATCCCACCGTTGAAGCTGGGGCCGATCGACCTCAGTTCGTCAAAGACGTTCCTCACCACGTCGACCTGCATCTTCATTCTTGTCGGCGTCGGCCTCATCGCACTCCGGCGGAGCAACTACGGACGGCGACTGACGGCCATGAAGGACAGCCCTGCCGCGGCGGCGACGCTGGGGCAGAACCTGATCAAGCTGAAGCTGTCGGTGTTCATGATTTCGGCGGCCATCGCCGGGCTGGGCGGCATCCTGTTGTCGAGCGCGTCGGTGAGCGTGAACAGCAACACCTTCATCATCTTCATCAGCCTCGCCCTCGTGATGCTGACCGTCGTGGGAGGCATCGGCAACGTGGCCGGGGCGCTGATGGGCGGGATCCTGGCCGGGACCGCATTCCAGGCCCTCACCTCGACCTTCTCGAACCTCAGCACAGATGCGGGCGGAGGCGGCTTCTGGAGCGTCATGGCCAACCTCAGCCTGGTGGCGCCGGCCCTGGTCGGGGTGAGCCTCGGTCGCAACCCGAGCGGTGCCGTCCCGGACATCGTGGCCCGGTACAAGCCCCTCTGGCAGGCCAAGGGGGTCCTGCTCCTCGGGGTGATGGCGGAGATCGTGGCCTACCTCCTCGTACTCACGAAGGTGATGGGGAACTGGTGGTTCGTGCTGGCCACGGCCCTCATCGCCATCGCCCTGCCGGCGGTGGGGCGACTGGTGCAGCCCGAAGCCTTTACCAACCCGGCCAAGGCCGTGCCGGCTCCCGCCCGGGACAGACCCGAGCCGGTGGCGACCGCGGCAGAACCGCTCGTCGAAGGCGTGGCCGATGCCCGTTCTTGAAGTCTCCGAGGTGTGTGTGGCCTTCGGTGGGGCCCAGGTCCTGAGCGAAGTGTCGCTCACAGTGGCCGAGGGAACCGTGACCGGCCTCATCGGGCCCAACGGGGCGGGCAAGACGACGTTGTTCAACGTCGTCAGCGGCTTGCTGGCCCCCAAGTCCGGGCGGGTGTCGATCGACGGTCACGACGTGACGAAGGCCGGGACCGGCGCGCCGGGCGCGCCGGGGTCTGTCCCGTACCTATCAGCGGCTCGAGCTCTTCACCTCGCTCACCGTGCGGGACAACATTCAGGTGGCGGGTGAGATCCGCAACACCTGGGGGCGGCGTGGACGCATCAACGTCACGACCGAGACGGACCGGGTCATTGAGCTGGTGGGTCTGGGCGACGTGGCCGACCGTGAGGTGAGCGAGCTGCCGACCGGGCGGGCGCGGGTGGTCGAGGTGGCGCGTGCGCTCATGACCCAGCCCAAGGTCCTGCTCCTCGACGAGCCGGCATCGGGACAGACCGAGCAGGAGACCGAGGCGTTCGGGCGACTGCTGCGCCAACTCGTCGAGGAACGCGACCTGGCCATCTGCCTGGTCGAGCACGACGTCGGCCTGGTCATGGGCACCTGCGAGCACATTCACGTCCTCGACTACGGCCAGGTCATCGCCAGCGGGACACCCGAGCAGGTCAAGGACGATCCGGTCGTCGTGAACGCCTACCTCGGTGCCCCGTGAGCCGACGTTGCTCCTGCTGCGGACCCGGCCGGAACGCCCATCCTCGAACTGCGCGACATCCGAGCGGGCTACGGCCCCATTGAGGTCGTCCACGGTGTCAGCCTGGAGGTCGCAACGGGGTCGGTGATGGCACTGTTGGGACCCAACGGTGGCGGCAAGACCACGTTGCTCAATGTCTGCGCCGGCACGCTGGCCCCGAGCGCTGGCGAGGTCCGCTTCGGGGGCGCTGCGGTGACGCAGCTGTCCGCGGACGGTCGGGCCCGCAAGGGAATCTGCACGGTGCCCGAAGGGCGGGGCATCTTTCCCAACCTCAGCGTGCGGGAGAACCTCCTGATGGCCACGCAGGTCGGCGTGCCCATGGATCGCATTGAGGAGGTCGCCTTCACGCAGTTCCCCCAACTCAGCGGACGGCGGCGGCAGATGGCCGGGACGCTGTCCGGTGGCGAACAGCAGATGCTGGCGCTGGCCCGTGCCTTCGCCACCGACCCGAAGCTCTTGTTGCTCGACGAGCTCTCCATGGGCCTGGCCCCCATTGTGGTGGGCCAGCTCTACGACAAGGTCCGCCAGCTGGCCGAGGCCGGCCTCTCGATTCTGCTCGTCGAGCAGTTCGCCCGTACCGCGCTACCCATCGCCGACAGTGCAGCGGTCGTCCTGCAGGGTGTCGTCGCGCACCGGGGCTCCCCCGCTGAGATGGAAGAGGCGCTGTCCACCAGCTACCTCGGCTCCTGAACGGGTAGCCGGATAGCCGGGGGCGTCGCCCGCCCCTCTCGACTCAGCGGCTCGCGGCGAGCGCTTCGGCCCGCGCGCGATCCCCGGAGCATCCATGGCGGCACACACCGCCGCGAACTCGTGCCTCGGTCCCCCCCAGCGCAGTTCGTCCACCTTTGCCAGGAGCGAGCGATCGATACGCAGGGTTGCCAGGTCCTTGAAGAGCCGCGCCGTCGTCACGTCCCTCCTGCAGGGTGGTCGCCAGCTTGGCAGCTCCACGTACCGTGACATCCCAGTCACGGGGATCCGCCGGAATAGCTTCGATGTGGTGCCACCGGGCCAACACGGCGGCGGCCGACTTGGCTCCCCATCCGGCCAATCCGGGAAACCCGTCGGCACTGTCGCCGACGAGCGCCAGATAGTCCGGGATGGACGCCGGGCCGACGCCGAACTTCTCGGTCACGCCGGCCTCGTCGATGGTGGTGTCCTTCCGCCGGTCGAGCTGCACGACACGGGTCCCCCGCACGCACTGCCCCAGGTCCTTGTCCGGCGTGCAGATGATGACCTGCTCCACCTCTGGGTCGTCCTCGGCCACGGCGGCGCCGCTGGCCAATGCATCGTCGGCCTCGAGCTCGATCATCGGCCACACCAAGACCCCCAACGCCGTGAGGGCCGTCTCGAGAGGCCAGGCCTGGGACCACAGATCAGGATCGACGCCCTCACCCGTCTTGTACCCGGGCCAGAGATCATTGCGGAAGGACTCAATGACGTGGTCGGTCGCCACACCCACGTGCGTCGCACCCTCACCCAGCAGTTGCAGGACGGATCCGACCACGCCCCGCACCGCGGCCACCTCGTGACCCTCCGCGGTGCGATGCGGAGGGGCGCCGAAGAAGTGGCGAAAAAGCTCGTACGTCCCGTCGACCAGGTGCACCTTCATGACGGCCCCGAGTCTGTCACCGTCCGGGCGCCTCGACCGCCGCTGACCGGGCCCGTGCCAAGAAGGAGCGTTCGGCCTCGTTGTCGGTGCGCTCCATCGCCGATGTCGTAGGCAGCGAGCGCGTCCGCTCGGCGGCCGAGTCGTCGCAGCAGGTCCGCCCGCACCGCGTGAAAGAGGTAGTAGGACTGCAGCGGGAGCGCGTCCACTGCGATGAGTCCTGCTGCTGGGCCCTCCACTTCGGCCAGGGCGACGGCGCGGTTGAGCTCCACCACCGGTGACCCGTCGAACACGAGCAGCTGGTCGTAGAGGGCCAGAATCTGCGGCCAGTCTGTGTCCGCCGCCCTTCGCGCCTCGCTGTGCACCGCATTGATGGCGGCCTGAATCTGGTACGGGCCCGGCGTGTTGCGGCGCAGACAGAAGCGGACGAGCTCCTGGCCCTCGGCAATGAGGCCTCGGTCCCAAAGCGCGCGGTCCTGCTCGTGGAGCGGGACGAGCGCGCCACCGGCACCGGTGCGGGCCGGCCGCCGAGCGCTGATGAGGAGCAACAGCGCCAACAACCCGACCGCTTCGGGCTCGTCGGGCATGAGCTCGTGCAACGTCCGTCCCAGTCGTACGGCCTCGGCGCACAGGTCCTCTCGCACCAGCAGATCACCTGACGTCGCGGTGTGGCCCTCGTTGAAGACCAGGTAGATCACCGCCAGCGCGTCCCGCAGGCGATCCGGCAGCTCGGCGCTGCTCGGGACACGATACGGGAATGCCGGCGTCACGGATTTTGGCCTTGGCCCGCACGATGCGCTGGGCCATGGTGGCTTCGGGAACGACGAAGGCGCGGGCGATCTCCGGCGTCGAGAGACCGCCGAGCAAGCGCAGGGTCAACGCGACCCGCGCCGCGGGAGCGAGCGCCGGATGGCAGCAGGTGAAGATCAGGCGGAGGCGGTCGTCCGGCACGGCAGATTCCTCTTCGATCTCATCGCCGTGCGCGAGCAGGGCGGTCGCTTGGGCTTGGCGGTCGCTCGGGAGGCTTCCCTGCGGAGGCGGTCGAGGATCCGGCGGCGCGCCGTGGTGATGATCCACCCGGCCGGACTCGGGGGCAGGCCGTCCTCGCGCCACCGCACCGCAGCGACCGTGAAGGCTTCCTGCACGCCCTCCTCGGCCAGATCGATGTCACCGAACGTGCGGATCAGGACCGAGACCGCATCGACCGTACTCCTGACGGAAGACGCGTTCGATCTCGGGACCCGGCTCGGCCATCGGCGTCACACCGGGGGCTCGTCCTGGAAGGGCCGGACCTCGACTCGCTCGCCGCAGGCCACGGTCGCCTTCTTGGCCCAGGCCAGCGCGGCGTCGAGATCCGCCGCCTCAATGACCCAGAAGCCTCCGATGTGTTCCTTGGACTCAGTGAAGGGTCCGTCCGTCACCAAGAACTCGTTGCCGTCGGTCTCGACCACCGTGGCCGAGCTGGCGGGGAGGAGCCCACCCCCGAACACCCAGGCCCCCGCCGACTGCATCTCTTCGTTGAGCAGAGCCGTCTGCTCAAAGGCCTGCTGCATCTCTTCGGGAGGTCGAGGGGGTGCGCCGTCGATCATCGGCACGCTCAACATGTACTGCTTCATGACTGTTCTCCTTCTCCGTGGTGGTATCTCTCGTTGGGACCGGGAAACCCGCTACTGGCCGGCTCGGTACGTCAGGATCACAATGCCCTCGCCCACAGTCTTGACGTTGTCCAGCACCATGGTCGGCGGCTCCGAGACCTCACCGAAGAGCCGCTTGCCGCAGCCCAGCACGATCGGGAAGATCATGAGGCGGACCTCATCGACCAATCCGTGCTCCAACAGCGACTGCACCAGGCGTGCGCTCCCCGCGACCAGCAGATCGCCCTGCAGGCGCTTCTTCAGGTCGGTGACCTCGCGGATCACGTCACCCCTGATCACCGTGGAGTTGTTCCAGGTCGCGTCCTCGTCCTGCATGGTCGTCGACACGACGTACTTGGGCATGGCGTTCATCCGCTCGGCAAAGCCGACGGAGTCCTCCATGTTCGGCCACGCCTGGGCGAAGGCTTGATAGGTGACCCGACCGAGGAGCTGTGCTTCTGCAGTGTCGAGCTCCTCGAGCTTGAACCGGTCTCCTTCCGGGCCCCGGTTGAAGCGAAACGTCCACCCGGCGTGCTCGAAATCCTCGCTCCCGCCCGGGTCCTGCATGACCCCGTCCAGCGAGACGAACTCGGTGACGACGATCCTGCCCATGGTCTTGCCTCCATCAGTCGGTGGTCCCCGGCCCAGCGCCGGCGGTCACGACCTATACGAACGGGACGAGCCGGAATTCGACAGGTGGGTCGGAATCTCTCGCTGATGCAGGCGTTGGCCGTGCGTGCAGCCGAACCGGCGCTCGAGGCCGGGCGCTCGAGGCCGGGCGCTCGAGATCGAGCCGGCTAGATCAGCCGGGGGGCTCGGCTATCTGCTCCATGAACTCCAGGCGGATACCACCCGGGGCCTCGACGAAGGCGATGCGGCGGGTGCCGAAGGTGCCGCTCACGGTGCGGGGTCCCCAGAGCACCTGGTGGTGCGCCAGCTCGGCGTCCAGATCGTCCACGAAGAGTGCGGGGTGCAGGAAACCCTCGGCGGGCAGGGTGCATGCGTCCTCGTAGATCGCCTTGGTGAACAGCGTCAGCGAGAGCACACCCAGCTGGACGTCGGCGCGGCGACCGTTCTCCCATTCGATCGGCTCCGTGACGGCGGCGCCTGCGCCTTCGTACCACGCGCACGCCGCCTCGAGGTCGGCAACCTTGATGGCCAGATTCGCCAGGCCGGTGACGGCCATCAGTGCAGCGGAGTGCCGTACAGCGAACCGAGGTCCTCGGCGATCAGCTCGAGTCGAACGCCGTCGGGGTCCGAGAAGTACAGGGAGATCTCGCTCTCGATCTGCGTGGGGATGCCGGCATCTGTGAGCCGGGCGCGCGCGGCGTCCCACTGCTCCCGATCGACCGAGATGGCGAGGTGGTGGAAACCACCGAGCACTTCGGCGTAGGGGCCGAGGCCGAGATCCGGAAAATCGAAGAAGGCCAGCGTGTTGTCGTGGCCGAGGTCGAAGAACAAATGGGTCGACCCCTTGTAGTCGCGATTCTCGAAGAGCTCGGCCAGCGGGAAGCCGAGGAGGCCCTGATAGAAGCGGATCGTCTGCTCGACGTCCGAGCACAGCAGCGCCACATGATGGACGCCGCGAGCGGTGGACGGCGGGCGGGCCTTCGGCTCCTTGAGGTAGGCGCCGCGCAGGCGCTCGCGCTCCGCCTCTGCCGCCTCCAAGTCGATGGTCACCACATGCCCTCCGGCCGCAGAGTACCAGCGAGCGTTCCCCGTAATCTCGCCCGCATGAGAAGGGGGGCGCAGGGCGACGGGCTGTGGGCGCCGCACCACCGTGCGCTGACGCTCGGGCTGGTGCTCTCGGTCACCTTCGTCGCCTCGGAGGCACTGGCCGTCATCACGGTGATGCCGCTGGTGGCCCATGACCTTCACGGGCTGGCCCTCTACGGCTGGGTCTTCTCGACCTTCCAGCTGGCCAGCCTGATCGGGATCGTCGCAGCCGGCCGCGACGCCGATCGCCACGGCCCGGCCCGGCCCTACGTCGCCGGCCTGATCCTCTTCGCGGCCGGCCTGCTCGTCGCCGGGCTGGCGCCGTCCATGTGGGTGCTGGTGGCCGGCCGGTGCCTGCAGGGGCTCGGAGCGGGCGCGGTGCCCGCGGTGGCGTACGTGGCCATCGGGCGGACGCTGCACGAGGCCCAGCGCGCCCGCATGATGGCGGTCCTCTCGACCGCGTGGGTGATCCCGGGCATCGTCGGGCCCGGCCTGGCCGCGGCCGTGGCCCACCTCTTCGGGTGGCGCTGGGTGTTCCTCGGACTGATCCCCCTCGTCGTCGTCGCCGGCCCGATCGCGGTCCCGGCACTGGTTCGCCTCGGCCGGACAGATGCACCCCCGGCCGAGGAGCACCGCATCGCCGACGCCGTCCGGTGCGCGGTCGGGACCGCCTTCGTCCTGGCTGCGCTCAGCGCGCACAACGTCCTTGTCGGGCTGGGATTGGCCGCGCTCGGTGTGATCGTCGGCGCGGCGCCGTTGCGCCGGCTGCTTCCCGTCGGCACCCTGCGCGCCGACCGCGGCCTGCCGGCCACCATCCTGAGCCGGGGGCTCCTGACGTTCGCCTTCTTCGGCGCGGACGCCTACGTGACGTTGACCATCACGACCCTGCGCGGCCACAGCACCCTCATGGCCGGCGCGGTCGTCACCGCCTCCACGTTGGCCTGGACCATCGGCAGCTGGGTGCAGGCGCGCCTCAACGACCGCTGGGAAGGGGCCCGACTCGTACGGGCCGGCCTGATCCTCATTCTGGTGGGCACCGCCGGCATGGCCTGGCAGCTGCGCCCCGGCGTGCCGGTCGGGGAGGCCTTCGTGGCCTGGTCGGTCGCCGGCTTCGGGATGGGACTGAGCTACGCGCCGATCTCTCTGATGATGCTGCGGGCCGCTCCGCCCGGCCGCGAAGGATGGGCCTCGGCGTCGCTCAACCTGGCCGACGTCCTGGGCATCGCGCTCGGGTGTCGGGATCGGTGGCGCTGCCGTGGCCGCATTCTCACGGGGCACCCGGCCCGTCGCAGCAGGTGTCGTCATCGCGTACGCGGTGGCCGCGCTCGCCGCCCTGCTGGCACTCGTCATCGCGCCGCGCCTCCCGGGGTCGCTGGCCCGCAGGGTGGAGACGCCCGTCAGTCGATAGCGCCGCGGATGTCGCGCAGCCAGGCATCCGCCGCCTGCCACGCCGCGTCGGCCTGTCGCCGCTGCTCGGGCCCGTGCTCGCCTGCAGCCGGATACGAGCCGAGGAACTTCACGCCGGCCAGGCCGGCATGGAGATCCCGCAGGCAGTCGGCCACGACCTCGTCGCCCACGTGCCCCGACAGGTCGATCACGAAGCAGTAGTCACCGAGCGCCTGCTTGGTGGGGCGGGACTCGAGCTTGCTCAGGTTGATGTTGCGCGCCGCGAACTGTCCGAGAATGCCGTGGAGGCTCCCGGGGTGGTCGGCGCGCTGGAAACAGACGATGCTCGTCTTGTCGTGCCCGGTTGGGGCCGGGACGCGGCTGCGGGAGACCAGCACGAACCGGGTCTGGTTCTCCGGGTGATCCTCGACATCCTCCGCCACGATCTCCAAGCCGTAGCGCTCCGCCGCCAGCCTCGGGGCGATGGCCGCCTCGCCCGCTGCTCCGGACTCGCCCAGGAGGCGGGCCGCATCAGCGGTGGAGTTGGCCGCGCGCTGCTCGGCGCCGGGCAGGGTCCGGGCCAGGTACTTCTGGCACTGGGCCAGCGCGTGGGGGTACGACGACACCGCATGGATCTCGCCGATCCCGGTGCCTGGACGGGCCATGAGGTGGAGGTGGATGTCCATGACGACCTCACGCTGAATATGCAGGTCGACGTCGTGAATCAGGCCGTCGATGGTGGCGCTGACCGTCCCCTCGATCCCGTTCTCGATGGGCACGAAGCCGAAGTCGACCTCGTCACGGGCCACGGCCTCGAGCACCGCCGTGATGGAGGACAGGGCCCTCAGGTCGGCCGCGGCCAGGTCGGGTTGGGTCAGGAGCGCTTCCTGGGTGAAGGTGGCCTCCGGGCCGAAGAAGGCCACCGAGGTCGCAGGGGGGTTCACAGTTGGGCAGGATAGAGCAGGTCATGGATGCTTCCTCGCTTCGGGCGCTCGTCGAAGATGTCGCCGCCGGGCGCTGCTCGCCCGACGACGCGGTGCGGCAGCTGCGTCGCCTTCCCTTTTCGGACCTGGGGTTCGCCCGGGTGGACCATCACCGTGACCTGCGCCTCGGCATGCCCGAGGCCGTCTACGGGCCCGGGAAGACACCTGAGCACTGTGCGGCCGTCGTCGAGGAGCTCCTCGCGGGCACGGACAGCCCGGTCCTTCTGACCCGGGCCTCCGAGGCCCAGGTGAAGGCCGCCACGGCGGCGGCGGCTGCGCTCGGCGTCGGCCCGAGCGCCAGTGCTGAGAGCGGTTCGCTCTCGACGGTGGTCTTCCGGTCCGCTCCCGCGCGGGCGGGCGAGGTCGTCGTCATCACCGCCGGAACGGCCGACCTTCCGGTGGCCACCGAGTGCACCACGGTCCTGGGCGCACTCGGGTTTGCCCCCACGCAACTCACCGACTGCGGCGTGGCCGGGTTGCACCGGCTCCTGGCGGAGCTCGACACGCTCGCCATGGCGGACGCGGTGGTGGTGATCGCCGGCATGGAGGGCGCGCTGGCCAGCGTGGTGGGCGGCCTCACACCGGCCCCCGTGGTCGCGGTCCCCACCAGCACGGGATACGGCGCCGCCCTGGAGGGCGTGACCGCGTTGCTGGCCATGCTCTCGGCTTGCTCCTCGGGCATCACGGTTGTCGGCATCGACAACGGGTACGGCGCCGCCTGCGCCATCGCCCGGGTCCTTCCGTGACGGACGCGCCGACGGGGTCCTCCACCGTTGCCTGGTTCCACTGCTTCGCCGGCATCGCGGGCGACATGGCGCTGGGATCGCTGGCCGACGCAGGGGCCGATGTCGACGAGATCCGCGCCCTGCTCGACCGACTCGCCCTGCCCGGGTGGCACCTCGACTTCGAGGACGGCATCCGCGGCGGCATCGCCTGTACCCGGGCCATCGTCGGCGGTGACGACGTGGTGGTGCGCACCCACGGCGTGATTGCCGCCCTCATCGAAGAGGCGGCACTGCCGCCGCGGGTGACGGAGCGGGCCCAGGCGGTCTTCCACAAATTGGCATCGGTGGAGTCCGCCCTGCACCGTCGTCCGATCGACCAGGTGCACTTCCACGAGGTCGGCGGGCACGACGCCATCATCGACGTGGTCGGGACGGCAGCCGCGCTCGAAGTGCTCGGCGTCGACGAGGTGGCAGCGTCCGCCGTGGCCACGGGCATGGGCATGGTGCGCAGCGCGCACGGCTTGCTGCCCAACCCGGCGCCGGCCACGGTTCGACTCCTGGAGGGCATCCCGTCCTACGGACGCGACGTCCCCATTGAGCTGACGACGCCCACCGGTGCCGCCTTGCTCGCCGGACTCGCCTCGACCTTCGGTCCGCTCCCCGACATGACCGTCGCCGCATCGGGCTTCGGCGGTGGTGCCGGCGAGATGGACGACCTCCCGAACTGCACCCAGGTCGTGATCGGGCGGCGCGCCCATGCTCCGTCGGTCGGTCCCGGACAGGGCGCGCTCGTGCTCGAGACGAACCTCGACGACGTCACGGGAGAGCAGCTCGGTCTCGCCGTTGCCGCCGCCCTCGAGGCCGGTGCGTTCGACGCCTGGGTCAGCCCGGTCACCATGAAGAAGGGTCGGCCCGGCCACGTCCTGCACGTGCTCACCGACCCCACGCTCGTCGAGACCCAGCGCGCCGTGATCGAGCGGGCCACCGGAACGATGGGGATCCGCGCCGTCGCCGTGGAACGCTGGCCGGTGGCGCGTGGGCGTGGTCAGGTCACCGTGGACGGCATCGTCATCCGCATGAAGGTGTCCAACGGACGGGCGAAGCCCGAATTCGACGACGTGGCGCTGGCGGCGGCCAAGACAGGGCTCCCACCACACGACATCGCCAGCCGGGCCGAGGAAGCCTGGCGCGCCACGGAGCGAGCGGCCTCCGGGCCGGAGGACACCTCGGTCTGATGGCGAGTGCGATGTTCCACTACGACGAGGCGATGACCGACCTGATTGTGGCGGCCTGTCGGGAACGACTGTCGATGGACCCCGTCGCGCTCGACTTCGGCGGCCTGGTCGAGTCGCTCGACGCCGAATTGGCCGGGCTCATGCGGCCCGAAGGCAATGACGCCGCCCGGGTGCTCGACCTGTTCGTGGACAAGCTGTCCACGGCAGTGGTCTCGTGCGACAGTCCCCGCTTCTTGTCGTTCATCCCGGCCGCGCCGACGAAGGCCTCGTTGCTCTTCGACATGTTCGTCTCCTGCTCGTCGCTGCACGGCACGTCCTGGCTCGAGGCGGCCGGCGTCGTGGTGGCCGAGAACCAGGCCCTCGCAGTGCTCGCTGCGCAAGCCGGCCTTCCCACAACCGCAGGTGGCTGCTTTGTGGCGGGCGGTTCCGCCGGCAACCTGTCCGCCCTCATGGTGGCCCGTGACACGGCGGGATATCGCAGGCAGGCCGAGGCGCCGGTGCACCCGCTCGTTGCCCTGAGTGAAGACGCGCACTCGTCGGTGGGCAAGGCGCTCCATGTCCTCGGCGTGGGCACCCTGACCGTGCCCACGCACGATCATCGGCTGACCTCCTCTGCTCTGCGGGCCGCGCTGCGCGACGACCCGCGGCGCGGCGACGTCATCGGCGTGGTGGCCACAGCGGGAACGACCAACGCCGGCATCGTCGACGACCTGGCCGGGGTGGCCGACGTGGCCGCCGAGCACTCCTTGTGGTTCCACATCGACGGCGCCTACGGCGGCGCCGCGGCGCTGTTCGCGCCGTCCGTACGCGACCGGTTCGCTGGTTTCGAACGGGCTGACTCCTTCATCGTCGATCCCCACAAGTGGCTCTTCGCGCCCTTCGACTGCGCCGCGCTGCTCTACCGCCAGCCCAACTTGGCCAAGGCCGTCCACACCCAGGACGCCCAGTACCTCGATGTGCTGCACAGCGACAACCCCGAAGAGTGGAACCCGAGCGACTACGCGTTTCACCTCACCCGGCGCGCCCGCGGGCTGCCGCTGTGGTTCTCGCTGGCCGTTAACGGCCTCGACGCCTATGGCGACGCTGTGGAGGCGGGTCTGACCATGGCCCAGCAGGCAGCTGCGAGAATCGCCACGTCGCCCCACGTCGAGCTGGTGCGCGAGCCCGGCCTCTCCATCGTGCTCTTCCGTCGCCTCGGGTGGGCCAAGGACGACTACGAAGCCTGGTCGGCCCGCCTGCTCACCGCGCAGATCGGCTTCGTGACGCCGACCACGTGGGACGGCGAGACGGTGGCCCGGTTCGCCTTCCTCCACCCCAACACCACCGTCGACATGGTCGACCAGATCCTCGGGTCAATGGCCGAGGCGTGACCAGGCGCGTCGGAGCAGGATGCCCAGCGTCTCCACGTCCTGCGCGCCGGGAATGGGCCAGGCACCACCGATGAGGAAGTAGGGGACACCGGACACGTCGAGCTCGTCCGCGGCCGCCTCGTCGGCTCGCACCTCGTCGCCGTAGACCGTGCCACTGAGCACGTCGTCGGTGAGGGCGTCGGGAAGCCCTGCGGCGCGGGCCACCTCCCGCAGCACGTCGTGATCCGAGAGCTGCCGGCCTTCGCTGAAGTGCGCCGCGAACAACTGCTGCACCAACGCCGCCTCCCACGCCGTGCCGCGCGCCGCCTGCGAGAGCCGGTGGGCGTCGAAGGTGCTGCCGAGGCGCACCCGATCGAAGTCGAAAACGAACCCGACCTCCGCCCCGAACGCCGTCAGCTGCGCATGGCCGGCGCGTACCCGCTCCGGAGACAGGCCGTACTTGCGCCCGACGACGTCCTCCATGGAACCGTCGCTGCGGGCGGGCGCCCCGCGGTGCAGCTCGAACGAGCGGTGTACCACGGCGACGTCGTCACCGTGTTCGAAGGAGCGCAGGGCCACGTCGAGCCGTGCCAGGCCGAGCGCGCACCACGGGCAGGCGTAGTCGGACCACACATCGATCTGCATGCTCCGCCCACCCTACGTCCCGGCGAGCAGGCGTCAGCTCGAGGCGACGGCCACCTCGAGCGCCGCCGCCGCCGCCAGCAGCCGCTCCTCGCTGTACGCCGGCCCGATCAACTGCAGGCTGGCGGGGAGATGGCCGGTGGAAGGCACCGGCAGCGAGAGGGCAGGGACGCCCGCCAGATTCACCGGCAGGGTGCAGCGCGAGACGAGGAGGTCGTCGCCGTCCTCCAGGCGCGGGGGGAAGATGCTCAACGTCGGGGTGACGAGGAGGTCGACCTCGGTGAAGACGCGCTCGATCGACTCCTTCCAGGCGCGCTGGACGGCCCAGGCCCTTCCGACGGTGTCCTCGTCGAACGCGCCCCCCAGCTCCAACCGGGACCGCACGCCGTCACTGATCCCCTCAGGGTCCTCGGCCACCAGTCCGGCGTCGGAATGCCAAGCCTCGACCACGAGCAGGAGACCGGCCTGCATCGTCGCGTCGTCCCACCCCGGAACGGCGAGTTCGCGGCAGTCCCATCCCACCGACCCGAGGGCCCGGTCGAGGGCGGCGGTGATCACCGGGTCCGCCTCAATGGGCAACCGGCCCACGACCAGCTCGTCTCCGACCTGATCGGCCACGCGGAAACCGGGCTCGAGTAACTCCATCCCCGTGACGAGCCCCGCTACCGTGCGCGCCATCGGGCCGACGGTGTCGAAGCTGGGCGCGAGCGGAAACACCCCCTCGAGGGGGATGCGGCCCCACGTCGTCTTCAGCCCGGTCGTGCCGCAGCAGGCGGCAGGAATCCGGATGGAGCCGCCGGTGTCGCTGCCGTACGCCACATCGGCTTGGCCCGTGGCCACGGCGACGGCAGACCCGCTCGAGGACCCGCCGGGCACCCGGGTGGGGTCGAGCGGGTTCACGGGGGTCCCGTACCAGTGGTTGACGCCGGTGACGCCGAGGGCCAGCTCGTGCAGGTTGGTGCGGCCGACGATCCGGGCCCCCGCCTGCCGCGCTCCCGCCAGGCAGGCCGCGTCCCGCTCGGCCGGAACAGCTCGGTCCGCCACGGCCCGGCAGCCCGCCGTCGTGGGCTCCCCTGCCATGTCGATGAGGTCCTTGACGGCCAGGCGGACGCCGGGTCCGGACGTCTCGTAGCGGGTGATGAAGGTCGTCATCCCGTCATTGTGTCCGCGGCGGGACCGCGAGGGGTCGAGCCCGGGTGGTCACCCCGAGGTGGTCTGCGTCGTCACAGTGGCACCGGGCGGCAGCTGGAAGAGCGAGGCCGAGGGTGACGACGAGTAGTTGGTGATCTGGAAGCTCGTCGAGTCCGACGCCACCTTGACGTAGCCGAGGATGCCCTCCGACGTGCTGCAGATGGTGCTCGTGCCCGTCACCCCCTTGGCCACGAGGTCGACGCAGTTCATGTCGAACCCGTTGCGCGACATGGTCGATGACGTCACCGTGTCACCGGCCAGCCCCGCCACCAGCGAGACGCCCTTCAGGAACGAGATCCAGTGCGACGGCGTATAGACGTCGAAGATCTTGTTCTCCGAGGCGGCGTCGGCCTGGCCCAGTTTCGAACACGTCCAGGCGGAGCCGGATCCACTCTGGTTGCAGACGTATTCGCCGGACGAGTTCACGATCACCTGGAGGTTTGACGCGTCGGACCCCGTCTGCGTCTCGTGGAACGCCAGCCCGCCACTGGCCGGGTCCACGGCGTAGACGACTGTGGCGGGAGAACTCCCCGTCGTCGTGTAGGTGGCCTCGAACGGTGTGTCCTTGGTCGACTGCAGGTTCTGCGTGAACGAGTCGACGGTCGCCTTGTTGCCCTCGACGGTGTGCACTGCCTGCTTGGCCTTGTTGATCGCGCTGCAGCCGGTGGCCAGCACGCCGACGGCGACCAACAATGCCAACAGGAACCCGATGCGACGTGCAGGCGCCATGGTCGGCGGCGTCAACCGGGCTCGGCCGGTGAGGGCAGGCTGTCGTCCTCGACCGGCACCAGCTCCTGTCGGCCCCGCTTCAAGCCGAAGAGCGCGACCAACGCGGCGAAGGCCATGATCCCGCTCATGACGTAGAGCACCGTCGAGGTGGCGTGGGCGAAGTCGAGCGAGACGAAATGCGGAATGGAGGACACCGACCCGCTGCCCTGCTGGGTCTGCGTGATGCGGTTGGCCTCGGACGCCGCGTGCGGGTCGCCCATCTTCTGGAGCGAGGTCGTCAGGTGCGACCGGTAGTCGAAGAGGAGGATGGTCCCCAGCGCCGCCAGCCCCAGGCTGGCTCCGTAGTTGCGGATGGTCTGGGTGATCCCGGTCGCCTCGCCGTAGGAGAGGTTTCCCGCCCTGTTCACTGCGTCGGTGTTCGCCGGTCCCAGCATCATCCCCATGCCGGCGCCGGCCACGATGACCCAGATCTGCTGTTTCCCGAAGGAGAGCGTGGTGGCCTTGGTGGCCCAGAAATAGAACCCGACGGCGGCGATGACGCAGCCGAGGATGACGGCACGCTTGGCTCCTTCGCGGTCGAGCATCCGTCCCCCGACCTGGGCCAGGACGACGAAGCCGAGGAAGAAGTACAACAGGAAGATGCCTGCGCCCGAAGCCGAGTCGTGCAGTGCGATCTGCGCGTACTCACTGGCGAAGAAGAAGACGGGGATGAACGCCATCATGGCGATCAACAAGACGAGGTTCTCCACGGCGAACGGTCTGATGCGGAAGATGTTGACCTTGATCAGCGGCGACTCCGTGTGCAGCTCGACGAGAACGAAGGTGCCGATGATGACCAGGCCGGCGATGATGCAGATCCAGGTCGCGGGATTGCTCCACCCCCACAGGACGGACTGCTGCAGACCGAAGATGCTGAGGCCGATGCCCGCCGCGATGAGAACGGCGCCCAGGTAGTCGATCGGGGCCTTCCTGTACTGCGTCTTCGGCTTGGACACCGCGATGAGGACCAGCGCGATCACGGCGACGGGAATGTTGACCCAGAAGATGGCCCGCCAGGTCCACTGGGTCAGGTACCCGCCCAGAATCGGGCCGATGGCCGTCAGCCCTCCGGCGATACCGAAGAAGAGAGCCAGAGCCTTCCCGCGCTCGCGCAGCGGGAACACGTTGACCACGATGGCGAGGGCCGCCGGGAACATGAGCGCACCGCCGGCGCCCTGGACGACGCGGAACGTCACGATCCACGCTTCGGCGGCCGAGCCCTTGGGCGTCAGACCGCACATGGTCGACGCCACTACGAAGATGATGACCCCGATGACACAGCACTTGGTGTGCCCGTAGATGTCCGACAGCCGCCCACCCAGTGCGAAGAGCGCGGCCAGTGAGATCAGGTACCCGTTGACCACCCACTGGACGCCGGTCGACGTCAGGCCGAGCTCGCGCTGAATGTTCGGTACCGCGATGGAGACGATCGTCTGATCGATGAACGTCATGGAGACCGCGAAGATCATTGCGGCCAGCACCCAGTTGCGCCCCTGCATACTGTTGCCGCTCAACGTCGTCTCCCTCCCGATCAGACTCGTCTGAACCCTAACTGGGTCACTCGGGACGCGGGGCTCTCGTGCGCCTGCCGCGGGAGCGGGTCCTGCTACCGGATGGTAGTTACCGGGTGGTCAACCGGACTGTGAGGCCCAGTCAGGGGGCGGCCGGGGACCCCATCGACGCCAGCACCTCCTCGAGCGCCGCTTGGTCCGGGCCCACGAACGGTGAGGCCGCCGGCGCCGTCTCGAGGTTGGCGAGCATGCGCTCCAAGGACGCGCCCGACGCAGCCGGGAGGTGGCTGCTCAGGACGGCGGAGGGCTCGAGTGCCCGCACGGCGTCCAGGTCCCTGGCGAGCAGGCCACGGTCGACCTTGCACAACCACGGGGAGTCGGCCATGGCCCAGAACACCTGGCCCTGCCGGAGCGCGTCCTCGGAGAGATCCTCTGCCCGCTGAGGCACGTCCGCCAACAGCGCGCCGAAACAGTCGGCACTGAACAGGGCGCCCGACCGATCGTCGTAGAGCCCGGTGGTCACCGGGTTGTCGAACACCGGCGGCTTCACGGCCGTCAGGGTGCGCTCCCCTGCCGTGATGGTCTGGCCGGGGTTGAGCAGGTGTACCCGCTCCATCGGCAACGGTGCCGTCAGGCCCATGATCCCGACGCCGAGGAACGTGGTGATCACGGTCAGGCGTGGGTTCTCCTCCAGGAGCTGGTGCAGCGCCCCGATGTGGTCGAAGTCCGTGTGGGTCAGCCAGATCCAACGCAGCTCGGACGGATCGATGACCGACCGCAGGGCGGCCATGAACTCCTCTCTCTGGACCACGGGGCCCGTATCGACGAGAACCGGCTCGGTGCCGTGCAGCACGAAGGCGTTGATCGGCACCAACCCGAGCCCGGGGACCGGGAAGTTGGTCGTCAGCACGTCGATGTCCGGCGCAGCCCTGAAGGTGGTGATCATGTCGTGGCTCCTTTGGTTCGGGTGAGGGATGGAGGGTCGGGGACGAGGTCGATGCGATGGCGGCGCACCGCTTCCCGCAGCGCGTCGGCCGGACGTTCGGGCAACGCGGCCGGCGGCATCGTCCGCGCCGCGGCCGGCCAGCCACAGGCGCGCGTGAAGTCTTCGAAACCCGCCGGCGTCAACAGCAGGAGGAAGTGCGCCTCCGCCGAGTCGACCCGGAAGCGATGCTCCACCTGGCGCGGCCCGAAGACGAAGGTGCCGGCGCCGACGGTCCGCACATCGTCACCGAGCCAGAAGGTGAGCTCGCCGCTCACGACGTACCAGGCCTCGTCCTCGTGCTGGTGCCGATGCCGCGGTGAGTCGGCGCCCTTGGGTGCCCGCACGTCGGCGACGGTCAGACCACCGTGGGTCTCGGCGCCGGTCGCCTTGTAGGTGACCAACGCGCCGGCGAACCAGAGTGCCTCGCCTTCGGTGGCCTCCAGCACGTACGAGTCCGCCGTCACGTCGAGGGTCACGGCCGGCCGGCCTCATCACGAGCCTCGGCCGCCGTCTTCAAGCGGGCCAGCGTGTGCTCCATCGACTCGCGGAGCTCGCGGGCCCGGTTGGTCGGGATGTCGACGACACGGGCCCAAGCTGGAATCCGCTTGACCTCGTAGGACTCCGTGACCTTGGTCCCGCTATCGATCGCCTCGAAGCGGTAGCGCCACACGGTCGACTCGTGGCCGCCCTCCTCGGTGACGAAGGCGAACTCGCGACCGGGCTCGGCCACCAGGACCCGCCCCCGGCGCGACCACTTCATCAGGCCACGGGGGCCGCCCCGGTTGTGGCCGACGAACGTGGCCCCCTCGACCGGGCCGGCGGCCCCGCCCTCCCACTCGACGCGTTGGCACTCCGGGCTCCACTCCCCCATGCGCGCCATGTCGCTGACCAGTTCGTACACGCGTTGCGGCGTCGCGCCGACGACGGCCTCGGTGCGGTCCTGCGTCAGCCACCACCTGCTGCTCGTGCTCGCCATGTCGCTCCTCCTCGTTTCGAACTGTGCGTTAAGCTAATACCATTAGCTATTGCTGTCAAGAGGTTCTTTTGCTATGCTTGCGGTAGTGACCCAGAGCCAGATGGAACCCTCCGCCGCGACACTCCGGCCGGACCGCCGGGCGCGACGTCGTCAGGAGACCATTGAGGAGATCCTGGCCATCGCCCGGGAGGTGATGACCGAAGACGGGGTCAACGGGCTCAGCCTGGCCGAGGTGGCGCGTCGCCTCGGCGTGCAGCCACCGTCGCTGTACAAGTACTTCCCGTCCCTGATGGCGATCTACGACGCGCTCTTCTTGCAGGGCCAGATCGACAACCTGGCGGAGATACGGCACGCGATGGCCGGAGCCGAACCGGGACTCGATGCGCTGATCACCGGGCTCGAGGCCTCCGGGCGCTGGGCCCTGGCCAACCGGGCCGTGGCTGAGTTGTTGTTCTGGCGACCCGTCCCGAGCTTCCATCCCTCCGAGGAGGCGTTCGCGCCGAGCGTGGAGATGGTCGAGTTGCAACGGCAGGCGCTCGCCACCGCTGTCGCCGCGGGTCAACTCGGTCCGGAGGCCGACGGCGAGGACGCCGTGTACCTCGTGTCGACGCTGATCACCGGCGTGCTGAGCCAGGCCTTCGCCAACGAACCCGACCTTCCCTGGGGCGAGGGTCGGTTCACCTCCATGTTCTCGCGACTCATGCGTCTGCTGCCGGCCGCGTTTCCGCTACCCGTGGCGTCGCCGTAAGCCCGCTCGACGCCAGTGCCGAGGCGTTCGCCCGCCGCTCCGACGGGAATTGGACATCCGTTGGCGGTTTGCCGTCGGCGACACCGTGACCTCGTCGGGGGCGGCGGGTCGGGTCGGGTACGGTCGTTCCGGCAAGGAGGGGGCGTTCGTGCGACGACGCAGGACGGCTGGACCGGTCGCTTTCTTGGCGGCCGCCGTGATGTGGCTGGGCCTCACCGTCGGGGCGTCGCCGACGACCGCGTTCGCCGGCACGCCCGTGCCCGGGGCGCCCAACTGCCCGATGTTCCCGGCCGACAACGTCTGGAACACGCCCGTCGCGGGATTGCCCGTGAACCCGCAGAGCGCGGCCTGGTTGGCCAGCATGGACGCAGGCGCGACGAACCTCCATCCCGACTTCGGGCCCTCGGGCGACCCTTCGAACCCCTACGGCATGCCCTACACCGTGGTCTCCCCGTCACAGCCCGAGATCCCGATCACCTTCCAGTACGCCGACGAGAGCGATCCCGGGCCCTATCCCTTCAGCGCGTCCACACCGATTGAGGGCGGGCAGCAGTCGACCGGCGACCGCCACGCCATCATGGTCAACCCCGCCACCTGCACCCTCTACGAGCTCTACGACGCGCACTACGGCGCGTCGGGCTCGACCGCCGGTTCGGGGGCGATCTGGAACCTCGACTCGAACGCACTGCGGCCGGCCGGCTGGACGTCGGCCGATGCCGCCGGCTTGCCGATCCTGCCCGGCCTCGTGCGCTACGACGAGGTGCAGTCCGGTGCCATCACGCACGCCATCAGGATGACGGCCGAAGCGACGGACACGTCGTACCTGTGGCCGGCTCGGCACGAAGCCGGGACCTCGTCCAATCCGAACCTGCCACCCATGGGGGCGCGCTTCCGGCTGAAGGCCGACTACAACATCTCGGGCTACTCCCCGCAGGCCCAGGTGGTCCTGCGGGCGATGCAGCAGTACGGGCTGATCCTGGCCGACAACGGCTCCAACTGGTACTTCGGGGGAACGGCGGACGACAGCTGGCCCAGCGCCCTGGTCGACGAGCTCAAGCAGGTGCCGGCCAGCGCGTTCGAGGCGGTGGACGAGTCTGGACTCATGGTGGACCCCAACTCGGGGCAGGCCCGCCAGCTCGGTGCGTCCGTCAACTGCGGGTCCGGCCCCGGTTACCGCCTGGTGGCGACCGACGGCGGCATCTTCTCCTTCTGCCAGTCCTTCTTGGGCTCCATGGGCGGCCAGCACCTGAACGCGCCGATGGTGGGCATGGCCGAGACGCCCGGTACCGCCGGGTACTGGGAGGTGGCGTCAGACGGGGGCATCTTCAGCTACGGCGACGCCCACTTCTACGGCTCGACCGGGTCCATCCACCTCAACAAGCCGATCGTCGGCATGGCGGCGACCCCCGACGGCGGGGGCTACTGGCTCGTGGCCTCGGACGGGGGCATCTTCAGCTACGGCGACGCCCACTTCTACGGTTCGACCGGGTCCGTCCACCTCAACAAGCCGATCGTCGGCATGGCGGCCACCCCCGACGGCGGGGGCTACTGGCTCGTGGCGTCGGACGGAGGCATCTTCAGCTACGGCGACGCCGCCTTCTACGGGTCACGCGGCGGGCAACCGCTCAACAAACCCATCGTCGGGATGGCCTCCGGCGCGTCAGGCCACGGCTATTGGCTCGTGGCCTCGGACGGGGGCATCTTCACCTACGGCGACGCCCCCTTCGAGGGATCCGCCGGCTCCCTCGCCCTGGCCAAGCCGATCGTCGGCATGCAGGGCACACCGGGCGGCGGCGGCTACTGGCTCGTCGCCTCCGACGGAGGGATCTTCAGCTACGGCGCCGCCGCCTTCAACGGGTCGACCGGCGGCCTCGTCCTCAATGCGCCCATCGTGGCCATGGGGTGAGCGGCGATCTGCGCAGGTTCACCGCACTGCCCAGTGCCCAGTGCCCAGTGCGCAGTGCGCAGTGCGCAGTGCTCAGTCCCCAGCGTCGTCGAGACTCTTCCGGTACACGCTGGTCTGGCGCGTCTCGAATCCCATGCGCAGGTACAAGCGGTGGGCCGCCTCACGCTCGGGGCGCGACGTGAGGTCAACCGTGCGCGCCCCGACCTCGGCCGAATAGTCCACGGCGGCCTGCACCAGGGCGCCCGCCACTCCGGCCCCCCGGGCGGCGCCGTCGACCACCACATCCTCGATCCAGGCCCGCACGCCCGTCGGGATCTCGAACGTGATCAACGTCAGCATCCCCACGATGCTCCCGTCGAGCCGCGCCACGAAGAGCGTGGTGCCACTGCCGGCCACCATCCGCTCCAGGGCAGCGCGGCTCGGTGCCGGCGCCGAACGGGAGAGCTGCGGCACCAGGCGGGCGACCGCGGCACAGAGGCCGTCGTCGACCGCGGTGGCGGCCTCGACCTCGATCACGACGTCGTCGACTCGCCCCGCCACATTGGTTGGCGCACGCTGTCGTAGAGCACGTCGCGCCGCTCGCCGTTGATGGCGGCGAAGACGTGCTCGCCCCAACGGTCCGAACCCACCAGCGGCTGGGGCAGCGTGTCACGCGTGAACCACCCGACATCACGGGTCTCGAGCGGATGCGGGGCCAGCTCACCGCCCACGGCCTGGCAGTAGAAGAGCAGCGAGTACAGCGGCACGCGGGTGAAGCCGAGGCGCAGGCCGTCGAGGACGGCGATCAGGCGCACCGGCTCAGCGATGATGCCGGTCTCCTCCTCCACCTCTTTCACCACGACTTCGGCCGCCGAGTAGCCCACGTCGCACCACCCGGTCGGGTAGAGCCAGATGCCCGAGTCGGCGCGCTGAATCAGCAGCAGCTCGCCCTTGTCGTTGCCGACAGCGGCGCCCACGGCGACCTTGGGGGTGACATAGCCCGGGACGCCCTTGCCGACGGTGTCCATCCACTCCTGCACCAGCCCACCGGCGTAGTCGGGATCCTCGTCGGCCCCGTCCGCCTCGGTGCGGATGTCCGCCGCCACCTTGAGGATCTCTTCGAAGCGTTCCCGCTCGTAGAGGCTCTCGGTGAAGCCGAGCCCCGTCCGGGCGATGCCCGAGAGGGCCTCGCTCCAGCGCAGCAGCGTCTTGAGGGGGACGTCACGGTCGGTGCTGGGGTCCACGAGCGTGACGCTACCGCGGCCCGCCGCCTGGGCCAGAATGGGGCGTGGCCGTGAATGAGGATTGTCGTCATTACGTCATGCGGACCACGCCACGGGGAGAGCGCCTGGAGCGGTGCAAGGTGGACGCCAATGAGCCCCTGCCCTTCGCCTGCCCCGAGGGCTGCGTGTTCTACGAGCCCCGCCGGGTCTCCTCGGCGGGCTGGCAGGTGCCCCAGGACCCCGACGGGGACTGAATCCGGGGCGGTCAGCCCTCCAGCACGTCCCCCAGCAGGTCCACCGTGATGCCCTCGCCGCGCAGCCACTCGAGCGCGGCCTCCACCTGGGCCGACTCACCGTCCATTTCGCAGACGATCCAACCCCGGTGCTCCTCCACGTCGGCCCGGCGGATGTCGGGATCCACGTCGAACCGGCGCACCAGGGTGGCCAGGACGGCCCGCCGCACCTCGGACTCGGGGAACGTCAGCTTCACCTTGACCCTCACCGCGCTCATGGACCCTCCTCGCTCGCCTCTGCCTGCGCCAGGCCACGGTTCAGGCTGCCGGAGCGAAAGCCTTCCAGGTCCAGGGCCACGAACCGGAACCCCGCGGCACGCACGGCGCCCACGACCTCGTCCCGGCGGGCCACGACCTCGGCCAGCACGGCGGGCTCGACCTCCAGGCGGGCGGCGTCGCCGTGATGGCGCACCCGCAGCTGGCCGAAGCCGAGCGCGCGCAGCGCCGATTCGGCCACTTCGACGGCCGCCAGGCGGCCCAGCGTGACCGGCGTGCCGTAGGGCAGGCGCGAGGCCAGGCAGGCCGCGGCGGGCTTGTCCCAGGTGCGCAGGCCGAGCTCCCGCGAGCAGCGCCGAATCGCGTCCTTGTCAAAACCGGCCTCGACCAGCGGGAAGACGGCCCCGCCCGCCGCAGCCGCGGCCTGGCCGGGGCGGTGATCGCCCAGGTCGTCCACGTTCACGCCGAGCACGATCGTCGCGCCCTCGGCCGCGGCAAGCGGGCCCAGCGCCTCCATGAGGGCGGTCTTGCAGCGGGCACAGCGGTCCGGGCCGTTGGCGACGTACGCCGCGTCCTCCATTTCGCTGGTCGCGACGCCCACCCAGCGCAGACCCCACTCGTCGGCCAGGGCGCGGCAGTCCGCCTCCTCCGCGCCGGCCAGCGAGGGCGAGAGCGCGGTGGCACAGAGCACTGCGTCCCGCCCGAGCGTGTCGTGGGCCACCTTGGCCAAGAACGAGGAGTCGGCGCCGCCACTGAACGCCACCACCACGTGCCCGAGGCGCCGGAGCGCCAGTCTGAGGTCGTCCAGGGAGGCTCGTGCCACGCTCGGGGCGGTCGGGGTCGACGGGGCTGCCGGGGCTGTTGCGGCTGATGGGGCAGTTGCGGCTGATGGGGCGGTTGCGGCTGATGGGGCGGTGGCGGTCACGACGTCGCGCTCAGGCGCCCAATACGGCCAGCACGTCGTCGAGCGTGCCGACCATGCCGGTGTAGAAGGGGCCGAACTGGGCGTAGCGAGCGGAGGCCTCGTCGAAGCGCATCTCGTAGACGCAGTCCTTGAGGTCGTCGGGATGCACGCCGAACAACGTGACGCCCCACTCGTAGTCGTCGAGCCCGGTCGACCCGGTGATGACCTGCAGCACCCGGCCGTGGAAGGTCCGACCCACCTTGCCGTGGCCCAGCATCAATTCCTTGCGGGCATCGAACTCCAGGGCGTACCAGTTGTGCTGCTCGCCGCGGCGCTTGTTCATCGGGTAGAAGCAGAAGGCGTCCTTGCCCTCGGGCGGAAGCTGGGGGAACAGGCGGGCCTGGCGCATGTCGTCGGGCACCCCCGCCGCGTACTCGGAGACCTCGGTCAACGACACATAGGACTCGGCCGCCACCAGACCGGATGCCACGACCTCGGTCTGTAGCCGGCGCAACCGCCAGATGTCGGGCCCGAGCGCCATCAGGCCCAGGTCCGCCTTGTGTCCCAGCAGGGCCACGGGGACCACCTGGTACCCGTCGGCCTCAGCGGCGCTCACGGCTTTCCGCAGGGCCGGCGCGTCGAAATCGGGGCCCAGCCGGCAGAAGAGGTGGAGCACACCCCAGCCGGTCTTCGGGGTGAGTGTCACGCCGTCAGTGTAGAGAAGGCGTCCCGGCCACCGAACCGTGCCGGCAAAGCACCCGGCCGGTGCCTGAACCATGGGCCTGAACCGTGGGCCCGAACCGTGGGCCCGGGCAGTGCCTGCAGAAAGAACAGTGCGCCCGGCCTCTCGGCCGGGCGCACCATCTCAGCCTCGGTTGGGGGTGAGGCAGGCTCCAGTGTCACCCCGGGCTGTTGCAGCGCCGTGGCAACCGGGTGACATGTCCCACCCCGGACCAGATCGGACCTGGTCTAGTAGTCGTCCATCCCGCCGGGCATGGCGGGCGCATCTTCCTCGGGCTTGTCCACAATGACCGCTTCGGTCGTCAGGAACAGGGCCACGATGGAGGCGGCGTTCTGCAGCGCCGAGCGGGTGACCTTGGCGGCGTCGATGACACCGGTCTTGAAGAGGTCCTCGTACTCGCCGGTGGCGGCGTTGAGGCCGTGCGAGCCCTTCAGGTTGCGCACCTTCTCAATGATGACGCCGCCCTCGAGGCCGGCATTGACCGCAATCTGCTTCAGCGGCTCTTCCACGGCCTTGCCCACGATGCGGGCACCGGTGGCCTCGTCGCCCTCGAGCTTGTCGGCACCTTCGAGGATGGCGGTCTGGGCCCGCAGCAGGGCAACCCCGCCGCCGGGCACGACACCCTCTTCGATGGCGGCCTTCGTCGTCGAGACGGCGTCCTCAATGCGGTGCTTCTTCTCCTTGAGCTCCACCTCGGTGGCGGCCCCGACTTTGATCACGGCCACACCGCCGGACAGCTTGGCCAGGCGCTCCTGGAGCTTCTCCCGGTCGTAGTCCGAGTCGGTGTTGTCGATCTCGGTCTTGATCTGGTTGATCCGGCCCTTGATGTCGGACTCGGTGCCCGCACCCTCGACGATGGTGGTCTCGTCCTTGGTGATGACGACCTTGCGGGCGGTGCCCAGCAGGTCGAGCGTCACGTTCTCGAGCTTGAGGCCGACCTCTTCGGTGACGACCTGGCCGCCGGTGAGGATGGCGATGTCCTGCAGCATGGCCTTGCGGCGCTCACCGAAGCCGGGTGCCTTGACGGCGACCGAGCGGAAGGTGCCGCGGATCTTGTTCACCACCAGGGTGGCCAGGGCCTCGCCCTCGACGTCCTCCGCGATGATCAGCAGCGGCTTGCCACTCTGCATGACCTTCTCCAGCACGGGCAGCAGGTCGCGCACGGCCGTGATCTTCGAGCCCACCAGCAGCACGTAGGCGTCCTCCAGCGAGGCCTCCATGCGCTCGGGGTCGGTCACGAAGTAGGGGGCGATGTAGCCCTTGTCGAAGCGCATGCCCTCGACGAGGTCCATGTCCATGCCGAAGGTCTGCGACTCCTCGACGGTGATGACGCCGTCGCGGCCGACCTTGTCGATGGCCTCGGAGATCATCTCACCGATCTCGGTGTCGGCGGCCGAGATGGAGGCCACCTGGGCGATCTGCCCCTTGGACTCGGTTTCCTTGGCGATGCCGTGGATGGCGCCGACGGCGATCTCCACCGCTGCCTCGATGCCCCGCTTGAGCGCCATGGGGTTGGCGCCGGCGGCGACGTTGCGCAGCCCTTCGCGCACCATGGCCCAGGCCAGCACGGTCGCTGTCGTCGTGCCGTCACCGGCTACGTCGTCGGTCTTCTTGGCGACTTCCTTGACAAGCTCGGCGCCGATCCGCTCGAACGGGTCCTCGAGGTCGATCTCCTTGGCGATGGACACGCCGTCGTTGGTGATCGTGGGGGCGCCCCACTTCTTGTCGAGCACCACGTTGCGGCCCTTCGGGCCGAGGGTGACCCGGACCGCGTCCGCCAGCTTGTTCATGCCGGTCTCCAGGCCGCGGCGGGCGTCCTCCTGGAAGGCGATGATCTTGGCCATCTGGTGTATTCCTCCGTTAGCACTCTCGTCTTGTGAGTGCTAATAGGTAACCACCTTAGGGCGCTGGGCGCAAGGGCGACGCGCCCCGATCTTCCCGCCGGGACCTGCCCCGGGGGCCGGACCGGGGCCGGACCGGGTCCTGAGCCGGGCCATGCCGGATCAGCTGCGGATCAACTTGAGCTGCTGATCACCCCCTGCGGATCAACCTCCGCGGATCAGCCCCCGGCGACGGCGGGCACGATGGAGAGCGTCTGGCCGGGCGTGACCGGCGTGGCCAGGCCGTCGAGGAAGCGGACGTCCTCGTCGGCCAGGAAGACGTTGACGAAGCGGCGCAGGTTGCCCGCCTCGTCGAAGAGGCGTTCGGCCAGGCCGGGGTGGGCGGCGTCGACGGCCTTGAGTACCTCGCCCACCGAGGACCCCTCCGTCTCGATCTCGCCGGCGCCGCCGGTCAGGGTGCGCAGCTGGGTGGGGACGCGGACGGTCACGCTCATCGGGGGGTCTCCATGTTCTTCTGGTTGCCGGTCTCGTGGTCGTCCAACGCGGCGTCGAAGGCGTCCAGGGTGGGGGCGATGGTCGCCGTGGGGGTGCTGCCCGGCACGCCGGCCAGGGCTTCGACCGTCTTGAGGCCGTGCCCGGTGACCAGGGCCACCACGCGCTCGTCCGGGCGGATGGCGCCGGAGGCGGCCAGCTTGGACAGCGTGGCGATCGTCACCCCGCCGGCAGTCTCGGCGAAGATCCCCTCGGTCCGGGCCAGGAGGCCGATGGCGTCCACGATCTCGCCGTCGGTCACGGCGGCGCACGAGCCCCCGGTCCGGCGTATGACGTCGAGGGCGTACCAGCCGTCGGCCGGGTTCCCGATGGCCAGCGACTTGGCGATCGTCTTGGGCTTGACCGGCCGGATGGCGTCGGCGCCCTGCACGAAGGCCTCGGCCACGGGCGAGCACCCCTCGGCCTGGGCACCCGAGACGCGGACGGACGGCTCCTCGGGCAGCAGGCCGACCTTGCCCAGCTCGGCGAAGCCCTTGGCCACCTTGGTCAGCTGGCTCCCCGACCCGATGGGCACCACGACGTGGTCCGGGGCCTGCCAGCCCAACTGCTCGGCGATCTCGAAGGCGAGCGTCTTGGAGCCCTCGGCGTAGTAGGTGCGCACGTTGACGTTCACGAAGGCCCAACTGGGGCGCTCGCTGGTCAGCTCGGCACAGAGGCGGTTGACGTCGTCGTAGTTCCCCTCGACCGCGATCACCGTTCCGCCGTAGACCGACGTCATAGTGACCTTGGCCGTCTCGAGGTCGTGGGGGATCAGGACGACCGAGTCCATCCCGGCCCGGGCGGCGTGCGCCGCCACCGAGTTGGCCAGGTTGCCCGTGGAGGCACAGGCGGCCACCTTGAAGCCGAGCTGGCGGGCCTTGGTGAGCGCCACCGAGACCACCCGGTCCTTGAAGGACCCCGTGGGGTTGGCGGTGTCGTCCTTGATCCACAGCTCGCCGAGCCCGAGCTCGGCGGCCAGCCGGTCGGCCCGCACCAGCGGTGTGAACCCGGCGCCCAGATCCACCGGCGCCGCGTCGTCGACCGGGAGTAGGTCCCGGTAGCGCCAGATAGTGCGGGGACCGGCCTCAATGCGCTCCCGGCTGACCGTGGCGGCGATCCGCTCGTAGTCGTAGGCGACCTCGAGCGGCCCGAAGCAGTAGTCGCAGACGTGGAGCGCTTCGGCGGGGAAGGCGCGCTGACACTCACGACAACGCAACCCAGTGACGAAATCGACCATCGGTCCTCCTCATCGGTCGGGCATTGGCACCAGGTGCTTCCGCACTGGTTGCCGCGACGTCAACGGGCCCGTCCCTCAGTCGCTCTGGATGATGCGTCCATGGTAGCCCGCCGGGGCCGACCTCCTCAACGCGGCGCGGCTGCTTGAATCGTGGGCGTGGCGCATACCTTTCACCACGGCGATTTCCCGACCGGGCTCGTGCTCGAGGCCAAGGCCCGGACCGGCCGCACGGTCTCGGTGTGCATTCCGGCCCGCGACGAGGGCTCCACGGTCGGATCGGTGGTGCGGGCGGTCGTGCAGCCCTTCCTGGCCGCCCACGGCGGGAACGGCCTGGTCGACGAGGTCATCGTCCTCAACGACGGCTCGCTGGACGACACCGCCGAGCAGGCCCGCGACGCCGGGGCGATGGTCGTGGCCGGGCCCGGCGGGGCCGGGGGCAAGGGCCAGGCCATGACGGCGGCACTGGCCGCCTCAACCGGCGACATCGTCGCCTTCCTGGACGCGGACGTGGCCAACACGACGCCGGCCTTCGTGACCGGGCTGCTCGGGCCGCTCCTCACCACCGACAATGTCGTCCTCGTGAAGGGCTTCTACACGCGGCCGCTGCACGGCGACCCCACCGGGGGCGGGCGGGTGACCGAGCTCGTGGCCCGTCCCGTGCTCGAGCTCCTCTTCCCCGAGTTGTCCTGGGTGCGGCAGCCCCTGGCCGGAGAGACGGCGGCCCACCGCTGGGTCTTCGAGAAGCTCGGCTTCGCCGGCGGCTACGGGGTGGAGCTCGGCCTGCTGATCGACGTGGCGCAGCAACTCGGGGCCGACCGCCTGGCCCAGGTCGACCTCGGCGAGCGCATCCACCGGAACCGCCCGCTGCACGAGCTGCGGCCCCAGGCGGTGGACGTCCTGCGGGCGGCTCTCGAGCGCGTTCCCCCGACCATGCTGCCGCCGCGTCCGTGAGTCACCGATGAGCCGCGTCCGTGACTGACCGATGAGCAGCACCGTCGTCGTGTCCAACCGCGGCCCGTTGACCTTCCGCTCCGGGGACGACGGGGCGCTGGTCCCCGTGCGCGCCGGCGGCGGCCTGGCGTCCTCCCTGCACCGGATTCTGGCGGGGAGCGGCACGACGTGGGCCTCGGTGACGATGGGGGCGGCGGACCGCGAGGCGGTCGCCCAGGGGCTCATGCACGAGGACGGGCTCGATCTGCTCCCGGTCGTCATCGACGACGACACCTACCGGCAGGCGTACGACGTCGTGGCCAACACCACGCTCTGGTACTGCCACCACCACCTCTTCGACCTGCCCCACCGGCCCCGCTTCGACCGGCACTGGCGGGCGGCCTGGGAGGGCTACCGGGCCTACAACCGGGCCATGGCGGACGTCGTCGTGGAGCGGGCGGGCCGGGGCGCCGCCGTCTACGTGCAGGACTACCACTTCTCGCTGCTGGGCCAGATGCTGGCCGCGGCGCGCCCGGACCTGCGCACGGTGCACTTCTTGCACACGCCGTTCGCCGCGCCGGACATGCTCGCCGTGCTGCCCGACGACGTGGTGGGCGAGCTGCTCGACGGCATGGCCGGCTACTCGGTCTGCGGCTTCCACTGCCACCAGTGGGAAGCCGGCTTCCGGGCCGGTTACGCGGCCGCCGGGCGCGAGGCGCCCCCCACCTTCGTGGCACCGCTCGGCCCCGATGCCGGCGCGCTGGAGGCGGAAGCGGCCTCGCCGGCGTGCGTCGCGGCGGCGGCGGCGTTGCGAGCCGAGGTCGACGGTCGGCGCATCATCGCCCGGACCGACCGCATGGAGCCCTCGAAGAACATCGTCCGGGGGATGCTCGCGTTCGAGGAATTGCTGACGGCGTACCCCGAGTGGCGCGGCCGGGTCGTGCATGTGGCGCTGGCCTATCCCAGCCGGCAGGGGCTGGCCGAGTATCTCGCCTACGCCTCCGACGTCGAGCACACGGCGGCGCGTATCAACCACGCTCTGGGGTCGGACGACTGGACGCCCATTCTGCTCTCGGTCCAAGACGACTGGCCCCGTTCGCTCGCCGCGCTCACGCTGTCGGACGTGCTACTGGTCAACCCGGTGCGCGACGGCCTCAACCTGGTGGCCAAGGAGGGACCGCTGCTCAACACGGCCGACGGCGTCCTGGTGCTGTCACATCAGGCCGGTGCCTGGGAGGAGCTGTCCCTCGACGGTGGCGGTGCGCTCGGGGTCAATCCCTTCGATGTCGCCGGCACGGCCGACGCACTGCACGCCGCGCTCACCATGGATGCCGCGACGCGCGCGGCGCGCGCGGGCGCCTTGCGTGACGCAGTGCGCGGGCGGACCGCGGCCGATTGGTGGGCCGACCAACTGGCGGCCGCAGCAGCGCTGATCGGCGCGCGAACCGCGGCACGTCAGGCGCGGCGCGTCGCGGTGGCGTCGGCCACGTCGCGTAACAACGCCACTGCCCCCGCTGCGCCGGGCACCGACAGGTCGGCGGCGTCGGCCACGGCCGCCGGGCTCTCGCCGTCCACCGCAGCCACCCGCACCGCGACGCGCAGCGGGCCGGCCGGGACGCGCAGCGCACGCAACGCGGCGAACGCCGGCAGGTCGCCGACATCGTCGCCGAAGGCGGCGGCGGCAGAGAGCGGCTCGCCACGGCCGTCGTGCTCCGCCACCAGGGAGCGCACCACGGTCCCCTTGTCCACCTCGAGCGGCGGGCGCAGCTCGCGCTCGTGGCGCCCCTGCACCACCACGAGGCCGCGGGCGGCGTGCTGGCGCGCCACGAAGGCCAGCACCCAGTCCTGGTGCTCGGGCGCCCGGCGCCAGTGCAGCGTCACGGTCAGGCCCTTGGGCTCGACGTAGACGCCCGGCGGCGCCGTGGCCTCCGCCTCGGCCACGACCTCGTCGATGACGGCGACCCAGGTCTGGCGCGCCGGACCCTGCAAGGCGCGCTCGAGGCCGTAGAGGCCCGCCAGCGTCACGCCGGGGGGCGCATGGAGGATCTCCGCCAGGAAGGCGGTGGGCCGGCCCGAGATCACGGCGACCAGCGCGAAGGGGACGGCGAGCTCGGCCAGCAGGTCCGGCACGCCGGGGAGCGGCCGCGCCTCCCTCGGGTCCTTCACAATGGCCGCCAGCGTCCCGTCGAAGTCGAGGAACAGCGCACTGTGCGCCGGCTCGGCCGCCAGCGGCTGCAGCAGGGCCGGCAGGCGCGCCGCGGCGTCGCCGTGCGCGGCCAAGGTCAGGAGGACGCGATGGTCGTCGTCGTGGTCGTGGCGAGGTCCGAGCCGATGACCACGACGACGTCCACGCCGGTGACGCCGGTGACGGGCGTGGACGTCGTCAGCGGCAGCACCTGGGCCGGCTTGACGCCGATGGCGTTGGCGATGGACGCCGCCTGCTGCTGCTGGCCCGTCTCGTAGTACACGGCGGAGGTCGCCTCGGTGGTCGCCGCGTCGACGGGGGTCTTCATCGTCCAACCGCCGGCGCCGATGACCGCCGTGTAGTGGGCCGCCAGCCCGTTCACGCCGGTGGCGTTGGCCACCGCGACAGTGGTAGCGCTCGGCGGCGCGGTGGTGGTCGTGGTCGCACCCTTGGACCCCTTGTGCCCGGCCTTGGTGGTGGTCGTGGCCGCCGCTGTGGTGGTGGTCGTCGAAGCGACCACGCCGCCGGCGGCAGTGGTGGTTGTCGTGGTCGCGCCGCTCGCCGTCGTCGGCGTGGTGGTCGGCGTGCTGCTCACGCTCGGGCGCGTGCCGACAGAGACGAGGACCGCCACAGCCACCACGAAGAGGACGAGGACAGCCGCCGCCCGGACGATCGAGAGCGAGCCGGACGTTGGTGTCTTTGGCTGGTCGTCATCCATGAAGCGCCCAGCCTGCCCCGGCACCGCGCCCGAAGCAAGCATTTCCGCTGGTCGGACAGGCGAGCCGGCCGCAGGCCTGTAACCTGGGACGCAGCGCCCGAGTAGCTCAGTTGGCAGAGCACTTCACTTGTAATGAAGATGTCGCGGGTTCGATTCCTGCCTCGGGCTCCCAGTCTCCACGGCCCGTTCGGGTCACGCCCCGTGTGGGGATCGTGCGCGAACGGGTAGGGACCAGACAGGATCTCGCGCGTCAGCCGGGAACGAACGAGGAGGCCTGCATGCTCTCGGACTTCAAGAAATTCGTGCTGCGAGGCAACGTTGTCGACCTCGCGGTGGCGGTGGTGGTCGGCGTCGCCTTCACGGCCATGATCACCGCGTTCGTGGTCGACCTGATCACGCCGCTCGTGGCCGCCATTTTCGGCAAGCCGGACTTCTCCGACCTGACCTTCACGGTCAACCACTCGCAGTTCAAGTACGGGTCGTTTCTCAATGCACTGCTGTCGTTCCTCATTGTGGCCACGGTGGTCTTCTTCGCCGTCGTGGTGCCGCTCACCGCGCTCATGCGCCGGCTCAACGTCTTACCGAGTGAGGAACCCAAGCCCGAGACGCGGGAGTGTCCGGAGTGCCTGAGCGACATCCCTGTCGCGGCACGGCGGTGCGCGTTCTGCACGTCCGAGGTGGCGGCCGCCGCCTGAACGGGTGTGCCGCGCTCCTCGGACATGGCGCGCCGCCTTCGGTGGCGGGAGCTCGTGCTGTCAGCCTGCCCGCGCGCCCGGCCGAGTCGCCCGCTGGCGGGCCACCTCGAAGCAAGCGACCGCACCGGCCACACCGACGTTGAGCGAGGGCAGGCTGCCGTGCTGGGGGATGGCCGCCACCGCATCGCAGCGCCGGCGCACCAGCGGTGCCAGCCCCTTCTCCTCGCTGCCCACGACCAGCGCCACGGGGCCCTCGCCAAGCGGGAGCTCGTAGAGCGACTGGTCCGACTCGCCGGCCAGCCCGATCGACCACACGCCGAGGTCGCGCAGCTCGCTGAGCGCAGCCGGCACGCCACCCACGACGGCGAAGGGCAGGTGCTCGATCGCCCCGGCCGCTGTCTTGGTCACGGTCGGTGACAGCCGCGCCGAGCGATGGCGCGGCAGCACGACGCCGGTCACGCCGGCGCACTCCGCGCTGCGCAGGAGCGCGCCCAGATTGCGCGGGTCCGTGATGCCGGCGGCCACCAGGAGGAACGGCGCGGTGCCGCGGCGGTCGGGCGCAGCCAGCTCCTCGAGCGCCACCGGCTCGAGCGGCCGGGCCAGGGCGAGCACGCCTTGGGGCGACTCCGTGCGGGCCTGGGCATCGAGCCGGGCCCGCGGCACCGTCTCGACCGGGACGCGGAGCCGCCCGGCCAGCTCCTCAATGCGGTCGAGTTGGGGCGAAGGGTCCTGATCCTCGGCCAGCATGATCCGGCGCACCGTGCGGCGCCCGACCGAGAGCAGCTCGAGCACGGCGCGCCGTCCCTCGACCTGATCACCCCCGAGCTCGCTGCGCGGGCCCGGGCGCCGCTCGCCGCGTGGGCCGCCGTCTCCGCCCCCGCCACCGCGACGCGGTTCGCCGGCGCGCCGGCGCCGCGCCGCGACCCGCCGCGCGGCGGCGGCCGGCGACTCACGGAGACTCCATCAACACGACGGCCAGACAGGCGATGCCCTCGGCCCGCCCGAGCGCGCCCAGGCCCTCGGCACGGGTCGCCTTGACCGAGACGGGCGCATGCAGCACCGCGCTCAGGCGCTCCACCATGGCCGCGGTGTGGGGGGCCAGACGGGGGGTGTCGGCGATGACTGTGCAGTCGGCGTTGGCGCAGACGTACCCGTGCCCGGCCGCCATGGCGACCACCTCGGTAAGCAGGGCCACGCTGTTCCGCCCCCTCCCACACGGGGTCGGTGTCGGGGAAGTGCAGGCCCAGATCGCCCAGGCCGACCGCGCCCAGCACGGCGTCCGCCAGCGCATGGCACACCGCGTCGGCGTCGCTGTGGCCGCCCAGACCCCGGGCTCCCTCGATCACCACGCCACCCAGGACGAGCGGCCGGTGCGGGTCCTCCGAGAAACGGTGGACGTCGATACCCTGGCCGATGCGCATGCTCACGGTCGGCGCGCCTCCAGCAGCCGCTCGGCCGCCCCCAGGTCGTCGGGATCCGTGATCTTGAGGTTGCCGGGCTCGCCGGGCACCACCAGCACCGTGCCGCCCAGGGCCTCGACCAACATGGCATCGTCGGTGGCGGGCGCCGCCGGGTCCGCGGCATGGGCCCGGCGCAGCAGCGCGGCCCGGAAGGCCTGCGGGGTCTGCACGCTCACCAGCCGGCGCGATCGAGGGTGCTGGTGACCCGGCCGGACTCGTCCACGGCCTTGATGGTGTCACTCGGGGGGACGCCGGGCACGGCTCCGTCCGCTCCCCGTCCGTCACCGCGGCGATGACGGCCTCGAAAAGGGCGGACGAGGCCAACGGCCGCGCCGCGTCGTGTACCACGATCACCGCTGCCTCTTCGGGCACGGCAGCCAGACCGCAGCGCACCGAGTCCGAACGTGTCGCCCCGCCGGGGACGACGGCATCGACACCGGGCGGCACCGGGTCCGGCACGCCGGCTTCCGCCGGCACCACCAGGACCACGCCGGCGCACGAAGGCCGGCATGCAGCCACGGCCCAGTCGAGGACCGGGCGGCCGCCCAGGAGGGAGAACTGCTTCATCCGGCCGAAGCGCCGGCCGGAGCCTCCGGCCACGACGATCGACCACACGGGTGCCATGGTGCGCCCGGGCCGGTCGATCAGGTCAGTGCCTCGTTCAGGCGCTCTTCGGCCGTCTCCTCGTCCACATTGAGGGCGAAGGTCAACTCGGACACCAGGATCTGGCGGGCCCGCTGCAGCATGCGCTTCTCCCCCGCCGACAGGCCCTTGTCCTTGTCGCGGATGGAGAGGTTCCGCACCACCTCGGCCACCTGGTAGATGTCGCCGGAGCGCAGCTTCTCGGAGTGGTTCTTGTAGCGCCGGGACCAGTTCGTCGGCATGCGCGCCTCCTTCTTGCGCAGCACGGCGAACACCTCCTCGACCTCCTCGTCGTTGATGACCTCGCGCAGGCCGACACCCTCGGTGTTGTCGGCGGGGACGTTCAGGATGAGGTCGCCGTAGGCGAGGCGCAGCACCAGGTACTCGCGCTTCTCACCGAAGGCGACCTTGGTCTCCCGCTTCTCTATGACGGCGGCCCCGTGGTGGGGGTAGACGACTTTGTCTCCGACCTTGAAGGACACAGGACTCAGGGCTCCCTTTTGGGTGGATCGGCTGCGCCCGCACGGGCACGCAGAGCTGCGGCGTTGCTGTGCGGAGGCAGCCGGGACGGGAGTGGGCCCGTCCGAAGGTGACTGGCTATTTTACCAGATCACCCGCTCATTCGTATCGCTCGAAGATGCTGGCCTCGACCAGCCGGGCCAGGCCGTCACGGATGTGGCGTGCCGTGGCGGCACCGATCCCCTCCACCGACTCCAGCTCGGCGGCCGAGGCCGAGAGGATCTCGGGCAGGGAGCCGAACCGCTCCACCAGGCGCTGGATGAGCACCTCGGAGAGCTGCTGGGGTAGCCGGTGCAGCAGCCGGTAGCCGTGTGGTGCCAACTCCGAGTGGAGCTGATCGTCCGAGGCGGGCAGGTGCAAAGCGGCCACCACCTTGGGCAGATCCATCAGCGCGTCGGCCGACAGGGACCGCAGGTGTGCGATGGCCTTGTCGTCGGCGTAGTCGCGCAGGACCAGCGCCAGGCTCTCGGAGACGCCGGAGCGCAACTCCACCGTTTGGAGGTGGATGAGCCGGCCGTCGGACCCCAGTTCGACGAGGTGCCCCTCGATCTCCTCGGCGATGCGACGAACCATTTCGCCGGGCTGCAGCACGGCCACGACGTCGCGCACCGAGACCGAGTCCTCCATCTCGAGACGGGTCAGCGTCGAGAGGGCGTCGTCGTAGCGGGAGCGGAAGCGCTGCAGAGTGGAGAGGGCCTGGCTCGAGCGGTCGATGAGCCAGCCGGCGGACTGTGTCGTGTGCTTGCGGTCGTTGCGGTAGACGGCAATCGTCGCCATCGCCTCGGACACGGCGATGACCGGCACGTCGATGGAGCGGGCCACCCGCTCGGCCGTGCGGTGGCGGGTCCCGGTCTCCGAGGTCGCAATGGTGGCCTTGGGCACGAGGTGCACGTTGGCCCGGGCGATGCGGGAGGCGTCGGAGGCCAAAATAATGGCCCCGTCCATTTTGGCCAGCTCGGAAAGGCGCTGGGGCGTGTACTCGGCATCGAGCAGGAACCCGCCGGTGCAGACGGAGAGGACGGCCGGGTCGTCGCCGACGAGGATCAGGGCGCCGTGCTTGGCCTGCAGTATGCGGTCGAGGCCCTCGCGGAGCTTGGTGCCTGGCGCAATCATCGCCAACGCGTCGTTCAGAGGCTGGCTGCCGCCGGCACCGTCGGCCACCCGGGCATCGTACCCGGCCCGCCTCCCGTCGCGGCCTCCGATCGGACCAGGCCCAGGGCCTCGGCCAGCGTGCGCACCCCGTGCACCCGTAATCCGGGTGGCACTGCGCCCGGTGCCGCAGCCATGGAGGCGGGGACGAGCGCACGCGTGAACCCGGCCCGGTGCGACTCGGCCAGGCGGCGATCCGCGCCGGGGACGGTGCGTACCTCGCCGGCCAGCCCCAGCTCACCGAAGACGACGATGTCGGGCGGCAGGGCCGTGTCCGTGATGACGGAGGCCATGGCCAGCGCGACGGCCAGGTCGGCCGCCGGCTCGGTGACGGTGATGCCGCCCACGGCGGCGGCGAACATCTGGGCCGCGGCCGGGACCTCGACTGCAGTACGGCAGGCCAGGACCGCCAGGAGCAGGTTGGCCCGTGCCGGGTCGATGCCGAGGGTCTGCGGACGCGGCGGCCCGCCGCCTCCCCCGGCGCCCGGGCCCAGCAACGCCTGCACCTCGACCAGGAGGGGCCGGCGGCCCTGCAGTACAGGGACGACCACGCTGCCGGGGACGCCGGCCATGCGATCCCCCAACAACAGTGGGCCGGGATCGGGCACGGGACGCAGGCCGTCGTCGCGCATCTCGAAGATGCCGACCTCCCCGGCCGGCCCAAAGCGGTGTTTGACCGAGGTCAGGACACGCAGGGCGTGGTGCCGGTCACCGTCGAAGGAGAGCACGGTGTCGACCAGGTGCTCCACGGCCCGGGGGCCGGCCATGTCGCCGTCCTTGGTCACGTGGCCGACCAGCAGGAGCGGCACGCCACTCGACTTGGCCATGCGGGTGAGGCGTTCGACGCAGGTACGCACCTGGGCCAGGCTGCCGGCGGGCTGGCCCAGCTCGGGGTCCGAGACGGATTGCAACGAGTCGACCACCACGAGTGCGGGCCGGTGCCGCTCGACAGCCGCCTCGATTGCCTCGACGTCGGGCCCCTCAATGGCAAGGAGATTCCGGGGCACCGGCCCGATCCGCGAGGCCCGGCCCCGCACCTGGGCCAGAGACTCCTCAGCCGAGGCCAGCATCACGTCGAGACCGGTGTTGGCCAGCGACGACAGCACCTGGAACAGCAGGGTGGACTTGCCGATACCGGGCGGACCGAAGAGCAACGTGACCGAGCCGGCAACCACACCGCCGCCCATGACCCGGTCGAGCTCGCTGACCCCCGTCGGGAGTGGATGAATGGCATCCGTCGAAATGTCCGCCAGCGCCTGTGCCGGCGGCCCGGCTTCGTGTCCGGGTCGCGCGTTGCCCCGGCGAGCCGGCATCGGACCGAGTGTGTTCCACTCGCCGCAGGCGGGGCACTTTCCGGCCCAGCGCAGCGACGTCGCCTCGCAGGACGCACAGAGATAGCCCCCCTCGGCGCGGGCACACGTACGGGGAGTCGAGGCCATGGCGGCACCCTACGGGAGGGCTGTCACACGGGGCGGGATCCCAGGGCGGCATCGCAGTGTCGATTGCCGATGGCAGGCTCCCTGCGTGGCCGCAACGACAAGGCCGCTGTGACAGGTCGCAACGACACAGAAGGGGAAACCGATGCCGACGACCATCCGTGACGCCCGGCCGGACGACGAGGCCGGGATCCTCTCGGTCGTCAGGGACGCGTTCTCCTACGGCGGGACGCGCGACGCCGGAGCGGAGATCGAGATCGTTCGGGGCACCTGGGCGGCCCGAGGGGACGGCCCTCTCGTCGAGCTCGTGGTCGAAGAGAGTGGGACGGTCGTGGGCCACCTGCAGGCCGCGCCGGGTCGCCTCGACGGCGTCGCCACCGCGGTGGCCGGCGTGGCCCCCGTCTGCGTCGAATCGTCGAGGCAAGGGCGCGGCCTCGGCATGGCGCTCATGGGCGCGCTCATCGATGCCGCTCAAGCTCGGCGATGGCCTCTGCTCGTGCTGCTCGGCGACCCGGAGTACTACGGCCACTTCGGCTTCGAACCGGCCCACGGGCTCGGTCTCGCCTACGACCCGGCGGGCGCGGACAACCCGAGCTTTCAGGCGCGCCGGCTCCCCGGTTACAGGTCGGGTCTGCGCGGACAGTTCACCTACTGCTGGGAGAACTGACTGCTGGGCCAACTCAGCGCTCGACGAGCAAGCGCCGGGCCTGCCTTCAGCGGCCCGGGCCCAGCAACTCCCCGGCAGGCGCGCGCCCCGGCCGTGGCCGGGGGCACGCCTGCAGAGTGACTACTCGGCGTCGGCTCCGGCGCCGGCCAACTCGAGCGGTGGCGGCTGAATGCCCTCGATCGCCGTGAAGCTGAGCTGCGGTCCCTCGCCATCGATGGGCGACTCCTCGACGTCGACGACGATCGTCTCGCCGACGCGGAACTCCTTCCAGAGGATGCGCTCGGACAACGGGTCCTCGACCAGCTGCTGGATGGCCCGGCGCAGCGGCCGTGCTCCCAGTTGCGGGTCGTAGCCCTTCTCCGCCAGGTGGGCCCGGGCGGCGGGGGTCAGCTCGAGGCCGATGCCCTGATCCGACAGCTGCTTCACCGTGCGCGACATGAGGAGGTCGACGATTTCGGTCACCTCGGCCCGCGACAA
>CAWCFG010000016.1:5000-385310 GCA_963794875.1 uncultured Acidimicrobiaceae bacterium
GGGGGCGGTGTCCCGTCGTCCATGAGGCGGACCACCCCGGACCTGCCTGCATCTGCCGCCCGGGTCCGTCTCGGGCTGGCCAGGAGGTCCGTTCCGTTATCGGCACCAGTGATGCCCAGGGCCTGGCACAGCTTGGCCGGGCCGTTGCACAGATCGCGCTCCCGGCGCGCCGCCGAGCGAACCTCCCACATCTCCTCCACGCCAGCGATCGGCTCGAGCGCCCGGATCAATACGGCGGCGGCCTCGCCATCGGGCCCGCAGACCACGTTGGCGCACCAGTGCATGCCGTAGGTGAAATACACGTAGAGGTAGCCGGGCGGCCCGAACATGATCGCCGTCCGCGGCGTCAGTCCCCGGTAGGCGTGCGACGCCGCGTCGTTGGCTCCGTGATAGGCCTCGACCTCGACGATGCGCCCGGCCCGGTTGCCACGGGCCAGCACCTTGTTCAAGAGCCAGGGAGCGATGGCGACGGGATTGCCCTCCAGCTCCGACCGCTCCATTGCGCCACCCTGGCCCACCGGCATGGCGCGGCGCCACCCCCTCTGAGGGTGTCGGGCGGTCAGATGGGGGTCGGCGCGCCCACGCGGCGGAGAGCGCCTGAGCTGCCGGCCGAGCCTCGGCCGGCACCGGCCAGACGGGAGCGGGCGGCCGGCTGCGGCTCCCCGGCCCCGACGGCCATCCGGCACAGAAGCGAGAGCTCGTCCACCATCGCCCTGGAGAGGCCGGGCAAGTCCGCCACCGCGTCGGGGCACGCGTTGATGCCCACGAAGAGGGACTCGCGGTAGCTCTGCACCGTGATGTTGAGCGCGACCCCGTCGATCACCGGCCCGAGGGGGTACACGGCACACAGCTCCATGCCGGCGAAGTAGAGGGGGAAATCCGGCCCGGGCACGTTGGACACCATGAGGTTCCCGGGCCGCAGCTTGCGCAGGACTCCCGAGCGCACTCCGAGCTGGATCACGGGCTTGACGACCGCCGGGGGCACCGCCTCGGTCAGCCGCGTCGCCATCGGGCCGTAGCCGACGGCGCGCTCCTGCCCC
The DNA here is from genome assembly GCA_963794875.1 of uncultured Acidimicrobiaceae bacterium. Classification (GTDB taxonomy): domain Bacteria; phylum Actinomycetota; class Acidimicrobiia; order Acidimicrobiales; family RAAP-2; genus Bog-473. The sequence continues at coordinate 6,041 of CAWCFG010000016.1, forward strand.
TTGCACGTGGCGCTCGCTGCGGTCACCGTGCGCAGCCGCTCCAACGGGGTCTTCTTGTCGTTGGCGAGCGGGACGAACATGGCGGAGAGGTGATTGCCCAATGCCGGGCCGTTCGTCTCGCCCCGGACCGACACCGGCACGACGGCGACCAGCGGGCTGTCGACGTCCTGGTCGTGCGCGTGCCAAGTGGGAACGCAGCGCGCCCGAGCAGACGGCCAGCACGACGTCGTTGATGGTCGACCCGAAGCGCGTCTTGAGGGCCCGCACCTTCGCCATGTCGAGCTCGGCAAAGGACACCGCCCGGTCGGCGCCCACCGGCGTCTCGAACGTGTCGGGCGCGCCCAGGGGGATCGACACCGGGCCGAGCCGCTCGTCGATGGCGCAGCGGGCCAGCCGCACGGCCGTGCGGCCGATCTCGCGTCCGGCGCGCAGGCCCCGGAGTGGGCTGCGGATGAACGCCGGGAGCGCATCGGTCATCAACTGCGTCTGCGAGGGAAGCCCGGCCGGGAGCCACGGGGCTCGGGGTTCGGTGACGGCGCTGCCCTCGGCGGTCAGGTCGAGCAGCTTGGCCAGCATCTCGGCGCCGGCGATACCGTCGACCACCGAATGGTGCACCTTGGCGATGAGCCCGATCCGTGCCGTCGGCCATCCCCTCCACCACGTGCATCTCCCAGGGTGGCTGCTCCGGCGTGAGGGGACGCCCCATCACCTGCGCGACCTTGGCCTGGAACTCAGCATCGCCGCCGGGGGCCGGAAGGGCAACGCGGTGCAGGTGGTTGGCCAGGTCGAAATCCGGGTCGTCCACCCAGCGCGGATGGTCCAGTCCGAGCGGGACGGGCATCAAACGACGGCGGAACGGTTGCAGCGTCGGGATCCGCGTCTGCAACACGGCGGTGACCCGTTCGAACGTGTAGCCCCCGGGCAGCGACGAGGGATCGAAGACGCAGGCGTAGGCGATCTCCATCGGTGTGTCCGGGGTGTCGGAGTAGATGAACATCGGGTCGATGCCGGTCATCCGCTGCATGTCGCCTCCACGTGGTGAGGGGTTCCGGTGGACTCGACGCGGATACCCGAGCCGCTGCGGATCCCGCCTCCCCCCTCAGACCCTCGGAAGCGGTTTCGAGCACACGTCATCGATTCGGGTTCTTCGTCGATGTGGCTGTCGACTGCAGCCTGTCGACGTGGCTCTGGCTACAACCATTTGACCGAATCTTTATGGTGCGTTCACCTGGCGCATACTTGACACGGGGGCTGTGCCACGTGCATCGCACGTTCCACCTGGCAGGGTCACCCGGCAGCTCGTCAGGAGGGGCTCCCGGGGGGCGCCATTGGGCCAGCCGCGTCCGGTCGACCTCACGGCGGCGGACGAAGCGCTCGGCCTGCTCGCCGACGGGGCCCGGTCCGGCCCCTCCCGGGGTGCGCCGTCGTGTCACCGCCACACCCGGTTCGAGCAGTTCCACCGCGGTCTCCCCCAAATCGGGGTGGGCGGCCACCAGCTCGACCAGGGGCACGTGGCGCTCCAGTGATTCGCGCACCAGGCCACCGATCAGCGCGTGGGCCTGACGGAAGGGCATCCCCTGCTCGACGAGCATCTCGGCCAGGTCGATGGCCGAGGCCGCCGGACCGTCCGCCGCCGTCTGCATGCGCTCCTCGTTCCACGAGGCCGTCTCGTAGACGCCGCGCAGCGCGATGAGGGCGCGCGTGACCTGCGTCACGGCGTCGAAGATCGGCTCCTTGTCCTCCTGCAGGTCGCGGTTGTACGCCAGCGGCAGGCCCTTGAGCGTCACCAGCACCGCGGTGAGATGGCCGATGAGGCGTCCCGACTTGCCGCGTGCGAGCTCGGCCACGTCGGGGTTCTTCTTCTGCGGCAGCATGGAACTCCCGGTGGCGTACGCATCGTCGAGCGTGCAGAAGCCGAACTCCTCGGTCGACCACAGCACGATCTCCTCGCCCATGCGCGAGAGGTGCACACCCAGCAGCGCGAGGTCGAAGAGCGACTCGGCGACGAAGTCGCGATCGGACACCGCATCGAGGGAATTCTCGAAGCGGCTGTGGAACCCGAGCTCGGCCGCCACGTAGTCGGGGTCCAGCGGGAGCGAGGAGCCGGCCAGTGCACCCGCGCCGAGGGGCGAGATGTTGAGCCGGTCGACGGTCGTGATGAGGCGGTCGACGTCCCGGGCCAGGGCCCAGCCGTGGGCCAACAGGTGGTGGGCCAGCAGAACGGGCTGGGCCCGCTGCATGTGGGTGTAGCCCGGCAGGTAGACGTCGGCGGCCTCGCGGGCCCGCTGGGCCAGCGTGTCCTGCAACGCCATGATCTCGTCGGCCACCCCGAGGAGCGAGCGGCGGCACCACAGGCGCAGGGCCGTGGCCACCTGGTCGTTGCGACTGCGCCCGGTGTGCAGCTTGGCACCGACATCGCCCACCAGCTCGGTGACGCGTCGCTCAATGGCGGTGTGGACGTCCTCGTCGCCCGGGGCGAAGACGAACGTGCCCGTCGTGAACTCCTCCTCGACGATGTCGAGGGTCTCGACCAGCGTCGTCACCTCGCTGTCGGTGAGGATGCCCGCCTTGCCGAGGCCCTTGACGTGCGCACGCGACCCGGCCAGGTCATCGTTGGCCAGGACCCGGTCGAAGGGCAGGCTGATGGTGAAAGCCGCCACGGCGTCCGCCATGCCGGTCGAGATCCGACCCTCCCAGAGCGTCAATGCTCTCCCCTCACCTCTCCTGCCTCCGCCGGTGCCAGTGTCTGGGCACCCGGTTGCTGTGCGCCCGGCCCTTGCCGGGCCGACCACGTGGCGACCCCGAGGCCCCACAAGCGGACGAACCCCTCTGCGTCCGCGTGCCGGAAGCTGTCCGACGCATCGTAGGTCGCCAGGTCGTGGTCGTAGAGCGCGACCGGGCTGCGGCGGCCGACGACGGCACAGGTGCCCGGCGCGGCGAAGCGCAACCGCACCTCTCCCGTGACGTGACGCTGGCTCTCGGTGACGAAAGCCTGCAGCGCACTGCGCAGGGGCGAGTACCACAACCCGTCGTAGACGAGCTCGGCCCAGCGGGGCTCCAGGCGGGCCTTCTCGTGGTGCACGTCCCGCTCCAGGGTCAGGTCCTCGAGGTCGGCGTGGGCCACAATCAGGGCCAGCGCGGCCGGGCACTCGTAGACCTCCCGGCTCTTGATCCCCACCCGGCGGTTCTCCACCATGTCGAGGCGTCCGAAGCCGCGGCTGCCCGGCGATCCGGCCCAGCCGGCTGATCAGGTCATAGGGGCCGAGGGCCGTGCCGTCCAGGCTCACCGGGACGCCGGCCTCGAAGCCCACGATGACCTCGACGGGCTCGGTCTCGGTGACCCGTGTCAGCGTGTAGACGTCGTCGGGCGCCGGGGCCCAGGGGTCCTCGATGGCGCCGCACTCGATGGCCTTGCCCCAGAGGTTGTCGTCGATGGAATACAGCTTCTCCTTGGTGACCGTGATCGGAATCTCCCACTTCGCGGCCAACTCCACGCAGTCCTCACGGGTCAGGCCCCAGACCCGGGCCGGCGCGTAGATACCCAGGTCCGGCGCCAGCGCGCGCACCCCGACCTCGAAGCGCACCTGGTCGTTCCCCTTGCCGGTGCAGCCGTGGGCGACCGCAGTGGCCCGTGCCGCGCGCCTGGGCCACCAGGTGGCGCACGATGACCGGTCGCGAGAGGGCCGACACGAGCGGGTACTTGCCCTCGTAGCGTGCGTTGGCCTGCAGAGCCGGTACACAGAACTGCTCGGCCATCTCGTGGCGGGCGTCGACCACCACGGCCTCGACCGCGCCGGCCGCCAACGCCCGCGTCCGGATGGCGTCCCAGTCCTCGCCGCCGCGGTCCGCCGACTGTCCGACGTCCACCGCCACCGCCACGACCTCGACGCCTTCGTGCTCAATCAGCCAGCGCACGGCGACGGACGTATCGAGGCCACCGCTGTAGGCCAGTACCACCCGATCAGACATGTTTCAGTCCTCTTCCTTCCCGTTCAATGCGATCCTGGTGTTGACGACAATGCCTGCGACATCGCGCAGGCGGTCGGCCATCGGCCCACCGCCGAAGCTCTCCTCGACGACGACCAGCACCGTGTCGTCCCCGGCCACCGTGCCCACGACCTCCTCGAGCCCGCTGCGATCGAGCGCGGAGCCGACCACGTGGGCCGAGCCCGGCGGCGTGCGCAGCACCACGAGGTTTCCCGAGTGGGCCACCTCGACGACCCATTCGCCGAGCACGCGCCGCAGGTGGTCCTCCGGAGCGATCTGCTGGGCGGGCAGCTCGGGCAGGGCATACGCCGTCTCGCCCCCCGGCAGACGCACCTTCACGGCGCCGAGGTCCTCCAGGTCGCGCGAGACCGTCGTCTGCGTCGCCTCGATCCCCTGCTCGCCAAGCAACGTCACCAGCTGGGCCTGGCTCGTTACCGGCTCGGTCTCCAGCAACTTGGTGATGCGGTGCTGCCGCTGGTTCTTGGTCAGCCGGCTCGGTGCCTGCCCGCTCATTGCGAGCCCTCCACGACCCAGGCCAGGACCCCGCGCATGGCGGTCCGCCGATGGGCCGCCTGACGCCAGACCAGCGAGTGCGGGCCCTCGAGCACATCGTCGGTGATCTCCTCGCCGCGGTGCGCCGGCAGACAGTGCAGGACGACGGCGTCGGCCGCCGCCTGTTCGACGAGCTGGCGGTCGACGGTGAAGCCCGCGAAGGCGGCCAGGCGTGTCGCCCGCTCCTCCTCCTGGCCCATGCTCGTCCACACGTCGGTGTAGAGCGCGTCCGCGCCCTTGGCGGCGCGACCAGGGTCGTCGGTCACCTGCACGGTGCCACCCCGCCCCACGCGGTCACCGAACGCCTGCAGGTCGGCCAGCTCGTCGCCGGAGAAGGTGTAGCCCGCCGGGGTGGCGAAGCGGACCTCCATGCCCTCGAGCAGCCCGCCCTTGGCCAGCGAACGCGCCATGTTGTTGGCGTCGCCCACATAGGTGAGCGTGCGCCCGGCGAGCGGGCCCAGCGCCTCGCGCATGGTCAGCACATCGGCCACCACCTGGCACGGGTGCGCGGTGTCGCAGAGCAGGTTGACGACCGGGACGTCGAAGCCGCTCCGCTCCAGCGCGCCCGCCATGCGCACGAGCATGGAGTGCTCGAACACCCGGGCGCACAGGACGCGGTGATAGCAGCCCAGCGTGCGCGCCACGTCCTCCGCCGTCTCCCGCTCGTCCAAGCCGACCTCGGTCCCCTGGATGTAGACGGGATGCCCGCCGAGGTCGACGACCGCCATCTCGGTGGAGTTGCGGGTCCGCGCCGAGGGCTTCTGGAAGAGCAGGGCCACGCCCTGGCCCGCCAGCGGCGGGTCGACGGGTGGAGCGAGCGCGAGCGCGAGCAGGTGCTCCCAGGCGTCCGGGTCGAGGTCGTCGAGGTCGAAGAAGTTGCGCATGCCGGTGCCCGCCGCTCCCCTACCCGGGTCCCGTCGGGCCCGGCCTGCGTGGCGGCCAGTGCCTGGCCCAGGATCCCGAGCGCGGTGTCGATCTCTTCATCGCCAACCAGGAGGGGCGGCGCCACACGAATGGCGTCGGGCCGCACCGGGTTGACCAACAGGCCGTGCGCCAGGGCCCAGGCCGCAGCCTCCTTGGCCACGGGCGCATGCAGCTGGGCCGCCAACAACAGGCCCGCCCCGCGCACCGAGACCACGCCGGGCAACGTGGCCAGCCCCGCGCCGAGTTGGGCCCCGCGCTCGCGAGCACGCCGGCACACGTCCTCGGACTCCATGACGGCGAGCGTCGCCTTGACCGCGGCCAGGGCCAGCGGCTGGCCCCCGAAGGTCGACCCGTGGTCGCCCGGACCGAACGCCGCCGCCACCTCGGCCCGGGCCCAGCAGGCCCCCACCGGCATGCCGTTCCCGAGCGCCTTGGCCATCGTCACCACGTCGGGCTCGATACCCTGCGCCTGGAAGGCGAACCAGTGACCCGTCCGGCCGAGGCCGGTCTGCACCTCGTCGAGCATCAGCAGCGCGTTGCGCTCGGTGCACAGCGACCGCACCGCGCCGAGGTAGTCCGAGCTCGGGACCACGACACCACCCTCCCCCTGCAGCGGCTCCATGAGGACAGCGGCCACCGTGTCCGCATCGAGCGCCTTGTCCAGGGCGGCGACGTCGTCGTACGGGACGTGCACGAACCCCTCGGGGAGCGGGTGGAAGGGCGCCTGCTTCTCCGGCTGTCCCGTGGCGGTGAGCGTGGCCAGCGTGCGCCCATGGAACGCGTTGTCGGCGCTGATCACGACGTGGCGGCCCGGCCCGGCCCAGCGCCGGGCCAACTTCAGGGCGCACTCGTTGGCCTCGGCTCCCGAGTTGGCGAAGAAGACCTGGCCGCCCGCCTGGCCGGTGCCGCCATTGATCAACCGGTCGATGGTCCGGGCCACCTCGGGGGCCAGCGCGTTGCCGTAGAGGTTCGACACGTGGCTGAGCGTCCGCACCTGCTCGGCCACGGCGTCGGCGACGGTGGGATGGGCGTGGCCCAGCGAGACGACCGCCAGCCCGGTGATGAAGTCGAGGTACTCGGCGCCCTCGGCGTCGTAGAGGACCGTGCCGCGACCCCGCACGAACGTGGCGGGCGGATCGGCGTAGGTGCGCATGAGCGACGCGCGTTCGCCGGGAATGTCGGCCATGACCACGGGCTCGCTCACGGCAGGACCATCGTGCCGACGCCCGAGTCGGTGAACAGCTCGAGCAGCAACGCATGGGGGACGCGTCCGTCCAGGATGTGGGCCTGGCCGACCCCGGCCCGGACGGCGTCGACGCAGGCCTCGACCTTCGGGATCATGCCGCCCTGCACTCCCCCGTCGCGGACGATCTCGTCGATCACCGCGGCGGAGGCCTGGTGAATCACCGTCGAAGGGTCATCGGCCACGACCCGCAACCCCTCGATGTCGGTCAGGAAGATCAGTTTCTCGGCACAGAGCGCCTCGGCCAGCGCGCCGGCCACCGTGTCGGCGTTGATGTTGTAGGCCTGGCCGGCCTCGTCGGCCCCGATGGTGGCCACGACGGGGATCAGCGACTCGGCCAGCAGCCGTTCGAGCATGATCGGGTCGACGAGCGAGACGTTGCCGACAAAGCCGAGGTCCGCGTGCCGCGGCGCGGCCGTGATGAGGTTGGCATCCTCGCCGGACAGCCCAACAGCGATCGGCCCGTGCACGTTGATGGCCGAGACGATGTCCCGGTTGACCTTGCCGACCAGCACCATGCGGGCGATGTCGAGCGTGTCGGCGTCGGTGACCCGGAGCCCGTTGCGGAACTCCGCCTCCTTGCCGAGTCGTTGCATCAGCTGACCGATCTGGGGGCCGCCGCCGTGCACCACGACGGGGAGCATGCCGACGGCGCGCATGAGCACGACGTCCTCGGCGAACGAAGCCAGCGCGTCGCCGGGGTCCGCCGTCGTCGCCGTCGGCCGCGTGCAGCGCGTTGCCGCCGTACTTGACGACGACGATCTTCTCCCAGAAGCGGCGGATGTAGGGCAATGCCTCCACCAGCACGGAAGCCGTCTTGGCCGCCGCCGCCTTCTGGGCCCGGGTGACCTTGGGCGGCACGCTCAGCGCCTCGCGGGCCGTCACGACGTCGTCCGGTTCTCGTCGATGTAGCCGTAGCCGAGATCGGTCCCGAGGACGACCGACTCGCCCGAGCCGAGACCCAGATCGCACTCGAGCACGATGTGGCGGCCTGCCATGTGGGCGGCCACCGCGGCGGCGTCATGGGGCACGCCGACGCCACCGGCACACACCACGGTGCTGCCGTAGGCGAGCAGCACCCGATCGATGTCGAAGGGCGTCCCGGCCGAGCCGAGCTCGGAGATGATGCGCCCCCAGTAGGGGTCCTCCCCGAAGAGTGAGCACTGCACGAGCATGGAGTCAGCCACCTTGCGAGCCGCCACGTGCGCGGCCGCATCGCTCACCGCGCCCCGGACGTGCACGTGTGCGACCTTGGTCGCCCCTTCCGCGTCGTCCACCATCTGCTCGGCCAGGGAGCGGCAGGCCTCGAAGAGGGCGGCCGTGAGCGCCGTCGGAGACGGGCTGGCGCCCAGCCCGTTGGCCAGCACCAGCACGGTGTCGTTGGTGGAGGTGCAGCCGTCGACCGTGATCGTGTTGAACGAGGCGGCGACGGCCTCGCGGAGCGCGGTTTGCAGGGTGGCCGAATCGACGGCGGCGTCGGTCGTACAGAGGGCGAGCATGGTGGCCATGTTCGGCGCCAGCATGGCGGCGCCCTTGGCCATCGCGCCCACGGTGAACCCGTCGCCCTCCACGACGACCTCCTTGGGCACGGTGTCCGTCGTCATGATGGCCTTGGCGGCCTCCGCGGCCGACTCGGGTCGACCGGTGCGCGCCATCACGATCGGCTCTATCTCCGGCATGACGTGGTCGATGGGGAACGGGATGCCGATGAGGCCCGTCTGGCAGATCAGGATCTCCTCCGCGATCGCCCCGATGTCACCGGCCACTGCCGTGCACAGTCGTTCGGCGGCTTCCCGCCCGGGGACCCCGGTGGCGGCGTTGGCGTTGCCCGAGGTCAAGATGACACCCGCCGCCTTGCCGCCGGTCGCGGCGAGGTGGGCCCGGCTCACCTGGACGGGTGCCGCGGCCGCCAGGTTGGACGTGAAGACACCCGCGGCGGGCACGGCCCGTCCGTCGGCGGTGGCCACGACGGCGACGTCGTGGGCCTTGGCGGCCTTGATGCCGGCGTAGCCCCCGACGGCGACGAACCCCTGCGGCGCGTTGACGCTCACGGGTAGACCCCGACGATCGGCAACCCCGTGGTCTCGGGTAACCCGAGCGCGGCGTTGGCGCACTGGACGGCCTGCCCTGACGCACCCTTCACGAGGTTGTCCAGGGCGCAGAGACTGATCACCCACCCGGTGCGCGGGTCCACCCGCGCCGTGACGTGAGCGGCGTTGGAGCCCGCCGTCGCCTTGGTCGAGGGAGGACTGTCGGTCACGACGACGAACGGCTCGGCGTCGTAGGCGTCGTGCAGGGCAGACATGACCGATGCCGTCGTCGGGGTCGTCCCCGCAGCGGGCCGGGCGTAACAGGTGGCGAGGATGCCCCGCGTCATCGGCACGAGGTGCGGCGTGAAGAGGACCTCTCCACCGATGATCTGCTCCATCTCGGGCGTGTGGCGGTGGTTGAGCAACCCGTAGGCGGTGAAGTCCTCGTCGACCGTCCCGAAGTGCAGTGACTCCTTCAGGCCGCGCCCGGCGCCCGAGACGCCCGAGGCCGCGTCAACGACGATCCCGTGTGACTCCACCAGGGCGCTGCGGACCAGGGGGGCCAAGGCCAGCCCGGCCGCCGTCGGGTAGCAACCGGCGGCCGCCACGAGGGTCGCTCCGGCCAGGCCCTCGCGGAACAGCTCCGGCAGCCCGTAGACGGCGTCGGCCAGGAGCTCCGGCGCGCTGTGCTCCTCGCCGTACCACTGCGGGTAGAGCGCGGCGTCCTTCAGCCGGAAGTCGGCGGCCAGGTCCACCACCAGGCCCACGCAGGTCCGCAGCTCGGGCACGATCCGCTGGGACTCCCCATGGGGCAGGCCGCAGAACACCAGGTCGAGGCCATCGAACCGGGCAGGATCGCTCTCCTCGTAGACAAGTCCCGGGTAGGCGGCAGCGAGCGACGGCGTGTGCGTGCCCACGGCCTCGCCGGCATGGGAATGGGCCGTGGCCACCGCCACCTCGAACTCCGGGTGGCCGCTGAGCAGGCGGAGCAGTTCCGATCCGGTGTACCCCGACGCCCCGAGAATCCCTACCTTCATCGCATGAGTATACACCCCTCTGCATACTCATGCGTGCTCAGTGCTCTGCACTGTCTCTTCGGCGGCCCTCTTGGGAAGGAGCCAGACGAGACCGAAGCAACCGACCGTGATGGCCGCGACGACCACGAGACTCGTCGTCATGGCGGTGCCGGCGCCGTGCGCGGCGCGCTCGGTGAAATAGATCGTGGTGACGGCCGCGCTGCCGATCGCGGTGGCGAGTTGCTGGACGGCGCTCAGTGAGCCGCTCGCGCTGCCCGCTTCGTCCTGAGCGACATCGCCGATGGCGAAGTCGAAGATGCTGAAGAGACAGGTGCCCATGCCGGCGCCCATGACGAGGAAGGACGGAGCGAGCAGCCAGACGCTCACGCCGGTGCCCTGGTTTGAGATCGTGACCCACAGTCCCACGACTCCGACGAATGTTGCCATGAGGCCGATGAACACCAGCCGGCGGCCGAGCAGGGGAATCAGCGGCCGGCCGATGAACGATGACGCCATGATCCCGACCATCGCGGGCGCGAGCCCGATCGCTGCTCGGGAGGGCGACAAGCCCAGAGCAGTCTGGAGGAATAGGGAGCAGACATAGAAGAGTCCGTTGATGGCCGCAATGTAGGCGAGCCCCAGAATGAGGCCCGAGGTGAAGCCCTTGTTCTTGAAGAGCGAAGGCTTGATCAGTGGATTGGCTTCCGTGCGCTGACGCACGACGAAACCGCCGAAGAGCATGGCGCCCAGAACAATGCTGAGAATCGGCATCAGGGTCCAGCCGTCCGTCGAGCCCTCGATCAGGCCGTACAGCAGCCCCAGCATGCCGCCACCGAGCAGACCCGCCCCGAGCCCATCGATGGGCGCAGTGCTCGAGGGCGGGACATCCGGCAGGACTCTCAGTGCGGCCAGGAAGCCGAACGCTCCCAGCACGATGTTGATGAGGAAGATCGGGCGCCACGTGAGCCCGGCGACGTTGGCCGAAATGATGAACCCGGCCACGATGGGCCCTGCCAGGGCAGCACCGGCCATGACCGGCCCGAAGACGGCGAACACGGTCGGCATCTGCTCGCGGCGGAGGCTGGCCACCAAAATGCTGAGGCCCTGAGGTATGAGCAGTGCGCCGAAACCGCCCTGAACGAGCCGGAAGGCGATCAGCATGGTCGGGTCGACCGAGAGCCCGCAGCCGAGAGACGCCAGAGTGAAACCGGCGATGCCGATGAGGAAGATGCGGCGTTGCCCGTAGCGATCGCCCAGACGACCACCGACGACGAGCAACACGCCAAGGGCGAGCGCGTAGCTCGCGCCCAGCCATTTGATCAGGGACTCGCCGCCCCCGATGTTGCGCACGATGGTCGGCGCCGCAATGTTCGTGATCGTCGAGTCCATGAGGTCGAGGATGTCAGCGATGACGACCACGGCGAGGACTGCCTGGAGCCGTCGGCCCAGCCGGGCCGGATTCCCAGACGGCGGGCCATCAGGCATGAGCTGGCCTTCGCTCAGCAGAGCAACGTTGCTGTCGTCCTCCGGCACGATCTCACCTCCAAACCCAGATACACTGTTCGCAGTACGGTGATGACCCTACCACCTACTGGGCACAGTGTGTGCAGAAAGAAAGAGAACGGAGATGGGGCCATGCCTCCAGAGGGTGCGGACGACTATGAGGTGATCTGGACCAGGCCCGAACGGGCCGGCAAAGGCCCTGCCCCCTCGCACAGCCGGGCCGAGATCACCACAACAGCCATCGGGTTGGCGGACGCCGAGGGCATCGACGCCGTCTCCATGCGCAGGGTCGCGGCAAAGCTCGGGGCTGGAACGGGAACGCTCTACCGCTACGTCGCCCGCAAGGACGACCTGATCGACCTGATGGTCGACGCCGTCGAGGGCGAGGACGGCGGTCCGGACCCGCTCAGCGGGGACTGGCGTCAGGACCTCCGGGCGTTTGCCCGTCGGGCCCGGTCGATCATGCACCGCCACCCGTGGGTGGCCGTCCTGGCAGCAGGGCGACCCACCCTCGGGCCCAACGGACTACGCCTCGCCGAACACACTCTGCGTGCGATCGCAGACCTCGGGCTGTCGATCGACGACATGCTCGTGAGCGTCGAGACGCTCCAGGCGTTCGTGCGCGGCTACACGCTCGGCGAGCTGGCCGAGCAGGAAGCAATCCGCCGCTCCGGGCTCGAACGTGATCAATGGATGACCGCCCACGCCCCGTACATGCAAGCGATCATCGACGATGGTCATCACCCGCTGGTCGCGCGGGTCGTGCTCGATGCTGAGAGGCCTCACGCTGACAACCGGGACGAGCGCGGCTTCGAGCTCGGGCTCGATCGCATTCTCGACGGCCTGTCGGTCAACCTGCCTCCCACGCACGCCTGATCGCCGGCGGCGACGGACGGCGTGGACCTCCCGTCAGGTCATCCGGGCTCCAGGCGCTTCTGCCAGAAGTTCCCCTCGCTGGCGACCTCGAATCCCATCATCTCGTTCACTGCGATCATCGGTGCGTTGACCGACGCGTTGCCCGTCACGATGACCCGCACCTCGGGCGCACGCTCCGCCAGCAGGTCGAGATTCGCCAGCTTGACGGCCAACCCCAGGCGGTGGCCCCGGTGCTCGGGCTCGACGACCGTCAGCATCTGGAAGGCCTGTCCCGGGGACTCGGCACCGATGGCGAGCTCCGTGCAGGCGACGAGGCGGCCTGAGGCGATGTGCTGCGCCACCGCGATCAGGAACCGGGCACCGCGGGCGAGCCGGAGCGCGTCGTTCTCGTCCACCCGCTCGGCGTCCCAGATCTCCTCCTCGTGGCTTTCGTCGCCGTGGGGCTCGTCGGTCGACATGCAGTTGAACAGCGCGCACTGGTCTTGGAGGTAGTCCGCCGGCCACGGCGCTTCGAAGGTGAGGACGCGGTAGTCGGCGGCGTGTCGAGCCCGGGCGACTTCGCCACGCAGTTCCGCCGTCCGGACGGCATCCATCGGCATGGCGAGGTGGCGGACGTTTCCGGAGAGCATGGGCGTGAAGCCCATCTTCACAGCGAAGGAGAAGGACGCGTCGTCGGCGGCGCGGTCGAGCGGCACGTCGACGATGGAGTTGAGCACCAGACGCCCGTCGGCCTGCCCGTGCTCGGCCATGGCTTCGGCGATGGCCGTCCCCACCCCGCGGCGCCGCTGTGCCGGATGGACCGCCACGGTGACCTCGGCGCTGCGCGTGTTGTCGCGGAACGGCATCTCCATCATGGCCACGCCGAGAATGGGGCCGCCGCCGGTCTCCCGCGCTCCGAGCAGGTCGAAGCGCTTCGACGTGCTGCGGTGCTGCGCGAAGGCGCGGATGTCCGACAGTGTGAACCCGGTGAGGTCGGGCCAGAGGTCCTTGTCGCTGGCGCGGAGGACCGCGGTCCATTCCTCCAGCTCCTTCTCGTCCGAAGGGTCGACCAGGCGTACCTCCACCGGACCACCTTGCCACGCCGGCGGCCGCTCAGCGCAGGGTGGCGCCGAACTCCTGGGCCACGGACTCGATGCAGCGTGTGCGCAGCGTGCCGACTTCCTCGTCCGTGAGGGTGCGGTCGTCCGCGCAGAAGCGCAGCCGGTAGGCCAGGCTGCGGGCACTCTCGTCAATGCCGGTGCCGCGGTACACGTCGAAGAGATGCACGGACTCGAGGAGATCGCCCCCCGCAAGCCGCAAAGCGTCCGCGACGGCGTCGGCCGGATGGCGGTCCTCCACCACGAAGGCCAGGTCGATGTCCGATGACGGGAACCTGCTGACGGCACCGCCCACGGTGATGCGGCGGGGGACACGCTCCTCGTCGAAGAGCAGGCCCAGGTCGACCTCGAGCCAGCCGATACGCCGGGCCGTCGTACCGCTGCCCGAGGGACGGGTCAGGTCGAATCGTGTTGCGACGGCGGGGTCGATCTCCCCCACTGCACCGATGGTGACCTCGTCCAAGCTGCCGGCCCGAGCCATGAGGTGCGCCGAACGAGTTGGATGCAGACCGGGCAGCGGCGGCGTGCCGTCACCGGGGGGAATCAGCCGCACCCCGCTCAGGCGGAGCGAGTCCGCCAGGACCTGCCAGGCGGCCACCGCCGAACGGGCGTCGTCCTCCTGGTGGGCGAAGACGGCCGAGAGCAACTCGCGCTCCCCCGGCAATTCGGCCCGCTCGGTACCGCCGGCCCCGCTCCGTTCGACGACCCGCACCAAGCCCGCGCCGGGGTGCGAGAAGACGACGCCCACCTCGAACAGTCGCACGTCCGGCTGCCGCCGGCTGGCGTTGTAGGCCAGCGCCCCGAGGAGACCGGGCAGCAGGGAGCGACGCAGGAAGGGCTTCTCGGCGTCGAGGGGGTTGGCGACCAGTACCGCCGGTCCGGTGAGGTCGACGTCGTCGTGCGCGGACGCCGACACGAAGGTGTCGGTCCAGCCCTCCGACACACCCAGACCCCGCAACACGTCCTTGACCTCACGCCGGGAGCGCTGCAGCGCCGTCAGCCGACCCGGCTGCGGCCACGTCGGGACCCGGCGCGGCACATTGGAGTAGCCGAACGTGCGGGCGATCTCCTCAATGATGTCGTCGACGCCGTAGGGCGCCGGCCGGATGTCCGGGCGATTCGTCGGCACTTCGATCGTCAGCACGCCCTCACCCGCGTCGAGCTCCGTCTCGAGCACCGTCTCGAGCACCGTGAAGCCGATCGGCTCAATGAGCCGGGCGATCTCCGCCGGCCCGAGGGCGACGCCGATCTGGCGGTGCACCCGGGCGATCGGCACCGGGACCACGAACGGCTCGGGCACATCGCCGCGGACGTCGAGCATGCCGTCGGCGACCGTGAGACCGGGCACACTCTCCGCGAGCAGCTGGCAGAAGCGCCGCACCGACGGCTCAATCACCCACGGGTCGACGCCGCGCTCGAAGCGCGCCGAGGCCTCGGTGCGCAGACCAAGTCGCTTGGACGTGCGCGCGATCGCCATGGGTGTGAAGTAGGCGGCCTCCAGCAGGACCTCGGTCGTCGTCTCCGCGATCTCGGACGAGACGCCGCCCATGATCCCCCCGATGCCGACCGGTGTGCCCTCTGCGTCGCAGATCAGGCAGTCCTCGCCCGTGTCGCCGAGGCTCCGTCCTTGCTGCCCCACCGTGCGCTGCACGCCGTCGAGTGTCTCGACCGTCTCGCCGGACCGGGCTCGCCGGACGGTCAGCCCGCGTCCGGGCAGGAGCGAAAGGTCGTAGGGGTGGGTGGGCTGGCCCAGCTCGAGCATGACGTAGTTCGACGCGTCGACGACGTTGTTGATCGGTCGCATGCCGGCCAGCAGCAGCCGCTGGGAGATCCAGCCCGGCGACGGTACGACGGTCACGTCGCGCAGCACCGACACCGTGAGTCGCGGGCAGAGGTCGGCCGAGTCCACCGAGGCGCGTGCGGCCTCCTCCACCGGCCAACCGCTCGCCGCCGGCGCGGGTGGTTCGGGGAGCGTGAACGGCAGCTCCAGCCGGCCCGCCAGGTCGCGCGCGATCCCCGAAATGCACCAGGCGTCGGGGCGGTTGCCCTCGACCGCAATGTCGAAGACGGTGTCGACCCGCAGCCCCAGCGCCTCCATGATCGGCGTCCCCGGCTCACCGGGCGACTCGTCCCCCAGGATCAGCAGGCCGGCGCCGTCGTCGGAGAGACCGAGCTCCTTGCCCGAGCACAGCATGCCGTGGGACGTCACGCCACGCAGGGGCCGCGCCGCGATCTCGAAGCCACCGGGCAGGATCGCCCCGACCGGCGCCAGAGGCACGCGGTCCCCCACTGTGAAGTTGGTGGCGCCGCAGACGATCTCGAGCGGGTCCGTTCCGCCGCCGTCGACGATCGTGAGCCGGATTTTGTCCGCCCCCTTGATCGGGCGGATCTCGAGCACCCGGCCGACCACGACGCCGCCCAACCCCTCGCCCACGTGTTCGATGGCCTCCACGACGAGGCCCAGGTCGTCGAGCGCGTCGCGTAGCACCCCGACGTCGTCGGGGAACGGGGCGAATTCACGGAGCCAGCTGAGCGGAGCGCGCACGGGGGACTTTCTCGTTCGGGGGCGAGGTCAGAACTGCGAGAGGAAGCGGATGTCGTTCTCCAGGAAGGAGCGCATGTCGGGAATGGCGTGACGCATCTGCGCCAGCCGGTCGATGCCGAATCCGAACGCGAAGCCCGACCAGACCTCCGCGTCGATTCCCACAGCGGCGAAGACGGCGGGGTCGACCATGCCGCAGCCCCCGAGCTCTATCCAGCCGGTCTGCGAGCAGGTTCGGCACCCTTCGCCGAGACAGACGGTGCACGTGATCTCGTACTCGGCCGACGGCTCCGTGAAGGGAAAGTAGGCCGGACGCAGGCGTGAGCGCATGCCCGGGCCGAAGTAGGCCTCCGTGAAGGCCTGAATGGTGCCGGCGAGGTCGCCGAAGGTGATGTCCCGGTCGACCACGAGGCCCTCGATTTGATTGAACACAGGAAGATGGCGGGCGTCCGGCGTGTCGAGCCGGAAGCACTTGCCCGGCATGACGGCGTGGATCGGCAAGGAGTCGTCGCGTACCGCCGCCTCCATCAGGTGGATCTGCACCGGCGACGTATGCGTGCGCAGCAGCACCGTCTCCGGCTCCCCCACGTCGAGGTACATGGTGTCGTACATGCCGCGCGCCGGATGTGCCGGAGGGATGTTCAGCGCTTCGAAGTTGTACCAGTCCGTCTCCGCCTCGGGACCCTCGGCCACGGTGAACCCCATGCCCACGAAGACGTCCTCGAGCTCGGCCCGGGCCTGGGTGGCGGGATGCAGGTGTCCCCGCCCCGGCGCCGTCCGCACCTGGTCCACGATGACCTCGGTCAGGTCCAGGCGATCGGCGCGGAGTGACTCGGCGCGCTCGGACGCCGCCAGCTCGGCGCGGCGTGCGTCCAGCAGCGCTTTGAGCTGAGACTGGGCCTCACCGATACGGCGGCCGGCTACTTTGCGGGCCCCGGGATCGAGGCCGCCCAGGGCGCGGTGGGCCCGATTCAGCGGGGAGCGCTTGCCCAGGAACTCGGTCTCGACCTGATTGAGAGCTTCGGTCGATGCCGCGCCCTCAATGGCCCGCGCGCCGTCGGCGGTGATGCCATCGATGTCGAGATCCACGTTGTCGGTTGCCATGTCGCCGAATTCCCAGTCGTCAGTCACCAGCTCGGGCTCATCCGCCGTCCGCGATGCTACGTGGCGCGGCACCGCCGCCCCGGCGTTGTCGGAACGCCTCGAAGCAGACCACGGCGCAGGCCACGCCGACGTTGAGCGATTCGGCTTGTCCCGCCATGGGAATCGCCAGCTTCCCCGTGAGCGCCCCGGTCAGTGCGGGATCGAGCCCGGACGACTCGTTGCCCAAGAACACGGCCGAGGGCGTGGACCAGTCGAGTGCGGCATAGTCCTCGCCGTCCCGCACCACGGTGGCCAGCGTGCGGAAGCCGGCGCTCCCCAGCTCGGCGGCCAGTGCGCCCGGGTCGGGCCGAACCGCCAACGGCACGTGGAAGAGCGACCCGGCCGAGGAACGCACCGTCTTGGGGTTGTAGGGGTCGACCGAGTCGCCGGCATAGATCACGAGCGTCGAACCGGAGGCGTCCGCCGCCCGCAGCACGGTGCCTGCGTTGCCGGGGTCACGCACGTCGACCAGGACCACGATGAGCGCGCCCGGGTGGGCCGACCAGAGGTCTGCGTCGGCCGGGGGCTCCTCGAGCATCGGGAGCACGGCGAGCACCGGCTGCGGCGTGACCGTGTCGGCCACCCGCTCCAGGACTCCGGCGGCGAGAGGGAACACCCGTACGCCGGCGGCCTCGGCGCGCCGGCACACCTCCTGGACGGCGCGGTCGTCGTCACCGTCCGGCGCAACGTAGAGGGACTCGACGGGGACGCCCGCATTCAGCGCGGTCCGAATGAGCTCCGCCCCCTCGGCGACGAAGGCGCGCTCGCTCCAGCGCGCCGAACGCTTCTGCAGCAGCCCGCGCAGCCGGCGGATCCGCCGGTGCGAAAAGGCCAGCCTCTGGGTCAGGAAGCGACCTCGGCCACGGGCGCATTGGACAGGGCGTCCTGCGCGGTGACCACGAGTGCACCGAAGGCCTCGGCGTCGCTCACGGCCAGATCGGCCAGGACCTTGCGGTCGACCTCCACGCCGGCCAGGTGCAGGCCGTTGATGAATCGGCTGTAGCTCATACCGTGCTGCCGGGTCCCGGCGTTGATGCGCTGGATCCACAGCTTGCGGAAGTCCCCCTTCCGGGCACGACGGTCCCGGAAGGCGTACTGCATCGAGTGCATCAGCTGCTCGTTGGCCGCCCGGTAGGAGCGGCTCTTGTTTCCGTAGTACCCCTTCGCCTGCTCGAGGACAGCGCGGTGGTGCTTGCGGCCGTGGACGGACCGCTTCACTCTGGCCATGGGGGTGCTCCTCTCAGATCTCGGTGTGTCGGGTGGGGGTGCGCCGGGGCGCGGTGGTGGTCGCCGGTGCTAAATGCCGAGCATCCGGCGCGTGGCGCGCTCGTCCGCCTTGGAGATCTCCGCCTCGCGTCCGAGCCGCCTCGTGCGCACGCTGCTCTTGTTCTCGAGAAGGTGCGCACGGAAGGCCTTGCGCCGGCGCAACCGGCCGGAGCCGGTCACCTTGATGCGCTTGGCGGCGCCCCGGTCTGTCTTCATCTTCGGCATTGCGTCATCCCTCTTCGGCTGATGCTGCGACTTCGCTGACTCCGGTGCTCCCACCGGCTGCCGGCGCACTTCCGTTCCCCTCCGGTGAGGGGGCCGGCTCGCCGACCACCCCGTTCCCGCCTGCCGGCTCGGCAGACGCTTGTGGGGTGGCGCTGGCGCCCGGCTTGTCGGTGCGCTGCTGTGCCTTCTCCCTTGACTGGGCGGCCTGACGGGCCCGCTTGTCGGGGGCGAGCACCATGATCATGTTGCGGTTGTCGAGCTTGGGCTCGGCCTCGACCTTGGCGATGCCCTCCATCTGCTCGGCGATGCGGTCAAGGATCCGCTTCCCGTGCTCGGGGTGGTACACCTCGCGGCCTCGGAACATGATCGTGATCTTGACCTTGTGCCCTTCGCCCAGGAACTTGGCCACCTGCCGGGTCTTGGTGTCGAAGTCTCCCGGGCCGATCTTCGGCCGGTACTTCATCTCCTTGATCCCGACGTGGACCGTCTTGCGGCGGCTCTCCTTGGCCCGCTGGGCCTCGTCGAACTTGAACTTGCCGAAGTCCATGATCCGGCACACGGGCGGATTGGCCATGGGGGCGACTTCGACGAGGTCGAGATCGAGCTCCTTGGCGATCGCCAGGGCCTCGGGGAGCGGCTTGATGCCTAGTTGCACACCATCGGGGTCCACGAGCCGGACTTCACGGGCACGGATTCGGTCATTGATCCGGTGCTCAGTTGTGGTTTCAGCGACGATGCGTCATCACACCTCTCACTCGGGCCAGCGGTCCTTCCGCAAGCCAATCGGTGGAGCGAGGCCGACCAACGGGCACAGCCCGCTGAAGAGAGGCGATCGACCTGGCGCACGGTGCGCCCCGCCTGTGCGGGGTGGTGGCCAGGTGGAGGCCACTCAGTGGGGGCCCCGCTTCCATGTAGTCAAGGAGCATAGGGTACCAGCATGAGCAGCTTGTGGACACCGTCGGGCGAGCATTTCCCCAAGAAGGAGGGTGACGATGGCGGCTCGTCGCCCCCAGGCCGGCCGGGCGACACCGACGTCACGCAGACGTCACCGGAGGCCCCCCTCACGGAGGAGCAGGCCGCCGCCCAGGCCGAGGTCGACGCCATGCGGGCCCAGCTGGCCCACACTCCGGCCGAGGTCGTGGTGGCCAACCACTGCTACGGGCTCTTCGAGTTGGCCGCCATCTACCTCTCGCAGACCCCACCCCAACTCTTTCAGGCCCGCCTGGCCATCGACGGTCTCGGCGCCCTGCTCGACGGGCTCCGCGGCCGCCTCGGAGAGGCCGAACCGGCTCTCCTCGAGTCGCTGTCCCAGCTCCGCCTGGCTTTCGTGAGCCTGGAGGGAGCCGAGAAGAGCGCCTCTGAGGGCGCCGCCAACGCCGGGCACGACCTGAACTAGGAGCTGCGGGCCCGGTCGGCCGCGGTGGCGAGCCCCTCCACCGTCCGCTTGATGAACTTGCCCAGCTCGCGGCGATAGATCCAGCCGCACCCGGGCACCTTGGGCCGGAAGGTCGAGCGCCAGTTGATGGTGGTGCCGGTCATGGTGGCTGCCGGGAGGCGCCGGCGTGAGCGTGATGACCGCCCGGTAACCCTGCAACGGCAGCCCCTTCTCGAGCTCGTAGGCGAAGACCTCGCCGGGTCGGCACGTCACGACCCGCTCGCGACTCTTGTGGCGTCCCGTGGTGAAGAGCCGCACCGCACCCAGGCCCTCCGGGGACCCGGCCCCCGGGTCGATGAGCTCGAAGGAGTCGATGGGCGACCACTCGGGCCAGGTGGAGCCGTCCGCCAGCAGCGCATACACGGCCGCGGGGTCGGCGCCCGTGGTCACCGTCTCGTCGATCACCTGCTCTGCCATGGCCTGTCCTCCCGTTCGTTGGTTGTTTCGCCGTCACGTGGTTGCTTGGAATGTACCATGTGGTACATGCGTGGACAACCAGATGCGGACGGGGCGGCCCCGGAGAGACAGGGCGGATCGCCGGAGGAGGCCGGGACGGCCGGCGAGAACCCGGCCCGGCAACGCCTCCTCGACGCGGTCGTGGCGCACTTCGCGGCAGAGGGACTGGCCGACCAGAGCCTGCGCCGCATCGCCGAGGCCATCGGGACCAGCCACCGCATGCTGCTCTACCACTTCGGCTCCAAGGACGGGCTGTTGTTGGCTGTCGTCCGCGAGGTGGAGGCCAGGACCCAGGGACGCCTCACCGAATTCGAGCGAGGACGCCCCCGGCGAGACGGATGCGCTGATCCACCGGATGTGGGACTACCTCGCCGACCCGGACCTGGGCGACCTCGAGCGCCTGTTCTTCGCGCTCTACGGGCGGGCGCTCCAAGGCGACAATGCCGTCCGGCCCCTGCTCGACGAGGACGTGGCGCGCTGGCTCGACGCCAACGTGGCACTGTCCGTCCGGTGGGGGGTGCCGGCCGACGTGGCCCGCACCCACGCGCGCCTCGGGCTGGCGGTGACGCGCGGCCTGCTGCTCGACCTGCTGGCGACCGGCGATCGGGACGGGGTCGAGGCGGCGCTCGCGGTGTTCGCCGACCGCTACCGCGGCCGCTGGTGGGAGGGTCAGGAGGAAACCGGGAGCAGCGACCGCGCCTCGTAGAGGCCGCCATGTCCCGGTGTCACCGTGAAGACCACCATTGTGCCGACGTCGATACGCCGGCTCCCATCAGCGATGGCCGTGGCGTGGAAGCCGTAGCTCGTGCCGTCGTCGTCGTCGACCGCGCCGAGGCCTCGGGTGAGGTCGAACGATGCCACTCGACCGTGGTGGGGACCGGCGGAAGGGAGGGGGCTGCCCACGTCAGTGGACGATTTTGGAGAGCGGGATCTCCAAAATGTCCGAGGCACCCTGATCGCGCAGCGCCGGGATGAGGATGTTGATGTCGGACTTGGCCACCACCGCCTCGAGCGCGTAGGCGCCACCACCCGAGAGCTCCGAGATCGTCGGCGCGCGCATGGCGGGCAAGACGGCGAGCACTTTGTCGAGGTTGGCCCCTTCGACGTTGAGCTTCACCAGCACCTTGCCCCGCGCCTCGAGGGTGCCCTGCAACAGCGTGTGGATCTGCTCCATGGCGTGACGCTTGTCGGGATCCGCCGCCGCCGCCGGGTTGGCGATGAGCTCGGTGTGCGACACGAGCAGCGTCTCGATGACGCGCAATCCCGCGGCGCGCAACGCGCTCCCGGTCTCGGTCATGTCGACGACGGCGTCGGCGATGTCGGGCACCTTCGCTTCCGTGGCGCCGTAGGAGAGCGCGATGTCGGCCTCTATCCCGTGCGCCTCCAGGGCCTTCCGGGTCAGCTCGGGGTACTCGGTGCTGACGCGCAGGCGTCCGGGTCGATCGGCCACGGTGGCCGCCAGCTCGGCCAGGGAGTGGGCCGGTGAGTCGGCGCCGACGGCGAGCACCACCCGAGCCGGGTTGGCGGTGTTCTTCGAGTAGGCCAGCTTGCCGAGCGAGACGACGTCGCTCCCGCGCTCCTCGACGCAGTCGCGCCCGGTGATGCCGAGGTCGAAGAGCCCGTCGGCCACGTACACCGGGATCTCCTGGGGGCGCAGGATGCGTACCTCGCTGATGCGGGGGTCCTCAATGGTGGCGCGGTAGGCCACGTCGGAGGCTCGGTTGACGCCGAGGTCGGCCTCTTCGAACAACTGCATGGTGGCGCGTTCGAGCGAGCCCTTGGGCAGAACGAGGCGGAGCATGGGGGTAGATCTTCGCAGACGCGCCAGCGGAGCCGGCCCACACGGCGCCGGTCGGGCAAGCTGTGCCCGTGCCACCGCCCTACGACGCCCGCAACTTCCTGGAGCTCCTCGGGATCGACGTGCCCCTGCCCGACGAGGATCGTGACCCCGTGGCCCGGCTGACGGTCACCCACGCGCTCATCGCAGGCACGGGCTTTTTGTGGGCCCCTGTCGTCATCGCCATGGCGGACGCCCTCTGCGCGTTCGGGGTGAGCCACCACTGGCCCGAGGGGGCGCGCAGCTTCACCACGGTGGATTGCTCGGCCAACTTCATCTCGAGCGCACGGGAAGGCGAGCGCGTCACGGCCACGGCGGCACCGCTGCACCTGGGGCGGACGACGCAAGTGTGGGACGCCACGGTGACCAACGAGACCACCGAGCGGCTGATGGCGTCGTACCGCTGCACTCAGATCATTCTGTACTGAGCCGGGCTGGCGACCCGGTCAATCCGCCCGGTCAATCAGCCCGGTCAGTCCGCTCCCCGCAGGGCCGTCACGTCGGACAGCTCGGAGGCGCTCTCCGCCACATGTTGCAGCTCGGCCTCGTCCACCCTGCTGCCACGCCGGAGACGCTCCCGCCAGTTGCCCTGGTCGTAGCTGGCCGGTTCGGAGCGTTCCATGAACTGGCGTAGGACGCGCACGAAGCGCGCCGGGTCGCTGTGGTGGGGAAAGTGCCCCGCTTCGTCGAAGACCTCGAACTCACTGCCGGGCATGACGGTATGGATCAGGCGGCCGTGGCCCAACGGGATGATGGCGTCACGCCGTCCCCACACGATCAGTGTCGGGATGCCCTCGGCCAGATAGGCCCGGTCCACCATGGTGATCACCTGACCGTTCCAGTCGACACTCGAGCGGAGGGTGCGCAGGATGGCCATGCGGGCCTCGGTGTTCGGCAACGCGTCGAACACGGCCAGGATCTCCTCGGCGTCGCGTCCGAGCGCCGTGTCGAGGACACGGAGCAACTCCGCACCGAGTCGGCTGGCGAAGCGGACCGGTGCCAGGCCGAGGAACGGCATGAGCAGTTCGATGCCGGGCACCGCCGCCACGCGCAGCAGCGGGCTGACCGTCCGGCCCACTCCCCCGCTGCCCACCAGGACCAGGCGCTCGCAGCGATCGGGGAATTGATAGGCGAACTGCGCCGCCACGCCGCCCCCCAGCGAATGCCCCACGACCGTGACTCGGTCGACTTCCAGCACGCTGAGGAGGTCGCGCATGCCGTTGGCGAAGCCGGCCACCGAGTAGTCGGCCCTCGGCTTCTCGGAGCGCCCGTGCCCCAGCAGATCGGGGGCGATGACCGTGTAATGCTCGGCGAGCTGCTCCACCACGGGTCGCCACGTATCGGAGCTGTCGCCGATGCCGTGGATCAACAAGAGGGCCGGTCCCGATCCGGCCCTGACGTAGGCCCGGCGGTAGCCGTGAATGGTGACGTAGCGCACCGTGAATGGCCCCTCGCGCCGGATGCCGGGCCGAAAGCGGATCTCCGTCGGGTCGACCGGACCGTCGGCGCTGCGGTCGGCCGGGCTGCCCGGTGGCGTCGGGGCCGCCCCGGTCAGGGGTGTCGCCTCCGCCTTGGGCGCCGTGTCACCCATGCCGATCTCCCGTGCTGGTCCGCTGGTGGTCTCGTCGGTGCCACCGTAGGGCTCCGACGTGTCCGGGCAGTGTCGACCCTGTGAACTGCCGATGAATGGGTCGCTGCGCTCTGTGTGCTCGGACTAGGACAGGGGCGCGCTGCGCAGCAGGCGCACCATCTCGATGCCGGTCAGCGCCGCCTCTCGTCCCTTGTTGGTGTCGTCGGGCTCGGAGCGTTCCAAGGCCTGGTCGAGCGTGTTGGTGGTGAGCACGCCGAAGACCACGGGCACCCCGGTCGCCAGCTGCACCTGCTGAATGCCCGAGGCGCACTCCCCCGCCACGAAGTCGTAGTGGCCGGTGTCACCGCGGATGACCGCACCGAGGCACAGGACGGCGTCCACCTTGCCGGCATGGGCAAAGGCGCGGGCCACGACGGGGAGCTCGAACGCGCCGGGCGCCCAGGCCACGGTGATGTCCCGGCGGTCCGTGCCCGCCTCGTGCAACGCCTGCAGGGCGCCGTCGAGCAAGCGCAGTGTGATACCCCCGTTGAACTCGGCGCAGGCGACGCCGACACGCAGACCGGTGCCGTCGGCCGAGCCGTGCAGGCTGACCCCGACGCGCGACGCCACGTCGTCGAGCGCACCCTCGGGCAGGGAGACCAGATCAGATTCGGCCATCAGCTGAGGGCGGTGGCGGTCGAGGTCACGCCCTCACTGTGGCACACGAGGACGTCACAGGACGTCGTCGAGCCCGTGCAGCAGATGCCCCATCCGCTCGCGCTTGGTGCGCAGGTAGGCGATGTTCTCGGGGTTCGCCGAGGGCTGCAGGGGGACCCGCTCGGTGATGTCGAGGCCGAAGCCCTCCAGCCCTCCGTACTTCACGGGGTTGTTGGTCATGAGGCGCATGGTGGTCACGCCGAGGTCGACCAGCATCTGCGCGCCGATGCCGTATTCCCGGCTGTCGACGGGGAGCCCCTGCTGCAGGTTGGCGTCCACGGTGTCGTGGCCCTCCTCCTGCAGCTGGTACGCCCGGATTTTGTGGCCGAGGCCGATGCCGCGCCCCTCGTGGCCGCGCAGGTAGATGAGGACGCCACGCCCTTCCTTCTCGATCAGGTCGAGCGACGCCTGCAGCTGCGGCCCGCAGTCGCAGCGCAGCGACCCGAACACGTCGCCGGTCAGGCACTCGGAGTGCACCCGTACGAGCACGTTCTCCTTCCCGGCCACCTCACCCATCACGAGCGCGAGGTGCTGCTCGTTGTCCAGCACCGACTCATAGACGAATGCCCGGAACTCACGCCCCTCGGCCGGGATGCGCGCCTCGGAGACGAGTCGCACGAGCTTCTCGTTCTGCCGGCGGTAGCGGATGAGGTCCGCGATGGAGATGAGGGGGAGGTCGTGCTTCTTGGCGAAGGTCTCGAGGTCGGCCAGCCGGGCCATCTCCGACTTGTCCTCGGTCACGATCTCGCACAGCACGCCCGCCGGCGTCAGTCCAGCGGCGCGGGCCAGGTCGACCGTCGCCTCGGTGTGCCCGGCTCGCTTGAGCACGCCGCCACTGCGGTAACGCAGCGGGAAGATGTGCCCGGGCCGGTTCAGGTCGTTCGGGCGCGTGGCGGGGTCGATCAGGGCCGCAATGGTGGCGGCCCGGTCCGTGGCGGAGATCCCGGTCGTCGTGCCGTGCCGGAGGTCCACGCTCACGGTGAAGGCGGTCCGCTGCGCCTCGGTGTTGGCCGTCACCATGAGGGGCAGGTCGAGCGCGTCCGCCCGCTCGGGTAGGAGCGGCGCACAGATGACGCCCGAGGTGTGGGCCAGGAAGAAGGCGATGTTCTCCGGTGTGGCCGCCTCTGCCGCCATCACCAGGTCGCCCTCGTTCTCACGGTCTTCGTCGTCGACCACCACGGCCATGCCCAACCGGCCGATGGAGTCGATCGCC
Source organism: uncultured Acidimicrobiaceae bacterium (assembly GCA_963794875.1). Classification (GTDB taxonomy): domain Bacteria; phylum Actinomycetota; class Acidimicrobiia; order Acidimicrobiales; family RAAP-2; genus Bog-473. Next base: position 31,673 of record CAWCFG010000016.1, read on the forward strand.
TCCTGCACCTTCGAGAACGCCATCAGGCCGCCACCTCCACTCGAAGATCTTCACCCAGCTGCTCTATCGACACCAGCCTGCCCTTCCACACGTCTCCAATTGTGCCAGCCCCGGGGCCCGCGAAAATCGGCCGGCCGTCATCACCCCCGAAAAGCACCGGCGCCAGGTACAGCACATAGCGGTCGACCAGCCCGGCGACGTGGAAATCGTGGGCCACCGTGGCTCCTCCCTCCACCAGCAGCTGCAGCACGCCACGCCGGCCGAGCTCGGTCAGCACGTCGTCCAGATCGCCCGAGAGCTCCAGGGCCGGGCGCACCTTGGCGCCGGCGGGTGCCTGGCCGAGCACGACGCGCAGGGGCTGGTCCCGCTCGATGCCGTCGTCGAGGCGGACCGTGAGCGCGGGGTCGTCGGCCCGGACGGTGCCGGCCCCGACCAGGACGGCGTCGGAATGGGCCCGCAAGCGGTGCACGTCCCGGCGCGCCGCCTCGCCGGTGATCCAGCGGCTGGTGCCGTCCGGTGCCGCCGTCCGGCCGTCGAGGCTGGCGGCCATCTTCAGCACCACCCAGGGCTGCCCCGTCGTCCGGTGCTTGCAGTACGGGGCCAACTGCTCGGCGACCTCGTCGGCGGCCACGCCGACGGTGACCTCGAGACCGGCGGCGCGCAGCGCTGCGATGCCGCGGCCGGCGACCCGCGCGTCGGGATCCTCGATGCCCACCACGACACGAGCCACGCCCGCTGTGATGATGGCGTCGCTACAGGGCGGAGTGCGGCCGTGGTGGGCGCAGGGCTCCAGCGTCACGTACAGCGTGGCTCCCCTCGCGGCCTCCCCAGCGGCAGCCAGGGCCGTCACCTCGGCATGGGGACCGCCCGGAGGTGCCGTTGCTCCGACGAACACGGTCCCGGCGTCCGGGCCCGAACCCGGTGTCACGACGACGCTGCCCACCCAGGGGTTGGGCGCCGTGGTCGAACGGACCGTTGCCGCCTGCGCCATTGCCCGGCGCATGTGCTCCACGTCATCCATGGTCAGGTCCTTGCCCGGGGTGGGTCCCCGGCCTTGTGGGGGGCAATACTAGAACACGTTTCAGTTTTTGTCGAGACTGCCAGGTCAGGCGGGCGGATCAGGCGCCCTCAAGCCCGGTGGAGAAGCGGGATCAGACCCGTCACGTCCGCGATGAGGGCCGTCGGGGCCGCCGCCAGCATGGCGGCGTCGTCGTGGGCGCCGCTGAGGACGCCGATGACCGCCCCGGCGCCGGCGGCGTGCCCCGCCTCGAGGTCGCTGCTCGTGTCGCCCACCACCGCCACCGCGTGCGGATCGTCCACGCCGAGGCGGTCCATGGCACCGAGGATGAGGTCCGGCGCGGGACGACCCCGGCCCACGTCGGCCGGCGACAGGGCAAGGTCGACCTCGGCGCGCCATCCGAGGGCGTCGAGCACCACGTCGCGGGTCGAGGGCGCGAAGCCGGTCGTGAGGCACACCTGCACCCCGGCGGCGCGCAGGTCGCGCAGGACCTGGAGCGCGCCGGGGATCTCGCTGATGTCGCCGGCGGCGACGATCGCCTCGTAGGCGGCGGCGAAGGCAGCCGTGGCCTCCCTCGCCTCGTCCTCGTCGAGCAGCGTGGCGAATACGTCCGCCTTGGACCAGCCCATCGTCCGGCGCACGACGACCTGGGCCTCCTCGAAGAACCTGCTGCCCGGCGTGATGCCCACGGCGGCCAGGGCACTCGTGAACGCCGCCTCGACGGCGCCGTCGTCACGCACGGTCGTCCCGGCCATATCGAGGCAGGCCAACGCGAAGGACCCGATCACGCCGCCACCCCGGCCGCCCGCAGGGTGTCGACGGCGATGGCCGGCGAGCACGTCATGCCGCGTCCGCCGGGACCGGTCACCAACCACACCCCTGTCTCGATCTCCTCGCGCAGGCAGACGGCGCCGTCGACGCACTGCGCATAGACGCCCTCCCAGCGGCGCTGCACACGGGGAAGCGCCACCCCGAGAATTCTCTCTGCCCGCGCCAGCAGCTCCCGCGTCGGGTCCTCGCACAGCGCGAAGTCGAACGGCTCCCCGTAGGCGTGCGTGTCGCCGATCGTCAACCCGCCGTCGCGGCGCTGGACGACGAGGAGCTGCAGATGGTGCGCGGCCGCCACCGGCGACTGCTCGCCCAGCTGGGCCAGGGGCGCCGACTCGTAGGCCGGGTAGTAGCGCAGCGTGTCGGCGTCGGCCACCGACGTCGTCAACGAGCCGGCGAAGGGTGCCGTCTGCAGCATCTGCAGCCGGACCCGGCGCAGGCGGGACGCGAGGGCCGCCGTGCCGGGGAGGTGGTCGTAGGCCGCGCCGGTGGCGAGCACGACGAGGTCTCCCTCCCAGCGCTCCCCCGCTGCGTCGATGAGCGCCCGCGGTTCGGCGGCGGCGACTCGGTGGCCGGGATGGAAGCGGTACCGCGACCCGTGTGTCGACGCCATGTGGGCGCGCAGCGCCCCGAGCGCGAGGCGGGGCTCGACGACCGCGTCCTCGGTGCAGTGCAGCGCGCCGTCGATGTCACCGCGGACCGCCGGGTTGCAGCTGCGCACCTCGTCGGGCGCCAGGAACGAGATGGCGCGCGCCGCCGCGTCGGGGTGCGCGGCGAACGTCTCCATCACGCCCCGGGCCGCCGCGTCGGTGGCGACGGTGAGCGAGCTCGTGGCGCGAAAGCCGATGCCGGGCACGGCGGCGGCGATCTCCTCCCAACGCCGGCGGGCCCGACGGGCCACCTCGAGCTCTTCCCCCGAACGCCGGCCGCTGACCCAGACCAGGCCGAAATTGCGCACCGACGCGCCCGTGGGGCCCGCCTCGGCTTCCAGGTGGTCGACCTCGAAGCCGGCCTCCGTCAGCTCGAGTGCGTGCCAGGTGCCGATGATGCCGCCACCTGCGACCACCGCACGACCGGTCGTCACCCGTGGCCGTCGGCGGCGTCGGCGGCGTCGGCGGCAGCACGAGCCGCGGCGCGGATGGCGTCGGCGGCCTCCCACGGTCGGGGCTGCCCGAAGATGGCGCTGCCGGCCACCAGCACGTTGGCGCCCGCCGCCACGGCCACCGGCGCGGTGGTGGTGTCGATCCCCCCGTCCACCTCGATGTCGAGCGCGAGCGAGCCGGCCGTGACCTCGGCGCGCACCTGCGCCACCTTCGCCATGACGTCGGCGATGAAGCTCTGGCCGCCGAAGCCGGGGAAGACCGTCATGCACAGGACGAGATCGACCGCCCCGAGATAGGGCCGCACCGCGTCGAAGGGCGTGTCAGGGTTGAGGGCCAATCCCGCCCGCAGCCCGAGGCCGCGCATCTGCGCGATGAGCTCGTCCGTGTCGCCGATCTCGACGTGCACGGTGCAGCCATCGGCCCCGGCGTCGGCGAAGTCCTTCAGGTAGCGCCCCGGCTCGGTCATCATGAGATGACAGTCGAAGAACAGCGGCGTGTGCTGCCGCAAGGACGCCACGACCGGTGGGCCGATCGTGACATTGGGGACGAAGTGGCCGTCCATCACGTCGACGTGGAGCCAGTCAGCGGACGGGGCCACCTCCCCCACCTGCTCGGCCAGCATGCCGAAATCGGCCGACAGGACCGAGGGCGCGATGCGCAACGCGCCGACGGTGCCCGGATCGCGGGCCGCTCTCGTTGTCGATCCCTCCATGGGCCGACCGTTCCGCTCAGGTGAAGCGGGCCCAGCAGAGGATGCGCCGGAACCCGTAGAAGTAGGGCTCGCGCTCGCCGAGCTCTTCGATCAGCCGCTCCCGGTAGCGCTCGACGAACGCGTCGAACAGCTCGGGGCTGAGCCGCTTGCGATAGGGGGTGAGCAGTGTCCCCATGACCCACTCGACCACCTCGCCGGTCGACTCGAGCTCGTGACCGTAGACCTCCATCCGCACGACCTGGTCCTTGGCTCCCAGTTCGTAGAGGAGGTCGGCATAGAGCTCGGGTGACAGGACGAAACGGCCGCGATCCTCGGGGACGTCCCCGTAGAGCGCGTCGATGAAGGGGGGTTCGTTGGCCACCGCCTGGGCGAGCAGGTGCGAAGGATGGCGAAAGTTGGCGGGCACCTGGAAGGCCAACTGCCCGTCGGGCCCGAGCGCGGTGCGCATACGTGCCAACAGGTTCAGATGATCGTCGATCCACTGCAGCGACGCGTTGGCGAACACCAGGTCGAGGCCTTCGTCCAGCCAGGTGGCGATGTCAGCCTGGGCGAACGAGAGCCCGGCCACCTGGTTGGTCGACTGGGCCCGGGCCAACATGGCGGGTGACGAGTCGACGCCGACCGTCTCTTTGGCCGCCATCTCCTCGTGCAGGATTTTGGTCAGGTCCCCCGTGCCGCACCCGAGATCGACAATGCGGCCGCCCGGAACCGGGTGACACAGGGTGAGCAGGTCGTCGAAAGGCTGCTGGCGTTCCGAACGGAACCGCTCGTACTGGTCGGGGCTCCACCCGTCGATCGGAGTCACGGTCACCGCTCTCATGTCTAGTCCCTCCCGAGGCGTTCGCCGAGCGCAGGGCGCACGCCGCGTAGCCACTCCTCGGCTGACATGGGAGAACGGCTCTCGGGCTGCACCCGTTGCAACACCAGGCTTCCGCCGCCCGTCGCGACAATGGGACCGTCGAGGGAGCCCGGAAGGCGTTCGTCGTTCCCCTGCCGGCTCGGGCCGAGCCCGGCCTCGAGCACCCGCAGCCGCGAGCCCCGGAACGTCGTCCACGCCCGGCCCAGCCGCACGACCCGCTTGAGGACGGGGGCCGTCGCGCTCCAGTCGAGATGGAGGTCTTCGGCGCTGATCTTGTCCGCCATGGTGACGTCGCCCTCCTGCGGCACCGGGTGCGGCAAGCCGGAGACACCGTGGGCCAGAGCGTCCACCACCAACGCGCTGGCCACGGTCACCAGCTCGTGGCGCAACTCGTCGAGCGTGCTGTCGTCGTCCAGTGGGACGGTGCGCACGGCGTACACGGGTCCAGTATCGAGTCCCTCCTCGACCTTCATGAGGCAGACACCCGTCTCGCGGTCGCCCGCCAGAATGGCGCGCTCGACGGGTGCCGCGCCGCGCCAGCGCGGCAGGAGCGAGAAGTGCAGGTTCACCATCGGGATCTCTTCGAGGAGTCGGGCGGGGATGATGCGGCCGTAGGCCACCACGACCGCAAGCTCGACGTCGGCCGTCGTCAGGTCATCCATGTCGTGACTCACGGTGAGGCCGAGCTCGGTGGCCGCTACCTTGACCGGGCTCGGCGTCTCCGTCTTGCCGCGGCCGCGCCGGCGGTCGGGCCGCGTCACGCAGAGAGCGATGTCGTGACCCGCCGCAACCAGCGCCCGCAGCGGCGGCACGGCCATGTCGGGAGTGCCGAGATACGCCAGGCGGGCCACCCGCTCACCGTAGGGCAGACCGCGACGCCGGGAGAGCGAGGTGGCCTCGACGCCGTGGGCGCGGACGAACTCGGCGCGGGACGGGGCGAGCGGCTCGAGTGAAAGCTCGAGCGAACGCGTCAGCGAGTGAAAAGGTTGGCGAACCCGTCCGGATCGGACGCGGGGAGGTCGAGCGTGCGGCCGCGCAGGATCTTGAGCGCTTCCTTACGCTGGTCCTCGTTGAGGCGCTCCACCAGGAGGATGCCGTCGAGGTGGTCGAGCTCGTGCTGGAACACGCGGCCCTCGAGCTCGGAGGCCTCAATGGAGATCTCGTTCCCGTCGAGATCGAGGCCGACAAGGTGCACCGCATTGGGACGCACGATCTCCCAGCTGAGCCCCGGCACGGAGAGGCAGCCCTCGTCGTAGGTCCACTCCCCGTCGCTCTCCACGATCCGAGGATTGATGACCGTATGGGCACCATCCCCCACGTCGTAGACGAAGATGCGGCGCTGCACGCCCACCTGATTGGCGGCCAGGCCGGTTCCGGGCGCGTCGTACATCGTCTCGATCATGGAGTCGACCAGGCTGGCCACCGCCCCGTCGATGTCGTCCACATCTTTCGTGCGCTCCTTGAGTACGGGGTCGCCGTACTGACGGATGGTGAGGCTCGACATGGTCGCCATAGTACCGGCGACGGCCCGAACCCTTGTCAGGCCCGGGAGCCGGCCGATCGGTCCCAGTCTCAGAGTGTGACCGGGTCCACCTCCACGCGCAGCCCCCGGCCCGGCGGCCGTGGCGTGCGGGCCAGCAGGTCACAGAGGGGTTGATGTGTCTCCGCCCGGAGCAGGAAACGCTCGTCCCCGATCGGCGCCAGCGTGACGTCGCCGGTCGCGGCGCTCCTGGCAGCAGTGGCGGCGGCCGCCTCGGCGCCCGGCACCGGCTCGAGCGCAACGCGCAACGCGTCAACGTAAGCGGGGGCGAGGGCTCCCGACGCCACGGCCAACGCACAGAAGGGAGGCAACGCGGAGGTGCGGCGGATCGCCACCTCTTCTTCCAGGACCGCCGCCGGGTCGCCGAGCGCGACCGCCTGGAGCAGGGGGTGATCCGGCACCCGCGTCTGCGCCTGCATGCGGGCCCACGGCGCCCCCGTCCCGCGGGAGCCGACCAACCGGGCGGCCCGGACGAACAGGGCCAAGGTCTCCTCGGTCGCCGAGAGGCGCGGCGCCAACAGATGCAGGTCGATGTCGAGGAAGGCGACGGCGGCGGCGCGGCGCACACGGTGCAGCACCGCCTCGGTGCCGATCAGGACGGGAGCGGCAGGAACGGGGGCCTCGCCCGCCCCCGAGCGCGGGCCGGCCACCTCCCCCACCTCGACGCCGAGGAGCGCAGCCAGCTCCTCGCGCAGGCGACTCACCCCGGCTCGCAGGGTCTTCATTCGCAACCGTCCGCAAGCCGCGCATACGACCGGGCGGACCTCGTCACAGCGCGGGCATCGCAGCACCTCCTCCCCCCGGGGCTGCGCCGCCGCGGCACCGCAGCGTGCGCAGCAGGCCAGCTCCCCGCAGTGGCGGCAGGCCAGCAGGCGCGCGCCACCCGTGCGGTTGTAGACGCAGACCAGCGGGCCGCGCGTCGGGCCGCCGGGTCGTCGAGGGCCGACCGGGCCAGGCGGACGAACTCCTCGGAGAACATGCCGCTGCGGGGGTCCGCACCGCGGCGATCAGCCAGCTCCAGGGTGGGCCAGCCGGCGCGCTCGTGGGACCGCGTCGGCGCCACGGTCCGCAGACCCGTGTGAGCGGCCAACGCCACGGGCGGGACGGGCGACACCACGACGCAGGGCACGCCCTCCCGGCGGGCGCGTCGGCCACCACGTCGACCGCGCTGTAGGTGGGAGCGCTCTCCTCCCGGTAGGCCGCGTCGTGCGCATCGAGGATGACCGCCGCCGCCAGCCGGGGCAGGGCGGCCCAGGCGGCGGCCCGGCTGCCGACCACGACGGGCCATCCGGCCCGGACCTGGTCCCAGCTCTGCGCGGTCGGGCACCCGCGGCGCACCAGCCGCGCCGTCAGCCGTTCCGCCCAGCCGGCCGAGGGGACGAGCACCAGCACGCTGCCCCGACGGGCCTGCACGGCGGGATCGCCCACGACCGAAAGGACAAGATCGATCGGGTCGGTGAGGGGTGGCTCGCGCACGAGTGTCAGGCCCCCTGGGGCCAGGTCGAGACCAGCGTGGCCCGGCGGCGCGGCGGCGCCGGGAGACAGAGTCGGGGCAGTGGGCAGGGAGCGCACGATGGCGTCCGGAGAGGCGATCCGGAGAAAGAACGAGGCGGGGCCGGCCCAGCGCCACGCCGCCCATGCCGCCAGCTCCACCAGGGCCGGCGGCGGGCCCCATCCCAGCCACGACTTCAGCGGCAGCACATCGACGTCGGGCCGGGTTCCCACGTCCTCGTCGACGACCCAGCCCCGTACCGTCCGCCCGTGGAAGGGCGCTCGCACCCGGGTGCCGATATGCACGTCGTCGTGCCACCCCGACGGCACGGCGTAATCGAACGTCTTGGCCACAGCGGCGACGTCGGTGCGCACTCGCACCACGCGGTCGTGGGCGGCTGCACCGTCCTGCCTCATGCGATCACCGCCAGCGGGCGACGGCTCCCCTCAGGGGAGCACTCGCCCCGCTCAGAGCCCCAAGGCGGCCCGCAGGTCGTCCACCCGCGGGGTGGCCTCCCACGTGAACTCCTTCTCCGAACGGCCGAAGTGGCCGTAGGCCGCCGTCTTCTTGTAGATCGGGCGTCGGAGGTCGAGATCCCGGGCGATGGCGGCAGGACGCAGGTCGAACAGCTCACGCACCGCGTCGGCGATCTTCTCGGGGTCGACCGTCTCCGTGCCGAACGTCTCGACCAGCAGCGAGACCGGGTGGGCGACGCCGATGGCGTAGGCCACCTGCACCTCGCACCGCTTGGCCGCGCCGGAGGCCACGACGTGCTTGGCCACCCAGCGTGCCGCGTACGCCGCCGAGCGGTCGACCTTGGAGGGGTCCTTCCCGGAGAAGGCACCCCCACCGTGGCGAGCCATGCCCCCGTAGGTGTCCACGATGATTTTGCGACCCGTGAGCCCCGTGTCGGCGTGGGGGCCGCCGAGCTCGAAGATGCCGGTGGGGTTGACGAAGATCCGCAGGCCCTCCGTGTCCATGTCCGTCGGCAACAACGGCGCGATCACGTTCTCCGTGAGGTCGGGCCGCAGCTGCTCCTCGAGGTCGATGCCGCCGGCATGCTGGGTGGAGATCAACACGGTGTCGATCCGCACCGGGCGCCCGTCTTCGTAGACCACGGACACCTGCGTCTTGCCGTCGGGACGGAGGTACGGCACCGCCCCGGCGTGCCGGACCTGGGCCAGCCGCTCGGAAAGGCGGTGGGCCAGCCAGATCGGCAGGGGCATCAGGTCCGGCGTCTCGTCGCAGGCGTACCCGAACATCATCCCCTGGTCGCCGGCGCCCTGCGCGTTGAGGACGTCTTCGCCGGCCTTGCCGCTGCGCAACTCGAAGGCCGCGTCGACACCCTGGGCGATGTCCGGCGACTGCGCGTCCAGGGTCACCAGCACGCCGCACGTCTTGCCGTTGAAGCCGTAGGTGTCGTTGTCGTAGCCGATCTCGCACACCGTGTCGCGCACGAGGGACGGGATGTCGACGTAGGTCGACGTGGTGACCTCGCCCGCCACCACCACGAGGCCGGTGGTCAGCAACGTCTCACAGGCCACCCGGCTCGAGGGGTCGCCCTCCAGCATGGCGTCGAGCACGGCATCGGAGACCTGGTCGGCCATTTTGTCCGGATGCCCCTCGGTCACCGATTCAGAGGTGAAGGTGGTTCTCACGTGGTACTCCGCTTCTCGTTGTCGTGGGCGATCACCCTATCCAATACGGCATTTGCCACTGCATCCTTGGAGGTCAGTGGGATTTCCTGCATCACCCCGTCGGCCTCGAGGATCACGACCGCGTTGGTGTCGTGGTCGAAACCCGCGCCGGGGGCGCTGACGTCGTTCACGACGAGGATGTCGACCCCCTTGCGGGCGAGCTTGCGACGACCCCGTTCCAGCGCGTCGTGTGTCTCGGCGGCGAACCCGACCAGCACCTGTCCCGGTGGTCGCCGGGCGGCCAGCCCGGCCAGGATGTCCGGTGTGGGCTCGAGCACCACGTCGGGGAGTCCCTCCTCCTTGGAGAGCTTCCTCGCCGCGGACCGCTTCGGGCGGAAATCCGCCACGGCCGCCGCCATGATCACGACAGTGGCTCCCTCGGCCGCGGCACCGACCGCGTGCTCCATGTCGGCCGCCGTCTCGACGTCGATCCGCTGCACGACCGACGTCACATCCGGCGGGAGCGGAAGCGACGAGGACGTCACGAGGGTCACCGCCGCGCCGCGGCGCGCCGCGGCGACGGCGATCGCATGCCCCTGCTTGCCCGAGGAACGGTTCGTGATGAAGCGCACGGGATCGAGCGGCTCCCGCGTGCCACCGGCGCTCACCACCACCCGCATCCCGCGGAGATCGAGTCTGCTCCCGCGCCCGAGGAGCTCGAGCACACGCCCGACGATCACGCCCGGGTCGGCCAACCGGCCTTCTCCCGAATCGCCACCGGCCAGTCGTCCGCTCTCGGGCGGGATGACCTCGACGCCGCGCCGTACCAGGGTGGCGAGGTTCTCGCGCACCGACGCGTGCTCCCACATCTCGGTGTGCATGGCGGGGCAGACGACCACCGGCGCCCGCGTGGCCAGGAGGGTGGCACACAAGAGATCGTCGGAGAGCCCGGCGGCATAGCGGGCGAGCGTGTGCGCCGTCGCCGGCACGATCAGCACCAGATCGGCCTGCTGGCCGAGCCTGGTGTGGGGAATCGGTGAGGCTTCGTCCCACAGCGAGCGCTGCACGGGCTCGGAGGCCAGCGCCGAGAACGTCACCGCCCCGACGAACCGCGTCGCTTCGTCGGTCAGGATCGGCGTCACGTGCACCCCGGCGTCGACGAGCTGCCGGCACACCTCGACCGCCTTGTACGCGGCGATGCCACCGCACACGCCCAGGACGACGCGTGGTGCAATAGGCGTGAGATCAGGGTGCACGAGCGAGTCCTCGGTCCCGGGGTCTCCAGCCATGGGCGCCGTCCGCCGCGCCTTCCGCCGGGTGCCTAGCTCGCTGCCGGGTCGTCGCCCCCGACGTCGAGCACCTCGATGACCTCTGCGGTCTCGGTCCCCTCGGCTGCAGTCTCGCCGTCGGCGAGCAGGCCGGCTTCGGCCGCGTCGGCGATGGCGGCCGCCAGCGCGGCTTCTTCTTCGGGGTCCGGGCGGGTGAACGTCGCCTTGCCGGCTGCGATCTCCTCGAACGCGATGGAGACGGGCTTGCCCGACACGGAGGCCACCTGGGGCGGGACCACCTTGCCGAGTCCCTCGCCGAGGCTGTTGTAGTAACTGTTCACCTGGCGGGCACGGGCCGAACCGAGCGCGACGAGGGTGAACTTCGAGTCCACCTTGTCAAGAAGCTCTTCGATGGGTGGGTCCATGAGCGTGTGGCGGCCTTGAGCCATCAGGATTCCTCCGGGTTCGCGGCGCAGGGGGCAGCCGATCGAGTCCGGTCAACTATAGCCGTCAGCTCGGCCAGGGCCTGACCAAGGTCGTCGTTGATGACCGTGTGGGCTGCAATTTTGGCCCCGCGCTCCACCTCGGAGCGCCCGAGCTCCACCCGGCGCCGGATGTGCTCGGTGTCGTCCCCACGGGCCTTCAGCCGCTCCGCCTGGACCGCCGGCGACGGTGGCAGCAACAGGATGACCGTGGCATCGGGGCGCCGGGCCAGCACCTGCTCGGCGCCCTGCACGTCGATCTCGAGCAGGACGTCGGCACCCGGAGGCGGATCCGGGATGGGGGTCCCCATCAGGTAGTCGAGGAACTCGGCCCACTCGTAGAAGCCGCCCTGGGCGACCGCCTCCTCGAAGGTCGGCCGGTCGACGAAGACATAGGCACTGCGCTCGCGCTCGCCCGGCCGGGGCTTCCTCGTCGTCCAACTCCGGCTGAGCCAGAGTGTCGGATCCTGCGCGATCAGCGCTGCGGCAACGGTGCCCTTGCCGGCCCCACCAGGGCCGATGAGCACGAAGATGTGCGGCGCGGTGATCTTGGGTTCAGCGCGCAGTCTCTTTGAGCAGCGATTCCCGCTGCTTGGCACCAAGCCCCTGGAGCCTCCGGCTGTCGCTGATGCCGACGGTTTCCATCAGGCGGCGCGCCTTGACCTTGCCCAGGCCGGGCAACGACTCCAGCACGGAGACCACCTTCATCTTCCCGATGGTCTCGTTGGAGTCGGCCTCCTGGAGGAGGTCCGCCAACGACAGGTTGCCCATCTTGAGCTTGTCCTTGACCTCGGCCCGCTCACGGCGAACCTTGGCAGCCTTTTCGAGTGCAGCTGCGCGCTGCTCTGGAGTGAGTGCGGGAGGTTGCGGCATGGCGAGACCATAGCGCCTCGGCCAGGGCCGTTCACCTATTTCCCCTCTTCAGCTGATCGCCGCCGCCAAGTCACGGTTCAGCGAGCGTGCGCTCCGGCGCAAGTCGGCGGGATCCGGACCCTCGCTCAGGAGGCCTCGGGAGCTGCTCGGCAGCACCGAGCCGGGACGGCATCCCGCGAATCGGGCCGCCACGTCCGCGGGGCCGGCACCTTGGGCCCCCAGGCCGGGAGCCAGAATGACCCCTCCGAGCTGGGACAACGCGAAGGCTGACCGCTCCAGTGTGGCCCCGATGACTGCGCCCACCGTGCCGGTCGGGACCTCGGGGGAGCCGTTCAGCTCGGCGATCTCGGCCAGGAGCATGTCCTCGACCCCAGACCCGGCGGTGGTGACGGCCTGCTGGAGGGCCCGACCCTCGGGGTTCGAGCTCCGGGCCACCACCAGGACCCCCTTCCCGTTGGCCGCGCCCCGCTGGACCAGGGGCGCCAGCGCCCCGAGGCCGAGATACGGGTGGACCGTCACGGCATCGGCCGCCAGGGGGCTGGCGTCGCCCAGCCAGGCGTCGGCGTAGGCCGCCGCCGTCGAGTCGATGTCCCCCCGCTTGGCGTCGGCGATCACGATGAGGCCCGCGGCCGTCGCCTCGGCGATGAGTCGCTCGAGTTCGGCCATCCCAGCGGAGCCGTGACGCTCGAAGAAGGCGACCTGCGGCTTGACCACACTCACGGCACCGGCGAAGCCCTCGACGCAGGCGGCACAAAAGGCGCGCAGACCCGTGGCGTCGTCCTGCAACCCCCACTGGACCAACAGCGCGGCCGACGGGTCGATGCCCGCGCAGAGTGGCCCCGTTCTGGCGACGGCGGCCGCCACCCGGTCTCCGAAACTGTCAGCCATTTCCTCCTCCTTCGTGCAGCGATGGGAACACGGCGCCTGACACGCCGGCCTCTTCGGTGGTGGCGTCGGTGGTGCCGGCGACGCGCCGTCGCACCTGCCGCCGGATGTCCGCCACCGTCGTGTCGTGAGCCTCGCACCAGCGCGCCAATTGGCGCAGCACCTTCCACGGCGCCCGGGGTCCCGGAAGATGGCGGTGCCGACCTCAATGGCGTCGGCGCCGGCCACGAGCAGCTCCACCGCGTCCGCGCCGCAGAACACACCTCCCACGCCGATGATGGGCAACTCGGGGAACGCCGCCCGGCATTCCCACACCGCGCGCACCGCCACCGGGTGCACCGCCCCACCGGACAGCCCGCCCCCGCCGGCGCCGAGAACGGGCCGTCCCGACTCGATGTCGAGAGCGAGCCCGAGCAACGTGTTCACGAGGGTCAACCCGGCGGCACCGCCCTCCACCGCACCGACGGCGATCTCCACCAGGTCCGGCACGTTCGGGCTGAGCTTGGCCCAGCGCGGCAACCCGCAGGCGGTGGCGGCGAGCACCCGCGCCGTGGCATCAGGTGAGTGGGCGAACATGCGCGAGCGGTCCTCGACGTTCGGACAGCTGACGTTGACCTCGAGCGCCGCGATGCACGACCCGGGCCCCGACGACGCGGCGGACGCCACGAGCTCGGCCGCCCTGGCGTAGTCCGACACCGAACGACCCCAGATGCTCACCACGACCCGCGCCCCGGCCGCCTGCAGGGCCGGGAGATCGTCGGCCACCCACGTTGCCAGGCCCGGCCCCTGCAAGCCGACGCTGTTCAGCATGCCCGCACCGACCTCGTGCACCCGGGGCGCCGGGTTGCCCGGCCAGGGCTCGACCGACAGTGACTTGACCACCACCGCGCCCAGCCGGCTCAGGTCGCCGTACTCGGACAGCTCCGTGCCGTGTCCCGACGTCCCCGACGCCGTCAGTACCGGATTGGGAAGGGCGATGCTCCCGACGCTCGCGGCGAGCGTCGCCGCCCGGCGCATGTCGGGAGCAGCGCTCACTGCGCCGTCCTCCCGGGTGCCGGTGACGGAAGCCCCGGTGCCGGTGACGGATGGAGGTCCTGCAGCGGGCGCACGCAGCGGATGCGACCGCGTGTCGGCGATCCCCGCCGCCGCCGCCCGCGCCGCCGCCAGCGTGGTGAGGCAGGGCACCTTGTGCACGACCGACGCCGTGCGGATGTGCTGTCCGTCGGCCCGCGGGCCCAGGCCGCGCGGCGTGTTCACGACCAGCTGCACCTTGCCCTGGGCGATGAGCTCGACGGCATCGGATGCCACACCCTCCTCCCCCACCTTGGCCACCAGCGTGTCGACCACGAGCCCCTCGGAACGCAGGTAGCCGGCCGTGCCGAGTGTCGCCGCGATGGAGAACCCGAGCTCGCTGAAGGCACGGGCCACCTCCAGGCCCGCCGGCTTGTCGCGGTCGGCCAGGGACAAGAAGACGGTCCCCGCGTCGGGCAGGCGCGTCCCCGAGGCCATCTGGCTCTTGGCAAAGGCGAGACCGAATGTGCTGTCGATGCCCATGACCTCGCCGGTCGAGCGCATCTCGGGCCCGAGCAGGGTGTCCACGCCGGGGAAGCGGTCGAAGGGGAGCACCGCCTCTTTGACACTGACGTGATCGAGCACCGGCACCCGGCCGATCACGTCGGGGCGGAGGAGGCCTTCCCCACGTAAGCCCGCCAGCGTCTGGCCCACCATCACGCGTGAGGCCACCATGGCCAGCGGCACACCGGTCGACTTGGCCACGAACGGCACCGTCCGGCTGGCCCGGGGGTTGGCCTCGAGCACGTAGACCAGCCCGTCCTTTACCGCGAACTGGACGTTGATCAGCCCACAGACCTCGAGCGACTCGGCCAGCGCCCGGGTGTGGCGCTCGAGCTCGTCGACCACCTCGGGGCGCAACGTCTGCGGTGGCAAGGCGCAGGCGGAGTCGCCCGAGTGGACACCGGCTTCCTCCACGTGTTCCATCACCCCGGCAATGAGGATTTCGCCGGCGCCGTCGCGCACGGCGTCGACGTCCACCTCGACCGCGTCCTCCAGGAAGCGGTCGACCAGTACGGGGCGATCGGCGGTGACCCCGCCCTCGCGCGCCAGCGCGCCGGTGGTCATGGACTGCATGACGCGGCGCACGCCGTCGTCGTCGTAGACGATCTCCATGGCCCGCCCGCCCAGGACATAGCTGGGGCGGAGCAGGACCGGATAGCCGACCCGCCCGGCCACGGTGAGCGCCTCGGCGGTGGTCGTCGCCGTGCCGCCGGGCGGCTGCGGAATGCCGCGCTCGTGGCACAGGGCGTTCCAGCGCTCGCGGTCCTCGGCCAGGTCGATGGACGCCGGGCTCGTGCCGAGCACCAGCTCCGGTGGGAGCGATCCGGCCAGCTTCAAGGGGGTCTGCCCGCCCAGGGAGACGATGACGCCCGCCACCGACCCGCCGGCGGCCAGCTCGGCGTCGAGCACGTTGGCCACGTCCTCGTCGGTCAACGGCTCGAAGTAGAGGCGGTCGGAGGTGTCGTAGTCGGTCGAGACCGTCTCGGGGTTGCAGTTGATCATCACGGTCTCGTAGCCGGCGTCGCGCAGCGTCATGGAGGCGTGCACGCAGCAATAGTCGAACTCGATGCCCTGGCCGATGCGGTTGGGACCGGACCCGAGGATGATCACGCGGGCTCGTGCGGAGGGGCGGACCTCGTCCTCTTCCTCGTACGTGGCGTAGTGGTATGGCGTGAACGCCTCGAACTCGGCCGCGGAGGTGTCGACCGTCTTGAACGTCGCCCGCACGCCGGCGGACAGCCGCGCCGCCCGCATGTCGGCGGCCGTCGCACCGCGCAGGTAGGCCAGCTGCGCGTCGGAGAACCCGAGCCGCTTGGCCCGACGGAAGTCGGCCGGCTCGAGTGCGGCGGCGGAGGAGATGCGCTGCCGCTCGGCCACGATGCGCGCCATCTGGCGGACGAACCAGGGGTCGATGCCGGTCCGGTCCACGACCTCGTCCACGCCGACACCGCGCCGCAGCGTCGCCTCCAGCTCGAAGATCCGTTCGGGTGTGGCGACACCGATGCGCCGCACGAGCTCGTCGAGGGACAGCGAGTCGAGCGCCACCTCGACCGGATCGGCGTTGAGGCCGGCCCGCCCCTGCTCGAGCGAGCGCAGGGCCTTCTGCAGCGACTCGCAGAATGTCCGGCCGATGGCCATGACCTCGCCCACCGACTGCATGCGGGTCCCGAGGCGACCGTCGGCGCCGGGGAGCTTCTCGAAGGCCCAGCGCGGGATTTTGGTGACGACGTAGTCGATGGTGGGCTCGAAGGAGGCCGGCGTCGCCTTCGTGATGTCGTTGGGGATCTCGTTGAGGAGATAGCCCACCGCCAGGCGGGCCGCGATCTTCGCGATCGGGAAGCCCGTGGCCTTCGACGCCAGCGCGGACGACCGCGAGACCCGGGGGTTCATCTCGATGATCACGCGCCGCCCCGTCGACGGCTCCACGGCGAACTGCACATTGGAGCCGCCCGTCTCGACCCCCACCCGGCGCAGGCAGGCGAAGGCGTCGTCGCGCATGGCCTGGTACTCCACGTCGGTCAGCGTCTGGGCCGGGGCCACGGTGATGGAGTCGCCCGTGTGGACGCCCATCGGGTCGAAGTTCTCGATGGAGCAGACCACCACGCAGTTGTCCGCGGCGTCGCGCATCACCTCGAGCTCGAACTCCTTCCAGCCGGCGATCGACTTCTCGACCAGGATCTGCCCGACCGGGCTGGCCGCCAGGCCCTCGGCGGCGAGCTGGCCGAAGTGCGACGCGTCCTCGGCGATGCCCGTCCCCTTTCCCCCGAGGATGAAGCTCGGCCGCACCATGATCGGGAAGCCGATGTCGGCCGCGATCTCCTCCGCCTCCTGGAGCGAGTGGGCGAACCCCGAGCGGGGCACCTCGAGGCCGATGTCCTCCATGGCCGCCTTGAAGCGGTCCCGGTCCTCTGCGGTCGAGATGGCCTCGGGGCGCGCCCCGATCACCTCCACGCCGAAGCGCTCCAGGACGCCGAGCTCGACCAGCTGCATGGTGAGGTTCAGTGCCGTCTGTCCGCCGAGCGTCGGCAGCAGCGCGTCGGGTCGCTCCTTCTCGATGATGGCGGTCAGGACCTCCGTGTCGAGCGGCTCGATGTAGGTACGGTCGGCGGTGGCAGGGTCCGTCATGATGGTCGCCGGGTTGGAGTTGGCCAGAATGACCCGGTAGCCCTCCTCGCGGAGGACGCGGCAGGCCTGGGTGCCCGAGTAGTCGAACTCGCAGGCCTGACCGATGACGATCGGGCCCGACCCGATGACGAGGATCGACCGCAGGTCGTCGCGGCGCGAGGCATCAGCGCACCCCGGCGCCGGCGCCGGTCGAACGGGTGGGATGGGTCAGCATGAGGTCGCGGAACGCACCGAAGAGGTAGCGGGCATCGTGGGGCCCCGGAGCGGCCTCGGGGTGGTACTGCACCGAGAACGCGGGCGCTCGCAGGGAGCGGAACCCTTCGATCACGCCGTCGTTGAGGTTGACGTGCGTGGTCTCGGCGTCGGGGATGGACCCGGCCGCCACGGCGTAGTTGTGGTTCTGGCTGGTGATCTCCACCACCCCGGTCTCCAGGCGTTGGACAGGATGATTGGCCCCGTGGTGCCCGAACGGCAGCTTGTAGGTCGACCCGCCCAATGCCGTGGCCAGGATCTGATGACCGAGGCAGATGCCGAACACGGGCACGCGCCCGACCAGATCGGCCACGGCCGCGGTGGGCCCGGGCAAGGCCGCAGGGTCGCCCGGTCCGTTGGAGAGGAAGACGCCGTCGGGCTCGAGCGCCAGCACGTCGTCGGCCCCGGTGCCGGCGGGCACGACGGTGACGCTCCCGAGCGTGGTGAGCAGCCGGACCATGGTGGTCTTGACGCCGAAGTCGTAGGCCACGATGCGCAGGCCGCTCCCGGCGCCGGCATCCGTCCCGGGGTGGACCGTGACCTCGCTCGCCGTCACGCCCGAGACGAGATCCATGCCGTCGGTGCCGACGGCGGCCGTCGCGGCGGCACGCAACGCAGCCTCCGGTGCCGTGCCGAACGCACACGGGACCGCGCCCGCCCGGCGGACGTGTCGGGCGAGGCGGCGGGTGTCGACGCCGGTCAGCGCAGGAATGCCGTGCCGGCGCAGGAAGGGCTCGAGGCCCTCGGTGGCCCGCCAGTTCGAGGGCTCGTCGGCCAGATCGCACACCACGATCCCCCGGCAGTGCGGCGCGGTGGCCTCGTCGTCGGCCGCGTTGGTCCCGTAGTTGCCGATGTGGGTGCTGGTGAAGGCGATGACCTGGCCCGCGTAGGACGGGTCCGTGATCACCTCCTGATAGCCGCTCATCGCGGTGTTGAACACGAGCTCGCCCGTCGTCACCGGCACCGGCGTCCCGGCCATCTCGCCGGTGAAGACGGCGCCGTCGGCGGTCACCAACAGCGCCCGCGTCCTGTCGCCGTGACCGGTCGACCCTGCGTTCACCGCTGTGCTCACCGCTGTGCCATCGCGTCGATCACGACTGCTTCACCCCGCAACACGGTGTGCCGGACTGCGCCGGCGAACGTACGGCCGGCGTAGGGCGTGTTGCGGCTGCGGCTGGCCAGCCGCGCCGTGTCCACCACCGTGGTGGCGGCGGGGTCGAAGACGCACAGGTTGGCCGGCGCCCCCGCCTCGACCGGGCCGCCCTGGGCGCTGTGCCCGCCGACACGCGGGTCGGTCGCCGTCAGCTTGGCGATCACGGCCGGTTGGGCACTCAGCAGGGCGAAGATGCGCTCGGGCCCCATATGGGGCGAGAGGACGTCCCAGGCGATCGGCATGGCGGTCTGCAGCCCCAGCATGCCGGGGGGCGCCTGGTCGAACGGGACGTCCTTCGCCTCCGGTGCGTGGGGCGCGTGGTCGGTGGCCACCGCGTCGATCGTGCCGTCGCACAATCCGGCGACGACAGCGGCCACGTCCTCGTCCGTCCGCAGCGGGGGGTTCACCTTGAAGACGGGGTCGTAGCCCGCCACCAGCGCGTGCGTCAGAACCATGTGGTGCGGCGCGGCTTCGGCCGTGACCGGGAGGCCCTCCTCCTTGGCCCGGCGGATGAGATCGACGGAGCCCGCCGTCGACATGTGGAGGAAGTGCACCGGGGCGCCGGTGAGGCGCGCCAGCGCGATGTCGCGGGCGACCATGGCCTCCTCCGCGGCGGCGGGCATGCCCGGGAGGCCGAGTCGGCTCGACCAGCTGCCCTCGTGCATGGCGCCCCCCGCTGCCAGGCAGCTGTCCTCGCAGTGCTGGGCCAGGGTGACGCCGAGGCCCTTGGCGTAGTCGAGGGCGCGGCGCATCGAGCGCGCCGTCCTGCACGCCCGCGCCGTCGTCGGTGAACAGCGTGACACCGAGTGCTGCCAACTCACCCAGCGGGGCCAGGGCCTGGCCCGCCCGCCCGACGGTGATGGCACCCGCCACTGCCACGTCGGCGGTGCAGCCGACGCCGAGCGCCAGCACCTCGGCCGCCACCCCGGCGGAGTCGATGGCCGGCTCCGTGTTCGGCATGGCGACGACGGCCGTGTAGCCCCCGAGGGCGGCGGCCCGGGCGCCGGTCTCAATCGTCTCGGCCTCCTCGCGGCCGGGCTGGCGCAGGTGGGTGTGCAGATCGACCAGGCCCGGGCCCACCAGGCAGCCGCCTGCGTCGAGCACCTGCGCACCGCGCGGCACGTCGATGGATTCTGCCACCGCGACGACGACGTCACCCGCGACGGCGACATCAGCCCGGGTCAGTCCGGCGGGCCCCACGACGGTCCCGCCGCGGATGATGACGGTGGGCTCAGGCAACGGCCGGCACCTCTGCGATACCCGGCAGCTCGCCACCGAGGATGAGGAACAGGATGGCCATGCGCACGGCGACGCCGTTCGCCACCTGCTGGGTCACGACCGTACGCGGCAGGTCCGCCACGTCGGAGGCGATCTCGACCCCGCGCACCATGGGCCCGGGGTGGGTCACGATGGCATGGTCGGCCAGCCGCTCGGCTCTCCGTGCCGTGAGCCCCCACCCGGCCGTGTACTCGCGCAGGCTGGGCACGAAGGACCCGCTGCCCCGCTCGGCCTGCAGGCGGAGGAGCGAGACCACGTCTGCGTCGGCGAGCGCGGCATCGAGGTCGGAGGCCACTTCGACGGGCCAGCCGTCGAGCGAGGGCGGGAGGAGGCTGCCCGGTGCGGCAAGGGTGACGTGTGCTCCCAGGGCGGTGTAGGCGAGCACCTCGGAGCGAGCCACCCGGCTGTGGCGGACGTCGCCGACGATCAGGACCCGCAGGTCTTCGAAGCACGCGGTGCCCAGCTCGTCGGGCGCCGCACCCTTGCGCTCCGCCAGGACCTGGCGCACCGTGAACACGTCGAGCAGCGCCTGCGTCGGGTGCTCGTGCCAACCGTCCCCCGCGTTGATCACGTGGGCCCGATCGACCCAACGCGCCACCTGGTGCGGCGCCCCGGACGAGGCATGCCGGATGATGACCGCGTCGATGCCCATGGCCTCGACCGTCTCGACGGTGTCGCGCAGGCTCTCGCCCTTCTTGACCGAGGAGCTGGCCACCGCCAGGGACACGACGTCGGCGGAGAGACGCTTGGCCGCGGTCTCGAAGGAGAGCCTGGTGCGGGTCGACTCCTCGAAGAACAGCGTCGCCACCACCTTGCCCCGCAGGGTCGGGACCTTCGGCACCGAGCGGCGCTCTACCTCGGCGAAGGCCTCGGCGACGCGCAGGACCTCGCCGATGCCGTTGGGTCCGAGGTCGGCCACCGAGAGGAGGTGCTGGCTGCCTGTCACATGTCCTCCGGACTGCCTGTCACTTGTCCTCCAGATTGCCGATCCAGACGCCGTCCTCGCCGACGTCGACCATCTCCTCGCGCCGCGTCGGGAGGTTCTTCCCCACGAAGTCGGGCCGGATCGGGAGCTCGCGGTGACCGCGGTCGACCATGACGGCCAGCTGAATGGAGCGGGCCCGCCCGAAGTCGTTGAGGGCGTTGAGGGCGGCGCGGATGGTGCGTCCGGTGAAGAGCACGTCGTCGACGAGCACCACGACCTTCCCGGCCAGGTCGACCGGAATGTCGGTGACCGCCTCGGGGAGGACGGGCCGCAGCCCGATGTCGTCGCGGTAGAAGGCCACGTCGAGGCTGCCGACGGCCAGGGTGTCGACCGCTTCGATCTGGCGCAGGATCTCGGCCATTTTGGTGGCCAGGGGGATGCCGCCCGTCTGGAGCCCGACAAGGACGATGTCCTCGACGCCCCCGTTGCGCTCGACCACCTCATGGGCCATCCGCGTGAGGGCGCGCAGCACGTCGGCGGAAGTCAGGACTTGGGAGTGGGCCACGAACACGCCCCCGAGGGGTCGCGTACTGACTGCGTTCGCGTTCGGCCACTGCTCCTCCTGCCGTGTGAGCCTCACAGGACTCACTTCACGGTCAGGTGCCAACCTTAGCGCGCCGGGGTGCGGCCCGGGCCGCCGAATCCCCTCAGCCCGACGCGACGTCGGCCACGATGGTCGACAGGATCCCGTTGACGAAACGGCCCGACTCGTCGGTCGAGTACTCCTTGGCCAGCTCCACCGCCTCGTCGATGACCACTGCCGTCGGTGGCCCCTCGGGGTCCAACACCTCGGCGACGGCCAGGCGCAGCACAATGCGGTCGACCACGGCCATACGGTCGAGTGGCCACCCGACCGAAGCGGCGGCGATGCGACGGTCGGCCTCGTCCCGGGTCTCGACGGCGTGCTCGATCAGCGTCCGCACATAGGGGTCGGGTGGGACCGGAAGGGCGTCGACCACCTGGAGCGGGCCCTCGCCCTTCAGCTCGGCCTCGTAGAGGAGCGAGAGGGCCCGTTCCCGTTGCTGGTGTCGTGGTGCGGCGTCCGTCATCTGCGTTGGCCCCGGCCCGATGCGGCGGTCGGTCGACGGGGCGTCCGCGCCCTCAGGCCCGGGTCAGGTACTCGCCGGAGCGGGTGTCGACCTTGATCACGTCCCCGATGTTCACGAAGAGGGGGACCTGGACGACGTGGCCGGTCTGGAGCGTGGCGGGCTTGCGGGCGCCCGAGACGCGGTCGCCCTGCATGCCGGGCTCCGTCTCGGTCACCGTCAGCTCGACGGCCGCCGGGAGCTCGACCCCGACGATCTCGCCGTTGTACATCTGGACGTTCGCCGCGTCGCCCTCCTTCAGGTAGTCGGGCGCGGCGCCGAGCGCATCCGGCGCGACCTGCAGCTGCTCGTAGCTCGTCGTGTCCATGAAGACGTAGTCGGTGCCGTCCCGGTAGAGGAACTGCATGTCGCGCTTGTCGATGATGGCCTGCTCGAGCTTCTCGTCGGCCCGGTACGTGCGCTCGATCACGGCGCCGCTGCGCACGTTCTTGAGCTTCGTGCGCACGAAGGCACCCCCCTTGCCCGGCTTGACGTGTTGGAACTCGACGACGCTGAACAGGCCCTCGGGGAGGTCCAGGCTCATGCCGTTCTTCAGGTCATTGGTCGAGACTGCCATGGATGTCCTTTGTGAATCGGGTGAGGGGGCGGGCACCGTCCTCGGTCACCACCAAGGTGTCCTCGACGCGGACGCCGCCGTGCCCGGGAACATAGACACCGGGCTCGACGGTGACGACGAAGCCGGGGGCGAGGATAGCAGTGCCCAATTGGCTGACGGTCGGGGCCTCGTGGATATCGAGGCCGACGCCGTGCCCGGTGCCGTGCTCGAAGCGCTCGGCCCAGCCGGCGTCAGCGATGATCCGGCGGCAGACGTCGTCGACGTCCTTGGCCGCGATGCCAGGCCGCACCGCGGCGGCGCCGGCCGCCTGGGACGTCTGGACGACAGAGAAGATGCGGGCCAGCTCCCCCTCCGGCTCCGCGTCCACGCAGAAGGTCCGGGTCATGTCCGAGCGGTAGCCCTCGAACGTCGCGCCGAAGTCGACGACCACGGGGTCGCCACCCTTGATGTGCCGGGGCCCCGGGTGGTGGTGGGGCTTGGCCGAGTTCTCCCCCGCCGCGACGATGGTGTCGAAGGCGGTCCCCTCGGCGCCGCCGCGTCGCATGGCCGTGTCGAGTTCCAGGGCGAAGTGCTCCTCGGTGACCCCCTGGCTCATCAGCGGGAGCACCTCGAACAGGGCCGCGTCGGCGATGGCCGCCGCCCGTTCCATGCGGGCGAGCTCGGCGGCGTCCTTGCGCTCACGCAGCGCCTCGACGGCGTTGGCGGTGGGGACGAGCGTGTCCCCGCCCAGGACGTCGGCCCAGGCCCGCTGCCCGTTCCAGGTGACGTTGCCCGCCTCGAGGCCGATGCGGCCGGCGCTCGCACCGTCGAGCGCAGCGCGCGCCGCCTCCCGTTGCTCGGCTCCCGTACCGATGGTGACTTCGACCTCGGCCGCGCCGCACTGCCGCAACTGCTCGGCCGACTGCGTGCGGTAGCGGCCGTCGGTGGTCAGCAGCGACATGTCCTTCGTCACGACCAGCACGGCGGCCGAGCCTGAGAATCCCGTGAGGTACCGGATGTTGGGAAGCGTGGTGACCACGAGCGCGTCGACGCTGTGCTCGTCGAAGGCAGCGCGCAGGCGATCGAGCCGGCCGGTGACGATGATCGGCGGCAGCGGCGCCGTGGCCGGCGCATAGGGGTTGGCACGGGCGGTGGACGTCATTCGACTCGGGATCCCTTCAGTAGTGCGGCAGCAGCGTCGATGGC
This sequence comes from uncultured Acidimicrobiaceae bacterium, assembly GCA_963794875.1. Classification (GTDB taxonomy): domain Bacteria; phylum Actinomycetota; class Acidimicrobiia; order Acidimicrobiales; family RAAP-2; genus Bog-473. Next base: position 55,085 of record CAWCFG010000016.1, read on the forward strand.
GAGCTCGTAGCCGAGGCCACCAAAGCCCGCGATGATCCCCGACGCCACCGGAGCGAGAACCGACGTGTGTCGGAACGGCTCCCTGGCGGCCGGGTTGGACAGGTGTAGCTCGACGACGGGACCAGCGAAGGCGGCCACGGCGTCATGCAGCGACCACGACGTGTGGCTCAGCGCGCCGGCGTTGATCACCAGCGCATCGGCACGGTTGCGCGCCGCGTGCACGGCCTCGACGAGCTCACCCTCGTGGTTCGTCTGCAGGTGCTCGAGCTCGAGGCCGTGGCGCGTCGCCGTCGTCTCGGCCCGTGCCACATGCATGGCCAGGGTGTCGGTCCCGTAGACATCCGGCTCCCTTTCCCCGAGCAGATTCAGGTTGGGACCCGACAGCAGGAGGACGAGGCTCACGTGCGGGCACCCATGGTGGCCAGGGTAGCGACCACGTCGGCCACCGCCACACCACGCACCGCCTCGACACCGTTGGGCCCGTCGAGCACGAACGTCAGATCCTGCTGCGCCTTCTTGTCCCGCTCCATGAAGGCGACGAGCTCGGCCGCCTCCGCGCCTCGGGGCAGGCCGGTCGGCAGGTCGAAGCTGCCGACGACCCTCCGGTGCTCCTCGACGCGGTCGGAGGAGATACGCCCCAGCCGCTCCGCCAGCAGGGCGGCGAAGAGGATCCCGATGGCCACCGCCTCGCCGTGGCGCAGGTCCCAGTCCGGATGGTCGGCTGCGGCGGCGGCCTCGAGCGCATGGGCCAGGGTGTGCCCGTAGTTGAGGATCATGCGCCGACCGCCCTCACGCTCGTCCTCCGCGACCACGGCGGCCTTGATGCCGGCACAGCGGGCCACCTGTTCCTCGATCGGCTGGTCGGCCGTGGGGGCGTCGCCCAGGAAGGCGTACTTGGCGATCTCCCCCCGGCCGCAGGCCCACTCGCGAGGCGGGAGGGAGGAGAGGGTCTCGGTGTCGCAGAGCACGGCGTTGGGCTGCCAGAACGCGCCCACGAGGTTCTTGCCCTCGGGCAGGTTGACTCCGGTCTTGCCGCCGATGGCCGCGTCGACCTGGGCCAGGAGCGAGGTGGCCACGTTCACGTAGGCCGTTCCCCGGTGGTAGGTCGCCGCCGCGAATCCGCCGACGTCGGTGACGATGCCGCCCCCGACGGCGATGACGACATCGGCTCGCGACAGTCCGGCCCGGGCGAAGGCGCGCGCGAGCTCCTCGACGGTGGCCAGCGTCTTGGCGGCTTCCCCGTCGGGGATGCGGCATACCTCGAAGGGCACGCCGGGGTCGATGCCCTCCACCCAGCCGGCGTCCTGGATCGATTGCTGCGTCACGATCACCGCCGTCTTGGCCGTGGGAGGCAGGAAGCGCGCCACCTCGTGGCGGGCCCCCGGGCCGACGAGCACCGGGTAGGAGCGCTCGGCCAGATCGACGGAGAGTGCGTGCACTGGTATCGCCCTGCCGCTACCGGGCTTGGCCCGGGGCGTGAGGGGTCCCGTTCTCCGTCACAGCGGCGGCGTCCATGGCGTCGACGATCCGGTCGATGACGGCGGACGGCGGGAGGTCGTCGACATCGAGCACGAGGTCGGCGACCTCTGCATAGAGCGGGGCGCGCACTGCGTTGAGACGGAGCACGGCCTCGGCGGGGTCGTCGTCGAGCAGCGGTCGACCGGCACCGTCCCCCACCCGCGTCGCCAACGTCTCGGGCCGCGCCCGGAGCCAGACCACGATCCCGCTGGCGGCGATGAGGCGGCGGTTCTGCTCGCTCAACACGGCGCCGCCGGCCACGGAGACCACCGACGGCGCGGGGTCGGCGCAGGCCGACGCCAGCACCGCTGCCTCGGCGCGGCGAAATGCCGCCTCACCGTCGCGGGAGAAGAGCGCCGGCACCGTCAGCCCGGTGACCGCCTCGACATCCGCGTCGGAATCGCGGTAGCTCCATCCGAGCCGCGCGGCCAGGAGCTGACCGGTCGTCGTCTTGCCGGCGCCCATCATCCCGACGAGCAGAATGCGGGGGGTCATCCGGCAGCGCTGTCGGGGCCAACGGCGGCGGGCCGGCTTCCCACGGCAGAAGACGGCGTCGAGCCGAGCGACGCCACGAACCCGTCGCGGTTGCGCACCATTTCGGCGAGCGAATCGCCCCCGAACTTGCGCAGCGCCTCCGTGGCCAGCACGAGCGCGGTCATCGACTCGGCGACCACTCCCATGGCCGGCACGGCGGTGACGTCGGTGCGCTCGCGGAAGCTCACCGTCGATTCCTTGGTGACGACATCCACCGTCTCGAGCACCGGTCGGTTCAAGGTGGCGAGCGGCTTCATGGCCACCCGGGCCACCAGCAGCGCACCGTTGGAGATGCCGCCTTCGATCCCTCCCGCCCTGTCGGTGGGACGGACGTAGCCCTCGGTCTCGTCGAAATGGATGGCGTCGTGCGCGTCCGACCCGCGGCGCGCCGCGTTGTCCCAGCCCTCCCCGATCTCGACCGCCTTGACCGCCTGGATCGACATCAGGGCCTGGGCCAGGTTGGCGTCGAGCTTGCGGTCCCAGTGCACGTGACTGCCCAGGCCGACCGGGACGCCGTAGGCCAGGACCTCGGCGACGCCGCCCAGCGAGTCACCGACCTTGGCGGCGGCCTTGACCGCAGCGACCATGGCCTTCTCCCCCGCCGCATCGAAGCAGCGCACGGCGCTGGCGTCGACGGCGTCGAGATCGCTCGGCCCGGGTCGGGCGGCGTCCGGATCGGTGGCCGCCTCACCCAGCGCCACGATGTGGCTGACGATGGAGACCCCGAGATGGTGCAGCAACAGCTTGGCCAGCGTGCCGGCGGCGACGCGGGCCGCCGTCTCGCGGGCCGAGGCCCGTTCCAGCACGTCCCGGGCGTCCTCGAAGCCGTACTTGAGCATGCCGGGCAGGTCGGCGTGCCCCGGGCGCGGTTGGGTCAGCACCTTGGAGGGGGCCCCGGGCTCGGGGGACATCTCTTCGGTCCACTTCGGCCACTCGGTGTTGGCGATCTCTATCGCCACCGGCGAGCCCAGGGTGCGACCGTGGCGGATGCCGCCGACCAGCGAGATCTCGTCCGCCTCGAAGCGCATCCGGGGGCCCCGTCCGTAGCCGAGCCGGCGGCGGGCCAGCTCGGTGGCGATGTCAGAGGCCTCGACGGGCAACCCCGCTGGAAGACCCTCGACGATCACGACCAACGCGCGACCGTGCGACTCCCCGGCGGTCAGAAAGCGCAGCACACGGCAACGCTACCGGACAGGCACCGCCGTCCCGGGCCCGTGGGGACCCGCCGTTCGCGCTCTCCGGGAGCTCCGGGACCTCCGAGGGCCTACTCGTAGAAAGGGTTCTCGCCGCTGCCGTGGTCGGTGACGTCCACAATGCGGGTGAGCTCGGGCACCTCTTCGAGCAGCGTCGTCTCGATACCCTGACGGAGCGTCATCTGCGACATGGCGCAACCCTGGCACCCGCCCGAGAGCCGCAGGTAGGCGCTGCCGTCCTCGTCGTTGATCGCCACCAGGTCGGCCCGGCCGCCATGGCTGGCGATGGAGGGGTTGACCGCCTGCTCGAGCACCGCGACCACTCGCAGCGCCAGCGGACTGGTGATGCCCTTGGCCAGGATCTCGGGCGGCACGCCCGGGGAAGCCTCTTCGGGCGTCGGCGTGTTCGGGTTGACCAGCACGAGACCTCCACCGTCGGCCTCGGACCACTCGAGGCGGGCGCCTCGGAGACGATCGATGCTGCCCGACGGTATGACGATCTCGAGATCGTCCTGGACGTGGCGGGCATCGCCGTCGTCAGCGTCGGAAACGGCCTGGAAGTAGAGGTCGTAGATGAAGGACCCCGCCTGCACCCCACGTACCTCGAGCCAGAGGGCCAGGCTGGCCGGGTCCGGCTCCTGGGCGATGGCGTCGCGCACAATCTTGTGCGCCTCGGGGGTGAGTGAGACGACAGGGATGGTCGTCTGGAGATCGTCGGTGGTCGTGGCCATGGAGGACAGTCTACGGCCTGGTGCCTCCGCGGCGGCCCCCGGAGCGCTGTCACCCCTCTGGGACGCCCCATCCGTGCTCGGGGCAGGCTCCACAACTTCGTGGGCATTTCTCCGTGGAATCGCGGTTCGAAACGGACTACCTTGCGCAGCGGGGGTGTCGGCGGTCAGTCCATCGGAGCTGTGGCGCACCGGGTCGCCACAGCTTGGCCGGCCGGAAGTTCGACGCACGTCGCGGTCGGGCCCGGGCTCGGATCCTCCCCCAGAGGACTTCGGGTCCGGGCCACAGACCGCGGGTCGACAATCCTTTTGTGCGCACGCTGTAACGTGCCTGGCCGTGGCCATGACACCAACTGACTCACACGAATGGATCAGCTTCGAGGACGACGAGGAAGAGCGGACGTGGGTCTTCGACGCCACGTTCTTGACGAGCAATTGGACCTGCATTTTCGGTAACGGGTGCCAAGGAGTGCTCACGGGGCCCGCACCCGAGCTGGTGCAGGGCTGCTGCAGTTACGGCGCCCACCTGGTCAACAAGAAGGACGCCCGGCGGGTCGAGAAGGCGGCCGCCACCCTCACGGCGGAAGAGTGGCAGAACCACGGGACCAAGAAGAACGTGATCCACGTCAACAAGTCCGGCGAAACCGTGACGCGGCTGGTCGACGACGCCTGCATCTTCCTCAACAAGCCGGGGTTCGCCGGGGGCGTCGGCTGCGCCTTTCACATCGCGGCCGCCAACCGGGGCGTCGACCACATGACGCTCAAGCCCGAGGTGTGCTGGCAGCTGCCGCTGCGCCGGGAGGATGCTGTCGATGACGACGAGGGGCATGTGACCTCAGTCATCAGGCAGTGGGACCGACGGCACTGGGGCAAGGGTGGACGCGAGTTCCACTGGTGGTGCACCGAATCGCCCGACGCGTTCGTCGGGACCAAGCCCGTCTACCGGGAGATGCAGCCCGAGCTCACGGCGATGGTCGGCAAGAAGGCCTACGACCATTTCGTCGAATTGGTCGAGGAGCGTGACCGGCTGCGCACGAACGGTGTGGCACTGCCCCATCCGGCTGTGCGGAGCCGCAGCGACGACGTGGCGGCCAGTTAGTCGTTCAGCGGCCAGTCAGTCGGTCCGCGGCCGATCAGTCGTTCAGCGGATCGTCGTCCGCGACCGCGCTGGTCGGCATGGAGCCGAGAATGCGGTCGTACTTGTCCTCTTCGGCCAGGCACCATGACGCGTGGACGTCATCGGGCTCTGCCCCACACTCGGCACATCGTCCTGTCGACTCGGTCGACGATCGCTTCAGACTGCGCGCTTCCTCGAAGCGCCGATGGCGTCCCTTTTTCACGAGAACTCCTTGTCACACCCGGTCCGCATCTTGGCGTTCCGCCCCCTTACGGCCGGACCGTACGGGCCAGATCGACCGTCCGCCCATTGTAGTGGTTACGGGCGACGTGCCTGCCCTGGTGCAGGTCAGGACGGTTCAAGGTTGACGGGAGCGGTCAGATCGTCCGGCCACGGCAGGGCGCGGGCTCGGGGCCTGCCGTCGCTCGGGGACCGGGCCACCCTCTACGCTGACCCCCATGCCTGGGTTCGACCCGCAGGAGATGGTCGCCCGTTTCAGGGCCCGTGCCGAGGCCGTTCGCACGCGCGGGATGCCACCGGTCGAGGGGCCCGAGCGGCAGCGCTTCCGCGAGCAGGCCCAGCGGGACTTCTCGGATTTCGCCATGATCGGCGACGCCGAAGCCGAGTTGGTCGACGGGATCCTGACCTTGCGCATCGACCTGCGTCCGCCTGAGGAAGCGGGCGGGGGCGCTGCAGACTGAGGACCGGCTGAGGCGACGCCGTCCACGCCGGTCAGCCGCCGTAGTGCATGCGGGTGTCCTCCATGCGCAACACCTCCGCGGGCTCTCCGCCCACCGCGACGACCTCCCCGACACACCACGTGTGGCTGCCCAGCGGTTCCGCGCTGGTCAGGCGACAGTCCAGGTACCCCGCCGCTGACGCCAGCACCGGACGGCGCTCCGGTCCGACCTCGGAGACCGGTTGGCCGGACAAGACGAGGCCGGCCCCATCAGGGGCACGCTCCACCTCCTTGACGGGCTTCACGAAACGGCGCACCACGTCCCGGTCGGCGCGGGCGAGGAGTGACACGGTAAACCCGCCTCCGGCCGCCACCAGGCGGGCCGTCACCGAGTCGCGCTCGAGCGCGACCCCGACGAGCTTGGGCTCCATGCAGACCTGCACCACGAGGTTCGCCGTCATGAGGTTGACTTCGTCGCCATGGCGACTGCCGATGAGGTAGATGCCCGTCGGGAGCGCCCAGAGAACCCGGCGTCGGTGACGGTCGAGGTCACCCGCGGCGTCTGCGGCGGCGGTGCCGGCGTCCGTGGTCATCCGAAGATCCCGCCAATGCCGGAGTTCCCGGAATTGCCCGATGTCGTCGTCGTCACCAGCGTCCTCCCGTCGATCTGGCGGATGCGCTGGAGGGTCTCTTGGTAGAGCGCCTCCGCCTTGATGGCGTTGCGCTGGGATTGAGCCAGAAGCGTTTTGTTGGTCGCGCCCACGTTGTAACACTGGTTGGCTGCGGTGCCTTCGAGCCCGTAGGCCTTGGTGAGCAAGGCTGTCACGTCAGGGTCGGGTGACGGCAGGTTGGAGTTGGCCATCTCGGCATCGTTGAGGAGCGTGCCACACGCCGCATGCACGGCGCCCGTCCCGTTGGCCACGTCCTTGGGTACCCGGGCGTTGTCGGCGATCAGCGTGCCGATGTCCTCCCCGAGGGAGGTTCCGCTGACCCAGACGGACATGCGGTGCGGGGCCGACCCCCGCTGATCCTCGCCGGCACACGAAGTGAGGGTGAAGGCGCATCCGATGATGAGCACGAGGGAGGGGACGAGGAATCGTCGCCTCATGTGGCCTTGACGATGTGGAACTCTTTTTTGCCCTTGCGGAGCACGAGATACCTGTCGTGGAGCAAATCGCCGGCCGCGAAGGTTCGTCCGTCGTCGGTCTGCCGGACGTTGTTGACGTACGCACCACCCTGCTCGACGGTGCGGCGCGCCTCCTTCTTGGACTTGACCAGACCGGTGCGCTCCAGAAGGTCCACGAGGGTGATCGAGTGGAGGAGGTCCGACCTCGGGAGCGTGGTGCTCGGCGCATCCTCGGTGACGGCCAGCAGCATGTCCTCGCTGAGGCCCGCGATCTCCACGCCGAAGAGTGCGGCCGAGGCCTCTTCGCAGCGGGCTACCTCCGCGTCGCCGTGGACGAGCCCGGTCACGGCCCGGGCCAGTGCCCTCTGGGCCTCCCGGCGCTGCGGCTGCTCGGCCGTGAGGCCGTCGAGCACGCTGATCTCGTCGTGCTCGAGAAACGTCAAGAACCGCAGCAGCTCGCCCACCTGCTCGTCGGGCGTGTTGAGAAAGAACTGGTACATGGCGAAGGGGCTGGTCCGCCTGGGGTCCAGCCAGACGGTGCCGGACTCCGTCTTGCCGTATTTCGTCCCGTCCGCCTTCACGATGAGGGGCGTCGTGAAGCCCCAGACCTCGTCGCCACAGACCCGCCGGATGTAGTCGACGCCCATGGTGATGTTGCCCCACTGATCGCTTCCACCGAACTGCAGGTCACAGCCGTGGTCGAGGTGGAGCCGCAAGAAGTCGTAGGCCTGCAACAACATGTAGCTGAACTCCGTGTAGGAGATCCCCTGATCCGGACGGTCGAAGCGGCTCCGGACGGACTCCTTGGTCACCATCTGGTTGACCGTGAAGTGCTTGCCCACGTCGCGCAGGTATTCGAGCGTGGAGAGCGATCCCAGCCAGTCCGCGTTGTTGAGCAACAGGGCGCGGCCGTCGTCGAGATCGAGGAACTGGCCCAGTTGAGGGCGGATGCCCTGCAGGTAGCCCTCAATCGTCTCGAGACTGAGTAGTTGGCGCTCGTCCTGCTTGCCCCCCGGGTCGCCGATCATGCCCGTGCCGCCGCCGGCCAGGGAGATGGTCCTATGGCCGGCCTCTTGGAACCGGCGCAGCGTGCACAGCTGCATCAGGTTGCCCACGTGGAGGCTGTCGGCCGACGGGTCGAACCCGGCGTACACCGTGAGCCCAGGCTGGTCGAAACGCTCCGGGAGATCCGTGTCGGTCATCTGGTGGATCAGGCCGCGGAAGGTCAGGTCCTCCGAGAGCGTGGGCATGCCTCGACTCTGCCATACGCAGGTAGGTTGATTGGCCGCATGGGTCTCCGACGGGCTTCTCAAGATGACCGGAGACACCTGTGATCGGCGGAGGAAACGGAGCGCTTCCGCTCCCGATGTCGGGCACCTTGCCCCCGGACCTCCAGGGAACGCTCTTCCGGGTGGGCCCGGCATGGCCGTGGGGGGCCGATGCCGGTGGCGCGCCGTCCGTCGACGGTGGTGCGGTGGAGGGCGGCAGCGATGGCGGCGACTCCGGCGGTCCCAACGGCGCGGTGGGTGCGGATGGCGGTGCCGGTGGCGGTGGCGGTGCCGGTGCCGGCGCCGGTGCCGGTGCCGGTGCCCTGCACGGCGTTGAGATCCGGGATGGGCGAGCAGTCTGGTATCAGCGCCAAGAGTCAGATGCCGATGCCGGTGTCTTCTGGCACGCCGGATCGCTCCTCGCCCTCCCCGAGGCCGGCATCCCGCTGCAGTACTCGCGGTTTTTGGAGCCGGAGGCATTCGGCGGTGGGTTGACCGTGCCGATCGCATCGCACGTCCATCGGTTGGCCGTCGACGGGAGCCGTGTCCTGTTCGGGGTGGACGGTGGGGTCGGTGACGATGATGGGGACGACGGCGATGGCATCTTCCTGCGCATCGGTGAGTGGGACGCGGCCGGGGCGCTGCGGTCGGCCCGATCGGTGGAGCTTGAGCGGGAGTCCTGGCAGCACGACATCGGTGTCACGGCGGAGCACGTCGTGTTCATTGAGTCGCCGACAACGCGCCTCCCGGACCGCGGCGGCGGTGCCGGGGCCGTGCCGTTCGGATGGGTGCCCGGCGCCGAAGGGTGGATTGGTGTCGTGCCACGAGGTGGTCCCGGTCCGGCGACAGAGGGGTCGGACGGGTCGGACGGGTCGGCGGGCGTGCGGTGGATCCGACTCGATCCCTGCCTGGTGACCCACGTGCTCGGGGCGTCCGATGAAGCCGACGGATCAATCGTCCTGTTTGTCTGTTGCTACGGCGTGCCCGAGGTGGGGCAGCCCGTGGACCTCTCGGCCTCCGTCGTCGGTCCGGCGGGCGTCGCCCTCTCCGGTATCGGGGGGACGCTCGGTGTGCTGGAGCGGTGGCGCATTGTGGGCGATCAGGTCGAGCGCACGCAGGTCGATGAGCGCTCCGTCGAGTATCCACGGATCGATGCGTGCTGCGAGGGCGCCCCCTTCCGGTACGGCTACTCCCTCGAGACCGCCTGGGAGGAGATTCCACCCCTGCGGGGAACGGGATTGCGCCACCCCGACCGCTGGAGCAGGGCGGCCTCCCCGGTCGGCTTGCTGAAGTTCGATTTCGTCCGGGACGAGGTCGCGTCCTGGAGTCCGGGTCCGGGGCGCACGCCCAGTGAACCCTTGTTCGTACGCGCCGCTGACGGGCACGCCGACGACGAGGGCTGGCTGCTCACCGTGGTCGACGATGCCAACCGCGGCGGGAGCGACGTGTATGTCATCGACGCCTCCTCCCTGGGCGGGCGCAGTCCCGAAGCGGTGATCCATCTGCCGGCGCGATTGCCGGTGCGCAGCCACGGAGAGTGGGTGCCGGCCGACCGCTATCGGTGAGTGACTCCCTGATGTCGAATGGCTCCGGGGCAGCAGCACCTCGAGCTCTCCTTCCAGAGCAGGACGAGGCGCCGTTCGACCTCACTCCTTTTGCGGCTCCTCGTGCAGCGCGAGGCGGACCGCCTGGTTGATGGCATCGTGCAGCGCGACATTCTGTGCCCGGCCGGGCACCCTGACCCGGACGAGCGCGGGCATCGGCGCGGCCAAGGCCGACTCGAGCTGGGACAGTGCGGAGACGTCGTGCACTGACAGCCCGAATCCCGCGCGCGACCGCGCCGATGTCGCTGGTGGGAGGTGTGCCAAAGAGCCGTTCGAACATTCCCGACTCGACCGATGTCGCCTGGGGCAGGAACGAGAAGATCCCTCCCCCACTGTTGTCGAGCACAACGAAGGTGCAGTCGGATTCCGGAAGGTTCACCAGTCCCGAGACGTCGTGCAAGAAGGTGAGGTCGCCCAGGAGCGCCACGGTGCGGGTGCCCTGGTCGGACCCGCTGCCCGAGGCTGCCACCCCCAGCGCAGTCGACACCACGCCGTCGATCCCGTTCACGCCCCGATTGGCGAGAACGCGCGGCGGCGTCGGGTTCGCTTCGGCGTACCACTCGAGGTCCCGGATCGGCATGGAGGCCGCCACCACCAGGGCCGCACCGGTCTCCGCCGCGTAGCGGTGGACCACGCGGGCCACGAGTGGCTCGCTCAGGTCAGACCCCAGGGCGTCGGCGATGGCGCCCTGCGCCTCTCTCTCGCGCTCGTGCCACGAGTCGAGCCAGTCGGGATCCGACGGTATTGCCGTCGCGTCGGCGGCGGCGATCCACTGGTCCAGGTCGCAGTGGTGGAACTCGGTCGCAACCCGCAGAGGATCAGCCCAGCGCCGGAAGGGATCGACGACAACAATCCGGGCACCGGCGGCGGACGCGTTCGAAACGAAGGTCCCGAGGGCCCGGGAGAGCCAGGGCGCGCCGAGCAGCACGATGCAGTCGGGAAATGGAGGCTCCGTGCGGACGATGGCGTCGGCGGCTGCGATCGCCCCCTCCAGCCGGCTTCCCGAGAGGGGGTCGGCCAGGACGGGCCAACCCAAGCGTCCGGCGAGCGCACACAGGCGGGCGGGGTCCGGCCGCTGCGACCACGGGCCTCCGGCAATGATCATCCCCCGCCCCCGGAGGGGTTCGACGTCGCTGCCACGGGGCCCGTCCGTCCCCAAGTCCCGGCGGCGACCGATCACCTTCGGGCCGTGGCGCACCGGAAGCGTGCCGGACGTCCCGGTCAGTGGCTCGCGGAACTCCAGATTGAGGTGCACCGGGCCGGGACCGTGCTCCCCGTGCAGTGCCTCTTCGAAGGCCCTGACCGCGAGCGGCCGCCAGGTGTCCTCTTGACCTTCGGCTGCGACACCTGGCGCGTCAGGACCAACGCGTCGCCACGCCGAACAGGCCGTTCTGCTCAATCGACTGGGGTGCACCGGTGTGATGCAGCTCGGGCGGCCTGTCCGCCGTGCAGACGATGAGCGGGACCCCGCCGTGGTGCGCCTCGACGACGGCCGGGTGCAGTTCGGCTGCGGCAGTGCCGCTCGTCACGCAGATGATGGTGGGCCTCTCGGTCGCTATCGCCAACCCCAAGGCGAAGAACCCCGCACTGCGCTCGTCGAGGCGGACATGGATCCGCAGCCGCTCCGCCAGAGGCAGGGCCAGCGGCGTCGAACGCGAGCCCGCGCAGATGACCGCGTCGGTGATCCCGAGGTGGGCCCATTCGTCCACCAGGGTGGCGCTGAAGGTGGCCTGTACGCTCATGCGACGTGCCACTCCATGTCGACGCGCGCGGTTCGGGGCCGCCGCTGGTCCTCTTGCACGGCTTCACCCAGACGGGTCGTCTCTGGGGCCGCTTCGGGGACCTGTTGGCCGAGTCGCACACACTGTTGGCGATCGACCTCCCCGGACACGGCGACTCGGGTGCCGTGCGCGCCGACCTCCCGACCTCGGCGAGTCTCGTCGGCGAAGCGGTTCGGTCCCAGGTTGGCGACGCTCCGTGCGCTCTGCTCGGCTACTCGCTGGGTGCCCGGGTGGCCCTGCATGTGGTGCTGGGTGCCGGCCTGGCGCTGCACGGCGTCGTCTTCATCAGTGTGACCGCGGGCCTCGAGGATGCGGACGAACGGGCACGGCGTCGTAGGTCCGACGACCTCATGGCCGACGAGCTGGAGGCCTCCGGTGACGTCGCACTCTTCGTCGACTCCTGGCTGCGAGGACCGCTCTTCGAACGGCTCGCGTCGAGTGACGCGGCCGAGCGCGCTGAACGACTCCGCAACACCGCGGACGGACTGGCCTCCAGCCTGCGGCTGTGCGGGGTCGGTACGCAGGAGCCCTTGTGGGACAAGTTGCCGACACTCTCCGCTCCAGTCCTGGCCATGGCCGGGTCGGACGACACGCGCTTCGCCTCGCATGCGCTGCGCGTGACCCGGCTGGTGCCGCACGGCGTGGCGTCCTTGGTCCCAGGAGGTGGCCATGCCGTGCACCTGGCCCAGCCCGAACAGGCTGCCCGGATCGTGCGTCACTGGCTCCACGCGGTCGAGCCCGGCGCCACGTGAAGCACTGGCGCAGGTCGCCTCACAGGACCAGCCCGATCGCCAACAGCAGCCCGGCCAGGATCTGCAGACGCGAGGTCGTCCCCAACATGGGCAGGAGGGCCCGACCCTCTTCGTCGCCGAGGGCCAGTCGCAGAGGAGCGATGGCCACCGGGAGAGCCAGCAGCGCCAGGAGCGCCCAGGCCCGGTAGCTCGACAGGACCCCGATGGAGAGCGCAACGCCTATGAGGGTCGCGCAATAGAACAGACCGGCCCGCCTCCGCCCGAGGCGGACCGCCAGTGTCTTCTTGCCCGACTCTATGTCCGTCGCGATGTCGCGCAAATTGTTGGCCTGCAGGAGGGCAGCAGCGAGCAGACCCACCGGCACCCCGGTCCAGAACAGGAACCACCAGTCGTAACGGTGGTTGAAGAGATGCCCGCCCAGGGAGATGACGAACGGCGCGTGCTGCACATAGGCCGACCCCGCCGTGGCGACGAGGCCGAAGAAGACGAACACGAAGAGCTCGCCGAAGCCCAGGTAGCCGTAGGGTCGCGGGCCCCCGGTGTAGGCCCACCCGGCGATCCCGCAGACCAGACCCAGCGGCACGAGCCACCAGGTGACGCGGGCGGCCAGGCCCAGGCCGGCGAGTGCGGCGATGCCGAAAGCGACGAGAGCCGCGACCTTGACTTCCCGTACCGTGGCCAGCTTGCCCGCCACGAGCCGAACGGGGCCGACCCGGTGCTCGTCGGTCCCGCGCACCCCGTCGGCATAGTCGTTGACGTAGTTGGTCCCGATCTGCATGCCGAGCGCCACGATCAACGCCAGGACGGCGTTCAGCCACGACACCCGGCGGTCGAAGCTGACGCCCGCCGCGGTGCCGACGACGACCGGCACGATGGCGGCCGGAAGGGTGCGCGGGCGCGCGCCCGCCACCCACAACCTGAGCGGAGGGCTCATGGGCGACGCGGGAAGCGCGAGAAGTCCGGTTCTCTGTGCTCCACGAAAGCGTTGCGGCCCTCCTGCCCTTCTTCGGTCATGTAGAAGAGCATGGTGGCATCGCCCGCCAACTGCTGCACACCGGCCAGGCCGTCGTCGGCCGCGTTCATACCCGCCTTGATCATGCGCAACGCGATCGGCGAGAGCGTGAGCATCTGGCGGCACCAGGCCACGGTCTCACGCTCGAGGTCGTCCAGCGGGACCACGGTGTTCACGAGCCCCCAGTCGAGGGCTTGCTCCGCCCCGTACTGACGGCACAGGAACCACACCTCCTTCGCCCGCTTGAGCCCGATGGTGCGGGCGAGGATGGACGAGCCGTACCCTCCGTCGAAGCTCCCGACCTTCGGGCCCGTCTGGCCGAACCGAGCGTTGTCCGCCGCGATGGAGATGTCGCAGACCAGGTGCAAAATGTGCCCGCCGCCGATGGCGTACCCGGCGATCATGGCCACGATCGGCTTGGGGATCCGGCGCATGAGGATCTGGAGATCGAGGACATTGAGACGGCCGATGCCGCGCTGGGCCACTTCGTCGTCACCGATGTAGCCGTCGTCGCCCCGGATCTTCTGGTCGCCGCCCGAGCAGAACACGTCGGGACCCTCGCCGCAGAGGATGATGGCGCCCACGTCCGCGTCGTCCCGCGCCAAGGTGAAGGCGTCGGTCAGCTCGAAGAGCGTCTGGGGACGGAAGGCGTTCCGACGCTCCGGGCGGCAGATCGTCAACTTTGCGATGCCCTCCGCCACGTCGTAACGGATGTCCTGGAACGATCCACGCGATTCCCACGCTGGGGGGGGAAGCGGGCGGAGGTCGTCGAGGGGATCATGAGGACTGCCTGTGACCACGGTCTGCACGGCGACCTACGCTACTGGCCGGTGCCTGAGCTCGTCGCACTCGACCTCCCCGGTGGCATCGGCTTCGTCGATGCTCTCCGGGCCATTTGGGACACCGGCGATGCCGCGGCACCGCTCGATCCCCGGCTTCCCCCCATCGCGCGCCAAGTGCTGCTCGATACGCTTCGGCCGACGCGGATTGTCGGCTCGGACGGAGAACAACATGCACTGGCCGGCGGCGTCGAGGTCGAGGACGGCGATGCATTGGTCATCGCCACTTCGGGGACCTCGGGTCAGCCCAAAGGAGTGGTCCTCACGCACCACGCCATTGCTGCGTCAGCGGAGGCGACAACGGCCCGACTCGGCATCGACCCCGACCGGCATGTGTGGATGGCCTGCCTCCCGCTCGCTCACATCGGCGGTCTCGCCGTCGTCACACGTTCGATCGTCACCGGCACCCCGCTCGTCGTGCTACCCGGCTTCGAGGCCGAAGTGGTCGAGGAGGCGGGACGGTCGGGCAGGGTGTCGCACGTCTCCCTGGTTGCGACCGCGCTCCAGCGCGTCGACCCCTCGGTCTTCACCTGTGTCCTCCTCGGGGGCAGCCGTGTTCCCGACCTGTTGCCGCCGAATGTCGTCGCCACCTATGGCTCGACCGAGACGGGCTCGGGTGTCATGTACGACGGATGGCCGCTCGATGGTGTCGAGGTGTCGTTCCGGCCCCCGCCGCGGACCGAGAGCGGGGGCGGCGGCCAGGACGATCGCAATGAGGTTGGGGATGGCGAGATCCTGATCCGGGCGCCCATGTTGCTGCGTTGCTATCGCGAAGGTGACGACGGACGGGTCGTCGGACCCGACGGGGTGCGGGACTGGTTCGCCACCGGCGACGCCGGTCACCTCGACGACAGAGGCAAGCTCGTCGTCTCGGGTCGCATCGGTGACGTCATCACGACCGGTGCGGAGAAGGTGTGGCCCGACGCGGTCGAACGCATCCTGATGGGGCATCCCGGGGTGGCAGAGGTGGCGGTCTGGAAGCGGCCGGACCCCGAGTGGGGCGAGCGAGTCGTGGCCTGGGTCGTGCCCGCCGAAGGCGGCCCGTCGCTCGACGAACTCCGTCAGATGGTCACAGACGGCATGGCTCCGTGGGCGGCCCCCAAGGAGCTCGTGCTCGTCGATGACCTCCCTCGCACTGCGGCGGGCAAGATTCGACGCCGCGCCCTCGACTCGGACGCCGACGAGCACCGTCCATGAGGTCGAGGACGAGGTCGAAGGACGACGGCGGCCACGACCACACCACCGCCCATATGTGACAACGGGACGGTCGGCTGACTGCCCGTTGGGTCAGCCCACACCGCCCGACGGTTGCGCCGTCGTGCCGCCGTCCACGACGAACGTCTGCCCGGTGATCCACGACGCGGCGTCGGAAGCCAGGAACAGAGCCGCGGTGGCGATGTCGTCGGGCAGCCCCAACCGACGCAGCGGGATGTGGGCGGCGATGCGGTCTTCCCCCGGGCCCTCCCACAGCGCAGCCGCCAGCCTCGTCTTCACCAGACCCGGCGCCAGCGCGTTGACCCGGACGTCCGGCGCCAGCTCGAAAGAGAGCTGCCGGGTGATGTGGAGGACAGCCGCCTTCGTCACGTTGTACCAGCCGATCGCGGTTCGACCTCGAGCCCCCCGACGGAGGCCACGTTGATCACCGAGCCACGGAGGCCCGCCTTCACCGCGGCCGCCGTCCACACGAGGACGGCGAGCTGGTTCACCTCGAACGTCTTCTGCGCCCGCGCCACGTCGATGTCGATCATCGGCCCGAAGTACGGATTGGTGCCGGCGTTGTTGACCAGGATGTCGAGCTGACCGAAACGAGCGAGCGTCTCGGCCACACAGGATGACGCGTCCTCGGGCTTGCCGACATGGGACGCCGTCCAGGCCACCCGATCCTCGGTGGCGCCACCGGCGACGAGACCCGCGACGGCGTCGGCCAGGTCGGTGGCTTTGCGCGACGTGAGCATGACGTTGGCGCCGGCCTCGGCGAAGCGAGCGGCCATGGCCAGGCCGATCCCCCGGCTGGCCCCCGTGATCAGCGCCGTCTTTCCGTTCAGTTCGAGCTCCATGGCCTGAGCCTTGCACGGCACGAGCTGTGTGCCGCCGCTCGAGACAGGAGCCCTAGCATCGCGCCCGTGAACCACCTGGCTGATGAGACGAGCCCGTATCTCCGCCAGCATGCCGACAACCCGGTTGCCTGGTTCCCCTGGGGAGACGAAGCCCTGCGGACGGCCCGTGACGAGGACAAGCCCCTCTTCGTCTCCATCGGCTACGCCTCGTGCCACTGGTGTCATGTCATGGCCCACGAGAGCTTCGAGGATCCCGAAGCCGCAGCGGACCTGGCCACGTCCTTCATTTCGATCAAGGTCGACCGCGAGGAGCGTCCCGATCTCGATGCCGTCTACATGGCTGCCACCCAAGCCCTGACCGGTTCCGGCGGCTGGCCCATGTCCGTCTTCTGCACCCCCGACGGGCGCCCGTTCTACGCCGGTACCTACTTCCCGCCAGTGGACCGTCAGGGGATGCCATCGTTCCGCCGGGTGGTCCAGGCGCTCGCCGACGCGTGGACCAACGAGCGGGCACAGGTGCTCGAGCAGGCTGACGCGCTCGTGGGTGCCGTGCAGCGCGAGCTCCGCTTGGCGGAGGCGCTGAGCGAGGAGGTGCGCGCCGGCGGCACTGATCGTGGGCCGGCGCTGCGCCTGGCGAGTGCGCCGGCGCAAGGTGGGCCCGACCCCGACGTCCTCGTCGAACAGGTCGTCGCCGGGCTGGCGCCGGGCTTCGACCCCGAATGGGGTGGCTTCGGTCCTGCGCCGAAGTTTCCGCGGCCGACCATGGTCGAGCTGTGCCTGCGGCAGCGCCCGGCGGGGCGGGTCCGATGCGGCCCACGCCCGCCACATGGGCCTGCGCACCCTCGACGCCATGGCGGCCGGCGGCATCTACGACCACCTCGTCGGTGGGTTCTGTCGTTATGCGACCGACGCTCACTGGCTGGTCCCGCACTTCGAGAAGATGCTGACCGACCAGGCGCAGTTGGCCCGGGCCTATTTGCATGCGTGGCAGGACGGTGGACGGGCCGACTACCTCGGCGTGGTCACCGAGACGCTGGACTTCGTGCTGCGAGACCTCTCGACGCCGCAGGGTGCGCTCTACTCCTCCTTCGACGCCGACGCCGGCGGCGTGGAAGGCGCGCATGCCACGTTCACGGTCGAGGAATTGCGCCACATCCTCCCCCCGTCGCTCGTAGGCCCCGCGGCCGACTGGTACGGGATAACCGCCGGCGGAAACTGGGAGGGGCGTTCCATTCCGGTGCGCCCCGTCGGAGCGGCGCTGGCCCGCCCGCCCGAGGTGGAGGAAGCTCGCGTCCTGCTGGCTGCGGCACGGGCGACCCGCGTCCAGCCGGCCCGGGACGAGAAGGTGCTGACCGAGTGGAACGCCATGGCGGCTGCCACCTTGGCCGAGGTGGCAGCGGCGACCGGACGCACGGACTACGGGCGACGCGCCGAGGAAATCGGCGAATTTCTGTGGGCCTCCATGTACGCCGACGGACGGCTCATGCGGAGCTGGCAGGGCGGGCGAGCACGCCATCTGGCCGTGGCGGCGGATTACGCCTGGCTCGCCGAGGCCTCCTTCCGGCTCTCCGAATGGACGGGCAAGCTCGCGTGGCGTGAGCAGGCGGTCCAGGCAGTCCATCAGCTCCTCGACCTTTTCTGGGACGACGACGCCGGCGGGTTCTTCAGCACCGGCAGTGATGCCGAGGCCCTCGTGGTTCGACCGAAGGAGTTCCTCGACGGTGCGGTGCCCGCTTCGAACTCCATTGCTGTCGCTGCGCTGTTGCACGCCGACGCTTTCGTCGACGATCCGAGGGTCCAAGAGGCCATCGAGCGCACCGTGACACTGGCAGGGCCGCTGTTGGAACGGCATCCCGGCGCGCTGGCCGACCTGGTCGCGGCGACACCCATGTGGAGCGGGCGCAACGAGATCGTGATCACGGGCCAACGCCCTGACCTGCTCGCCGAGGTGCGCCGGAATTGGCTCCCTGCCGCTGTCGTCGCGTGGGGCGAGCCCGACGCCGGCCCACTCTTCGAGGAGCGGCCCCCGGAGCCCGGCCTGGCCTACGTCTGTCAGGGACGCTCGTGCCTGATGCCCGCCGCGGACACCGCTACCCTGGCTAGCCAGTTGGAGTCACTGATCAGATGAGCGGGCCTTCCATGGATTCGGAGACGAACGGCAGTGTCGGTGCTGCCGGCGGCGTCCGCGATGCGGACCCGGATCGCCCCGATCGAGAAGAGGGACCGGATGAGGCCGGGACCGTCCCCGAGCCGCGCCGGGCCACGACGACCTCCGATCCCACCCGTCTCCTCCGGCGCTCGTCCCGCCGCACCGAACGCGTCCCGACCGCCGGCGGCTCCACCCTCCATCTGCTGGTGCTCTCCTCCACCATTGAGGACACCACGGTCGTCGACCTGGCCACGCGCACGGTCATGCGGGTGCGGGTGCCCTGGCCCGAAGGGCACGAACCGGACATCAGTACCTTCGACGTCGTCGAGGTCACCTTGGCGGACGATCCCGAGCGCGACGACCTGGCCCGACCCGAAGCAACCACCGTCGCCGACCTCCCCCGCCACGTCGGCACCCTGCGAGGGCGGCATCTCCGCAAGCTCCTGCGTCGGCTGGTCGCTGCCCCCGGCGGCCCCCTCCTGGGATTCCCCGGGCCCTCCGCCCCCTACTGGGAGTTCCGGGGCTTCCGGCCCTCCGTGGCGCTCATCGAGCCGACGCGCCGGCCTCAGCTGATCCGGCGCCAGGCCGACGGCACGACCTGGGTCCGCTTCGGGTGGGACCGAGACGACGTCTGGCTCCCGGTCGAGGACCGCAATGCCGCCCGCGCCCTCGACGCAGCGCGGCGCGAGCGTCTGAGCGGGAAGAGCCTGGCCACGGCGCTCGGATTCGAGCCGCAGTACCTCCTGGTGACGGTCAGTCCCCCACGGGACGGCCATTGCTACAAGGTGTGCGCCGCTGTCCTCCCTCGGGGGTGACAGCGGGACGCTTCTGTGCCTGCACGCTGTGCAGCCGATACGGCCTCAGCGGCCGAGCTTGCCTCCGGCCAGGTCCTCGGCCATGGCCCAGCCGAAGGCGACCAGGCGGTCGCCCCGGTCGGCCTTGAAGCTGTCGAAGTGCGTCTCGACACCCTCGGGGATCTTGACCTTGGGGGCGAAGAAGTCCAGGCCACCGGCAACGGAGCCGTCGCCCTTCAGGACGAAGGTGCGATCGTCGAGGCGACTCTCGCATCCGAAGCGCTTCGACAGGCGTCGCGCCCATGCGCGCTCCTCACCCGAGCTCTTGTGGCCGGGGAAGGGCACGACATCCTGCAACCCGTTGAAGGCACGGAAACCCTCGGGAGTCAGGAGGCGGGTGCCGAGGAGGACATCCTCGTCGGGGAAGGCGAGCAGGGCCCGGCGGTACTGATCCGCCATGATGCCCTTGAGCGCCGCCTCGGCCCGTGCCGTGCGATCGACCAACGCGAGTCCGACCAGCAGCGAGGGTGTCCCCCCGATGCGCTCGAGGGTACAGAACGAGTACCCCCGCAGCTTGTTCCCCTCCCGGGCCTGGGTGATGAGCACCCAGGCTTCACGCTCTTTGGAGAGGTAGCCGATGTCGAACCCGGGTGGCCGGTCCGCACAAAGATCCGCCATTTCGACCAGCTCAGCGTCGCTGAGCGCAGTGCAATCCTTGGTGCTCACTACGATCGGCATGAGGTCAGTCTACTGGTTGTCGTGATCGCGTTCCCAACCGGGCCGACCGCCAGGGTGACGGGTCAAGCCCACCCGCGTCCGTATCGCGCCAGTTCAGAAGCCGTTTCTGAGGCCCCAGACCCGGGTTCAGGACAGGACGGCGCTCTGGCCGAGCAGGCGCTTGAGCTCGCCCACCAGGCCGTTACGACAGTCCACATTGAACTCGGGGGGGAGCCGCAGCACCTTGGCTCCGACGTGGAGCAGGACCGGCGAAGGTCCTGGGTGTCCGCTCAGCACGTCCTTCAACCCGTCGACCTTGGCATCGGTCAGCACGCCGAGGGGCAGGGTGATGTGCAGATCCTCCTGTCCCCTCTCGAGGATGGGGCGGGAGACCTCCATGCAGACGATCTTCGGTTCCTCCTCACGGGTGTCGAGCCGGCCCCGGACGACCAGGATGGCGTCGTTCTCGATGAACGCGCCGTACTCCGCCATGGTCTTGGGGAAGACGAAGACCTCCATCGCCGCCTGCAGGTCTTCCAACACGAAGCGGGCCATGAGGTCGCCCTTCTTGGTGTAGGAGCGGCGCAGATCGGTCACCACGCCGCCGACGGACCGGACCGGAGCGCGGTCCCCTATCGTCGTGTCGTCCTCCCGCATGTCCGACAGCGTGCAGTCGGTGTACCGGGCCATCGCCGCCTCGTAGCCCATGAGCGGGTGATCGCTGACGTAGAGGCCGAGCATCTCCTTCTCGAAAGCCAGGCGCTGCGCTTTGTCGAACTCGGTCTCGGGGATCGCCACCTTGGCGCCGCCCCAGCCCGGGTCCGTCTGTTCGTCCTCGAAGGCGGCAAAGAGCGACGTGATCCCCAGATCCTGTTCTTTGCGACGCTCGATCGTGCGGTCGACGACCGATTCGAGAACGAGACAGAGGCCCTGGCGGGGATGGCCCATGGAGTCGAACGCTCCACCCTTGACCAGTGACTCCATGGTCCGCTTGTTCAGGACCACGGGGTCCACCCTGGCGCAGAAGTCGAAGATGTCCTCGAAGCGACCGTTGGCGTTGCGCTCGACCACAATCCGCTCCACCAGGCTCTCACCCACATTGCGCACCGCGGCCAGCCCGAAGACGATGGCCGGTGCCGGCTCGCTGGTCTCGCCGTCGCCCAGGCGATCGGGTGCGAACTCGGCAACCGAGCGGTTCACGTCCGGCACCAACACGTCGATCCCCATGGATCTGCACTCGGCGAGGTACACCGCCGTCTTGTCCTTGTTGTCCTTCACCGAGGTGAGCAAGGCCGACATGTACTCGACCGGGTAGTGCGCCTTGAGCCAGGCCGTCTGGTAGGCCACCAGGCCGTAGCCGTAGGAATGGGACTTGTTGAACGCGTAGTCGGCGAACGGCTCGATGATGTCGAAGAGTTGCGTCCCCAATTCCTCGCCGTAGCCCTCGGTGATGCACCCGGCGACGAATTCTCGCGCTCGGCGGCGATGAGCTTGCGGATCTTCTTGCCGCATGCCTTGCGCAGGTTGTCGGCCTCTTCGAGGCTGTAACCGGCGAACTTCTGGGCGACCCGCATGACCGACTCTTGGTAGAGCATGAGGCCGTACGTGTCCTTGAGGATGGGCTCGATGTCGGGGTGCAGGTACGTCAGCTCCTTGCGCCCGTTCTTCAGCTCGGGATAGTCCCGGTGCATGTTGGCCGCCATGGGACCCGGCCGGTAGAGGGCCACGAGCGCCGCCACGTCGTCGAAGCTCGTCGGGGCCAGTGCTCGCAGGGTCTGGCGCATGGCGGCGCCTTCCAGCTGAAACACCCCGATCGACTCGGCACGCCGCAGCATCGCGAGCGTCGGTTCGTCGGCCAGATCGACTCCGTCGATGTCGGGCCGCTCCCCCGTCTCGATCTCTATGAGGTCGAGGGCACGCTCCATGACCGAGAGGTTGCGAAGGCCCAGGAAGTCCATCTTCAGCAGCCCGAGGTCCTCGACTCCGTGCATTTCGTACTGCGTGACGATCGGAGCGTCCTCGGGTACCCCACCGGCCTCCGGCTTGCGCTGAATGGGGAGGTAATCGGTCAGGGGGTCACGGGAGATCACGACGGCCGCGGCGTGGATGCCGTCCTGGCGGCGCAGTCCCTCGAGGCCGAGTGCGACTTCGATGACCTCCTTGGCGTCGGGGTCGGTGTCACGCATCGTTCGCAGCTCCGCGGCGGCGGCGTACCCCTCCTCGTGCCCGTCGGTCTTGGTGATGCACGCGTGGAGCGGTGTGTCACGACCCATCACGAGAGGCGGCATCGCCTTGGCGATGCGGTCGCCGACGATGTACGGCTTCCCGAGCACCCGGGCCGCGTCGCGGACGGCGGCTCGGGCCTTGATCGTCGAGAAGGTGATGACCTGGGCGACCCGGTCACTGCCGTACTTCTCTGCGGCGTACCGCATGACATCGGCGCGGTAGCGCTCGTCGAAGTCCATGTCGATGTCGGGCATCTGCTTGCGGCCCGGGTTCAAGAAGCGCTCGAACAGCAGGTCGTAACGGATCGGGTCGAGGTCGACGATCTTGAGGCAGTAGGCCACGCAGCAGCCGGCCGCCGAGCCACGGCCGGGTCCCACCCTGATCCTCGACTCACGGGCGAAGCGGATCAGGTCCCACACGACGAGGAAGTAGGCGGCAAACCCCATGTTGCCGATGACGCCGAGCTCGTAATCGAGCCGCTCCACCACCTCCGCCGGCAGTGAGGCGCCGTAGCGCTCCCGTGCGCCCTCGTAGGTGAGGTCGCGCAGGTACGCCAGCGCCCGCTCCTCGTAGGTCTCGCCCTTGAAATGGTCCGGCACAGGGAACTCGGGGAGGCTCGGCTTGCCGAGCTCTATCTGCACGTCGGCCCGCTCCGCGATGAGCAAGGTGTTGTCGCACGCCTCGGGGACGTCGCGGAAGAGATGCCGCATTTCGGCGGCCGTCTTGAGATAGTGCTCGGTACCCTCGAATTTGAAGCGATTGGTATCCGAGAGAAGGGCCCCCGTCTGCACACACAGGAGGGCATCGTCCGCGACGGCGTCTTCGCGGTGGGTGTAGTGGCTGTCGTTGGTGGCCAGCAGCGGCGCGTCAATACGCCGGGCGATCTCGATCAGCTGCGGATTCGTTCGGTGCTGATCGGCGATCCCGTGGTCCTGCAGCTCGACGAAGAGGTTGTCCCGGCCGAAGATGTCCTGCAGCCGGGCTGCTTTCTTCTCGGCCCCCTCGACGTCCCCGGCCAAGAGCGACTGGAGCACGACACCACCGAGGCAACCCGTGGTGGCGATCAACCCCTCGTGATGGCGCTCCAGCAGTTCCCAGTCGACCCGCGGCTTGTAGTAGTAGCCCTCGAGGTACGCCGCCGAGGACAACTGCATGAGATTGCGATAGCCCTGCACCGTCTCGGCAAGCAACGTGAGGTGGTAATAGAGCTTCTGACCTCCGTCGACGTCGCCTCCGGTGTCGTCGACCCGGCCCCGGCGCACCGGCCGCTCCAGTCGTGACTCGCCGGCCATGTAGGACTCGGTCCCGATGATGGGCACGACGCCCTGGTCGCGGCAGGCCTTGTAGAAGTCCAGGACCCCGTACATGTTCCCGTGGTCCGTGATGCCGAGCGCCGGCTGGCCATCGGCCACGGCAGCAGCCACCAAGTCCCCCACCCGGGCCGCCCCGTCCAGCATGGAGAACTCGGTGTGGGTGTGCAGATGCGTAAACGACCGCTCCGACACCAGTCCTCCTTTCGCCACGTCCTGTGAAACTTACACCTGTGTGATTCGCCCCGGACCCAGCAATCTACCCCGCGCCGCGGAGCCGACGATCGATTTCCGGGCCAGTGGGCTCAGAGGTAGGTGCCGGTCCGCCCCGACTCACCCGCGGAGGGCAACCCACGCTGGCGCATCTCCTCGAGCTGGGCTCTGGCGGCCATCTGTTGTGACATGAGCGTTGCCTGAATGCCGTGAAAGAGTCCTTCGAGCCATCCGACCAGCTGCGCCTGTGCGATGCGCAACTCCGCATCGCTCGGCGCGTCGTTCCCGAACGGCGGGGCCATACGCTCGAGCTCGGCCACCAGGTCGGGCGAGAGCACCTCGGACAGGTCGCGGATCGACTGCTCGTAGATCTCGCGTAGGCGCACCCGACTCTTCTCGTCGAGCGGTGCCGACCGCACCTCGTCGAGCAGGGTCTTGACCATGGACCCGATGCGCAAGACCTTGGCCGGCTCGTTCACCGACTCGGTCTGACGTTCCTCCGCCGCATCGTCCGGCTGCCACCGGCGAGGACCTCGTCCGGCGAGACGACGCCCACCGCCCCGTCTTCGGATGCTTTGCTCTCGGTTAGGTCGTCGTTCGTCTGGTCAGCCATGGTGCCTTCCGTCTCTGTTCGATCGTCGGGGTCGCCCGCCTACAGGGTCGTCGCGCTGGGGACGAGCCCATGTTGCCACTGGCTTTAGCCCGTTCACGAGGTCCGCCAGCCCAGGAGTGGGATCGACATCTCCGCCGGTGTCAAGGACCCGTGCCGAGCCTTCAGCCGCAATTCACCGGTGTCGGCGGGGTCGAGGAATGCCGTGGGAGCGAACGGCACCAAGGCGACATCACCCAGGCGGGCCGCCACCTCCGCCGAGGGCACGCCGCCCAGCCAGTCGTCCGCGATCATCTGCTCCTTCGTCCGCACCCAAGCGACATCGCCATGGAGGGCCTCCGCCGTCGCCGCCACGTCGGCGACGGCCCCGGGACGGACGTGTAGCCAGCGGAACCGGCCTTCGCCGCTGATCAGGGTCACCGCCTCCATGATCTCGGGACCGATGAGCTCGACCGACGCGCCGACCTCCACCTGCCCATGATCCGCTGTCACCACGAGGGCGCACCCCGACGGGAGTGCGTCCAGCACGTCGCCGACGAGGCGGTCCACGGCGCGGAGCTCATCGTCGTAGTACGCACCCAGGCCCTCGGCGTGCGCGATCTTGTCGATACCCTCGTAGTACGCGTACACGAACGGGGCACCGGCGCCCGTCACCTCGCGCACCGCCGTGACGAGCCCGGCCTGCGTATGCCAGCGGTGCAGGTCCACGTCACCCAGGTGCGCAGCGGTGAATCCGGTCGGTCCGAAGTCCTGCGCGCGTCACGACGGGAACCCGACCGCGGGCTCCCGGGAACGACTCGCACGGCTGGAACGTCGACGCCGGCACCGAGATACGCGGGCATCGACGCCGTGCAGCGACCACTGGAGCACGTTCATCACTTCGCCATGGAGGGCCACCCGATAGCCGACCACGCCGTGCTCGGCCGGCACCCTCCCCGTGACGAGCGTCGTCAGGGCGCACGCCGTGGTGCTCGGGGCGACCGAGGTAATGGGTCCCCCCACCCCGCCTGCCAGGACCGGGGCCAGGGCGCTGCGCTCCCGCAGTTGCTCCTCGCCGAGTCCGTCGATCACGAGCAGCACGACCTGGTTTGCCCCAGCCACCGGCTCGGGGAACCACCCCGGCAGCGCAGTTGCACCAGGGGCGTTCAGCTCGCCCAGCAGCGTCGGCACGACCCGGTGGAGCCCGGGTCCGTCCCAGTCGGGCAGGACCGGCTCGGGTCGGGTCGGCGGCCTCCCATCCGCTGCGGGCAGGTCCGACGCGGTCGCCTGGGCCGCTGCGCCGTCACTCACGGAGGGACACCCTACGACGCACGCACCCCCTCTACCCACGAATGGGCCGGTAGGATCATGCCTCGTGAGGGTTTCCACTCGGGGTGACTACGCCAGCCGGGCGCTGCTCTCGCTCGCCCTGCACGGGGCCGAGACACCCACCTCGGTCCGGGACATCGCACTCCGCACTGCCCTGCCCCAGCCCTACCTGGAGCAGATCCTGCTGGCCCTCAAGGGTGCTGGTCTGGTCCGGTCGAAGCGGGGCGTGGGCGGGGGGTACGTGCTGGCCCGCCCGCCCGAGGAGATCTCCCTGGCCCAGATCGTCTCCGCGGTGGACGGGCCGATCGCGGCCGGCGACTTCGGCGAGCCGCACGAGAACGGTGCCTGTGACCACGAGGGTCAGTGCGTGCTGCTGGCCGTCTGGGCCGACGTCGGGGAGACGATTCGGACCCACCTGCAGTCCTACAGCCTGGCCGACATGGTCACCCGGGCCCAGGGCGGCGTGGCCGCCTCCGTGTAGCCGGTCTCAGCCCGTCGCCCGCGTCATCCCCTCAGGTTCCACGCCTCAAGAGCCGGCCAGTCGAGTTCCCACCCGAGCACGGAGACTGCTCCGGTCCGCAGGAGGAACAGCCTCCCGGCCACCGGTGGGAGCCCGAGCCAACGAGCCGTCAGAACGCGAAGGATGTGCCCGTGAGCCACGCAGAGGGTGTCCGTCTCGATCTCCCGAGCGCGTCGAATGACCCGGTCGGCCCGGCGGCCCACGTCGGCGGCCCGCTCGCCCTCCGGGACGCCTTCGTCCCACAGGGTCCAGCCCGGCCGCAGCTCTCGGATTTCCCTGCTCGTCAGCCCCTCGTAGACGCCGTAGTCCCACTCCATGAGGTCGGGTTCGGGCTCCCCGGTGAACCCGGCCAAGGTGCACGTGTCCGCAGCCCTGGTCAGCGGGCTGACCAGTACCTGTCCGAACGTGGCGGGGCCGAATTGGCGGACCAGGGCGCCCGCGGCTTTCGCCTGCTCACAGCCCTCGGCGAGGAGGGGAATATCGGTGCGGCCGGTGTGTTTACCGTTCTCGGACCACTCGGTCGCGCCGTGTCGAAGGAGCACCATCCGGCCGGGCATGGGCCGTAGACCAGCACGGGCCGGAAACCGACGCAACTCGGCCCGAACACCCCGATGGAATGATCCGGAGGTCGGCACTGTTGTACACGACAGGTTGATCCCGGAATCGCCCGGGTACGTACGACTGAGAGTGAGCCAAGAACGTCTGGAGCGATGATGAAGAGCGCAGTGAGCACGTCGGACACATTGGGGCTGATGTTGCGAGACTTGGACCAATTCCCAATGCCCGACCACGAGCAGCAGGTCGAGTTGGCAAAGCGGGTCGTGGCTGGTGACGATGCTGCGCGGAAGCAGATGGTGGCGGCCAACCTCCGCTTGGTGGTGCACTGGGCCCGGCGGTACCAGGACCGTGGGGTCGACATGGCCGATCTGGTCCAGGAGGGCACCTTCGGCCTGATGCGCGCCGTCGACAAGTTCGACTGGGAGCGTGGCTTCCGATTCTCGACCTACGCGACGTGGTGGATCCGGCAGGCTCTGCAGCGTGCCGTCCAGCAGCACGGCCGCACCATCCGCATCCCCCTCGAGGTCGGTGAGCAGATTCAGCGTCTCGAGTTGACCAAGTCCGAGCTGGCCAGCACCCTGGGCCGCGCGCCCACGCTGGCGGAGCTGGACGAGGCGACGGGGATGACCGCTGACGAGAGGGAGTCCCTCGAGGACGTGGCTCGTGTGACCGCATCGCTGGACCAGCCCGCGGCGCTCGAGTCCTCGACCACGCTGGGCGAGCTCGTGGCTCCCGACGACTCGGACTTCGTGGCCGACGTCGAGCAGACGATGGTGTACGACCGGGTCCGGGACGCGGTCGAGCGCCTGCCCGACCTCCAGCGCGATGTGCTCAGGCTCCGCTTCGGTTTCGGCGGTGACTCCCCGGCCTCGTTGCAGTCGACGGCGGAGCGGCTGGGCGTGGGCGTCCGGCGAGTGCGCCGTGCCGAAGAGGAGGCCTTGGCTGCCCTGTCGTTCGACACGGACGTCGTCGGCATCCACGAGGCGGCCTGAGACCACCCTCCATCGGGGGTTGGTCGCTCTCCGCCGCCGCCCCAAGGACCTGCAGCCGGCCCGCTATCCGAGGTACGTCTGTAGGTCCTCGGGCAGGGGCGACGTGAATTCGACCCGGGCGCCGGTGTCCGGGTGTTCGAATGCCAGCTTGAAGGCATGCAGAAAGAAGCGACCGCTTCCGAGCCGCTTGTCCGGCGTCCCGTAGCGGGCGTCCCCCACCACGGGGTGGCCGATTGCCGCCATGTGGACGCGGATCTGGTGCGTCCGGCCACTCTGGAGTGCGAGCTCGAGCAGCGTCGTCGGCGTCTCCCCCGTTCGGCGCTCCAAGACCGTGTAGCCGGTGCGGGCCGGCTTCCCCGAGGCGGTGACCGCCATTTTGGTCGGGGTGCGGGTCGAACGGCCGATCGGAGCCTCCACCTCGCCCCGGTCGTCGGCCACGGTCCCGGCCACCAGGGCGAGGTAGCGACGTTCCATCGTGCGGGTCGCCAACTGATCGACGAGCGCCCGGTAGCCCGCCTCGGTCCGGGCCACGGCGAGGAGTCCCGAGGTGCCCTTGTCGAGCCGGTGCACGATCCCCGGCCGGTCGGGTGGGCACACTCCGGCCGCCACCAGGTCGGCCAGGTCGGGAAAACGGGCCAGCAGGCCGCCGACGAGCGTTCCCTCATGGTGGCCGGCGCCGGGGTGCACCACCAGCCCTGCCGGTTTGTCCACTACGGCCACCACGTCGTCGGCATACACCACGTCGAAGCGCACACCGGGCTCGGCTCTGACGCCCGTGTCATCCCTCGCCGAGAGCACGACCGTCAGGGTGGACCCCTCACGAAGGACCTCACGGCCCACCAGGACGGGGGAACCATCGACCTGGACGCGGCCCGCCGCGATCAGCTGCGTGGCGGCGCCCCGGGAAACGTCGGCCACCATAGCCACGCCGCGGTCCACCCTGACCCCCGCGAGCAGGGCCGGGACTTCCGTCGAGATCGTCTCCTCACCACCCGGCACCGTCCCGGGATCCCCGCTCACGCGGCCTCTCCGACTTTCGGCTCGACGGAAGCCCGAGCGCCGAAGAGCAGGGCCCAATGATGATGATCACACCGACGGAGACGCACGCATCAGCCAGGTTGAAGGTCGGCCAATGGCTGAGGGTGACGAAGTCGGGCACCTGCCCGCCGGGGCCGCCCACGATCCGTTCGCTGAGGTTCCCGATGGCCCCACCAAGGACGAGACCCGATCCCACGGCCAGTGGGAGAGTACGCACCTGGGCGACGACGAGCGCCACCACGAGGACCCCGATGCACAGGATGACCGTCACGAAGACGGCCCGCCCGCTGAACAGGCTGAAGGCAAACCCTGAGTTGTAGGTGAGCGCAAGCCCAAAGGGACCCCAGACGTGACGGACAGCATGGAGATGGTCCACGGCGAGCGACGTGGTCACCCGGTCCGCCACCACCACGATGACGGCGATGGCGAACGCCAGGACGCCGCAGCGGGTTAGCGCCGCGACAGCCCGCCGCTCTTGCACGCCACGCAGAGTCGGGCATACGGCAACGCCCGCAGGCGCGGCTTCGGGATCGGCTGGAAGCAACGCTCGCAGTATCCGTAGGTCTTGTCGTCAATGCGCTTCAACGCATCGTCGATCTCCTCCACCGCCAACAGCGCTTGCCCGGAGAGCGCGAGGTTCCGCTCGCGATCGACGGTCACGGTGCCGCCCTCGCCCGACTCCTCGTCGAACTGGACGTCACCGGGCTCGCGCTCGAGCGCCAGGGAGTCCGCCTCGGCCCGCAGCGACGTCGCCTGCTCCTGGTAGATCGCACGATCGTCCCGCAGCAGCTCGCCCACCTCATCGAGGAACTTGGTGTCCTTGGCGTAGGGGCCGGTCTTGGGTCGCACCGGAGGCGGCGCCTTGGGCTTAGGCGTGAAGGTCGTGCGGGCCGGGGCGACTGCGCCGGCACCGTTTGCCGCCGCCACCTTCGATCCCGACGCAGCCTTCTTGGCGGCGGGCTTCTCAGCCACCTTCTTGGCCGCGGCCGGAGCCGGGGCGGACTTCTTGGCCGGCGTGGCCTTCTTGGCGGCCGGGACCGGCTTCTTGGCCGGTGGTGCGGCCTTTTTCGCGGTCACCGACTTCTTGGTCGTCGCGGGCGCGGTCTTCTTGGGCGCGGCCGTGGACTTCTTCGGAGACGGAGCGGGCTTCTTCGCCGCAGTGGCTGCCTTCTTCACAACAGGAGCTGCCTTCTTTTTTGTCGGGGCGGGACGCTTTGTCGCCGTTGCGTCAACCTTGGTCGAGGTCTTTTTGTTCCCGGCCCGTGAGGCGGTCGCGGCGGCCGATCGCGACGCCGGCGCCCGTTTGACCTGGGCACCTTTGCTCGCTGGGGTCATCGTTCCCTCCTTGGGACCACGTCAGGTGGTCTCTTTCCCCGTCAAAGGACCTCGTCCGGGGAGCGGGTGACGATACCGGACTGCGAGGGACAGGGGCAACAAGCCCAAGCTGCCCCCTCAGGAGAGGCTTAGAGCGGCCGAGGTGATCCGGAGGCCGACGCGCTCTGCAGGTTGAGCGTCGGTGCACCATCGTCCGCCTCCGGCAGCCGCTGCTGGGCGTCCTGGTCGTGTGGCGCGGCAGCCTTCGGCTTGACACCCATGAGCGAGTTCGCCGGTTGCACGTTTTCGTCCACCCACTTGAGGATCTCGGAGAGAGCGCCGCGGAGCCGGTTGCGCTCCGACTCGAGATGGCGGGCCATGCTCTCGACGTCGGTCGCCAGCTCGGTGCGGGTGGTCTCCAGGCGTGCGACCTCGTCGCGCAGCTTCTGGTGCGTCTCCGCCTGCAGCTGCGCTGCTGTCGTCTCGGCGGCGGCAATGGCGGCCCGCGCCGTCTCCTCCGCCTGGGCGACAAGGCTGGCAGCTTCTGCCTCGCTCTCTCGCTTGGTCTGGTCGACGAACTTCTGTGCCAGGAGGAGCGTGCGCTGCAATGTCTCGTCCGAGAGGGCGTTGGCCTCTGCCGCCGCCGCGGCAGCAGCGGCAGCAGCCGCGGCGGCCTCTTCGCTGTCGACCGGTGCCGGTGCGGCACGCTTGTCGCGCTCGAGCTGTGCGATGCGCTCACTGGCCTGGCGCAACCGTTCGTTCAGTTGCCGGACGTGGTCTTGGAGCGCTTCGGCCTCCTGGGCCGCCTTGTCCAGGTACTCATCGACCTCATCGACGTTGTAGCCCTTCAATCCGAGGCGGAATTCGACGGTGCGAAGCGTGTCGAGGATCGATGACGGAGCCTGAGAATTGTCCATGGTTCCCGAGTCTAACCCTCCCCCACTTGCTAATTGGTTATCGCGGAATCAGTGCAGGAGCACGGGAATTAACACGAAATTGCGCAACGAGGATGACGATCAGGAACGAGAAGTCCAAGCCGCCCATCGGCTTGATGATCCGGCGCACCGGACGTAGCACCGGCTCCGTCGCCTGGTAGAGGAAGTACTGGATCCGAGCCAGCGTCGTCCCGGGCTGAATCCGGAACCAGCTCAGGATCGCGTAGGGGAACATGATGAGCCAGATGTAGGCCTCAATCAGCCACGCGAGGAGATGAAAGATGCTCATCAACCTGCGAGGGTACTGCGTTTAGTCGCGGCCGAAGCCGCGCTCGACCAATCGCTGCCGCTCTTCCTCGGAAACCTTGACATTGGTGGGCGCCAGCAGGAAGACCTGGTCCGCCACCTTTTCCATCTCTCCGCTCAGGGCGTAGGTGACCCCGCTGCAGAAGTCGATCATGCGCCGCTGCAGATCGCGATCGGCCATCTGGAGGTTGACGATCACCGGCCGGTTGTCCTTCAGGCGATCGGCAATCTCCTTGGCGTCGCCGAACCGGGAAGGGGCGACCACATGCACCCGTCCCGAGGGGGCCGGCGCCGGCCCGGTCGGGTTCATCGTCGGATCGACCGGCATGGCCCGCACCGCCGAAGGCCGGGGCGCCACGTTGCTCGGTGCCGACCGGGTCTGCTGGCTCGGCTGGGCCGACTCACGCGGAATGGTGCGCACCCTGCTCATGCCGCCACTGAACTCCTCGGCCTGCTCCTGGTCCTGGGCCCGGGGCTCGACCCGGGTCGCGGCCGAGAACCCGCGCGGCGCGCGATCTTCCAAGTCGTCGTACTCGTCGTACTCGTCGTCGAGCAGGCCGAGATACACCATGGTCTTCTTCATGAACGAGGGTGACATTCCTTCTCCTGTTCTTGGCCAGCGTAGTGCCTGCTCGGCAACCCGGGCGGGTCCTGGCGGCCCAGGTCCCGGGCCCATTCCATCGACATGCTCGTACGCAGCCTCACACCGCCCCCCGGCGGAACTCGCCGGTGACCCTCCACCTCACCCTGCCGCCGCAGGAGGTCGGGCCCCGAAGAGAGCCCGCCCGATGCGTACCATCGTCGACCCGGCCGCGACGGCCTCTTCGAGGTCGTCGCTCATGCCCATCGACCGTTCCTCGAGCCCCAGACGATCGGCCAGGCGCTCCAACGTCTCGAACGACTGCTTCGCGGTCCCGTCGCCCGGAGCAGCCACGGTCATGAGACCCCGCACCTCGAGCCCGAGGTCGACCAGCTGCGCCACCAACTCCCCAGTCGCCGCAGGGGGACATCCATTTCGGCCGGGCAGGCCCGTCGTCTCGACCTGTACCAACACCGGCGCGCCCGGCGCGAAACGGGCGATCCGCTCCCCCTCCGCACGGCGGGCGACGCTCTGCCACAGACCCACCAGGGGGGCGAGCTGCGCCACCTTGTTCCGCTGCACTGCGCCGAGAAAATGCCAGACCACGCCGGCGTCGTCCGGGTCCGCGGCCGCCTTCGCGCCCAGCTCCGCGGCATAGTTCTCGCCCAGGTCCGTCAGCCCCGCCGCCCGTGCCGCCCGGACGGCTTCGGGGCCGAACCCCTTGGTCACGCCGATCACCCGCACCCGGGCGCTCTCGCCCCCGGCGCGCTGATGCGATCCCGGACCGCCAGCAGGTTCCGCGCGACCTCGTCGCTAGCGGAGGAAGGAGGGGACGTCGAAATCGTCGTCTCCCAGGTCGAGCTCCTCGTCCGACCCGGTGGCATCGGCGAAGATGTCCACCGTCTCGGGCGTCGAGAAGATCGTCGAGGCCAGGTCGCCCGCCTTGGTCGTCGACCCGCGTGCCCTCTTCCCAGCGCTCGAAACCGGCCGCGATCACTGTCACACGGACCTCGTCGCCCATGGTGTCGTCGATCACGGCGCCGAAGATGATGTTGGCGTCCGGGTGGGCCACGGCGTGGATGATCTCGGCAGCCTCGTTCACCTCGAAAAGGCCCAGGTCAGAGCCTCCGGCAATGTTCAGGACCAAGCCGCGGGCACCCTCGATGGAGGCCTCGAGCAGCGGCGAGGTGATCGCGGCCCGTGCCGCGTTGGCCGCCCGACCCTCGCCGATGGAGGAACCGATGCCCATGATCGCGGTGCCGGCATTGGTCATGACCATCTTCACGTCGGCGAAGTCGGTGTTGATGAGTCCGGGCACCGTGATCAGGTCCGTAATGCCCCGCACACCCTGCAGGAGCACCTCGTCGGCCATCTTGAAGGCGTTGACCATGCTGGTCTTGTCGTTCGAGACAGTGAGGAGCCGGTCGTTCGGGATGACGATGAGGGTGTCGACCTTCTCCTTGAGGATCTGGATCCCCTTTTCAGCCTGCATGGCCCGGCGCCGGCCCTCGAACGTGAAGGGCCGCGTCACGACTCCGATGGTCAGTGCGCCCAGGCTCTTGGCGATCTCGGCCACCACCGGGGCTGCGCCCGTCCCGGTGCCACCGCCCTTGCCGGCGGTGATGAAAACCATGTCGGCGCCCTGGAGTGCCTCTTCGATTTCGACCCGGTGCTCCTCGGCGGCCAGTCGCCCCACCTCGGGGTCGCTGCCGGCTCCAAGACCGCGGGTGAGTTGGCGCCCGATGTCGAGCTTCAGGTCCGCATCGCTCATGAGGAGCGCCTGGGCGTCGGTGTTGGCCGCAATGAATTCGACGTTGCGCAGACCGGAGTCGATCATCCGGTTGACCGCATTGACACCGCCGCCACCGACCCCGACGACCTTGATCACTGCCAGGTAGTTGCCCTGGGAAGGCACGGTCGTCATGAACTCCCTCGTCCTCGGGTCGATCGCCGACCGGTCATTCGCTGGTGGTTTCCGCCAGACGTCGCTCGCGGGCTGTGACCTGCGACCCATCCCTGAACCTCTGGGGAAGGTTGATGTTCACAGTGCGGGAACGTGGCCCCACCATACGGGTGGGTGTTCAGGCTGGTCAAGCATCCTACGTCAGCCCGAGCTCACCGTCGGAGCATCGGGGACACTGACGTCAATGACATCGCCGTTGTGCAGCGTGGCCCCGGCGAGAATCGAGGAGACATCCTCGTACTTGGCCGTGAGCTCGGACGTGGTGCCGATGTCGACCACCACCGGCGTCGTCAGGGCCAGCTGCACCCAGCCGGCGGGCTCGACCGTCACGGCAGTCACCTGCCCGACGAAGGAGGCCGGCAGTGTCGAGGCGACCCGGAGCCCCGGCGCGTCCTTGGCGGGGAGCACCGAGCCGGGCCCGCCGGGGGCCGCGGGCACCGTCAGGAGGAGGAGGCCCGCCGGACGGGTGGCCGACGCGTCCAGCACCCGGCCGTCGTTGCTGAGCGTCACCCACTGGCCCGCGGGAGTGCTGGCCGTGAAGCGGGGCGTTTCCTCGGTCACGACGATGTGCACCCCATCGGGCCACGAGGTGTGCACCGTGGCCGAGCGCACCCAGGGGAGCTGCTCCAAGCGGGTGGCCGCGGCACCGGCGTTGACGTCGAGGAGCGGCGGATGACTGGCCAGTCCTGCTTGGGCGACCACTTGGGCCGCCGTCTCGTGCACGTTGCCGGTCACCGTGATCGAGCGGGCTGAGAACACGGGGGTGTGGAGGAGGAACCACCCGCCCACGACCAGGGCTGCTACCCCGAGGGCCACGCCGGCGATGACCAGCCTCCGCCGTCCCCGCTCCTTGCTGACCGCTGTCCGCCGGGCCGAGATGCGCGGGTCCATGCGCCGACCGCGCCCTGGCGCAGCGGCCGGGGTCTTCCTCTCCTGAGTTCCCACCGGCGTCACGGCGCCGCCCCGTTGTCCCCGCCCATCGGACCATCTTTCCCGGCGCCGAACCCGAGGAGGCGGACCTCGGCCTGCAGCACCACGCCGCTGTGCTCCGCCACGACGTCGCGCACGTGGCCCATCAGGGCGTGGACGTCGCCCGCGCTGCCGTTCTTGTCCGCCTGAATGAAGTTGGCGTGCTTTTCCGAGACGTGCGCCGTGCCCATGCGGAAGCCCTTCAGCCCGGCCGCCTCAATGAGCCTTCCGGCCGTGTCCCCTTCGGGGTTGGTGAACACCGAGCCCGCATTGGACCCGCCCGGCTGATGCTCCCGACGCCACTTGACGATGGCGCTCACCGCCGCCTGCTCCTCCTCGACCGAGCCCGGCCGGACCGCCAACTCGGCCGCCACCACGACCTGGCTGGCCGCCACCGAAGAGGACCGATAGCCGTAGGCGAGACGGGAGACGTCGTCGGTTCCCCCGGCGTCACCGCACAGGTCGATCCAGTCGTAGCGCACCAGGCACGACGCCATGTCCGACCCGTGGCCCCCGGCGTTCATGCGCACGGCGCCGCCGACCGACCCGGGCACCCCGACGGCCCACGACAGT
The DNA here is from genome assembly GCA_963794875.1 of uncultured Acidimicrobiaceae bacterium. Classification (GTDB taxonomy): domain Bacteria; phylum Actinomycetota; class Acidimicrobiia; order Acidimicrobiales; family RAAP-2; genus Bog-473. Next base: position 90,368 of record CAWCFG010000016.1, read on the forward strand.
CCGCTCCATCCGGCATCGGCCACTCGACGAGCGAGCACCGGGAGCGCTGCCGCTGCCCCGGCCCGCACCACGACCGGTGCAGTGTCGCCGAGCACGGCACGGTCGTCCGTGGCCGACGGCGACGGCACCCCTGGCGGCAGGTCGATGTCGGCGAACCCCGCTCCAAGGTGCAGGACGATCCCCCCGAAACCCTCGTCCGCCACCAAGAGATCGGAGCCGCGGCCCAGGACGAAGACCGGAGGCGACGGTGCCACCGCGGCCGCGTGCTGCGCCCAGGCCCGTCGCACCACCGCCAGGTCGTCGGGACCCTCGACCTCGATGTAGAGCGCCGCCGTTCCCCCGACGCCGTACGTGGTCAGCGGGCCCAGCGGCTTGTCCTGGGTGGCCCGGGCACCGAGGGCGCCGGCCAGGGCGCGCAGTCCGTCCTCGGTCCTCATCCCCGCGTCTCCGCAACGGTCACCATCGCGCCGGCGTCGAGCAGCTGGTCCGGCAGGGTGGTGAGGTCGCCCGCACCCAGGGTCAGGCACAGGTCGCCGGGGCGCAGCTCGGCCACAACCGTCCGACGAAGCTCCTCCCACCCCGCCGCGTAGGAGACCGCCAGCCGCGGGTCCTGGTCCCGGACGGCGTCGGCCACCAGGCGGCCCGACACGCCGGGGACCGGCCGCTCGCCGGCGCTGTAGATGTCGGTCACCACGAGCACGTCAGCGTCGGCGAAGGCCGTCCCGAACTCCGTGGCCAGCGCGGCGGTGCGGGAGAAGCGGTGCGGCTGGAAGACGGCGACGACACGGTCCCACCCACCTGTCCGGGCCGTGGCCAGGGCGGCGCGCACCTCGGCGGGGAGGTGGGCGTAGTCGTCCACGAAGGTCACGCCGGCGGCCTCGCCGCGGAACTCGAAGCGCCTCGTCACCCCGGCGAAGCGCGCCAGGGCGGCCTGCGCCGCCGCGAAGGGTGCCCCGGCCTGCAGCGCCGCCACCACCGCCGTGGCTCCGTTCCGCGCGTTGTGCAGACCGGGTACGCCGATGGCGACCGGTCCCAGCTCCCCGTCGGGCCCGCGCAGGGTGAATGACACAGAGCTCCGTTGGAGATCGAGCTGCTCCATCACGTAGGCCGAACCGAGGCCGGTGCCGACCGTGGTCGAACCGTGCTCCCGGCCGATGGCCGCTGCCTCGGGATCGTCGGCGCAGACGACCGAGCCCTCACGCGCCCCGGCCACGAAGTCGGCAAAGGCGGCGCGCAGCACGTCGAAGGTCCCGTAGAAGTCCAGATGGTCGGGCTCGACATTGGTCAGCACAGCCAGATCGGGCGCGATTGCCTGGAACGTGCCGTAGCTCTCGTCAGCCTCGACGACGAGCCACTCCCCCGAGTCCCACACGGCATTGGTGCCGATTTCGTTGACATCCGCACCGATGACGAAGGAGGGCCGCATGCCGGCCTCGACCAGGATCAGCGACAACATGGAGGCGGTCGTCGTCTTCCCGTGCGTGCCCGACACGGCCAGACAACGCCGGGTGGCGCAGATGGCGGCCAGCATGACGGAGCGGGGCACGACCACGATGTCCTCGTCGCGCGCGCCTCGACCAGCTCGGGGTTCTCCGGTTGGACGGCGGGCGAGTACGTCACCGCGTCGGCGCCCGTCACGTTCTGCGGGCGGTGCCCGACCGCCACCGCGATGCCGTGAGAACGCAAGCGCTCGGCCACAGGCGAGTCCTTGAGATCAGAACCGGAGACGTGGTGGCCCATGTCCCGGAGCACGAGCGCGATGGCACTCATGCCGGCCCCCCCGATGCCCACGATGTGGATACTTCGGGTGGTCCCGAGGTCGAAGGTCGTGGCACCGTCAGCGGGCATGGGCATCAACCAGTTCGGCGACGCGGGCTGCCGCGTCGGGGTGGCTGTTGTCGCGGGCGGCGTCGCGGATGGAGCGGAGCCGCTCGGGATCGCTCAGGAGCGCATCGAGCTCGAGCGCAAGCCGCCGCCCGTCGCACTCGTGATCGGGGATGTGGACCGCGGCGCCCATCGTCACGAGTGCCTCCGCGTTGCGCGTCTGGTGGTCGCGTGGCGCCCCGGGCAGAGGGACCAGGATGGCGACGGCTCCCGCCATCAGCACCTCGGCCACCGTCATCGCCCCGGCTCGGACCACACAGACGTCAGCGGCGTTGTAGAAGTCAGGCATGTCGTCCTCGTAGGGCACCACTCGGTAGCAGAGGCCGAGGTCCTTCGTTGCCTCGTCTCCTGCCCGGCAGCGCGAACGCCTCGTAGTCACGTCGCCCCGTGACGTGGTACACCGAGCGGTCGGCGTGCTCGGCCCAGGTGGCTGCCAGGTCGGCCGCGGCACCGTTGACCCTGCGGGCGCCGAGCGAGCCGCCGGCACAGGCCACGGTCCGGCGCTCGGGCGGCAGGCCCAACGTCACCCGGCTGGCCGCCCGACCCTCCGGCGTCCGCACCAAGGCGGCGAGCGCGGGCCACACCGGCGTGCCCGTGACGTGCGCCCTCGGCAGGTCCGTCCCCGCAAAGGCCACCGCATTGGCTGCGGCGAAGCGACCGAGGAGGCCGTTGACCGCGCCCGGGACCGAGTCGGTGGTCATGCAGACGAGCGGCACCCTGGTGCAGAGCGCGGCCAGCCCTGCCGGGAAGCTGGCGTACCCCCCGACGACGACCACCACCCGCGGGCGTCGGAGGAGGAAGGAGCCAAGGGCGCGCAGACAGGCCCAGGCCAGGCCGACGAGCGCTCCGGCGTTGGCCCACCAGGCGGCCGGACGCAGGCTGCGGCGAACCCCTCGGCCGTGGAGCAGGGTGTAGGGGAACTCCAGCGTCGGCCACGTTGCGGCTTCTTGCCCACGGCGGGAGCCGTAGAGCTCGATCGACGCCGCAGCGTGACCGCGGTCAACCAGTGCCCGCGCGATCTGCAGCGAAGGGACGATGTGACCGCCCGTCCCACCGCCCGCGATGACCGTGCCGCGTCGGGCGCTCACCGACCTCGGGCCGCGCCGGCAGTCCGGCGGCCTGGCCCAGCGAGCCGCAACGCAGTCGGCGCCTCGCCCCGCCGGGCGACGTTGATCAGGATGCCGGCCGCCGCCATGGTGATCACCAGCGAGGAGCCCCCGAAGGAGATGAACGGGAGCGGGATGCCGGTGACGGGCAGCACGCCCACCACCGCGCCCACGTTGATGAGCGTCTCCGCCCCGACCCAGGCGACCAGGCCCAGGGAGACCAACGCGCCGAAGCGGTCGGCGGACTGCACCGCGGCCCGGATGCCCAGCCACATGAAGGCACCCAGGAGGGCAAGCACCAACAGCGCGCCGACGATCCCGAGCTCCTCGCCGATGACCGAGAAGATGAAGTCGGTGTGCGCGTTGGGAAGGAAGCCCCACTGGGCCTGCCCGCCGCCCAAGCCAGAACCGACGAAATGGCCCGACCCCAGCCCGATCAGCGACTGCATGACCTGGTAGCCCGAACCTGAGCTGTGAGCGGAGGGGTCCATGAACGACAGCAGCCGGGCACGACGGTAGGGCGAGGCCACCGCGACGATCAGGGCCAGGCCGACCAGGGCGGCCATCACCTTCATGACCGGCCCCAGACGAACGCCGGACACGAACAACAACGCCAACGCGATAAAGCCCAGGACCATGGCGGTGCCCATGTCCGGCTGGGCCAGGATGAGCACACAGGCGAAACCCGTCACGATGAGCAGCGGGCCGATGATGCGACGGTCGGCGGCGTCCTCATCGAGACGGCGCGTGATGAAGTCGGCGGCGAAGAGGGTGAGGGCCAGCTTCATCAACTCGGATGGCTGCAGTCGGAATTGCCCGAAGCCGACCCAGCGGCTCGAGCCCATGGCGTGGACGCCCAGTCCCGGGACCAGCACCACGAAGAGCAGCCCGATCGTCACGAGCATGATGAGGGGACTGAACCGACGGAGCTTGCGGTAGTCGAGGCGGATGGCCAGCCACAGCGCGATGGCGCCGATCGCCATCCACATGGCCTCCCTGATCAGGATGGCCCAGGGCGAGCCGTACGTGGAGATGGAGACGACCGACGACGCCGAGCCGACCATGACGAGCCCGATGAGGCAGAGCAGGACCACGTCGAGGAGCAGCAGCGTCGAGACCGAGACTCGGCGGCTGCCGATGCGGACGCCCAGGCCCGCGGTGCCGGCCGCGGCGCGGTGCGCTGACGATCGGGGGGTCACGCTCGTCGCCTTGGTGGTGCGGCGCGGCCGGGGTGACGTGTGCCGCTGGGGCGGGGCGATGCTGCGCGTCGACGTCATGATGCCCGTTCCCTCTGGGCGCGGGCGCGCCGCTCAGCCCGGTCCGACACCCGATGCATACCCGCAGTCTCCCCCACCGGCGCGGCCGAAGTGGCGGACCGCGTCCTCAGCCCGACGCATGACACGTGCGCTGACGCGCGGGTCGTTCATGTGAACTTCGCCACCGTGAGGAAATCGCCGTAGAAGATACCGAGGCCCAGCGCGCAAAAGAGCCCACCGAGGATCCAGAAACGGACGATCACGGTCGTCTCGGGCCAGCCCCCGAGCTCGAAGTGGTGGTGGATCGGGGCCATGCGGAAGATGCGCCGGTGGAACAGCCGGAAGCTGATGATCTGCAGGATCACCGAGACGGTCTCCATGACGAAGAGCCCGCCGATCACCAGGAGGAGCAGGTCGAGATTGAGAAGGAGGCACAGCGCGGCCAGCCCGGCGCCGATCGCCAACGACCCGGTGTCGCCCATGATGATTTTGGCCGGCGCCGCGTTCCACCAGAGGAAGCCGATACAGGCGCCCGCCAACGCCACCGCGACGAGCGAGAGGTCGATGGCCGATGCCGGGAGCACGTGGTAGATCACATAGTGCCGGAACACCCAGTAGCCCATGATGGAGAGCACGGCGAAGCAGAAGGTGCCGGCGCCGGCGGCCAGCCCGTCCACTCCGTCGGTGATGTTCACCGCGTTCGACGAGCCGACCATGACGAGCACGGCGAAGAGGACCCACAGGTACGGGCCCAGGTTGATGCCGATGGCGTCGGCCCGCGTGAACGAGAGGGCCGTCGACGTGTGGGCCCAGTGCACGGCCAATTCGGCAAAGGCGAGCGCGCACACGAGCTGGGCGGCCGACTTCCCGCGCTTGTTCAGTCCGAGGCTGCGCTTGTGATGCACCTTGATGTAGTCGTCGAGGTAGCCGATGAGGCCGAAGGCCACGACTGCCCCGACGGCGAGGTACCCGGTGCGCGAGAAGCGGATCTCGGTCCCGATGTGGCCGATGGCGTACCCGAAGACGGTGGCGGCGACGATGGCGATGCCACCCATGGTGGGCGTCCCGGCCTTGGCGGAGTGCGAGGCCGGCCCGTCCTCCCTGATGTGCTGACCCAGCTCGCGGGCGCGGAAGTAGCGGATCAGGAAGGGGGTGAAGAGTATGGCGACCCACAGAGCGACGCTGCCCGAGACGAGGAGGCCCAGCACAGGTCGTCAGCCCTCCGGCAGGGAGGCGACTGGCGTCGCTCCCACCGGCGGCGCCCACGTGTGCGGGTCAGACCCGAATCGGGCCGAGAGCGCCCGACGTGCCTCGACGGCATCGTCGAAGGGAAGGCGCTGCCCGCCGATCTCCTGGTATGTCTCGTGGCCCTTGCCGGCGATGACGACGATGTCGCCCGGGCGTGCCGCGTCGAGCACCAGGCGGATAGCCACGCCTCGATCGGGCTCGACCACGACCTGCGGGTTGGCCCGGCCGCCCGGGATCCCGCTCAGCACCTCGTCGATGATGGCGAGCGGGTCCTCGTCGCGCGGGTTGTCGGACGAGACGAAAGCCAGATCGCTCAGCTGCGCCGCCGCCGCGCCCATTAGGGGCCGCTTCGCCCGGTCACGGTTCCCGCCGCAGCCGAAGACGCAGAGCACTCGGCCCGCCGGCGCCAGGGCCCGTGCCTCTCCCAGGACCACTTCCAGCCCGGCCGGCGTGTGGGCGTAGTCGACCAGGACCGTGAAGGATGGGCTGTCGGAGGTGGGCGGGTCGGATACCCGTGTCCCGGACGCCCCCTTTCTTCCCGGCCGCCCGGCGCGGCAATGACCTGGAGCCGGCCCGGGACAGGGACCAAGTGGGCCATTGCCCGCCCGATCTCCTCCGGCCCGAGATCCAGCTCCTCGAGCGCCAGCGCGGCCTCGGCCGCCAGAAGCGCGTTATCGACGTTGATCGAACCCGTCAGCGGCGTGGTGATCCGCTGCCCACGCCAGGTGAACGCGGAGGAGCCGGGTCGCAGCACCACGTCAGTCGCATCGCCATGGTGCACGGCCACCATCGGGATGCGAGCTTGCTCGAGGAGGCGTCGTCCCCACGAGTCGTCGGCCTGCACGACGCCGCGCAACGCGTGGCTCGGGGTGAAGAGCATCGCCTTCGCCTCGAAGTACTCCTCCATCGTCCTGTGGTAGTCGAGGTGGTCGTGGCTCAGGTTGGTGAAGACCGCCACGTCGAAGTGGATGCCCTCGACGCGTGACTGGACCAGTGCGTGGCTCGAGACCTCCATCGCCACGGCGTGACGCTGGCCATCGGACTTCTGCCGGTCACGCACTCCGGCCAGCATCCGCTGCACCTCGGTTGCCTCGGGCGTCGTGCGCGTTCCCGACAGCGTCCCCATGACATTGGTGGGCCGGCCGGCCGCGCTGAGTAGGTCGCCCAGCAGTTGGGTCACGGTCGTTTTGCCGTTGGTGCCCGTCACACCGATCATCAGCAGGTCGCGCGCCGGGTAGCCGTAGAACGCGGCCGCCAATCGCGCCATCACCGGGCGCATGGTTCCCGGCGCGATCCGGCTCTGCACCACGTCCTGCTCAATGAGCTCAGGAATGAAATGCTCGCAGAGAAGGCCGATGGCGCCGCGGTCCACCGCCTCGGCGGCGTGCACGTGGCCGTCGCTGACGCGGCCGGGCACGCAGCAGAAGAGGTCACCTGGGACGACCCGACGGCTGTCGTGCGAGATGCCGCTGACTTCGACCGAGGAGGGGTCGCCGACGGACTCGATCACCTCTATGTCGTCGAAGAGGAGGTTCATGGGCACACGTGACATGGTCGAACCGACAGCGTTGCATGCGCCGGACGCCCCTGCGAGACGCCTGCAACAGGTGTGAAGGCCGCCAGGGTCACGTGATGTCCTGGGCCTGGTCCGAGGTCGACGTCGGCGCGCTGCCCGGTGTGCTGGCGGGCGCCTGGGCCCCCGGGGTGGTGGGGATGTCGTAGCGGTGCAGCGCGTAGCTCATGATCTGCGAGAACACCGGCGCGGCCACCGTGCCGCCGAAGATCGGCGTCGGCCGGTCGAGGACCACAATCATGGAGAGCGTGGGGTTGGCGGCGGGGGCGAACCCGACGAAGGACGCCATGTAGGCGCCAGGGATGTAGGAGTCGTGGCCGGCGGTGGGGATCTGGGCAGTGCCGGTCTTGCCGGCAACCGTGTACCCCGGCACCGCCGCGCTCGGTGCCGGTGCCCTGGTTGACGACCTGCTCGAGCATGGTGGTGAGCTCGGAGTCGACCGACGGCGTGAAGACCTTGTGGGTGGCCGAGGGCACCGTCTTGGTGAGGGCTCCCGACGGGCTGACCTTGGCCTGGACCAGCTTCGGCGCCACGTAGGTGCCGCCGTTCGCCACGGTGTTGTAGGCGTCGAGCACCTGCAGGGCACTGACGGCGTCGACCTGGCCGATAGGGAGCGACACGTAGTCCGTCGGCTCCCATTGCGCGGGCGTGGCGAGCAGCCCGGGCGACTCACCCGGGAAGTCCAGGCCGGTGGACTGGCCGAAGCCGAGGGCCTTGACCTGGTTGAGCAGGCGCTGCTCCCCCACTCCTTGGGCGATCAGCCCCGTTCCGATGTTGGACGACTGAGCCAGAATCTGGGTGGCGGTGAGCTGCTCGGTGGGGTGGGGCTCCGCATCATGGAAGGTCGAGCCGTCCAAGCTGATGTGGTCGGGCACGGTGAACTGGGAGTTGGGGTTGATCAGGCCGTCCTGGAGGGCGGCCGAGAAGGTCACCAGCTTGAAGACCGAGCCCGGCTCGTAGAGCTGCGTTACTGCGAGGTTGCTCTGCGCTTCGTTGACGGCGTCGTTCGGCCCGATCGGCACCACGCCGTTGGGATCCGAGGGTGTGGTGGCGGGCGCCGCGCCCAGCGCAGCCGGGTGGGTGGCGGTGAGGTTGGCCATGGAGAGGATCTGGCCGGTCTTCACATCCATCACCACAGCCGTGCCGCTGGTGGAATTGGAGGACTCGATCGCTTTGGCCAGCGCCTGCTCCGACTCGTACTGGAGTTGGGAGTCCAGCGTCAGCTCCATTCCGGTGCCCGGGCTCGAGGCCACCTGGTCGGTCACCGGCGACTGGGGCAGGGCCACGCCGGCGGGCGACTGCATGATGGTCTCCTTGCCGTCGATGCCGGCGAGCAGTCGGTTGTCCCCGTACTCGAGTCCAGCGGCGCCGTGACCGGCGGCGTTGGTGAACCCGACGACGGGCGACGCCAGGTTCCCGTTGGGCACCTCCCGCTTCGAGTCGGAGATGAGCGAGATGCCCGGGAAGGCGTCGGCCGAGATCGTCTGCCCGGTTGACTGGGAGAGTTGGCGGGCCAGGACCACGTAGCCCGTCTTCCGGTGCAACTCGGCGGCCAGTGTGGCGACCGGAACATGAATGATGGGCGAGAGCGCGATGGCCGTCCGCACCGGGTGGGCGATCTGGAAGTCGTCGGCCACGACGTCATCTGTGGGGACGGAGAGCGCCAACGGCGCGCCGTCACGGTCGTAGATGCCACCACGCAGCGAGGACAGTGAGACCTGAATGGAGGACTCCCCGCGTGCCGCCGCCTGGTACGCGCCGGAGTGGAGGACCTGGACGTCGATCAGCCGGGCCACCAACAGCAACATCGCCAACAGCAAGACCATGCGCACGAGCCGCACCCGACGAGTGAAGGTCCCGCTTTCCCAGCCCCGCCGTTGACGGGTGAGCGGGAGGCGGGAGACCTTGGCCGGCGGGCGGTGGGGACGCGGCCCGGGTCGCGTCGCCGGCGCCGCCGCTGCGGCGGCCGGACGACGTGGGACAGCGGGCTGGCGTCGTCCCGGTGGGGTCGAGCGGGGCGATCGGACGGGGCGCGCCGTCTCGGGGCCCGCTCTGTCCCGTCTGGGAGTCCGCTCGCGCGACCTGAACCAGCGCGCGCGCGGTCAGTCTCGTGTCGGGTCGAGCTGCTCACGGCGTCGACGTGGGTGTCGTCGTGGCGGAAGTCGAACTGGAACTCGAACTGGAGCTACTGGCGCCGCTCCCGCTGCTTGTCCCACTCCCCGTCGGTGCGCCCGCACCCGCCGGGGAGGTTGTCGGCGGTGGTGGAGCGGGTGCAGGCGTCACCTTCGGGGTGGGGAGGGGCACGGACAGGGAGACGTACGGCAGCTCAACGACGCTGGCGGCGACCATGTGGAGTTGGCTGGTGGCATCCGCCACGATCCGCGGAGGCGTCTCGAGCTTGGCCACCGCCAGCTCGGACGCCCGGTGCGCGCTCTGCTCCAGCGTGAGTTGATGCTGCAGCGCAGCCAGCCGCACCTGGCCGTTGGCGAGCAGGGCCTGCCCAACGACGACGGCCAGCAGGGCGGCCACCACCATGCCCACGGACACGATGGTGAGGAGCCTTCCCCGACTCGCAGCGGTGCGGCCCCCTCGAATGCCGCGCCGCGTGCGTGTCGGGACCACCCGGAGCGGGAAGCGCCGGGTGGAAGGAGCTTCTGTGCCACGTCCAGTCCGACGGGGCACAGCAGAAGATGTGGCAGCGGCGTGCCGGCGTGCCGGCGTCGCCGTCGCTGTCGCCGGCGGCATCAGGCCGCTCCCTGCGCGTGGTCGGCGTCGCCCGCGGTCCCCGAGTCCCGCGGCTCGGTCCGGACGATGGCGCGCAGACGAGCGCTCTCGGAACGGGGATTGACGGCGACTTCCGCCGCTGTCGGCTTCTTGGCGCCGCGGAACACGAGCTGGTGGCGCACCACGGCTCCGCACACGCAGGGCAGTCCGGGTGGGCAGACGCATCCGCCCGAGGCGGCGTCGGCGAAGACCTGCTTGGTCAGCCGGTCCTCGCCCGAGTGGTAGCTGATGACTGCGCACACACCGCCCACGGCCAGGTGGGACAGCGCGGCGGGCAACGCGACGGCGAGCTGTCCGAGCTCGTCGTTCACCTCAATGCGCAGCGCCTGAAATACCCTCCGGGCCGGATGACCCTTCCGGCGGGCCGGCGCCGGCACGGCCGACGCCACGACTTCGGCCAGCTGCCTCGTCGAGGTCAGTGGCCGGGCTTGCACGACAGCCCGGGCGATTCGCCCGGACAGCCTCCCCTCTCCGTTCTCCCGGAACAGCGTCGCCAGGGCCTCCGTCGGAAGGGTATTGACCAGGTCGGCGGCCGTCGGGCCGCTGGTCGGATCCATCCGCATGTCGAGCGGCCCGTCCTCACGGAACGAAAACCCCCGCTCGGACCAGTCGAGCTGAGGGGAGCTGACGCCCAGGTCGAGGAGCACGCCCGCAAGGGGCCCGAACCCGGGAGAAGAGAGGACCGACTCCAGCGTGGAGAACGGTGCCGCAATGAACGTGACGCGGTCCCCGAAGGAGGACAGCCGGTCCCGGGCCGCCTGCAGGGCGGCGGGATCGCGGTCCAGCCCGACGATGCGCAGGTCCTCGGAGGCCTCAAGGAGCGCGGCGGCGTGGCCGCCGCCTCCAAGGGTGGCGTCGACGACGACCCCGGAGGGCACGGATGCGAACAGCGAGACCACTTCGTCGCGCAGCACGGGAATGTGTTCGAACGAATGGGCCATCTGCAGCCCCTCGGCCGGTGGGTCGAGTGGGAGGTGGAGATCCGAACGACCAACGTGGAGGTGGGTGGAGTGGCCTTCCAGCGCGCCGGTCGAGGAGCTGCACATGGTCCAGTGCGTCCTGCGTGTCCGTATTGTCGTGTTCCGTTCTGCTTTGTTCACTCGTCTCGCGTTCAGATTCCTGTGGCGTGTCCTTTCGTCCGGTGCTTGAGCGGCACCGTGGTTGGCGGTTGTCGCTAGCCCTCGTCCTCCAGCAGCCAGCTCTCCTCCGGCAGCACCCGCTCGGCCCAGGCGGCCGGATTCCACAGCTCCACCCGATCGATGGCTCCGTGTACGAGCACTTCTGCCTCGAGTTGGGCGAACGTCCGCAGGTGGGCCGGAATCGGCATGCGCCCCTGCCGGTCGATTTCCACTTCGGCTGAGTTCGATGCCCAAATACGGGCTCGGTTCCGATCGGCGCGGCCTGCGTCCGACTTCTCCTGCATCGCCTCCATCTGCCGCTCGAATTCCCCGGGCGTCCACAACGCCAGACAGCCCTCGGAGTTCTGGGTGAGATAGCCGCCCCGCTCGAATTGGCCGCGGAACTTCGCGGGCAGGATCACCCTGCCCTTCGTGTCGAGCGAATGCTCGTATCTGCCTACGAAGCCTGCCACCAGCTCTATCTCCCACGACGCTCCCTGTTTGCGTCCTCTGACGCCCCCTCACACCACTGCGCGCCACTTTAAACCCTTTTCCCCCACCGCACAACCACTAGGGCCCACTGCAACGCAACTGAAACCCCCCGCCGCGCCCTGACCTCCCCTGGGACCGCCCGAACGGCTCATCGCAAGCCCGCCGCGCGCTTCTACGGGGTCCGTGCCCAGGCGGGCCGGCCCCGCCCGGCCCCGCCGCCCGGGTATGGGCGCGGACCGGCGCGATCAGAGGGACACAGTCCGACGGGGGGCGAAAAGAAACAGAAGAAGGAGAAGGTGAAGTAAAGAGAAGAAGAGAGGAGCGGCGGGCGGATTCGCGCCTAGGTGCCCTGCGGGCCGGCTCTCCTGAAATTGAGGCAACGATCGCAGCAACATCGAGCGCACGGCGACGACGTCTGCCACCGGCGGTTCCAACTCAGCCAGACCGGTTGCGATCGGCGCCAGATCCCGCGCCAACTCAGCTCGGTCCTCGTCTCCGCCCAGGTCCATCACCGCCAGCAGGGGTCTGGGATCCCAGCGAAGGTACGCGCAGGAGGAGAACAGCGCACCCTGGCGCGAGCGCCACTGCGACAACCCCACCACCTTGCGCCCGCCGGCGAAGACTTCACCCGGCCCGCGACCGGCGAAGCACACGAGGTCGCCGAGATCCCCCGGCACCGAGCGTCCGCGGTGGACGTCGAGGCCGTTCTGCCCGAACCCGGCCAGCGCCTCTCTCCACCACGCCCCGACCCATTCAGCGGCGGCGGACACGTCGGCGGCCCACAGGGGGTCGTGACGCGGGATCCAGACATCGAGCCACAACTGCTCCTCCGGGCCCGCTCCGAGATACACGGCGCCCCCTCCCCCGCGCCGTCGGGCCAGTTCCACCCCCCGCTCCCGCATGGCCGCGACGTCGACGAGCCCAGTGGGCTGGGTGCTGCCCAGGACCAGCGTCGGCCGGTCAACCTGCCGGAAGACGGCCACTCGCCCCGGCTCGCTGCGAAACTGTTCGACATCGAAGTGGGACGGGGAAGCGGGCAACCCTCAGGACGCCGCAGCCAGATACGGCTCCCACAAGGGGTCCACATCCGACAGATGCCGCAACCGCCAGAGATGCCCGTCCGGCGGCGCCGGCTTCACGCTCATCGTCCATCCCAGCTCGGAAAGGAGCTGGTCGGCCTTGACGAGGTTGTCGCGCTTGCAGGCCGCCACCACGTTCGACCAGTCGTGGGTGCCGCCCCGGCTGCGCGGGATGACGTGGTCGATGGTGTCGGCAGGCTGGGAGCAGTACACACAGAGCCCGCCGTCGCGCCGCAGCACGGAGCGGCGAGTCACCGGTGGGGTGCGGGCCCAGCGTGGGATACGCACCATGTGCGAGAGCCGCACGATGGACGGCACGTCGATCGAGAGCCGCGCCGAGTGGAAGACCGAGCAGTCCTCGCGGATGGCGACGGCCTCGGCGCGGCCCGCAAGCATCAGAACGACGGCACGGCGATCCGAGACGAGGGCAAGCGGCTCGTAGGTCGCATTGAGGAGGAGCACCCGCTCCATACCCCCGAGAGGCTATCCGCGGCGGGGCCTCGACCTCTGACACCAGCGCACGTAGGCCAGAACGTCACCCGGGGTCAGCTCCCCGCTCTCGCCCTCCCCGCCGTAGGCGGTGACGAGGCGGAAGTGCCAGTAGGCCTCCCCGGGTAGCGGCAAGAAGGGGGAACGGTGCCACCAGCCACGCCGGGCCATACGGCGCAGGGCACCGGCCGAGGCCAACCAGAGGCCGGGTCGGGGACCGACCGCGCGCAGCACGACCCGAGCATCCCGGCCCCAGCTCACGTCGCCACCAAGGTCACGTCGCCACCCAGGTCACGTCGAAACCTCCGCCCCGCACAGCCCCACTCGGGCCGCGCCGATGAGGGGGCCGCCGTCCCCGAGACCGCCCGGCACCACCTGCGCCCCCCGGGCGAACGAAATCCGGCAGAGCTGATCCATCTCCGCCTGGGCCGCCGCGAAGAAGGGCTGGCCGAAACCCAATGCCACCGATCCGCTTACCACGGCGAGCGACAGGTCGAGGAGGACAGCCACCGCCGCGATGGCCCGGCCGACCAGCATGCCGGTGCGCTCCACCCATTCTGGTGCGGCCAGCCGCGCCGGTTGCCCGGTCAGGGCCTCGAGCGCCGTCCCCGACGCCTCCGCCTCCAGACAGCCACGGCTGCCGCACGGGCAGTGACGACCGTCGGGGACGACGACGACATGCCCGATGTGGCCCGCGTTGCCGAGCCGCCCGTTGAGCAGTCGGCCGTCGAGCACGATGCCGCCGCCCACACCCGTCGACACGACCATAGCGATGTAGTCGTCGTAGCCTTTCGCTGCGCCGACCCAGCCCTCGCCCAGCGCCAGCGCCTTGGCGTCGTTGTCCACGAACGTCGGCAGCCCGGTCAAGGCCGCCAACCGGGCCCGTAGGGGAAAGGACCGCCACCCGGCAATGTTCAAGGGCGACACTTCCTCGCCGCCGGGGCTCATGGGTCCCCCGCATCCGGCGCCGCAGACCACGAGGCGGTCTCCCGGTCGCACCGCCGAGGAAACCTCCCCCACCACGCCGGCCAGGGTGTCCCACAGCACTTCGGCGTCGTCCGGGTTGACGGTGCCCGGAGTCGGCCGCATCGCCCGTTCGACCAGGGAGCCATTGAGCGCGACCAGCCCGGCGGCCATTTTGGTGCCGCCGATGTCGACGGCCAGGGCGAGATCTGCCACGGAAGGATTGTTACCGCGGCCCGGACCTGGACCGCGTCATGCCGAGGGCCATATGGAGCCGCATGGTCAGCGGAGCCGGGAGGGGCTCCGGACCGAGTTCAGCCCTCGCGCCGGTGGAAGCGGGAGCGGAACCAGTCGCGAGCGTCGCTCACGGCGCTCTCGAGCCCGTTGCTCGCCCCGGCGGCCTTCGGTTCGCCGTCCTTGGACCGCGTCAGGTCGTGCCACCCCGCCCGTCCCATACGGCGCAGGTTGCGCTCGAACCAGACGGCGGAGGCGAACATGATCACGACGCCGACGAAGCCGGCGATGACCGACTTGCTGTAGAAGGCGACGAGGATCACCACGCCGAGGACGAAAGTCACGGCAGCCCACTTGCAGTAGCGGCCGGCGTGTCGATACACGGTCTCCGAGCGCACGCGTTCCGCGAACTCGGGGTCCTGGCGAACCAGCGACTCCTCGAGCTCGGCCAAAATGCGCTGTTCGTGGTCCGAAAGCGGCACTACCACCTACCCCCTGGGATCTCCACATCCACTTTCGGCCCATGTTGGCACGCCTTGAGGACGTGGACAACGGGATTGTGCCTCTTGGCGCCTGCCTGCACGGCTCGTTCCACCGCCCAGCAGCTTAGAACCCGATCGCCGGGTAGGGAACGCGGTCATGGACTTGCAATCAGCGCCACAGGTCGTGCCCAGAATTCCGGTGCCACCCCGCCGCGGCCCCGGACCGCTCCCTCGTGGCGGCCTACTCCTCGGACTTGGGCTTGTGCCGCATGATCAAGAACGTGATCAGAGCCCCGAGAAGGCCCGAGATCAGGATCACCACGATCAGGGGTGCCTGGCGGTGAAAGACCCAGAAATCGATCTGCACCCGCCTGATGTTGGCCAGCGCGAACCAGCCCAACAGGATGCCGAGCACCAGAATGCCGATCAATCGGGCTTGGTGCCGACGGCCGACCTCCTTGCCGGCCTCCTTGCCACCCCCGTCCGGATCGACCGAACTGGACTCCGAATGCACCGGGCGTCTCGCCACGGGCCCATTCTGCCCCTTCGGCGGCCCGTCGGCGTGCCGCGGCCGTCCCGACCCCTCGCTGTCAGCTGCTATGAGAGTGGTCCCGGAAGGAGGGTCATGACCACGAGCGAGATACTCACCGGCGCCCGCACCATGTGGGAGCTGGTCGACAGGCGAGCGCAGGCGTCGCCGGACCACCCGCTGCTGATCGCCGTGGACGGCGAGACCGTCACGTCGGGCCAGTTCCGCGACCGGGTGGAGCGGGTCGCCGCCGGTCTGCACGAGATGGGCATCACCACAGGGTCTGTCGTGTCGTGGCAACTCCCGACCCAGATCGACACGGTGGTGCTGTCCATCGCACTGGCCCGTCTCGGTGCCGTCCAGAACCCGATCATCCACCTCTACCGAGAGCGGGAGGTCGGCTTCGCCTTGCGCCAGACCGGCGCCGAGCTGTTCGTGATCCCCGACTCCTGGCGGGGCACCGACTTCGCCGCCATCGCCGAAGGTGCGTTGGCGGGCGTCGACCGGCGCCCCACCATTCTCCGTACCGGCGACGGCCTCCCCCAGGGGGACCCCGCCGTGCTGCCGCCGGCGCCCGAGGGGACGACCGCCGAGGACGCCCCGATCCGCTGGATCTACTACACCTCCGGCTCGACGGCCGATCCCAAGGGCGTGCAGCACACCGACCAGACGCTGATCGCTGGCGGCTGGGGCCTCGCCCGCGCCCTCGACATGGGGCCCGACGACGTCGGCTCCATCGCCTTCCCCTTCGCGCACATCGCCGGTCCGGACTATCTCGTCACCATGCTCTCCATGGGGTTTCCCGCCATCCTGATCGAGGCGTTCTCCGCTCCCGATGTCCTCCCCGTGTTTCGCCGCCACGGCGCCACGATGGTGGGCGGCAGCACCGCCTTCTACGTGGCCTACCTCGGCGAGCAGCGCAAGACACCGGAGGACCCCATCCTGCCCACGCTGCGCCTGATGTCAGGAGGCGGCGCGGCCAAGCCGCCCGAGGTCCACTACGAGGTGCGCGACGAGATCGGCGGGCGCGGCGTCGTGCACGGGTACGGCATGACCGAGGTGCCGATGATCTCCAACGGCTCCCCCCACGACACCGATGAGCAGTTGGCCCACACCGACGGGAAGCCGGTGGAGGGGGCGGACGTGCGCATCGTGACCCTGGACGGCCGCGTGGCCGCGCCCGATGAAGAGGGCGAGGTGCGCGTGAAGGGCCCGATGGTCTTCCACGGCTATACCGACGCCTCCTTGAACGCCGACGCCTTCGACGAGGACGGCTACTTCCGCACCGGTGACCTGGGTCGCCTCCGTTCCGACGGGCACCTGACGCTGACCGGACGATTGAAGGACGTGATCGTCCGCAAGGGCGAGAACATCAGTGCCAAGGAGATCGAGGACCTCCTCTACACCCACCCCGAGGTGGTCGAGGTCGCCGTGATCGGGCTCCCAGACCCGGAGCGGGGCGAGCGGGTGTGCGCCGTGGTCCAGCTCGCCGACGGTTCGCCGGGGCTCGACCTGGCCGACGTGGTCGCCTTCTGTCGTGAGGCCGGGTTGATGACGCAGAAGATCCCCGAGCAGCTCGAGATCCGCGCCGACTGGCCACGCGCCGGAACCGGCAAGATCGTCAAGAAGTCCCTGCGCGACGAGTACACGGCACCATGAGCCGCCGCCCGCCGTCTGTGTCGCACCGACCGAGCCTGGCCGTGCCACCGGGGCCGATCGGCGGCCAGCCCTACCGCATCGTGTTCGTCTGCACGGGGAACATCTGCCGCTCCCCCATGGCTGAGGTGATCACCCGGGCGCTGGCCACGGACACCGAGCTCGCCGACGGCACGACCTTGGCCGACCTGATCGACGTCCGCAGCGCGGGCACCGGTCCATGGCACGAGGGCGAGCCGATGCATCCGTTGGCGCAGACAGCGCTGTCCCGGGCCGGGTACCCGGACCACCGACACGTCGCCCACCAGATCGTCTCCGCCGAGCTGGGCCGTATCGATCTGCTGGTCGCGCTCGACCGCCGCCATCAGCAGACCCTGCGCAGCCTGGGAGCCGACCCCGGCCGGCTCGCCCTGCTGCGCGGCTTCGATGCTGCCGCGGGTGCTGCCGCCGACGTCCCCGACCCGTACTACGGCGACGACGCCGTCTTCGACGACTGCCGCGACATGATCGGCGCCGGCTGCAGCGGATTGATCGCCTCCCTGGCGTCTCGCTGGGACACCTTCGGGGCCGCCTCGGCCTGAGCCCGACCCCGCGGGGACGCCGCCCCGTCCCACCTCCGCGACGCCCGTGCGCCCGAGCGCGCCAGGCGCGCGAATTCGCTGGTCAGGAACCATCCGGAGGGGGATGCCCGGCAGAGTCTGTGTCATAGTGCCGACGTGGTCTCACGAAAGGTCATGCGCCGGCGCCGGCAGTTCGTCGTGGGTGGCGCAATCGTCCTCCTCCTGCTGATCTACTTCGCGTTCTTCTCGGGTGGTTCGAGCACGCCGCCGAAAACCCCCACGACGACCCATCACGCCGTCGTCACCGCCGAGCACTTCCCGAAACACTCGCCGCTCAACCCGGACTGGACCGGCAACGGCAAGACCGTCACCTTGGGCTTCGGTGGCGACGTCCACTTCGCGGGTGCTGTCGGCGCCAGCTTGGCCAAGAACCCCTCCACGGCGCTGGGCACGACGATCCCGCAGCTCTTCACCGGTGCTGTGCTGCGCATGGTCAATCTCGAGACCGCCGTGACCGACGGGACCTGTCCGGAGCCCCAGAACAAGCCTTACATCTTCGACGCGCCGGCCTCGGCCATCACGGCCCTCAAGAGCGCCACCGTGTCCGTGACCACGGAGGCCAACGATCACGGCATGGACTGCGGTCAGCAGGGGTTGTCCCAGAACCTCACGATTGCCACCCAGGCGAAGTATCCGATCCTCGGCATCGGCAACACGGCGGCACAGGCCTTCGCGCCCTACAGGGTCACCATCGACGGCCAGCGGGTGGCGGTCATCACGGCCACGCAGGTGATCGCCGACAACCTGGTGACCACGTGGACGGCGACGCCGACCCAGCCCGGTGTCGCCTCGGCCATCGACCCGACCGAACTGGTGCGCGAGGTCCAGCAGGTCCGAAAGACCGCGGACACCGTGATCGTCTACGTGCACTGGGGCACCGAGACCCAGGCCTGCCCGAACCCGCAGCAGGAGCCCCTGGCGGAGCAACTCGTCAAGGCCGGCGCCGACATCGTGATCGGCTCCGGCACCCACGTCCTCCTGGGCGCCGGGTACCTCGGCGGGGCCTACGTCGACTACGGCCTGGGCAACCTCGCCTTCTACGACGACACCGCCCCCGAGACCGACAGCGGCACGCTCGTCATCACGGCACAGGGTCGCCACATCAGCGGCGCCGTCTGGCGACCCGCCACGATCCTCAACGGCCTACCCCAGCCGCTCACCGGCACCCCGGCCACCACGGCCGTCTCGAGCTGGAACGCGGCCCGCAGCTGTACCGACCTGTCGGCCACGCCGAC
The DNA here is from genome assembly GCA_963794875.1 of uncultured Acidimicrobiaceae bacterium. Lineage (GTDB taxonomy): Bacteria > Actinomycetota > Acidimicrobiia > Acidimicrobiales > RAAP-2 > Bog-473. The sequence goes on from CAWCFG010000016.1 coordinate 109,116, forward strand.
GAACACCGTCACCACCATGCGCGGTGAGACCGTGCCGTTCGTCGCACCGACCACGCCGGCTCCGGCCACGACCACGACGGCCCCGGGGTCCGGGTCCCCCACTGGCGCCAGCACCACGACGACCAGCGCGCCGGCATCGGGCGGTTCGACCGGCGGATCAGGCACGACGACCACGACCGGCGCCAGCACCACGACGACCGCCCCGGCGCCGACCACGACCGCGCCGACAGACAACGCCGGCGGGTAGGGCCGTCGCAGCCATTACGGCGTGACCGCGAACGTCTCCTCGCCCGGGAGCCGGCCGTACCGGAAGCGGATCTCCTCCAGGTCATTGAGCTCCGTCACCGACAGCTCCGCCACGCGGAGCACCATGTCGGCCTGACGCCGCAGCACGGTGCGCTGTTCCGGACTGGTGGTGTCGAGCACGATCGACCCGATGGAGTCGATCAGTCGGATCAGGACGGCCGGCATCCCGTGGGCGCTCTGCCGGATTTTGTCGAAGGCCCGGTCGACCATGCGGGCGTAGGACGGATCGAACTCAATCAGCCGCACCCTTCCCGACGAGTCCCGGTAGATCCCCTCGTCGAGGATCCGACCGGACACGCGGCCCAGACCGGCTCCCAACCAGTCGATGCACGTCAACGCGGTGAAGGTGTCATTGACCGCGGAGGAGAGGGCGCGGATAGCGATCTCGACCAGCTGATCGATGGCGAACACCGGGTCCTGCACGAGGGTGCGGTGCGGGCCGGTGACGTGCGCCTTCGACAGGGCCCGGGCCACCTCGGGTGCAGCCGTCCGTGGCCACACGATCGCCAGCGGCCGCCCGGTGGCCAGGTAGTGGCCGGGACGATGCTCCAGGCGGATCACGGAGTCGGTCCGTGTGGCGATGGAGATCAGTTGGGCGTAGCCGACGTACTGAATGTACCCACTGACCTGTGAGGGGACCACGGCTCCGCCCTCCTCCATGAGCGTCAGCAATTCGGGCACGCTTCGGCCCGACCGCGGCTGCACGGCGGACTCCTCCGAGCCCACCGGGTCAGGGAATTCGGAGTCGATCGAGCGCATGAGATCGTCGGCGATGCCGGCGATCACCTCGGGCAGCTGAATTGACTTGGCGATGTGGTGGATGAAGTAGATGAGCACCCCGAGGTCCACCAACAGCAGCGCTTCTGCGACCGACGTCGACAGGTGAGGGACGAAGGCACTGCTCACGCTGTTGATGGTCACCAGGGCGAGGACGGAGTAGACGAAGGTCCCGACGAAGATGCCCAAGGTCACCTGGTTGCCGATGTCCCGCACGAAGTTGCGCATCATGCGGGGACCGAACTGCTGCGAGGCGAGCGTGAGCGCCAAAATCGTGATGGAGAACACCACACCGATCACCGTGATGACCGCAGCAGCAATGGCGATGAGGACTTGGCGTTCGGCGTCGGCACTCCCGGTGCGGATCCACACCGGGAGTGTGAGGTGATGGTGGTACGCGGCGACGTCGATCTCGAAGGTGACGAGGAAGAGCAAGACCGAGACGACCACCAGGATGCTCGGGACCACCCAGAACGTCGTTCGCAGCTCCTCCCAGCGCCAACTCGGTAGCTGGCGTCGGTCTTTACCGATGCGCGCCGGTTGCGGCTCCACGACCTGGTCGGCGTGTGTCATGGACCGACCCGCCTTCTCATCCGGGGAAGAAGCGGGGCAGGTGCTGCCGGTTGGCGGCCAGCATCTCGTCGGCCAGGTCCGCGGCCAAGGGGTACTGCCCGACCAGCGGGTTGGCGAGCAGCGCGCGCACCACGTCGTCCCGGCTGCCCGAGCAGGCGGCCTTGACGGCCAGCCGCTCGTACGCCTTGGCATGCTGCATGAGCCCGAGCATCTCGGGTGCCAGGTCCCGCTGCGGCAGTGGGTGTGCGCCGGTGGCGTCGACCACGGCGGTGGTCTCGACCACGGCGTCGTCGGGCAGACCCGGGATGGCACCGTCGTTGCGCATGTCGACGACCTGGACGTCGCCCGTGCCGGCGTGCAACGACGCCATCAATCGCACGGCGGCCAGGGAGTAGTAGGCGCCGCCGCGGTACGAGAGAGCTGCGGGCTTCGACACCAACGCAGGGTCGCGGTACTCCTCGAGCAGCTTGGTCTCCAGCTCCGCCACGACGTCGGCGCGGGAGCGGTACCCGGGCGCAGACTGCTGGGCCACCTCCGCGTCGTGTTGGTAGTAGTAGTGCACGTAGTACGACGGGAGCGCGTGCTGCAGGCGCAGCACCTCAATCGGGATACCACTCTCGAGCTCGAGCTCGGGACCGAAGTGTTCGAACAGGTCGTCGAGCCGGTCTGCCCCACCCTCGGCAGCGACGTGGGCCGACCTGATCCACGTCAGGTGGTTCAGACCCACGTGCTCGACGGCCACGGCATCGGGGTCGACGCCGAGATAGTGCCCGATCCGTCGCTGGGCCCAGATCGCCACGTTGCAGAGGCCCACGGCGTGGTGGCCGTCGTCGAGCAACGCCTGCGTCACGATCCCGACGGGATTGGTGAAGTCGACCAGCCACGCACCCGGGTTGGAACGCGCCGCCATCTCCTCGGCCAGCTCGAGCACGATCGGCACGGTGCGCAGTGCCTTGGCCAGGCCTCCGGCGCCCGTGGTCTCCTGGCCGAGACACCCGTAGCCGACCGGGAGCGTCTCGTCGACGTGGCGCGCCGCCTGGCCTCCGATGCGCAGCTGCACCACCACGAAATCAGCCCCCTCCAGGGCGGCGTGGGGGTCTGCCGTCGTGGCGAAGGTCCCGCCCCAACCCCGAGCCCGCAGAATGCGTTCGGAGAGCCCGCCGACCACGTCGCGCCTCAGGTCGCTCGGGTCGAGCAGCACCAGATCGTCCACGACGAGGCGGTCCTCGAGGTCGCAGAGACCGTCGACCAGCTCCGGGGTATAGGTGCTCCCGCCACCGACGACGACCACCTTGGTGCCCACGCAGCGCAACGTAACATCCGTCCGTGTCCGGGTCCTTCGACTTCCAGCCTGCGGTGCTGGCCTTCGACGGGGGCAGCACCAAGACCGACGTCGTTCTCGTCTCGCGTGAGGGCGCTCTGCTCGGCCGGGCCCGGGTCGGGCCGAGCAACCACCAACTCGTCGGCCTCGACGGGACGGTCGCCGCACTGTCCGAGGCGGTCACCGCGGTTATGGCGGCGGCACGACACGCAGACGCGCCGCTCCCCCTCTGCCCGACCGGCGTCTTCTGCCTCGCCGGCATCGACCTCCCCGTCGACGAGGAGAAGCTGGCACCGGCCATCGAAGCACTGGGGTGGACCGAGCGGGCCATCCTGCGCAACGACACGTTCGCCGTTTCACGGGCAGGCACGACCTCGCATTGGGGCATCGGGGTCGTCTGCGGGACAGGCATGAACTGCGCCGCTGTCGGGCCCGACGGGCGGAGCGTGCGCTTTCCCGCCCTGGCCGAGCTGTCCGGCGACTTCGCCCCCGGCGGCGCCTGGCTCGGCGTCCGTGCACTCGGCCTCGCCCTGCGGGCGCGCGACGGGCGTGGACCAGCGACCACCCTGGAGGAGCGGGTGCCGGCACAGCTGGGCTTGCCCGACGCCGAGGCGGCCCTCACCGGCATCTACACCGGGACGCTCCCTTACAACCGGCTCTTCGAACTGGCCCGCGTCCTCCTCGACGCCGCGTCGGAGGGCGACGCTCCTGCCCGCGAGGCGGCCGACACCCTGGCCGACGAGGTCGCGGCGTTCGTGAGGGCTGCTGTCGTTCGGCTCGACCTCCAGGACGAGGTGGTCGAGGTGGTCCTCGGCGGCGGCATCTTCGACACGACCGACACCGCTTTCCACGCCCGCGTGGCCGACGGGGTGCACGCCGCTGCGCCCCGCGCCGTCCTCGTCCGTCTCGACGCACCGCCGGTGCTCGGCGCCGCGCTCATCGGTCTCGATGCCGAGGACGCTCCGGTCGCATCCCATGCTGCCCTCCGTCGCACCCTGCAACGCTCCGTCGCGGCGCCACCCGCAGGGCCTGCGACTTAGGCGCCAACGCCTCCGCCGCCACCCACGCCTGCCGCCACATGGGGCATGGCGTCCGCCACCAGGCGCTCGTCGTCGGCCAGCAACGAGTGCGCGAGATCCTTGACCATCGCAATGATCTCGGGGTGCTCCTCGGGATTCCAGCCGTCGAGCAGCTCCGTCAGCCCGGTGCGCCGAGCCTCGGTCAGCTTGTCGAGGGCGGCGGTGCCGGCCCCGGTGAGGGCGAGGTCGCACTCCGCTCCCCGGCGGCGCTCCTCGATCATGCCGGCGGCCAGCAAGCCGTCCACTCCCGGCTGGATGAGGTCGGCACCCACCTTCAACCGTTTGGCCACGTCGTTGACCGTGCAGGCGGGCTTATCGGCCAGCCGGTACAGCAACCAACAGGCCCGGGGCGGCAGGTCGATCCCGGCTCGATGGGCCAGTGTCTGGTAGAGCTCGACGCGGTTCTCCCGGTTCGCCAACCTCGTGAGCGCAAGCTCAATCTCCTGCAGTGACGACCGCGGGTCGGGAGAGCCGTTCACCTCGCCGACGTCGACCGTCTGGACCGTCTTGCGCAACTCGACCTCGGGCAGCAGGAAGCTCAAGAGGAACGCGACGAAAGCGATGGGCACCGCCACCAGGAAGACGATCTGGATCGCATGGGTCACGGCGTCGATGTACTTCGTATAGAAGAACAGTCCGGCGGCCGTCGACTTCAACCGGGTCAGTACCTCAGGATTGATCGTCTGCGGGTTGAAGCTCTTCAGCACCGATGCCGGGACCTTGGCCAACGTCGGTGCGATGGTGTGGTTCAAGACGATGGCGTAGATCGCCCCGAACACCGCCGTGCCGAACGAGCCACCGATCATGCGGAAGAAGGTCGCGCTGCTGGTCGCCACCCCGAGGTCCTGGTACGACACCGCGTTCTGCACGGCGACCACCAGCACCTGCATGACCAGGCCCATGCCGACGCCGAAGACGAACATGTAGCCGGCCAGGACCCAGCCGTTCGTGGACGCGTCGATGAGCGACAAGAGATAGGCGCCGATGGTCATCAGCGCCGTCCCGACGACCGGGAAGATCTTGTAACGGCCCCAGCGCGTCACCAGGCGACCCGACGTCACCGACGCCCCGAGCATGCCAAGCATCAGCGGCAGAATGCGCAGCCCCGACGCCGTGGGGCTCACGCCTTTGACGATCTGCATGTACAGCGGCAGGAAGGTGAGCGCCCCGAACATGGCGAAGCCCATGACGAAGCCGATGGCGCTGGCCGCGTTGAAGACGCGTTCGCGGAACAGCTTGAGTGGGATCACGGGCTCGGCGGCGGAGCGCTCGACGAAGAGGAACGCCACCGCCAACACCACGCCGAGGACCGCGGTGAGAATGCTCGGCCCGGACACCCAGGCCCACGAGATCCCGCCCAGGCTGGCGAAGATGATGAGCGACGTCGCCGAGGCCGCCAGGAGCAGCGACCCCGCGTAGTCGATGGCGTGCGAGACCCGGCGCAGATGGCCCGGCAGCACGGCGCCCGTCACGAACAGCGCGACGATCCCGAGCGGCAGGTTGATGTAGAAGACCCAGCGCCACGAGAGGTACGTCACGCAGAGGCCGCCGATGAGCGGTCCGATCACAGTGGCCACGGCGAACATGGCACCGAACAGCCCCATGTAGCGGCCCCGGTCCCGGGGCGACACCACGTCGCCGATGATCGTCTGCGCGCCGACCATCAGGCCTCCGCCGCCCAGCCCCTGCACGGCCCGGAAGGCGATCAGCTCGGTCATGGTGTGGCTGAAGCCGGCCAGCGCCGACCCGATCACGAAGATGACGATGGCGGCCTGGAAGAAGGTCTTGCGTCCGTACTGGTCGCCCAACTTCCCCCACAGTGGCGTCGACACTGTCGATGCCAGCAGGTAGGCGGTGACCACCCAGGCCAGATGCGACCCCCCGTGCAGGTCGCCCACAATTGTGGGCAGTGCCGTCGAGACGATCGTCTGGTCCAGGGCCGCCAACAGCATGCCCAACAGCAGCGCGCCCAGGATGAACCACAGCCTGCGCTTGGTGATCTTGTCCGCCATGGGGGGTGTTGCGACGGTGCTCACACCCACCTCCCCCATGTCTGCCACGATCGGATCAGAGTAGGAACGTCCTGCTCAAAATGCAACCAAGGGTGGCCGGCCGCCCGGAACCGCCGGACCGCTGCCGGCGGCCCACGTCGCCCGCGCTACGGTCCCCGCGGCAGATGCCGGCCGATCCGGCAGGATCACCACCAAGGAGGGCCAGGCACATGCGAACTCGCCTCACTGAGCTCCTGGGCATTGAGCACCCCGTCATGTTGGCCGGCATGGGCGGTGTCTCGTATGCCGAGTTGGCGAGCGCCGTTTCGGAGGCCGGGGGCTTCGGCTGCCTCGGAGCGGGCACCATGAACAGCGCCACCATGGAGGCCGAGATAGCGGCTGTGCGCCAGGCCACCGACAAGCCGTTCGCCGTCGATCTCCTCACCGCCATGCCCGGCAGCATGGAGGAGCAGGTGCAGATCATCATCGACGGAGGCGCCACCGCCTTCGTGGCGGCCCTGGGGGTCCCGACCGAGGTGATCGAGCAGTGCCACCGCGCCAACGTGCTGGTCGTCAACATGTGCGGCAAGGTCGACCACGCCGTGCGTGCGGTGGAGGCCGGCTGCGACCTCGTCGTGGCGCAGGGCACCGAAGCCGGCGGCCACACCGGCCAGGTGGCGACCATGCCACTCGTCCCCCAGATCGTCGACGCCGTGGGAGACCGCGTTCCCGTGGTGGCGGCCGGGGGCATCTTCGACGGGCGCGGCCTCGCGGCAGCGCTCTCCCTCGGCGCCCACGGCGTCTGGGTCGGCACCCGCTTCATCGCCACCCCTGAGGCCCGAAGCGTCCTCGGCTACAAAGATCGTCTGCTGGCCAGCCGCGAGGACCAGACCACTGTCAGCCGCGCCTATTCCGGCAAGACGATGCGGGTCGTGCGCAACGCGTACACGGATCATTTCGACAATCATCCCGATGAGTTGAAGAAGTTCCCTGAGCAGCTCGGCATCTCCTACGGCGCCGGGGCGATGCACCTCGGTGGCGACTCCTTCAGCGAGGGCGTCGACGTCGACAAGGAGTGCTACCCGGCGGGCCAAGGGGTGGGCGCTGTCACCGAGCTGGTTCCTGCCGCCGAGCTCGTCCGTCGGTTCGTGTCCGAGGCCGAAGCCGTTCTCGACCGCCTCTCCGGCCTGCGCTGAGCGGGCCGGGCACAGCGCTGTCGATGCCTGACGGCCGGGTTGCACTGGTGACCGGCGCCAACCACGGGATCGGCGCGGCCACGGCCAAGGCCCTGGCCGCACAGGGCACCGCCGTGCTGTGTGCCTACTTTCGCAACGAGCAGCTGGGTGGCCTGGACGACCCCGCCTTGCCGGCGGCCTACCGGGCCACCCGGATGGCACGAGCGGACAACGTGGCCGAATCGATCCGGGCGGCCGGCGGCCGTGCCGAGGCCGTGGAAGCGGACCTGTCAGACGCCTCGAGTGTCCCGTCCCTGTTCGACGCGGCCGAAGCCGAGCTCGGGCCGGTGGCCATATTGGTCAACAACGCCTCGGGCTGGGTCGGCGACACGTTCGTCCCCGCCGCCACGAACCGTTTCGGGCTGGCCCAGGCATCCGTCAGCGCGGACTCGATCGATCGCGTGTTCGGAATCGACGCGCGGGCGCCCGCTCTCCTCATCGCCGAATTCGCCCGCCGTCACGTCGCCCGCGGCGGCGTCTGGGGACGCATCATCGGCTTGACCTCCGGGGAGGTGGACGGCTTCCCCGAAGAGGTCTCGTACGGAGCCGCCAAGGCGGCCCAGGTCAACTACACGCTGAGTGCGTCACACGAGCTGGCGCGCTTCGGGGTGACGGCCAACGTCGTGCACCCGCCGATGACCGACACCGGTTGGATCAACCAGCACATCGCCAACTCGGCCCGATCGACCGGCCAGCGCGTCGCCGCACCCCGTCAGGTGGCCGAGGTCATCGCCTACCTGGCCTCGGACGCCGCCGACCTCGTCACCGGCAACGTCATCCGTCTCCGCTGAGCTTCCTCGAACCTGTCTGACGCGCCGTCCCCCCACCCGACCGGATTTCGGGGTTTCGGGGTTTCGGGGTTTCCGGGGTTTCGGCGGAGTTCTGCCAGCTCAAGCACCCTGCACTTCATGGATTCCCTGCCGTTCATGGATTCTCTCAAAAATAAGTGGACAGACACGATCCATTCCGATATATCATTGAGTTACACATAAGACCACGAAAGGTCTAGCCCGACAGGGCCCACCCAACGCAAGGAGTTCACATGACACACCAACACGACCATGAGCACGGACACGGACACGACCAAGAAGACCTCCACGAGCGACTTCACGAGCACTTCGCAGGACGCGGCATGCGCGGCCCACGAGGCGGCCGCTGGGGCGGGGGCGCGGCGGCTGGGGCGGGGGGCGGCGCATGCCCCGCGGTGCCATCCGCACGGCCATCCTCGTTGCCCTGCGCGACGAGCCGGGCAACGGGTACGAGGTCATGCAGCGGCTCGAGGAGTCCAGCGGCGGCCTCTGGCGTCCGAGCCCCGGATCGGTGTACCCGCACCTCCAGATGCTCGAAGACGAGGGGCTGGTGCACTCCGCCGAAGTCGACGGCAGCCGCACCTTCACGCTCAGCGAGACGGGTCAGGCCGAGGCCGAAAAGGCAAAGCTCCCCTGGCAGGAGGCCGGCGAGTCCGACGACGAGGTCCGGACGCTTCGCCTCGGCATGGGGCAACTCATGAGCGCCGCCAAGCAGCTGGCGGGGGCCGGTGAGAAGGCCCAGATCGAGCGCGGCATCAGCGTGATCCAAAAGGCCCGTAAGGAGCTCTACCAAATCCTCGCCGAGGACTGAGGCGAGCGTCACGCGGCACGACGGGACGGATGGGGGGCCGCTGGGAGAGCCGCCCGATACTGTGCGGAAGGACCAATGACCACCACAACCACTGCCACTCCCCTCGAAGGTGCGCCTCCCGGCGACGGGACACCCATCATCGAGACGATCGACCTCACGAAGACGTACTCGGGGACGGACTTCCGTGCCGTCGACGGGCTCAACCTACGAGTCGAGTCGGGTGAGGTCTTCGGGCTACTCGGTCCGAACGGCGCCGGCAAGACCACGACGATCGGGGTCCTGACAACCCGCGTGATCCCCTCGGGTGGTCAGGCTCTGATCGGCGGCATCGACGTTGTCGAGCATCCGACCCTGGTCAAGCAGCTGATCGGCGTCGTGTCCCAGCAGAACACCCTCGACCGGCAACTCAATCCCTTCGAGAACCTCTACTGGCACGGCCGGCTCTTCGGGATGGGTGCCAAGGAATCACGGCAGACGGCCGACGATCTGCTGGAGCGTTTCCAGTTGACGCGCTTCGCCAAGGCGTCGGTCTATGCCCTCTCCGGTGGCATGGCACAACGCCTGATGGTGGCCCGTGCCATCTTCCACCGACCGGCCGTCCTGTTCTTGGACGAGCCCACGGCGGGACTCGACCCGCAGGGACGACTGGCACTGTGGGAGCTGCTCGAAGGTCTCAACGCCGAGGGCCAGACCATCATGCTCACGACGCACTACATGGAGGAGGCGGACAAACTCTGCGACCGGGTCGCCATCATGGACCACGGGAAGATCCTGGCCCTCGACACGCCGACGGACTTGAAGCGCAGCGTCGGGGCGGACACGATCGTGACGGTGAAGGCCACAGGGGACCCTGATGAGCTGGCTGAGGTCTTCAAGAGCCGGTTGGAAGGTCTGACCCGCACCCGCCCGCTGCCCGACGGTGTCGAGTTGCAGGTGAGCGGGACAGACCGGCTCGTCCCACGGGTGGTCGAAGCAGCTGAAGCCGGTGGTTTCTCCCTGGCCGACCTGTCCGTCGCGGAGCCCACGCTCGAGACCGTCTTCATCGGCCTGACCGGGAAGGAGTTGCGCGACTGATGGCCGCCACGACCTCTCACACGCTGCCCGCGACCACCTTCGGCGCACCCGCCACCGACGGGGTCCAACGGCAGCCGACCCGGTCGACGACCGCGGCCAGCCGGACCTCGTTGCGGGCCCTGATCCAGCGCGATCTGGTCGTGCTGTGGAAGCACAAGATCGAATTCACCGTGCGAACACTCGTACAGCCGTTCTTGTTGTGCTTCGTCTTTCTCTACGTCTTCCCGAAGATCGGGCAGGGCATCGGAGGCGCCAGCGGTGTCCCCGGGGCCGAGTCTGCGTTTGCCACGGTCCTCGTCCCCGGCGTCGTCGGCCTCTCCATCATGTTCCAGGGGATCCAGGCCGTTGCCATGCCATTGGCGCAGGAATTCGGCTTCACCCGCGAAATCGAGGACAGGGTGCAGGCTCCCTGCCCGATCTGGCTCGTCGCCATCTCCAAGGTGATCTCGGGGGGAGCGCAAGGGCTGATCTCGGCCGTCATCGTGCTGCCCATCGCCTCGGTCGTCCACGCCGCGGGCGTCGAGGCGCAGATCAACCTGCATTGGCCACTTATCCTGACGCTCGTCCCGCTGTCCTGCGTGTGCATGGCTTCGCTGGGACTCCTGCTCGGAACCTCGTTCGAACCGCGTAACCTCGGACTGATGTTCGGGTTCATCGTGCTGCCGATCACGTTCCTCGGTGGCACCTACTACCAATGGACGCGGTTGGCACCGGTCAAGGCCGGCTCGATCCATTGGTTGCAGATCGTCGTTCTCGTGAACCCGCTCATCTACATCAATGAAGGGATGCGCGCCGCGTTCACCGACGCCGCACACATGCACCTCTACATTGTCTATCCCGCCATCGTGGCCTTCAGCGTCATCTTCCTCACGCTCGGTCTCCGCAACTTCCGCCACAAGGTCCTGGCCTAGCTCCACGTCCTGGAGCGACATCCCGGCCCCTCAGGCGGTGCCGTCGCCTCCGGCGTCAGTCACCCCCGATGGCACGCCCCCGATCTCAGAGCGCCATCGTGCCTGGAGGCCTCCGAGGATCCCGCCATCTGGCTTTTCGGTGAAAACCGGCGACTACCGCGCCTGATTGCAGGCCCCGCTGGGTAGGGTTACCAGAACCGTACAGCCGGCGTGTGCAACGACCCCAGACGGGGTGGCGAAGGGACGGATCTCATGGAAATGACCGGTCGAGACACGCTGTCCGATCTGTCAGCCGCATACGGCAAGGTTCGGGCCACCACTGAGCGGCTGGCCTCTGTCCTGAGCGCCGAGGATCAGACAGTCCAGACCATGCCTGACGTGAGCCCCACGAAATGGCACCGGGCTCACGTGACCTGGTTCTTCGAAACCTTCATTCTCGGCGAGTACGCGACCGGCTACCGCGTGTTCGACGATGCCTTTGCCTACATCTTCAATTCGTACTACGAGGCTGTCGGCGCACGACATCCCCGGACCGAGCGCGGTTTTCTGTCGCGTCCGGGCATCGACGAAATCGCACGGTACCGCGGCTTTGTGGACGAGGCGATGGCCGCGCTGCTGTGCAACCAATGTGATCAACCCGGACTCGCGGACCTGATCACGTTGGGCTTGCATCACGAGCAGCAACACCAAGAGCTCCTCTTGATGGACATCAAGCACGTGCTCTCCCGCAACCCGCTGCATCCCGCCTACCTGACCGGGACACGGGAGCCGACCACGGTCGGTCCACCGAAAGCCGGCTGGCTCGAACACGGCGGCGGCCCGGTCGAAATCGGCTACCACGGCGACGCATTTGCTTTCGACAACGAGTATCCCGTCCACACGGTGCACCTCACGCCGTTCGGACTGGCCGATCGGCCCGTGACCTGCGGCGAGTGGCTCTCGTTCATTGAGGACGACGGGTACGCCCGGCCCGAGTTCTGGCTTTCGGACGGTTGGGCGGTCGTGAAGGCGCAGGGCTGGGAGGCACCGCTGTACTGGTCGCGTGATCCGAACGATTCTGACCGCTGGGTCCAGTTCACGCTTGCCGGTCCGCGCCCGGTCGACCCGCACGAGCCCATCTGCCATATCAGCTACTACGAGGCCGATGCGTTCGCCCACTGGACCGGCATGCGGTTGCCGACGGAGTCGGAGTGGGAGACGATCGCGCTCGCCCACGGGGAGGGTGACAACTTCCTTCGCGATGACCTCCTCACCACTGGGGCGCCGCACCCACGTCCTGCCATCTCGTCGAACGGGATGTTCGGTGACACGTGGGAGTGGACGTCGAGCGCGTACTCGCCCTACCCGGGTTTTCGGACGGCGCCTGGTGCGGTGGGTGAGTACAACGGCAAGTTCATGGTGAGCCAATACGTGTTGCGAGGCGGGTGCTGCGCGACGCCGGCCGGCCACATTCGTCCCACGTACCGCAATTTCTTCCCGCCCGGCGCGCGCTGGCCGTTCGGCGGGCTGCGGTTGGCGCGGGATCCCTGACCCATGGCGTACACGATCGACGTCCACCTCTCCCCTGAGGAAATGCGCAGCCAAATGCTGACCGACGCACTCAAGGGGCTGCAGGGCGAGCAGAAGTCCATTCCCCCGGTGTGGTTCTACGACGAGCGAGGGAGCCGCCTCTTCGAGGACATCACGCAGCAGCCGGAGTACTACCCGACCCGGGCGGAGCGTGGCCTCCTGGAGACGCACGCGGGGTCGATGGCCGAACTGGCAAAGGCCGACACGCTCGTCGAGCTCGGTGCCGGGGCATGCGAGAAGACAAGGGTGCTGTTGACAGCGCTGCAGGAGAACGGCTCTCTGGCGAGGTACGTGCCCTTCGATGTGAGCGACGAATTCCTCCGGTCCGCCGCCGCGAGTCTGGCCGAGGAGTTTCAGTCACTCGAGATCCATGTGGTGATCGGCGACTTTCACCAGCATCTCGCTGAGATCCCCACCGAGGGGCGCCGGATGATCGCGTTCTTGGGTGGGACGATCGGAAATTTGAATCCGGCACAACGGTCCCGTTTCCTCTTCGATCTGAACTGCACGATGTCGAGTGACGACTCCCTGCTCATCGGGACCGATCTCGTCAAGGACCGCGGCCGGCTCGTGGCGGCATACGACGACGCCGCAGGCGTGACGGCGGACTTCAACCGAAATGTGCTCTACGTGCTCAACGAGCAGCTCGGCGGCGACTTCAATCCGGACGACTTCCGGCACGTTGCCCTGTGGAACGAGGACGAGCAATGGATCGAGATGCGCCTGAGGGCGGACAGAGCGAGTGAGGTGTCCCTGGCCGGTGCTGGCATCTCGGTGTCGTTCGCTGAAGGAGAAGACCTGCTGACCGAGATCAGTGCCAAATTCACTCCCGAGCGCGTCGAGCGCGAGCTCTCCGACGCCGGCTTCGTGGTCGAGGGGATGTGGGGCGCGGACGACGGGGAGTTCCTCCTCACTCTCGCCCACCCCTTCTGCTGACCGGCCGCCGGCTCCTCAGCCCACCCGTTCGGCTCCTCAGCCCACCCGTTCGGGCGTCGCCTCAGACGAGCCCGTCGGAGCCGACTCCGCCGTTGCGTCGGGGACGAGCTCCGCATTCGATCGATGGCGCCGCAGCCTTCGTGTCACCCAGCCTCCGAGGAGCGCCACCAACAACACGACGGTGCCGACGCTGAGGACGCTGGCCAGCAGGAGGTGACGCGGGCGGTAGTGGAACGAGATCACGTCGTTTCCGGCGGGCACACGGACCTGCTGGACGAGATCGAAATCATTGAGAGGGATGTCCTGAGCCTTGCCGCCGTCGACGGAGACGGTGGCGCTCCATCCGGCGTCCCACGCGACCGATCGCACCACCGTCGACGGCGCGGGCGCTTGCAAACGGATCTGTTCGGACTTCGTCGTGCTGGAGAGCACCTGCACCGGCAACCGCCTGCCATGCGCCGTCGATGCGACAATCGGCTCTGGTGGTTTGCGGAGGGTGAACACGGCATAGCCCTGGGAGAAGCCGGCCAGCTGCCACGGTCCTGGTTGCAGCGCCGACGACAGAGAGCCCGCCAGCTCGTAGGGGTGTCCGGCCACCGAAATTACTGCCCGTTGTGACGGGAGTGCGCCGGCCAGCACCTGAACCGACAACCCGATGGCGGAACCGTTTGGATGATGGCCGGTCACGGCGCTCACACCCTCTGGCACGGGGACGGCGGCGCCCCAGTTGGTCGACCCGTCGGCCAACAATGTCCCGAAGCGCACCACCGTTCCCTTGCTGGCGGGATGCGCCAGGACAAGGGAGGCCGTGTCGGGCTCGAGGGGCTCCCCGTAGAACCACGAGGCCGTCTGCCCCGATTCGAGAGGAGGGCGAGGGCCCGGGTCGAAGGGATACGCGGTGTCGTTGTACGAGGCGCCGTAACCCCGGGCCAGGACAGGGTCCGAACCGAAACCCTCAGGGATCTGGGTGAAATCGTCGAACGAGCTCGGCATGGCCTGCAACGGCACCAGGAAGTACTCGGGTACGGTCACGACCTCGCGCAGATCGAGCCGACCCAACGTCCCCGACGACAGTTGGCCGATGTCGAGATCGTCCTGTTCATGGGTGTGGGTCGTCGACTCGTAGTTGCCGTTGACGATCGAGGCATATCCGGAGACGGAGGGCAGACCGGGAATGATGTTGAGATCAGGCACGCCCTGCGGGCTCCCCGGGTAGCTCGCGTAGGTCTGCGGGTCGTAGTTGACGAGCCGGCCGCCGGGCGGCAGTTTCGCCGCCATCAGCTTCTCGATCGGCGTCGTGCCGGCCAACAGATCGTTGGGTGGCGTCTGGGTCAACTGGCTCGTCAGACCCATCAAACCAACGTCGATGGCCACGAAGACCGCGGCGAGTCGAGACCAGGACACCGTGGCCAACCGGGGCCTGACCCAGACCAGCACCGCCGCTCCCGCACAGAACGCGAACGCGATGATCGTGGCCTCGCGCACGGTGTTGGCGTAACGCGCTCGCAGCGACACACCGGCAAAGACCCATATCAAAGTCCGCGGTGACGCCCACGCCCAAATGGCCAGCCCCGTGACAGCCCCCACCGGGATCAACGCCGTGACCCGGTCGTAGCGCGTCGTCGATTCGCGCAATCTCGGCGAGTCTGTACGGTCGATCCACCCGGCAAAGAGAACGCAGACCGCGGTGGCCACGGTGATCATGTTGCGGCTCTGCAGTCGCTGGTGCCCGTAGAGAGGCAGGCTGTTGAACACGTGCTCCAGGGGCGTATTCGACCCCAGCGCCAGAAGGAGGCCGAAGAGCCCTACGGCATACCAAGTCAACCGGTCGCGCGGCGGAATGCGGCTCGGCCACCGTCGGTTGAGCAGGGTCAAGATGGCCACCAGAGGCAGAATCCCGAGATAAATACCGACCTCGGGAAGGTTGTACTGACTGAAGAACTGGGCCTCTCCGATGTGCCCGTAGCCGCCGTTGATGTAGGGAACCAGCCCCAGGATGGCGAACGGCCGGGGGTAGCTCCCCGCCGCCGCCACCACCCCACTCCCTCGCTGCGAATTGCGGATGGTCTCGAGGCCCGGAAGCCACTGGATAGCGGAGAGCGCGAGGGCCAGAGCGGCACCGGCACCGCACCTGGTGAGGACTCGCCACCACCGCTCTCGGTTGAGACCGGCTGACATGACGGCAAACGCCGCGATGAGAAGCGCCTCGTCGAGCATCGCCTCGGGAGCGCCGGCCAGGATCACCGTCGCGTAGGCGACACCGAGAACGATAGTCCAACGCCAGCGGCCATCGCGGACGATGTGCAGAACGGCCAGGAGCATCCACGGGATGGCAACGAACCCTTCCGTCATGTCCACGTGGTTCACCTGGCTCAAGACCGGCCCCGCGAACGTGTAGGTGGCGGCGGCGAGAAGGCATGCCACTGTCGAGAGCTTGAGCGCGCGCGAGGAACACGTACATCCCGATGGCGATGGCAGAGAACAAGATGATCTCTGTCGCCACCCAGGCGGCACGGTCGGGGAGAATGACGAACAGTCCGGTGAGCGGGTAGAAGGCGCCGGCATTGAAGTCGGCCATGAGCGGCGTACCGCTGAAGATGTACTGGTTCCAGAAGGGCAGTTGACCGTGACGCAACATGGAACCGACCAAGACGTGCAGCGGGTAGTTCTGCTGCAGGTTGTCGCCGGTGATCAGCAGGTGGCCGCCGATAAGGTCCGGGAGCACGAACGCAACGGTCGGGATGGCGATCAGCACGACGTAGGGCCACAGGGCTCCGAGGTGTGCTTGTAGTCGGTTCACTGGCGAGGAAGGGCCTTCCGGGGTGCCTGGACTGTGCGCTCTGGCGCCGACGGACGGGCGCAGCGCGATCGGCGCAAGCTAGCCCCTCCGACCATGAATCTGCACAGCGGTCAGGCCGGTCGCGGTGGTCGCCCCGACGGTCGTCCCGCCGCTGGAGTGGGAGCCGCCGGGGCAGGATCTGATCCGGGGAATCCAAACTTCCCTCCACGCCGTACCCCCTCCGGGAGAGGATGTCGGCCCCTTCGACCTGGGTGCCAGCCCTCGTGATGGAGCACTGAACCGCCGGCGTCGACATCCGTCGCCCCGAGTCGTTGCCCCCGCTCCGGTCACCTTCCGGTTCCATGACAGACGGATTTCACATGGGTGACAACCAGAGATTTCTCGTGTATTCTGGGATTGGCCTGAGAATCCTGTGAAGAAGTGGGCCGGGACCCCGAAATCAGCGGCAGCTGTGACAGAATCACTGCAGTTTCATGAAGTTTTCCGCTCCCGCGGTGAAGCATCGCGGCGGCTCAAGTGAGGAATCCCCGATGGAGCTCGTGTCCCCGAGCGCGAACACCACCGCCACCCCAACCCTGGACGTCGACACCGACAGGCCGGGGCAACCGGCGCGTGAGCTCAGCCTGGCGCGCACGGCCCTACTCGGGCTCATCGGAAGCTCGGCGATCGTGGTTGGCGCGGTGCTCGGAGGTCAATCCTTCGAGACGCACCTTGCCGGTTCGTGGTTCTTCGGCATGCCGGGCGGGCCTTTCGGTTCACTCGGCTCCAACAGTTCCCTCCCACCCATCGCCTCTCTCGCGCTGGTGTTCGGTGGGCTCATCCTCCTCAGCCGGGTGTGGTTCGGCTTCCTGCGCCACCTGAACGACCACCACGGTTTCCCTGTCAAGCGTGTCGTGCTCGTTGTGGCGATCTGGGCTGTGCCGCTCCTGTTGGCACCGCCTCTTTTCAGCCGGGACGTCTACACCTACTCCGCGCAGGGCGAGATGATGAGTCACCACATCAACCCCTACTCGTATGGGCCGGAGGTGCTCGGGACGACACCGTTCAACGAGATGGCCGACACAGTGTGGTCAGGGACGGAATCACCGTACGGTCCGACGTTCTTGAGCGTTGACGGCCTGCTCGACCAGGCCTCGGGCCACCAGATCCTGCCTGACCTTGTCCTGCTGCGCCTGCTGGAGGTGGCCGGCATCGCCATGGTCGTCGCTGCCACCCCGACGTTGGCCCGGGCGCTCAAACACGACCCTGCCCACGCCATCCTGATCGGCGCGGGCTCACCTCTTGTCCTGCTGTCGCTGGTCGGCGGCGCGCACAATGATGCCCTGATGGTCGGCTTGCTGATGGCCGGGCTGGCTGTGGCCAAACGCTTCGGCACCGTGCCCGGCGTCATGTTGTGCGCGCTGGCGGCCGGGGTGAAATCCCCCGCGCTCCTCGGCGTGCTGTTCCTCGGGTGGGTCTGGGCGGGGAAGGAGGCCTCCATCCGGCGCCGCATCGGGCACACCGCTGGGGCAGGATTGATCGCGCTGGCCACCATGGAGGTGGTCTCGCTCATTTCCGGCACGGGCTGGGGCTGGGTCCGCACGACCACCACCGCAGACGCCTCCTTCACCGGCGTCACCCCCATCAACCTCGTCGCGCGCTCGGTGTCCATAGTGAGCCATGTGGTGCAGGTCCCGATCTCCACTCTGACGGTGCGTCCCGTCTTCATGGTGCTGGGGCTGCTTGTCGCCGTCTACTTCGGCTACCGGCAGCTGCTCCGGTCCCCGCGGGACGGCGTCATCCGCTGCCTGGGCCTCACCCTCCTCGTCCTCGCCTTGCTCGGTCCCATTGTGTGGTCCTGGTACGTGACCTGGGGAGTGATCGTGATTGCGCCCGCGGCCATCGGCCGCCTTCGGACAGCGTCCATCGTAATCAGCACCCTCTGGGCCTTCGTCGGCATGACGGCGGTGCATGGCGTCTACATGCGCATGTTGCACACCTTCGTGCTGACCGATCTGCTCCTCATCGCCATGCTGCTCGCCGTCGCCATCACTCCCCTCAGCCTGTACACCGTCGCGCGACGGGCCCACCTGTCACACCTGACACCGGGCGTCCTCACCGGTGCCGGCGCGGGCGCCCCGACCTGATTCAGGCCGCGATCGCGGCCCGCCTGCCTCCGCAGTCTTCAGTCGGCGATATTGAGCGCTGAGATGATCCGCTCAGGTCGCACCCGTATCAGCAGCTCGCCCGCCACACCGTTGCGGTTCCCGTATTCCTCCGCACGCTCGGCCCCCATGTAACGCCCGCCGAGTCGACGGGCCCACCGGTGAACCTCGTCGAGGTCGTCGCTGATCTCGGCGACGCCCTCGACCACCACGAAGCTGAACGGGGGGCGATCGTCGTCCACGCACAGCGACAGCCTCGGGTCTCGCCGCAAATTCCGGCCCTTGACCGTCGAGTCGCCCGTATTGAAGACCAGCAATCCGTCTTCGTCGACGTCGTACCAGACAGGAGCGACGTGCGGTCGCCCGTCCGGACGCACCGTGGCCAACTTGGCGGTCCGAGCGGGAAGTGCCGTCAGGAACGATCGCACCTCCCCCTCGGCTATCGGATGGTCTGGCATCAGTCGGGCCGGCCTTCGGTCCCCCGCCCACGCCTGCGGTGCGCCGCTCACCCGGGTGTTCCTCCGTTGGCGGTGTAGGCCTCGGTCCACGCCTGGATCATCGGCCCGAAGGCGGCAGGGTTGTACGCATCCTCCTCGTAGGAGAACTTCATGTCGCCGGCATAGTGCAGGACCGTGATGTTGTGAGCCTGATGCACGGACCCGTCGCCCGGATCCTTCATCCGGTTCTCAATACGACATACCCACCAGCCCCGTTCCTCGTCGCACACGCACCAGGCATGCGGAAACGAGTTCATGTCTCGGTTCGGCCACTCCGCCATGAGCGGACTGATCCATTCGTAAATCTCGTCGGGCCCGCGGAACGTGCCGAAGACATGCTCGAGGTACACGGCGTCTTCGGTGAAGAGGTTGGCCCAGTCTCGCCATTCGCCGCTGGCCGCGCAGCGGCTGGCGGTCTCCATGTAGTGCTGGTGCGCCTCTTCCAGCTCCTCTCGGCTCCATTTCTGTGTCATGACTTCAGTATCCATTCGCTCATGGTGACACTGCGCAAGGTGCTCAGGTCGACGAACGCAGTGATCTCTTCGATCATCTGCGTGACATTAATGTTCATCCGCTCGGGGTCTCCGTCTGCGCAATAGAACAGCATGGGATCCGTGACGTGCTCCAAGGAGGGCCACGCCTCCTCGACGATTCCCGCTACGGGTGGAGCATCTTCGGTGACGGGTCGGAACACCGCGTTGCGGACGTAGCGGGTGCGTGGCTGAATCTTCTCGGTGATGGGCGAGATCCGCGTGTGCCACCGTGTGATCCACTCGTCGAAGCTCTGGCCAGGGTGCCGTTGCAGCAGGGCCACGGTGAGCACGCCCGGCGAGCGATCCCCGTCGGGCCACGAGCGGGCCTCGGCCCACTGGTTCCCTCCGTAATCGCGGTACAGGGACTCGACGACGGAATAGCCGGACACGCGCACGGCGGCAGCGTCGAGGACCTCTTCGAACGGGAGTCGCTGCTCGATCGAGTCCACCCACACGGAGACGAGCCCGTGCAGCGGCGTTTCACCTTCGGGGGTCGGCACCGGCGCAGGAATGTCGCTCTCGGGATCCCAGACGTCCATGGTCAGGGCCCGCGGATTCAGGGACAGCAGTTGTTCGGCCACGGGACCGAGCATGACGTCAGCCACCTCGGCCCGGGTGCTGCGCTCCTCCAGCCACGTCAGGTACATCAGTTTCTCCACGTCACTCCCCCTTCACCATGTGAGTCCGAGCGCGGCTCGCATGGTGCTCTCGAACTCGGTATCGCTGAGTGTCCGCCGCAGGTGCAGCACCATGGCCGCGTCGTCACCGACTTCGACCCGCACCGGGGTGGACGGATCCTCCAAGGCGCCGGCGATTGCCATGCCCACCAGCTCGGGCCCGGGCCGTCCCTCGGGGCCTGTCAGCGTGGCCGCGGTCCCGCTCCATTGGGCGTGGAGGTCGGCGTAGACCTCCGGTACCGGCGGTTCGTCCCCGTGCTTCATTCCCGGAGCGATGTAGCCGGGCTCAATGATCACCACCCGGATGCCAAAGTGGCCGAGTTCGAAGTAGAGCGACTCAGAGAGCGCTTCGAGGGCATGTTTCGACGCCGCGTAGGGGCCTTCCATCGGTGTCCCGACCTTGCCCTGCACCGAGCTGACGTTGATCAGGACACCACTGCCACGTTCGCGCCAGTGCGGCACCACAGCCTGGGCCACGCGCAAAGGGCCGAGGGTGTTCACCTCGAGCACCCGCCTGAAGGAGTCGATCGGGTAGGTCTCCAGGGGACCTGAGCCCGGCAGACCGGCGTTGTTCACCACCGCGTCGAGCTCGCCCGCGGTCCTCACCGCGGCCTGTACCGAGCGGTCGTCGCTCACATCGAGCTCCACGAGCTGGACCGCCGGCAGCCCCTCGAGCAATCGGGGGTCCCGCGCCGTGGCCACCACCTCGTGGCCCCGGGCCGCCAACACCTCGACCGTCGCACGACCGATGGCCCGTGCCGCGCCGGTCACGAGCACGCGCACGATCAGGCCTTCTCGGCCGGAGTGAGGCCGACAAGCTCCTCGCTGACCTGCCAAAGATGCAGCGCCGCCTCAGGATCCTGCGCCCAGCGGCGCGGCGTCCTCGGCTTGCATTTGACGAAATACTCGCCGCTGACGCCTTCCACCTCGGGGGAGGACGCCAGGTACACCGAGGTCCGGGCACCCTTGGCCGGCGAGAGGAAGAAGGGACTGGCGATCTTGATCCCAAAAGCCAGGAGGCCGCGCGCATCCCCGCCGCCGCCGTAGCCGCTCCGCACCGTGCCGGGATGGAGAGAGTTTGCCGTGACGCCGCTGCCCTGCAGACGCCGGGCCAGTTCAAGGGTGAACAAAATGTTGGCGAGCTTCGATTGCCCGTACACGCGCATTCCCCGGTAGCGGGTGGTGGACTGCAGGTCGTCGAAGGGGATTCCCTTGCGAGCGGCATTGTGGGCCGTCGATGCCACGTTCACCACACGGGAGGGGGCCGAGGCCGTGATCCGCTCCAGCAGCAAGTTGGTCAGGAGGAACGGTCCGAGGTGATTCGTGGCGAACGTCGCCTCAAAGCCGTCCACTGTCTCGGCACGCTCGCTCAGGACGAGGCCGGCATTGTTGACGAGGACGTCCAACCTGGGTGCCTGCTCGAGGATCTCTGCCGCGCCCCGCCGCACAGAGGACAGGTCCGCCAGGTCGAAGACGACGAGCTGGACCTGACCCTCTCCCTGGAGCCGTTGCGTGATCGCCGCGACAGCGGCGCGGCCCTTGTCGGCGTTCCGCGCCGCGACCAGGACGCGGGCGCCCATGGAGGCCAGGGCAGCGGCCGTCTCGAAGCCGATTCCCGAATTCGCACCGGTGACCACCACGGTCTTCTCCTGCATATCAGGCACTCCGGGCAGCCTCCTCGTGACGAGCAGGCGTCAGCATTCCACAACGACGACTGGTGAACCGGACCTCAACGCCACGTGTCACGCGCTTGGACGAGGCCACGCTCGGGATCGAGGAAGCTGCTACTCAACGTCCGTTCGGCGGTACGCATATGCCACTGAAGCAGTTCCCGGGTCGCCTCCCAGGCCGCGGCGCCCCCGCCGGCAGCGTCCTCCACCAGGAGGTTGTGTCGCTGTTCGGGGTCGTTGGAGAGGTCGAACAGCAGCGGCGGCAGTAACGCGGCATCGGCCGCGAACTGCACGTACTTGTACTGCGGGCCACGGGACACCGCCAACGCGCAGTGGCTCATCGGAATGCCGAAGGCCTGCTCAGCCAGTTGGTTGACCGGGTCCGAGAAGCTCCATTCGAAGTGGGCCGTGTCACGCCAGTGCGACGGAGCCGGTTCGCCGCGCAGGAACCGGGCCAGTGACCAGCCATCTCCCTGCAGCGGCACCTCCACGCCCATGAAGTCACAGATCGTCGGCAAGACATCAACCGACTCGGTGACCGCGTCGACGATCTTCCCGCGCCCGCCGTCCGCCTCCGGACGCGGGTCCACCACGATCAGTGGGACGTGATAGCTCTCGTCCCAGAAGCCCAGCTTCTCGAGCAGCCAGTGGTCGCCGCCCATCTCGCCGTGGTCACTGGTCAGCACCACCAAGGTCGAGTCCGCCAAGCCGCTCCGGGTCAGGTAGTCGAAGAGCGGCGCCAGCCCGTCGTCCACCTCGCTCTGGGCGCCGTAGTAGGTGGCGCGCACCTGGCGGCGCTCCCGCTCGTCCCGGGGGGCGCCGGCCTCGGGGGTTGCCATGGCGAATGCACCCAGCGGATGGATCGCGCCCTCCTCCTCGCGGGTCGGCCATCCCACGAACGATTCGACCGCCTCAGCCGCATAGCGGTCGTGATACCCGATCGGATTCCGACGCGGGGGGTGCGGCCGGATGAAGGACGCATGCACGAAGAACGGTGTCTCGCCGTTCTTCTCCAACCACTCGACGACCGACTGACGCACGAAGCTCGTCTGGGAGAGCTCTGCAGGAAAACGAGCCGGGGCCCATGTCGAGGCGTGGGCATCCGCGCCCGGGTACCCCTCGACGGGCTCGTACAGATCGTGCGGATTGGCCGGGACGTCGAATCCCCGAGCGCTGAGCCAACGTCCCCAGGCCGGACTTCCCTTTTCCCACGGATCCTCAATCAGCGCACGAAACCCGGGCAACACGCCTTCGTAGCTGAACAGTCTGGGATCCCCGGGAGGCACAGTACGCGGGTCGACCGACGAGTCCGTGTACCCGAAGAGCACGGGGTCGTAACCCGCCTCACGAGCCAGCAGCGCCACATTGGTGAAGCGGGTGTCCAGCGGCGTCCCGTTCAGAATGGAGCGATTGCGGTGTTGGTAGGTGCCCGTGTAGAGACACGCCCTCGATGGTCCGCACGGTGCCGCGTTGGCCCAGTGGTTGGCGAACAGGACCCCCCGATTGGCCAACGCGTCGAGGTTGGGCGTCTCGACCACGGGATGTCCGAGTGCCGAAAGGCAGTCCCCGCGCCATTGATCGACCGTGATGAAGAGGACGTTGCGGGACGGCGGCATGCGACAACTCTTGCCGATGCAGGGAACCCTTGACCCGGCTTTGGGGTGAAAAGGTGCGCCAACCGCCTTCGGTCAGGCTCAAGAGGTGCGGATCGACGCTCCTCCGAGCTTGGTCCCGAACTCGATCAACCAGGCCCCGAGGCGGGGTGCCACGGCTCGGTGCACTGCTCGGCCACCGGGTACCGGGGATCCGGTGGCCGAGCGCTGCATCGAAGGGATCCCGCTCTGCCCGGCCTTCTTCCGGTTCACTCGCCGCGGTCCCGCCGAAGTCATCAGATCCCGCCTGTGCGCATCGGCCTGCGACTGAACTGCCCACGTCTGGATCATCCGTTCACCTCGCCTGCTCGAGCTTCTTCCGATTCACAAATTCGACCCAACAAGGATGCATGGTAATCGAGGTTTGACAAGAATTCAAGAATATCCTAATATAGCTGTATGCCTATGTTTACTGAAGAGGCCGATCGAACGAGGACCAAGGCGGTGCAAGCCGCACCGTCGCTGGCGACCGATCTCTCCTGGCTACTCTCCGTGGCCGCCCGCCCGTCCATGCAGGCCCGGTATCCCAAGTTGGCCGAGATGTTCACGGGCAGGGAGGACCTGGCGGACCGTGTCCGCACCTTCTGGAGGGATTGCCCGGAAGAGATGTGCTTCAGCGAGATGCAGGTCTTGGTCCAACACGGCGGCGCGGTCAGCGCGACCGATCCGGACGAGCTGTGGGCTGCCATTGAGGCGGCGGTGGCCACGGTGCCGCTCGATCTGCCCATGCCTTCGGAGAGTCCCGAGGACCGGGAAATATTCCTCGATCGGTTCCGCCGTCTCCGGGAGTCGCCCGAGCTCCTCCGGTCGTACCTCGACCTCCTCCAAGAGGTCTGGTCGCCGGTCAACGAGATGTGGCAACAGGCGCTGCCCGCCCTGGAGGAAGCAGGACGCCATCTCATCGCACAGTACGAGGGGGGCCGGTCACTGGAGACCTTGATACCGCGGGGCTGTGACATCTTGGACGAGCGTCTGCCCGAGATACTGGCCAACGTCGAGGCCGGACACCCACTCCTCTTCGTTCCCTGTCTCTTCTTCGGCTCGAGCATGTACATAGAGGTCTCGGGGCTCGTGATCATCGGGACCGGCGTCGGTCAAGGTGACGTCGTGGCCCGGGAGCGGACGGAGTCGGTAGCCCGACGACTCAAGGCCGTAGCCGACCCCACCCGTCTGGCCCTCCTGCACTCCCTGGCCACCGCACCGAGCACGGTGGGCGAGCTGGCGCTGCTCTTCCGACTGGCCCAGCCCACGGTGAGCATGCACGTCAAGGTGCTGCGACAGAACGGCCTGGTACGCGCGGAGCGCCATGACGGGCGGCTGCGACTGAGCGCTGACGCCGCGGCCGTCGAGTTGCTCCTCGACGAGCTGCGTCAGGCGGTGCTGCAGAACCCCGGTGGCGTTCAGCCGGCAGGCGCCAGCACCACGGGAAGCGACCTGATCCCGGCAACCGTCGTCGATCGGACCCTCTCCGCGGTGCCGCTGACTTCGTAACGCGGAAAGCGTTCGAGCAGCTCTTCCACGAAGACCCTCGCTTCCAGGCGGGCCAGGCTGGCGCCGAGACAGACGTGCTCGCCGAAGCCGAAGGCGACGTGCATGGGATTGGCCGGTCGCCGTATATCGAAGCGCGCTGCGTCCTCCCCGAAGATCCGCTCGTCCCGGTTCCCTGACGCGTAGAGCATGCACAGGTAGTCACCCGCATCGATGGATGTTCCCGCGACGACGGTGTCCTTGGTGGCGGTCCGACAGAAGGCATGGACCGGTGTGACCCAGCGCAGGCATTCCTCCACCCCACCAGGCACCAACGACACGTCCGCCGCCAGCGCGGCGCGCTGGTCGGGGTGCTCGTGCAGGGCCACGACCGACCCCGAGAGCAATGTCCGCGTGGTCTCGTTTCCCGCCACAAGGAGCGTCAGGAGGAACATGAACAGTTCCTCCTTGCTCAGCGGGCAGCCCCCGACCTCGCTCCCCACCAGGAGCGAGACCAGATCCTCGCCCGGGCGATCACGCTTGGACCGGATGTGCTCGACGATGAACCCGGAAAGCTGACCCAGTGCAGCCATGGTCTTGTCCGGCGGTAGGTCGGGCGACTCGATAGCGGCGTCCGACCACCCGCGGAAGTCCTCCCGATCCGACTCGTCGATCCCGAGGAGCTCTGCGATCACGATCAGCGGAAAGGGCGCCGCCAGTTCGGCCACGAAATCGATCTCGTCCCGGGCGTCGGCGCCGTCGAGCAAGGTCGAAGCCGTCTTTCGGATGGACTCTGCCAGGCCCGACAGGGCACGGGGCGTGAACCGTCGGTTGACGAGCCCACGGAAGGCCGCGTGCTCGGGAGGATCCATGTGCAGGATTGAGGGGGAGGACATGGGGGCCGCGGTCCCCCGCATCGGGTCGTTGACCAGGGCTCCCCGTCCGGAGCAGAACTGGCTGGGGTCGCGGCTGAGATTGCGGATGTCCTCGTAGCGGCTGACTGCCCAGAAGCCGGGGGCGCACGCATGCACGGGGTCGTCGGCGCGGAGCGCCGCCAACACGTCGTAGTAGTCGTCCCGCAGGAAGAACGCCGCCTCGCGGGGATCAACCCCGGACAGGTCGATCTGGTCCCGCTGGTCCCCGGACACGGTGCGAGCGTACTGTGCTCGGCGGTGCAGACGTCCCCCCTCGAGTACAAGTCGAGCCCCGGCGCGTGAGCACGACACCTGGGCCGGGCCCCGCGCGGGGCCCCGGTGCCTCGCCCTATCCGGCCTCGGGCGAGCACGCACCGCTCTCGGGCCTCGACGAGTTCCTGATCCACAACGCGCCCTATCCGGTCCGCGTGATGTGGACACCCGACGCCCAGGCCTACGAGCGCGTGTGGTTCACCTGCCAGGACAGGGTCGGAGAGCTGCTGATCGTCATCGGCCTCGCCTTTTACCCGAACCTCGGCACGGCGGAGACCTTTGCCATCGTGAACGTGCGCGGCCAGCACACCACTGTCCGGGCCCATACGCGATGCCCGACGGACCGGATGGAGATGAGCATCGGCCCCTTCCACTTCGAGGTGGTGGAGGCCTTCCGGCAGTGGCGCCTGACCCTTGACTCCAACGAACACGGGATCTCTTACGACATCACCTGGCTCGACACGAAGCGTCCCGTCTTCCGCCAACTCGGCGCCGGCATGATCGTCGGTGGCCGCGCCGTCAGCCCGGTTGCCGGGTACGACGGCTTCGGCCGGCAGAAGGGGTGGGTCGAGGTACACGGCGAGCACTTCGAACTTGCCACCACAACCCACCTCGGGACCAGGGATCATCACTGGGGCACGCGCGACGGGGTCGGCGGCCCCGGCCGTTACATGGGGATGCAGCATCCCCATAGCGGTGAGTGGGTCGAATTCGAGGACTTCGGCATCTGGGGCGACCACGTCCTCTACAACCTGGGCGCGCCGCGCAAGCGCAGCGGGACGTTGGCCAAGCGCGTGCACCGGATGCGCTTCGAGCCCGAGACCAACTTGCTCCAGAGCGGCGAGGTCGACCTCGTGTTCGCCGACGGCACGGTCAAGACGATGTCGTTCGAACGTCTCGGCAACCAGATCGCGTTCCTTCGTTGCGGCATGTACGGAGGCCCCAACGGCGGCACGCCCGATGGCGACCTCTGGCACGGCATGCCGGTCGCATCGGGCGACGAGGTTGTCGTGCACGGTGAGACCTTCGACGTGAACGACCCCGGCGTCCGGAGCCGGCTGGCCGGTCAGGATCAACACCATTGCCGAGTCACCTGCGACGGCGAGGTGACCTACGGCCTGGTCGAGCCGTACGACACCCTGTGCTACGAGGTGGCCAAGGCCGGGGTGATGGGCTTCTCGCTGCTCGATTCGCCGACCTGACCCCAGGCCTCGGGCCCCGGCCCGGCCCCGGGCCTCGGGCGACGTCACCCCGCTTCGGCCGAAGCAGCCTGTAGGCGCGCCAGCAGGATGTCGCCCATCGGGTTTTGGCGTCGGCGCGTGTCGCCGGTGATGCGCTGGTGGCGATCGTTGATGGCCAGGGCGCGCGCCAGGGCGAAGACCTCGTGCCAGGCCAGATCCCTGACTTCGTACCCGGTGCGCCGCTCGTAGCGTTCGATCGTCTCTCCCGCGCCGGGAAAGCCCGGGAGTCGCCCGCCGAACAATGTCTCCATCATGGATTCGAGGCCGACGTGCCATCCGAGATCCATTTCGCGCGGGCCGAGCGAGGCCAGGTCCCAGTCGAGCACGGCGGTGACGCGGCGGCCGGAATCGAAGACCAGGTTCCCCATGCGCACATCACCCCACAGAAGGACCGGGGCCCGCTCGGCCGGCACATGGCGGGCACACCAGTCGAGTGCCTGCTCCAGTGCCGGCAGCGCGTCGCCATCGGAGGACCACTCGACATAGGCAACCCAGCGTTGCAGCGCATCCCGGAGCTGCACCCCCGGGAGCAGCGCCTCCACGCCGTCGGCTGCCCAGTCGACGGAATGGATGTCAGCGACGACATCAATCAGCTGGTCGTGCATGACGCGCTGGAGTGCCGGCCCGGCGTCACGCACGTACGGATCGAAGAACGGGGCCGGCCCGGGGATGTCGCCCTCCACGCGGGGCATGGCCAGGAACGACGAGCCGATCCATTCCGGATCGGTGACGACCACAGCCGGCGACGGCGCCGGCACACCCGCTGCGGCCACGGTGTTCTGGACGAGCGCCTGCGGAGCGAGGTCGTACTCGGGGAACGTCGGCTCCAGCGGCGGCAACCGCACCACCATTCCCGGACGGTCGCCACCGACGTCGACGAGGATGGTCTCGTTGGCCTGGCCGCCCTGCGCGTGCGAGAGCTCGACGAGTCGGGGACCCTCGCCGACAGCACCACCATTGCCAGCACCACCGACGATCGTGCGCACGACATCTGGATTGGCAGCGATCCAGCCCGCTAATCCCTTCTCCAGTGCGCCATCGTCGCGCGTCGCCCCGGTGGCCACTCAGGGAAGGTAGACCACGGCCCGCCACCGGCCCGTCATTTCCGCCCGGCACAGCGCGGTGCCGGCCCGCACGGACCAGGTCAGCACGTCGGGCTCGGTCACGTCGACCGGGGTGCGCACCAGCAGGCCGCGGCGGGCATGGTCCTGACGCACGACCCATCCCTCGGGCACCTCGACACCGGCCTCGGCCAGTCGCGCCACGGCCTTGCCTCCCGTGGGGTGCATGAGGCCGACCGTCAGCCCCTCGGTCTCGTTCCGATCCTTCTTCGGCGGCATGAGCGTGGTCATCGTCACGGGCGCCGCATTGTTCCCGAAGAACGCGAAGAGACCGGCCCGGGGGTGCACGTCGGACGCATCCTCGTCGATCCCGGGCATCAGGTTGACCCAGCCGCTGCCTGCCGCGCGGAGTGTCCGCAGCGCATCGGCGACGGCGGCGATGTCGGGCGGCGTGAACTCGATCGTCTTCTTCTGGCGCCCACCACTCATCCGCTCACCCTTGCACTCCCGCCAGCAGATGCTCGACGACTTCTGCGGCCGGCCGGGCCTCGGCGCGGACAAACCCCACTCCGGCGTACAGGCTCATGTGGTGGAGATCGCCGGCGCGAAGCGCAGCGGCCCGCAATGGCTGGGTGGCGCTGTTGATCTCCGGGTACGCGGCGGGCCCGTCGGGGTGGTCCTCCACCATGGCGTTGACTAACGCTCGCGCCCGCCGTCCGCTGAAGGCTCGGGTGACAGCGGTCCGCTTGAACGCGCCCGAGCCCAGGGCGTCCTTCTGCAACGCCGGTGTGCCACTCTCGGGGCAACGCAGGAAGGCCGTGCCCACCTGCACGAGGTCGGCCCCCCGGGCCAGCAGATCGACCACGTCCTCGGGGCCACTCACCCCTCCGGCGGCGACGAGCGGCACCAGCGTGCGCCGGCGGACGGCGGCCAGGAGCGCCCGCACCGGCCGGTCCTGGTCCGGGCGGTCGGCGTTGACCAGGCTGCCCCGGTGCGCGCCGGCCTCGGCGCCCTGCAGGGCCAGTGCATCCGGTCCGGCCCGCAGCGCCATCATCGCCTCCTCGGGCGTCGTCACGGTGAGCAGGACGGCGGTTCCCGCCGCCTGGAGCGTCCGGATGACGTCGGCCGCAGGGACACCGAAGGTGAAACTGATCGCCGCCGGCGGCGCGTCCAGGACGGCCTCGACCTTGGCCCGGTAGTCGTCGTCGTTCCACGATGGCTCGCCCAGCGCCACCCCGAGCGCGGCGGCCTCGGGCTCGAGCTGCCTGATGTAAGCGGCCACACGCTCGGGGTCGGCCGTGGGCTCGCCCGGGACGAAGAGGTTCACGCCGAACGTGTCGACGCCTGCGGCCCGGACGCCCGCCATCTCCTGCCGCAGGCGGTCCGCCGTCTTGTACCCGCCGGCGAGGAAGCCCAACGCGCCGGCACCGGCGCTGGCCACCACCAGCTCGATCGTCGACGGCCCCCCTGCCATGGGTGCCACGACGAGCGGCCGACGGGACAGCGCGCGCCACGGTGGAATCACACCCGCACTCTTACCCACCGCGCCCACCGCCCGCTACGGTGGGCTTCCCGTGAACCTCGACCTCGTCGACACGCTGCGCAGCACCGGTGCCGCCCGGCAATTCCACCCCGAGCCCGTCGACGACGAGGTGCTGACCCGCTTGCTCGACACCGCCCGCTTCGCGCCGAGCGGCGGCAACCGCCAGGGCTGGCGGGTGATCGTGGTCAAGGATCCCGCGTCCCGCGTCGCCCTGCGCGAGCTGTATCTCGGCGGGTGGTACGAGTACCTGGCCATGGTGTCGGCCGGGCTGGTGCCCTGGGCGCCGGTGACCGACCGGGCGGCCGAGGCGACGGCCATCGCCAACGCCGCGCCGTTCGCCGAGGCCGGCGCCGCGGCACCTGGCTTCGCCGAGACGCTCGAGACGGCGCCCGCCCTCCTTCTCGTCCTCGCCGATCTGTCCGCGCTCGCGGCCGTCGATCGCGACCTGCCCCGCTACACCTTCGCCGGCGGTGCCTCCATCTACCCGTTCGTCTGGAGCCTGCTGCTCGCCGCCCGGACCGAGGGCCTCGGCGGCGTGATGACGACTATGCCGGTGCGACGCGAGGACGACGTGCGCGCCGTCTTCGGCATTCCCGACACCGTGGCGGTGGCGGCGCTGGTCGCGCTCGGTCGACCCGTGTCCGCGCCGCGCCGGTTGACCCGTGCACCGGTGCGTTCCTTCGCCTGGGTCGATCGTTTCGGCGGCACCCCGGTCGGGGAGCCGTAACCGGGCAGCACCTCGCTTCAGCCCGGACCGCAACGGCCCGGACCACACCAGCACGTTTGTGGCAGTGGGCCCAGGTCGTGCTCAAATGGCCCATGGCCCAGAACGTCCTCGGTGAAGCTCTCGAGCCCTGCAACCTCGACCCGATCACCGGCTTCTACCGCGACGGCTGCTGTAACACCGGGGCCGAGGACGTGGGCGTCCATACCGTGTGCACCCGGGTCACGGCGGAGTTCCTCGCCTTCTCGGCGTCGGTGGGCAACGACCTGTCGACGCCCCATCCTGAATTCGGCTTCGCGGGCCTGCAGCCCGGCGACCAGTGGTGCCTCTGTGCGCCCCGCTGGCAGGAGGCCTTCGAGGCGGGCATGGCCCCGCCGGTCGTGCTGGCCGCCACCCATGCCGCCACCCTGGAGTGGGTGCAGCTGGGCGACCTGGTCGCGCACGCCATCTAGATTCGCCGTCGACGTCGCCCAACCGGAGGTCATTCATGGCGCAGAGCCCGCAGAACACCGTTGTGAGCGTGGACCGCATCATCAAGGCGCCGCCCGACTCCATCTTCGCCGTGGTGGCCGACGCCACGCGTCACCCCGAGATCGACGGTTCGGGCCAGCTGGTCAAGGCCAAGGACGGTGCAGCACACCAGCTGACACTGGGATCCACCTTCGGCATGTCGATGAAGATGGGCGTGCCGTACTCGGTGTCCAACGCCGTGGTGGAGTTCGAGAAGGACCGCCGCATCGCCTGGCAGACCGTGTTGTCGGGACCACTGGGCCGCTTCCTCGGGGGGCGCATCTGGCGGTACGAGTTCGAGCCGGTCGACGGCGGGACCAAGGTGACCGAGTCCTGGGACCTCAGCAAGGACAAGCAGGCCTTCTTCTTGAAGAGCCCCAAGGTGGGCCAGCACACCGCCGCCGGCATGTCCAAGACGCTCGACCGGCTGGCCGAGATCACCGAGGCGTGATCGGGCCATGACCGACATCGACATCGACGCCACCTGGGAGGAGCGGATCCTTCCCGCCCTGAGCGAATACACGCGGATCCCGTGCCTCTCCCCCGCCTTCGACCCGGACTGGGAGGAGCGCGGCGCCATCGCGGCGGCGGCCGAGCTGTTGGCCACGTGGGTCAAGGACCAGGACCCGGCGCTGCAGGTGGAGATCGTGACGCTGCCGGGCCGCACACCGGTGCTCTTGATCGACAACGGCGGGACGGGTGAGCCCATCGTCATCTACGGCCACATGGACAAGCAGCCGCCGCTCGGCGAATGGCGCAGCGGCCTGGGGCCGTGGGAGCCGGTGCGCGAGGGCGACCTCCTGTACGGGCGGGGGACGGCGGACGACGGCTACGCGACGTTCGCCGCCGTGACGGGTCTGATGGCAGCGGGCGGCGGCCAGGGCCGCGTCCTCGTCCTGATTGAGGCGAGCGAGGAGAGCGGCAGCCCCGACCTCGCGGCGCACCTGGCGAACCTCGAGGAGCGCATCGGCACGCCCCGGCTCGTCATCTGCCTCGATTCGGGTGGGCTCAGCTACGACCGCCTGTGGTTGACGTCGTCGCTCCGGGGCAACGTCGTCGCCACGGTGAAGGTCGACGTGTTGACCGAGGGCATCCACAGCGGGCAGGGCGGCGGCGTGGTGCCATCCTCGTTCCGCATCCTGCGGCGAATCCTGTCGCAGATAGAGGACGAGACGGATGGCCGTATCCTCCTGCCGGAATTGCTGGGGGCGGGGATTCCCGACGCGCACCGGGCCAACCTCACCGCGCTGGCGGCAGAGTTTCCCGACAGCGCGGCGCCGATCGTCGACGGGCTGCACCTGCTCACCCCCGACCCCGTGGACCGCCTGGCCGCGCGCACCTGGGGGGCCGCTCTCGAGGTGACGGGCGCCGACGGTCTGCCCAAGCCGAGGGACGGCGGCAACGTGCTGCGGCCCACGACGACGCTCAAGTTTTCCCTGCGCCTCCCGCCCGACGTCGACGCGCAGGTGGCCACCGATGCCCTGATTTCGGCCATCCGCACCGACGAGGGGGCGCACATCACCATCGACATGGAGGCCGCGGCGCAGGGGTGGATCGCCCCTCCGCTGGAGCCCGCCATCGCGGCGACACTGTCGGCCGTGTCCCGGGAGCGCTTCGGGCGCGAGCCGGGCCTCGTCGGCGAGGGCGGCTCCATCCCCTTCCTGGCCGATCTCCAGCGCGGCTTCCCCGGCACGCAGTTCGTGGCGACCGGCGTGCTCGGGCCGCACGCCAACGCCCACGGGCCCAACGAGTCGCTGCACATCCCCATGGGCAAGGCCGTCACCCACGCGGTGGCCGAGCTGGTGCGATGAGCGACGGCCCGCTGTCAGGGAAGGTCGCGCTGGTCACCGGCGGCAGCCGGGGGCTCGGCCGCTCCATGGTGCTGGCGTTCGCCGATGCCGGGGCCGATGTCGTCGTCACCAGCCGCAAGCTCGACGCGTGTCGTGCCGTCGCGGCCGAGGTCGAGGCCAAGGGCCGGCGCGCGCTGGCCGTCGCCTGCCACGTCGGCCACTGGGACGAGATCGACGGACTGGTGGAGCAGGCGTACGCCGGCTTCGGTCGCGTCGACGTGCTGGTGAACAACGCGGGCATGTCGCCGCTCTACCCCGACCTGACCTCGGTCAGCGAGGAGCTGTGGGACAAGGTGCTCGGCGTGAACCTGAAAGGGCCGTTCCGCCTGACGGCGCTCGTCGGCACGAGAATGGCCGACGGCCCATATGGTGGATCTATCATCAACGTCTCGAGTACCGGCTCCCTCCGCCCCGCGCCTGGCATGCTGCCCTACGACGCGGCCAAGTCCGGGTTGAACACGCTGACCGAGGGCTTCGCCAAGGCGTTCGGACCGTCGGTGCGGGTCAACTGCATCATGGCCGGCCCCTTCCTCACCGACATCGCCAAGGCCTGGGACCCGGCCACGTTGGAGCGGGGCATGCCCCACCACGCCCTGGGGCGGGCGGGCGAACCCGACGAAGTCGTCGGGGCGGCGCTGTACTTCGCCACCGACGCGTCGTCCTACACGACCGGTGCGATCCTGCGAGTAGACGGAGGAATCCCGTGAGCGACATCGACACTGCCGACTTCTGGTTCGACCCCCTGTGCCCCTGGGCGTGGATCACCTCGCGCTGGATGCTCGAGGTCGAGCAGGTGCGCGACATCCACGTGGATTGGCACGTCATGTCGCTGGCCATCTTGAACTCCGGGCGGGACGAGCTCTCCGACGAGTACAAGGCGCGCCTGGCCCTGGCCAAGGGACCGGTGCGAGTGTGCATCGCGGCGGAGCAGATGAAGGGGCGCGAGATCCTCGGCCCGCTCTACACGGCGCTGGGCAACCGCATCCACCTGGAGCACCGGGGACTGGCGGACGGTGAGGGCGAGAGGATCATGGCCGAGGCGCTGGCCGAGCTCGGCCTGCCGGCCACCCTGGCCGACGCGGCCACCTCCGAGGAGTTCGACGCCGAGCTGGAGGCGTCGCACCACGCCGGCATGGACCCCGTGGGCGACGACGTCGGCACGCCGGTCATCCACTACAACGGCATGGCCATCTTCGGTCCGGTGGTCACCCCGGCCCCGAAGGGCGAGGCGGCCGGCAAACTGTGGGACGGCGTCCTGCTGTGCACCGCGACCGACGGCTTCTTCGAGCTCAAGCGCACGCGAGACCGGCGGCCGAGCTTCGACTGATCGACGGCGCGCCCGCGACGCTCCGTCGATGGTTCCGGCGGCGCCGGGTCGGAATTGCCGGTGTCAGGCCGACGGGTTGCGCCGTTGCGGCACGAGGCGCTTGGCCTCACGTTGCTGCTCAAGGATCGTCTGGAGGTTCCGCGCGACGTCCGGTGCGTCGTCTGCCCGGTTGTGGCGTTCTTCGGGATCCGCTGTCAGGTTGTGCAGCTCCCAGACGGCGTCGGCGGGCGGCGGCGCGAACGGGTTCGCCGGCAGCCCGTGCGCCTGGTCGAACTCGTCGAGGCGCTCGTAGTAGTGGTTGAGCTTCCACAGCTCGGCTCCCCGGTCGGCACCGGTCGGCAACGACGTGATGACCGATTCCACGTGTGAGGGGAACGGCACGGGCTCATAGGCCTCCCCGCTCACGACGCTGACCTGGGTCAGGCCGCGGCCGACGTCGTCCTCGGTCATGAAGTACAACGACTCCGCCAGTGTGTCGGCGGCCGTGCTGCCACGCAGGACCGGGCTGAGGTCCCGGCCGGGCAAGGGTTGGGTCTCGTCGTGCTCGACGGCCACGACCGAGGCGGCCCGCTCCACATCGATGCCGGCCAGGCCGAGCAGCGTGGGGAGCAGGTCCACGTGACTGGTCGGGGTGTGTACCCCACCGGGCGTCGCCGCGATGCCCGGGCCCCGCACCACGAGTGGGACGCGGATCGCCTCGTCGTAGGCGTTGTACCACTTCTGCATCAGTCCACCGTGGGCGCCGACCAGGTCGCCATGGTCGGAGGTGAACACGACGACCGTGTCGTCGGCCATGCCCGACTGCTCGAGCGCCTCGAGGATGCGGCCGATGGCCCCGTCGACCAGTTTGTGCAAGTAGTAGTAGAGCCGCCGGTACGCCTCGTCGGGCGACTGCTCGTAGAGCATGGTCGGCCAGGCCTTGACGAAAGCCTCCTGACAGGCCGGCCGGCCGGCGAAGGAGTCCGCCTGGGACGGTGCCTCGGGAATGGCGGGCACGGTGTCGTCATCGATCGGACCGAAACCGAGTAGCGCCTCCCAGGCCCAGCCGTTGAACGCGATGTCGTGCGGGTTGACGAAGGACGCCACCGCCAGCCACGGCCCGTCGCGACGGGCGCCGGCAAGCTCGCCGAAGAGCTCGATCACCTGCTCGGCGAAGACGCCGTCGCGCACCGCACCGCAGTCGGCCTTGGCCGCCCCGTGCGGTTCGCGGCCGACCCAACCCGAGAACCCGTACGGGTCGAGGCGGTCGGCCCCCTTGTAGGCCGCCACCGCCTCGGGAATCAGCCTCCCCGTCTCGTCCGACGCCATCAGGCCCTCGTGCGTGCCGGGAATGATCAGGTCGGCATGCGACACGTGCCACTTGCCCCGGTAGTGGGTCTCGTAGCCGCCGGCCCGGAACCAGTCGCCGAGCGTCGGGACCGAATTGGGGTCGAGCCACCCCATGGACGGGTCGTTGGCCTTCTTGGCTCCCCCGTCGGTGTTGGTCCCGCCGTGCAGGGACGGGTACTGCCCGGTGAAGAGCGTGGTCCGACTGGGCAGGCAGGCCGTCGAGCCGGCGTAGTGCCGGTGGAACTCCAGGCCACCGTCGCGGATGGACTCCCGCGCGCCGAGCTGCTCGCGGCGAAAGCGGGCCAGGGTCGCACCCTCGTAGGGAGGGGGGTACCGCTCTTCGTCCGTCATGATCACGAGGATGTTCGGCGACGACATGGGGGCAAAATACACGCCGGTTGGACCCGGAATCGGCCGGGCGGGCCCGGCCCTCAGGCGACGGGGCTCAGGTGAGGGGGCTCAGGTGAGGGGGCTCAGTAGTAGCCGCGCATCAACTCAGTGGACCATCCGGGTTGCCACACAGAACCCGCGGGCGGCTCGAACTCGCGCATGAAGGGCTTGACGTCGAGCACGGGCGACCCGTCGACGGCGTCGAGACCCCGGACATAGAGGTCGAGCCCTTCGACGACGGCGAGGCGACACGTCGACACCCCAAGGCGATTGGGCCGCATTCTGGCCCGCTGGGCAAACATGCCCACCTCAGGCCAGTCCGGGTTCCCACGGGGTCGGCGGGCCCCGGACTGCACATCGGACGGATCGACCAGATGGAATTGGAAAACCACCACGAGGTGCGAGAAATCGCTGAGACCGGCCACGGCATCGGGGCCGAACTGCGTGCCGTCGAGCCGGATGACGGCCTCGACGCCACCCCAATCGTCGTCGATCGCCTCGGACCGACCGCCGACGACGACTCCCACGGGCTCCAGCGTGATCACGACGAGCAAAGCTAGTTTTTGCGGGTGGGGAGTGCGCACCAGGGCCAGGAGCGCGGCGACTGACCACCTTCGTCATCACCGTCAACGAGCTGCGCCGGCGGGTGCGCGACCGTTCCGCCGTGATCACCTGCCTGGTGGCGCCGCTCGCCATTGCCGCCATTCTCGGCTTCGCCTTTGCCGGGAACGGGTCCACGGGGCCCCTCCCGATCGGGGTGTCGGGTGCCTCACCCGCGCTCCTACGGGCGGCCGCGCAGGCCAGCCAACTCCCGAGCAACGTCACCGTGCGGATCGTCCCGGGCAAGGCGGCGCTCACCCGCGAGGTGGCCGACGGCACGCTGGCCGGAGGGGTGGTCCTGCACCGGGGCCCGCACACCCTGTCGCATCTCCTCATCCCAATGGTGGCGCCGGGTGCCACGCCCTCCCCCGGGTTCGAGATTGTGGACCGGGCCAGCGCGGTGAACGGACAGGAGTACGCCGAGTCGCTGGCTGCGGGCCTGGCCAGTCGCCTGTACGCCGGTCGCCTCGAACACGGCACCGCCACGGAACGCGCGGCCATCTCCGTCTCCGCCGGCACGCTCGGCAACGGCGGCAAGGCCGTGCTCGACTACTTCGCGCCCTCCATCGCCGTGGTGTTCCTCTTCATCGGCAGCGGCCTCGGGATGCGCTCCCTGCTGATGGAGCGCGCCACCGGGACGCTGACCCGGCTGGCGGCCGCGCCCATCCGGCCGAGTGCCATCGTCTGGGGGAAGCTCCTCGCCATCGGCCTCACCGGGCTGGCGTCCATCCTGATCGTCTGGGGCGTCACCGCCGCCGCCTTCGGCGCCGATTGGGGCGCCCCGCTCGGCGTGCTCATGATGTGCATCGGCGCCACCGCGGCCATGTGCGGCCTGGGCGCCTTCCTCACCTCCTTCGCCAGGAGCCCCCAGGAGGCGTTCGCCGCCTCCCTGGTGGTCGGCCTCGTGCTGGCCCTGCTGGGGGGCAACCTGCTCCCGCCCGGTGCGCTGCCCGAGGCTCTGCAGGTGCTCAGCCTGGGAACGCCGAACGGCTGGGCCCTCGTGGGATTCGGGCGCCTGGCACTTCTCCATGACTCGGCGGCGTCGGTCCTCGGGCCCTTTCTCGTCCTCTGCCTGATCGCCGTCGTCACCGGAGGGCTCGCCCTGGCCCGGGTGCGCCGGATGGTGACGCCATGATCCCGATCGTCCGGATCAATCTGCGGCGGGCCGTCGGCGACCGCCGGCTGCTCTTCGTCGCCACGCTGTTCCCCGTTGTCTTCATCCTCGTGACGGGCCTGCTGGCCGGGAGCCCCAAAGAGCCCATCGGGCTCGTCCACCCGTCCCCGCGCCTCGTGCAGCTGGTGGCCAGCACCGGCGATCTCAAGGTGCGCATCGAACCGAACCGGGCCCAACTGGGCGACGACATCCTCCGCGGCCGGGTGGTGGCAGGACTCGTCGGACTACCGGCCCCGCCGGGTTCGCAGCGCGTCGACTTCATCAGCGAGTCGGCGTCGAACAGCGCGCTCCAGGCGCGCACGGACGTGGTGGCCCTCCTCGACCTCATAGCCGCTGAGGGCAGGCACACGGCCGTGACCGACGTCACCCTGGCCCATGCCGACGTCCCCGCCGCGCTGAGCCCCTTCTCCTACGTGGCACCGGCCGATCTCGTCCTCTTCCTGGGCATCACGGTGCTGCTCCTGTCCTCCGGTGTGGTCGAGTCCCGCCGGCTCGGCCTGATGAACCGTCTCGCCGCGGCGCCAGTGCGCAAGCGCTCGGTGGTGGCGGCGCTGATCGCGACGAGCCTCTGCGTCGCCGCCGCGCAGTGCGCCGGGCTGCTGGTGGTCGGGCGGCTGCTCTTCGGCGTGCACTGGGGCAACCCGGTCGCCGTGTTCCTCGTGCTGGCCATGCTGTCGCTCGCCTATGCGGGCGCGTCCGCGCTGGTCAGCATGCGCTCGCGCACCGAGGAACAAGCCATATCGCTGGCCGTGGTCCTCGGGATCGTGGGCGGCATGTTGGGCGGGTGCATGTACCCGCTCACGGTGGTCGGCCCGGTAGTCCGTGGCGTCGGCCACATCGTCCCCCAGGCCTGGGCCATGGATGCGTTCGTCAAGCTGATCTACGACCACGATGGGCTGGCCGCCGTGCTGCCGGAGGTCGGGGTGCTCGCCCTCTTCGCTGCCGCGCTGTGCGCGCTGGCACTGCGGGCCTACGCGCGGACGGTGTACTCACCAGGGTGAAAGCGCCGGGTCAGCCGACGGAACCTCCAGGTGTGGTCGGGCCAGAGCGTCGTGTTCCGTCCCCGGTGGTCGAGGTACCAACTGCCGCATCCGCCCTCGACCCAGACCGAGTGCGCCAGTCGGGCCTGCAGTCGCTCGTTGTACCGACGCTGCACGGCCGGCTTGACTTCGACGGAGCGGACACCGGGACGCTGCAGAAACGCCACTGCGCTGGCGACGTAGTTGATGTGCGATTCGATCATGTAGATCATCGAGTTGTGGGCCAGCGTCGAATTGGGCCCGATCATCAGGAAGAGGTTGGGGAAACCGTTGACCGTGGAGCCGGCGTACGCCTCGACGCCGTTCGCCTTCCACCATTCCGCCAGCCGGATGCCGTTCTTCCCGACGATGTGCTCGGCGTAGGGCGGTTCGGCCGCCTCGAAGCCCGTCCCCATGATCACCACGTCGACCGGGCGGGCGATGCCGTCCTGGCCGACCACCTCGTGTGCGGTGAACGACGCCACGGGTGATTCCACCACCTCGACGTTGGGCCGGGTCAGCGACGGGTAGAAGTCGTCGGAGAGCAGGAGGCGCTTGCAGCCCGGCTCGTAGTCCGGGACGAGCTTCTGGCGCAGCGCCTCATCGGGCACCTGCTTGGCCAGGTGATCGAGGGCCGCTTTGCGCACGGCGGCCTTGCGCCGCTCTCCGTGGCCGACGAAGACGGACAGCAGGGCCTCGAACATCGCGTAAATACGCAGCCGGGACAGGCGCTGCAGGGCGGGCGCCTTCCGGTAAGCCAGCTTGCGCAGTCCCGAGACGGCCCGATCTCGCCGGGGGACGACGAAGGGCGGCGTCCGCTGGTGCAGGTAGAGGTGCTCGACGACGGGGGCGATCTGGGGGACGAACTGCACGGCCGAGGCACCGGTCCCCACGACGCACACCCGCTTGCCGGTCAGGTCGAAGCCGTGCTCCCAACGCGCGGAATGGAAGACCTTGCCGCGGAAGTCCTGCAGACCGGGAAAGTCCGGGATCGACGGCTCGCTCAGCGACCCGGTCGCCCACACCAGTAACGGGGCGCGGTACTCCTCTCCCCCGATCGTCCGGACGACCCAGCGCGCGCTGGCGTCGTCCCAGCGCGCCTCGTCGACGGCCCGACCGAAGCGCAGGTACTCCCCGACGTCGAACGTGTCGACGCAGGCGCGCATGTAGTCCCAGATCTCGCTCTGCGAGGAGAAGGCGCGGGACCACTCCGGATTGAGCGCGAACGAGAACGAGTACAGGTTGGAGGGGACGTCACACGAGGCGCCGGGGTACGAGTTGTCCCGCCACGTGCCGCCGAGGTCGTTGCCTCGGTCGAGGACGACGAGGTCGTCGACGCCCATGGAGCGGAGGCGGGCTGCCATCCCGATGCCGGAGAAGCCGGCACCGACGATGACGACGCTGTGCTCGCTGGTCACGTGGTGGAAGTGACGAAGGAGACCACGACGTCAGCCAGCTCCTCGCCGCAGTCCTCTTGCAGGAAGTGCCCGCCGCCCACAATCGTCGTGTGGGGCTGCCCCTGGGCTCCGGCGATCCGTTCCCTGAGGTTGCGGTCCGCCCCCTTGGTGATGGGGTCGCTGTCGCTGAAGGCGCACAGGAACGGGCGGTCGAAGGCGGCCAGGCCCACCCAGGCGGCCACATTGGCATCGTGAGCCGGGTCGTCGGGCCGTGACGGCACGAGGAGCGGGAACTGCCGGGCTCCCGCCTTGTAGGTCTCGTCGGGGAAGGGCGCGTCGTAGGCCGCCTCGACCGCGGGCGCCAGCGGCTTGGCGCACCCGCCGCGGATGATGCCACCCGTGGGGAACACGTCGACCTCCTGCGAGAACTTCTGCCAGGCGAAGAAGGCGTCCCCCGGGTTGGTGTCGCCCGTGGGCAGGAAGGTGTTGGCGGCCACGACGCGAGCGAAGCGATCGGGGTGCTCCCCCACCAGGCGCAGGCCGATGAGCCCGCCCCAGTCCTGGCCCACCAGCGTGATCGCTGACAGGTCGAGGCGATCGAAGAGCAGGGCCCGCATCCACTCGACGTGGCGGGCGAACGTGTAGTCGGTGCGCTCGGTCGGCTTGTCCGATCGCCCGAAACCGACCAGGTCCGGTGCCACGACCTGGAGGCCGGCACCCGTCAGGATGGGGATCATCCTGCGGTAGAGGTACGACCACGACGGCTCCCCATGCATCAGGAGCACGACGGGCGCCGAGGGTTCTCCCTCCTGCAGGTAATGCACCCGCAGCGTGGCGCCCTCGGCGTCATCGACCTCGGCATAGTGCGGGGCGAACGGGTAATCGGGGAGGTCGGCGAAGCGATCGTCGGGGGTACGGAGCGTCTGCATGCAGGGCGGAGCCTATGCCGTCGGGCGCCAGGTAGCCGTGGGGACCGAAGTGTGCACGCCATGGCCGCGCCCCGTAGCCTGACACCAACGTCACAGAACACCCCGTGGGAGGGAATCGCGCCATGGCACTATCTGACGCTCAGGAGTACGACCCGTTCACGGCCTTCGACGACGTCGTCGCCGGCACGACGCGGGACCCCTACCCCGGCCTCGTGGCCAAGCGCCGCGACACCCCTGTCGAGAAGGGCCTCACCATGAACCCCGACTCGCTGCCCGAGGGCATTGAGGTCGAGCCCGGATGGATCGCCTACCGCTACGAAGACTGCTCGCGGATTCTGCGCGACGCCAAGACATTCACCTCGACCGGCTACGACGTGACGATCGGCATGGTGATGGGCCACATGATCCTGGGCATGGACGACCCCGAGCACCGCAGCCACCGCAACCTGGTGGCCCACGCGTTCCGCGAGAAGGCGCTGGCCCGCTGGGAGCCTGAGTTCATCCGCCCGATCATCGACGAGCAGATCGACCGCTTCGCCGCCGACGGCGAAGCCGACCTGGTGCGGCAGCTGACCTTCGAGTTCCCGGTCCGCGTGATCGCCCGCCTGCTCGGCCTGCCCGAGGAGGACTTCCCGCAGTTCCAGCGCTGGTCGGTCGAGCTGATCAGCCTGGTGGCGGACATCGACCGCGGCATCGCCGCCTCGGAGGCGCTGCGCGAGTACTTCGCCGGCATTGTGGCCGACCGCCGGGCCCACCCGGCGGAGGACGTGATCAGCGACCTCGTCTCGGCTGAGGTCGACGGCGAGAAGCTGACGGACGAGGCCATCTACTCCTTCCTGCGCCTCTTGTTGCCCGCAGGGGCCGAGACGACCTACCGCTCGTCGGGCAACCTGCTCTACCTGCTCCTCACCCACCCCGACCAGCTCGAAGCGGTGCGGACCGACCGGTCGTTGCTGCCCCAGGCCATTGAGGAGGGCCTGCGCTATGAGGCTCCGCTGCTCAGCATCAACCGGACAACGACCTGCGAGGTCGAGATCGGGGGCGTGACCCTCGGCCCCGACGAGAGCATCTCGCCGCACATCGGGTCGGCCAACCACGACGAGACCAGGTGGAAGGACCCCGAGACCTTCGACATCTTCCGGCCCGCCATCCCCCACATCGCGTTCGCCCATGGGCCGCACATGTGCCTCGGCATGCACCTCGCTCGGCTCGAGACGAGGGCGCTCCTCAACCGCGTCTTCGATCGCCTGCCGGACATGGCGCTGCAGTCGGGCGACCGGGACCCGCATATCCGCGGCGACGTCTTCCGCTCCCCCACGTCGCTGCCGGTCACGTTCACACCGGCGGCCTGACCGCCGGGTTCCGGCCACCCCGGCTCAGACGATCTCGCGCATCTCCACCTCGTCGCCGCGGGCGATGAGGACGCTCGACACCATGGCGGGCGGGAACAGGCCGTGGGCGACGACGCCCGGTGCGGCGTCGAGCATGGCTGCCAGCAGGGCCGGATCACCCACCTCGCCGAGGTAGTCCGCCAACACGCCACCGTCGGGCGTGCGCGGCGCGTCGCGCAGGACTGCACCAGGCAGCTCGCGCAGCGTGGCGGCCAGGCCGAAGGCCAGGAGCTCGAGCGGCACCGGGGGATGCAGCCGGTCGACAGGCTTGTCGGAGGACACAATGACCACGAAGCGATCGGCGGCGGCCGCCACGATCCGCTCGCGGGTGTGGGCCCCGCCGCCACCCTTGACGAGCCATCCGGCCGGATCCACCTGGTCGGCGCCGTCGATGGCCAGGTCGAGGCGGTCGACCTCGGTGAAGGGCCGGACGACCAGCCCATGGGCCACAGCCAGCTCCTCGGTCGCCGGCGACGTGGCGGCACAGGTGATGTCGAGCCCCCGGGCCCCGAGCACCGGGACCAACTCGGCCACCGTCGTACCGGTCCCCAAGCCGACCGCCATACCGTTCTCGACCAGCTGCGCCGCGGTCACGGCGGCCGTGCGCTTCTCGGCCGTGAGGTCGGGTCCCGTCACAGTCGGCCCGCACTCAGCTGCGCGGGACATCCTTCCAAGGGAGCTCCTTATCGGTGCGGACATCGCCGGGAAGACCGAGGACGCGCTCGCCCAGAATGTTGCGCATGACCTCTGACGTACCGCCCTCGATGGAGTTCGCCCGCACCCGGAGGAACATCTTGCGCACATCGGGCGAGTTCATGCCGACGAGGTCCGGCCGGACCATGGGATAGCCCGACGGGAACAGCATGGCGTCGTTGCCGAGCAGGTCCATGCAGAGGTCATAGATCCGCTTGTTCTCCTCCGCGTAGGCCAGCTTGGCCACCGAACCCTCGGGCCCCGGGGTCCCGGACTTCCGCGTCTGCGCAGCCCGCGCGTTGGTCATCGACAAAGCCTCCATGCGGATGTAGCTCGAGACCAAACGGTCGCGCAGCGCGAGCGCATGCGCCGAGGTATCACCCTGCCACCGTTCCTTCCAGATTTTGATGGCCTCGGCGACCGGACCGCCGCCGCGCCGGGTGACGGCACCGCCGATGGAGACCCGCTCGTTCATCAGCGTCGTGACCGCGACCCGCCACCCGTCGCCCTCGCCGCCCAGGCGCGCCGTGTCGGGCATCCGCACGTCTGTGAAGAAGACCTCGTTGAACTCTGCTTCCCCGGTGATCTGGAAGAGCGGCCGCACCTCGACCCCGAGTGCCTTCATGTCGACCAGAAACGCGGTCATCCCCTTGTGCTTGGGGACGTCGGGGTTCGTGCGGGCCACGATCAGGCCGAACGACGAGATGTGCGCCAGGGTGGTCCAGACCTTCTGCCCGTTGAGCAACCATTCCTCGCCGTCACGTTCGGCACGGGTCGCGAGGCCGGCCACGTCGGAGCCCGCTCCAGGCTCGCTGAACAGCTGGCACCAGATCTCCTCTCCGGTGAAGAGTGGGCGCAGGTAACGCTCCTGCTGCTCCGGGGTCCCGTGGGTGGCAATCGTCGGCGCGCACATGCCGTATCCGATGGGGTTCCGCACGCCGGACACCGGCGCACCGCCGGCGTTGAGTCGTGCCTGCGCCCGCTGCTGGTCCCGCGGCGTCAGGCCCAGTCCGCCGGAGCCCGGAGGGAAGTGCACCCAGGCCAGGCCGCGGTCGAACTGCTCACCCAGAAACTGCTGCGGCGGCGTCGTCCCCGGCGGAAGGTCGGCCAACAGGCCATCAACCAGCTCGTCG
This sequence comes from uncultured Acidimicrobiaceae bacterium, assembly GCA_963794875.1. GTDB lineage: Bacteria > Actinomycetota > Acidimicrobiia > Acidimicrobiales > RAAP-2 > Bog-473. Next base: position 153,446 of record CAWCFG010000016.1, read on the forward strand.
ACGTTCGGACTCATGCCCGCACCCTATAGCGTGCTTTCGTGCGGGCACCTGCTCATCCCGTCTGTATCCGGGACCGGCACCCGGCCCCCTGTCCCGGCGCAGCGGAGGGAACGCCGGCCTTGTGACGGGAACCGTGGGGCTCCCTGACGGACGGGTGCTGGCCTACGAGGACTACGGCATCCCGGACGGGTTTCCGGTCCTGAGCTTCCACGGTGGCCTCAGCTCCAGGTTGGACGCGGCGCCGGCGCACGATGCCGCCGTGGCCAAAGGCGTCCGCCTGATCTCCCCCGACCGCCCCGGTATGGGCCTCTCGACCTACCAGCCGGGACGCCGGCTGCTCGACTGGCCGGCCGACGTGACGCACCTCGCGGAGGCGCTGGGCATCGACCGCTTTGCCGTCATGGGCTGGTCGGCCGGCGGGCCCTACGCCGCCGTCTGCGCGGCACGGATGGGTGGCCGTGTCACCGCCGCGGCGCTCCTGTCGAGCGCCGTCCCGCTCGATGCCTACGGCACGACCCGCGGGCTCACCGTCGAGGACCGCGGGCTGTTGGTCCTCACGAGGCGGACGCCGTGGCTGGCCGGGGCGCTCATGAAGGTCAGCATCGTCAACGCCAGCAACGCTCGGCTGTTCCGGGCCCTGATGCGCTCGTTCCCCCCGGCCGATCGCACGGTGCTCACAGAATGGGGACCGCCCGACCACGCGCTGGCGTTCGTCCGCGAGGCGATGCGTCAGGGCACCGAGGGCTGCGTCCAGGACTACCGCATTTTCGGCGAACCGTGGGGATTCGACCTCGAGGAGATCAGCGTCCCCGTCGACATCTGGGAAGGGTCCGACGACCGCACCGGACCGCCGGGCTACCGGACCTTCCTCAAGCGTCACATCCCGCAGGCCACCGTCACCGTGGTGCCGGGTGAGGGTCACCTCTCACTCCTGCCCCATCAGGCCGCCGCGATCTTCTCCTCGTTGCTCGGCGGTGACCACGACGCCCAGTCGGCGCCGAGGTGGAATGCCCGCTAGGTCTGATTCTCAGGGCTAGGCGGCCGGCGACCCGGGCGCCTCGACCGAGCGTCTACAGGTTGCCCCAGTTGGTGATCTGGACGGGCGCCACAATCGGCGTGCCGACGTTCAGCTGAATCTGGTAGTGATCCCCGAGCGGAAGATCGTTGGGGTTGCCCGTGAAGAGCTTCGGCTGCTTGCCCGGTGATGTGAAGAACACGGTCACCGGGCCGGTGGCGGAGCCGACCTGTGTCTTGCTGAGTGGGATGCCCCACTCGTTGAAGAACTGGCCCAGCGTGAAGCCCTCGGTCGTGCTCGGCGACTCAATGTGCACGATGCCGTCGTTGGCGTGCACGTGGAGCCAGTAGAAGCAGCTCCCCGTCCCGACGAAGGGCCCGTTCGCGGTGTTCTCGACCTCGAAACCGGGAATGCCGATGCCATAGGGAATCACCCGCGCCTGGCCGTTCACGAAGATCGTCAGATGGGTGTGGACGTGGAGGACCAGCTGCTCGTTGGTCTGGCACTGGATGCCGTCGATGGTCTGGCCGGTCGCCGCATTGAGGAGGGTGGCCACCTTGGGCCCGCTCGGGACCGGGATCCCCTCGGGGCCCTTCGTCCCGGCCGGCGGCTGCACCCACGAAGCGGACATGGAGGCGGGAATCGGCTCCAGGCCGGCGATGTGCGGGTTCGTGACGCTGGGCGGCTCACTGCTCGAACCACCTGTCAGCACCACGATCAGCACCACCACGAGCGCGACCACGGCGACGGCGCCGCCCACGCGGATGCCGGTGCGCATCCGCTTCGCCCGCAGCTCAGCAGCGCGCTTCTCGGCGGCGTGGCGCTGGTTTTCGGCCCTGCGCTGGGCCTTCGACTTGCTCTGACTGGTCATTGTGGCGTCAGCGTAGCGAACCAATCCCAGCGGAAGGCATCAACGCGCTCGAGGGGTCCGGCCCATTCGGGCGTCTCACCACCCCCCGTTCCGATGGAGGCGGAGGCATGCCAGAGGTCGCCGTCGATGAAGGCAACCGTGATGGTCCGATGGTTCTCGGCGTCGGCGAACTGCCAGGCGCCGGCCACTCCCGGGCGGTCCACCAGCGCCTCGCCGTCGAGGGCGGGGCCGACCACCACGTGGACCCCGTGGGCGGGACGGAACGGGATGGCTCCCGGGGAGACGGCCACCCGGGGAGCAGCCCAGCGCCCCACGATGGGAAAGGGCCCGGACAGCAGGGCGCGGCGAGCCCGAAAGAAGCGGTCCAGCTCGTGCAGGCGCTCGGCCAAGGCGAAGAACTCGGGAACCACCCGTTCGTCGCGGAGCAGATACAGCGTCATGTAGTGGAACGGATCGAGAAGGCTGCCCGTCGCCGATTCGGCCTCGCGGCAGCGCGGCGACCGCACCCAACGTTGGCCGAAGGTGATGCCCTCAATGGTGAACTGCTCGGGGAGATGGTCGAGCTGGTGCCAGGCGTTGTAGGCCTCGTGCGCGGAGGGGTCGGTCACTTCGGTGAACGAGAAGAATCCCAACACGTTGCGAGGCTACCCCCCGCCCGATGCAAGACTCCGGCCGGTGGCAGGCACGACGCAGTATCTCTCCGGACTCCGGGTGCTCGACCTGAGCATCTGGCGCCCCGGACCGTATGCGACCTCGTTGCTGGTGCCCCTGGGTGCCGATGTGCTGAAGGTCGAACCACCCGGAGGAGACCCCATGCGCCACTACCCGGATCTCTTCGCGGCCGTCAACGAAGGCAAGCGCAGCGTGGAGCTGGACCTCAAGGACACGGCTGCACAGGTCAGGGCGTTGGAACTGGCGACGCAGGCCGACGTGTTCGTGGAGGGGTTCCGCCCCGGTGTGCTCGCCCGGCTGGGGCTCGACGAAGGAGCAGTGCGGGCGCTGAATCCGGGCATCATCTACTGCTCGATCTCCGGCTATGGGCAACGCGATGGGCGCGCCCTCCTGCCGGGACACGATGTGAACTACCAGGCGTGGGCGGGCGCCTTGGCACCCGAGGGCGGCATGGCGACCGGCATCCCGCCGCTCCCGACCGCCGACCTGGCCGCCGGGTTGACTGCCGCCTTCGGAATCAGTGCCGCCCTCCTGGGCCGCGGGATCAGTGGCGAAGGCGCGTATCTCGACATTTCGATGACCGATGTGCTCGCCACGTGGACGGGTCGCGGCGGCGCCGGATCTGCGGGCGCATCGGACGCCGACACGCCGACCGCGCTCACCCCTGGGTACGGCCTCTTCACCGCGGCAGACGGCGGGCAGGTGGCGTTGGGCGTCCTTAACGAGCAGCACTTCTGGGTGAGCCTGTGCCACGAAGTCGGCCTGGACGCACTGGTCGACCTCAGCTTCGAGGAGCGGTGCAGGCGCGGCACCGAACTGCAAAGAGCCCTCGGCCGGGCCATCACCACCCAGCCCCGGGATGCGCTGGTGGCCCGCCTGGCCGCGGTGGGCGTGCCGGTCGCCCCCGTTCTCGACCGGCAGGGAATGCTGGAAGCGGCGCCGTTCCCCGCGTTCCCCATCCGGCTCCCCCTCCCTCATGCGACCCGGCCCGTCCCTTCGCTCGATCAGCACCGCGGCCAGGGGTTCGACCCTGCCGCTGAGGCGTGAGGGTTGGCGCGGGTGCTGTTACGGTCGAGCGAGCCCATGACACGCATCGCCGAACTTCTCGCCGCAAACCAGGCGTACTCCGCCGCCCGCGCCAGCGTGGCCGATCCGCGTCCTGGTCGCCAGCTCGCGGTGGTCACGTGCATGGATGCACGCATCGATGTCTTCGCCGTCCTGGGCCTGCACCTGGGCGAGGCACACGTCATCCGCAACGCGGGAGGCCGCGTCACCGAGGACGTGCTGCGCAGTCTGGCCCTCTCGAGCGGGGTCCTCGGGGTGGAGACCGCTGTCGTGATGCAACACACCAAGTGCGGACTCGTTGGCGTGAGCGACGCCCAGCTCCGAGAGATGACCGGAGCTGACCTGGGGTTCTTGCCGATCGACGACCACGCCGCCGCTCTGCGCGAGGACGTGGAGATGTTGGCCCAGACCCCCTACCTGGCCCGGCTGCGTGTGATCGCCGGGTTGGTCTACGACGTCGAGAGCGGCGAGCTCGAGGATGTCGTCCGGTGGGAACGACCGGACTGAAACGACCGGACTGAGAAGTCGGCCCCGGGTCGCCCGGGACTGCGTGTGCGTGACGGCACGGCCCGAGGCCCCGTATGCGTCATGTGACCAGCGAGAAGCGCGATTACAGTGCTGCGGAACCTTCGACCAGATTCTTGCGTTGCGGGCGGCATCCAGCCACCGGGGTGATCGCCCACGCGTTGACACCCCCGGAGCCCTAAGGAGCCACCATGCCGGCCCACGACACCGCATCCGTCCCGTCTCGGAGCAGCGCGTCCATCGCGGCGCACCCGAAGCGAGGTCGGTCGCTGCTGGCGGCGCTCGTCGGCTGCATGGCCCTGGTCCCAGCCCTGCTGGCCGTGACCCCGGGCAGCGCATCGGCTGCGACCTATCCCGACAACGTGGCCCAGCCCGTGAGCTTCGGCGACGCCGGGTTCTTCGGGCCGTCGGGTGGCCTGACCCTGAATGCACCACCAGTGGGGATGGCCTCGACGCACAACGGCCAGGGGTATTGGATCGTGGCCGCCGACGGCGGCATCTTCAACTACGGCAATGCCACCTTCCTGGGGTCGGCCGGCGCCATCGCGCTCAACAAGCCGATCGTCGGCATGGCCGCCACGCCCGATGGCGGCGGGTACTGGCTGGTGGCGTCCGACGGCGGCATCTTCTCGTACGGCGACGCCCACTTCTACGGTTCCACCGGCTCCATGCAGCTGAACCAGCCCATCGTCGGCATGGCCGCAACGCCCGATGGCGGCGGGTACTGGCTGGTGGCGGCCGACGGCGGCATCTTCGCCTACGGCGACGCGCAATTCTACGGCTCGACGGGATCGATCCACCTCAACCAACCGGTGGTAGGCATGGCGGCGGCTCCGGGCGGGAAGGGCTATTGGCTCGTGGCGTCCGATGGTGGCATCTTCGCCTACGGCTCCGCACCGTTCCTCGGATCCACCGGGGGCATATCGCTCAACGCCCCCATCGTGGGGATGGCCGCCACCTCCAGCGGATACTGGCTGGGCGCCCGGGACGGCGGGGTCTTCAACTACGGTACGCCGTTCCTCGGATCCATGGGTGGCCAGTCGAACCCGAACCCCATCCGTGCGATTGCAGCCACACCCTCCGGGCAGGGCTACTGGCTCCTGCCCACCAGTCCCCCACCAGTGCCGCCGACCGTGCAGCTCGGTTCGAGCGGTGCGGCGGTGGCCTCGCTGCAGGCGCAGCTGCTGGCCCTGGGGTACTGGGTCGACACCACGGGCGGTTCGTTCGACGACAGCACCCAACAGGCGGTGTGGGCGCTGCAGAAGGCAGCCAACCTCCCCCGGGACGGCGTCGTCGGACCCTCCACATGGGCCGCACTGGCGGCCGGAGTCGTCCCTCAGCCGCGGCCGGAGTCCGGCTACCAGATTCAGATCAACCTGGCCAACGATCTGATCATGGTCGTGAACAACAACCATCTTCTCTGGACCCTCAACACGTCGACCGGCGGCGGCTACACCTACACTCAGGACGGCAGCACCAATGTGGCCACGACGCCCACCGGGCAGTTCAGCACCTTCCGCGTGGTCGACGGGACGGTGACCGACTCCCTCGGCACCCTGTTCCGACCTCGTTTCTTCTACCAGGGCTACGCCATTCACGGTGACTCGTCCGTCCCACCCGTGCCTGTTTCCCACGGCTGTGCTCGCGTCAGCAACGAAGCGATCAACTGGATCTGGGCGGCCAATATCGACCCGATCGGCACGTCGGTCTGGGTCTACTAGCCCGGCGGGCCGATCGGCCATGGCGTACTCGAAGGGTCTGCACGAGGTAGCCGACGGCGTCTGGGCCTACCTCCAACCTGACGGCGGGTGGGGGTGGTCCAACGCCGGGCTGATTGCCGGGGAGGACGGCTCCCTGCTGGTCGACACACTGTTCGATCTGCGTCTTACTGCCGACATGCTCGAGGAGATGCGCGCCGTCACGATCGCCGCGCCCATCACATCGGTGGTCAACACGCACGCCAACGGCGATCACTGCTACGGCAATGCACTTCTGGGCGACGCGGAGATCATCGCGACGGCCCGCTGTGCCGAGGAGATGCTGGAGCTCCCGCCGGCCACCATGGCGGCATTGCTGCGTTCCGCCGACTCCCTCGGTGCCACGGGCCGGTTCGTGCGGAAGATCTTCGCCCCCTTCTCCTTCGAGGACGTCCCGCTGGCCGTGCCAACCCGGACGTTCGTCGAGCACCTCGAATTGCGGGTCGGTGGCCGCGCCGTGTCGCTGCTCGAGGTCGGACCGGCCCACACGGCCGGCGATGCCGTGGTCCATCTCCCGGACGAGGGCGTCGTCTTTACCGGCGACATCCTCTTCCACGGCGGCCACCCGATTGTGTGGGCCGGCCCCGTGTCGAATTGGATCGCGGCCTGTGATCGCGTTCTCGCCCTGCAGCCGACGGTCGTGGTTCCCGGGCACGGTCCTCTGGCGACACCCGCCGCGCTGGAAGACCTGAAGGGGTACTTCGACCTCCTCACCAGCGAGGCCAGAACGCGGTACGACGACGGCATGACTGCGCTCGACGCCGCCCGGGACATTGAGCTGGGCCCCTATGCGGGCTGGAGCGAGGCGGAGCGGGTCGTGGCCAACGTGCGCGCCCTCTACCGCGATTTCGGCGACGATGCCCCGTCCGACGCGCTGACCCTCCTGGGTGAGATGGCCGCGCTGGCCGGTTGACCAGGCGGCCCCGGGGCTGCAATGACCGAGCGGGTCGTGCAGGTGGACAATCGCACCGTGACGACGACGACCACGGGTCCTCCGGCGGATCCATTCCTCGTGCCCTCGGCTGCGCCGATGGTGGGCGCTACGCTCCCTCGCTGAGGCAGAAGAGGACTGATGCACACACGCGCCAAATGCAGGGGCTCCCGATCGTGAGCGACGCCGAAGCGAGGACGGGGCCGCCGGACTTCGACCCGGACGCGCTTCGGGAGAAGTACCAGGCCGAACGCGACAAGCGAATCCGCCCGGAGGGCAACGCCCAGTACCTCGAAGTGGCGGGACCCTTTGCGCAGTACCTCCACGACCCCCACACGGAGCCGATCGACCGTCCCCCATTGATCGACGACGTCAGGGTAGCCATCATCGGCGGCGGATTCGCCGGTCTGATCACCGGCGCCCGGCTCACCCAGGCGGGTATCGACGATTTTTGCATCATCGAAAAAGGGGGCGATTTCGGTGGCACCTGGTACTGGAACCGGTACCCCGGTGCGCAGTGCGACGTCGAGTCCTACGTGTACCTCCCTCTCCTGGAAGAGACCACCTACGTCCCGAGCGAGAAGTACGCCAGCGCTCCAGAGATTTTGGAGCACTGCCATCGCATCGCCCGACAGTTCTCGTTGTACGAGCGCTCGTGCCTCTCGACCGAGGTCACGGCCATTCAGTGGGACGACACTCGCAGCCGCTGGACCATCCTCACCAACCGCGGTGATCGGATGTCGGCTCAGTTCCTCGTCATGGGAAACGGCCCACTCCACCGGCCGAAGCTCCCCGGCATCCCCGGCATCGAGGGATTCGCCGGACACGCTTTCCATACCAGTCGGTGGGACTACGACTACACCGGAGGTGATTCGAACGGAGGGCTGGACGGCCTGGCCGACAAGCGCGTCGGCATCATCGGCACCGGCGCCACGGCTGTGCAGGTCATTCCCCACGTCGCCGCCTCGGCCCGTGAGCTCTTCGTCTTCCAGCGCACGCCCTCCTCGATTGACGTGCGGGGGAACCGGCCGACGGATGCGTCGTGGGCCGCGTCACTCGAGCCCGGGTGGCAGAGGGAGAGGATGGAGAACTTCACGCTCCTGACCTCCGGGGGCTTTGCCGAGAAGGACCTCGTCAGTGACGGCTGGACCGACATCCTCGGGAGGCTGGTCAACCGACTGCGCGACCAGTCGTCGGGCGCCGGCCGCGACCTGGCCGCCATGATGGAGTTGGCCGACTTCGAGAAGATGGAGCAGATCAGGGCCCGGGTGGACGACATCGTCACAGATCCAGTGACCGCCGAGGCCCTCAAGCCCTGGTACAGACAGTTCTGCAAGCGACCCTGCTTCCACGACGAGTACCTCCAGGCCTTCAACCGCCCGAATGTCTCTCTCGTGAACACCGATGGGCGCGGCGTCGATGCCATCACGCCCGCGGGTGTCATCGTCGGTGAACACGAGTACACGGTCGATTGCCTGATTTACGCGACCGGATTCGAAGTGGGGACCGACTACACGCGGCGCTCCGGATACGACGTCATCGGTTCGCGCGGGAGCAGCCTCTCCGAGTACTGGCACGACGGAGTGCGATCCCTCCATGGGATGCACGTTCGTGGCTTTCCGAACATGTTCGTCCTGGGTCACACGCAGGGCGGCTTTACCGTCAACTACCCGCACCTCCTCGAAGAGGCGTGCGACCACCTCTGCCATGTCCTGCGCCATGCCATCGACCACGATGTCTCGACAGTGGAAGCCACGAGCGACGGCGAAGAGGATTGGCTCGTGCAGCTGGCCGGGTCAGCCCGGGACATCCGGGCCTTCCAGCAGCAGTGCACCCCCGGCTACTACAACAACGAAGGCCAGCCCAGCGCCGACGGATTCATCGGGAGCTCCTACGGCAAGGGCCCGATGCCCTTCTTCCAACTCCTGGCCGAGTGGCGGGACGCCGGCACCTTCGCCGGACTCGAGCTGCAGCCGTAACTCCACCTCAACCCGGGCCTCGCTGACACCTACGCACCTCCACGCGCCTCAGGCGACCCACCGGTGCGTCCCAAGCGATTCTCAGCCCATTCTGAGCCAGCACGTGCCAGACTTCGACGACGGGCAGGATCCGGACGCGGCCGACACCTGCCGATCCCCGAGGGAACGGAGGCCTGATGAAGACCGTGCTCGTGCTCGGTGCCGGCTTTGCCGGCCTGGAGTTGGCAACCGTATTGTCCGACGAGGTACCCGACGAGGTCGACATCACGATCGTCGACAGCAGCGACGCGTTCGTCTTCGGCTTCTCCAAGCTCGATCTGATGTTCGGGCGTCGGGACCTGGCAAGCGTGCGCGTTCCTTACAGCCATCTCGACAAGCCGTCCGTCCGCTTCGCCCGGGAAACCGTCCTCACCATCGACCCGGAGTCTCGTCGCGTGACCACCGATGGCGCGACGTACGAGCCGGACATCCTCGTCGTCGCACTGGGCGCGGACCTGGACCCCGCGGCGACTCCCGGCATGGTCGAGGAGGGATCTGAGTTCTACACCGTCGAGGGAGCGGCACGGGTCAGCCAACTGCTCCCCACCTTCGAGGGAGGCGACGTGATCATCGGCGTGCTGGGGAACTTCTTCAAGTGCCCGGCGGCACCGTTCGAAACCGCCCTCATGCTGCACGACTTTCTGGAGAAGAAAGGCCTTCGCGCGACCTCGACCATCAAGGTCGTCAGCCCCATGGCGACGCCCATCCCCATTTCTCCTGAGGCATCCGCCGGCATCCTGGAGGCGGTCGGGGAACGGGGCATCGAGTGGTGGCCGCAGTCCAAAGTGACCGCTCTCGACTCCGCCACGAAGATCGCCTCACTGCAAGACGGGCAGACAATGCCCTACAGCCTCTTCCTCGGCATCCCCGTGCATCGCGCTCCGCGGGTCGTCGAGAACTCGGCCCTGGCCGAAGACGGCTGGATCCCCGTCGACCATCGGACCTTCGCCACAAAGTTCGAGAATGTCTACGCGGTCGGAGACGTCACGAGCGCACCCGTGCCTCGCGTGGGTGCCATCGCGGAGGGAGAGGCCCGCACGCTTGCCGAGGTGTTGATCCAACAGATCAAGGGCGGCGATGCGCCAGAGCCGTACAAGGGAAAGGCGACGTGTTACATCGAGTTCGGAGGCACCAAGGTGGCAAGGTTCGAGGCCAACTTCTTGTCCGGACCGACTCCGTTCGGGAACTTCACCCCGGCATCCGAGGACATCGCCGCGTCGAAGGTCGAATTCGGTGCCTCGCGCCGGCGCCGTTGGTTCGGCGTCGACTGACCGACCCTGCCTGCCGCCGAACCAGGCCCTTTCGTACTCGCTCCGGCGGGAGGATGCCCGAGCGTGACTCGAGCGCCTTGGGTACTGTCCCCTCGGAACGCCCTTTCGAGGGATCCGGCGAGAGAACGGTGGACATCATGGCAGCGAAGGTGGGATTCCTGGCTATCGACTCGGTCGACCCGAGTCTCCTTGCGCCGTTCTGGTGCGGCATGCTCGGGGTCCAGATCGACACCACCATCGGGGACGGTGCATTCCTCCTCCTGACACCGACGGAAGAAGGCCTCACGGTCGGCTTCCAGCGAGTGCCGGAACGCAAGGCCGGGAAGAACCGCGTGCACCTCGATCTCGTCGTCGACGACCTCGACTCCGCCACCGCTGAGGTCGAGGCGCTCGGCGGACGTTGGCTCGAGCCCGGAAACACCCGCGAGCTGGAAGGCTTCGCTTGGCGTTGCATGGCGGACCCGGAAGGCAACGAGTTCGATCTCGACGTGCTCCCCAGCGACTCGTAGCGACGAGCACACACGTCGTGACAGCGAACGGCCCCCGGACCGATGCCGGGGGCCGTTGCGCGTCACGGCGGGACAGCGAATCGGGGATTCCGACGGAGCTGTGGTCCCCCATCAGCCCCATCCCCCGATCCGCTAAGTCCCCGCGGAAGAAGTGAGCCTCACAGAATCCCCTAGATACGGACCCTTTTCACAACGGTCCCACAACAGATCAGTCGGCTTTGTAAGGCTTGTGTCTGGGCTGGCTTAGGCCAGTGCCGCGTTACGGCCCCGCTTGCCGTCCTGCACGCCAAGCGGGATGAGCGCGGGGTCGTTTCGCGTCATGCCGGCGGTGGACTCGATCGAGGCCCGACTCATGGGTCCACTCGAGTGCGCCCTCACCCTCTGCCCGAACACTCGAGGACAGTCCGCGGCTCCGGCCGTTCGAGAATCCGCCTGGGACCTCAACCTCCAGAGTCAGCTCCCTCCGGATCCACGAGTGACCTCACGCACGTCTCCAGATTGTCGAAGCTGTCTTCGAAACCATCGGTCGTCGTCATATGGTCACGACCTGCCTGATCGCGGAAGGCCAGGCTGTTCGTCAGCATTGTCACCCCGTCCTTCTCGTGCAGCTCCACCGTCTCGACGGCCTCGACATCGGGCCAGCCCTCGAACAGCCACGTCCTGACGGTCCGAGTCGGCGGCTCGATCTCCAGGTAGGTCCCACGAAACGAGCACGCCACTTCGTCATCGGTTACGAAGACGAAGTGGTAGTTCCCGCCGACGCGCAGGTCGATTGAGCACACCGTCATCGTGTGCTCAAAAGGAGCGAACCATCTTCGTACATGCTCCGCCTTCGTCACGACGTCGAAGACAAGTTCGATCGGGGCTTCGAACTCGCGGGTGAGCAGAACTTCGAGGTCGCTCGGAGATTTGCTGCTGGCCGTTCCATGACGATGAGGTGTCACTGAAGCTCTCCTTGACCTTGGAGCTCCTTGAGGTAGTCGTCCATCCGATCCATCCCGTCGTTCCACGCCTGCTCGTACTTGACCAGCCATTCGCGCAAGGGCCGCAGGTGCTCCGGTTCCAGGCGGTACAGCCGACGGCGCCCGTCGGTACGGCACCTGACGAGCCCCACCTCACTGAGCACCCGGAGGTGCTTTGACACCTGAGGCTGCGACATCGAGAGGTCGTTCACGATCGCTCCGACCGCCTTCTCGCCGGCGATCAGCGTGTCCAAGACTTCGCGACGGCGCCCCTCGGCAATTGCGTTGAAGACATCCGATGTCGTGGAAGACCGGGCCACGGAGTCAATATATTCCGATATCAGCATATGTCAAGCCACCGGAGCTACCGGCTGCTCTTCCAACTTCCCGCTTCTGAACTGCCCGCTTCTGAACTGCCCGGAACGACGTGGCCTAGGACAGATCTTGGGTCTCAGGTGAGTCCGAACGCCGGTGGTGATTGGTCGGAGGAGCCTCATGTGCCTGGGACTGAGGTGCCCCATCCACGGTGACGCGGATTCAGTCGAACGTCCACTGCCGACGCCCTTGAGCCGGCAAAAGTCGACCGAAACGGAGCCCGGGAAAGTGTGTCGCTGCTGCTGGGATATTCGATCCTTCGAGCTCTCTGGCCAGAGCCTCGCGTGACCTTCTCGCGAGTTGTGTGTCGACGTCACCGATCATCTCCCAGTCGTCGCTGAGGAGTTCGGCGGGACAGTGCACGACGTCACCGAGGAGCATGGCTCTCTCAGTCCCAGACGAAATGACAATGACCGTGCTGCCGGGCGTATGACCGGGAGCGCTGCGAACATCAATGCCGGGCAGAATGCTTCCGTCCCCGCTCCATATTTCAAGGCGATCAGCGATGGGCGGTAGCAGCTCTGACGATGCTCGGCCGCCCATCATCGAGACGGCGAGGCTGTCATCGAATGGTGCGGCACCCATGAAGAACTCCCAGTCAGCCTCATGGCACCGATATGTGGCGTTGACGAAGAGGCGACGCTCTCCGTCTGTGGCCCAACCGAGGTGATCGAAGTGCAGGTGGGTGAGTATGACGTCCGTAACATCGGATGGCTGCACTCCAAAGGCCTTCAGGTTCTTCATGAACCTGCCCGTCCGGTCTGGATCGGCGTGCGGACCTATTCCAGTGTCGACGACGACCAGATGGTCACCGCTCCGGACAAGGAATCCGCCCATTTCGATTGGCAGCATGCCGTCATCGTCCAGGAACTGAGAGTGCTGCAGCCAGTCCTGGTCGGACTTGTTGAACATCATCGTCGGAGGTGCGACGAGGCTCCCGTCCGAGACTCCCTCGATCGACACGAGACCGATCTGCATGTAGCCGACGATAGTGCCGAGAGTGTCCGAGTTCGCCGGTGGCACATGCCACCACGCGGTATGGGGCAGGGCGGGTTCGGATGCACAGGAAGGTCCGCGCCGGCGGTGTCATGCGCAACTCCATGTGTCCGAGGCCATGCCCCACGGCGGTTCTCCGGCGCCCTGAAAGCGGCCGGCTGGAAGACGAAATCCGTCGATGCTTGGTGGCCCAGGTCGGAACACTCATTCGCTGCGGCGAGCGGCCCTTGAAGCCAAGTCTCGATGTCTTGCGACATCACACGGGTGACCAGAGAGAACGGCAGAGAGGCGCCCAGGATTCTCTCCGTCACGTATGGCGTCAAGGGACCGGTCAACCACAGCGGAATGTCCGAGCCGATTACGGTCAGCGACCCCTCCGTACCGTGCGACCACCTGTCAAGGCCGGCCTCGAACCCTGAGGGCTAGCGGCTCGAAGGCCCGGTCAGCCTTGAGGGTGCCCTATCGAACCTGGCCCGACGATCGGGGGCGAGAGCGGGGCGGGAACCCGTGGCGGGACGGTAACCCGGCCCCACTCATCGCCACCCCATAATTAGCGCCTCGAGGCAGGCAAATCCACAGATGGACCCCCTGGCAGGGAGATCGCTTAGGAAAGTGGCCGATGCATGAGACGGGGCGATGGAGCAAAGTTTCTGCCGTCGAGTTGCTCCCCCCGGCGACGTCCGCGGTGGCGTCACCTGAAGAATTGGCCTACTTGGCCGCGTGTCGAGGCTTCCGGCGGCGATAGCGAGCCATCACCATCAGACCCATACCGAGCAGTACCGCCGCTGCACCGACAACCCACTCCTGGCTCAACAGGGCCCCGGTGAACGCGAGCGCCGGAGGCGACGGCGACGATGTCTGGGTCGCGGTGGTGGATATCGCGGGGGGTGTCGTGAGCGCGACGGCGGACGTGGGCGGCGAGGTCACCGCAGTACGAGTGGCCAATGCGACCACGTAGAAGACACCCACGCCGGCGCCGCCACTCGGCACGGTGACCGGCTCAGTGGCCGTGCTGCCCGTCTTGTCGGGCGTCGACGAACCGCCACAGGTCACCAGCGTGTACCCCGCAGGGGTGGTCGCGGTCATCGTGTAGCCGCCGGCGCCGACGCTGGTCGGAGCCAATGGGTTGGCCGTGGCAGGTACCGTCGTAGGCCCGCTCGCCGCCAGGGTCCCGCCGCTCACCTCCGTGGTGGTCCCGGCGCCGGCGCTGCAGAGGTAGATGTGCCCGGCGATGGTCTGGGTGACCGGCGTCACGTAGAAGATGCCAACGCCGGCGCCGCCACTCGGCACGGTGACCGGCTCGGTGGCCGTGCTGCCCGTCCCGTCGGGCGTCGACGAACCGCCACAGGTCACCAGCGTGTACCCCTCAGGGGTGGTCGCGGTCACCGTGTAGCCGCCTGCGCCAACGCTGGTCGGAGCCAATGGGTTGGCCGTGGCAGGTACCGTCGTCGGCCCGCTCGCCGCCAGGGTCCCGCCGGGCTCCTCGGTGGTGGTCGGGTTGCCGGCGTTGCAGAGGTAGATGTGCCCTGCGATCGTCTGAGTGGGGGCACCACAGCTCTCGGAGAGGCTGAATGTGAAGGTGTCGGCTACCGTTAATCCGTCCGACCAGGTGCTCGAGATGTCCATTGTGATGTCACCCGTTGCCGTCGCAGGCAGCGTCTGGGTCAACGTCGCGGACTGGAAGGGCGTGCCAGGGGAATTGGCGATGCTGTAGGTGGTGCTGCTCAGAGTGGACAGGCCGTAGGTAACCGAGGTGACCGAACCCTTCTCCGAGAGGTTGAAGTCGTTCTCGATCGTCCAGGTGATCTTGAACCCGGTGCCGACAGGAGTGCTACAAGCCGCCGACGCAGTGATGTTGTTGTTGTGCGCGAACGCCGGGGTCACGAACGCGACGAGCCCCACGATGGTAAGAGCCGATGCCAGCCCTCCCATGACGACGCGGCGTACGTGACCGAGCTTGGGGCCCGAGCGCTGTGCGCCGCGAGGTGAAGAGTTCCAGTTGAGCCGAGCTGATCCCATACCGCCGATTTCCTCCGCTTTGCCAATTTGGGGACCCCGGTAGGGCGGGGCCACGAAGGCACGATACCAGCAACAAAGCGACAATTCCGCTTAAGCTCATCCGAGGTTCTGCCGACCTGAGGTGCCGCCAGTGCTCGAGGCATGGTGCCAGTGTTGGTCGCGTCCACCGTCGGTCTGGCTGGCCATGATCCCCAGCTTGGTGGATCGACCGATAACCGAAGCGTGTGCCCCCCTCGCCGCATTCCTCTATGCGGCTGCCGCTGCCCTCCCGAACACAGCAGCAGCGCCAGCAGGGCGACATCCTGTTCGCCTTTCGGTCCACCGGGGAACAGCACCACTGCACGATCAATCGTGTCGATCTTGCCTCTGATCGCCTCGGAGCGTGCATCGAATGGCGAGTTCGCCGCACGGCACCACGAGCAGAACGGTCCGTAGCCCCAGGTCGCGACACTTCATGAGGGTCAAGCGTCGCGAAGCCGCAATAGCGGTTGATGTGCGTCTAGATGTGATTCCCGTCAGAGCCGAGTCCGAGGGCGTTTTCCCCCGTCCCGATGGTGCGGCTGGGGCGTCCCTGGGTAGTGCGCTACTCAGTGAGTCACAACGCGACATAACGCTCCTGAGTCGCCTAGATCGCTACTCAGTGAGAGAGGATTTCGCCGCATCTGAGACCTGCAAACATGCTCTGAGCTGGTGGGCCGTACAGTGGTGGGCCGTACACAGTGGTGGGCCGTACAGGACTCGAACCTGTGACCCCTTGCGCGTCATGCAAAGCAGAGCGGTCCAGAGCGGTCCGAGTCCGTATGCATTGGACTGCATAGTGCCTGCTCATTTGTCCGATTTCGTCCGATTAGCCGGACCAGGCGGGTCCGGTCAAGTTTCGGGCTGGGTTGCTGCACAAACTCGCGCACTACGGTCGGCATGACACTCGAGGAGCGCATAAGCGAACTTGAAGACACCGTGATCCGCATCAGCTACGCCCTGGAGCTCAAGACCGGGGCATACTCACACGACGGCAACCCGGCGGTCCGAGACGAGGGCCAACATATCCAAAGCTGGGCCAGGGCGATTCAAGAGCGGCGGGCGGACACCTGAGCCGTCTACGCCACGCTTCTGGGGTCATCAGCCCGGAGCGTGAGCCCTTGATTCATCGGCTCGTCAGGACACGGCGGCGGTGTAACGGGGGCGCGACCGGTGCGGCCGAATCGGGAGGTATACCTAGAACGCCTCACGTCAGTCACGATGACGCCAAGGTGCGGCGGTCCCTCCTCCATCCACTCGAGGGGCCGCTCCGCGTAACGGCCGCGGTCTAACTTCGCCCAATGGGAGCGAATGTCGAGGACAGCGCCGAGCGCTACAGGATCCCCGACTGGGTCCCGGTCGTCGTTGCCATCGCCGCCCTGATCTTCCTGGCGTGGGTTTACTACCCCCACGCCCCAACCTGGCTCGTCGACCACCTGCCGGGCCACACTTCGGCTTCCCACTCGGGCACCCGAAGCTGACCAGCACCACCATCCCTACCGCGCCGCCCACAACCCAGCCCGTGAACTGTGGAGGGCTGCCCATCGGCCCAGGCGCAGGACCACCGCCGGCCGCGTGTCCGGGGCTGCCGTGAGCGCTTCAGGGATGCCTCAGCCCGGCGACCCTTACGCCAGCGCCTTCGTCTCAGAGCCCATGCAGTGCTGGCGGATGATCCACGACCGCCAAGGACAGGCTGACCACTGCCACGAGACCCCGTCGTGGACGGGGCGGTGGTTCTCGCCCTCGGGCGACCGCTGGTGGCGTGTGTGGGCCCGTCCCGACCACCTGGATGGGCTGACCGGACTGCGCGAGTTCGGGCGGCGCTAGCTTGCACCCATGGTCAAGGTCTTACTGGTTCTGCTGTGCCTGATACTTCCGTTCCTGGCGGTCCTCATCAAGAAGGGTCCGTGCATCCAAGTGCTCTGGGCCTTCCTGCTACAGCTACTCGGTCACATCCCGGGCGTGATCTACGGCATCTACCAGGTGGTCAAGGACTAACGAATTGCGGCATCGATCACCCTATTGATCCCAAGTCGGATTCGTAATCTCCCGGCGGAAGATCAGCCGATCCATGGAGACGGCACCGTCGCTACTCATGACAGTCACGAGGTCCCAGCCTTCGGCGCTCTCGTCGTTGAGGTACTGAGGAAACTCGTCCGTTCGGGGACTGTCCGCCAGCTTGTACTCCCATTGTGTGGCCATCGGGCACCGTAAACCGCCTATGGGCTAGGCGAAATGACCCGAACGGGTGATTTGAGGTCCGTGCACAACGGGCATAGATCCCATGCACCCAAGTAGAATCCTCTTTGAGTCAAGACCCCAATTTCGTGGACTTCCAGGCGCGACGACCCGAGCCTTCACCCGAAAGGCACAACGGCGTAGGGTTTGGTTGGGTTCGGGAGTGACTTCGCCGAAGAGCCGGTCGCGCAGGGTGAAGAGCCGGTCACGCAGGCATGGAGCCGTCCCTGAGTGTCCTCCCGGACCCCCTATCGAGCGTCGAGAAGTAGCTGCCGATAGACGGCGTTGGAGATCTGGCGCTTGAGTGAACGCAACGCTTCCTTCTTGGTCTTTCCTTCGGCCACCTTGCGCTCGAAGTAGATGCGTCCGTCTGTCCCGGGGTTGCGGATTTGGGTGACGGCGGCCATGTGGAGCGCGTGGTTGAGCTGTCGGCTCCCACGCTGTGAGAGCCGGTGGACCACTCGGCCGCCCGAGGAAAACTCGATGGGTGCGGTTCCGTTGTAGGAAGCGAACGCATCGCGGTTGGCAAAGCGGCGCACGTCACCGGAGTATCCCAGGAGCTGCGCGGCGACAATCGGGCCGACCCCATAGAGCTCGACGAGTGATGTGCCTGAGGCCTTGACGGCCATTCGGATCCGCCGGTGCGACTCCTTGGTCTGGGCATCGAGCCGGCGCACATCGTCGAGCAGCTCGAGGGCAAGGTCGTAGCGGACCTGCTGGGCCGGGGTCTGCGGCTTGATCTTGGCCATGAGTCGCTCGGCGTCAGAAACATAGAGTTCCTTGGCAATTCCACCCGCTGCCAGCTCAGCCAAGAGGGCATGCAGGCGACAGACCACACGGGTTCGATGGCTGCCGAGGTCCCCGTTGCGCTTGGCCAACAGACGCAGGACCTCAGGATGATCGGCGGACTCGACGCTGCGCAGGTTCGGAGCCCGAAAGGCCGCGACGGCGACTGAGAGAGCATCGTTGGGGTCGTTCTTGTTGGAGCGCCCGGTGGCGAGCACTCGAATGCGAGAAGCCAAGGTGGCCGGCACGTCGAGCACCTTCTCGCCCCGAGCGATGAGCTGTTGGGCCAACAAGTAGCCCAACCCACCGGCCGACTCGATGGCCCAGATGCGCTTCTCGAAGGGTTCGGCCCAGCCCAAGAGTTGTTCCACCTGGCGCCGGGTGGCCCTCACTTTGACGCTTGAAATCTCGTCTTCTGCTTCGTCGATCGCCACCGCTGTGTGCGATGCCTTGTGCGGATCGATGCCGATCACCACTTGCATGACTGCCTCCTTGGTCGTGTTGGAACCACGGAGGGCACTCCTACTTGCAGACTGTTTGTGCTCGATCCTCTTTTGAGCCACTCCGGGGCGAAACCCAGACGGGACACTCTTCGAACGAAAGCCAGCCGGCTGTGCCGGCGGCAGGCACTACGAGAGTGACCCCGTCGAGGCCTCTAAACGCTACGGATGAACCTCAGCGCCTGCACCAAGTCTCAAGCAGGCACAACGGGGACGGTCCGAGGTGCGGCGTCGTGGGGGTTTCCCCGTGGCGGTCAGGTGATGACGGTTCCCGTCACGCTGCGGTGGCGCTTAGCGTTTGGAGGTTCGCAACGGCGCGTTCGGAGTAGGCGAGGAGTCTCGTGATCGCCTCAGCCATCCGAGGTTCGCTCGCCTTGTTGAACATGCCTCGGGCGATGTTGAGGCGGCTCGACTCCAACCACGCCGCCATGTCGGGTTGCGCGTTCCAGAGACTGAGCGACTCCAGTTGGCCACGCATGTTCGGGATCCAGTCATTCGCTCCGTCGGGATAGCGAGTCGTGGGCGAGAGGCGGGACTTGGCGACCTCGTCGTCTCCTCGGCTGGCCTCGAGGTAGCCGATGACCGCGGCGTTGAACGTGGGGTGCACGGTGCTGATGCACTGGAGGGTGATGCGGCCAGGTTCGAAGATCGGGCGAGCTGGGGCCTTGCCGAGGCCGGCCGCGGAGCAGTCGACATACACCTGTCCTGCGGTCGGTCGGGATCGTTCCTCTGTTCGAGCTCGATCTCGCCGGCGCCGATCGTCTTGATGCGGCCGAGCCGCACGACATTCTCGATGGTCCGCAGACGCTCGCAGTTCGGCGACGGTGAACGTCGCCGCGTGGTACATGGTCGGCGCGACACTCGGATCGAGACGGAGCAGATGGCCACAGGCTTCAAGCCGGGCGAACAGGTCGTCGATGCTCTCGGCCTCGGCCGATGCTTCCACGGCGCGCGAGAAACCGTCGACCGTGTCGGTGACAAGTTCGAGCGGCTGAACGTGGGCGCGGTTCCACATCCAGGCGTCGCGGGCTCGTATCCACCGGATGTCGTCGGGGTCGACACCGCTTTCGAGCAGCCAAGTGCACGCATCGGAGCCGGTCTTGCCCCCGCCGATGACCGTGTAGCCGGTCGCTGGCTCACCTACGTCGGGCAGCTCGTTCACGGGAATGCATCGGACATCCGGGTCGACAGCGAACGAAGGCGTGTGCCCGACGGGATCGTCGGTTCGAGATACCGGGCGTCGACAACGGCCCGTCGGACCTTGACCTCCGTCGTCGCCCCCGTAAGGGTGGCGACAAACGCCACATCCGAGCCTCGAGTCCCAAGTAGTTGGACATCGGGAAGAACCGCACCTGCCCCGACGCCACATGGTGCTCGTCCATCACACGGCGGAAGTAGTCGCAGATCTGCACCCCGTCGGCCTGCTGGTACAGCCCGGCATTGAGTCCACGCTCGTCGAGTTGATCGTTGCCCAGCCGCCTCGAGTTGACGCCGTAGCACGCGGCCGGCTGATGGAGGCGAACGAACGGGTAGGCGTCGTTCCAGTGGCCGCCAGGGGCGTGCCGGCGGTCCACCATGACGACGTCGCAGTCCCGATCCGCGTCGATCAGCGCATCGGTAAAGGACATGCCCGCTGCCCCCGCCCCGATCACCAGGTAGTCGGTCTCGATCGTACTCACGACTCAACCTCCTTCTGAGGTTTCCCGTGACTTATCCTCGGGTTCAAGAACTGGCACCTAGAGATGGTCGCACAACCGCCCCAATACGCTGCCGGGTAGGTGACGCAATGGTGATCAAGCCAACGCGAGACTATGGCGTGGCCCCGCTCGTGACGCTGGTGAGAAAACGCATGCGAGAACTGGGGTCCCGCTGTCGAACTGGCCATCGCCGGGTCGCTCAAGAGCGAGCGAGGCAAGCTCCGGCTCGGGGAGACGAAGACGAAGCAGTCGAGGACCGTGGATCTGCCCAAGCCCGTCTGGGCGGCGCTCAAAGCACACGAGAAGCGGCAGAAGGCTAAGCGGCTCAAGGTCGGATCCGCATGGCGCAACCGGGGACTCGTCTTCACCACCGAGGTCGGCAGGCCGATCGACCCCTCCAACCTGCGCCGCACCACGAAGGCCCTGTGCCAGGCCGCCGAGGTGGATCTGGTGTCGCCCAACGAGCTGGGCCGCCACACCGCGGCCTAACTGCTCTACGACGCGGGGATGGCGCTCGACGAGATCGCCGACCTACTCGGCCACAGCTCGACTCGGATGCTCGAGGCGCACTACCGCCACCGCGTCCGGTCATCCTTCAATCGGCACGTCGAGCACGTCGAGACCATCTTCGGCTGAACTCGCGCACGGGTTGCTGCACAAACTCTCTTACTACGCCGGATGAAATCGGGCCATTGTCCCGATTTGCTGCATAACTGGGTCTTCCGGTTTCTGCGGGGTCTGACGACTCCGTGACCAGGAGGCCCGAGGATCAGGTGGTATCCACCGCGTAAGCACAGAGGCGCTTCAGTCTCTCTTTTGTGAGAAAGAAGAAGATCCTCCACGCCTCTGTGTACGTCGATCCTAACGAGATCGTCACCCATCTCGTGGGCCTCAAAGACGTCCGCGTGCTCTCTTATGCGAGGCGCGGACCTGCCGGTGAGATCACCATCGAACAGCTGGGCTGGGACCCCGTGTGTCCCGAGTGCGGGAGCCGGGCCTGGGTCAAGGACCGCCCGGTGGTCTCCTACGTGGACCTGCCCTTTGGCGGGGTGCCGATGACCATCCGCTGGAAGAAGCACCGGCTGGTCTGTCCGGACCCGCTCTGCGGTGAAGGTTCGTTCACGCTGAGCGATCACCGGATCGCCGCGAAGGGTTGCATGCTCACGACGAGAGCGGCCAAGTGGGTGGTCAAACAGATCGGTGCGGGCGAGACCATCTCACACCTGGCCGCCGAGCTCGGGTGCTGCTGGGACACGGTCAACGCAGCGGTGCGCATCTATGGTGCCGCCCTCTTGGCCGCCGACACCAAGCGCTTGAAAGAGACCACGGCCATTGGCCTCGACGAGACGCTCTTCGTGCGCCAAGGCCCCTATAAGCAAAAGACCTGGTCGACAACCGTCTGTGACGTGGCCAACCACGCCCTCATCGACGTGCTCGCCACCAGGGAGTTCACCGCGGTGGCCGGCTGGCTGCGCCGTCAGCCCCACCACGTCAAAGCCCGCCTCGAGTACGGCTGTTTGGACATGTCCAAGACCTACTCCGCGGTGTTCAAGGTTGTCACTCCCAAGGCCACACGGGTCATCGACCGCTTCCACGTCATGCGCCATGCCATCTTGGCCGTCGACCAGACCCGCCGCCGCGTCCAACAACAACGCCTCGGGCACCGCGGCCGCGCCGCCGATCCGCTGTATCGGGCCCGCAAGCTCTTGGTCATCAAGGCCACGGCGAACGACACCGAGCTGACGTCGCGCCTCGAGAGTCTGCTCGCCCTGGGCGACCCCGACGGCGAGGTGGCTTTCGCCTACAGCGTCAAAGAGGCCGTGGCCCGCTTCTACGAGACCGCCGATCCCCAAGCCGCAGAAGACCTGTTGCGCGACATCGTCGACCACGCGTCAAGGCGTTCGGCGCCACCTGAAGTGCGCACCCTGGCCCGTACGCTGTCGAACTGGTTCGAGCCCATCGTGGCCTGGCACCGAGGCCAGGGTCTCCAACGGTCCGACCGAGGGCATGAACAACCTGTTGAAGCGTGTCAAGCGGGTCGCCTTCGGCTTTACCAACTTCGAGAACTTCCGCATCCGGGCTCTGCTCTACGCCGGCAAGCCCAACTTCAGGGTGCTCGACTCGATCGTGGTGGCCTGACGTAGCCTGGTGGGAATGGGTGGGCCGTACAGGACTCGAACCTGTGACCCCTTGCGCGTCATGCAAGTGCGCTACCAACTGCGCCAACGGCCCGTAGGGGTGGAATCGTACCACCAGGCCTATTTCCCTCTCGGCTCCCTCCAGCCGCCACTCTCAAGACAAGCTTGTGGGAACCTCTCTACAATTGAGCTCGTGACCCCGACCGAGCGTTCCACATCGGTGAATCCCCTGCCCGCACTCGAGAGTCACATCACGCGGATCGCCGAAGCGGGCTACACCATCCTCCCCGATGCCATCGAGCCCGACCTTGTGGACGAGATCGACCAGGCGCTGCTCAAATTGGAGCACGACCTGGGTACGGGGCCGGCCGACAACCTCTTCGAGGGGGTGCGCACCATGCGGGTGTACAACCTGCTCGTCCACGGCGCCACCTTCGAGAAGATCCCGGTCCACCCCAACGTGCTCCCGGTGGCGGAGGCGGTGCTCGATCCGGGTCTCCTGATTTCGTCCCTCTCCTCCATCGCCATTGGTCCCGACGAGCAGGCCCAGCCGGTCCACGCCGACGACCAACTCATTCCCCTCACCCGCCCTCATGTGCCGATCATCTGCAACACCATGTGGGCCATAACCGACTTCACAGAAGAGAACGGGGCCACCCGCATCATCCCGGGGAGCCACCTGCGCGACGAGTCCCCGAACCCACTCGAGCCCTACGACACCATTCCCGCCGAAATGTCCAAGGGCAGCGTGCTCGTCTGGGTCGGGAGTCTCTGGCACGGAGGCGGCGCCAATCGCACCGATACGCGGCGGGTGGGTATCGCCATGAATTATTGCGCTGGCTACATCCGCCAGCAGGAGAACCAGCAGCTGGGCATCCCGCCCGCGCTGGTTAAGACCTTCCCTCGCCGCCTGCAGGAACTGATCGGATACTCGGTCTACAACGGCCTCGTGGGACACATCGACAAGAAGCACCCCGCCAAGGTCGTCCTCGCCGAGGACGAAGGCGTCGACATGGTCTGGGACCTGCTCAAGACCTGAACCGCCTCACGCGGCGGGCCGCACCACGGGAGCAACCGGCCACGCGGAGTCGCGTGGATCGATGGGGATCATCCCTTCGGCCAGGCGCCGCGAGTCGTAGCCCTCTGTCCACTGGCGGTGCCAGTCGATCTGGTCGTGGTGGAGTTGGGGGAGATCGCAATGCCACAACGCCTCAAAGCGCACGGCGAGAGCGAAGAGCACCTTGATGGAGGCGGTCGCATCCGCGGCGGCATCGTGGGCGTGGCCGATATCGATCCCGTAGTGCACGCACAGGTCGGTCAACGTGCGCCTCCCCTCGCTCATGGGGTCGAAGTGACGGTGGATCACGCCGGCATCGAGCACCGGGCCGCACCATCCCCGCTCGACCGGGGCCGCCCCGAAGAGCTCCCCGGGCCTGCGTCTCTAGGATGGTCAGGTCGTAGTCGAGCTTCATGCCGGCCAGCGGGATGGCACGAGCCGAGGCGGCCACCACGGCATCCGAAACCAGCGAGATCGCCTCACGGAGCGGCATCCCTCCGTCCGGGCCCGCTCCGTCGAAATGCCGTGGACCGCTGTCGCCTCCGGCGGGATCTCACGGCCGGGATCGATGAGACCCGACCAACTCCTGACCACCACACCCTCCACCACCGAGACCAGCGCGTAGGAGACGGGAACGTCGTTGAAACGGTCGATCCCCGTTGTCTCGAAGTCGAGCCCTAACACGTCTCCCGTCGGCCATCCACCCACGACGGCGAGCTTGCCAGCGAGAAGTGACACCACCGCGGATGCCCGAGGCGGGTCATCGGTCCCGTCAGGCCTGTGGACGACCTGCAGATGGCGCCCGGAACACATGCCCGTCGGACCGACCCCAGGGAAGGTCGGTCCTGCCGGCTACCAGGCCTTGA
Organism: uncultured Acidimicrobiaceae bacterium; assembly: GCA_963794875.1. Taxonomy (GTDB): domain Bacteria; phylum Actinomycetota; class Acidimicrobiia; order Acidimicrobiales; family RAAP-2; genus Bog-473. The sequence goes on from CAWCFG010000016.1 coordinate 177,732, forward strand.
GAGTCTCCGAGTGGAAATCGATGATGGCGAGCAGGTCGCCGAGACGGCCGAACACCGCCTCAATGTCGACGCAGGGGTTGGTGAGGGCCCGTTCGGCCGTGGCTGCGACCTCAGCGCACGTGCTCAGCATCAGGCCTACGCGCCCCCCGACCTCCCGGTCCGGGCACGGGTTCCCCCGCATCCAGGTCATCGCTTCCCTGGTGGCCGCCTCGAGCTCGTCCGCCGCCGCCAGCATGGTCACGTGATTCATGCTCATCGCCGCCGAGAATCGGGTCTCGGCATTGGTGACCCGACGTAGATCGGCCGCCGCCTTCAAGAGCCATTGCTGTGTGTCTTCTTCTTGGTCCATGTCGGTCTCTTGAAAGGACAGGATGAGACGCACACCACCGTGGTGCACCGGGCCGCCCTTCTTCTGGGATTCTTACGATCGGATCCGATCCCCCATAGGGCCGTTCGTACCGTGCCTCCACAACCCACCGACAACTCGTGCCCGCGTCGGGGACATGACCTCACTTCTCACGTGACAGGCCGCGCTCCCGCCCGGCGAACGGCGCTCCAGGTGCATCGCGCGCGCTGCGGACGACGCCCGCCGCGATACCGCCACACGGCGACAGCGCCACACGGCGACACCGCGATACGGCGACAGATCCGGACAGCAGACCCGGACAACACGATTGAGAAACTGGAGGCAGCCGGGAAATCAAACCGCCGTACGGAGGTTTGCGCGAGGCCTTTCGGAGTTCTTAGCCGGGCACGCCGGTACATCCGCCCAGTCATCGTCCAGGTGGGCCAGCGTCCACGTCCGATGCGTCCGTCCTCCGGCATCACTGTGACATGGCGCCTGGAGCCAGACCGGCCCAGAGGCGCTGTCGGCGGAGTGGGGAAAGGGGGCCAAGCGCGTCCCGGAGCGACCCTTGACCGGTCGGAGCGGGACGACGACCACACTCGATTAGGTCGGCCCTCGGGTTGACCTGGATGCCACTGGGGTCGCCCCGACCTGGCGTTATACGTGTGATCGGGGACGCGCCTGCGCGTCGCTTTTTGGCCGCGCCTTCGGAGACAGTTCCGCAGCCTGGTGTTTTGCAGCAGCACCGCATCCCACGTGCGAGAGAACGCCATCGTCTCTCATCGTCACGGCGACGCCGCTCGCCGTCGAACTGGCGAGGAGGGCAGAGGAGACTGACACGCCCCGCCTGATATGGTGAGCGCGTAGCCTGCCAGGCGGCGGCGGAAGAAGTGTCGGTACAGCGTGAACGGCCCCTGGCTTCGGCTGGGGGCCGTTCCGCGTCCTCGGTAATCACCCGATCGGGTGGGTTGGTGACCGCCGGCGTCGGGCATATACCGAACACACCAACGTCAGTCACGACGAGGTGCGCGTGAGCGGCTCCCTGGGCATTGAGGGAGCCCTGCTCCGCGTCAGCCGTTGCTTAGCGCGCCAGACTCGAGGGGCGTTGTGGCCACTCCACCCTCCTAGGGGCTGCTTCCTTCCTCCTGCATCAGTCGCTTCAGCGAGAGCTTCGTTCGTCATCGCGCGTCTGAGCAAGGGGCTGGATCAATGATCGGCGCCTTGGACAGTGCGGCCGGACGCGGCGTTTCACCCGATCGGGTGATTTCGAGAATTTGTCTCGACTGGGGTTGAACCGAGGCGCCCTATCAGGTACTAATTTCCTCGCTCCCCAGGGGTGATTGACCTGCTGGTGGCGCTTGTCCTTCAGTCGGAAACTTCAGGAGGTGGGTGTCATGGCGATTGATGAAACTGCACTGTTGGGCCCAGCGGAATTCACCGCTGAAGTGCGCGATGACGGCGGAGCAACGGTACTAACTCTCGCAGGCGAGATCGACCTTTCGAGCGCCGGAGCACTGCGTGAGGTGCTGGTTCTCCCCGAGGTACTCAATGCACCGACCGTGCGGATCGACCTGTCGAAAGTTGATTTCTTGGGCTCAACGGGCGTCGGCTTGCTTGTTACCGCGTGCAAGCGGATCAGAAACTCAGGCGGCACATTCTCACTGATCTGCGGCCAAGGTGAGGCCCGGCGCGTCCTCGAGATTTCAGGACTTATCGAATACCTAGAAGTCGAGGTTGCTCCGTAGCCACTTCACGGAAACCGACGCGTCCCAGCGGGCTGGTTGGTCGGTTGGTTGGTTGGGGGAATACTGGCGCCGGGCCGGAGTGGGCTCTTTGACTGTTGAGGTCATGAAGCCGGCGGTCCAGTAAGCGCGGACAACCGGAATCTTCGTCGCAAACCCAAACCGGGGACGGACGAACTCACGCCGCACTCGGACGACTTGCGAGTGGTTTGGGCTTTATTTCTCACGGGTACAGCGGTTGCAGTAAACGAAAGGAGGCTCATGGTTGGATCAGGGGGACTCGTTGCCAGCGTCATTGCGTTTGCAATAGGCGCCGTTCTCGATTGGGCGGTCACAGAACCCAATCAACACGGCTTCAATGTCAACAAAGTGGGCTGGATACTGATGGTCGTCGGCGTTGTCGGAGCTGTCGCCTCAATAGTTGTCATGGTGACAGCGAACACTCGAAAGCGCCGGACAGTAATGGACGATGGCCAGGGGAACGTTGTTCGTCGGGTCGATTCAACGTACTAGGAGAGGCAGATCTCGGGGATTCACTAATAGGGAGGTTGTTCAATGGTGTTGATTCTGGCGTTGCTGCTTGTCTTGATTCTTTTCGGAGCTGGATTCGCAGTACATCTGTTGTGGATCGCCGCAGCAGTATTCCTGGTCCTATGGCTTGTAGGGTTTGCTATTGGTCGAGGTGAAGGCGCTGGCAGCCATCGCTTTTATAGGTGGTAGCGCCTTTGTAAAAAGTGGAGCCATCAGTGTTCACTTGGAAACGGCCCCCTTCGGGGGGCCGTTTCGCGTCGCGAGATATCACCCGATCGGGTGATATGCAGAAAGTGTCTGACGGGCAATCATGCGGTGCACCTCGTCAGTCACGTCGGGGTATGCGAGAGCGGAGAGACTTCCTGCTCCGCTGGTTGGGGAACGGCCCCGCCTCGGCGGGGTCGTTTCGCGTCTACGGATGAAGGACGGCCGAGGCGCGCCTGGTTCTCTGGTGAGGGCACCGGCCACCCCCGCGGTCCGATGCGTGGCGGAAAGGAGGAACACCACTAGGCGCCCCGGCCGACACTTTGAATGGACTGGATGCCGCAAGCCGGTCAGCCCTGTTGAGGATGTTCGCTAGGTACTCGCAGGCGATCCGGTCCCTCCTATTAGAGAGCTCTGGGGGCGGCCGGAGGACATCAAGGGCCGTGAGCTGGCCTCAGCAATTCTCGAGCCTGACCCCGACGACGGACTTCTCTCTCCTAGGACCAGTCGATGGAGACCTCGGAACTCGACGCGGTTACACCGTCGGCCTCAATGACGGCGATCATCACACGCGGATCACGCGAATCCCCAGCAAACGCGCGTGACCTCCGGTAAACCCGGTCAACTCGCTTCTAGCCACTGAACAACAACCTTGGAGGCGGCGGGCGGAATCGAACCGCCGTACGGGGCTTTGCAGGCCCCTGCCTAAACCACTCGGCCACGCCGCCGTCGTGCATACGAAGCGGGCGGCCAGCCTAACGGCCTGCGTTCCCCGCCCTCGGCCCCGACCCCCGCCGGGATCCCGGCCCGGACCCTCGCCCTAGTGTCGAAAGCGAGAGACGACCCAGAACACCGCCGCGATGAGGGCGATCACGACCGCCACCTTCACGAAGAAGAAAATGATCCCGGCCAGGCTGCTCAGGATCCAGAAGGCGACGATGAGCCCGACGACGCCCACTGCCGTCATGGCGACGGCGTGGGTGAAGGTCATGGGCGTCTTGCCCTCCCTGGGTTCCACATCTCTGCTCACGGGCCCAATGCTACGTTCCCGCCATGGTCGCCGAGACGTCACTGCGTGACCGCCGTAGCCAGCTCCTGGCCCAGCCCGGGCTCCGGGGGCAGGAATTCTGCCGACGATATGCGGCCGAAGCCGACGCCTGGCTCTCTGGCCTGGCCGAACGGGCCGCTGGCGACGCCAAGCGGCACCTGGCCCTCATTGCCGTCGGCGGGTACGGCCGCGCCTCGCTCTGCCCCTTCAGCGACCTCGATGTCGTGCTCGTCCACAACGGGCACCGGGACATCAAGAAGGTCGCAGACGCCATCTGGTACCCGGTCTGGGACGAAGGCGTCCACCTCGACCACTCCGTCCGCCGGCCCTCCGAGGTCCTGAGCGCGGCCGCCGAGGACGTACGCGTCGCGCTCGGGCTGCTCGATGGGCGCTTGGTGTGGGGCGAGCCCAAGGTCGCCGAGCCCCTCCTCCAGAAAGCTCGGGCCGCCTGGCGAGACCGTCTCGGCGCGCCGTACCTGCCGCTGCTTCAGCAGCAGATGGCCGAGCGCCGATCCACCGCCGGCGACGTGGCCTTCCTCCTCGAGCCCGACCTCAAGGAGAGCCACGGAGGACTGCGCGATGTCAGCGTGCTGCGCGCCATCTCCGCCTACGCCCCCCTCCTCGCCGACTACGCGGACCTCGATTCCCTCGAGAGCGCCACGGCACTGCTCACCGACATCCGGGTGGAGCTCCATCGCCTGGCCCAGCGCGAGCACGACAAGCTCCTCCTGCAAGATCAGGACCAGGTGGCATCGGCGCTCGGGTTCGACGATGCGGACGCCCTCATGTTCTCCGTGTCGACAGCGGGACGCCAGATCGCCTGGGTGAGTGACGACGTCTGGCGACGGCGGCGCCTGTGGGACCCGACCCCGGTGCCCAAGCGGCGCTTCCGGCGCAGCTCACCCGACGATACAACCCTCATTGCACCGGGCGATCTCGGCCCCGACATGGTCGAGGTCGACGGCGAAATTGCTCTGACGTCGTTCGCCCCTGTCTCGGACGACGCCTCGTTGCCCTTGCGGCTGGCGACCACCGCCGCCACCTGGGACCGGCCTATCGCCAAGGGCTCGCTGCACCGATTGGCTGACCGCATGCCACCGCCCGGCGACCCCTGGGCGGACGAGACCCGTCACGCCTTCGTTGCGCTGCTCGGCCTCGGCCGCCCCGCCATCGACAAGATCGAGTCGCTCGACCAGCACGGACTGCTCGTGCGGCTCATTCCGGAGTGGGCTGCAGTTCGCAACAAGCCGCAGCGCAACGCCTACCACACCTACACGGTGGACCGTCATCTGTTGGAAGCTGTCGCGCTCGCCGCCGAACTGACCGACACCGTGGAGCGTCCCGACCTGCTTCTCGTCGGCACCCTTCTGCACGACATCGGGAAGGGGTTCCCGGGCGATCACACCACCGTCGGCATGGAGGTGGTCGACCGCGTCGCGACGCGGATGGGCTTCGTGACCTCCGATGTGGCCGTGCTGGTCGATCTCGTACGCCACCATCTCCTCTTGCCCGACACGGCCACCCGTCGCGATCTCGACGATCCCACGACCATCGCCCGCGTGGCGCAGGCTGCGGGCAACCGGCTGACGCTACATTTGCTCGCCGCCTTGACCGAGGCGGATAGCAGGGCGACCGGCCCTTCGGCATGGGGGGCCTGGAAAGCCGGCCTCGTCGCCGAGCTCGTGACTCGAACGGACCGCGTGCTGCAAGGCCAGACGGAGCCGGCCACACCGGACCGAATTGTGGCGGCAAACCAAGAGCTCATGGCCGAGGTACGCGCCACAGGCCTTCCGTCTGTCTCGCTCCAACCACCCAACGTCATTGTGGCCGCGCCCGACCGCCCCGGTCTGTTCTCCTCTGTCGCCGGCGCCCTTGCCCTCAACGGCATGGATGTGCGGGCGGCCAACGTCAGCGGCCAGAGCGGCGTCGCGGTCGAGGTGTTCACCGTCGAGGTGGCCCACGGGACATGGCCCGACACGGCCAAATTGCGCGAGGACCTGACCGCAGCGCTGTCGGACCGCCTCGCCCTCGGCGAACGGCTCTCCGAGCGCGAGCGCATCTATCCGCTCCGCCGCGGTTCCGCCGCCCATCTTCCCGGAAGCGACGTCAGCGTCGACAACGAGGCGTCGGAGTCCGCCACCGTGCTGGAGATCCGGGCGCCCGACGAAATCGGTCTGCTGCACCGCATCACCAGTGCTCTCTTCGATGCGGGCCTCGACGTCGTGTCAGCCCGGGTGTCCACGCTCGGCGAGATGGTGATTGACGCCTTCTACGTGCGGGAGTCGGGGGGATCCAAGGTGACCGATGCCAGCCGACTCTCAGAAATCACGCAGCAAATTGGGGCCGAATTGGGCCTCTAGGTCTACATATTCCCCGGTAGAATGCCTTCCCTATGTCTGGCGAACATGCGCGCACCAGAAGCGGTCCGCGATGGTGGCTCCTTGTCACCGTGGGTGTCGTGGTGCTCGCCATCGCCGCCGGCGGCTTCGTGACGGTCGGCCGGCTGCACAGCAACCAGGCCGCGGCGACGTCGGCGGCCCCACCGCCCGCTCTGACCGTCACATCCGTCACACCCACGGGGGCCAACGTCGCTGCCGGCTCCACGGTGACAGTGCAGTTCTCCACCAGCCTCGCCCCGGGTAGCCCCATGCCGACGCTCAACCCTCCGGTCGCCGGGTCGTGGGCCGTGCTGTCGCCATCCCTGCTCGAGTACCAGGCGAGCGGCCCGCTCGTGCCCGGTGCGACCGAAACGGTGACCGTTCCCGGCGGACCTTCCGGTGTCGTGGGCTCGCAGGGCCAGAAGTTGGCCCAGTCGGTCACCTCGCAGTTCACGGCGGCACCTGGTTCCACCCTGCGACTGCAGCAGCTCCTGGCGGAACTCGGATACCTCCCGCTGGCCTTCACGCCGGCATCGCCGTTGACGTCGCCGACCCAGGAGGGCAACGACCAGGTGGGGTCGTTCAGTTGGCGCTGGCCGAATCAGCCACTCGCGCTCGAAACGTTGTGGACGCCGGGCACCAACAACGTGATCACGCAGGGCGCCGTCATGAACTTCGAGGCCCAGAACGGCCTGAAGACCGACGGCGTCGCCGGACCGCAGGTATGGACCGACCTTCTCGCTGACGTGCAAAGCGGGAAGGGCGACGCCCTTTCGTGGGATTACGTGCTCGTAAGCCAGTCGCTGCCCGAGTCGGCCACTGTCTACAAGGACGGCGTCGCCGTGTACAGCACCCCGGTCAACACCGGGGTGGCCGGAGCCAGCACTGCCAACGGCACGTGGCCGGTCTACGCCCGCTACACCGTGACCACCATGTCGGGCACCAACCCGGACGGCTCGCACTACGTCGATCCCGGGATTCAGTGGGTGAGCTACTTCAACGGAGGGGACGCCCTGCACGGCTTCGTGCGGGCCCGTTACGGCTTCCCCCAGAGCGACGGCTGCGTCGAGATGCCGGTCGCCAACGCGCAGACGGTGTTCCCGCTCACCCCGCTCGGCACCCTGGTCACCGTCCAGGCCTAGGGGCAGGGCGACCGAGGCACGGCCTCAGTCCGCTCTAATCTCTCTGCGATGTCTACGTTGCGACGGGCCGTCGACATCCTGGGGCGGGTCCTGATCGGTGTAGGGGTCTTGGTGCTCCTGTTCACGGCGTACCAAATCTGGGGTACCTCGGTACAGGAGGCCCACATCCAGTCCGGGCTGCGCACCCAGCTCGTGCAAGAGGCCAATAACGACGCCGTTCGTCACGCGCTGACGCAGGAGTCCACGGTCGACACGCTCCCGACAGGCCCTCCGGTCGCTGCTCCCGCCACGACCGCCCCGGCCGAGGGACAGCCCATCGGCGACATTCGGATCCCGGTCATCGGCATCAACCAGGTGGTGGTCGAGGGCACCAACACGCCCGACCTCCGGAAGGGCCCGGGCCACTACACCGGCACCCCCCTGCCCGGACAGGCCGGCAACGCCGCCGTCGCTGGTCATCGCACGACCTATGGCCATCCCTTCTACAACCTCGACTCGGTCAAGGTCGGTGACCCGATCGTCCTCACCACCCTGCAGGGCATCTTCGTCTACGACACGACGAAGAGCTTCGTGGTGTCTCCCAGCGACACGACCGTGGTCGACAACGTCATCGCCAATCAGCTCACGCTGACGACCTGTAATCCGCGCTTCAGCGCCACCACCCGTCTCGTCGTGCAGGCCACGCTCGCCCACACCCAGCTGTTCGCCCACTCGGCCCTGCCCGTGCGCTCGCTCCACGCGAAGCCCAAGACCCAGAGCCTCGCCGGCAACTCCGACGTCTCGCTGGCAGACGCATTGTTCTGGGGCTTCGTGACCGCGCTCGTCATCACCGCCATCTTCTTCGCCGCCTGGCGCTTCCGGCGTCAGCGCTGGGTGATTTACGGGGTCGGAGCCGTGGGCACGCTGGTGTTGCTGTGGTTCTTCTTCGGGGCCGTCAGCCCGCTCCTCCCCGCCAGCTTCTAGCCGCGTGCTCGTCGAGGAGCCGCTGGCCGACCATTTCCGCGCCTTTGCGGCCACCGTCGAACGCGACGGCGGCAGCACCTACGCCGCCATCTGTCGTGCCGTCGCCGGCGATGACGACGTTCTGTCGCTCCTCGACGGCGCGCCCCTCCTCCAGCGACGTCCCCTGCTCCTCCTCGCTGCGGTGCACTTCCTGCTCCTTGCAGGAGCGGCGCACCCGTTGGCGTCGTTCTACGACACGGTGGGCGTCGTGCGCGGCAAGCCGACCGAACCTCCGCCGACGAACGACGTTGCCGCCTGCTTCGCCGATTTCTGCCACGTGCACCGAGCCGAGCTCGAGCGGTTGATCGCCACCCGCTCGACCCAGACCAACGAGGTCGGCCGCTGCTCCAGCCTCCTCCCCGGTCTCTGCCACATTGCGGCCGCATACGGCCGGGACGAACCGCTGTCACTGCTCGACCTCGGGACTTCCGCGGGGCTCAACCTGCTCTTCGACGACTACGCCTACACCTACCGGGCCGCTGAGGGGGGCGCCGTGCGCACGGCCGGAACGGCCGGCTCGGCGGTCTCCCTCGAGTGCACCGTACGGGACGATCTGACGAGCCTGCCCGAGCTCCGCCCGCCGGTCATGGCCGACCGGGTCGGCCTCGACCTGGCCCCGGTCAACCCGCTCTCCGACGACGAGGCGCGCTGGCTGCTGGCCTGTCTGTGGCCCGACAACCTGGTGCGCTTCGAGCGCCTGCGCGCCGCCCTGGCCAACGTGCGGGCCGCAGCACAGCCCCCGCGCCTCGAGCGCGGCGACATCCTGACGGACCTATCCCGCGTGGTCGCCACCATGCCGGGCGACGGACCGCTGGTCGTGTTCCACTCCTGGGTGGCCGCCTACCTGAGCGAGGACGAACAACGCACTCTGACTGAACAGGTCGCAGCGCTCGGCCAGCGCCGCCCGGTTCACTACCTCTATTGCGAGAGCCCGTTCGAGACGCCTGGGCTGCCTACGCCTCCGTCACCGGTGCGGCGCCAGGGACCGGATCTGGCCACCGTGCTGGTCCACGTCGGCCCCGGAGGGGGCCCAGCCGTGCGGCTGGCCGACACCCACCCGCACGGATACTGGATCCGCTGGTGGCCTGAGCCCTCCTAGACGTCCGGGCCCCACGGCGCGTCGCGTCGGGCCGGCACCTGGACCCCGTCCTCGGTGACCATGGACGCCGCGCCCACCGCGCTCTTCCCGAAGCGATTCCGAATGGCGTCGACGGCCGCCGTGGCGTCCTGCCAGGACTGCTCGCGGGCCGTCGCGCTTTGGTTCTCGTCGGAAAGCCCGTCGCCGAGGTCGAACGAAAGCTGATCCACCCCGCCGACGGCCAGGCCCGACGCACTCACGCCGAGCAGACGGATCCCCTCGCCGGGATCGACACTGGAGAGCAGCGCGGCGGCCACCTGCCCGATGGCCCCGCCGGTGGCGATCGGTCGCTCCAGGGTGTGTGAGCGCGACTGCAACGACAAGTCCTTGAACTTGATCTTGACCGTGATCGTCCGGGCCGAGCTCGACGCGCCGCGCAGCATGGTGGCAACCGATTCCGCCATGCGCAGCACGTGACGCTCGAGCTCGTGCGGATCGACCAGATCCTGGCTGAAGGTCTCCTCGTGCCCGATGGACTTGTTGGGGCGATTGGGGTTGACCGGATCGGGGTCCTCGCCGCGGGAGAGGGCGGCCAGGTGAGCGCCACTCGCCTTGCCCAGCCGACGGACCACGGTGTCGAGCGGCAGTGCCGCCAGGTCCCCCACGGTCCGTACGCCGAGGTCGTGCAGGCGCCCGGCCGTGGCGGGCCCCACGCCCCAGAGTGCTTCGACCGCGTGGCCGTGCAGGAAGGCGAGCTCGTCCGCCGGCTCCACCAGGTAGACGCCCGGGCCGGGCTGCAGCCCGGCCCGGCTGGCCCGGGGTTTGGCGGCCCGCGAGGCAAGCTTGGCGATCATTTTGGAGCGCCCGATTCCCACCGCGCACTCCAGGTGGAGCTCGTCGTGCACCCGGTCCCGTAGGCGGTGCGCGATCTGTGCCGGTGGTCCGAGCAGGCGTACCGCGCCGGCGACGTCAACGAAGGCTTCGTCGAGGCCGATGGGCTCGACCATGGGCGTGATATCCGCCAGGACCTTCTGCAGCTGGGCGCTGACCTCGGCGTAACGGCTGTGCCGCCCGGACAAGAAGATGGCCTCGGGGCACAGTTGGCGGGCCCGCACCGACGGCATGGCCGAGTGCACCCCGAACACGCGCGCCTCGTAGGTGCAGGAGGCCACGACGCCGCGCGCCCCGGCCCCGCCCACGATGATCGGCTTCCCGGCCAGGGAGGGATCGTCGAGCACCTCGACCGACGCGAAGAACGCGTCCATGTCGACGTGCAGGATGGTGGGGAGGGCCGGCCGCTCAGCCACCGAGGGTCAACCGGCGGAACCCCTCGGCGTAGGCGACGCCGGCCCGCCTACCCTCCTCGGCAGCGCGCCGCCGCACCGCCTCGCCGGCCCACCCCTCCTGGCCGGCGAACTGGGTCCGATGGCACTCGACCGCGGACGCCTTGGCCTCAATGGTGTCGGAGATGTCCACCCACTCGTCGGGCTCGAGGGTCGCCGAGAGGAGCACCGTGGGAACCTGGTGCGGTGGCCCGGCGTCGGGGAAGTAGTGCGGGAGGGCGGCAGCCGGAGCCACCGCGTCCAGCAGTGCGGCCCCGGCGATCCGGTGATCCCGGTGGTTGAAGTAGTCCCGACCGAAGAAGACCGCGGTCGGATCGTGCCCGCAGACCACGTCGGGGCGTAGGGCGCGCACCCGTTCCACCAGCGTGCGCCGGAAGTCCGTCGAATCGGTCAGCTCGCCATCGGGGAAGCCGAGATTCTCGACACTGGAAAGGCCGATCACCGCCGACGAGGAGTCCAGCTCCGCGGCACGCTCGGTGACCAGCCGTGCCGGCTCGACGCCGGGGTCGGTCGTCCCCTTGCCGCCGTCGGTGCAGACGACCAGGTGCACGGTGCTGCCCGCCTTCGCCCAACGGGCCAAGGTGCCGCCGCACGCGACGTCGGCATCGTCGGGATGGGCGTAGACGGCCAGGACGCTGCCGGGCGTCTCTTCCATCACTTCCGCTTCGGCTCCGTCGTCTTGGTCAACAGACCGGCCTCCCGCTGGAAGTCACCCGCCTCTTCGAATCCCTTGTAGACACTGGCGAATCGGAGGTAGGCCACATCGTCCAGGCTCTGCAGACGCTCGAGCACCGCCACCCCGACCTGTTGACTGGTCGGCTCCGTCGTCTCGGCCCGCAGCGCGTCCTCCACGGCCTGAGCCAGCTCCTCCATCTGCTCAGGAGTCACGGGGCGGTTCTTGGTGGCGGAGCGGACGCCTTCGACGACCTTGGCCCGATCGAACGGCTCTCGCAGACCGCTCCGCTTCACCACCCACAGCGGGACCTCTTCGACCCGCTCGAACGTCGTGAAGCGACGCTCGCAGCCGAGGCATTCGCGGCGTCGGCGGATGGCTCCGCCCTCCTCGGCCTGGCGTGAATCCACTACGCGGTCGTCATCGACACCGCACCAGGGACACCGCACTCCGCCGACGATAGTCAGGGAATGAAGATGTGCTCCCCCGGCACCACCGATCGGGTACCCGTCTCGCGGACGAGTTGTCCGGTGAGCGAGGCGGGGTGCACCGGGTCGGCCCGGGTTGCGATGGATGCCAGCGTGTCGCCCGCCTTGACGATGTACTCCTGACCCTGGGCGGGCGCCGCCTGAGCCAGGGTGCTTCCACCGAGGGAGCGGATGGGCAGGGCCAGGAGCACCAGCAGCACCACCGCGAGCGCTCCCACGACCACCCGGCGGCGGTGCACCCGGGGGGAAGGTGCGGTCCGCGCCGGCTGGTCGGAGACGACGTACAGCCGAGGGGTGTACGTCTCGAAATCGAGCTCATATGCGATCGTCATGGCGTCTCCTTCTTCCGAACACCTGTTCGCTTCCTGCAGATTGGATCACGAACACCTGTTCGCTGTCAACCGTCAGGTCGAACAGCTGTTCGCACGCCGCCACACCCTAGGGATCGGCTGTGACACGCCGACCCGGGGGGTTTACTTGACAATTCCGATCGACTTGGTCAGGATTAGCCACCCGCTCCAAGACCCCTAGGAAATCCCATGACCACAACCACACCCGTCCAACTCGACATCGCCCCGCTCTCCGGCACCATCGGGGCCGAGATCCGGGGCATCGACCTGCACCACCCGCTGGACTCCGAGACGCTGGCGGCCGTCCGCCGGGCACTCCTCGACTACAAGGTCATCTTCTTCCCCGGCCAGCATCTGTCCGCGGGCGAGCACAAGGAATTCGCCGCGGCGTTCGGTCCGGTCACCGTTGCGCACCCCGTCATCCCGGGGATCGAGGAGCACAAGGAGGTCTTCGAGATCGACTACACCAAGGCCCGCCAGTTCTCCTACGGCGTGGGGCGCGAGGACGGCGACCGCGAGCGCTGGCACACCGACGTCACGTTCGTCGAGACGCCGCCACTTGGCTCGGTGCTCAACGCCATCGTGATCCCCAAGGCGGGTGGCGACACCCTGTGGGCCGACACCCAGGCCGCCTACGAGGGCCTGTCCACCCCCATCCGCGAGCTGGTCGACGGTTTGACGGCCATCCACGACGGCACCCGAGCCTTCGGCTCACTGCTCCAGGCCGTCGGCCGGGGTGAGTGGGACGGCGTGACCTTCACCGAGTTGACTCCGGTCGAGCACCCCGTCGTCCGGACCCACCCCGAGACCGGGCGACGGAACCTCTTCGTCAATCCGGGCTTCACGAAGCGCATCAAGGGGCTGACCAACAAGGAGAGCGAGGCCCTCCTCCATTTTCTCTACGACCACATGACCACGCCGGAGTACGTCGTTCGTTACCGCTGGGAGGAAGGCGACCTCGGGTTCTGGGACAACCGGACCACCATGCACTACGCCATCGGCGACTACGGCGACGCCCATCGCGTCATTCAGCGAGTGACCATCCAGGGCGACAAGCCCTTCTAGACCGCCGTACTCAGCCGCCGGGCCGGCTCTCCCCCCCTCCGGTCCGGCGGCGTGCGGCCCTCCACCAAAGAAAGACGATCCTGTGCGTGTATTGACATCTCCTTCCCGTCGACCCGCCGCGGCGTTGCGCCGCCTGGCGGCTTTCGCGGTCCCCCTCGGGCTCGTGCTCGGCGTGGGAGCCGGCGGAGCATCCGCCTCGACGAAGACCGTCTCATTGAGCGGCGTCACCCTCAATTTCGGCGACCAGTTGAAGGAGTACCAGACCATCTTCGCCGCCACCGATGCGCTGAAGGGCGCGCAGTACACGGTCAACTGGAGCAACTTCATCGGCGGTCCGCCTGTGATCGCAGCCGAGACCGGTGGGTCCGTCGACCTCGGAGACATGGCCGAGACGCCGACCGTCTTCGCCCAGTCCGCCGGTGACCCGGTCAAGGTCGTGGCGATCACCCAGGGAGCGAACCCCAAGATCTCCCCCTACGACATCGTGGTGCCGGCAGGCTCCCCCATCAAGACCGCGGCGCAGCTGAAGGGCCAGACCGTCGCCGTCCAGGAGGGCACCGTGGAGCAGTACTTCCTGGTGCAGTACCTGGCCAAGAATCACATCCCCTACAACTCGGTTCACCTGAGCAACGTGCCCGTGACCAGTGCTTCCACCGCGGTGACGAACGGCCAGGTGGCGGCCGCCGTGATTTCGCAGCCGCTCACCGCGCTCGACCAGGCCACCGGCAAAATCAGGGTGCTCGCGACCGGTGCGGGATACCTGCAGGTGCTCGGCTACCTGACGGCGAGCAACGCCGCTCTCGCCAACCCCCAGAAGGCGGCGGCCCTGCAGGACTTCATCAAGCGGTTCTACACGGCATCGGCGATCCTGCGGAAGAACCCGGAGCTCGCCGCCGAGACCTACGTGAAGACCTATGGCGTCACACTGCCGGTCGCCAAGGCAGCCGTTGCATCGGTCCAGGCCGTGGGCACCCCCATCACCCCGTCCGTCGTCACCTACCAGCAGACGGAGGCCAATACCTTCCAGAAGCTCGGGCTGATCCCCACCACACTGAACGTCAAGAGCATCTTCGACCTGCCCTTCAACAAGGCCGTGGCCAAGACCTCGCACTTGACAACATCATGACCGTGGACCTGACCAACACTCACGCACGCGGTGCCTTGTCCCCCGACCCGGTGGGACTGGCTCCGCTTCCCCTCGGGGCGGGCGCATTCCCGGGACAGGAGACGCCTGGCGGGCTGGTCAGCCTCAGCGTGGGCGACGGGGGGAAGCGGACCCGTCGTAGCTCGTTGGCGCTCCGCGTGGCCGTACCGGTGTCGGTCTTCATCGCCTGGTGGATCCTGACCGTCACCAATGTGATCGAGCCGACCGTGCTCTCGACCCCGGGTGCCACCTGGGACGCCTTCGTGCAGCTCCTGCTCCACCAGGACCTGCTGGGCGACGTCGGCATATCGATCCGGCGCGCCCTCGAGGGCCTCGCGCTCGGCGCCGGGGTCGGGCTGATCCTCGGCATCATCGTGGGCCTCTACCGCCTGGGTGAGGAGCTCCTCGACTCATCGTTGCAGATGCTCCGGACCGTCCCCTACCCGGCCTTGATCTTCCTGTTCATCGTCTGGTTCGGGGTCGGCGAAGCGTCCCATGTCTACCTCATCGCCCTGGCCACGTTGTTCCCCATGTACCTCAATACGTGCAACGGCGTGCGCAACGTGGACCGCCGCGTTGTCGAGGCTGCCCGCAGCTTCGGAGTGGAGGGATGGCAACTGATCCGGCGCGTCGTCGTGCCGCTGGCGATGCCGTCCATCATGACGGGGCTGCGCTTCTCGGCGGGGATCTCCGTCATCGCGTTGGTCTTCACCGAGAGCATCGGCGCCAGCCAGGGCATCGGCTACCTGGTGTCGCAGGCCAACAGCCTGCAGCAGATCCCCACGCTCGTCGTGTGCATCATCATCTACGCGCTCATCGGCATCACAGCGGACATCTCCGTGCGCATTTTGGAGCGCTACACGATGCCGTGGCGTCGTCATCAGGCGGTCCGATGAACCTTCCGACGACAGAGCCCGCAGCGATGGTGGTCGACGTCACCAAGACATTCGGTGATCGCGACGTTCTGGCCGCACTGGACATGACCGTCGCCCAGGGCGAATTCGTCGCCCTGCTCGGTGCGTCGGGCAGCGGCAAGACGACGTTGCTGCGCATTCTGGCGGGTCTCGAGGTGGCGAGCAGCGGCCAGGTCCTCGTCCCGGAGGTCCGCACCGTCGTGTACCAAGAACCTCGCCTCGTGGTGTCCATGAAGGTCTGGCGCAACGTCGTCATCGGCCTCCCTCGCAGCGAGTCGACCCGCGGCCGTGCCGTCACGGCCTTGCGCGAGGTGGGCCTCGAAGACCACACCGACGCCTGGCCCGGAACCCTGTCCGGTGGGGAGGCGCAGCGAGTTGCGTTGGCGCGAGCCCTCGTACGCGAGCCGCAGCTGCTGCTCCTCGACGAGCCCTTCGCCGCGCTCGACGCCCTGACCCGGTTGCGCATGCAGAGCCTGGTGGCTGAGCTGTGCAGCCGCCACCACCCCGGGGTGCTCCTGGTGACCCACGACGTGGAGGAGGCGATTTTGCTGGCCGATCGTGTGCTCGTGCTGCGCGACTCGAAGATCTCCGTGGACCGACATGTCGAATTGCCCCGGCCCCGTCGGGTCGGCGGGGAAGCCTTCGACGGGCTGCGGGATGAGCTGCTCGCCGAGCTGGGCGTCCTCGCCGGCCAGCGCTGAAACCACCTCGGCGTACGACGACGGCGAACAGGTGTTTGCTTTCGGTCGGCCACTTCGGTAGGTTGTTGGCTCACGAACGGATGTTCGCCCCCGGGAGGGGCCCGGCGACAGGCCGGGGTGGACACCAAAAGGAGACGCCGATGGCCGAGGTCCTCAGCGGGAAACGGCTGCAGATCCTCAACTTCATCGCCGACTGCCAGCGCGACCGGGGCTACCCGCCCTCGGTGCGCGAGATCGGCGAAGCGGTTGGGCTGGCCTCCTCGGCCACCGTGCACACCCACCTGGCCGTGCTCCAGCGCGAGGGCTACCTCTCCAAGGACCCGAGCAAGCCGCGGGCCATCCAGGTGCACTTCGACCCCGACACGTCCTCCCGGCTCCCGGCCTCGGCCGTGCACAACGTGCCGCTGGTGGGCGAGGTGGCGGCGGGCACCGGCGTACTGGCCGAGGAGAACATCGAGGAGCTCCTCCCCATGCCCGAGCAGTTCACGGGCCGCGGGCCCTCGTTCATGTTGCGCGTCCGCGGCGACTCCATGATCGACGCCGGGATCTTCGACGGTGATTACGTGGTGGTGCACCAACAGCCCGAGGCCGACAACGGCGACGTCGTGGTGGCGGGCATCAACAACGGCGAGGCCACGGTGAAGACATTCAGCCGCAAGAGCGGCAGCGTCGTGCTCACGCCGGCCAACGCGGCCTACGAGCCGATGGTCTTCGATGCCCCCGACGAGGTGACGATCTTCGGCAAGGTCGTCACCGTGGTGCGCCAGCTGAACTAGGCCGACCGTCGGCGGCGGGCGGCGGGCGGACTACTTGAGGAGCTTCGACATGCGTCGGTCGGCCAACACCTTGCCGCCGGTCTGGCACGTGGGGCAGTAGGCCATTTCGTAGGACTCGAACGAGACCCGCTCGAGTGTGTCGCCGCACGGGGTCGGGCAGGGTTCGCCGAAGCGGTTGTGCACCTTGAAGCGGCCGCCCAGCTTGGACTCCGACAAGCCTCCGCTGCGGCCACGCTCGAGCTCGAGTGCCTCGCGCAGCACGTCGGTGGCGGCGGTGAGCAGCGCCTCGCGCTGGTCGGGTGTCAAGGAGCGGAGCGAGGCGAACGGCGACAGCTTGGCCCGGTGCAGAATGTCGTCGCCCCAGCCCCGGCCGATACCCGCCACCACGTGTTGGTCACGGAGGTCGGTCGTGAGATGCCGCCGGGAGTCGCTGGTGCGGATGAAGTCGGCGAAGGCCTCGCTGCCCACCTCGGGCCCCAGCCCGGCCAACGGACCCTCGTCGCCCGGTGCCAGCACCCACCACGACGCCTTGCGCTGCGTGCCGAACTCGCGTACCAGCACGGCGAGAGCGGATGGGCTCCCGCCGGCGGTCGTGAACGTGAAGCGGGCCACGGCACCACGAGGCTTCGTCTTCTTCGGCGGCTCCTCGATGTCGAGGCGGCCGGCCTGGGACAGGTGCAGCACGAGGCGGAGGCCGCCGTCGAACTCCCACACGAGGTACTTGGCCCGGCGACCGACGGAGAGGACCCGATGGCCTTTGAGGTCGTCGGGTGCCGGGGCGTAGGTCTTGAGGGACGAGAAGCCGAGCAGATCGGCCCGTTCCAGGGTGGCCCCGGCCAGGAGGGTGTCGAGGCGCTCGGACAGCGCCTGCATCTCGGGCATTTCGGGCACGCCACAATGTACGCATGACCTACACGCACGGGCACCACGAATCAGTGCTGCGCAGCCACACCTGGCGTACGGCCGAGAATTCGAGCGCGTACCTCCTCCCCTCCTTGCGCCCGGGTCAGCGCCTGCTCGATGTCGGCTGCGGCCCGGGGACCATCACGTCCGACCTCGCCCTCCTGGTGGCGCCCGGTGAGGCCATCGGCATCGACGCCGCCGCCGATGTGGTGGCCCAGGCCGAGGAGCACGCACGCGGCCTGGGCGTGGAGAACCTGCGCTTCGAGGTGGCCGACCTGTTTGCCCTGGGGTTCCCGGACGCCTCGTTCGACGTGATCCACCTGCACCAGGTGCTCCAGCACCTGGAGGACCCGGTGGCCGCGCTCATCGAGCTGCGCCGCGTGCTGGACCCCGACGGTGTGCTGGCCGCCCGCGAATCGGACTACGGGGCTTTCTCCTGGGCCCCGTCGGACCCGGTCCTCGACCGCTGGCTCGAGCTCTACTTCGCCGTCACGGAGCGCAACGGCCATGACGCCCGCATCGGGCCCCGGCTGCTCGGCCACGCGCACGCGGCGGGATTCTCCGACGTGACGGTCACGAGCTCGACGTGGACCTACGCCGACCCCGAGTCGCGGGCCTGGTGGGGCGGGCTCTGGGCCGACCGGGTGCGCTACTCACGCTTCGGCGAGCAGGTGGTGGAGTACGGCCTGAGCGACGCCGACGAAATCGAGCGAATCGCCGAGGCCTTCTTGCGCTGGGCGGACTCGGACGACGCGGTGTTCGTCATCCCGCACGTGGAGATCCTGGCCCGGGGTTGATGCCGCGGGTCAGTCCGCCCAGAGCTTGTCGGCGTAGGTGTCCGTGCCGGGAATGGTCGGGATAAAGGGGAGGGCGGCCACAACGGTGCCCTTCCCGGCCGCCTCCAGCTGGCGTCGGTGCTCGACGATGACCGGCTCCCAGGCCACCTCGGGCGGCGTGTTGAGGAACCACAGCAGGACCGTGCGATTGTCGCGGGCCTTCTCTCGGGGCACGTCGCCGGGCGCGTCCACCTCGAGCGCGACCGGCGTGAAAGCGGCCACCAGATCGGCGTCGCTTCCCGGCATCAACGAGGGCAGGTGCTCAGTGCGCAGCCACGTCCACAGCTCCTCGTTGGACACCGAGTCGTCGCGGTCGATGAAGACGGTGACGAAGCCGCGGTAGGGGTGATCGAGGGCGAGCTCGACCGGGACACCGTCGGGCTCGCGCCGGTGCTCCCACTGGTAGTGGTAGAGGAGCGTGTGCACGTGGTCGCGTTCTTGGAACATGCGGCCGGCGGCGTGCAGTGCGTTGACCTGGCGCAGGGCCCAGCGGTTCCACATGTCGAAGTAGCCGTCGAGCACCCAGTAGGCGGAGATGTACGAACCCCGGCCCGGTTCCCCGGTGATGGCCGACGGCTCAGGGTCACGCAACGCTTTCAGGTCGGCGGTGGCGACGAAGCGACGGCCGGCGAAGTTGTAGGGGCCCACCATGCAGCCGGAGTAGAAGTGGTCACGCTCGTACCAGCGGTTGTAGGCCACCTCGTGGCCGCGATGGGGCTCCACGAGCGTCAGCAGCATCGACCCGAGCTTGATCGGCTCTGCCTCGGCGAAGATCTCTATGGGCTTGCGCTTCTTTGGTGCGTCTTCCTCGGACATGAGGAGCGAACCTAACAGCTGACCAGGCGTCAGACGGCGCCGGTGGCGACCATCGAGCCGGTAGGGACGATCGAGCCGCCCGCCGGTTCCGCCGTGACACCGAACTTCGTGGGCCGGGTCGAGCCGGCGACCGTGAAGGCGGCGCTGCGCGGGGCGCTGCCGAGGAGTCCCAGCGAGATCGGACTGTTCCCCACAATGCCCCAGAGCTGGTAGGTCTCGCCGTGTCCGAGGGCCGGCAGGTTCGACGAGACCAGGAAGCCCTGTCCCGAAGGCGTCACCACGACCTGCGCCAGCTGGGTGTGCGAGCTCGAGTGGAGCGTGATGAGTCGGTGCCCGGGCGTGTGCAAGGCGGCGCTCAGGGTGGTCGGGCCCGCCGCCTGCAAGTTGGACACCTTGTTGTCGGCCCGCACGAGTCCCACGCCCAGCACGACCGCCACGGCGGCGGCTGCCACCGCGATGGCGCCGATGACGGTGACCACGGCACGACGCCGGCGCGTCGGAACGGCGGCCGGCGCTCGGAATGGCGAGGGGGTCTCCGACGTGAGACGCGGCATCGGCGGCGGCTCGTCGTCCACCTGTCGTTCCGGCAGGCGGAGGGCGATCTGGGACCACAGCCCCGCGGGCGGCTGCTCGACCGAGTTGCCCATGGCGGCTGCCACATCGCGCAAGCTGTCGAGCTCGGCCCGGCAGCGGGGACAGGTCTCGAGATGTGCTTCGAGCTCGGTGAACTCGTCCCCGTCGACGGCATCGAGCGCGTACGCCCCGAGAAGGTCGCTGGCTTCCTCGTGTGACATCAGGCGTCAACCCCCCGCACGCCGGCGTCCGCCAAGACGGCCCTCATCCTTCGCATGCCGTTGCGGATACGGCTCTTGACCGTCCCCTCGGGCTGGTCGAGCAGCTGAGCCACCTCGCGGTAGGTGCGACCGTCGAAGTAGGCCAACTCAATGGCCCGGCGCTCTTCTTCGGGCAGCTCGCCCATGGCCTGTGCGACCTGATCCGCCACCGCCAGGTCCCACACCTCACGTTGCATGTCGTACTCCGCCGTCGCCGTGTGCAACGCGTCGCGTGCCTCCCGCTGGCGGCGCGAGCTCGAGGAGCGCACGGCGTCGACGGCCCGGCCGTGGGCCTGGGCCAGCAGGAAGGACCGCAGCGAGCCGCGGGCGGGATCGAAGCGATCGGGCTGGTTCCACAGGCGCAAGAAGACCTCCTGGGTCACGTCCTCAGCGTCCGTCGGGTTGTTGAGGACTCGCTTGGCCAGCCCGAACACCGCCCCCCCGTGCCGCCGGTAGGCCTCCGCCAGGGCCACCTCGCTGTAGCGGGCGATGGACGTCACCAGTTGGGCGTCGCTGACTTCCTCGATAGGCGGCATATCGGACCTGTTCGGAGCCACTCCCCACTTTGGATGTCCCGAAGTTCGCCCATCCGGGTCTCACCTGGGTTACGAATAGTAGGCGTTATGCGAACCACCATCGACTCTTACAAGACCCGGGCGGGCCGCCTGGACCTGGAGGGCATCAACTTCGATGACTTCAAGGACCAGCCGCTGCCCACCGACGCGTTGCGTTCGTTGCGCTACATGCACGACGTCGAGCACCACACAATCTGCTACCTGCGTGACCTCCTGCTGACCCCGGCCCACCAGGACCCCGCTGTCACCTCCTTCCTCTCGTGCTGGGCATTCGAGGAGATGTGGCACGGCGAGGCCATCGGGCAGGTGCTCGAGGCCCATGGCGAGCAGGCCGGTGCACCGCGCATCGCCGCGCTGCGACACGGGCGACGGCGACGCCAGGCGGCCGGCACGCTCAGCACCATCGCCTCGGCGGCGTTCGCGGGCCGGGCTTTCGTCGCTCTGCACATGACGTGGGGTGCCATCAATGAGTGGACGACCCAAGCCGGCTACTCCCGACTGGCGGAGACGGCGGGGCATCCGACGTTGCGCGAGCTCCTGCGGCGGATCATGAAGCAAGAAGGTGGGCACATCGATTTCTACGCGTCGGAGGCGACGCGTCGTCTGAGTGACAGCCCCAAAGCGCAAAAGCTCACACGCTTCGCGTTGTCGCACTGGTGGCGACCGGTTGGCTCGGGCGTCATGCCCAAGCGCGAAGTCGGGTTCCTCGTCCACTACCTGTTCGATGGGACCAAGGGACCCGACGTGCTGGCGCGCATCGACCGCCGCGTCGATCGGCTCCCGGGGCAGAGCGATCTGCATCTGCTCACGCGTGCCGTGGCACGTCTCTCCCCCGACTGAAGGGCATCTCGCTTTTTCTGGCCTTTGTGTCATCCGTCACGCACCTGCCTCCGAACACTGGGCAATCCATTTCGAGGAGGCCACATGACGGCAGATCCCCGGGCGCTCGCCGAGCTGCTCGACGAATCCCAAGACCTACAGGCGGACGCGTTGCGCCCGACCCACGAGGCGCTCGACGAGCTCGTCGACACTGCCCACGCGCAGCCCGAGCACGACCTGTCAGCCAACCAGGCATTCCACGAGAGCCACACCCGTGCGCTCACAGCGAGCGTGGCCGGTACCGCCCTCCTGGGCGCGGCCGGAGGCGCAGTGCTGGTCGGGGCACTGGCCTCCGCTGCCGCAGCGAGCAGCCCGAGCGACGTCCAGATATTGCAGACAGCCGCCTCCATCGAGAACCTGGCGGTCTCCACCTACAAGACGGCGCTCACGCTGCCCTACATCGGCGGCTCGTCGGCCAACCCCGTGGTGACGAAGTTCGCGCAGGTCACCATGGGTCAGCATGCGCAGCACGCCGATGCGTTCAATGCGGCGGTGAAGAGCCTGGGAGGGAAGGCGCAACACAAGCCCGACCCGGTCTTCGTCCCGGTGGTCACGAAGGCGGTGGCGGGCCTCGGCTCAGCCACGCCGGCGCAGGGCGCGCTGGGCGTCGTGGCCCTGGCTCTCGAGCTCGAGAACATCGCGGCAGAGACATACGTCAAGGACACCGCCCTCGCCAAGAGCACGAGGAACAAGGCATTGCTGGCCAGCATCATGGGGATAGAGGCCCAGCACGTCTCCGTGCTCCTCGCCGTGCAGGCCCTCCTCATGGCGGGGGCGCCACAGCTGATCTCGCTCTCACCCGGCACCGCCGCCATGCTTCCCGCCGCCGCCGGCAGCGTCGGCTTTCCCAACGCGTTCTACAAGACCGACAGTGCCGCCCCGGCCGGACAAGGAGCCGTCAAGTGAGCAAGGACAAGAGCAAGAGGTTCAAGGGCAGCGAGCACGAGCTGCGAGCCCAGACGACCGAGCTGGACGAACTGCACCACGACGTCGGCCTGCCCGCCATGGCGCAAGCCTTGGCCGAGATGCGCGGCACCAGCCGCCGGACCTTCCTGCTCGGTGCCGGCGCCGCGGTGGCGGGCGGTGCCGCCATGGCGGTCGGCAGCGGTGTGGTGCCCAGTCTGGCCGCGGCGTCGACGCGTCGGCTGGCACCGGTCCACGCTTCGTTCCCACCGGCCGGCCTCAAAGGTGATCTCGCGGTCGCTGCGGTTGCGGCCAGCCTGGAGAACCTCGCCGTCTTCGCCTACAACGCCGGCCTGACCGCCGCGACCCAGGGCAAGCTCGGCACCGTGCCGCCGGCGGTGGCCACGTTCGCCACGACGGTCAAGGGTCAGCATCAGCAACACGCCGATGCGTGGAATGCCGTGCTGAAATCACACGGCAAGGCGCCCGTGACGGTGACGAACCCCACGCTGACGCCGACGGTGCAGTCCGACTTCGCCAAGGTGACCGACATCACCGGACTGGCCCAGCTGGCGCTGACCCTGGAGACCATCGCCGCTCAGACCTACCAGGCCGAGACGTCGAAGCTGAAGAGCAGCGCAGCCATTCAGCTGTCGTCCTCCATTCAGCCGGTCGAGATGCAGCACATCGCCATCCTCTACTACGTGCTCGGGATGTACCCGGGCGCGCAGACCTCCTCGGGCACGCCGCTGGCGTTCAACCCGACCTCCCAGGCGGTCTGAACGATGCGGGAACCGGCACCTCGGTTCAGGGGTGGTGCGGTCGTCCTGGTCCTGGCGGCAGCACTGCTCCTGGCCGCCTGCAGCAGCGGCGGATCAGGGTCAGGATCAGGATCAGGATCAGGGTCGAGCGCCTCGGCCGGGACCGGTTCGTCGGCGTCGGCAACGTCGGCGAAATCGACGAACTCCATCACCATCTCGAACTTCATGTTCGCGCCCATGAGCGCGTCGGTGGCGCCGGGCTCGACGGTGAGCGTCACGAACAAGGACTCCGTCACGCACACGTTGACGGCCACCGGGGGCCAGTTCGACAGCGGCGACATCGGCGGGGGCCAGACCAAGACGTTCACCGCGCCGTCGAAGGCCGGCACGTACCACTACATCTGCAACATCCACCAGTACATGATGGGAACGATCGTCGTCCGCTGAGCGGATCAGGAGATGAGGGCGAGGAGCACGTCCCGGGCGCGCTCGAGTTGCGGTGCCGACACACGCTCGTCGGGATGATGCGCCAGGAGTGGGTCGCCGGGCCCGAAGTTGGCGGCGGGGACCCCGTGCTCCCAGAACGAAGCCACGTCGGTCCATCCCACCTTCGCCTTGGGCGTCGCTCCGCTCTTCTCCACCAGCGCCCGGAGCAGCGGGTGCCCCAGGGAAGGCGGGGCGCCGTCGCCGGCGTCGAGCAGATCCCAGGCGTCGCCCGCCTCGGGATCCCAGGTGCCCTGCAGGAGCTCCAGCAAGAAGGCACCGGCCTCCCCCGATCCCCGGTCGGGCGCATAGCGGTGGTTCAGGGTGACCCGCGCCTCGTCGGGCACGACGTTGGCGGCCACCCCGCCCTCGACCGCTACCGCCTGCAACTGCTCCGCGTACGTGCAGCCGTCGATCACGACCTCGCGCCCGGGCCAGTCGGCCACCCGCTGCAGCAAGGGTGCGACGCGGTGGATGGCGTTGCGCCCGGTGAAGGGACGGGCGGTGTGCGCCCGTACGCCGCGGAACGTGAGACGGACCCGCATCGTTCCCTGGCAGCCCGCCTCCACCAGCGCACACGTCGGCTCCCCGAGAATGGCCGCATCCCCCGCCACCAGCTCCGGCCGCTGCTGCCAGAGCTCGAGCAGGCCGCTGTCGGCGCGGCCGATCTCCTCCCGGGCGTAGAAGCACCAGGTCAGATCGACGGCAGGCCGGCTCACCGTCGTCGCCAGATCGAGCATGACGGCGAGGCCGCCCTTCATGTCGGACGCTCCGACGCCCCAGACGGTCTCACCCTCGAGCCTTGGTGCGTCGTTCCCCACCGCGGGGACCGTGTCGAGGTGTCCGGCCAGGACGAGGCGCTGGCCCTGACCGAGCGTGGTGCGGCCGACGACGTTGTCCCCGACGCGTGCGACGTCGAGCCACGGGCAGGCGCGCAGCGCGTCCTCCACGAGGTCGGCCAGCGCACCTTCACTCCTGCTCGGGGAGGGGACGGCCATCAGATCCCGGGTGGCCCCGAGGAGATCGCTCACCGCATCAGGTGCTGGCGCCGTGGTCCCGCAGGACCTGGTTCAACTGGGCCTTGTCGTGGCGCTCGCCCTCGCTGAGCCGTTTGATGACCAGCACGCACGGCACGAAGAACTCCCCGCCCGGATATTCGCGCCGGCGGCTGGCCCGAATGGCGACGCACCAAGAGGGCACGACACCGCGGGAGATCTCCTCGCCGGTCTCGGCGTCGATGACGGGAATCGAAGGATCGAGGAAGCTCCCCGCCCCCAACACGGACCCTTTGCCGATCCGGGCCCCTCCCGTCACCATGCACCGGCTGCCCACGAAGGCGTCGTCCTCGACCACCACCGGCACCGCGTTCGGAGGTTCGAGCACGCCGCCGATGCCCACGCCGCCGGCCAGGTGCACGCGCTCGCCGATCTGGGCGCAGGAGGCCACGGTGGCCCAGGTGTCCACCATGGAGCCTGCCCCCACCCAGGCCCCGATGTTCACGTAGGACGGCATGAGCACCACGCCGCGTCCGAGGAACGAGCCCCAGCGGGCCGAGGCGCCCGGGAGGGCGCGCACGCCGGCCTCGGCGAAGCCGTGCTTGAGGGGAAGCTTGTCGGCGTACTCGAAGGGCCCGGTCTCGATCGTTTCCATGCCCCGCAGCGAGAAGAGCAGCAGGATCGACTTCTTGAGCCACTCGTGGACGACCACCTCGTCAGTGGCGGCGTCGACCTCGGCCACGCGGGCCTGGCCCGTGTCGAGAAGCTCAATGGCCTCCTCCACCACCGTGGCCGCGTCGGTGTCTGCCGGTGACAGCTCGGCGCGGCGCTCCCACAACTCTTCGATACTTGCCTGGAGATCAGCCATGCCGAACCCTAGCGAGGCGCTCCCCCACCAGCGCCAACCGCTCCATCGGCTGGACCAGCGCGACGCGCACGTGTCCCGCGCCATCGTCGCCGTAGAGATCGCCGGGGCTGACCAGAATCCCGCCGTCGGTGGCCAGGGCCTCGGCCATGGCCCAGGCGTCGGGCCAGCGGCCGGCCGGGACGGGCACCCAGAGGTAGAAGCCCCCTTCGGGCGGCAGCACCGGACAGCCGTAGCGGGCCAGGACGTCGGCCAAGAAGACCAGACGCTCCCGGTAGCGCGCGCGCTGGACGTCCACGTGGGCGTCGTCGGAGAGGGCGGCCACGCCGGCGGCCTGCGCCGGGCCGGGGACCATGAGCCCGGCGTGCTGGCGGACGGCGCGGAGGAACTCGACGAGCTCGGGGTCGCCGGCGTAGAAGCCGACGCGGACGCCGGCCAGGTTGGAACGCTTGGACAGGGAGTGGACGGCCACCACGCCGTCGGAGCCGTGCTGCAGCGCCGAGCGGGGCGGGCCCTTCCACGTGAACTCGGCGTAGCACTCGTCGGAGAACACGGGCACCCCGTGCGCACGTCCCCAGGCCGCCTCCGCCCCGAGATCGCCCAACCCCCCGGTGGGGTTCGACGGTGAGTTCGACCAGAGCACGAGGGCACGTGCGCTGTCCTGCGCGTCGATGGCGTCGAGATTGAGCCCGCCCAGCCGTCCCGGACGGGCCGGGACCGGGACGGCGCGGCACCCGGCCAGCTCCGCCCCCATGGCGTAGGTGGGATAGGACACCGCGGGAAACAGGACGGTGTCCTTGTCCGGGCTGCGGAGACGGAGGAAACGCGGTACCGACGCCACCAGCTCCTTGGTCCCCACACAGGCGGCGACGGTCGACGAGGAGACGTCCCCCAACCCGAAACGTCGGGTCAACCACGACGCCGCGGCGTCGCGCAGCGCCGCGTTGCCCGCCGAGGCCGGATAGCCCCGCTCAGTGCCCGACGAGGCCAATGCCTCGATGACGGCCGGCAGCGGCGGGTCGTAGGGGGTGCCGATGGAGCAGTCGACCATCCCGCCCTCGTGCGCGTCCGCCACCTTGGCCAGACCGGCCAGCCGGTCGTAGGGGTAGGGCGGCAGGCGGAACGTCACGGCGCGGCCACGAACTCGGCGAAACGGGCCCGGCCGACGTCGTCGAGCACGACCTGCAGGGTGGCCGACTCCTCGCCGTCGCTCTGGCCGACCACCTCGCCCTCGCGATGGATGGCCGCCAACACGTCCCCGCGCGCCCAGGGCACGACGAGCCGGACGACACGATCCGAACCCCGCAAGCGATCGCCGAGCACCCGCAGCAGCTCGTCGACGCCCTCGCCGGTGCGGGCCGAGATCACGACGGCACCCTCGTTGGCGTGCGCGAGGGCCTTGGCCTCCTCGGGCGCGGCGTCGGCCTTGTTCACGACGATCAGAGCGGGAACGTCGGACGCGCCGATTTCGGTCAGCACCTCGCGCACGGCGGCCATCTGGCCGGCGGCGTCGACCGCCGTGCTGTCCACCACGTGCACGATCAGATCGGCCAGGCGCACCGAATCGAGGGTGGAGCGGAACGCCTCGACCAGCTCGTGGGGCAGTTTGCGGACGAAGCCGACCGTGTCCGTCACGAGGACCGTCTCACCGCCGGGGAGCGAGCGCTGCCGGGTGCGCGGGTCGAGCGTGACGAAGAGGCGGTTCTCCGCGGGGACACCGGCGTCCGTGAGGCGATTGAGCAGTGTCGACTTCCCGGCGTTGGTGTAGCCGACGAGCGCGAGCTCGCGATGCCGGCCACGGGCCCGGCTGCGACGCTGCAGCGTGCGCGTGCGCTCCACCTCGCGCAGGTCGGCCTCGAGCTTGTGCATCCGCCGGACGAGACGCCGGCGATCCACCTCGAGCTGCGTCTCACCCGGTCCCCTGGTCCCGATGCCACCGGCCTGCTGGCTCAGGGCGGAGCCGCGGCCGCGCAGTCGGGGCAGGCGGTACCGCAGCAGCGCGAGCTCCACCTGCGCCTTCCCCTCGGGGCTCCGGGCGTTCTGGGCGAAGATGTCGAGGATCACGGCGGTGCGGTCGATGGCCGTGCGGCCGAAGAGCTTCTCGAGGTTCCGGTGCTGGGCCGGGGTCAGGTCGTCGTCGAACACGACCGTGTCGGCGTCGAGGCTCAGGCTCAACGCGGCGATCTCCTCGGCCTTGCCCCGACCGACGAAGGTCGCCGCGTCAGGAGCGTTGCGCCGCTGCACGACCCGGCCGACGACGTCGGCGCCCGCGCTGTCGACCAGGCGTGCCAGTTCGTCCAGCTCCTCGCCGACCGTCTCCTCGGTCGAGCCGGGGAAGATCACCCCCACCAAAATGATCCGCTCCCGGAAGGTGCGCTCAATGAGCGTCCCGGGCAACAGGTTGCTCAAGAGAGCATTCCCGGATGGATGTCGATGTCCGCCACCTTGCGGACGGGGCCGGCGAGGTAGGTGGTCGCCCCCTCGTCGGCGCCGAGCGTGACCTCCAGGGTCCCTCCCCGGTTGCGCACGCGGACGGTGCCGCTCTCGGGCACGGCTCCCCAGCTCCGGGCGGCCGCGGCGGCGGCCACGCTCCCGGTGCCACAGGCCAGGGTCTCACCCACGCCCCGCTCCCACACCCGGAAGTCGAGCACCTCGCCTCGCTCATCGCTCCCCGCCGTGATCCATTCGACGTTGATGCCCCCGTTGAAGGTGGCCTGGAGCTTGGGACCGAGTTCCGCGATGTCGACCGCAGCGGTGTCGGGGCCCAGGAGCACCAGGTGCGGGTTCCCGACATCCACCGTGCGAACGCGGCGGTCGTCGAACTCCTGAGGCTGGTCGGGGCCGAGCCGGGCCGGCCCCATGTCGACGCTGGCCGTCGCCCATCCGGGAGCGTCGCCCTCGGTGTACTCGACGGTGCGGGTGCCTCCGGCGGTGGCGACGGTGAAGCGCGGCCCAGTCATCAGGCCGGCGTCCACGGCGGCCTGGGCCAGGCACCGGATGCCGTTCCCGCTCATCTCCGCCTCGCTACCGTCCGCGTTGCGAAGCTCCATGGAGAGGTCGCAGCCGTCCCGCCCCGGCCCGACCCGGATGATGCCGTCGGCCCCGATGCCGCGGCGCCGGTCGGCCAGGAGGCGGACCTGGGCCACAGAGAGCCGGATGGCGTCGTCGAGGTCAAGCACGACCAGGAAGTCGTTGCCCGCCCCCTCGTGCTTGGTCGCCCGCATGGCTCCATTGTCGCAGGTGGCGCAGTTCAGCCGTGCAGGTCCAGGCTCTCCTGCAGCAGGGCCTGGGCCTCCGCCCCGCTCGCGGCCCAGCTGACCCGCGGGTCACGGCGGAACCACGAGGCCTGGCGCCGGGCGAACTGCCGGGTCCGCAGCACCGCCTCGTCCAGGCAGCCGGCCAGGGGTGTGCCGCGCTCCACGTGGGCCAGGATCTCGCGGTAGCCGAGCGCCTGACGCGCCGTACGCGAAATACCGGCCGGGCGGGCGGCGAGCGCCCGTACCTCGTCGACCAGCCCCGCCTCCACCATGCGGCCGAAGCGGGACGCGATCAGCCGGTCGATCTCGTCGGGAGCACGGGAGAGACCGACCTGTGTCATGCCGGTCTCGGGATAGGCCTCGAGCCCGGGGCCGAACGCGGAGAACGGCCGACCGGACCCGAGGGTCACCTCCAGGGCGCGGACGACCCGGCGGCGGTTGGTCGGCTCCATACGCGTGGCGGCCAGCGGATCGACGTCAGCGAGGCGGGCGTGCAGGTCGGCCACACCGGCCCGTCCCTCGTCCAACTCCCTCTCCAGTGCGGCCGCCACGCCGGGATAGCGGCCCGGGATCTCGAGATCGTCGACGACGGCCCGCAGATAGAGGCCGGTGCCCCCGACCAGCAGAGCGTGCCGCCCTCTGCCGCGCGATGCCCGCCAAAGCCTCGCGCGCCGCCCGCTGGAACTGCGTCACCGTGAAGTCCTCGTCCGGATCGATCAGGTCGAGCAGATGGTGCGGCACGGCGGCCCGCGCCTCGGGCCCCGGCTTCGACGTCCCGATGTCCATGCCGCGGTAGACGCACATGGAATCGACGGAGACGATTTCGCAGTCACCCCGGCGCAGCGCGAACTCCAGCGCGGTCTCCGACTTGCCCGAGGCGGTGACCCCGACCAGCGCGAGCGCGGTCACGCGCTCGTTACCGGGATGCGCACGCGATGCCGGGGCCGCGCCACCACCTCCTCCAGACGGCCCGAGAGGTGGTGGGGATGGCCGGCAGTGACGCTGACGCGGGCTAGAGCGCCCGCGGCCGGTGTCCCGGCGGCGGTCCCCGACGCGAAGTGGATCAGCTTGCCCTGCCGGGTGCGGCCCGTCAGCATCGACTCGTCCCGCCGGCTGACGCCTTCGACCAGCGCCTCTTCGCTGCGGCCGACGCGTGCCTGGTGGCGCGCCAGTGCCGAGCGATCCACCACTGTCTTGAGGCGTTCGAAGCGCTCGGCCACCACGTCGGCCGGGACGAAGCTCGACTCCATGTCGGCAGCCCTCGTGCCCGGGCGCGGGGAGAAGATGAAGGTGTACGCGCCGTCGTAGCCCGCGGCGGCGCAGACGGCCAGGGTCTGCTCGAAATCGTCCTCCGTCTCGCCCGGGAAGCCCACGATGATGTCCGTCGTCACGGCCAAGTCGTCGATGGCCGCCCGTGCCGCGGCGAGACGGTCCAGGTAGCGCCGGGCGGTGTAGCCCCGCCGCATGGCGCGCAAGACCCGGTCGCTCCCCGACTGGAGCGGCAGGTGGAGCTGCTCGCAGACCTCGGGCGTCTCCGCCATGGCCTCAATCGTCTCGGGCCGGAGGTCCTTGGGGTGCGGGCTGGTGAAGCGGATGCGCCCGATGCCGTCGACCGCGCCGAGCGCACGGAGGAGGTCAGCGAACAGCGGTCGGCGCTTCGTGATGTCGCGGCCGTACGAGTTCACGTTCTGCCCGAGCAAGGTCACTTCGGTCACCCCGCTCCGGGCCAGCAGCTCCACCTCGGTCACGATGTCGCGCAGGGAACGGCTCACCTCGGGGCCCCGCACCGAGGGGACGATGCAAAAAGCACAGGAGTTGTCGCAGCCGGTCTGGATGTTCACCCATGCGGCGTAGGGAAGCTCACGGACGGCGCCGGGACCGAGGAGCGGGTTGCTCCCCGACTCGGGAGCGGGGGCGTCGAGGATCTCCATGACGGGACCCTCGCTCTCCGCCCGGCGCAGGAGCCCGGGTGCACTGGTCAGGTTGTGGGTGCCGAACACGACATCGACCCAGCCCACCTTCTCCTGAATGCGCGCCCGGTCCTTCTGGGCCAGGCACCCCCCTACCGCGATCTGCACACCGGGCTTGGCGTCCACCAGTTCCTTCAGGCGGCCCAGGGTCCCGTAGAGGCGCTGATCGGCGTTCTCCCGGATGCAGCAGGTGTTGAGCACGACTACGTCGGCGTCCTCCATGGTGGGGGCCGCCGTCAGGCCGTCGGCCACCAACAACCCGGCGAGCCGCTCGGAGTCGTGCTCGTTCATTTGGCACCCGAAGGTACGGATAAAATAGGTCCGGGCCATCCGCGGGAGTCTAGGGAACAGGGGGGCGTAGATTTCCGCCCGTGGAACGACCAGTGAGGCAGGGGTTCCGCCGGAGCCACCGGGTGTGGGCGCTGGCGCCGCTGGTGCTCGTGCTGGCCGGATGCAGCTCGGGCGGAGGCAGCTCGGGCGGAAGCACCTCCAAGACGACGACCCCCCAGCAGGCCGATGCCGCCCTCAAGGACGCCAGCACGAGCGTCCAATCCGCCATGGCGACCTACCTCACTGCGATCAGCGGGTGTGCCAAGCAGGCGAACCCCGTGGTGTGCCTGGAGGCCGCCGATCACACGCTCGGGGACAAGATCCACGCCTACGCCAACGTGCTCGCCGGCCACCAGCACTTCCGCGCGCCGCAGGCGGACCTGAGCAGGACCCTCAACGCGGCCCAGACGCTGGCCAACAGCCTGGAGATCCTCGGCGACGCCCAGCCGACGCAGGCCAACTACGACCAGGTCCTCAACACCTTCAACGTCAACTCGGCCGTCACCCAGTTGCAGGGGGACGTCTCCACACTCGGCCGGTCGCTCGGGACCTGAGGCTCAGCTCGCTAGAGCTGGAGCGGGACCTCCGCCTCGTCCCCGTAGACGATGCCGCGGCGGTCGGCATGGAGGACCAACGCCCGGCCCGGCACCCCCGCCGCCACGAGCGCCGCCTCGGCCCCGGCGAGCACGGACGTCGCCAGACCGGCACGCACCATGCCGATGAGCGTCGGCCCTGCGCCGGACCAGCTGGCCGCGAGTGCGCCGGCGTCGACGAGGGCACCCAGGATCTCGGGGGCCTCGGGGAACAGCGCCGTGCGGGCAGGCTGGTGCACCCGGTCGTCCGTCGCCGCGGGGACGAGGGCGTCGGGATCGGCCAGTCCCGCCACGAGGAGGCCCATGCGGCCGAGGTTGAACACGACGTCTGCCCGGTCCAGCGAGTCAGGGAGGACGCCGCGAGCCTCCGGGGTGGCCAGGTCGCGCTCAGGGATGACCACGACGAAGGCGAGCTCCTCGCTGAGCGGAAGGGCGGCGTGCACCGGCCGTCCATCCACCGTCGCCGCGGCCACCAGGCCGCCGAAGACACTGGCCGCCGCGTTCTCGGGATGCCCGTCGTAGGCGGCGGCCACCGCGAAGGGGTCCGCGGCTCCCGCTGCCGCGGCGGCCGCGGCGACGAGCGCGGCGGAGGACCCCAGGCCGCGGGCGACCGGAATCTGCGAGCGCACCGTGAGGGCGAACCGGTCATGGCCCCGTATCTGCGCCACGACGCGGGCGGCCAGATGTGACGCGTCGTCGAACAGGCCGGAGCCCTCGCCCTCGGTGTGCACGCGCAGCGAGGGGGCATCCTCGACCTCGACGCTGACATAGCGGTCGAGCGCCACAGCCAGGGTGTCGAAACCAGGACCGAGATTGGCCGATGACGCAGGGGCCCGGGCGCGCACGAGGTCAGGCTATGCCGTCAGAAGAGTCAGCCGTCAGAAGAGTCAGCCGTCAGAAGAGTCATGCCGTCAGAAGAGCCGTTGACGAAGCGACGGTGGCGGGATGTCCTTCGTCAAGCGGACGGGCACGGCCACCCGCTGTGTGCCGAGGGTGACCACCACCGTCCCGACCCGTGTGCCGCGGCGGGCCTGCACCGCCACGCGGTGTGCCGGCACGAAGACCCTCGTGGCGGTGACACCGGGCCAGGTCAACACGGAGGCGGACGACGACGTCGTGGCGCCCCGGGTCGTACCCGCCTCGCCGACGTGGGCCACGACCTGGCCTTGCGCCAGCACCTGGGCGGACCCGATGAGGGGGGCCACCGCATCGGCGAGCGCCAGGGCGTGTAGTCCCGCCTGGGCCAGGACCACCGGGCCGGTCTGCCCGGTCACGGCTGTCAGCACGAGCACCGGCTTGCCGTGCACGGTGCGCATCACGGCGAGCACGTCACCCCCACCGGCTGCGGTGGTGAATCCGGACTTCACGCCGATGACCCCCTGCACGCCGAGCAGCGGCGTATATGTCGAGATCGTCCCCGCGACGGGCAGCGTGACGGACGACATCCCCACCATGGACGCGAAGGTGGGATTGGCCATGTCGAGGGCCGCCACCTTGAGGATGTCAGAGGCGGTGGCCTGCGAGCCCGGACTCACGCCGCTGGCGTCGGCGAAGTGCGAGTGGTCCATCCCGAGGCGGGACGCGGCGGCGTTCATCTTGGCCACGAAGGCGGGCATGCTCCCCGCGTCCCAGGTGGCCAGGAGGTCGGCGTAGTTGTCGGCCGAGTGGACCAGGAGCCCCCCGAGCACGTCGGCCTCGGAGATCTGCTCGTTCAACGTCACAGCTGCATTGGAGTCGTCGTTGACAGTGGCGCTGTCGTAGTCGTCGACGTCGGCCTGGCTCACCGTGATGGTCGGTCCGGGTTGACCCAGCGCGACGGGATGGTCATGGAGAATGACGTAGGCCGTCATCAACTTGGTCAGGCTCGCCACCGGGGCCGGCTGCTCGGGCCCGGACGCGACGTTGATGCCGAGGGCGGGGACGGCAACGGCGCCCTGCCCCGTCGTCGGCCACGGGAGCGTCACGGCGTGGGTCGCAATGTGCACCGTCGAGGCCAGGGCGGGGGTGACGGCGGGCGCCGGCTCGGGTGTGGAGAGCCGGACGCCCACAAAGGCGCCGGCGGCCACGACGAGCAGGAGGAGGGCGAGCAGGAAAACCCGGCGCCGACCCCGGCGGCGGCGGCGGTGCGGCGACGGTGAGGGCGGCGACGACGACGGCGACGGTGCGGAGTGGCGCCCGTGCTCGGGCGCCGGCAGCGCCGGCGGTACCGGCTCGTGCAACGAGTCGAGCCGGAAGGGCGCCACCATGAACGGTGGCGCCGGCGCTTCCGGGCTCACCTCCCGCTCAGTCCGTCGAGCTCTTCGGGGGTCATAAGGACGGCCCGTGCCTTCGAGCCCTCGCTCGGGCCGACGACACCGGCCTGCTCGAGCAGATCCATGAGCCGCCCGGCGCGGGCGAATCCCACCCGCAGCTTGCGCTGCAACATCGACGTCGACCCCAGCTGCGAGCGCACGACAAGGTCCCGGGCCTGTATGAGCAACTCGTCGTCGTCACCATCGAGGCCGTCGGTGCCCGACGGGCCGTCGTCGATGCCCTCGATCCCCACGATGGCCTCGGCCTGCCCGCCCTGCGCGCGCCAGTGGCGGACCACATCGCGCACCTCCTCCTCCGAGACCCAGGGGGCCTGCAGGCGGCGCGGGATGTTCGACGACGCGGTGAGCAGCAGCATGTCCCCCTTGCCGATCAGGCGCTCGGCGCCCGGTTGGTCGAGGATGACGCGGCTGTCGGCGAGCGACGACACGGAGAAGGCCATGCGGCTCGGGATGTTGGCCTTGATCACCCCGGTGATGACGTCGACCGACGGGCGCTGGGTGGCGATGACCAGGTGGATGCCCACGGCGCGGGCCATCTGGGCGATCCGCACGATGGAGTCCTCGACGTCGCGGGCCGCCACCATCATGAGGTCGTTCAACTCATCGACGATCACGAGGATGAACGGGAGGGGTTGCGGAGGCTCGGGCTCGGGGTCGAGGTCCGCCTCGTCGTCGACGGCCGCGTGCTCCTCCCCGAGCGCCCGGGCCGCCACCTCGCGCATGCGGCGACGGTCCGACGGCGGTGGCGGCGTGATGAGACCCTGCTCGACCAGCTGGTTGTAGCCGGTGATGTCTCGCACCCCGTTCTCGGCCAGCATGTCGTAGCGGCGCTCCATCTCCTTCACGGCCCAGGCGAGGGCGTTGGCCGCCTTCTTGGGGTCGACGACGACCGGGTTGAGGAGATGCGGGAGGCCGTCGTACTGACCGAGCTCGACGCGCTTGGGGTCGACCAGAATCATCTTGACCTTGTCGGGCGTGTCGCGCATGAGGATCGACGTGATGATGGAGTTCATGCACGAGGACTTGCCCGAGCCCGTCGAGCCCGAGATGAGGATGTGCGGCATTTCGGCCAGGTTCGCCATCACGGCACGCCCGGCGATGTCGCGGCCCATGGCCACCTCCAGCGGGTGGGTGGTTGCGGTCGGCTTGGCCTCGTTCGACTCGAGGATGTCGCGCAGCGACACCAGCTGGCGGGTCCGGTTCGGCACCTCCACGCCGATGGCCGACTTGCCGGGGATCGGCGCCAGAATGCGCACATCGGGCGACGCCATGGCGTAGGCGATGTCCTTGGAGAGGCTCGTGACACGGGCCACCTTGACCCCGGGACCGAGCTCGAGCTCGTAACGGGTCACCGTGGGGCCGACCCGGCAGCCCACCAGCCTCGTCTCGACGCCGTGCGCCTCGAGTGCCCGCACCAGGTCCTCGCCCAGGGCGTCGATCTGACGCTGGTCCTGGCGCATCTTCTTCGAGGCCTGCAGCAGCGACATCGCGGGGAGGGCCCAATCGCCGGGAGCGCGGGAGGCGGCCGGCACAGGCGGCGGTGGCGACGCGGCCACCGGGACCGGCTGGGGCTGGAGCTCGGGCTCCGGCTCGATGTCGTCGATGTCGTCCTGCGGCGGAACGTCGTCCTCCTCCTCCGCGTCGAAGGGGACACGACGGGACGAGGCGGACTCCTCCGGAGTGTCGGCGCCGAGATCGGAGGTGATCACGAACGGCTTGCCCCGCCACAGGGCCGAGAGGCTGCGCCCCGTGTGCGTGGCGGTGATGGCGATGGCCCGCCCGACCGAGGCCAGCGAGACGCCAGTCGCCACAAGGACGGCCACGAAGACCAGAGCGACGAGCAGCACGGCGGCGCCGGCCGGACCGAGGCCGGCGTGCAGAGGGCGACCGACCGCGGCGCCGACATAGCCGCCGGCGTCGCGCAGCGCGCCCGAGTCCGAGAAGCGCGGCGACCCCTTGGCCACCTCGGCCAGACCGCAGATGCCGAGCAGGCCGAGGACCGACCCGACGGCCAGGCGCCAGGGATCGGACCCTTCGTGCTCCTCACCGTCGTCGTCGACGCGCCCGGGCCGGTCCAGCAGCAGGGCGAAGCCGGCACCGGCGGTCACCACAGGGAGCAGCACGCGGGCCCAGCCGGCCAGCAGGCCCAGCCCGGTGTCGACGCCGTGGCCGATGGGCCCGAGTTGCTTGCCCCAGAGGGCCAACGCGAGCAGGACACCGAGCGTGATCAGGCCGACCGCCCACAGGTCCCGGCCCTGGACGCGCCAGAAGGGCGGCCGCGGTGGCGGCTGCTTGGCCCGGCTTGCCGGCTTCTTGGTGGTTCGGGCGGCCGGGCGCGTCGCGGCGCCCCCGCGGGTCTTGGTCACCACAGTGCAGTCGAGATTAGTGGCTGACCTGGTCGTTTTTGTGGACACCCCACCGCTTGAAATACGAACATGTGTTCGCTATCGTAGCCCCATGGCGCTGCGCTGGGCCCTGGCCGAGAACGAGGGGGGTGGCACCCTCTTCCCCGACGAGCGGGTGGCGGAGCGCCACGTGGGCAAGGGCGCCTACGCCGGGATGGAGTTCCTCCACGTCAACGCCCGCACCATCATCAACACCGTGCCGGCGGAGAGCCGCATGCCCTTCCGCCACACCGTGAACCCGTATCGAGGCTGCAGCCACGCCTGCGTGTACTGCTTCGCCCGTCCGACGCACGACTACCTGGGCCTCGGGATCGGGAGCGACTTCGAGCGCAAAATCGTGGTGAAGGTCAACGCGATCGAACGGTTGCGGGCCGAGCTGCGGGCACCGGGCTGGGACGGCGACCACATCGCCATGGGGACCAACACCGACCCCTACCAGCATGCCGAGGGCAAGTACCACCTCACCCGGGGCATCGTCGAGACGCTCTCTGGCGCCCGCAACCCCTTCAGCATCCTGACCAAGTCGACGCTGATCCTGCGCGACGCCGCGCTGCTGGCTGCCGCCTGCGAGCGGACGGAGGTGGGGGTGAGCTTCTCCATCGGCACGCTCGACCGCGCCGTGTGGTCCCTGACCGAGCCGGGCACGCCCCCGCCGGACCGGCGCGTCGAGGCGATGCGCCGCCTGACCGCCATGGGCATCCCCTGCGGCGTGCTGGTGGCACCCGTGCTGCCCGGCCTCTCCGACTCCGAGGCCCAGCTGACCGCCGTCGTCGAGGCGTGCGCCGAGGCCGGGGCGGTGTCCGTCGCCGGCGTGGCGCTGCACCTGCGCGGCACGGTCCGGGGCCACTATCTCGACTGGCTGCAGCGGACCCGGCCGGACCTCGTCCCCCTCCACCGCGAGCGCTTCCGACGCGGGGCCTACCAGGAGGACGCCGAGCGCCAGCGGATCGAGGGCATCGTGAAGGTGGCGGCCCGTCGCTGCGGCGTGTCGGGCCGGAACCGCTACCGCGGCCGGCCGCCGCAGCCACAGGAGACGGACGCCCCGGCGGCCGAAGTGGTCCCGGACGCCACGGGCGGCCGCCAACTGCGGCTTCTCTGAAGGCCGCGTCAACCTGGGCTCGCGGGCTCCCTATGATCGCGGGCTCATGCCGGGCGGACCGTTGTTGCAGAGAGCGAGCCAGCGCGTCGCCATGGGTGTGGCGGCGCTCCTGGCCGCCTCGGCGCTGATCGTCCTGGGCACCACCGGATCAGGCGTGGGTGCGGGCGCCGCCGCCGCCGACACCGCCTCCGACTCCGACTCCGCCGCCGTGGCGGTGCCGGGCGCCACCAACGGCTCGTACGCCATCGTCGACGCGGCGGGCGGCGTGATGACCTTCGGCGGCGCGGCGTACGACGGCGACACGCTCGAGATCCCGCTGGCCAAGCCCATCGTCGGCGGTGCGGCCGATCCCCGGGGCGGCTACTGGCTGGTGGCCTCCGACGGCGGCATCTTCTCCTTCGGCTCCGCCCAGTTCTGGGGCTCGACGGGTGGCATCCACCTGAACCAGCCCATCGTGGGTATGGCGGCCACGCCCGACGGCGGCGGCTACTGGCTAGTGGCCTCCGACGGCGGCATCTTCTCCTTCGGCGACGCCAGGTTCTGGGGCTCGACGGGGAGCATCGCGCTCAACAAGCCCATTGTCGGCATGGCGGCCGCGGCCAACGGCGGCGGCTACTGGCTGGTGGCCTCCGACGGCGGCATCTTCTCGTTCGGCGACGCGCCGTTCCTCGGCTCGACCGGCGGCATCCACCTGAACCAGCCCGTCGTGGGCATGGCCGCCACCGCGAATCACGCCGGTTACTGGCTGGTGGCGAGCGACGGCGGCATCTTCAGCTACGGCAACGCCCAGTTCTGGGGCTCGACGGGCGGCATCCACCTGAGCGAGCCCATCGTCGCCATGACGCCGACGCAGGACGGGAACGGGTACTGGCTGGTCGGGCAGGACGCCGGCGTCTTCAGCTACGGCGACGCCCAGTTCTCAGGGAGCGCGCAGTCACCCCTCCATCCCCCGCTCTTCCCCGCGCCCCTGTCGAATCCGATTCCCGGCGTCGTGTCGATCATCAACGAGGCGCCCGGGCCCCAGGCCACCCACCAGGGCATTCAGCGGGTGGCCTTCTCAGGCGACTCGCTCTCGCTCTACGAAGGCGAGTACGTGGAACAGAACAACCCGCCCTACGCCGTCGACGACGGGGCGGCGGCCGGCTGCGGGTACACCGACGGCGCGCCGACCATCCCGTGGAGCAACCAGGGCTCGCTGTACATCAGCCCGGGCGCCTGCGCGCTCTGGGCGACGCAGCTGCAGTGGGTGGTGTCGCGCTTCCATCCCGACGTCACCGTGATTCAGACCGGCTACTGGGAGACGCAGGAGCGGATGTTCAACGGGGCGTACACGACGTTGGCCAACCCGGCCTATGCCGCCTACATCCAGGACAACCTGGCCGAGGCGGTGCAGATCGCACACTCCGACGGGGGAGCCGTCATCCTGTCCACGTCGCCCTACTTCGCCGACGGCACACCGAACGCGCTGGTGAACGACTACAACCAGATCGTCAAGTCGGTGGCCGCCCAGTACCCCTATGTCTCCATCGACGACCTCTACGCCGTGCTCGACCCGGGCGGGGCCTACGCCTCGGTGGTGGACGGCATCGTGGCGCGGGGCTCCGACGGGGTGCACATCACCCAGGCGGCGGTGAACACCCTCATTGAGCCAGCGCTCAACCAGATCATCGCCAACGTGGCGGGCGCCGTCTACGCCGGCAACGCCTAGGCGAACTCCGGCCCCGTGGCAGCCGGCACCATGCCCGTCGACCCCGTGCCCGTCGACCCCATGCCCGTCGACCCCATGCCCGTCGTCGCCATTGCCCACCGGGGCGAGCCCGTCGAGCACCGGGAGAACACGCTGCCGGCCTTCGCCGCCGCGGCAACCTTCGGGGCGGACATGGTGGAGATCGACCTGCGCCGGACGCGCGACGGCGCCATCGTCGTCCTGCACGACCAGACGCTCGGACGCCTGTGGGGTCGCGAGGTGTCCGTGGGCGACGTCGACCTGGCCGAGGTGGCCGCGCTGGGTCACGACGACGTGCGCGTCCCCACTCTGGCCGACGTGCTCCACGCCGTCCCGCTGCCGTTGATGGTCGATTTCACCCGCCGCGAGGTCGTGTCCGGCGGCCTCGCCGCGGTGCAGGCGGCAGGGGCCCTGCAGCGCTGCCTCTTCGTGACGGGCAATGTGGCGGCCCTGCAGCAACTGCGGGCGCGGTCGGCCGAGGCGCGCATCGGGCTGACCTGGCTCGACGGCCCGGAACCACCGCTGGCGCTGCTGGCCGAACTGCAGGCCCAGTACTGGAACCCGTGGTTCGGGCTGATCACACCCGAGGGGGTGGCCGCGGTGCACCAGGCGGGCCGGCGCGTGTCGACCTGGACCGTCGACACCCCCGAGGACATGACCCAGGTGCTCGACGCCGGGGTCGACGCCGTGGTGAGCAACCGGATCGCCGCGCTGGTCGCCCATCTCGGCCGGTGACGCGGGCCCGGATCAGGGGGCGGCGAAGAGCCCGCCCGTCGGTCGACCGGGGCCGCACATGTCGGCGAACAAGCGGTGGATCCGGCGGTCCGCCGTGAGCTCGGGGTGGAACGACGAGGCCAGCACAGGGCCCTGACGCACCAGGACCGGCACGCCGTGGAGAGAGGCGAGGACCTCGACCCTCTCCCCGACCGTGACGAGCAGCGGTGCCCGGATGAAGACGGTGGGCAGGGGCGGCCCCTCCCCGGACCCGAACACGATGTCCGCCTCGAAGGACTGCTCCTGGCGCCCGTAGCCGTTCCGGCGGACGACGGCGTCGAGCACACCGAAGGTGCGCTGGTCGGGGCGGCCGTCGAGCACCTCGCGCGAGACCAGGACGAGCCCGGCACAGGTCCCGAGGAGAGGGAGCGGACGCTGCGCGGCGTCGCCGACCCGTCCGGCGATGGCCTCGAACAGGCCCGTCGATTCGAGCAGCATGGACAAGGTCGTGGACTCGCCTCCGGGCAACACCAGCCCGGAGATGCCGTCGAGATCGGCCGGCCACTTGACGGTCCGGGCCTCGCACCCCACCTCGGCCAGCGCAGCCAGGTGCTCACGCACGTCCCCCTGCAGGTCGAGGACCCCGACGACGGGTCCCGCCCCTTGCGCGGAGGGGCCCGCTACCACCCCCGGTCGGCGAGATGCTCGCCGTACTGCGACGCCTCCAGACCCCGCATGGCGTCGCCGAGGCCGCGCGACACCTTCGCCACGTGCTCGGCGTCGGTGAAGTGGGCCGTGGCCTCGACGATGGCCGAGGCCATCCGCTCCGGGTCCGAGGACTTGAAGATGCCTGATCCGACGAAGACGGCCTCCGCCCCGAGCTGCATCACGAGCGCGGCGTCCGAGGGCGTGGCGATCCCGCCGGCGCAGAACAGGGGCACGGGCAGCTTGCCGGACACGGCGATCTCCTGCACCAGCGCGATCGGGGCGCCGAGCTCCTTGGCCCAGCCGTAGAGCTCGGCACTGTCGGCCTGGGTCAGGGCGCGGATCGTGCCGAGGATGGAGCGCAGGTGGCGCACCGCCTCCACAATGTTGCCGGTGCCCGCCTCGCCCTTGGAGCGGATCATGGCGGCGCCCTCGGAAATGCGCCGCAGGGCCTCACCGAGATTGGTGGCGCCGCAGACGAACGGGACCGTGAAGGGCCATTTGTCGATGTGGTACGCCTCGTCGGCCGGCGTCAGCACCTCGGACTCGTCGATGAAGTCGACGCCGAGCGACTGCAGCACCTGGGCTTCGGCGAAGTGCCCGATGCGGGCCTTGGCCATCACCGGGACCGTGACCGCCTCGATGATCCCCTCGATCAGCACCGGATCGCTCATGCGCGCCACGCCACCGTCCCGGCGGATGTCCGACGGCACCCGCTCGAGCGCCATGACCGAGACCGCCCCGGCGTCCTCGGCGATTTTGGCCTGCTCGGCGTTGACGACGTCCATGATGACGCCGCCGCGCAGCATGTCGGCCAATCCCCGCTTCACCGTGAAGGTCCCGGTTGTCATCCGACCAGTCTACGAGGCCGGCCGGCCGCCCCTTCTCACCACTCGCTCAGCGCGGCGGTCCTCACCGAGGTGGCATCGAGATCCCCGGGCAACGGCTCCTCGCCACGGTGCCCCACCGAGGGGTCGATCCACACCCAGCGGGTGGGGCCGAAACGGGCCGGCGAGGCGAAGAACGAGCCCTCGGCCGGGGCGGGCGCGCCCATCATCGTCCTGAGCGCCCCGAGGAGGCCTCGGGGGAAGCGCACGGCTGAGGCCGCGACCACGTCCGCCCGGTACTCGCGGTTCTCCCCCACGCAGCGACGCAACGTGGACGCGCCGCCGACCATACGGGCGAGCGTGATGCCGATGCACGAGACGCCGTTGTCGCCCCGCTTCACGTGCGCCAACTCGTGAGCGATCACGCCCTCGAGCTCAATCGGATCGAGCCGGCGCAGAAGGCCGGTCGTCACCACCACGACCGAGCGCCGCGTGTCGCGGCCGAGTGCGCACGCGTTGGGCACGTCGTCGTCGAGGACGTAGAGGGACGGCATGCCCAGCCCGAAGGTCGCGCAGAGACCCTCCGTCACGTTCCACAGGCGCGTTTCGTCCTGTTCGTCGATGGGCACCGCGCCGATGCGATTCAGCGCGACCGACGGGGCCAGCCGCCACACCGCGAACATCACCGCGGCCCCGGCGACCACGAACACCGCCACGCCGACGATCATGGAGAGCGCCACCCACACCAGAGCGCCGAGCAACAGCGCCGGGAGCACGGCCGCCAGCGCGCACAACGTGAGGGCTCGGCGGCGGTTGGCCGCCACCTCGGCCGGGAAGACCTGGGGGGCGCCGAGGGTGGGCAGGACCTGCAGCGGTTCGAGTGGTGGGGGTGGCGCCAGCGCGACGGCGGAGCGGTCCGGCCCGCTGCGCGGTCGCGAGCCCGAGCGGGACTGGGACCTGTTCCCTCCACCCTTGCCCGAGCCCTGGCCCTGGCGCCGACCGCCTCCGCCACTCTGGCCTTGACCCTTGCGTTGCCCGTTCGAGCTCGACCGACCGTTCGCGTTGTTGCCCGACCGGTTGCCGCCGCCGGACCCGCCCGTGTTCCCGCCGCTGGACGAGCCCGAACGACTCCGGTTGCGGTTGCGGTTCCTGTTGCGGCTCCGGCTGGCGCCACTGCCACCGCCAGTGCCGCCGCCAGCACTCGCACCGCCGCCGCCGCCGTCGCCGCCGGACCGGCTGCCGCCGCCGGATGTCGAACCCTCGTGCTGATCGGCCATGGGCCATGCAGCCTACGACCTGCCGCTCACCGTCCCGGGCCCCCACCGCGACCAGGTCCGCGGCGGCGCGATCACGGTGCCGAGCAGACGATCGCCCGCGGCGGCACGGACGATCACCGAGCGGCGTGGAAGGCCCGGATCGCCCGCTCGTAGACGTCGAGGTACCGCTCGGCCAGGGTGTCCATCGACCAGGCCCGTGCGTACTCGGTCGCTTCCTTGCGGGCCTGGTCCGACCCCATGTCCGCCACGGCGGTGTCGAGGGCGGCGGCCAGTGCACCCGCGTCCCCGGGCGGGACCAGCGTGGCGTGGCCACCCGCGGCCATGCGGTAGCCCTCGATGTCGGAGGCCACCACCGCGCAGCCCGCAGCCATCCCCTCGAGCAGCACCATCCCGAACGACTCGCCCTGCAGCGACGGCGCACACAACACGTCGGCCCCGGCCAGTCGCGACGCCACCTCCTCGTCAGAGACCTGACCCAGCCACTGCACGCGGTCCGAGGCGAGCTGCCGGCGACGATGCACCTCGGTGCCCGGTCCGTCGCCGGCCACCCACAGAACGGCGGGCCGCTGCATGGTGGCGAAGGCGTCGAGCAGGACCGGCAGGCCCTTGC
Organism: uncultured Acidimicrobiaceae bacterium; assembly: GCA_963794875.1. Taxonomy (GTDB): domain Bacteria; phylum Actinomycetota; class Acidimicrobiia; order Acidimicrobiales; family RAAP-2; genus Bog-473. Next base: position 221,331 of record CAWCFG010000016.1, read on the forward strand.
GCGGCTCGTGGCGACCGAGAAACAGGACGACGGGACGGCCTGCGGGGTCCCGGACCGGGGCCGCGGACTCGAACCGGTCCATCTCGACACCGTTGAACAGGACCTCGAACTCGCCGCCGCCCTCGCGCCGGCCCGTGGCGCGGGCGGCTTCGGAGACGGCCACCCGGACCTGCAGCCGGCGCCCGACCAGCTCGGTCAGCGGGTGCAGCGGGCGGACCCACCGGCTCACGCCGGCCCGGTGGTAGGTGCCCACCATCGGGAGCGGGGCAGTCAGCACGAGGCCGTAGGCCGCCATCGGCGCCAGCGGTTCGTGCATGTGCACCACGTCGAAATTCCCGTGGCGTATGAAGCGCTCGGCGCGGGCCGCCGCGGTCGGCCACGGCGCCACGGGGGCCACCGACCCGTTCGAGGGCAGCGCGGCCGGGCGGCCGATGACGTAGTGGTCCCCCACGGCGTCGGGCACCGGGTCGCGGCCCCCTGTCGGCGCCACCACCGTCACCTCGTGGCCCTGGGCCCGCAGCGAACGCGCCAGCCCGACGACCTGCCCCTGCACGCCCCCGACGCTCGACAGCGCATAGGGCGAGAGCATGGCGACCCTCATCGGGTGTCGCTCGGCCAGTTGGGCTGGTAGAGATGCCACTGCTCGGGGCGGGCCCTGATGTCGTACTCGAACGTGGTGGCCAGGTCCTGGGTCACCCGGACGATGTCCTCACGCATTCTCCCCTGGCGGGAAGTGTCGAGCGGCGGGTGCACGATGCCGGTGTGCCAGTTGCCCGGGCCCGAGTAGACGACGACGGGGAGCAGCGGCGCACCTGTACGCAAGGCCAACGTGGCGGCCCCCGCCGGCAGCGTCGTCTTCTCCCCGAAGAACTCGACCTCAATACCGTTGCCGACCAGGTCCCGGTCGCTCACGAGCCCGGCGATGCGATTCGCCTTGAGGGCCCGCAGGAGCGCCGAGCTCGAGCCGTCGCCGAGCGGTACCGCGGTCAACCCCATGGCGGCCCGTTGTCCGACGAACCACTCGAAGAGCTCCTCGGGCTCGAGCCGCTCCACCACCGCCGTCATCGGCATGCCCTCGAGCCCGAGCCAGTACCCGCCCCACTCCCAGCTCCCCACGTGGGGCAACGCCATGACGATGCCGCGTCCCCGGTCCATCGCGGCGCGCAGGTGCTCATGGCCGGACAGGAGCTGCCAGCGGGCCCGCACGCCGGACTCGTTCTCGTAGGGCAGGCGGGCACCGTCGCACCAGTAGCGGGCGTAGGAATCGAAGGTGCGCGTGCTCCAACGCCGGACCAGGGCAGGATCGGGCTCGACGCCTCCGCCTTCGCTGGCCAGGACGCGCCGCATGTGCCGCTCGTTCATGGCCAGGGCCGCGCCGCCCCGCAGGGCCATGACGCGGGCCACACCGCGGGCGATCCCGTCGGCCAACGGCAGGGGCATGTGACCCATGCCGGCGGCCATGCCGCGGTACATGAGGTACTTGGTCCTGGCGCGCCGGACGCGGACAGGCTCGTCGGTCACGACGGGACGCAGAGGGCGCGGGTCAGGACGGGGGTGGCGTGCGGCGGGTCGTGCGGCGCGCACCGGTGCTGCCCGGGTGTCCACGGGCCGCACGACGGCGTTCCCGCAAGGTGCGACCGGAACGGCTGCTCAACGACTCCTGCCTGCGGGCCCGCCAGCGACCGACCGGGGCGCCCGTCGTCCGGGCCAGGTCGCGCCGGGGCACGCCCACCGTCTCGCGCCCCTCGCGCCAGGCACGCCAGCGCGAGTCGACCCGCCCCTCGCGCCAGGCCTCGATCCGGCGCCGGATGACGGCGTCGCGTCCGGACGCGGCGTTCCAGACCTTGACGAAGCGGGCGATGGCGGTGAACGAGACGAGGACGAGCAGGAGCCAGAGCACCGGCACGAAGATCACGCTGCTCAAGAAGGCGACGCCGAGCAGGAACATGCGCTCGCCCCGCTCCATCAGGCCGCCCTTGGCCGACAGGCCGAGGGATTCCGCCTTGGCCCGTTCGTAGGACACGAGCGCGGTCACCGCCAGGATGGCCATGGGCAGCAGGGCCAGGCGACCATCTCCGCGATTCAGCAGGTACCAGGCGCAGCCGAACATCAGGACGGCGTCGGCGACGCGGTCGGTGACCGAGTCGAAGAAAGCGCCCCGGACCGACGCCGTGCCCGCCGCCTTGGCGACGGGCCCGTCGAACAGGTCGTGCATGCCGGTGATGATCAGGAAGACGATGGCGAGGTGGAGGTGACCTGACGCCACCAGGACCGCGGTCGCCGTGGCCGACACCAGGCCTGTCGCGGTGAGCACGTCAGCGGTGATGCCATGGCGGTGGAGAGTCTCGCCGACCGGACCGGTGGTCCGGTCGACGGCTGTTCGCCAACGACCGTCGAACATGAAGCTCCTCGTTGTGCGCGGCCCAGGACAGGGCTCCGGCGCTGCTCGCAAAAGTTTACCATCCGGCCCTCGGACCGCGGTGTTCCACCGGCCGGCGGACAGACCCATGGGTCCGACCCCGTGGCCCGCCGGGACCGCCGGTAGGCTGCTGCGGTCCAGGTAGCAGCATCTGTCCGGACCGCCCGAATGGGGAGAGAGCCCAATCCCGAGGGACGTCCAGCCCGTATTTCACCATTGTGACATCAGAGCAACAACGACCGCAGAGGACCACCATGCACTCCATCGCCACCCGGATCGCCGCCGTCCCATTGGCCGCGTTGGCCGTCGCCTCGGGAGCCACCCTGGCCGCCACCGTCGTGTCGGCGGCACCGGCGTCCGCCGCCACCAAGGTCACCACGGTCAAGGCCGTCGAGACCGACTTCCACATCGCCCTCTCCAAGACCACCTTCAAGGCCGGCAAGTACACCTTCGTGGCCCAGAACAAGGGCCAGACCACCCACGCCCTCATGGTCACCGGGCCCGGCATCAAGATGGCCATGACGAAGGACATCCAGCCGGGGCAGAGCGCCAAGTTGACCGTGACCTTCAAGAAGGGCGCCTACGACATCGACTGCCCGATCCCTGGGCACAAGGCTCTGGGGATGAACGTCAACATCAACGTCGGGGGTGGCGCAGCGGCATCCTCCACGAACAGCAGCAGCGGGACGAGCGGCGGCTCGACAGCCGGGAGCGGAGGGGCCGCGTTCTGATCCGACGCGGCGTCGTATCCGACAGGGCGTCGGGTAGCCTCGCCTAGCGAGATCGCCCACCCCACGGGTGGGCGCACGTGAGGTGATGGTGCCGGAGTCCGAGCCGAGGAGTGCGGGAGCGCCCCGACCAGACAGCACCGACGTGCTTCCCGAGCCCACCCTCGACGTCTCCATCGTCGTGCCCTATTACAACCCGGGCGACCGCCTGCGCTCGACCGTCGAGGACATGGTGCGCGTGCTCGACACGTCGGGCATGACCTTCGAGATCATCACGGTGTCGGACGGGTCGACCGACGGCAGCCCCTTCACCCTCGAGGGCTTTCCGGAGAGCGTCGTGCGCCGGGTGTCGTTCGCCACCAACATGGGCAAGGGCCACGCGTTACGCGAAGGCCTGGCACTAGGACGGGGTCGCTACCTCGGCTTCATCGACGCCGACGGCGACATCTCCCCCGAGCTGCTCGCCCCCTTCGTCTCCATCATGCGGTCGCTGGAGCCCGACATCATCATCGGGAGCAAGCGCCACCCCGACTCCTCGGTGCACTACCCGCCGCTGCGCCGCCTCTACTCGTGGGGCTACCAGAACCTCATCGGGCTGCTGTTCCGCCTGCACGTCAAGGACACCCAGGTGGGCATCAAGCTGGTGGACCGGAGGGTCATCGCCGACGTCCTGCCGCTGCTGCGTGAGAGCCGCTTCGCGCTCGACCTCGAACTGCTGGTGCTGGCCCGCCGCCTCGGCTACACCCGCATTGTGGAGGCGCCGGTGCGGATCCGGGAGCGCTTCGGAAGCACCATCTCGGTCAGGGCCGTGTGGCTGCTCCTCGTCGACACCATCGCCCTGTTCATCCGTTTCTCCATCCGTCACGAGTACGACGCCGCGCTGGCCGCCCGTCGCGATCCGCCCTAACAGGCCCTCGGCCCCCCGGATCGGGCCGCCCGAGCGGCGGCGTGGAAGCGGTCGTACACTCGGGCGGAACGAGCCGGTTCAGGTCTGCCTGAACGGACGGAGGACGGAGGACCAGGTGCCACACGACCCCACCGCTATCCGCAACGTCGCCCTCGTCGGCCACCACGGCGCCGGCAAGACCACGCTCGCCGAGGCGCTGCTGGCTGCCACCGGCTCCATCGCGCGACGGGGATCGGTCGAGAAGGGCAGCACCGTCATGGACTTCGAGCCCGAGGAGGTGGCGCGCCGGCTCTCCATCTCCACCAGCCTGGCCCCCTTCACGGTCAACGGGGTCAAGGTGAACCTGCTCGACACGCCCGGGTACGCCGACTTCGCCGGCGAGATGGTGACCGCCCTGGCCAACGTCGACCTCGCCGTCGTTGTGGTCAGCGCCACCGACGGTGTGCAGGCCCAGACCGAGGACGCCTGGCGTGCCGCGGCGCGCCTGGGTGTGCCGCGGGTCATCGTCATCAACAAGCTCGACCGCGAGCGGGCCGACTTCGACCGCACGCTGGCGGAGATTCAGGCCTCCTTCGGCGCCGGCGTGGCGCCGGTGGAGCTCCCCATCGGCCACGAGGCGGACTTCCACGGCGTCATCGACCTGTTGGACGACACGGCGACCCACTACGACACGCCCGTCGCCGGCGCGGCGGTCGACGGCACCGTGCCGCCGGCCGGGCGCGAGGGCCCCATCCCCGATGAGCTGGTCGACGAGGAGCACACGGTGCACGAGCAGCTCGTCGAGGGCATCGTCGTGGGTGACGACGACCTCATGGAGCGCTACCTCAACGGGGAGACCCTCGATTACGGTGAGCTCGAGAAAAGCCTGGCCGGCGGCGTGGCCCGGGCTGCCGTCTTCCCCGTCCTGTGCTGCTCGGCAGCCAGCGGGGTCGGCGTCGACCGGCTGGCCCGCCTGATTGAGGAGCTGTGCCCCAGCCCGGCGTCCCGGCCACCGGTCCTGGCCACGGCCGGGGTCGAGACGGCCGAGATCCCGTGCGACCCGAGTGGCCCGACGCTGCTCACGGTGACCAAGACGTTCAACGACGGACACACCGGCAAGATGTCCCTGTGCAAGGTGCTCTCGGGCACGCTGCAGCCCGACGCCGTCCTCGTCAATCCGCGCACCCGGGAAGATGAGCGGCTGCACGCGCTGCAGAGCATCGCCGGGCACGCCACGGCGCCGGCCACGAGCGTGGTGGCGGGCGACTTCGTCGCCGTGCCCCGCCTCAACGGGATTCGCACGGGCGACACGCTCGCCCCCAAGGGCCAGCCCGTCGTGGTGCCGGCGCCCACGCTGCCGGCTCCGGCACTGCAGGTGGCCGTCAAGCCGGCGACGCGGGCAGACGACGACAAGTTGATGTCGGCCCTGAACCGGCTCCTGGAAGAGGACCCGTCCCTGACGGTGGCCCGCGACGACGAGACGCACCAGACCATCCTCGGGGTGAGCGGTGAGGTCCACCTGGCCGTGACACTCGAGCGCCTCGACCGCAAGTGCAACGTCCACGTCGAGCGCGAGGAGCTCCGCATCCCCTACCGCGAGACGATCACTCGGGAGGCCCACGCCGAGGGGAAGCACAAGAAGCAGTCGGGTGGGCACGGGCAGTTCGGCGTCTGCCATCTCCGCCTCGAACCGCTCGGGCGCGGGGAGGGATTCGCCTTCCGGGACGAGGTGGTGGGAGGCGCCATCCCACGCCAGTACATCCCGGCCGTGGAGAAGGGCGTGCTCGAGACGTTCGCGGGCGGCGGCGTCCACGGCTACCCGGTCGTCGACATCGCGGTGACGGTCGACGACGGCAAGGCGCACTCGGTGGACTCGAACGAGGTGAGCTTCAAGATGGCGGCGGGGCTGGCCGTGCGGGCGGCGATGGCCGAGGCCGGTCCGATCGTGCTCGAGCCGATTTCTCGGCTGGAGGTCACCATCCCCTCCGACTGCCAGGGGGACGTGCTCGGTGACCTGCACTCGCGGCGCGCCCGCATCGTCGGCACCGATGCCGCCGCCGACGAGGGCTACCAGACCGTGACGGCAACCGCGCCCACCGCCGAACTGACGCGGTACGCGGTCGACCTGCGCGCGTTGACGGGCGGGCGGGGCTCGTTCAACGTCACCTACGACCACTACGACGCGGTACCCGAACACCTGATGGCGTCCATTCCGACGCTCGGGGGCTGACTGTTTCTACCCACTAGCCGGCTTGCTCATGTCGCTCGGGCTTGCCAGTGAGTACATACTGCATGACACCCGTAAGCCGGGTGCGACCAAGGTCAGCAGCGCAGAACACAACGAACCGACGATCGTGGCGCGCGTTTCTCCAGCGCTCAGGTTGATCTCAACGTTGCGTCGTCCTCTTTTGGCCATGGCGTTCCTCCGATGGTGGCGTACAGCACCGGGTTCCCACGCGGGCCAACCGAGAAAATTCCCACTCAGCCGGTATTTCTTGGCACTCCAACCTTCCAGCCCACTAGTGATCCGTCGCTGATATAGCTTGGATAGCTAAAGTGGCACCATGAGCACGGTGACCACTGCACCTCCGCTGGCCATGACCGACGAGCAACGAGCGGCGCCTCGAGAAGATGGCGCGTTCGACGTCGCTGGGGCATCGCAAGGTGGTTCAGGCCAAGGCGCTGTTGCTGGCGGCCGACGGGGTCGGCACCAATGAAGTGGCCCGGCGCTGTCACACCTCGAACGAATCGGTACGGGCCTGGCGGCGGCGCTTCGAAGCACGAAGGCGTCGAGGGCGTCGGTCGCATCGCCAAGGGCCGTGGGACGGACGTTCGTGGCTTCCCGACGGCACGGTGCGCGGCGGTGGTGCACGACACCTTGCACGAGTTGCCCGACGACGGCTCGACGCACTGGACGACGCGGCTCATGGCCAGGCGCTTCGGCATCGGCAAGGACACCGTGGCCCGCATCTGGCGCGACCACGACCTCAAGCCGTGGCAGATCGACGACCTTCAAGGTGTCGAACGACCCGAACTTCGAAGAGAAGCTGGTCGACGTCGTCGGGCTCTACATGAACCCGCCCGAGCGGGCGGTCGTGTTCAGCTTCGACGAAAAGACCCAGGTGCAGGCACTCGATCGGACCCAGCCCGTCGTTGCCGATGAAGCCGGGACGGGCGGGGACGATGACCCATGACTACAAGCGTAACGGCACGACCGATCTCTTCGCCGCCATGAATGTGGCCACCGGCGAGGTCCTGTACGACACCAGGGAGCCCGCACACGGCCACCGACGTGCTGGCCTTCTTCAAGATAGATCGACCTCCACGTGCCGCGCCGACCTCGAGATCCACGTCGTCTTGGACAACCTCTCGGCCCACAAGGCCCGCCGTTGCCGACTGGCTTGCCGATCCCGAGCGAGCCCGCTGGCATCTCCACTTCACCCCGACGAGCTCGTCGTGGCTCAACCTCGTCGAGCGCTGGTTCGCCGAGCTCACCGAACGGCGGCTGCGCCGAGGCGTGTTCACCTCGGTGCCTCACTCGGTCGAAGCCATCGAGACCTGGACCGAACACTGGAACGACGACCCGAAGCCCTTCATCTGGCACAAGACGGCCGAGGAGATCATCGAGAAAGTGCGTCGCGGACGGGCCACCCTGGCCCAAGTCAAATCCGCGACGCGCCACTAGGGGGCGTCGTAGGAGAAATACGTGTACAGGGGCGGGCTCGGTCCTGCAGAATCGCTGGCGGTCCAGGTGACGATGAAGTATAGCTCTCCGTGTTGATCTCCCGGAGAGTAAAGAAGGCATGCTTGCGCGGATTGGGGGGTCCTGTTGACCCAGGTCAGCGATTGGGTACCGTCCCCCGTCTGCGTCAACGTCGCATTGGAAAGAGTCCAGGGTGCAGCATTGTTGGGAACGCTGATTCAGCCCGCCAAAAGGTAGAGATTCGGATTCGTAATAGGAACGCTCTTATCCTGGTCCGCGGGATCGACCCGGGCGGCAAGACCGCTGCCGTCACAGTCGTCACTGGCTGAGGTGCCGCCGTTGTCGGTGGTGCAGGTTCGTGGTAGACGAGTGTGTGACGGGTGCCGAAGGTGATCCCGAGATCGATCCACCAGGACTCTTACCAGAGTTCGTCGGTGCAGAGGTCGTGGTTGGTGGTGTGACTGTCGTCGTTGTCGAAGCAATCGTGGTCGACGTCGGCGAGGAAGTAACCCTGGGCTTGGTTTGATTGCTGATCAGCGCGATTTTTTTGGCCCCGTGCGACCCGCCGCCGGACAGGAGAAGTGCTGCGACAACAACAATTGCCACCGCGGCCAAGACCGAGACGAGACCAACGAGCGTCTTGGTACGCCTTCCTTCAGGCGATGGCGACGCCTCACTTCCGACATTCCCGTCTGCACCCGACGGAGTGGTGCCACCCGACTCAGGAGGTCCTGCTCCGCCGATATCCCCGAGGATCGGCAGCGGAACTACAGCTCCCATTTCGTTGCGAAGCTCATTGTCGCTGGCTCTCTCGCCCCCATCGGCCCTCTGCAAGGCACCCCACCGGAGACCACCGAGCGCAACCACGGTCTTCGGGTCGAACTCGGTGCGTGGCTGCACGCCCAAGGCGTCGTAGAGCATGGTCTTTACCAGGGGCACCCGGCTAGCCCCACCAACCATGAACAGGCCGCTGAGATCGGCGGGCTTCAGTCCGGCGGAGGTGATGACCTCAAGCGTGAGATCGATGGTGCGCTGGACGTCTGGACGGATGAGTTCTTCAAACTCTTCCCTGGTGATCAGCATGAGGGTCCCCAGGACAGGAATCTCCCAGCGAATTGCCTCGGAGAGCGCCTCTTTTGCTGTGCGGATGTCGGCGTCCAGGTTGAAGAGCGCGGAGAACTCCGCAAGAGTTCGCGGGGCTGCCTCAGTTTCTCCCACTCGTCCCCCCGCTCGAGGGCGAATCGGGCATCCAGGACCTCGAAGAGCTTCTGGTCGAAGCTCAGACCACCGAGGGGGTCGATTCCTTTGGGAGCACCCCTACACGACGATTCCCTGGTCGGTGGCCTCCAGGACCGCGGCGGCATCAAAGGTGCCCGCTCCTAGGTCGTACACGGCGACGGGCGCCAAGATCGAGTGAATCTCCGTGTACATCAATGCGGCCGCCACGGGCTCGGCAAGGAGCTCCACCCGTTCGAGACCTGCTCGACCGGCGGCCTCGGTCAACATGGCCCGGCGGGGCTCGTGCCATGTCGCTGGATGGGTCAGGATGACTTGGGACGGTGCCCGGCCGTCGTTCTGGCGCTTCGCCTCGCTGGCCACCCGCTCCAAGACAGCTGCGACCACATCGACCGTGGCGACGGGGACCGCCCATGGGAACGTCGCTGTATCGCATCTCCCGCTTCGGTGTGGCGATGAAGCGATCCGGATACGTCCTCCGTTGATTGATGGCAAACGTACCGACCACGAACTCTTCATGCGGATTGAGCAAAACGGCCGAAGGCATCTGGTTGCCGCCGTCGAACGAAACGATGGACGGCGGGCTATCTCCCTGCTGCGTGGCCGCAACGGTGGATGACGTGCCGAAGTCGATGGCCAAGGCCCATTCATCCGACAATGCTCTCGGACCTCCCGCCGATCGGCCGAACTTCCGACACCTACTCCGCTTCCGAGTGATGGTCTATCAACGCGCAGTTGCCGACCAAAGCCCTATTCGGGTGACGTCGAGCAGTGATTGCACCTTCCCTGCGACGTGCCGCGGATTGGGCTACCCCGTCGAAGGCCAACCACGAGAAGACCGGCGTGGACCGGGTCAAGGAATCTCGAAGCATCGGCGCCCATCCTCAGCGCCTGCGAGGGATGGCTCCGGGCGCGAGCCGCGCTTGACTCCGGAAAGAGGTGCAACGTTCCCGCGACCCGCAGTCGATCATCGCTCGCATCCGCTCTCTCGAGTTCCGCCGCCGTGGCAACCTTATCGCTGACGCTTGCCTGATCCAAACCCCATGGTTACAGTGGCCGCAGCGGCGGTTTGGTTCGGGACAATGGAGTTGGCGGTAGCCGAACCAGGTGGTCGCCAGGCAAGGGACGAGTCGAAGGCGGGCCAGCACTGATGAACTGCGAGCCAGAAGGCGTCGGATAGTGGCTGAGCGGGGACGGCGGGTGGGATCAGACTCGTTCGTTGTGTCCCGCGATGACTTGGCGTCACCCTCCAACCGCCCATGCAGGTACCTGCCGTCGCCGAACCTCCGAGGTCCTGGCCGGCGTGTGCAGGGACGGGTCGAACCCACCCTTTCGGCAACGGTTTTGGCAACATCGGGAATGGTTTGCCCGTGGCCATCGCTTCGTACTTTCGAAGAGCCTCACATTCCGGTTCCGACCTCTAAGGAGTGACAGTGGACACACCCGACGAATCAGCCTCGCTACTCGAAACCAACCTCGATGAGAGCACGTGGCTGACGACGGGGCCCACGACGGTCTGCTCGCGGCTGACACTTCAAGCTCCGGATTCGGACCCGATGACCCGTCCGGCGGAGCCCACGACGCATCGGATCTGGGCGGATTGGTGGACCACGGTGAGGGCGTCAGATCGACGTTCGAGCACGACCTGGCCATCGTCGAGGCGCCGGAGAAGGCATTGGTCCATGACCTCGACGACGCCGCAAGGGCGACCACGAACGACCTGATCCGAGCCCTTAGCCATGAGGACGCAACCCTGCACACCCTGATTGGTGGCCCGAAAGATACGGCGACACCAGCGGACTCCACGCTGGAGCACCGCTACGACGAAGAGGTCGCAAAGACCGACGCCCTGATCGCCAAATTGAATACCGAAGAGACCGCGTTGCACGACGCCCAATCTGAGACCCCGTCAGAGGCGCCACAGTCCTCTGACGACAGTGCGACGGGTGCTCACGCTGCACCCGAAAGCGGAGCATCGCCTACATTCGCTCCCCCCACCACCTCTGCCTCTGACGTAGCTCCAGTACACGGCGCAGCAAGCGACCCGATCGCTCCACCCAGCCCACTCGAAGCGCCCGTCCCGCACCCTCTGAATGCGGACGATACCCCACCGACATCGCCACCTGACGTGAGTGCCGCGCCCTCCGATACGAGCGGGATGACCTCGTCAGATACCACCGGTCCTGCCTCTGCTTCTGCTTCCAGTAATGATCCTCCGACCGGTACCGCGTCCTTCAACACGACGGCCACCGGTACCGATACGGTCGACCAGGCGCCAGCAGACACCAGCACTGGGGAACCTGGTTCGGCCTATAACGGATCTGTCGGTGCCGGGTCTACGGATCGGAACCCCACGGGCGGCGACTTCGTAGACCCAGCTCCCGGTGGCCCGGATAATACGTATGACCCGAATGGTACGGGTACGTTTGATCCGGCCCCGGACCTTACGTCTGACCCGGATGACGTTTCTGGCGACGCAACAGGGGTCGGAGACACGGCTGCGACCGATCCCGCGCCCGTCGACACGACCGTGGACGATCCAGCGCCCGTCGAGGCACCGGCAGTCGACACTGATCCGGCGCCTGTATCTGATCCGGCCCCTGTATCCGAACTTGCGGCAAGCTCCGACACCGTCACCATCGGCGGCGGTGTCGATCCTGCATTCGCAGGTTTAATCAGTGAGCCCGCGGCCGAAACTGTCACCGTTGGTGGCGAAAGTGAACCTGCCTTCGCTGGACTCACCGATCCGTCGTCGGGCGAAACCATCAGTCCGTCCTCGATTCCCGAGCTGGCCCCGGCCGACAACGCTCTATCCGGCCTAGCCGAACCCTACGAAGCGCCGCAATATGTTGATTCCAACGGAAATCCCGTTCCGGTTGATCTCAACGGATTTCCCGTTGATGCGGACGATTCTGCCCCAGGGTGACGCGTTTGGTTCTCGCGACTGATCCATAGGAAAGAGCCACGCCCTCGACCTCTCGCCATAGCGCTGTCGCTGAGGCTCGGATGATCGGAGGCAGTCCGTCGTAGTTAGAAACTGACCGGTCACTCCATGCGTGGAAATGTCGGCCCGAACGGGTCCAGGCCGTTGGCCAGACCACGACTGGTCGGTAGGTGGGCGATGTCCAGAAACGGCACCTCCCTGAATGCATGCAACGATGCACTCGTTCTGGAAAGATCAGGGACCGACGCATTCCCTGGCCGAACCAGAGCTTCAGCGGCGAACGAAGGACGGAACAGACCCATGGGCGCTGGCGGCATCGGTCAGCTCACCACCAAGGTTGCCGAGCTCGGACAGGACCTCACTGCGCGCCTCGATCCGGCCGATGCCGCGGCGGTCATCGCCGCCTGTTCTCCGTTGAGCTCGCCGTTGGAGCTCGGTGTCGCCGGTCGGGTGAACTCGGGCAAGTCCACTCTCGTCAACGCTCTTGTGGGCCGGCGGGTAGCCCGCACCGACGCACGCGAGTGCACCCGGTTGGTAACGGCATTCTCCTACGGCGAGGTAGAGGGGGTGTCGCTCCTCCTCACCGATGGCGACCGCATCGGGCTGCCGCTCAGCAACGGCCAGATCCCCGATCCCCTCCCTGTCGAGAACGAGCGGGTCCGCCGAATCGACGTCGCCCTCCAGAACAAGTTCTTGAGGGACCTGACGGTTATCGACACGCCGGGATTGGCATCGACCAACGAGGAGAACAGTAATCGGACCCTCGAGCTGCTGGTCCCGATTGAAACCGATCCTGACTCCAATCGAGCCCTGAGTCACGCCGAGGCGATCGTCTACGTCTACACCCAGTCGGTGAGGAGTGACGACCGGGAGATGTTGCGAGCCTTCCGGGACGCTTCGGCGACGTTTGGAAGCAATCCTGGAAACGCCCTCGGGATCCTGAACAAGGTCGACCTGCTCAACGACGACGACCCTCTCGAGGCTGGCCGTGTCCTGGCTGAGCAGCAGGCGTCGCTCTTCTCGTGGGAAGTCTCCACCATCGTGCCGGTCATCGGGCTCTTGGCCGAGACCGTAGAGACTGGGAGGTGGAACGAACATTACGCCACCCTGATTCACCAGTTGGGCGGGGTCGAGGACGGTCAGCGCTCCCTGTCCTTGAAGGCTGTCGCCCTGTTTCTCCGGCAAGGGGACGCCGTGTCGGAATACGACCGCGGTGATCTACTCGAGCGGCTCGGCCTGCACGGCATTCGCCTCGCCGTTGACGCCTCCCTCAAAGGGAACAATGGGCGCGGTGGCCTTAGCGCGAGACGCTGATGGCTGCCTCCGGCTTCAGTGGGGTGCGGGCCTCGGTCGACAGCATCTTCCGCCGTCGGGCCGACGCCATCAAGGCCGCCCAAGCCGTGCGCCGGATCGAGAGCCGTCGCCGATCGCAGCGCCGACTTGGAAACCAAGCGGGTGATCGGGGATGCCCTCGAGACACTGATGGCGCAGCGGGAGTTCCACAAGTTGCAGGAGCTCGAGATGCTATCCACCATCACGAACGGCCAGGTCCGTCTTCCTGACGGCTGGCTCGACGAGGCCGTGCGACTGATCAACGGTTTCACCCCACCGAGAAGCTGGGGATGCCGGAGGGCAGGCAGGAAAAAACCATCGACGCTGCGCAGGACGCATCAAAACGATGGAAGAGTATACACAGTCGACAGAGCCTTAGCCGAGCAAGAGGAAGCTGCTTTCGACCCTCCACCGGTCCTACTTCTACTTGTGGGGCGAGTTGACCGTTCGTCCGGAACCGGCCGAGCCCTGAATCTTGACTGTCCGGATACACAACCATAGACACGACATGAACACCGCGTTTCGGTACCTGTTCAGCTGGCCCACTTCGGGTCAGTGGGCGAATGCGGATAGACGGTCTGGCGGAATAGGTCGTAGTACCAGAAGAAGACATTGGCTTCGGTCAATCGTCGATTGGTCCGTGGATGATAGTAGGGGCCAGAAGATCGAGTTCGATGATCGGGCTGTCCAAGCGAGATCCAAACGGATAACCGGAGCCCACGCGCCGGCGTACTCTTCATTCTTACCGTTGGCCGAGATAGAGCAGCCCGACGAGCCCGATCTCGTCACACTGGAACGTGCGATGCGGAACCCTGATCGTGGAGAACATCCCCCTTATCGGGCAGTACGACGAGCCGTTGACCGAGCACGGTTAGGCAGACCCAGGATCCGACGGCCGGACTGTCCCAGGTAGTGATGATGAGTGAGACCAAGCGAGGGAAGAGCTGGCTGATCAACGCCCTCCTCCGTCGACCTGCTCTCTCCACAGTGGACCTGGCTGTGGCCACCAGTGCCTTCATGGAATTCCGCCGCGGAAGCCGGCTAACCGCCGGGCCTTCGTGACCGGCGACGACGAACACCGAGCCCATCGAGGACGAACCAGCTGGTGAACTGGGCCACCGCGCTCGGCTCACGACCGAATGACTCTCCAACGGCACGCTCGCATCGTGGTGGATGCAACTGCCCGTCCTCCGCGACGGTGTCGTTCTGGTAGACACGCCGGGCGCCGGCAGTCTCGAGAAGAGCCACGGTGAGATCACCCTCGAGGCGTTGCGCCACGCCGCGGCTCTGATCATCGTGGTAGACGCCACCGCAGAGATGTCCCGACCGGAGACAGAGTTCCTGCGTCAGACGGCCGAGACCATCGACCTGGTCCTGTTCGCTCTGACCAAGAAGGATGCGGACACGGACTTCCACACCATCCTCGAAGGAACTGGTGAGCGCATCGCGAAGAGAGGTGCCGAGGCTGGAGCGACGCGCCGTGGTACCCGATGGAGAGCGATTTGGCACGGATGACCCTCACCGAGAGTCGGCTCTGGCGTCGACTTCGACGATTTATGGGTCGAATACGCGAAGGCGCAGCTCACGGCTGGCCTCCAGCTCATGGTCGTTGTACGAGCAAACATGATACCGCTGGCCAACGGTCTTAGAGCCTCAGAGGTTGACTTGAGCGAGCTGGAGGGGCGGCTGGTCAGGGGGTGGTCTTGGCCGAACCCTCCCGGAAGAGATCGAATCGCTGACCGAGAAGACAGGAAATGGTCCAGAAGGCTGGCATGAAGAAGCAGCAGGATCAATCACGACGTGGATGCGGGTACCGGCGGATTCAGATCGACCTGAACGACAAGATAGATCATGACATAGAACAACTCAGCGATGAGTGAGTGGACGGCTAGACCAGAAGAAGCTGGAGTAATCAAAAAAACTCCAGATGTCCCTGGAAGCAGACGCCGAGGCGCTGTTCATTGGTACTGACCTGGATGCGGCGGCGAGCATCGACGAGCTGCTGAGGAGGAACTCCGGAGTATCCCTACGTTGGAGGATACGGCAGCCGATTGAGCCCGATCTTGTTCTCAGGTGACCGGGAGAAGACATGTGTCGAGTAGCGAGGACGCATACGGCGACGTGCTTGAGCGGCGGATAAGTCACTGATCACCGGTGTCGGTGATGGAACTGATGATGGGAAGGACGGCTGCTGGCCAACAGTCGCCCCTCTGCTCGGCCTGGCCTCAGACTTTGAGTGCGCCGTTGGGACTGGTGCTCGGCTTCGGTGTCGAGCCACGTCTTCACACCACCTCCGCTCCCAACAGATGACCAAACAACAACAACGATCGTGGATGCAAACTGAGGTCGGCCGGCTGCGCACAGACGTTATGGCCGCCGTGGAGGTGTTCTGGCCGACGCCGGCGAGGCCCTGTACCCCGTGGGTACTGGACACCGTCGAGTCTTTGGACATCGAGATGCAGGAACAACTGGCTCAGTTGGATCGGCTGCGGAGCCAAGACCGAGACGAGCGGCAGCGGCGAAAGCGCGATGCCGAAACCGAACGTCAGGTGGTCCGACAGCGGCGTTCCGACGTAAACAGCCTCTTGCATCGAGTGCAGATCACCAAGCTCGAACCCGGAACAGCATGGGCGGCTCCGTCATGAACGGCCCTGAGGACCACGACGGTGGGCACTTTTCCTCCGAGGAGTACAACCTCACCGACCATGAGGACCACCTCCCGTTCGTCGATGAAGGGGAATTCGGCAGCTTCCGAGCTGATTGACCGCATCACGATGGGCGGGAGACTCGGAGTGAACTCGCTTCGTCCACGTGGGTCGAGAGCCGTATCCGGAGAGTCCCCGAACTCGTCGACGAGGTTGCCGTCGGTCAAACTCACGGCGATCGAACTCACGCCGGTGTCGGGGGATCGACAACGACTCCTGGGCCCCTGCCGGGGGTCGATCGAAGGTGCTCCCGAACGGCGCCCACCTGGCACTGACGATTACAGGTGCTCTTCTCCTCCCCTCAGCAAGCCAGCGCGATCTTGACGCAATGCCAAGGCCTGCGAGGAAGAATGGCGGCGGGTTCAGCGCTCGAGCATGCGCGCTATTCTCCAGCGCTCCGGTTGATCTGGAGGTGGGTCATCCTCTTTTGGCCCTGGCGGTCCTCCGATGTTGTCGTACAACACCAGGACCAACAGCGGACCAACCAGAGATCTCCCACTCAGCCCGTCTTTCTTGGCGCTTCAACCTCCAGGCCACTAGAGGTGTAAACGGGGGCTGACTCCAGCTCAGAACGGGTGCGTCTGCTGGAAGCGCACCGGGAGCTTGGTGAGGATGAGCGTGCCCAGCAAGGTGTTGGCGGGCGTCGTCACCACTGCGACCGCCAATGACCCCGATGGGTGCCCGAGCGGCTTCTCGACTTCGGTGGCGCTGAAGTGGCCGGTGTAGCCGGCCAGGCAGACCCCTTGTTTCTTGGGCAGGTCGTCGGCCAGGCGACTGTAGAGACGCGGGGCGACAGTACGCAGGCTGTTCAGGCTGTACCTGCGCACGCCCTCCAGATGGCCGTGCCCACCGACCGCCTTGGCCGCCGTGGGCAACGCCAGATAACAGGAAGAGGAGGAGGTATCGCCCGAGCCCAGGTCGCTGCGGGCCGACGAGCAGGATGCGAAGAGCGTGGCCGTCAGCACGAGCGCGGACACCAGCGAGGTGACGCGGACGCGGACCCGGGCGCGCGTGCGTCCGGACGTCGGCGTCGGCGTCGGCGTCACTCCGCTCCTCCCGCCGGGGACGGTTCGTAGGCCACCGGCCCGGCCTCGATCTCGCTCGAGAGCGCTTCCCGGTTCCAGCGCCCGCGGCGCACCTGCAGCGCGAGTTGGCCGATGAAGACCCACCCGATGACCAGAATCATCCAGAAGCTGATGATCCGGTACAGCAGCACGGCATAGGCCGTACTCGCCTCGGGCCCTCCGAAGGCGACGAGAGCCACGGTGATGGAGCCCTCCACCACACCGAGGCCGCCGGGCGTGATGGGCAGCGTGGCGGCCAACTGGCCCGCCCCGTAGGCGAGCAACAGCCCCTTCCACGGGATCGGCGCCCCGAGGGCCAGGAACATCATGGCGAAGCAGGCGCAGTCGAGCAGCCAGTTGAACGCGCCCCAGGTGATGATGCGCCCGATCTGGCTCCAATTGAGGCGCACGGCCGTCATCCAGGCGGTGATGCGGTCGATGAGTGCGACGGTGTCGCCCCGGGGCCGGCCGGTGACGGCGACGGACAGCTTCAGGGCCCCCGACACCACCGCGTGCAGCGGGCGCTCGTAGACGAAGAGAGAGCCGATCCCCAGCATGACGATGAACGTGCCGATGAGCACGGGCACGAGGTCGAGCGACGCCCCCTCCTGCGTCGCCACGCCGAGCCCGAGGATGGCGACCAGTGACAGGCTGACGCTCGCCGCCACCAACGTGCCGGCCAGGGCCCAGACCGCCAGCGTGTTGTCGGCACCGAAGCGACGGAACCAGCGGAAGCCGTAGACCGACGACACGGCGTTGCCGATGGGCAACGAGTTGGTGATGGCCTGCGACGCGAACGACAGCTTGACCAACGGCGTCCAGGGTGCCCGCAGATGTCCCGCCTGCAGCAGCTCGAATTGCATAGCGGCGAAACAGAAGTAGGAGGCGATCTCAGCGATGACCGCCGGCACCGTCCACCACCAATTGAAGTGCCGGAAGGCGGTGCTGAAGCCCTCGAGCTCCGACGTCTTCGACGAGAGCACCCAGAGCGCGATGACGACGAGGGCGAGGCCGATGAGGACGCGGGCGGCCGGCCAGGCTTTGCGCAGTGCCCGGCGCACACGATGTCGGGGCGTCGGTGCGGGGACGTCGGTCGCAGGTGTGGCCCCGGTCGTCAGTGTGGCGGTGGCCGGCGGTGCGGTCACCACGACGACAACGTCGTCCTCGCCGGGACGCGTGCCCACCGTGCCCCCGGCGTCGCCGGGACCATCGGGCGGCGCGCTACGTGGGCCAGGCGTCGGTGAGCCTCTTCCAGGACAGTTGCAGCGTCTCGGGCATGACCCGCGTCTCGGCCACCGCCGTCATGAAGTTCGTGTCACCGGACCAGCGTGGCAGGACGTGGAGATGGACATGGGAGGGCAGGCCGGCACCGGCGGCCCGCCCGAGGTTGGCCCCCATGTTGAGGCCGTCCGGCTCGTAGGCCGCTTCGATCGCCGCCACCGCCGACTGCGTCGCCGCCCACACCTCGGCGGACTCGTCGGCCGTCAGGTCGGCCAGCGCGGCCACGTGACGCAAGGGCAGAACGAGGACGTGCCCACTGGCATAGGGGTAGGCGTTCATGACCACGAAGGCGCGCTCGCCCCGCCACACGACGAGGTTGTCCTCCGAGGGCGAGCCGCTGGCGGCCAGCCGGCAGAAGACGCAATCGGACTCGTCGTCGGACAGCCCGCCGGCCCGCTCCCGCGCCGTGGCCTCCACGATGTACTCGCGCCGCCACCCGGCCCACAGGTGCTCGGGGCTCATGGCAGTCGGTTCATGCGCTCGCCGCGGCGGGCGCCCGGTCTTCGGGCAGGCCCCGGCGTCCGACCTCTTCGACGATCTCCGCCACGAGGTCGACCAGGGCCACGCCTTGCTCGGGCCTGGTCGTCCAGCCGCGCCGGTTCACCCCGACCGAGCCCGCCGCCACGTCCTGGTCACCCACAACGAGCACATAGGGGACCTTGGCCAGCTTGGCCCGGCGGATCAGCGCACCCATCTTCTCCCCGCTGCCGTCGACCGTGGCGCGCAGGCCCTGCCGCGGCGCACGCCGCGGCCACCGAGTGGGCGTAGTCGGCGTGCGCATCCGTCACCGGAATGACGCGGACCTGCTCCGGGCACAGCCACGTCGGCAGCGCGCCGGCGTAGTGCTCAATCAGCACGGCCATGAAGCGCTCCACCGACCCGAACAGCGCTCGGTGGATCATGATCGGCTGGTGGCGCTGGTTGTCGGCGCCGATGTACTCCAGACCGAAACGCTGTGGCAGCTGGAAGTCGAGTTGCACCGTCGACATCTGCCAGGTGCGTCCGATGGCGTCGCGGGCCTGCACCGAGATCTTGGGGCCGTAGAAGGCGCCGCCACCCTCGTCCATGACGAGGTCCAGGCCCATTTCCAAGGCGGTGGTGCGCAGCGCCTCGGTGGCCACCTCCCAGTCCTCGTCCGAGCCGACGGCTTTGCCGGGAGGCTTGGTCGACAGCTCGAGGTAGAACTCGTTGAGCCCGTAGTCGCGCAGCAGGTCGAGGACGAAGTGCATGCGTGCGGACGAGCTCGGCGTCCATCTGCTCGCGGGTGCAGAAGATGTGGGCATCGTCTTGTGTCATGCCCCGCACCCGGGTCAGGCCCTGCAGCACGCCCGACTTCTCGTAGCGGTAGACCGTCCCGAACTCGAAGAGCCGCATCGGCAACTCGCGGTAGGAGCGCTGGTGGCTCTTGTAGACGAGGATGTGGAACGGGCAGTTCATCGGCTTGAGGTAGTACTGCGCGCCGCCGTCGAGATCCATGGGCGGGTACATGCCTTCGGCGAACCAGTCCAGGTGGCCGGACTGCTCGAACAACGCACTCTTGGTGATGTGGGGCGAGTTGACGAAGTCGTAGCCCGACTCCACGTGGCGCTGCCGCGAGTAATCCTCCATCAGGCGACGGATGGTCCCGCCCTTGGGGTGGAAGACGGCGAGGCCCGAGCCGATCTCCTCGGGGAAGCTGAAGAGATCGAGCTCCGCGCCGAGCTTGCGGTGGTCGCGCCGCTCGGCCTCCTCCAGCTGGTGCAGGTGGGCGGCCAGTGCCTTCTCGGACTCCCAGGCCGTCCCGTAGATGCGCTGCAGCTGCTCGCGCTTCTCGTCGCCGCGCCAGTACGCGCCCGCCACACGCATGAGCCTGAAATGACCCAGCCGGCCGGTCGAGGACACGTGCGGCCCGCGGCACAGGTCGATGAAGGCGTCGGTGTTGCGGTAGGTGCTGACCACCGAGCCGGCGGCGTCCACCTCGTCGGCCCCCGTTCCGACAGCCTCGATGATCTCCTGCTTGAACGGCTGGTCGGCGAAGATCTCCAGGCCCTCTTCGAGCGTGTGCTCGTGGCGGACGAACGGCTGGTTCTCCCTGATGATCTCCCGCATCTCCGCCTCAATGCGGCCCAGGTCGTCGTCGGTGAAGTGCGCCCCGTCCGGCAGCTCGAAGTCGTAGTAGAAGCCGTTCTCTATCACCGGACCGATGGCGTACTTGGCGCCCGGCCACAGACGACGAACGGCCTGGGCCAGCACGTGGGCGGTCGAGTGGCGTAGGACCTCCCGACCGGCATCGGACTCCGCCGTGACGATGGCCACCAGCGCGCCGTCGGGCAGCGGCGACTCGAGGTCGACCTCGCGTCCGTTCACGGTGGCGACGACCGCGGCCTTGGCCAGTCGGGACCCGATGGACTGGGCCAGCTCAATGCCCGTCGTGCCCTCAGTGAGCTCCCGTGTCGAACCGTCGGGAAGACCAACCGAGATGACGCCTGGCATCGTGGACCCTTTCCTGCTCCGCCGGCCGTTCGCTATCGCTCCTGGTCCGGACACCGTTCGTGGTCCTCCAAGGGTACTGGACCACTCCCGTCGCCCCGGCCCATCGTGGGCCGGATGGTCAGAGCGTGACGCCGAGAAGGCGCGCCCCGTCGGCCACCGACCGCCCCGCTGTGGCCTCCTCGTCGAGCGCGCGCGCAGCGCGGCGGGGGTGTCGAGGTCGTCGTCGAGGGCCGCCCGCACCGCCGCCAGCCCGAGGCTCCCGTCGCCATCGCCGTCGCCGTCGCCGTCGGGCGCGCTGCGCCACAGGGCCAGCCGGGCCGCCGCCGCCGGCATGTCCTCGTCGGTGCGCCAGTCCCAGTCCTGGCGGTAGTGGTGGGCCAGGAGCGCCAGCCGCACCGCGGCGGCGTCCCATTCCTTGCAGAGGTCGCCGACGAAGACGAGATTGCCGAGCGACTTCGACATCTTGGTCCCGTCCAACCCGACCAGGCCGACGTGGAACCAGAGCCGGACGAAGGGCTGACCCGTGACGGACTCGGACTGGGCCGTCTCGCACTCGTGATGGGGGAACACGAGGTCGCGCCCACCGCCGTGGATGTCGATCGTCTCGCCCAGCTCCCGCAGCACGAGGGCGGAGCACTCGATGTGCCACCCGGGCCGTCCCGGCCCCCAGCGCGACTCCCACGCCGGCTCGTCGGGCAGGGACGGCTGCCACAGCACGAAGTCCAGGGGGTCGCGCTTGTTGGGGTCCCCGGGATTGCCGCCGTGCTCCGCCGCCAGCTCGAGCATGTGGGCCCGGTCGTAGCCGCTGATGCAGCCGAACTCGGGAAAGGTCGCCACACTGAAGTAGACCGAGCCGCCGGACTCGTAGGCGAACCCACCCTCGAGGGCGGCGCCGATCAGCGACAAGATCTCCGATATGGCCGAGGTGGCCCGTGGCTCGGAGTACACCGGCAGCAGGTTGAGCAGGCTCATGTCGGAGTCGAAGCGCGCCATCTCCTCGGCCGCCAGGTCGAGATAGTGCACACCGAGCTCGCGGGCCTTGCGCAGGATGTCGTCGTCGACGTCGGTGACATTGCGCACGCACCTCGTCTCGTGCCCGGCGTCCTGCAGGCGGCGCTGCAGCATGTCGAAGTAGAGGTACACGGCGGCGTGCCCCAGGTGGGCCGCGTCGTACGGGGTGATGCCGCACGAGTACATGGTCACCAACGGCCCCGGCTCGAACGACACGATCTCGCCGCGCCTCGTGTCGTACAGCTGCACGGCTACAGCCCGGCGATCCTCAGCGTGGAGTGGGCCTTGTGCTTGATGTTGAGGGTGATGCAGACAGCGGTGAACGCCTCGATGGCGGCCGCCTGACTCAGGCTGCCGGCGTCGAGCGGCCGCAGCCCCGGCATCAGCTCGATCAGGCCCATGGTGGCCAAGGTGGCATCACGCTGGTCTGAACACACGAGCACGTCAGCTTCCAACCCCGATTCGAGGTTTTCCATTTCCGAGGCGGGCAGATGGTGGAACGCGGCCGCCACCAGGCTCTCGGGCAGGGCGGACTGGACCGCAGCGGCCATGGAGCCCCGGGGCGGGATGAGAGGGAGCATCTCGCGCCCCTCCTTGAGCAGGGCATTCACCATGGAGACCACGACCTTGCCGGCCAGGGGCTCCTGCAGGGAACGGGCGGTCGGGACGGCGCTGTCCCAGGGCGTGGCCAGCACGACCAGGTCGGCGCCGGCGGCGCCGGCGTTGTCCGCCCCGCCCAGGTTCAAGTCCGAATCGGGCCAGCGAGCCACCACGTCCGCCGCCACCGTGGCCGCCCGCTCCGCGTCGCGGGACCCGAGCGTGACCCGGATGCCGGCCTCGGCCAGCCGGACCGCGACCCCGCGCCCCGCCGGGCCGGTCCCACCGAGGATTCCCACGTGCACGCCCCTACCTTCGCATAACCTCCTGGCGCAGTGGGACTCCTCGACGGCAAGCGACTCCTGATCACGGGCGTCCTCACCGACGCCTCGTTGGCCTTCGGGGTGGCCCGCCTGGCCCAGGAGGAGGGAGCCGAGGTCGTGCTCTCGGGCGCCGGCCGCGCCCTGTCGTTGACCCGGCGCACGGCGCGCAAGCTGCCTGTCGAGCCCGAGGTGCTCGAAATCGACGTCACGTCCCCTGAGCAGTTGCGCGCGGCCGGCGCCGCGCTGGCCGCGCGATGGGACCGCCTGGACGGTCTCCTGCATGCCATCGGCTTCGCCCCGCCCGATTGCCTGGGCAGCGGCATGTTCGCCGCCGACTGGGACGACGTCTCGACGGCCATTCAGATCTCGACCTACTCGCTCAAGGAACTGGTCGAGGCCTTCCTCCCCCTCCTCAAGGCGGCGGGCGGCGGCGGGGGGGCATCGGTGGTCGGTCTCGACTTCGACGCCACGGTGGCCTGGCCCGTCTACGACTGGATGGGCGTGGCCAAGGCGGGGCTCGAGTCCCTCTCCCGCTACCTGGCCAAGGAGCTGGGGCCGAGCGGCATTCGGGTCAACCTCGTCGCGGCCGGCCCGGTCCGCACCATGGCGGCCAAGTCGATACCGGGGTTCAGCGCCTTCGAGGACACCTGGGCCGACCGGGCCCCCCTCGGGTGGGACATCCACGACTCCACGGCGGTGGCCAAGGCCTGCCTCGCCCTCTTCAGCGACCTCTTCCCCATGACCACGGGCGAGATCCTGCACGTCGACGGCGGCGTCCATGCCGTCGGCGGCTCTGCCTGAATCACGGGGCCTGACCCACGGGGCCCGACCCACGGGCCTGACCAACCAGACCAGCGGGGCGGCGACGGTAGGTTGCAGCCATGAGTATGCGTGGCCACGCCATGGGAGGCGGCCGCGGTGGTGGATGGGGCGGCATGCGCTCCATGCGCCAGGACCGCGCCGTCCTCCAACACCGGGTCAAGAAGGGCACCGCCCGGCGCATGCTCACGTTCGCGGTCCCCTACCGGGCGATCCTGGCCGTGTTCCTGCCCGTCGTCGTCATCGACGCCGCCGTCGGTGCCGTGTCCCCGCTCATCCTGCGCGCCATCATCAACAACGGCATCGAGAAGCACAATGTCGACCTCGTCATCTGGCTCTCGGTCCTGGTCGCAGTCCTCGCCGTGGTCGACGCCGGGCTGGTGCTGACGGAGCGCCGCATCTCGGCCTTCATCGGGGAGAGCCTCATTTACGACATGCGCTCCAAGGTGTTCCGCCACATCCAGCGCATGCCCCTGGCCTTCTTCACCCGCACCCAGACCGGCGCGCTGGTCAGCCGTCTCAACAACGACGTGATCGGCGCGCAGCAGGCCTTCACCGACCTGCTCTCCAACGTCGTGGGCAACTTCGTGACCGTCGTCATCGTCCTGGCAGCCATGTTCTTCCTCAGCTGGAAGATCACGCTGGCCGCGCTGATCCTGGTGCCGCTGTTCCTCATCCCGGCCCGCTTCGTGGGCCAACGCATCGGCTCGTTGACCAAGGAGGGCTACAACCTCAACAGCGAGATGAACATGGTCATGCAGGAGCGATTCCAGGTGGGCGGGGCCATGCTGGTGAAGCTCCTCGGCCACCCCGAGGAGGAGGCCACCGCGTTCGAGGCCAAGGCGGGCCGGGTGCGCGACATCGGCATCTCGCAGGCCACGTACTCGCGCGTCTTCTTCGTCTCGCTGACCCTGACCGGGGCGCTCGCCACCGCGCTCGTCTACGGCTTCGGTGGTGTGGCCACCATTGACGGTGCGCTCTCCCTCGGCACGCTGGTCGCCCTGACCGCCTACCTGACCCGCCTGTACGGGCCGCTGACCCAACTCTCCAACGTCAACCTCGATGTGATGACCGCCCTCGTCTCCTTCGAGCGCCTCTTCGAGGTCCTCGACATCGTGCCCATGATTCAGGAGGACGACGACGCGGTCGACGTGCCCGCGGTCGGGGCTCGGTCTCCTTCGAGAACGTGAGCTTCACCTACCCGAGCGCCGAGGACGTCTCCCTGGCGTCACTCGAGTCCGTGGCGGTCCTCGAGTCGGGCGCCCGCAACGAAATCCTCCATGACGTCTCCTTCACCGTGGAGCCAGGGCAGATGGTGGCGCTGGTGGGCCCGTCCGGCGCCGGCAAGACCACCATCTCCATGCTGGTCCCGCGCCTCTACGACGTGACGGCGGGCACGGTGCGCCTCGGTGGGGTCGACGTGCGCCACGCCACCGCGGCGTCCGTGCGCGACGTCGTGGGCGTGGTGACACAGGACCCCCACCTCTTCCACGACACGCTGCGGGCCAATCTCCTGTACGCCCGTCCCGAGGCCACCGAGGGCGAGCTCCTCGATGCCATGGCCCAGGCCCAGGTGGGGCACCTCGTCGGCGAGCTGCCCGACGGCCTCGACACGGTCATCGGTGAGCGCGGCTACCGCCTCTCGGGTGGCGAGAAGCAGCGCGTCGCCCTGGCCCGCCTCATGCTCAAGGCGCCCGACATCGTGGTGCTCGACGAGGCCACGGCGCACCTCGACTCCGAGTCCGAGGCGGCGGTGCAGCGCGCACTGCGAGAGACGCTGTCGGGCCGCACCTCCCTCGTCATCGCGCACCGCCTATCCACCGTGCGCGAGGCCGACGAGCTCCTGGTGATCGACGGCGGCCGCATTGTCGAGCGGGGCACCCACGCCAGCCTGCTGGCCGACAACGGCCTCTACGCCGAGCTCTACCGCACCCAGTTCGCCGATCAGGAGGAAGAGCAGATCGCCTGATCGGGCGGCGTCACCCGACTGCATGGTTCAATCGGCTGCGTGGTTCAGTCGGCTGCGTGGTTCAGTCAGCAGGGCGCAGCACCTGCGACAGCTGGTCGGCCACCGGCGTGAACTCGGGCATGACGAAGTCACGGCGCAGCCAGTTGGCGCCGTCCACCACCAGTGTGTGCCCCGTGACGAACGCCGCGTAGGGCGAGCAGAGCCAGGTGACGGCCCAGCCCAATTCGTGCAGCCGACCGAGCCGTCCCGCCGGGCTCCTCCTGGCGTCGACCGACTCGCCCTCCGGACGCAGGGCCTTGAGGTCGTCGCGCATGTCCTCGTGGGGGAAGAGGCCCGGCGCCAGCGCGTTGACGCGGATGCCGTCGGGCGCCCACTCGACCGCCAGGGACTTGGTCAGGTTGCCCACGCCCGCCTTGGCGGCGGCGTTGTGGGCCATGCCGGGCCCGCCCGTGAAGGACTGCGTGGCCAAGATGTTCACGATGGCGCCGCCGGACGCGCCGCGCGCCGTCAGCCGGCGCTGCAACTCCTGGCTGCAGAAGAACGTCCCGTCCAGCACGATGTTGGTCACCGAGCGAAAGGCGTTGGGCCGCATGGACGCGGCCAGCACGGGGAAGTTGGCCGCCGCGTTGTTGACGAGGACGGTCGCCGGCCCGAGCGCCTGCTCGACCGAATCGAAGGCTGCGGCGATCTGCTCGGGCTCGCGGATGTCGGCACCGGCGTGCGCGGCCCGACCGCCCACCGCTTCCACCGCCGCCACGCCGGCCAGCCGGTGTTCCTCCGAACGCGAGACCACACCGATGGCGGCGCCGGCGCGGGCCAGCTCGACGGCGATGGCGCGACCGAGGCCCGTGCCGGCCCCCGTCACGATCGCCGTCGTGCCGGCGAAGGTGTCGGCAGGCAGGAAGGGTGATCCCGCCGGCGGCGGCTCGGGCAGTCCCATTACTTGCCCTCGAATTCGGCCTGCTGCTTCTTGGCCTTCGCCGCGTAGCCGGCCGGCATGTCCTCGCTCACGAATTCGACGGACGCGCTGAGCGCCTCGAAGCGCAGGGCCTCGGACAGGCCTCGGTAGGCGAAGGCGTCGATGGTGCGCTTGATCGACTGCACGGCGAGGGGGGCGTTGGCGGCGATTTCCGTGGCGATGGCAGTGGCGGCGGCCACGAGCTCGTCGGGGGTCGTCACCTGCTGCACAATGCCGAGGCGCTCGGCATCGGCGGCCGTGATCCGACGGCCGGTCAGGGCGAGCAGCTTGGCGTGGCCGGCACCGATCTCGTGGGCCAGGCGGAGGTCGCCACCGGCGTCGATGGAGACGCCGACCTGCGCCTCGGGCAACGCGAAGACGGCGTCGTCGGCCGCCACCCGGATGTCGCACATGAGAGCGAGCTCGAAGCCGAAGCCGAGGCAGTAGCCCTGGACGGCGGCCACGATCGGCTGGGGCAGGTCGTGGAAGACGCGAAAGCGCTCGTGCACCCAGCGGATCCCCTCGTAGTAGTTGCGCACCTTCTCGGCCGGCGAGCGGCCCGTGACCCGGTCCTCGGGCATGCCGAGGTCGACGCCGGCGCAGAAGGCCCGGCCCTCGGCCTTGACCAGGAGGACGCGGATGCGGTCGTCGAAGCGGGCGCGGTCGGCCAGGACGCCGAGCTGACGCGTGGCCTCCCACGACCACATGTTGAGCTTCTCGGGGTAGGCCAGCGTGAGCGTGCCGACGCCGGAGCCGTCCTCGGGGGGTTCGAGGCGCAGCTGCCAGTCCTCCTCGGGGAGCACCGGTTCGGTGCGAATGGGCATCGTCTGCTGCTCCTCCCCTGGGCTCTGCGTGACCGGCCTGGGCCGGATCTGCAGGGCCGGCCGATCAAAAGTAGAATCTGTTCTAGTTCCCGGGGACGCCCCGGGCAACCGGTCGGCGATCGGACGCCAAGAAGGGGCCGATCAGCCCCCAATGAGGAGGTATCTCCATGCACAACGAACTGTGCGAACGCCTGGGTATCGAGTTCCCGATCTTCGCCTTCACGCACTGCCGCGACGTGGCCGCCGCGGTGAGCAACGCCGGCGGTCTCGGGGTCCTGGGCGCGGTCGGCTTCAGCGCCGAGGAGCTCGAGGTGGAGCTGACCTGGCTGGACGAGCACGTTGGTGACCGCCCCTACGGCGTCGACATCGTCATCCCCGGCAAGTACGAGGGTATGGGCGAGCTCGACCCGGTGAAGCTGGAAGAAGAGCTGCGGGCGATGATCCCCGAGGAGCACCGCACCTTCGCCAAGAAGATCCTGGCCGACCACGGCGTGCCCGAGATCGAGGGTGGCCCCCGGCGCGAGCTGCTGGGATGGACGGCCGCCACGGCGGCGCCGCTGGTCGAGGTCATCCTGCGCCACGACAAGGTGGCGCTGGTGGCCAACGCGCTCGGCACGCCCCCCGACGACGTCATCGAACAGGTGCACGAGCACGGGATGTTGATCGCGGCGTTGGCCGGATCGGTGAAGCACGCGCTGAACCACAAGGCGGCCGGCGTCGACGTCGTCATCTGCCAGGGCTCCGAGGGCGGGGGCCACACGGGCGACGTGGGGTCGATTGTCTTGTGGCCCGAGGTCATCGACGCGGTCGCTCCCCTGCCGGTGCTGGCCGCCGGCGGCGTGGGGTCGGGCCGGCAGATGGCCGCCGCCATGGTCATGGGCGCGGCGGGGGTCTGGACGGGCTCGCTGTGGCTCACCGTCGAGGAGGCCGACGTGCCGCCGAAGCAGATGGAGTCGTACCTGAAGGCGACGTCACGCGACACCGTGCGCTCCCGCTCCTTCACCGGCAAGCCCTGCCGCTTGTTGAAGAACGATTGGACGGACGCCTGGGAGGCGCCGGGCAATCCCAAGCCGCTCGGCATGCCGCTGCAGATGATGGTGGCCATCGACTGCGTGTCGCGTGGCCACGCCTACCCCGAGGAGGCCCGGGACGTGAACTTCAACCCGGCCGGCCAGATCATCGGTGCGGCGACGTCGGTGCGCCGCACGAAGGACGTGGTGCTCGGCATGGTCGAGGAGTACATCGATGCGCTGGACCGGCTGCAACAGGTGAACGAGGGCGCACCGGCCTGATCTCACGACCTCACGACGTCGCGTTTCGGCTCTCCGACCTCCGGGCGATGGGCCCCCTCCCTGAAACGGGGATGACATGATGGAGCCAGGCGGAGGGAGGCATCGTGGTCGATGGTGGCAGCGCGTCCCGCAGGAGACGCCCCGTGGTCACGGCCGGGCTGCTCGCGGGCGCCGCCACGCTCTTCGCCGTCGTCCCCGCCTGTAGCTCGTCCCCCACGACGCCCGCTGCCGTCGCCACGACGACGACAACGCCGACGACGACATCGGTCACGGTGCCGCAGCAGAATCCGGCCGAGGAGGCCGCCTGCGTCGCCGACGGCCAGTCCCTGGAGACAGCACTGGCGGCATACCAGGCGGAACACGGCGCCTACCCCATGCCCCCTGCGCCATGGAGCGCCGCGACCTACGCCGCCAACTTCGCCCCGCTGACCGCCACCTCGGACGGCGGCCCCTTCTTGCACACTGCCCCGAACACGAAGTTCTACGTGATCGCCTACGACTCGGCCGGACACGTCTGGGTCGCTCCCCCCGGGGCGTACGGTCCCTACAACAAGGGTCAGGACCTCTCGCTCCAGCCCGACATCTGCGACGCCGCCGTCGGGTAGTACGGCCCCTGACGCACGTGGCCCGGCGACGTAAGGTGCCGGGCCTATGGATCTCCACGAAGCGCTCTACACGACCCGGGCCATGCGGCGGGTGCGGCCCGACCCCATTCCCCACGACGTCCAGGCCCGCATCCTCGACGCGGCCGTCCGTGCGCCCTCGGGCGGGAACCAGCAGAATTGGCGGTTCCTCTGGCTGGACGACCCGGCCAAGAAGGCCGCCCTCGCCCCGCTGTACCAGCACGCCATGGGCGAGCTGTGGAAGACCGTCTACAAGGACCAGCTCGAGGCCGCCCACGCCGACCCCGACACACCCGAGTCCGTGCAGATGCTCAAGGTGCAGCGTTCGGCCCAGTGGCTGGCCGACAACTTCGAGACGGTGCCGCTCTACCTGTTCCCGTTCAGCCAGTACGACCCCACCGGTGGCTCCATCTACCCCGCCGTCTGGAGCGCCATGCTCGCCGCCCGGGCCGAAGGTGTGGGGACCTGCCTGACCGCGTTGCTGCAGTTCTTCCACCCGACCGAGACGCTCGGGATCCTCGGCGTGCCCGAGGACCAAGGCTGGATCCTCTCGGGCACGGTGAGCTTCGGCTACCCGACCGGGACCTGGGGCGTCGCCCAGCGCAGGCCCGTGCACGAGGTCGCGTACCGCAACGCCTGGGGCACTGACGTCGGCTTCGAAGTGCTCGCGCCTCTGTGGGAGGGCTGACGGACCTCACGGTGCCCTTTGCCGGCACCGTCCTCCGCGTGGCCGTCACACCCGGTGACCGCGTCGCGGCCGGGGCCGTCCTCCTCGTCCTCGAGTCCATGAAGATGGAGCACGTGATTGAGGCGGGAGCGCCCGGCACGGTGCGGGCCGTCGCCGTCTCGGAGGGCGACGCCGTGCAGGCCGGGGACGTTGTCGTGCGCATGGAGCTCATGGACGTCGTTGCACAGGACGTCGTTGCACAGGAAGGACCGATCGGCGAGGTGCGCCCGGAGCTCGCCGAACTACGCCCAGAGCTCGCCGAGCTGCGCGCCCGTGTCGCGGCCACCCTCGACGACGGTCGTCCTGCGGCAACCGAGCGCCGGCACGCCGGCGGGCGGCGGACGGCCCGGGAGAACATCGAGGACCTCTGTGACCCCGACAGCTTCGAGGAGTACGGCGGCCTCGTGATCGCGGCCCAGCGGGCGCGCCGGAGCACCGAGGACCTCGTGGCGAACACGCCGGCCGACGGCCTGGTGGCGGGCATCGGGCGGGTCAACGGCGACCTCTTCGACGAAGAGCGGGCGCGGTGCGCGGTGTTGTCGTACGACTACTCGGTGCTGGCGGGCACCCAGGGTCAGATGAACCACCGCAAGAAGGACCGCCTCTTCGAGCTGGTGGCGCGTCTGCGCCTCCCCGTGGTGCTCTTCGCCGAGGGCGGCGGCGGGCGGCCGGGCGACACCGACACGGCCGTCGTCACCGGGCTCGACACCGAGGCCTTCGCGCTGTTCGGCGCGCTCAGCGGCCAGGTGCCCCTCGTCGGCGTGGTGTCGGGACGCTGCTTCGCCGGCAATGCCGCGCTCCTCGGATGCTGCCACGTCATCATCGCCACTCCCGACGCCAACATCGGCATGGGGGGCCCGGCCATGATCGAGGGTGGCGGGCTGGGGGTGTTCCGCCCGGAAGAGATCGGGCCGGTGTCGGTGCAGGTGCCGAACGGGGTCGTCGATGTCCTCTGCGCCGATGAGAAGGAAGCCGTCGAGGTGGCCCGCCACTACCTGTCGTATTTCCAGGGGGACGTGCGGGACTGGACGGCGCCGGATCAGGACCGGTTACGCGACGTTGTGCCGACCGACCGGCGGCGCGCCTATGACGTCCGGCGGGCGATTGAGGGGCTGGCCGACGAGGGGTCGGTGCTCGAGCTGCGGGCGTCGTTCGCCCCCGGCCTGGTGACGGCGCTGGCCCGGGTGGAGGGACGGGCGATCGGCGTGATCGCCAACAACTCCATGCACCTCGCCGGCGCCATCGACGCCGCCAATGCCGACAAGGCCGCCCGCTTCCTGCAGCTGTGCGAGGCCTTCGGGCTGCCCGTCCTCTCGTTGTGCGACACGCCGGGATTCATGGTCGGCCCCGAGGCGGAGGAGACGGCGCTGGTGCGTCACGTCAGCCGCATGTTCGTCGTGGGGGCGTCGCTCACGGTTCCCTTCGCCTGCGTGATCCTGCGCAAGGCGTACGGGCTGGGAGCGCAGGCCATGGCCGGGGGCAGCTTCCGTCGGCCGCTCTTCACCGTGGCCTGGCCGACGGGCGAGCTGGGCGGCATGGGCCTCGAGGGCGCGGTGCGGCTCGGGTTCCGCCGCGAGCTCGACCGCATCGACGACCCCGACGAGCGGGCCGCCGCCTTCGACGCCATGGTCGAGCGGGCCTACGAGCACGGGAAGGCCGTGCACGTGGCCGAGCATTTCGAGATCGACGACGTGATCGACCCGGCCGTGACGAGGCGACGGTTCGTGCATGCGCTGCAGGCGGCGGGCCGACGGAGCGACGAGCGCCATCGGCCCTTCGTGGACACGTGGTGACGACGAGAGGGATGGTGTGCACATGGTGACCGAGATGGAGTTGGAGTCGGAGATCGAGCGTCTCGTCGGCGCCATGACCCTCGACGAGAAGGCGTCCCTGACCGCCGGTGCCGACATGTGGTACCTCCCGCCGGTCGAGCGGCTCGGGATCCCCGCGCTCAAGGTGTCCGACGGCCCGTCGGGCGTGCGGGGTGACAGCCTCATCGGCCGGCGCTCCCTGTCGCTCCCATGCGGCATGGCCGTGGGCTCGACGTGGAACCCCGACCTCGTCCGCGCTCTGGGCGACGTCCTGGCCGCCGAGGCCCGCTCCAAGAACGTGCACGTGCTCCTGGGCCCGACGGTCTGCATCGTGCGCACACCCCTGGCCGGCCGCACGTTCGAGTCCTTCTCCGAGGACCCGCTGCTGACGGCCCGCATCGCCGGGGCCTACGTGGAGGGCGTGCAGGCCGGTGGGGTCGCCTCCTGTATCAAGCACTACGCGTGCAACGATCAGGAGCACGAGCGCATGACCATCAGCGCCGAGGTCGACGAGCGTGCCCTGCGGGAGATCCACCTCGTCGCCTTCGAACATGCCGTCCAGGAGGCCGGGGTCTGGTCCCTGATGACCGCCTACAACAAGGTCAACGGCGTGTACTGCGGAGAGCAACCGGATCTGATCGACGGCGTGCTGCGGCAGGAGTGGGGCTTCGACGGGCTGGTGATGTCCGACTGGTTCGGGACGCACTCGACCGCGCCGGCGGCGCGGGCCGGGTTGGACCTCGAGATGCCCGGTCCGTCGGCATGGCTCGGGCCCTCACTGGCCGCGGCCGTGCGCGACGGGCAGGTGGACGAGTCGACGGTCGACGGCCAGGTCCGTCACGTCCTGCGACTGATGGGACGGGTGGGGATCCTCGGCGGCGGGACCAGCCCCGAGGAGCAGGAGGACGACGATGCCGGGCGGCGCGCGGTGGCCCGCCGGGTGGCGGCAGAGGGCACGGTGCTGCTGGTCAACGACGGGCTGCTGCCGCTGGACCCCGCGGACGCGCGCGTGCGCAGCGTGGCGGTGATCGGCCCCAATGCCGCCTCGCTCGCCATGGGCGGCGGGAGCTCCGAGGTCACGCCCCATCGACGGCGGCGGGTGGACGAGGCGCTGGCGGAGCGGTTGCCCGCGGCGTCCGTCGTCTCCGAGGTGGGCTGCCGCATCGACCGGGGCCTGCCGGCCATCGACCTGCGCTTGCTGGCCGACGAGACGCTGCGCGTCGACTACTTCGACAACCCCGACCTGGCCGGTGCTCCGGTGGCGATGGAGTCGGCGCACGCGGCCCGGGTGCTGTGGATCGGCCCGCCCCGTCCGGAGCTCAGCATCGGGCGGTACTCGGTGCGGCTGTCAACGACCTTCGAGCCCGACGTCTCTGGCGCGTGGCGTCTCGGCCTCGAGAGCGCCGGGCGGGCCGTCCTGCGCCTGGACGGGGACGTGGTGGTCGACAACACCGAGCCCGTGCGCGGCTCGGGCTTCTACGGGGCCGGGAGCGAGCCGGTCGAGGTGACGTTGGACCTCGCGGCGGGCCGTTCGTACGAGCTGGTCGTCGAGGTCTGGCCCCGGTCCTCGTCCTCGCCGATCATGGGCGCGCGCATCGGGGCGTCGCCCCCGGACACGGGCGATGAATTCGAGCGGGCGGTGGCCGCCGCTGCCGCCGCCGACCTCGCCGTGGTCGTGGTCGGATCCAACGGGCAGTGGGAGTCCGAGGGCCACGACCGCCCCGACCTCTCGCTGCCCGGTCGGCAACGGGAACTGGTCGAGGCGGTGCTCGAGGTCAACCCGCGCACCGTGGTGGTCGTCAACGCGGGGTCGCCGGTCGAGATGCCCTGGGCGTCGCGTGCGCGGGCCGTGCTGATGACGTGGTACCCGGGCGAAGAGGGTGCCGACGCGCTGGCCGACATGCTGGTCGGGCTGGCCGAGCCCTCGGGTCGGTTGCCGGTGACGTTCCCGGCCCGGGTGGAGGACGGGCCAGCAGGGCTGGGTGTCGAGGGGGACCGCTATCCGGGCGTCGAGGGCAAGGTCGTCTACGGAGAGGGCGTCCTCGTCGGCTACCGCTTCTACGAGACGACGCGCCTGGCGCCGCTCTTTCCCTTCGGGCACGGGCTCTCCTACGGGGACCTGGCTGTCGAGGCGGTGCAGGTGGACGGGGACGGTGACGAGGTCGGGGTGACCGTGACGCTGGTCAACAACGGGTCCCGGGCGGGCACCGAGGTCGTGCAGGTGTACGTGCGTGCGCCCGAGTCCCTCGTTCGTCGACCCGACCGGGAACTGGTCGGCTTCACCAAGGTCGTGCTGGACGCCGGGGCCCGTTCGACCGTCCGGGTGCCTTTGGGTGCCAGGGCATTCCGCTATTGGGACATCGACCAGCACGCGTGGCGGGCGGATCCAGGTCGTTACGAGGTGCTGGTTGGCACGTCGTCGCGTGACATCCGAGGCAGTGCCGAGATCATCTGGGGTGATCTGTCGCCTTCGTGATGAAGGGCGCACGTCGCGCCCATGGCCCGACCGTTCTGTTGCGATGCCCGGGAACACCGCACCTCCCAATGCCGGACCTTCCCGGGCCAGGGCCCACACAACCACACTGCCGGCGTCAGCGCTCGGTGCCGGCAGTGTGGTTGGGCCGTCCAATGAAGACGTCCATTCGGAACTCGACGAACTGTTCCGGTCGCGAGCGTCCATCGACGGTCGCATCGTGGAGCGCCTGGGCGAGGTCACCCGGCGAGAATCGTTCCGCGACGAGGGGGCCACCTCCGTGCAGGCCTGGGCCGTCGAACGCTTCGGGCTGGCAACTGCGACGGCCCGGGCCTACGTCCAGGTGGCCGAGAAGGCCCCCGAGGTGCCCCAGCTGGTCGAAGCACTCTGCGAGGCCGAGGTGTCCTTGGACAAGGTGCGGGCCGTGCTCGATGTGGCCACCCCTTCGACCGAGGGCGAGCTGTGTCAGCAGGCCAAGGGGCACAGCGTCCGTGAACTGGTCGACATCGCCCGTATGGCTGCCGAGCGCCAGCGGCGCCAGCCCCTGGCCCGTTCCGAGCACGACCGCCGCTACCTGCGCTTCAACGACACCTTCCGCACCATGACCGTCCAGCTGCCCGCCGAGTCCTATGCCGAGGCCAAGGCCTGTCTCGAGGCCCGGGCCCGTCAGATGCCTTCTGAGGCCGAGGTCGATTCTGCGGGCCAGGTCACTTCTGAGGGTGAGGCTCCCTCAGCGGGCACGGTCACTTCAGCGGGCACGGTCATTTCAGCAGACAGGGTCCGTTGGGACCAGCGCTGCTGTGACGCCTTCACGGACCTCATCGGCACGGCGACGACCGGTTCACCCAGCGGGGCCGCCTCGGCCAGCCCGTTCTTCGTGGTGGCCCACGTGCCCCTCAGTGCCCTGGTCGATGAGACAGGGGCGGCCAGCGAGCTGGCCGGTGAGCTCGAGCACGACGGCTTGATCGACAGGGCGACCGTGCAGCGAATCGCCTGTGACGCCACCATGGCCGTGGCGGTCGACGACGACGTCGGGCACACCATGTACGAGGGACGCAACCGGCGCTTCCCGACCGGGGCCCAGCGTCGAGAGGTCATGCGCCGGGACCGACGATGTCGCTTCCCGGGCTGCGAGAACGTGACCTTCACCAATGTCCATCACATCGAAGCGTGGAAACCGAAGGGACGGACCGACCTCGACAACATCTGTCTCTTGTGCCGGCACCACCACGGTGTGGTGCACCGATCGGGCTGGACCATGAGCGGCAACGCCAATGCGGAACTGACCTTCCTGGGCCCCAACGGCCGGGTCATGAGGTCGCGCCCTTCGCCGCTGTGGACCAGGGTGAGGACCCTCGGCGGATCGGGCTGAGGCCTATGGGCAGGCAAGGGCGCGAGATCCGGTCCAGCTCAAGCATCATGATGGCGTCGCCCCGGAGGATCTTCTCGGGAGTCCGCTCGTCGTCAACGGCAATGAGCCAGGGCAACCCCACGATGTCCTGGGTATCTAAAGCCTGACGCTGGCGTCAGGGAACGAGGGCGTCTCAATCGTCGGCCCCGTACGATGGCCGGGTGCCGCCCGCTTCCGACGACCGTTATGGGCGCGACATCTCCATCGAGGAGATCGAGGACGCGGTCGTCGACGGGGACTCCCCATTCCCGGCCCGCAGCGGCACCGCGCGGGCGGCCCTGTCGCACCGCACCTTCCGCATCGTCTTCCTGGGTGCGTTCGCCTCGAACATCGGCACCTGGATGCAGAACGTCGTCCTCGGCGCCTACGCCTACGACCTCACGCACTCGGCCACGTTCGTCGGCCTCATCATCTTCGCCCAGTTGGGCCCCGCGCTGGTGCTGCCCATGGTGGGTGGCCTGCTGGCGGACAAGGTCGACCGCAAGCGCTTCCTCATCATTCTGGCGGTCGAGCAGCTGGTGTTCTCCCTCGGCGTGGCTCTCGTGGCGGCGTCCCCGCACCCCTCGAAGGCCCTGCTCGTGATCATGGTGCTCGGGGTCGGCTGCGGCAGCGCGCTGTTCGGGCCGGCGTACTCGGCCGTCCTGCCTGGGCTGGTGGGCAAGCGGGACCTGCCCGGGGCCATCTCCTTGAACTCGGCCCAGATGAACGCCTCCCGCGTCATCGGCCC
Source organism: uncultured Acidimicrobiaceae bacterium (assembly GCA_963794875.1). Lineage (GTDB taxonomy): Bacteria > Actinomycetota > Acidimicrobiia > Acidimicrobiales > RAAP-2 > Bog-473. Next base: position 257,666 of record CAWCFG010000016.1, read on the forward strand.
GGTCATCGGCGGCCTGCTGTACTCCCTGGTCGGGCCGGCCTGGATTTTCGCCGGGAACGCCGTCACCTACCTCTTCGTGGTGGTGGCGCTCATGATGGTGACGCTTCCTGCCGTCCAGCAAGCGCCGACGGGGGCAAGCCGGTGGCGCCAACTCACGGCAGGCATCACCGTGGCGCGCCACGACCGGGTGGTCGGCCGGTGTCTGGTCACCGTCTTCGTGTTCTCGTTGCTCGCCCTGGCCTTCATCGGGCAGATGCCAGTCGTGGCCGCCCACAACCTGGGCATCAACCTCTCGAAGTCGGCCGAGTACGGCATCCTCTACGCCTCGTTCGGCACCGGGGCCCTGGTCGGCGCCATCTCCATCGGGACGGTGTTCGCCCGGACGTCGAAGCCGCTGCTCGTGCGCGTCTGCCTGGTGGGCTATTCGCTGGCGCTCTGCGCGTTCGCGCTACAGCGCAGCCCGGTCCCGGCCGACGTCCTGGTCGCCATCACAGGCGCCTTCTACTTCGCCTTCATCACGGCACTGAACACGACATTGCAGGCCCGGGTCGACGAGAACGTGCGGGGCAGGGTCATGGCGCTGTGGATGATGGGCTTCGGCGGGACGGTCGGCGTGGGGAACCTGCTCATCGGGCCCGTCGTGGAGGCCGTCGGCATCACCGACGTGCTGCTCTTCGGCGCCGTCGTCGCCCTCGGCCTGGCCTGGTACGCCGACGTGCGGACTCCTCCCGAAGTTCAGGTGGTGCTGGGGGCCGAGCTGGCCCAGTAGGTCTCGCGCAGGGCCTTCTTGTAGAGCTTTCCGTTCTCGCCCCGGGGCAGCTCATCGGTGAAGTCGACCGAGCGCGGGCATTTGTAGTGCGAGAGGTTGGCCCGGCAGAAGGCGATGATCTCGGTCTCGAGCTCGGGGCCGGGCACGACGCCGGGAGCAGGCTGCACCACAGCCTTGACCTCCTCCCCCATTTCGGGATCCGGGACGCCGAAGACAGCCACGTCGGCCACCGCCGGGTGCAGCACGAGGACATCCTCGATCTCCTGCGGATAGATATTGACGCCACCCGACACGATCATGAAGAGCTTGCGGTCGGTCAGGTACAGGTAGCCGTCATCGTCGACGTGCCCCACGTCCCACAGCGTGGACCACCCCTTGTCGTTGAAGGTCTGCCGCGTCTTCTCGGGATCGTGGTTGTACTGGAACGTGGCGGCCCCCGTTCGTCCGGCGAAGTACACCACCCCGTCGTCTCCGACCGGGAGGTCGTCGCCGTCGTCGCCGCACACGTGCACCTCGCCCCAGATGGCCTTGCCCACCGAGCCCGGATGCGTCAGGGCCTCGGCGGCGGTGATCCACGTCATGCCCATGCCCTCGGTCCCCGAGTAGTACTCGTGGATCACGGGGCCCCACCACTCGATCATGCGCCGCTTGACCTCGGGCGCGCAGGGCGCGGCGGCGTGCACCACGGAGCGCAGCGACGAAAGGTCGTACTGGCTCCGCACGTCGTCGGAGAGCTTGAGCATGCGGACGAACATGGTCGGGACGAACTGGGCGTGCGTGACCTTGTACTGCTCTATGAGCGCCAGGCAGCGCTCGGGGTCGAAGTGCTCCATCACGACGACCGACCCGCCCATGCGTTGGGCCGTCATGGACCACACCAGCGGGGCGGAGTGGTACAGGGGTGCCGGGCTCAGGTAGACGTCTCCGGGGCCGAAGCCCATGATGCCGCCGAGCATGCCCGAGAGCACGACGTCCGAGCCGAAGGGCAGGCCGGTCAGCGGGCGGCGGATCCCCTTGGGATGGCCCGTGGTGCCCGAGGAGTACAGCATCGCCGAGCCCTCGACCTCTTCGGCCAGCGGCGCGGCCGGGGACCCGGCGACGAACTCGTCGTACGACATGTGGCCGGGCGCGGTGGTGGCGCCGATCATGAGCCGCAGCTCCACGTCGGGCGTGCGCTCCACCAGCTCGGTGGCCAAGGGTGCGAGGGCAGCCGATGTGATGAGTGTGCGGGCGCCGCAGTCGACGACGATGTACGCCGCCTCGTCCGCGGCGAGATGCGTGTTGACCATGGTGTAGTAGAGGCCCGAACGCTGCAGGGCGAACGCCACCTCGTGCGTGCGGTCGTCGTTGGGCAGCAGCACGGCCACGTGGTCGCCGGGGCGGATCCCGTGGGCGAAGAGGGCCTGCGCCAGGCGGCTCGAGCGCTCCTCGAGCTGGGCGAAGGTGACGACTTGGCCGGAGGCCGTGATGACGGCGGGGCGCTCGCCGTCGCTGGCGGCGTACGTGGCAGGGCGGAAGTGGGTCGGACTGCTCTCGTCGGGGCTCACGGCACTCTTCTAGCCCACGCAGCGGTTGGAGCGCCCATGTGGTGCCGAACGACGAGTGTCATTCGCCGAGGGCGGGGCAGGCTCGGCTCTCCTCCGAGGGTGGGGTCGGCTCGGCTCTTCACGGAGGGCGGGGTCGGCTCGGCTCTCCGCCGAGGGCGGGGCGGCTCAGCCCCGCTTCGGCGACCAGCTCCAGCGCCGCAGCCCCACGACGGCGCCGGCCACGCCCCAGATGGCCATGACGCCCAGGTCGCGCCAGGGCCACACGGGCGTGCCCGGTTGCCCGGTGAACGAAGCCACCAACGCGTCGATCAGGTGGCGGATCGGGAAGTAGTCGGCGAACGTGGCCAGGCCCGAGCCCGGAGCAATCGGGAACCACAGCCCGGACAGGGCCACGAGGATGAAGAAGGTGAGGCTCACCATGGGCCCCGCCGCGTCGGCGTTGGGGACCAGCGTGCTCATCCCGACCCCCAAGGAGCTGTAGCAGAGCATGGCGACGACGAGCGTGACGATGAAGGGCAGCCAGTGCACCGGCCCGTGCACGCCGTACCCGACGCGGCCCACGACCAGGAGCAGGATGACGCCGAGCGCGGCGACGATCATGGCGTTCAACAGAACGGCAGCCATCGCCATCCAGGTGGGCAGCGGGCTCAGCCGGAGGCGCTTGAGGAGGCCCATCTCGCGCCGGTTGACCAACGTGATGGCGAGGATGGTGAAGCAGGCGGCCATCACGCCGTAGCCGCAGAAGCCCGCCACGTAGTAGTCGATGAGCTTGATGTGGCCGTACGAGCTCACCGTCGAGGTGCCCGCAGTTGCGCCCAACAAGATGAGGAACACGACCGAGAAGGCGATGGTCATGAGCGCGCCGATCGGGTTCAGCCAGAACGACAGCTGCTCGAAGCCCACCTGGCGCGCCACGAGTGGGAGGTCGCTCACGCCACGGAACGACCCTTTCTGCGGGACCTCGAGCGTGACGGCACTCGCACCGCCACCGCCACCGCCACCGCCACCGCCACCACCAGCGCCACCGCCTGCGGCGCTGCCAGCGCTGTCAGCGGCAGGTACCGGGGCACTCACGCGTCGGACCTCGTCAGGCCCAGGTACACGTCCTCGAGCGACTCACGCAGGACCGACAACCCCGCCAGCGAGTGCCCGCCGGCCAGCGCCCACCCGGTCAGCTCGTGCAGCACGCGCAGCTCGTCCTCGGTGTGGATCTCGACATGCCCGTCCCTCGAGGGCTGGGCCGGTAGCGGGAGGGCGTCCATCGTCACGCCGTCGGGCAGGCGGAAGCGGATGGTCACCGCCCCCAGGTCGCGTCCACCGATGGACGCCGGCGTGCCGCTGGCCACGATCTCCTGCCCGAACAGCACGGCCACCCTGTGGGCCAACGCCTCGACCTCGTCCATGTAGTGGGTCGTCAGCAGCACGGTCGTCCCGCTGGAGGACAACCGCTTGATCAGGTCCCAGGTGTCGCGCCGTCCCGCCGGGTCCAGGCCGGTGGTCGGCTCGTCGAGGAAGAGCAGCTCGGGGTTGCCGATGATGCCCAGACCCACATCGAGGCGACGCTGCTGACCGCCCGAGAGCTTCTTGATCCGCTCGTCCGCCTTGTCGCGCAGGCCGATCAGATCGATGACCTCGTCGATGGGCCGCGGGTCGGGGTAGTAGCCCGCGTTGCGGGAGAGGACCTGGCGCACCGAGTAGTACGGCTCGATGGCCAACTCCTGCAGCACCACGCCGATGCGTGTGCGCAACCAGCGCTGCGTATCGTGGTCGGCCGGGTCCACGCCGAGGGTCTGGACCGTGCCGCCGCTCCGGTCGCGAAATCCCTCGAGGATCTCGACGGTGGTGGTCTTCCCGGCGCCGTTCGGCCCGAGCAGCGCGAAGACCTCCCCCTTCTCCACTTCGAAGCTGACGTCGCGCACCGCCACCGTGTCCCCGTAGGACTTGGACAGGCTCTCCACGCTTATGGCCGGCATCGCCACCCCGTATTCCCACGGACGGCCGGGGTCACACGTGCGAACGCCACCATCGGCGCCGACGCTACCGGGCCGGCGCCTCGCGGCCCGGCGGCTCGGTCAGGACGCCGCCGCCGCCTCTTGGGCGCGCAGGACGCGGCCACCCTCATGCTGCTCCTCGTCCGCCGCCAGCACGACCTTGTCGAGGAGGTCCCGCAGTTGGCGCAGCTCGGCCTGCGACAGCGCCGAGAAGGCTGCGGGAGGCACCGAGAGCACGCTGTCGATCTCCTCGGCCACGGTGCGGCCGGCAGCGGTCAGCACAATGATCTTGACCCGGCGGTCGTCGGGGGCGGGCTCGCGGCGGGCCAGGCCCCGCTGGTCGAGGTCGTCGACCAAGGCGGTGATGTAGGAGGGGTCACAGCCGATGCCCCGGGCCATCTCGCCCATGGAGACGCCGTCCCGCTTGGCCAGCCGGACCAGGGTCTTGATGACGCCGGGCGACAGCTTCAGCCGGGTGCCGAGCGCGGCCATCCGCTCGACGTGCTCGCCGTCGAAGGCCACACGGCGCAACCGCTCGAAGGCGTCCTCGGACACTCCCACGCCGAGATTCTCCCACCGGGGAAAGTCTTTGACAACTCCATACCTTTGAGTAATATGAAGTATTCCGATGACCTCGCCCGCCGCCCCCTCCTTCACCTTGTCGCCCGAGCTCCGGCGGACCTCGAGCGTCGTCGTCCTGGGATCGATCATGTCGATCCTCGACACCACCATTGTGGCGGTGGCGCTGGCCACCCTCGGGCGGGACTTCCACGTATCGGTCACGACGATCCAGTGGGTCGCCACCGGCTATCTCCTGGCGCTCTCCCTCGTCATCCCCGTCACGGGATGGGCCGTGGACCGCTTCGGCGCCAAGTTGGTCTGGATGACCTCGCTCAGCCTCTTCATCGTGGGCTCGTGCCTGTGCGGCGTCGCCTGGTCGGCCAATTCCTTGATCGCCTTCCGCGTGGTGCAGGGCATCGGCGGCGGCATGCTCCTCCCGGTCGGCCAGTCGATCCTGGCCCGCGCCGCCGGCCCGCAGCGCATGGGCCGCGTCATGAGCATCATCGGCGTGCCCATGGTCCTCGGGCCGATCCTGGGCCCGGTCATCGGCGGGCTCATCGTCTCCAACTTCAGCTGGCGCTGGATCTTCTACATCAACCTGCCCATCGGCGTCATCACGCTGATCCTGTCCAGCCGCTGGCTGCCGAAGTGGGACACCGACGAGCGCTTCCCCTCCGCCTTCGACACCCTCGGGTTCTGCCTGCTCTCCCCCGGGCTGGCCGCCCTCGTCTACTCCCTGGCCGAGGTGGGCACCACCGGCAGCTTCACCAGTCCGTCGGTCGTGATCAGCTTCGTCCTGGGCGTCGTGCTGATGGTCGGGTTCATCTTCCACGCGCTGCACATCAAGAACCCGTTGCTGGAACTGCACCTGTTCAAGGACCGCGGCTTCACCATCGCCAACATCTGCATCTTCATGCTGGGCTTCACCTTGTTCGGCTCCATGTTCCTGCTGCCGCTCTACTACCAGATCGCCCGCGGCCAGGAGGCCTGGGTGGCCGGGTTGTTGATGGCGCCCCAGGGCATCGGCGCCGCCTGCATCATGCGCTGGGCCGGGAGCATGACGGACCGGGTCGGGCCGCGGCGCATCGTGCCGTTCGGCATCTTGTTGATGGCGGCGGCGACGATCCCCTTCGCGTTCGTCACCTCCTCGACCAGCGAGGTGCTGCTGGCGGGCACGCTCTTCGTGCGCGGCCTCGGTCTCGGCTTGACGATGATGCCCGTCACGGCGGCGGCCTACTTCGGGCTCAGCCACGCGGAGATCCCCAAGGCCAGCACGACGATGAACATCGTGCGCCAGGTCGGCGGCTCGGTCGCCACTGCCCTCTTCGCCGTGGTCCTCGAGCGCCAGATCGTGACGCAGCTCGGGCCGGCGGCGGCCAAGGCCGGCGGAAGCACCGGAGTGATCTCGACCACCGGCGCCCTGCCGCCGCAGGTCGCCGACCCCGTGGCTGCCGCCTTCGCCCACACCTTCTGGTGGGCCGTGGGCGCCATTTTGATCGCCTTCATCCCGACCCTGTTCCTGCCGAACCAGGCGCCCGTCGCTGCGGCGCCGGCTGATGGAGGCGATGGGGCCGAGCGCGATGGGGCCGGGGGCGATGAAGCCGGGAGCGCGGGCCGTGGGGCTCCGGTCGCCGGAGCGATGCTCGACTGACACCGCACCCCGACCCGACGGTGGTCGAGCTGACGGCGCGGCTCTCCCGGGCCGGATGCGTCGCGGCGGAAGAGGAGGCGCGCGAGCTCGTCGCCCGTGCCGGCAGGGACCCGTCCGCGCTCTCGACCCTGACCGACCGGCGCCTGGCCGGCGAGCCATTGCCCTGGATCACCGGGCGGACCGCCTTCGGCGACCTCGACATCGTCGTGCACCCTGGGGTCTACGTGCCCCGCTGGCAGAGCATCGAGCTGGCGCGACGTGCCGCAGCCCGTCTGCCCCACGACGGCACGGCCGTCGACCTGTGCACGGGCACGGGCGCGGTGGCCGTCGCCCTGCGCGCCGCCCACCCGTCGGCCCGCGTAGTGGCGACGGACTGCGATGCCCGCGCCGTGGCGTGCGCGCGGGCCAACGGGATCGAGGCGACGCAGGGCGATCTCTTCGACGCCGTGCCGCCTGCGTTGCGGGGGGCCACGGACGTCGTCGTGGCGGTGGTGCCGTACGTGCCCTCCCCCGCTCTGCGCTTGCTCCCGCGCGACACGCTCGAGTTCGAGGACGCGTCCCACTACGACGGCGGTCCGGATGGCACGGACGTGCTGCGCCGGGTCGTCGTGACCGCGCCCGAATTCCTGCGCCGGGGCGGGGCCCTGCTGCTGGAGGTGGGCGGGGATCAGGACGAGGTGCTCGGCCCCTCCCTCGAGCGCCTCGGGTACGGAGCGGTCCAGACGTGGTGCGACGAGGACGGCGATCTGCGCGGCCTGGAGGCGACGTTCGGCTGAGGGCCTGGCCGCGATCGGCTCAGCGCCGAGCGAAGACCAACGCCACCGACGACCGGTCCACCACACGCCAGCGACGGTCGTGGCCGAGATAGAGCGCCAGCGGGGTGTCGGGGGCCCAGACGACGTAGGAGACGTGGGCGGCGGACAGCACGGGGTCCGGGTCCGTGGTCAGGTTCGTGACCGCCATGAATTCGGTGAGGACGTGTCCCTCGAAGAGGTCGGTGCGCCCGTCGACGAAGGTGGCCCGGTGGCGGGCGATCGAGTAGTCGCCCCAGGTGTACTCCGTGAAGATCCGGCCCGGATGGGTGCGCAGATAGTCGAAGGCCTGCACGGGCTGGTTCGACGCCACCGACCCGGCCGGGACCGCGGGGATGGCCAGGATGACGATGGTCAGGGCGGCCAATCCGCCGCCCACCCAGCGCCGGGCCGTCGTGCCCCACGGCGCGCCCGCCGGCAGGGTGGCGGCCAATCCGGCGCCGACGATCAGGAGATAGACGGCGAGCCGTTGCGTCTGCAGCGCCTCCACGAAGAGGGCGAGACCGACCGATCCCTCCAACAGGGAGATCCGTCGCGTCCAGATGCAGGCCACCAGGACGGCCAGCGGGACGCAATAGGCGAGCAGCGTCATGATCGAATGGAAGTTGGGCGAATTCCACTCGCTGATGTACTGCGCGATCTGCCCGTTGCGCGACACGTCGATGTCGTAGGCCAGAAGACCGGGACCGTACGGCGTGATGCACGAGGCGATCACGCTCCCCAACAGCGCCAGGCCGAGGCAGCCGGTGTAGGACGACTGGTTGACGCCGCCTATCCTCCGCACGAACCGCTCGGGGATCAGCGACCATCCCAGCTCGACGGCGAGGACGAAGAGGCCCAACAGGATGGAGCCGTGCGTGTTGACCCACAGGAGACAGAGCAGCGGCAGGAGTAGCAGCCAACGCGGATTGGCCCGGGCTTTGGTCAAGAGCAAGAGCTCCAAGGGCAGCCACACCAGTGAGACGTCGAGCCCGCGGTCGCCCGCCACGATGCCCGCGATGCCGATGGCCAGGAGAATGACGATGGCGACGATCCGGCCACCCCGGGCGCCCAGCGACCGGGCGTAGGCCGCGCTGGTCACGAGGCAGAGCCCACCCAGGACGACGGCGTAGATCGTGTACGCCGCGCTCCCGAAGGCACGGAAGAGCGCGGCCAGGGCGATCTCGGACCCCCACTCGTCGGTCACCCAGCGGTGATGAGCCTCTGTGTAGCTGAACGGGTCCAGCCCCATGAAGGCGTGGTGGGACAGCATCCACTGACCGGCGGCCAGGGACCAGAACACGTCGTTGGACAGGTCGTGGGCCCGCGCCACGGCGGCGATGAGGGCGATCCCGATGACGATCCCGATGATTTCGATCGCCCGCTGGGACAGCCGACGCCGCGGCGTCGATCGCTCGGTTGCAGTCGCCCGCACAGAGGCGGCGCCGGTCGTCGGCACATCGATGGTCTCGACGACCCGGGCGCTCGCCTGCACTGCTCCCCCCTCACGCCGGTCCCCCACCGGCATCCCTGGGTGCACGGTACAACGCGCCCCGACATGCCGGCGTCGCCGGACGGTTGCGATCCCGTGGCATCGTTCGTCTCCTTTCAACAAGTCGGCTGCCCGCGCCGGCTCACCGGCCGGCAGCGGGAAGCGGCGGTACACTGTCGAGCGTGCGGTAGAGCCCGATGCGTCCGACGATCACGCCACCGTGACCACGTCCGTCCACCGTCCTCCTGCACTGCTCCGGAGCCCGCATGCCTCCTCCCCACGCCGCATCCCATGCGACCCTGGTCGCTCGCCACGTGCGCCACGAGCGCGGGGGCCATACCGTGCTCGACGACGTGTCCTTCTCCGTCGCGCCCACCACCTGCCTGGGCGTCGTCGGCCCGAACGGCGTCGGCAAGTCGACGCTCCTGCAGATCCTTGCCGGCCTCTTGGTTCCGACGGCCGGAGAGGTCCGAGTGGAACCGCCCGGAGCGACCGTCGGCTATCTGAGCCAGGAGCACGCTCGTGATGGTGACGAGACCGTCGGGGCATCCCTCACCCGGCGCACCGGAGTGGCGGGTGTGGAGGAAGAACTGGCGGCGGCGGCCTCGGGCCTCGCCGGCGGCGGATCGGCGGCCGAGGAGCGCTACGAGGCCGCCCTCGAGCGTGACGAGGCCATGTCGGCCGGGGACTTCGAGGCCCGGCTGGTCACCGCGTGCGCGCAGGTAGCGCTCCCGCCCGAGATCGTGACGCAGGCGATGTCCACCTTGTCGGGCGGGCAGGAGGCCAGGGTGGCACTGGCGGCCATGTTGCTCGCCCGCTTCGACCTGACCCTCCTCGACGAGCCGACCAACGATCTCGACTTCGACGGCTTGGCGCGGCTGGAGGACATGGTGACCCGGCGCACCGGCGGCATGGTCATCGTCTCCCATCATGACCGGCGCCTGCTCGAGACGGTCACCACCACCCGCCGCCTGGAGCTCCCGGGCCGAGGCGAGGCGTCCAGGATCCTGCGCACCGGCGAGACCTGAACGCCGCACCGCGACTGCACCCCACCGGCGCCGTGCCTCCCACCCGAACGGGACATCCTGTTGTGCGGGCGTGGTTCTCGAGACGGCGGTCGGACTCCGGTTGGAAGTCCCGGAAGTCCCGGTGCCACTGAGCGGATCGGGCAGCGCACGGAAGGACATCATGACGAACAGCCTCAAGGCAGCGGAAGGGATGGTCCGGCGGCTGATGGCGCGAGCCAACCGTGCGCACCACGGCGCCGCCTGGGGCTACGAGCTCACCAGCGAGGTGGACAACATCGAGGTGGTGTCCGGGCCCTGGGGTCACATGCTCCGGATCCATCCCTGCTGGCTGCGCTACGTCGTGGCCCAGGGCGAGTTCCAGTGCTGCGTGGCCGACGAGATCGAGTCCTGGTACCTGCTGGAGAAATTGACCTCCGAAAGCTCGGCGACCGTCGTCGCCTGAGACACGCTCCGGCGACGACTACGAGAAACGCTCTCGCAGAACCACGTCCGCCGCGGCCACGCCGCACATGCCGTGGACACCGCCGCCCGGTGGCGTCGAGGCCGAACACAGGTACACACCCTCGACGGGCGTGCGGTAGGGGTTCCAGCGCGCCACCGGCCGGAAGACCGTCTGACGCAATGTGGCGGCACCCCCGTTGACGTCGCCGCCCAACAGATTGGGGTTGTGCGCCTCGGCCTGGTCGGCCGTGCGCACCGTCCGGGCCAGCACCAGGTCGCGGAAGCCGGGAGCGAAGCGCTCGATCTGCGCCTCCATCCGCTCGCACATGTCCACGCTCGAGCCGTTCGGCACATGGCAGTACGCCCACAAGGTGTGCTTCCCGGGCGGCGCCCGCGTGGGGTCGACCACGCTGGGCTGGGCCGCCAACACGAAGGGTCGTTCCGCATGGCGCCCCGCCCGGACGTCCGCCTCGGAGCGGGCCACCTCGTCGAACGTGCCCCCGACGTGGACGGTGACGGTGCGACGGCAGGCTTCGGCTGCCCAGGGCACGGGGCCGTCGAGCGCCCAGTCCACCTTGCAGGTGCCGGGACCGGGCTGGAAGCGGGCCCACGGTCGGCCCGCCCGGCCGGAGAGCTGCGGTCCCGCCAGCGCGACGAAGGCCCGCGGTGAGGTGTCGAGCAGCACGGCGCGGGACGGTGGGAGCTCGGCCAGTGAGGTGATCGGGCTGTCGGTGTGGACCATGCCACCGAGGCGGCGCAGCTCGCCGGCCAGTCCCTGCGTGATGGCTGCGCTGCCTCCCGCCACGACGGGCCAGCCGGCGCCGTGCCCGAGCGCCGTGAGCAGGAGGCCGAAGGCAGAGGTCAACGGGGCCGTGAGCGGCTCCATGGAGTGCGCCGCCGTGCCGGCCAGCAGGGCGCGGGCCGCATCGGTGCTGAAGCGGCGCGCGGTGTACTGCACCGACGGCGTCCCGACCAGCGCGAAACGGGCCAGGGCCAGCGGGTCGCGCGGGATGCTGCGCATCGGCCCGAGGACGTAGGGCACGATGCGGTCGAGCCAGTCCACCAACGGACCCATCAGCTCCAGGTAGGCCGCGGCATCCCCACCGAGGTGGGTGGCCGTCTCGTCCACGCCCCGATAGAGCGCGGCAGCCCGCCCACCGCCGAGGGGATGGGCGAAGGCGACCTCGGGCTGGCACAGCGCGATCCCGAGGCCGGCGAGGTCCAGCGAGCGGAAGAACGGTGAGGCCACCAGGGCTGGATGCACCGCGGAGCACACGTCGTGACGGAAGCCGTCGAGGGTCAGGGCCTGGGTGCGGGTCCCACCCCCGATCGTCGGCTCCCCCTCGAAGACCTCCACGCCGACGCCGGCCCGGGCCAGCGTGAGCGCGGCGGCCAGGCCGTTGGGTCCCGAGCCGACGACCACGGCGTCAGGACGCTCCATGGGTCGACGTTAGCGAGCGGATCCCGCGGGACACGGTCACCGCGGGCCCTCTCGACGGTCTCCTTCACGCCTCCTCCCCACCTCGGCGGACGGCCCCGCTGGCGCGCCGCCCGCCGGGTCAATAGGTTGCGCTCGTCGGCCGGACGCACACAGCGCGCCCCGTCCGGCCCCACGCAACCAGAGAAGGGGATCCACATGGCAGAGGTGCACGGAACCTGCGAGCCGCGATTCGAGGCGGTCCGCCGGACGCTCGCCGACCAGATCGACACGGGAGCGGACGTCGGCGCCTCGGTGGCCGTCTTCCTGCACGGCGAGCCCGTGGTCGATATCTGGGGCGGCTGGGCCGACCCGGAGAAGACGCGCCCGTGGGAGCACGACACCATCACCAACGTCTGGTCGACCACCAAGACGATGACGTTCCTCGTCGCCCTCATGCTGCACGACCGCGAGGAGCTCGACTTCCACGCCCCCGTCGCCACCTACTGGCCCGAGTTCGCCGCCAACGGCAAGGAGCGTGTGGAGGTCCGTCACGTCATGGGGCACACCGCCGGCCTCAGCGGTTGGGAGGAGCCATTGGCGGCCGAGGACCTGGCCAACTGGGAGCTCTGCGTCACCCGTCTGGCTGCGCAGGCGCCGTGGTGGGAGCCCGGCACCGGCTCGGGCTACCACGCGGTCACGCAGGGCTATCTGATCGGCGAGATCGTCCGCCGCATCACGGGCGAGAGCATCGGCGCCTGGTTCGCCCGCGAGGTGGCCAAGCCGCTCGACGCCGACTTCTCCATCGGCCTCCCGGCGAGCGAGGACCACCGCGTCTCTGACGTCATCCCCCCGCCCCCGATCGACCCCGCTTCCATGGAGGGTCAGGTCTCGGAGCTCATGTTGAAGACGTTCATGAACCCGCCCATCGATGCCACCAACGCGCACCAGGAATGGTGGCGGCGCGCCGAGATCCCCGCCGCCAACGGTCAGGGCAATGCCCGCTCGGTCGCCGCCATTCAGTCGATCATCGCCGGACGGGGCGAGGCGCGCGGCGTGCGTCTGCTCTCGGCGGAGGGGACCGACCCGATCTTCGAAGTCCAGGCCGAGGGCATCGACAAGGTCCTCGGCGTGCAGGAGCGCATGGGCATGGGCTACGGCCTGAGCAACCCTCCCGAGATGCCGCTCGGCCCGCGCGCCTGCTACTGGGGCGGTTACGGCGGCTCGGTCATCATCGTCGACCAGGACGCGGAGCTGGCCGTGAGTTACGTGATGAACCGCATGGAGTCGGGCCTCGTGGGTGACCTGCGCGGCACCAACATCGTGGCCGCCACGGTCGAAGGGCTCGCCTCTTAGGGCAGGACCGCCTCGGCTTCGATCTCCACCTTCCAGGCGGGGTCGAGCAATCCCGCCACGACGACCATCGAGGCTGCCGGCCGCACGTGCCCGAGGATCTCGCCGTGCACGGCGCCGACGGCGTCGCCGTCCTCGACCGCGGTGATGTACATGCGTGTTCGCACGACGTCATCGAGCGAGGCGCCCGCCTGGGCCAGCGCCGCCGCGATGATCTCGAAGCACCGCCGCGCCTGCATGCCCGCGTCTTCGGGACAGCGGGCGCCCGTCACCACCGGGCCCGTGCCGGACACGATGACCCGGTTGCCCACCCGCAGGGCCCGGCTGAAACCGATGGTCGGCTCGAAGGGTGAGTCCGACGAGATGCGTTGACGCTCGGCCATGCCCGGCATCCTCCCACTCGCTCTCAGCAGAGCGGGAGATCGGGCGTTGCACAGTCGGTGCGCTCACTTTGGGAAGGGTGTGACCCTTCTCCGGGCTGGGCGTCAGACCCCGAGGTCGTCGAGGTAGGCACGGGCCCGGGCGAAGGCCGCCGTCGCCTCCGGCACGCCGGCGTTGACCAGGCCCTGCCAGCCGTGGACCATGCCGGGCCAGGACTCCGCCGTCACGGCCACCCCCGCCCGCAACGCCGCCCACGCCAGCGCCTCGGTCCCGTGGCGCAGGGTGTCATACTCCGCAGCCGGCAAGTAGAGCGGGGGCAGGCCCGCCAGGTCGGCGTAGGCCGGCGACAGCCCGGGGTCGTCGAGGGCGACGCTGCCGGCCGCGTAGTCCCGGCCCCGGTTCCGGACCCAGGCCGGCGTGAGGAACGGGTCGCGGCCGACGGCGCCGCCCTCGACGGGGTCCGCCACCGACACGTCGAACCAGCCCGAGATGGACAGGAAGCACGTCGGCAGCACCAGCCCCTCGTCCCGGGCGGCGAGGACGGTGCCCAGCCCCAACAGGCCACCGCACGAGTCCCCGCTGACCACCACGTGAGCCGGGTCTTCATCACCGGCCACGAGCCCGCGGTAGGCGGCGAGGCAGTCCCGGTGCGCGGCGGGAAAGGGGTGCTCCGGGGCGAGCCGGTAGTCCGCCATCACCACACGGGCCTCGAGCTGCTCGGCCAGCATGGCCCCGTAGAAGTGGTAGTCGTCGAGCGGGCAGGAGACGAGCCCGCCACCATGGCAATGGAACACCACACGGTCGCGCCGGGGCTGACGATCGTCCTCGTACCAGGCGCAGCGCACCCCGCCGAGCTCGACCTCGGTCACCGACACGTGACCGGGCACCGGGTGGCCGTGGAACGGCGCCAGCATGACGCGCACGGCGCGGTAGTCCGCTTCCGGGTCGGCGAAGTCGTCCGGCACGAGCGCCACTATGTCGGCGAACTGACGGCTGGGCACGGCCGGCCTCAGCCCAACTCGTAGTCGGCCAGGTCGGGCTCCCGGGTCCGGGCCCAGTACGTGTGCAGGTCGAAGGGCCAGTTCTGCGTCACCCGCCCGCGCGTTGCGGTACCAGGTCGGCACGTCCGCCACGCCCCAGACCATGTGCGCGTTGCCCTCTTGCATCTCGCGGCCGTAACGCTCGTGGACGTCCCGCCGACACGACATGGTCCGGTGGCCGTCGCGCAGCATCCGGCCGATGGCCTCGACCGTATAGCGCACCTGGCACTCCACCATGATCAGGATGCTGCCGTTGATGACCAGGTTGGTGTTGGGCCCGTAGAGCATGAAGAAGTTGGGGAACCCGGGCACCGTCATGCCGAGATAGGCCTGGGCGTCGCCGTCCCACTCCTCGCTGAGCTCCACGCCGCCGGAGCCGAAGACCTTCATGGGCGCGACGAAGTGCGACGCGCTGAAGCCCGTCCCGTAGATCAGGACGTCCGCCGGGTGCTCCTCCCCGTCCTGCGTCCGTACCCCGTGCGGCGTGATCTCGGCGATCGGCGTCGTCACGAGGTCGACATCGGGACGGCTCAGTGCCGCGGCCCAGCGCCCGTCGTCACGCAGGGCGCGCTTGGCGAAGGGCGGGAAGTGCGGGACCATCTTGTCGAACAGTGCGTCGTCCTCCACCTGGGCCCGCAGGACGTCGAGCAGCATGGACCGCACGAAGTCGTTCGCCGCGCTCACCGCCTCGGTGTGATCGTCCCATTCGGGGTCGACCCGGGCGGCCACCAACAGCCCTTCGTGCATGAGCCAGAACTGCCAGAGCCGGTCCCAGCGCCCGTAGCTCGGCAGGAGCCGCAACAGGTCATGGAACTCGGGCGGGAACGGGTCGCCGTAGTTGTCCGTGGGCAGCAGCCACGGCGGGGTGCGCTGGAACACGTCGAGGTGGCCCACCTCCCCCGCCAGATGAGGGACGAACTGCGCCGCGCTGGCACCGGATCCGATGACCGCGACGCGCCGACCCGTCAGCTCGACCGTGTCATCCCAGACCGCCGAGTGGAAGGAGGGGCCGTCGAAGCGCTCCACTCCCGCAATGGACGGAAAGGACGGCCGGTTGAGCTGCCCCACCGCGCAGACGATCCCGTCGACCACCTCGGTCACCTCGGTGCCGTCGAGGGCCCGGACCGTGAGCGTCCAGGTGCGGTTCCTCTCGTCGAAGCGGGCCTCGGTCACCTCGCTCCGGAAGCGGATGCACGCCGCCAACCCGAGGTCCCTGGCCAGCGACCGGAGGTAGCCCAAGAGGTCGGGCTGCGCGGAGTAGCGGGAGACCCAGTCGTCGGTCTGGGCGAACGAGAAGCTGTAGAGCTGGTTGGGCACGTCGACGCGGCAGCCCGGGTACACGTTCTCGAGCCAGGTGCCGCCCACATCGCCGTTCTTCTCGAACACGGTGACCGCGACACCGGCCTGGCGCAACCGATGCGCCGCCGCCAGGCCCGAGGCACCGGCCCCGATCACGGCACAACGGAACGCACCCTCGACATCGCCGCTGCGCCACGAGGGCTCACGCGGGTCGCTCCCCGGGAGCGCCAGCTCCTCGGTCAGGAAGCCGTCCCAGTGCTCGGCCGCGTCGGTGCCGACCAGGAACGCGAACATGCGTCGCCGCTCCTCCGGCGTCAACGTGTGGTCCGGCCGCTCGGCGGCCAGGTGGTCCGACAGCCTGGCGCCGGCCAGCGCCCGCGCCGCCGACTCCTCGTCGGGGCCGAGGCCGCGCCCCGGTACCAGCAGCTGGCCCTGGTCCGGCGCAAACTCCTCCCGGAGCAACGAGAGGTCACCCGTCCGGTGGGCCACCGCACACAGGAGCGGGTGGACGTCCGCCGCCGCGCAGGCTGCCTGCACCAGCGCGTCGTCCACCTCCAGCCCACCCATGCGGACGAGCCTACGCAGGAGTCTCCGGCCGAGTGGTCAGCGCCCCATGTGCTTGCCGAGCTCGGCGATCTGGCTGTTGACTTCGACCGTGCGGGGCAGCTTGTCCATGGCGGTCGCCAGGGTCTCGGCGGTCCAGCGGTCGTCCGTGTCCACCGAGTCGGCGATCGACCACCCGGCGTAGATCCCGACCGACCCGCCGTACACGCTGAAGACCTGACCGTTGAAGGAGCATCCCTCGGACGCCAGCACCGCGACCAGCGGCGAGACGTTCTCGGGATCGAACAGGTGCTGCTGCATCGACTCGCCCATCCCGGGCGTCTGCATGGTGAGCCGCGTCCGTGCGACCGGGGCGATGCAATTGGCCCGCACGCCGTAGCGGTGCAGCTCCATGGCGTTGACGACGGTCATGGCTGCGATGCCCGCCTTGGCCGCCGAGTAGTTGGTCTGGCCGACGTTGCCGTGCAGCCCGGCACCGGAGCTGGTGTTGACGATGGCCCGGTCCGTGATCGTCCCGGTCTTGGCGGCGTCGCGCCAGACGTCGGCCGCGTGCCGGGTCAGGTTGAAGGTGCCCTTCAGGTGCACGGCGATCACGTCGTCGAACTCCTGCTCGCTCATGGAGACGAGCATGCGGTCGCGCAGAATCCCGGCGTTGTTGACGACGACATGCAGGTCACCAAACGTCGAGACGGCCTGGTCGACCATCGCCTTCGCCCCGTCGAACGAGCTCACGCTGTCGGTGTTGGCGACGGCCTGGCCGCCGGCCGCGGTGATCTCGTCGACGACCGACTGGGCGGCCGAGATGTCGGCTCCCGAGCCATCGACCGCTCCCCCGAGGTCGTTGACGACGACTTTGGCCCCGAGCGAGGCAAACAGGAGCGCGTGCTCGCGGCCGATGCCCCGACCCGCCCCGGTGATAACCGCCACTCTGTCCTGCAACATGGTCCAGCCGTCCTCTCGCGTTCGTCGAGAACCTGCCGCCGGTGGGCGGTGGTCCGGGCGAGACGATTGCAACGGCATCTCGGCGTGTCAAACCCACGCGCCGGGGTCCGACGCCGGTGAGGGCGTGACGCCGCAGGCGGCTAGGCGCTCGCTTCGAGGAGGCGCCGCTCCAGATAGCGGCGTTCGGCGTCGGTCCCCGCCAGGTCAAAGGCCCGGCGGTACGCCTCGGCGGCCTCGGCCCGGCGGCCCAGGCGGCGCAGCATGTCCGCACGCGCGGCGGGAAGCAGGTGGTAGGCGCGGAGCTCGCCGTCCGGGGCGATGCGGTCCAGCAGCGCCAGCCCGGCCTCGGGGCCTTGGCTCATCGACACCGCCACGGCCCGGTTCAGGGCGATGACCGCCGACGGCGTCATCACGAACAGGTGGTCGTAGAGGCCGGCGATCTCGGCCCAGTCCGTCGGCCCGTCATCCCTCACGTGACAGGCCGCGATGGCGGCTTGCACCTGGAACGGCCCGGAACGACCCAGGCGCCCGGCCGCACGGAGCCGAGCCCGGCCCTCGGCGATGGCGGCGGCGTCCCACAGCGATCGGTCCTGCTCGGTCAGGACGACGATGTCGCCGTCGCGATCGACCCTCGCCGCGCTCCGCGCGTCGTGGAACAGCATCAAGGCGACCAGTCCGAGCGCCTCGGGCTCGTCAGGCATGAGGGCGCACAGGACCCGGCCGAGACGAATGGCCTCGGTCGTGAGGCTGCGGCGGACCACATCGGTGCCCGAGCTGGCGGAATAGCCCTCGTTGAAGAGGAGATAGAGGACGGCCAACACAGCCGCCGTGCGCTCCACCAATTGATGCGAGGGCGGCAGCGCGAACGGAATGCCCGCGTGGCGGATCTTGCGCTTGGCCCGCACGAGCCGCTGCGCCATGGTGGCCTCAGGCACGAGAAAGGCGTGGGCGATCTCCGGCGTCGTCATACCGGCGAGGGTGCGCAGGGTCAACGCCACCTGGGCCTCGAACGACAGGGCCGGGTGACAGCAGGTGAACATCAGACGGAGGCGGTCGTCGGGCACTTCCTCGGTCGTCGCCTCGTCGTCCGCACCCGCCGTCATGACCGCCACCTCCAGCGTCTTCGAATCACCCAGGCGTTGGCGCCGGGCGCGATCGACGGCACGGTTGCGCGCCACCGTCGTGAGCCACACGCCGGGGCGGCGCGGGATGCCATCGCGGGGCCAGCGCTCCAGCGCGGTCGCGAAGGCATCCTGCGCGCACTCCTCGGCGAGGTCCCAGTCGCCGGTGAGCCGGACCAGGGTCGCGACGACCCGGCCCCACTCGGCGTGGAACGCCTCGGCAACGGCGGCCTCGACCTCGGCCGTCACATCTCCCAGATCGGCCTCACTTCGATGGAGCCGTCCTTGGCGCCCGGGATGCGGGACGCGACGTCGATGGCCTCGTCGAGGTCCTTGCAGTCGACGAGGAAGTAGCCGGCCAATTGCTCCTTGGTCTCGGCGAACGGACCGTCGGTGGCCAGCGTCTCGCCGTTGCGCACCCGGACCGTGGTGGCGTCGCTCGTCAACCGCAGGCGCTCTCCCCCGAGCAGCACGCCGCGCTCGGCCATCTCCTTGGCGAAGGCGGCGTACTCGGGCTGCATCTGCTGGCCGTCTTCCTCGGGGGTCCGGGAGCTCGCGCTCTCCTCGAGAGCAATCATCAACAGGTATCGCATCAGGTCCTCCATTGTGGGCTGGTTGGTTCGTGTCACCCTGACGACGGTCGGGAAGGGCACGGATCGACACTTCGGCAGGAATTCTCTCCGATCGGCTCGCCCTACGCTCTGCGGCTGTGTCCACCATGCCCGACCAGTCGACGCCAGAGGGGACACCGAGGGGCCCGGCGGGTCTGGACGAGCCGCCTGAAGACGGTCTGTTGGAGCTGGAGGTGGGCGCAATCGCCGCCGGCGGTGGCTGCGTGGGCCGGGCTCCCGACGGCAAGGTGGTGTTCGTCCGCCACAGCCTCCCCGGCGAGCGGGTGCGGGCCCGCGTCGACCGCTCGCACGACCTCCTACCTGCGGGCGGACGCGGTGGAGATCCTGTCCCGCTCCCCCGATCGGGTGCCGGCCCCCTGCCCGCATGCGGGGCCGGGGCGGTGCGGCGGCTGTGACTTCCAGCACGTGGAGCTCGGGGCGCAGCGCCGCCTGAAGGCGTACCGCATCGCCGAGCAGCTGGGGCGCCTGGCCAACCTCGACCGGCCCGTCGAGGTGGAGCCGGTGGCCGGTGACACCGACGGCCTGGGCTGGCGCAGCCGGGTGCGGGTGGCGGTGGACGGTCGCGGTGCGCTGGGGTTCCGGCGCCACCGCTCCCACCGTCTCGAATACGTCCGCGACTGCCCCGTGGCCAGCCCGGCTGTCGCCGCCACCGACGCACTCGGCGTCCTGTGGCCCGGCGCGACCGAATTAGAGGTCATCACCGGCCCGGGGACGAGCGAGTCGCTCGTCTCGGTCACGCCGCGTGGACGATCGGCTCCCCGCCTGCCCGACATCGGGACCGGGATGGTCGTCGGAGGGAAGGTCCGGCATCCCCCCGGAGCCGTCCACGCCGTGGTCGACGGACGCACCTACCGGATCTCGCCCGGAGTCTTCTGGCAGGTCCACGTCGGCGCCGCCGCCGCACTACTGGCTGCGGTCCTGGACCTGGTCGGGCCGTGCGAGGGGGCGACCGTGGCGGACCTCTACGCCGGCGCCGGCCTGTTCTCCGTCCCTCTCGCCGACGCGGTGGGCCCGACGGGCTCGGTCCTGGCTGTCGAGCGTGATGGACGCGCCTGCGCCGACGCCCGGCACAACGGCGCCACGTTCCCCAACCTGCGCGTCCTCGAGGGCGACGTCACCCCCGCGCTGGTCGAGGCCGCGCTGGGCCGGCCCGACATCGTCGTGCTGGACCCTGCGCGCGAAGGTGCGGGAACCGGCGTCATGCGGGCCCTCGCCCTGCACGCCTCGAGCGTGCGCACAATGATCTATGTGTCGTGCGACCCGTCTTCCTTGGGACGCGATCTGCGCGTCCTGCTGGACGAGGGGTGGCGCGTGACCGGGCTGCGCGCCTTCGACATCTTCCCCATGACCGAGCACGTGGAGCTCGTGGCCGCGTTGGAGCCGCCCGCCGACCGCTGCTAGGGGTGCCCGCCGAGCTCGTGCTCGAGATGCCCGGGGGACTCGAACTGCAGGGTCGAGTGCGCCACGTCGAAGTGGTCCGAGAGGCACTCCTGCAAATGGTCGAGCACCCTGCCGGCCTGGCCCGTCGTGAAGCACTCATCGGTGACCACGACGTGCGCAGTCAGGACGGGCAGTGAGGAGGTGAGCGTCCACGCGTGCAGGTCGTGCACCGACTGCACCTCGGGCAGCTCCATCAGGTGCCGCCGCACCTCCTCCACGTCGATGTCCTCGGGCGTGGCCTCCAAGAGGATGCGCAGGGCGGGACGCAGCAATTGGATGGCCGCCTTGAGCATCAGGAGCACGACGACGAGCGACGCGACGGCGTCGGCGCGGTCGAAGCCCCAGACGACGATCACGATGCCGGCGATCAGCGTGCCTGCGAATCCGTAGAGGTCGGTCAGGATGTGCCGGTAGGCGCCCTCGACATTCAGGGAGCGCCGGTTGGCCCGCGAGATCGTGAACGTCGCGACCAGGTTCACCACCACGCCCACCGCGGCGACGACGATGAGAACCGCGCCGTCGACCGGAGTCGGGTGGACGAGCCGGACCACCGCGTCGTACGTCACCAACGCCGAGACGATCAAGAGGGCGATGGCGTTGCCGGCGGCGGCCAGGATCTCGGCCCGCTTCATGCCGTAGGTGTGTGAGCCCGTCTCCGGGCGTGCCGCCAGCCGGATGGCCACCAGCGAGCCTGCGATGGCCCCGACGTCGACGAGCATGTGGCCGGCGTCGGCCAGCAGGACGAGCGAGTTCGACGCGATGGCGGCCCCGACCTCGAACACCATGAAGGCGACGAGGAGCACCAGCGCTGTGGTCAGGGCGCGGCGGTCGGTGTCCACCGACGGCTGCCCGGCATGGTGGTCGTGGCCGTCAGCCATGAGTCCTCACGTGGTCGGCGTGGGACAGCACTTCCTCGACGAGGCGGCGGACGTGGGCGTCATCGAGCACGTAGAAGATCCGAGTCCCCTCCCGCCGGCTGCGCACCAGGCGTGCCAGGCGCAGCTTGGCCAGGTGCTGGGAGACCGCAGCCGGTTGGGCCCCGACCAGCTCGGCCAACTCGTTGACCGGGTGTTCGCCCTCGAGCAGAGCGCAGATGACGCGAAACCGGGTCTCGTCGGCCAGGAGCTTCAACATCCCCACGGCCGAGCGGACCTCCTCTCCGGCCGGACTGCTAACTACCTGCGTAGGCATGCAGATAGTGTATCGGCGTGGGCCGGGCGCGGGAACCGAGGTGCTCAGGGGGCCGAGGTGCTCAGGGGGCCGAGGTGCTCAGGGGGCCGAGGTGCTCAGGGGGTCGAGGTGCTCAGGGAGCCGAGGCGAAGCTCGAGGTCGGAACGGGTTGGACGGTGCAGGGCTGCGAGACCGACGTCTGGGGCACCGCGGCCTGCAGGACACGGTTCATGATCGGTCCGGCGACGCTGGCGCCATCGGAGCTGTTCGCCTGCTGCGGCACGACCACGGCGACGGCCACCTGGGGGTTGTTGGCCGGAGCGAACCCGATCATCCAGGTATCGGTGAGCCCCGTGGTCGGGTCGGTCTGTGCCGTTCCCGTCTTGACCGCGGCGCACAGATAGGAGGGGAAGCCAACGCCGGCCGCAGTACCAGTAAGGGCCACACCCTCCATAAGGGAGGTGACCTGCTGGGCCGCCAACGTCGTCGCCACCGTGGAAGCCGCCTTGGGGGTGTAGGTCTCCACCAGGGAGCCCTGGGAGTCGTGGATGGAGGACATGAGGTGCGGCGTCATCAGCACCCCCTTGTTGGCGATGCCGGCCGCCACCATGGCGTTCTGGAGCGCGGTGGTCTGCACGTCGTACTGGCCGATGGAGCTCTGCCCCAGGAAGGCCTGCGAATTCGGGGCTCAGAGGCGGAAAGACCGAGGTTGACGTGTCGGGTAGGTCGATGGCGGGTACCGAGTTGTATCCGAAGAGCTCGGACTGCTTCGTCATGATCGGGACACCCAGCTGCACGCCCAGCTCGGCGTAGCCGGGGTCGCACGAGAACGGGAGCATCTGGGTCATCGTCCCGCCACAGGGCCCGGACTGGTCGCACAATTGGACGTTGGAGTCCGAGAACTTCTGACACTGCTGCACCGGGTAGTTGAAACCCGCCAGCGTCGGCTTGAGGTTGTAGGCGGCGGTGCTCGTCACGACCTTCATGGTGGAGCCGGGCGGAAAGGTCTCCCGGGTGGCGATGGGCCGCAAGGGGAAGAACCCTTCATGGTCCTTCTGGATATAGCTGTAGTAAGCGAGCTGCTCCGCGTGCAGCGAGGTGCTCGCCAGTGGGTTCGGGTCGAAGGTGGGATTCGAGACCATGGCCAGGATGTTGCCGGTCGACGGTTGGATCACCACGACTGCGCCGTCCTTGTTGGCGCCAGGCGGCAACGTCGTCAAGGCCTGCCATGCGGTGTTTTGCAACGAGGGCTCGACGGTGAGGTTCACGTTGTCGGTCGTCATCGGCTGCTGTTCGCGGAAGAGGAGCTGACTCAGCGTCTGGGGTGGTTGCTGGTGGGGCCCCAGGAAGGAGTCGTACTCCTCCTCAATGCCGGCCGTCCCGTAATAGAGCGCCGAGTCGTACCCGGTGATCCCGGCGTAGAGCGGACCTTGGGGGTACTGCCGCACGTAGCGGTACGGGTAGCCGGCTTTGTCCGTGCCGGCCGGCGTCGGCGTGGAGGTGGCCAGGACAGTGCCGTCGGCGGCGTAGATCGTGCCTCTCGGATTGATGTAGTGCTGCGATGCGATGCGGGGATTGAAGGGCGACGACTGCAGCGACTTGGCCTTGACCAACTGGATGTTCACCAGTTGCGCCACCACGAGGCCGAGACAGACGACCATGATGACGCCGAGCCATCGGATCCGACGGCCCATCAGCCGACCAACCGATTCGTGGACGACCCGATCACTGGGAGCATGGTAGGCGGCGGATCCCCCGCGATTGCTTCATCCCCCTCCCAGAGATCACGACACCCCCATGCCACCTGGGAGAGGACCGGTCCCGTTCCTGGTCTGGCGGCGCAACGCCGGTGCGACCCGGGGCGTCGGTTCAAGGCCTGGTCTCAGGGTGCCGATTGTTGACCTGTGGGGCGTCAATTTCTGCGTCCCGGGTACAGACCCTCTTCGGCGCCCGGGAGAACGTGGCGCGCCGGCGACGAGGCGGAGCGGTGCGACGGCGCCGGACGCAAGAGGAGTGATGTGAACCTTCACGCGCGGAACATCTCGATACCGGTGTCCATGGCGGCCGCTGCTGTCGCCCTTAGCCTGACCACCACGCTGCAAGCGGCACCACCCGCCCAGGCCGACGAGGTGGCCCACGCGGCCGGATTCACCGCCACGGCGGAGTGGAGCCATACGCTCAACGACGCCAACAACCCGATCGCGCTCTCCTCGCCCAACGTCGCAAACCTGGACGGGCAGCCTTCCGTCGTCGTCGGCGATCGTGCCGGTCTCGTGTACGCGTACCACCTCAGCGGCGGCGGTGGCGTGCCCGGTTGGCCCTACAACGCCGGTGCACCAGTCGACTCCTCGCCGTCGGTCGCCCCCATTTCGCCCAACGGGACGGACTCGGTCTTCGTCGGCAGCGGTGGCACGACGGCCCCCAACTCCGGCGGCTACCAGGCCATCACCAACACGGGGGGTGACCAGTGGTTCGAGCAGGAGACCAACCCGGGCACGGACCCCACGCCCCATTCGGGTGTCGCGGCGTCCCTCACTGTCGGCAACTACGCCGGAGGCTACGGGGTGGAGGCTGGTTCGCTGGGCCAGAACACGTACGCCCTGGGCGCCGGGAACGGAGCGATGCTCGCCGGGTTCCCGTGGTTCCAGGGTGACTCGGTGTTCTCGACCGCCGCCGTCGCCGACCTCTACGCCGACGGCAACAACGAGTTGATCAGCGGTGGCGACTCCAGCGCCGGCGTGGCTTACGGGCAGACCTACGCCAACGGCGGCCACATCCGCATCCTCTCGAGCGCGGGCAACGCGGGACAGCCCGCTCCGAACGGTGGGCTCATCTGCGAGTACGACACCAACCAGAACATCGACCGCTCGTCACCTGCCGTCGGCCAATTCCTGGCCGGAGGCGCTGTCGGCATCGCTGTCGGTGACGGGAGCTTCTACGGGGGTGCGTCGGACTCCAACAAGGTCTTCGCCATCAACACCGGCTGTGGTCTCGCCTGGAGCGATCAGCTCAACGGTGTCACTGCCGCCTCCCCCGCGCTGGCGAACGTGCAGGGGAACGGCCAACTCGACGTCGTCGAGGGAACCCAGGCCGGCACGATCTTCGTGCTGAACGGCACCAACGGCGCCGCCATCTGGACGGCATCGACCACGGGTCAGGTCATCGGCTCGCCGGTGACAGCCGACCTCACCGGCGGCGGGTATCAGGACGTCATCGTGCCCACCACCGACGGCATCGACATCTTCGACGGCCGCTCGGGCGCCGAGGTGGCCACGTTGGCCACCAACTTCGGGTTCCAGAGCTCGCCGCTGGTGACCGACGACCCTGACGGCCATATCGGCATCACGGGCGCGGGCTACGTCGACGTCGGCGGGGCGGCCACCGGGTACATCGAGCACTGGGAGATCGACAACACCAACGGCTCCGGGTCGACCGTCAACGAGGCGGGCGCCTGGCCGCAGTTCCACCACGATCCCCAGCTCACGGGTGACGCCGGGACCCCGGGACCCACCGTGGAGGTGCCGTGCAACGCACCCGCTGGCGCGCCCAACGGCTACATCCTGTCCGCCTCCGACGGCGGCGTCTTCAACTACGGGAACATCCCGTTCTGTGGCTCGACAGGCAGCATCCACTTGAACAGGCCGGTGGTGGCCTCAGCCGTGACACACGACGGAGGCGGGTACTGGGAGGTGGCGTCGGACGGGGGCATCTTCGCCTTCGGCAACGCGAACTTCTATGGCTCCATGGGTGGCAAGCCGCTCAACCAGCCCATCGTCGGGATGGCCGTCACCCCGGACGGCGGCGGGTACTGGCTCGTCGCATCCGACGGCGGCATCTTCAGCTTCGGTGACGCCAAATTCTTCGGCAGCACGGGGAGCATCCACCTCAACAGACCGATCGTCGGGATGGCGGCGACGCCAAGCGGCAACGGTTACTGGCTGGTCGCATCCGACGGTGGCGTCTTCAGCTACGGCGATGCGAAGTTCGCCGGATCCATGGGGGGTCGGCCGCTCAACTCGCCTGTCGTGGGCATGGCGGCGGACGCCGCCACCGGCGGATACTGGGAAGTCGCCGCCGACGGAGGCATCTTCTCGTTCGGCGCTCCTTTCTATGGCTCAACCGGCAGCATCCGCCTCAACGCCCCCATCGTCGGCATGGAGGCCAGCGGCGGCGGTGCGGGATACCGCTTCGTGGCGTCCGACGGCGGCATCTTCAGCTACGGCGCCCCCTTCTACGGTTCCATGGGTGGCAAGCGGCTCAACAAACCCGTCGTCTCCATGGCGGGCACCTGATGCCTCGGTCTTGACCGGCTCCGCACTCCTGTCGCCGTGGGCGCCCCGGGTGTGGGTCGCAGTAACCTGAGCTCTTTTCCCAGCTCAGCGGATCGGGGACACGCGTGAACGAGACGGACGACGTCGGTGATCTGGTCGGGCGGCACCGTGATGGCCACGTGCTCGTCATCGCGCTGCAGCGGACCGAGAAGCGGAACGCCATCAACCGGGCGATGGCGGATGCGCTCGACGACGCCCTGAACGAGTTGGACGACGATCCGGACCTGTGGGCCGGCGTCCTGACCGGCAGTGCCGACGTCTTCAGTGCGGGCAGCGACCTCACCGCCGGCGGCGACTATCACACGCAGCGCGGGGGCGAGTACGGGATCATCCGTCGCAGACGTCGCAAGCCTCTTGTCGCCGCGGTCGAAGGTCCGGCCCTCGGCGGGGGGCTCGAGATCGTCCTCGCCTGCGATCTGGTCGTCGCCGCCCGCACGGCGCGCTTCGGCCTGCCGGAAGTCAGCATCGGCGTGGTACCCACCTGCGCCGGCCTCTTCAGGGCACCGCGCGCCCTCCCTCTCAACGTCGCCCGGCAGCTGATCCTCACCGGGCGCCCGATGGAGGCACCGCGCGCCTACGAGATCGGCTTCGTCAACGTCCTCACGGAGCCGGGCGAGGCCGTCCCCGAGGCTCTTTCCCTGGCGCACCAGATCTGCGCCAATGCACCGGTCTCGGTGCAGTCCTGCCTGGCCGCCGTCAACGGGGTCATGGCCGCGGGCGACGAGCTCGGCTGGCAGGAGACCGATCAGGCGCTGCGCGCCGCAACCAACTCAGCCGACGCCCGCGAGGGCGTGGCCGCCTTCCTGGAGAAGAGGCCCCCGATCTGGACCGGGCGATGACCGCGGCCGGGCGGCCCGGCCGGCGTCCGCAACCGGTGGCGCGGTCGCCGAGACCCCGCCATCGTCGCCATCGTCCTCAGGCGGCGTTGGAGTACCGGCCTCTCTCCTGGCCGTCCACGTAGGTCACGCACTGTTGCGCCTGGAAGCCACCCACGATTGCCTTGCGCGTCTTCTCGATCCGAACCTCGTGGGGCTCGCTGGAACCCACCGAGAACTCGTAGCGCCGTGTCGGCCGCAGGCTGAACATCTCGAACTTCTTGATGACCGGCTTGCCGTCCACAGAAATCTGCAGCGGCCCGAGCAGTTGGTCGAAACGGAAAGCCACATTGTGGCGCTCGCGCTCCCCTACTTCGAATTCGAACTCCAAATGCCTCTCGGCCATGTCTGCCCCTCCAGCGTCTGAACGATGACCTCTGTTGTGTCGGCGCTCGTCGCGTCGACGTGCAGCACGATTGTCCGAGCGTTGACCGACCCCCCCTTGTCGGATGAACCTATTTCCAACCCTGCAGGACGTGCTCGAACCACCACTGCGGGGCGGCTGCGGTGAGAACGTTCATGTCCCAGTAGTCCCACCACCGGATGATCTTCCCGTCGCGGATCTCATGCACGGACGCCACATCGAGCGCCATGGTCTCGCCCGAGGGCCACTCCCAGTGTTCGACGTGCTCGGTCATCACCACCTGCTCGCCGGCGACGAGGTGGCGGGGTTCGTCGAACAGCTCGGAGAGCTTGTCGAAGGCAAGACGCAACCGAGCGGTGATCTCGGCGGGGCCACGGGCGACGTCGTCGTCGGGCGTCACGATGTCGGTGTACTCCCCGTCAACCGCGAACCGCTCTCCGAGCGCTGCGAAATCCTGCTGATAGAGGTCGACCCAGAAACCCTCGATCAGCCGGCGGTTCTCTTCTGTTCGCGTCATGCTGCGCTCCTTTGTCGATGCGGCGAGATCCTACGGGCCGCTCGGTCCCTCATTCCGGCCCAGGCGGGAGAGAGCGATGCGGTCGTTGTTGCTGCGTTGTGCCAGGCCGGGTCGGATGGCCCTAGGCGGGGAAGCAGCCCCGCAGTCAGAATTCATTCGGGGCGGGGTGACCGCCGATGCTCTTGTGTACGGGTATACGCGTCACCCCGCCCCCTCACATTCTTATGCGGCCTCCAGCCGTCCGTCGACGAACTCGTCCGAGTGACGGGCGAGGTCTGAGCCGCTGGGCTGTTCCTCTCTGACCGGGGACAGTGGGTGTTTCCAACCGTGACCCCGGTGCCTGCGTCGCTCCGGTGCTCACGTCGACCAGCGTCAAGATGAGAGAGCGGGGCTTGCTGTGTCGGCGCTGAGATGCTCCGAGTTCGGGACCTCCGTTGCATAGTTTTGTGCTCGTGGCCACTCCCCCGGCACTGATCCTTGCAAGCGGCCATGGAGCTTCAGGCCGGTGAGTTCGGGCGGGGACGCGTCGAAGTCCAGTGGTCGTCAGACTGTGCTGATAGCGATGACGGTCGCGAACGCCATGATCCTCGTCGATCAGACGGCAGTGCCCCTCGCTCTGCCCTCGATCGAGAAGCAATTCGGCGTCGGGTCGGAAATTGCCCAGTGGGTCCTGAGCGCGAGCCTGCTCGCCTTGTCGGGCTTCCTGGTCCTCGGTGGGCGCCTCGGCGACATGTTCGGACGGCGTCGCATGTTTGTGCTCGGTGCGTCGGCTTCACCGGCGCATCGGCCGTTGGCGGACTCGCACCTGATTTTGCGGTGCTCCTGGTGGCCCGTGTGTTCCAGGGCCTGGGCGGGGCATTGATGCTTCCGGGGAGCGTCGCCATCGTCAATCAAACCTTCCCGAGGTCCGAGCGCGGCAAGGCGCTCGGCACCATGGGCGGTGCGGCCGCGATCGCCGGAGCGCTTGGGCCGACTATCGGCGGAGCCCTCACCTCGTTGGCCAGCTGGCGCCTGGTGCTGCTCGTGAACGTGCCCCTGGCCGTGGTCTGTGTCGCAGCGACCTTGTCGTCGGTACCGAAGGACCGCCCACACGAGAATTCGGGAAAGCTCGACCTCGTCGGCACGGGCTTGCTGTGCGTGGCCATTGTCGCGCTCGTCTTCGGGCTTACGGAGATTCAGGCGTTTTCGCTTCTCTCGACCCCGGTTCTCGCCGCGCTCGGGATTGCTCTCACCGGCGCGCTCGGTTTCGTCTGGTGGGAAAGGCGAGTCCAAGACCCCCTCATGGACATCGGCCTCCTGCGCTCCACCCCGAACTATCTCGGAGCGACCATCAGCCAAGCACTGGGTGGGACGGTGGAGATGGGCCTAGGGCTCATCTTCCCGCTGCTACTCATTCTGGACCTGGGCATGAGTCCATTCATTGCCGGCCTCGCCCTGATCCCGACGACGGTCCCGATGGTTCTCCTGTCATCACGGGCTGGGCGCTGGTACGACCGCTCGGGTGGTCGGCCGCCGTTGGTGGTGGGGTTCGGCATTCTTGCGGCATCGGGTGTGGCGCTGGGACTGGGCGTTCATCTGCTTCAGCCTGCAACTCACAACTACCTGTTCCTGCTCCCCGGTCTGTTGCTGTTCGGAACAGGTCTGGCCCTGATCCTCACCGCGTGCGACCCGGTGAGCCTCGATTCGGTGGACGCCGCGAAGGCCGGTGAGGTCTCCGGAGTGTCGGCGACAGCGGAGCAGGCGGGCGGCGCCATCGGTATCGCAGGTCTCTACGCGATCTTCCACGAGGTCTACGTGCGGCGCCTCCTCTACGTCACCCACAGCGGGTCCCCCCATGGGCTCACTGCTCATCAAGGTGCACAGTTGCGCGAGGCGCTGCAGGCGGCGGAACAGACCGGGCTCAGTCCCCAGCACTTCGATCAGTCGTTGTTGCGCTTCCTCATTCCCGCCTTCGAGGCGTCGAAGCTCGGCTATGCCGCCGCGTTCTTCGCCGTGGCAATTATCTCCGTTGTCGGGGCTTTTGCCGCCTGGCGTCTCGTCCGCAAGCCAGCAGGACCGAGGAGCACATCGAGAATCTGAGTACCGCCTGAGGCAGGGCGCTTCTCGCTCGTCTGGGCCATCCGTGTGAACGCTGCCCGAAGAGTTCGGAAATCCGTGCAGCCCTCAGACAATAGTTTTAAATTCTCCCGGACAGCCTTTGGTCGACGAGGAATTCGGTAGACGAGGAGGGATATGAGTTCGGCGCTGTACCGACTCGGGCGCTGGTGCTTCCTGCGCCGGCGGTACGTACTGGCGACGTGGCTGCTCGTCATCGCCGTCCTGGGTGTCGTGGCATTAAACGTCAAGCAATCGACCACGGATTCGTTCACCATCCCTGGCACAGAATCCCAGCAGGCCCTTGACCTGCTCGACCAGAAATTCCCGGGCACGGGCGGAGCACAAGCCCAGGTCGTGTTCTCGGTCTCCGGACCCGAATCACTGACAGACGCGACCCAACGTCAGGCGGTGGAGGCGACCGTCTCCGAGCTGCGAACCCTCCCGCAGGTCGTCAATGTCACGGACCCCTACCAGGCGGGGACCGTATCGAAGGACGGTCGGATCGCCTATGCCGTTGTGGCTTACCCAGTCGCCGTTGGGAACGTCACGGCGAAGGCACAGGACGCCCTCTTGCACTCCGGGGGGCCGGCCAAGGCAGCTGGGATCCAGGTCAACTTCGGGGGACAGGTCGCACAGGCCAGCACCAAAACCGACACGGAACTGATCGGGATCCTCATTGCCTTCTTGGTCTTGTTGCTCGGGTTCGGTTCGATGATCGCCGGCATCCTGCCTCTTCTTTCCGCGATCGCTGGAGTGGTGTTGACCAACCTGGCGTTGCTTGCGCTCACGGCAGCCATAAGCGAGTCGAGTACGACTCCGGTCCTGGCCACAATGATTGGCCTCGCCGTCGGGATCGACTACTCGCTCTTCGTCATGAATCGGCACCGACAACAGATTGCTGACGGTATGGAGCTCCATCAGTCGGTGGGTCTGGCGGTCGGGACGTCGGGCAGCGCCGTCTGCTTCGCCGGCTTGACGGTGCTCATCGCGCTCGCCGCACTCAGCATCGTCAACATTCCCTTCCTCACTGTCATGGGGCTCTCAGCAGCCGGAGCGGTTGTGGTTGCCGTACTGGCCGCGACGACGCTGATGCCGGCACTGCTCGGCTTCGCCGGAGAGCGGCTTATTACATCCCGTTGGGCACGACACAAGATCGCAAAAGCGAACACTCCGGGTTTCGAGCCACTCTCTCGGCGTTATGTCATCGCTCTCAAGCGGCAACCGATCCTCGTGGTACTGGCGGGCATCATCGTGCTCTTGGTTGTGGCGACGCCCTTCCTCCACATGCGGCTTGGACTCCCTGATGCCGGTTCGCAACCCACGAGCCAAACCACCCGACGTGCGTACGACCTCGTTTCAGAGGGATTCGGTCCCGGCGCGAATGGCCCCCTCCTGGTTGTCGTGTACGCCCCCGGGGGAATCACGCCGAGGCAGAAGACCGCGTTCACCAACTTCTACAAGCAGGAGACCACGCACCTCCCGCCCGACGTGGCGGAAATCGGCACGCCTATCCCCAACCCCAGCGGCGACGTGTACCTGGTCGAGGTGATACCCAAGACCGGACCGAATGACCCTGCGACGACGACTCTCATCAAGAACATCAGAACCGTGGTGGCGGAAGGCAAAAAGGAGTACGGCCTCACGACCTACGTCACCGGGCAAACTGCACTGAACGTCGACATCTCGGCGAAACTGTCCTCGGCGCTGCCCGCCTACCTCGCGATCATCATCGTGCTCTGTCTGCTTCTGTTGATCCTCGTCTTCCGGTCGCTCCTGGTGCCCCTCACCACGGTCGTCGGGTATGTGCTCAGTATTTTGGCCGCGCTGGGTGCCGTGACCTTTGTCTTCCAACAGGGGCACTTGGACAGGCTCTTCGGGATAGCCAGACCGGGACCGGTTCTCAGCTTCTTACCCATTATTCTGCTTGGGATCCTCTTCGGATTGGCAATGGACTACGAGGTATTCCTCGAGTCCCGGATGCGCGAGGAATCGCTGCGCAAGGATCCGACAAGCGCGGTAACAGATGGCTACACGGGTAGTGCAAAGGTGGTGGCATCGGCCGCGATCATCATGATCGCCGTGTTCGCCAGTTTTATCTTCTCGCCCGACCCAACGACGAAGTCACTCGGGTTTGCACTCGCACTGGGCGTTCTCATCGATGCATTCGTCATCCGGATGACAGCTGTTCCGGCCACCATGTACATCTTCAAGGGGGCGGCATGGTGGTTGCCCCATTGGATGCGTCGCGTCCTGCCGGACCTCGACATAGAGGGAAGTAAACTCTCCGCAGCGCAACCAGTCGTGCCAGCGGAGGAAGACGCTTAGAAGCCATAGCTTGGCAGCAAGGGGCTCCAAGACCCGCTGAATCCTCGGCTCGGCACGAAGAGTGGGACCGCGAGGAGAGTGGCGTGCTGGTCCCGGACCGCGTCCAAGGCGTCAATTGCGGACCGACGATCGTCGCAATATCGTCAACAGGCGCCGTCGCAAGCGGGGTGTGACCCCAAACCAGTGGAGGTGCCAGATGGCCGAAGTCCCACTGCCAGCAGAGGAGCTTCTGCTGACCCACTTCATCGTCTCGGACGACGTCGAGCGCTCTCGGCGGTTCTACACCGAGGTACTGGGAGGCACGGTGGCCTTCCGAGGAGCCGACACGGGACCGGTCAACGTCGAAATTATCCAACAGCTGGATCGTGATCAATGCCGGTGGAGGCCCGACCGACGACAAGCCTGCCGTGACCCTGGAGACGCCGCCGCGATCCGAACCGCGTCAGCAGTTTCCTCAATATCCGCGTCAAGGACATCGAGGCCGTGTACGCCGAATGGAGCGCCCGAGGCGCTCAAATTCCTGACGCCGCCGAAGCACCACCAATATGAGATCCGTTGTTACATCCGCGACCCCGACGGTCATCTGATCGAAGTGGGTCAAACGACGGACCCAAACGGGGACTGGTCCCCCGCCCACTGGCCGTCGACGACGTCCGGCTAAGGGTCCTCGTCGATGCTCTGATCGCAGGCGAGATTGGGCGCCATGGACCTCCATCACTCATTTACCTACTTTTGATGGGAATCGCCAGAGAACAGCCGTCGACCTCTTCCATCTTCTTCCGAACCACCTCCTTGACAAACGAGCGGTCCGCACGAGGTGGCTCGGGTTAGGAGCTCATCGGCCAGGTGGAGACGAACGAGCCGCAGACCTTGACCAGAAGGTTCACCGACGCATGCGATCGCTGAACGAAATATCCGCGTTCGGGGGCGACTCCTCGGGACGAGAACCCGAACCGGGGAGGGTTTCAGAGGAGTCCCAGAGCCAGCCAGGCGGGCAGGCAGGGTGTCCCGCTAGTCAGAGAACAGAAACATGTCGATCATGATCGACAACGAGCACGGTCCCTTTTCTGTATGCCGGACTTCTCTCTCACGTCCTATTTGCAGTAGTCCTTCGTCCCTGATCGGGCCATCTTCTGGGAGTGGTGAGTCATCCATTGCATAAATTCAACTCAGGTTGCATAATGGGATGCAGGTTGGGACCGGCTGGCGGAGATCAGCATGACCAGATCGGGCAGGCGTCTTCTCTCCTTGTGGGAATCGCGGCATCTCACTTGGTTCACAATGCGACACGCCGTCCCTGTGGCAGGAACACCCAGCGGAATACTGGCGTCGAATGAGTACGGGGTCTATTGCGTCCCCAAGTCCTGCAGGCACCGGCGGGCGGCACGAGCGGTTCTCAGATCCCGGGTATGGGAACCCGAGACCGTCAACCTCGTATGCAGGACGTGTTGCGAGGGCGACATCGTGCACGGTGGCTCCTTCTTCGGAGACTTCCTGCCGGCATTCGCATGGTCGCGGGTAGCTTCGGCGAGAGTTTGGGCGTTCGAACCGAATCTCGAGAACTATCAATGCGCCCTGCAGACCATTGCCCTGAACGGTCTTACCAACGTGCTCCTTACACGCGCCGCTCTCCACGGAGCGTCGGGTAACGGTCTGCTTGCCACCCGGTCCCTCAATGGGAGGGCGCTTGGAGGAGCCAGTCACCTCGTTGCAGAGACGACGTCTGCCGGTTACGTCGAGGAGGTGGACCTCGTGACGGTTGACGAACAAGTGCCTCCGAACCGAAAGGTGTCGGTAATTCAGCTGGACATTGAGGGCCATGAGCGCGAGGCATTGGAGGGCGCACTCGCAACGCTTCGACGTTGTCGCCCACTGCTCGTTTTGGAAACCGTGCCTGATCTCGATTGGGTGGCGGCGAATCTCGGACCTCTGGGCTATGGGCCTAGGGGCACAGTCCATGGGAACGCCATCTTGGCAGCTGACTGAGTGGTCGGGCCCGTCCAAATGTCGGGCGTCGGGCGTCGGGCGTCGGGCGTCGGGCGTCGGGCGAAGAAAGCAACAGCAGGACCCTCGAGCGAGCCCTTGGCGACGCCATTGCGAGCAGTCGACGCCGGGAAGAGTCCGGGAGTGTGGAGTGCCTCCTTCTTCGCTGTCCGTGCGGCATTTCGTCCGACCGCAAGGGCCGTAGCTGGCTTATGAGTTCACAATGTTCCTCACACCATCGACAATGAGATACAGGCCTACGACGAGGTAGACGACGACAGCGATCGTCGGACCGGCCCGCACCACTCGATCCCTGAGTACTTCAAGGTGGTCTTGCGCCTCGCCTGGCCGGCGGGCGAAGTACAGGAACGTGAGGCCGACGGTTGCTGTCGAGACAACCGTGAAGACGAGGAATGCGATGACGGCGACCTCCCACGCAACGTGATCACGGATCACGACGACGGCGGCCGCTGCTGTGAGCGCCCACGGCTGCTTGAGGACTCCCACGATTGCAGCTTGCCACGGGTTCAGTTTCTGCAGGCGGGCAGTGAGATTGCGGGTGACCCCCGAGGGTGTCTTGGGCTGGTTGCGCTGTTGCCACTGCCGCGCAGCAGCAAAAATGAGACCTACGCCCAGGAGAATCTCGATCACCTCGACAGCCGTGCGGCCCCCGCCGTGTTGGGCAGCATGGGTTCCACCGATCGCATAGCTGACGCCGAATACAACGACCAGCGAGACGGTCCAGCCGATCAGGAAGGCTGCTGCATTCACCTTCGCCCGAGTCGTAGCCAAAAGCAGGATGAACACGACAATCGTGGCGGGAGACAAGCTCGCCAGGAGGCCGAGCAGGAGGATCGTGATCACGAGGCTCATGGGTTGCGCCCAGTGTGCCCCAGGCAACTACTCGGCTCGTCTCCACCCCGTGATTGGGAAGAGTCAACTGGGGCAACCACGTCACGCAGTCGGAATCGGTGAGGGGAGGCCGCCAGTACTTGCTGACTCGGCGGTGGGCGGCTTCTCGGCCGAACCCAACAGCACAATGCCAACGATGGCGACCGCCAGACCCACGGCCGCCGAGGCGACGTGCCCCCCGCCGCTCGCCGAGAGCCTTTCTCCGTAGACGACGATGCCCAAGACCACACTCGAGAACAGTGTCACGGCGTTGCTCGACGCCATCGCCGGTGCGAGAACGCCGGTCTTGAGCGCCCCTTGCTGCAGGACGAACCCGACCACGGCCGAGATGACGAGGACGTAGACCGACCAGTCGGCGAGGAGGGACAGCGCTCCGTGGCCCAGTTCGCCGACGAAGGTCTTGGTCACGGCGGCCTGTAATCCGTAGCCGAAGCCGGCGGCGCTGCCCAACAGGAGGGCCTTCGAGGCGCCCTTCATCCGGGCTCCGGAAGCAGCCAGCGCGCCGACGAGGAAGAACGTGCCCAGGCAAGCTCCCCACCACAGGGACGCACTCGGGTGGTTCGTGCCCCCGCTCGGTGCCCCGGCCCACAAGAAGCACATGATGCCGACAAGCACTGCCAAGGCCCCGAGCCACTCCCTTCGTCCGATGTGCTGTTTTGTCAGCCAGACGCCCAACGGGAGTGCGATCACCAGGCTCATCGCTGTCAAGGACTGCACGACGACCAGCGGGCCACGGTCCAGTGCCATGGCCTGAAGGATCCACCCCGCGAGCTGGGCAAGCATTCCGGCTAACCAGATCGGCTTGTGGAGGATTTCGATCAGGAACCGTGGGTCGTCCTCCCCTGACGAGGTCTGCAGGGTCCCCTTCTGTTGCAGGACCGTTCCGAAGGCAAAGGCCACGGCGGCGAGAACCGCCAATGCGTACGCCACGGTTGGACCCCTTTCGACGAAGCTCGTCGACCGACCACGCAGGATAATCGGGACTTACCTGCCTCATAGTCGTCGGTGAAGATGTCTCCCCTGGGCCGCCCCTGAGCCGGACTCTCCGGCACCCCGACCACCTCAGACGAAGGCGACACCGACCGCAAGCACCGCTCCGGCGATCTGCACTCAGTAACCGGTGAAACTGGTCGAGACAAAGTCCGGCAACGGGTTCATCGACACCCTCGAGCCCTGGCTTCCCCGCAGTCCCGCCAAGGCGATGTAGCCGCCGAAACCAAAGCACCGATGATGCCGGCGTTCTGCGTCCAGGATGCCGTGCCGAGCATGACGCTCACTGGACGATTCCTTATCGGATCGGCTTTGCGTGCAACGCGTGTCACGGCTTCCAGGCACATTTGGTTCTACGAGTTCTTGTGTGCCTTGACTGTTCAGCGGCCAAGTCCCACCGAGTTTCAGGGCGCGAGGTCGCATCCATCGACTCCATCAACCACCGCTGAGATGGCTCGCGGTGGCACCGCCTGCCATGATCGTGTGGACCGGGAGGGACCTTGCAGCAGCATCATCGAGACGCCATCGAGCGTTGGGCCGAGTCCGCCGCCGCCGACGCCGAGGTGCTCGCCGTCGTGGTGGCCGGTTCGCTGACCAAGGGATACGGCCTCGCCGACAGCGACGTCGACGGGTTCGTGATCGTCACCGACGAGGCGTTCGCCCGTCGCCGAGCCAGCGGCGACCTCACTTTCTTCTCCACCGAGCTCTGCGACTACGAGGGTGGCTACGTCGATGCCAAGTACGTCGACCGGGCCTTCCTCGAAGCCGTCATCGATCGAGGCAGCGAGCCGGCCCGGGCGGCGTTCCTGGGGGCGATCGTGGCCTGGTCGACCGACCCGTCGATCGATGCGCTCGTGCACGCGGCGGCCGCCTATCCCGAGGCCGGCGTCGAGCAGCGCATGGCCCGCTTCCTCGCGCAGGCCCAGACCGCCCAGTGGTACGTGGGCGAGGCGGCCAAGCGAGACGACCCGTACCTCGCCGGTTGGGCGGCGAGCAAGCTGGCGCTGTTCGCCTGCCGCCTGGTGCTCGCCCACAACCGAGTGCTGTACCCGTACCACAAGTGGCTGCTGCGCACCGTCGCCGAGGTGCCCGACCATCCCGACGACTTCGTCGACCTGGTGCGCGCCCTGGCGATCGAGCGGACCCCCGCCGCCGCCGAAGCGGTCGTGATGTCGCTCCTCCTGTTCGGGGAGTGGCCACAAGCCGCGGCC
This sequence comes from uncultured Acidimicrobiaceae bacterium, assembly GCA_963794875.1. Classification (GTDB taxonomy): domain Bacteria; phylum Actinomycetota; class Acidimicrobiia; order Acidimicrobiales; family RAAP-2; genus Bog-473. The sequence continues at coordinate 294,901 of CAWCFG010000016.1, forward strand.
GGTTGGTCGACCCAGTTCATGCTGGACAGCGAGTGGAACTGGCTCGACGGTGAGCCGCCGATCGACGATCTCTGACCGGGGCACGACTGTGGATCAAGGCCAGGATCAAATCCGAAAGACGTGTCGGTGCATGCTGGCCACACGTCCATCGCCTCCATGCTGGATCATGAAGGCCACCCAGTACCCAGACGACGGCATCAGACGACATCGGCCGCACACCCCCATCAAAACAGTTTCGAGGCACGATTGAAGCATCCTCTGTCAGACTGCGGAGAGCACTGCGCAGTGCTCATGCCGCCCGAAGTCTGTGAGGTAAGGACCGCAACTGATGCCGACGCTCGACACGTCCCACGCCCTGGACCACATCGTGTTGGTGCTCTTCGAGAATCGCTCTTTCGACAATGTCCTCGGACATCTCTACGCCCCGGAGGACGGCAAGAACTTTGAGGGGGTAGTCGGCAAGAACCTGAGCAATCCGATCCCCAACTGGGCCGAGCACGCCGGTGACCGGAAGGATGTTCCGTACACCGTCGCCACCGATATGGATTCTCCGAATCCGGACTCGGGCGAGGAGTACTTCCATACCAACACTCAGTTGTTCAACATCATCAACAACCACAACCGGTTCAAGATCGGAGACGCAGCCTCGGCGCCGTGGAATGCTCCGACTCCGGAAGCGACCCCGACGATGGATGGGTTCGTGGCCGACTACATCTCGACGTTCACAGGAGAGATCGGTCGCCAGCCCACTTACGACGAGTACGCCCACATCATGACCGGGTACACCCCAGAACAGCTCCCCGTGCTGAACGGTCTCGCCCGGGATTTCGGCGTCTTCGACCATTGGTTCTGCGAGGTCCCATCGCAGACGTTTATGAACCGCTCGTTCTGGACTGCCGCCACCTCGTCGGGTGCGGTCGTGAACAGTCCGCTGAGGAAGTGGTTCACGGAGAACGACGCCGAGACGATTTTTGAACGGTTGGAAGCCCACGGCAAGACCTGGAAGGTCTACGTCATGGAGCCAATGCCGCTGTCGTTCACGGGGTTGATCCACTTCTCCCGGTTGAAGGATCGCCTGGCCACCCATTTCGTACCCTTCGCCGAGTTCGAGAAAGATGCGGCTGCGGGCACTCTTCCGGACTTCTCGCTGATCGAGCCGAACATGATGGCTGGGCACGGCGACTATCACCCCGCGATGGGCCGCTCTTTCTCGGACAAAATGGACATCGAGGTCGACAGCCCATCGTCGACCCTGTCGGGCGAGGCTTTCTTGGAGCGGGTGTTCAACGCCTACCGGTCAGCCACCTCGGAGATCGGCGCCAATGTCTGGAACACCGCGCTGTTGATCGGTTGGGACGAGCCTGGAGGAACTTACGATCACGTTCCTCCAGGACCCGTCCCGCCACCCGACCCATCGACACCCACTGGCGAGTGTGGATTCACATTCGAGCGCTCCGGGTACCGAGTACCTGCCGTCATCGTTTCGCCCTGGGTCGAGGCGGGATCGGTGTACAACGAGGAATACAGACACACGTCCATGATCGCCACACTGCGCAAGAGGTGGGGACTCGGTGAAGCGTTCACCGGACGGGATGCCTCAGCTCGCACGTTCGATCACGTCTTTTCGCTCGCCACTCCCCGTGACCCAAAGACCTGGGCACCCATCAAATCGCTTCCCGTACCTGCGTGGACGATGGACCCAGAGGTGGTGGGGAAAGGGCTGAGCACTCTGGGCAAGGGCATGGGCCCAGCTCTCATTGCAAAGGCCAGGGAAATGGAGGTGAAGCTCCCGGCTGAACTCAACGACCCTGGAACAGCACTGACGCCCAGATTGGTCGTCGGCTTCCTCAGGGGCGTTGCGGGTCACTTCTTCCCGCTTCTGGCAGGTGGCGATCACGCCGGCGCCGAGCATCCGAGCAGTCAGGGAAATGTAATCCACCATGGCAGCAAATGACCGCCACAGGCCGTACAAGAAGTACCCGAGTGGACGATCACGCTGGAGCAACCTCTTATAACGCCACGAAATGTTGGTATCCGACTGAGATCACACTCCGTGATGTACGCCGCCTGGCCGGGGCCCAGGACGAATAGGTGGAGTTAATAATGAGGGGGGGTCGGTTACCATTTCCCGGCAATGACGTCGGACGATTACATCGGACCCGAGGCGGCAGCCAGGATCAAGATCGACGGCATGCTCTCGGCGTCGGGCCGGCGGGTCCAGGACTTCAAACAGATCGCCCTCGGTGCTGCGCTTGGGGTGGCCTTGCGGGGTTACCGACGGCAAGGGGGCGTGGTAACGCCGAGTACCCGTTGTTCATCGATGGCAGCCCCGTTGGTGTCGTCGAGGCCAAGAAGGAAGGCGCTTCACTCGTCGAAGTGGAGTGGCAGTCCAAGAAGTACAGCGAGGGCGTGCCAGAAAAGCACGACGCTCGGGAGCCAGCTAGTCGAGCTGTGTTCACTTTCCATCGCCCCGAAACATTTCGTGATTGGTTCGATAGGCGCTCCGTCGATTGAGCGCCGACAAATCGGAGAACCTTCGTGAGCAAGCTTTCTGACCTGCGCACCATTTCGGGCAGAGTCGGACTTGTACTCGCTGCCTTATTGGCAGCCAGTCTCTTTTTCATGGTTGATCCCGTCTCCACCGCTGAACCAGCGACCCTCAGTCCGCACACGGGTGCCACCTGTTCTCAAACCGCCCCCTTCCCATTTCCCAGCAAAGTCGTTGGGATCGCCGCAACGCCAGACGATGGCGGGTATTGGATCGTCACCAGTGGCGGATACGTCGCCGCATGTGGCGACGCTCCGTACCTTGGCGAACAGACCACGCTCAACGCTCCCATCGTCGGCATCGCCGCAACGACCGACGGTGGCGGGTATTACCTCGTCGCCTCCGACGGCGGGATCTTCACATTCGGCGACGCCGTGTTCCAGGGTTCAACCGGATCGATCCACCTGAACAAGCCGGTTGCCGGCATGGCCGTCGATCCGGCGACAGGCGGCTACTGGCTGGTAGCGACTGATGGAGGGATTTTTGCTTATAACGCTCCGTTTTTGGGGTCGACGGGTTCCATGACCCTCAACAAACCCGTTGTTGGCATGGCGACCAACAACAACGGAAGCGGATATTGGCTGGTGGCTGCAGATGGCGGGATATTCGCCTACGGCGTTCCCTTCTGGGGATCGACGGGTTCGATCCATCTCAACAAGCCCGTTGTTGGTATGGCCTCCGATGCAACGTCGAACGGGTATTGGCTTGTGGCCTCCGATGGAGGGATCTTCGCTTACAACGCTCCGTTTTACGGATCCACCGGGAGCATTGTCCTGAACGCCCCGGTTGTGGGCATGGAAGCAACGGCGACCGGAAGCGGTTACCGCTTCGTCGCTGCCGACGGCGGGATATTCGCCTACGGATCCTCGGGCTTCTACGGCACACCCGTCTTTGCCCCACCCCCAGCGCCGCCCGCGCCGCGAGGCGTGGGCTTCGTTCAGGCTGACGACACAGGCTCCTTTAACGGGAACGCCACCAGCGTCGGTAGTGGTCAGTACAACCAGGTGCTTGCTCACAGCACAGGGATCGGACACGCTGTCGTGCTCGAGATCCAGACCCTGACCGACCCAGGCACCCAGACGGATACTGTCACCAGCGTCACCTCAGGGATGGGAACTTTCCAGTTCGTGAACTCATACAACGACGGTGCCGACACCGAGATATGGGTCTGCTTGGACACGACCGGTGCGGCCGACACGCTCACGGTCAATACGCCGACCAATGCTTGGGACGCTTTTGCCATTGAGTTCAACGCTCCCGCCACCGGCTTCATAAACGGTGGGGGGGCGGTCACCAATCCGAACTACCTCGCCAATCAGAGCTGGACCGTCTCACCCGGAGCGGCTGGCAACATCGTCGTTATGGCGATGGATACCCTCGATGCCTACGTGAGCGGACCTGCGGCACCGTGGACGTACTACAACGCAGGGTATTGGGACTTCCCCAACGGCACCTCGGCGGCTTGGCAGGTGGCTCCGTCATCAACCCCGCTGACTGCGACCTGGGAAACAGTGGGCGGCCTGAGCAGTTCCCAGGGTGTGGTCCTTGAGTATTAGGAAGGGGTTGAGACGCCAGAGACAATGGCGTGCTCTTCACGAATACGACGGGATCCAAGAGGGCGAGATCGAGGTTGTTGCCCTGATCAATGCCGTTGAAGGATGGGCAAGATCCTGAAGCCGAGGCCTGGATGGCCCGGCGAAGATCCCTTGAGGACCAAGGGATGGGTTGCGCCCCAGTGCCCTCAGTCGGGTTTCCTCCGCCCCAGCGCGGCAACAGCGGCGACTCGGGGCGCCCACCTCGCACCAGCTTCAGCAGGCTTATCAAGACCGCGTTTTCTACGGTCCGTCCCGAACTCTTTCTAGGAGTAAGGATCTACGGGCCGTCGCCGGCCGATGGTGCCACGCGACGCTAAACGTGAACCGCGTGCAGTGGTCGCCAGACTGGGCTGGACGGATGCCCCACGCGCGAAACGGCCCCAGCCAAAACCCAGCTCGGCTTCCGCTAGACCGGTGGAAATGGTCGACGAGGAAGGGGGCCGGGATGCCGTACGACAGGCGAAAGCAATCGTGCTCTCCTCGCTCGAGGACTTCGACCTCCATGCAGCGCTGGAGAGCGACAACAGATTCATGCCCAGCCACGCCACCCTCGCTCTCATCAACGCCGTCCTGGTTGAACTGCCCCAAGCACTAGAGAACGACGATCCCGACATCGGCGTGGCCGCCCTGGCGAAGGTATCGACGCTGATCGCTGCCACTGCCCAGCTGGCCGCCGGCCTCATTCGCGGGTTGGAGGAAAAGGGCGCCACGGGTCTGTGGGAGCAGCTGGAGCCGTAGCGCCAGCCGTCAACCCGAGAGCACGAGGTGCCGATACAGACGAAGCGACCCCGGCCCGATTTGCGCGGGCCGGGGTCGTCTCGCTGCTGGCACACGTGCGGTGGGCCCTGAACCACTACGGCAAGTTGGGGAACCCGGGTGTGCCGGCTACTGGTTTACCATCCGCCGGCGAGCGTGTCAGGTGGGTGTGACGAGCCGATGCGACGGCCGCCGCCGCGTCCGCCTGTGAAAGATGCCTCGAACGGGTGAGTCCTGTGCGCGATCTCTGAAACCCGCGTTCTGTAATCACTGAAACCCGCGATCGGCGATCAACAAAAGTCGCGTTCTGCGATCAGCGAAACCCGCGCTGAGCTGATCTTTCGTTCCTCCGGACCGGTATCCACCCGGTCGGTCAAGAGCCCCTCCAGGGTCTTGGGCATCCACTGCACCAAGCCCACTGGAGGGACCACAGCAATGATGACCCAGGAGGAGTTCATGGACGTCATGGCGATGAAGCGCCAGGGCATGAGCATCAAGGAGATTGCCGAAGAGACCGGCTATCACCCGAGCACCATCAGCGGCTGGCTGCGCAACGGCGGGCCGGCCGAACGGCGGCCGAGGACCACGGTCGCGGTGATCGACGAGTACTGGACGGGCGAGATCGCCGGGTTGTTGCGGGCCGCCCCTCGCCTGTTGGCCACCAGCGTCTTCGAGCTGATCAGAGCGCAGGGCTACACCGGCTCCTATGTCAGCGTGGCCCGGCACCTCAACACGCTGCGCGGCCCGAGGTTCGCGGCCGCCCCGGCGGCCTCGACGCGGATCGTGACCGCACCGGGTGAAGAAGCCCAGTTCGACTGGTCCGACGTGTCGCAGTGGACCCGGGAATGGGGACTGGGCGAGGTCCAGTGCTTCTCGGCCATCTTGAGCTTCTCGAGAGTGCGCATCTGGTGGTTCGCCCGCTCCGTCGACCGCGAGCACACCTTCGAGGGATTGGTGCGCTTCTTCGAGTTCGTCGGCGGTGTCCCCAAGGTCTTGCGCACCGACCGCATGGGGGCACTCGGGACTTCGCAGGGCAGGCGCTTTCGCCTCCACCCTCCGGCCCATGGGTTCGCCCAGTTCTGCGGCACCGAGATCCGGGCCTGCCAGGCCCGTGACGCCAAGCGCAAGGGCAAGGTGGAGCGCCCCTTTCGTGACGTCAAGGAACGCTTTCTCGAAGAATGCACGGCGACCGGAGCACCCACCAGCCTGGCCGAGCTCAACGGGCGGGCGGCCCGCTGGCTCGAGCGAGCGTGTCCATGCCCGGGTGCACCGCGGCACCGGGGCGGTCCCCGCCGAACGACTGGCTGCAGAAGTGCCGGTGCTCGGTGCCCTGCCCCGCAGGCGGTTCGACACGGCCTATGTCGAAGCGCGGAGGGTCCATGTGGCCATCCCCCAGATCGAGTGGCGCGGCGTGCGCTACTCGGTGCCACCACGCTGCTTGGGCCAGCGCGTCGAAGTGCGCCAAGAGGTGGAGGGGTCCAGCATCGAGATCCGCTGGGCCGGAGAGCACGTGGCCACCCACGCCATCTCCGACATCGAGGGAATGGAAGTCTGGGATGCGCTGCACTTCCAAGAAGCCCAGAGCGCCGCCCTGTCGCGCAGCCGGGGCCGCCACCTCAGCATCGTCGTGCCCGACGACCCTCGGGCCGTGACGCTCCCGCTCCGACTCGACATTGCAGGAGACGTCGACGTCGACGTGCCCGACCTGGCCCGCTATGAGACCGACGGGGCCGGGTCGTGACCAACTCCCTCTATGAGCAGCTCAAAGACGACCTGGGCTATCTCGGTCTCACTCGCTCGGCCGAATGTTTCGCCCTGATCGCTGAAGAAGCCAAGAACGGCGAGTGGAGCCATATCGAGTACCTGGCCCGGGTCATCGGCGAACAGGCCAACGCCACCGTGAATCGAAAGCTGGCCGCCCGATTGCGTTTCGCCCGCTTCCCCTTCCGGCGCAACCTGAGCGACTTCGACTTCGAGTTCCAACCCAGCGTCGACCGCAAACTGATCGAGGACCTGGCCACGCTGCGCTTCATCGAGGAGAACCGCCCGATCCTCTTCTTGGGCCAACCGGGCTGCGGCAAGACGCATCTGGCCGTCGCCCTGGCCACCACGGCCGTCGAGGCCGGGTTCCGGGGCTACTTCACCACAGCCGACGACATGGTCAACACCTTGGTGCGGGCCAAACGCGAAGGCACGTTCGGCTCCAAGCTCAAGACACTGACCGCACCGAGCGTGCTGGTCATCGACGATGTCGGCCTCCTCCCCATCGAACGCGGCGGAGCCGGCGTCTTCTTCCACGTCGTCAACACCCGCTATGAGCGCGGGCACCCCACCTTGATCACCACCAACCGGGGCCTCCCCGAATGGGGAGAGATCTTCGGCGATCCCGTCGTTGCCGCCGCCATCTTGGACCGCCTGATGCACAACGCCGTGGTCTTCAACATCAAGGGTCCGTCGTGGCGGATGCGCGAGCACCACGCCCTCGAGACGGCCGCCACCGAGCCCGAAGCGAGCTCAGGAAGGAGGCGCCGCTAACCTTTCCCCTCGAGGAACCGAGGTCAGCTCAACGCGGGATTCACTGATCGCCAACCGCGGGATTCACTGATCGCAGATCGCGGGGTTCGGAGAGAGCGCACAGAGCCCGCCGTCGTGCTCGGGTCGGAGTGTCCGAGCCGCTCCTGGGTGATCCCGATGTCGTGGCCGGCGGCGAGTTGGGGCATCTGGCGAGCGGTAGCGAATCTTGATAGACGTGAGCGTCAGCCAACACCAAGCGTGCGTGAGTTGTCACCACGAGCGCCGGCCGAACTCCTGTAACCCCGTTAACCCCTCCAGGTGGTTGGGGCAGGACCAAACCCGCCACGAGCGGTCGCCAGACGGGGCAAACCATCGGCCCGTCCATGACGGGTTCCGTGGCAGCGGTCGGCCTGCCCTTGGCGGTCGTGGATCATCCGCCAGCACTGCATGGACTCTGAGACGAAAGCGTTGGCGTAGCGGTCGCCGGGCTGAGGCATTCCACTCACCGCCTCGATTGTCACGAAGCCAAGCCTGGATTGATCTCGGCCAGGTCCGCTTTCTCTTGACACTGGGCACATGGGTTCAGCACCAAGCCCCATTCGGCTTTGGGGAGGACCTTCATTGCCTGGGTCGGCCGTCCACACAGGGTCTCACCGGTCATTGCTGCAAGGTGCCAGATCCGCACGCCGGCACCAGTCTGTTGCGCTTGCCCCTGGACCCAGACAATCTCTGCGGCCATGAGATTTAGGGTACGCCGGGGTGAGTCACTCGGTCCACGGCCCGAGGGTATGCGGACCCTGATCGCGGTCCAACCCCCAAGGAGATATGGGAAGGGGATTGGACCGACCACTCCTCGCCCCCTGGAACCGCGTGGAGGTACGGTCCGCCTGAAATGGCGGTTTGAGCTTCCCCGAACGCCCTTTAACGGGGAACCAGGCCGATCGGCCTGTTCTTGCGCAACGGTCCCACAACGCCACCAAAGTCGCAGATCACCGGGGGTCGTCATGGCATTCGCCCAATGCGGGACCCGTCAGGCCACCGCTAACGTGCGATCTTGTGGAGTACGAGCGCAGCGCTCAGCTGTTCTCCTTCGTCGGAACTTCGTGCCCGGTCTGCGAGGACGCGTCCTCGTCTAACTCTTCTCCGCAGGAATGGCTTCAGGAGCAGATCAACCACTTACTCGGCCACGGTTGGCATTTGCTCCACGTAGGTCAGCAGTCGGCGTCGGCCCGGGACGGGTCGGTGTTGCAACGGACGACGGCTGTCCTTGCTGAACCCAAAGCTCCGAGGCCTCGACGCGCTGCACGATCCGAGGATGTCAGCGGCCGGGGCGCCTAGTCCACGTCCGGGCCGAGATGGGGAGCGGGTGACCCCATGCCCTGTCCCGCTCCCCATGCCGGCAATTGGCGAGGGGCGGCGTCGCCAAAAGACCGCCGTCCCCCGTTCGGCATGTTGCCAGCCCCCTTCACTTCCAAATAGAGCCGACCGGACTGGATTCGCTCAATGGACAGACAACGAAATATCCGCCGCGGCCCAGCCCCAACGTGCGAAAGGCCGGGCCGGCCACCTCACCCCCCTGGAGCCGGTTAGGAGATCGGCCCGGTGAGTGGCCTCAAGTAGAGGTTGAGGGTTAGACATCTGATACCTGGCATGGGTCCACCCCGAAGTCACTGCCTGGTCGTACCCTCAAATGGCCATAGCCGAGGACGCAACGCTGAAGGACATCGAGGCGGCGCTGGCCGAACGTCGCTCGATCGAATGGTTGATGTCCTCCGAGGAGGCGCCCGATTTCGCTGTGGTCTTGGCCGAGCTCCTCAATCGGCCTGAGTGGCACAAGCGGGCGGCGTGTCGGGGAGCGGGACCGGATCTGTTCTTCCCAGAGCGTGGGCGGCGTGACCCTAAGGCACGGGCCTTCTGCGAGAGCTGCCAGGTGAGATCCCAATGCCTCGATTCAGTCCTTCAACGCCCCCAGGAGATCCCGGACGACCTTCCGTGACGTGGCGGCGGGGTGGATGATCTCGAACACCACGAAGTGACCGGGTTCAGTCGACCGCGGACTTCTTTGGTGGGCGCTGCGGGACTCGAACCCACGACCTCAGCCGTGTGAAGGCTGCGCTCTAACCAGCTGAGCTAAGCGCCCTGGCGGATTTGCCGGACCACAACCGTAGCCTGCGGGAACTGGACGACCTGCGGCCCAGGGTGATTTTGGGGAGTCCCGAAGGCACCGATACCCTGAAGTGGTCATGTCCCCCACCGCCGAGAATGGCAGCCGCCCACCACAGACTTTGACCGGTCGGATCATGAGTGCCTTCACCGGAACGGGGGCCTCGGGGGGTCCCGGGGAGAAGGGCGACCCCCCGGAGATCCTTCCTCCTGAAGAGCGCAAGGCCGCCATGTCCTCCCTGGACCAGTCGGAAGCCAAATGGACCCTGGGTGCATTGATCCTCGCCACCATTGCCGGCATCGCCATACCGCTCTACTTCATCGCCGAGAACAAGGTCACCAAGGACGGGAAGAACTCCATCGCCGTGGCGCCCGACGCCAAGCTGCTCGGAGGCGCCATCCTCATCCTGTGCGCTATCGGGTTCGCCGCGCTCTGGAAGAGGAAGCGGACGCTGGTGGCGTTCGACCTCTTCTTGCTCGGCTTCGCCTTCACTCTGTTCGTCGGTCTCATTGGCTTCGTCTTCATCCTTCTCGGCGGCTTTCTCATGTTGCGGGCCTGGCGCATCAACAAGTACGGGACCACCAACTCCAAGGTGATCGCACGAGAAGCCGCGACACGACCCCGGGGCAAGCAGCGGAAAGAAGCGGCCCGGTCGACCTCGAAAACGAGCTCGAAAACGAGCTCGAGCCCCGCCGCTCGGAAGCCACCGACCGCGAGCAAGCGCTATACGCCGAAGGCACAGACTCGGAAGAAGATCCCCAAGACGACCGAATAACTCGTCAGGTCGGCGAGAGTGGCTCCGGCGCAGGCTCAGCCGGCAGGCTCAATGAGCAGCGCAGAGCGCAACAGCTGGAGTGCGTCCGTCCGGCGGCGCACGAGCGACCGCGCCGTCGGCTCTTCTCCGAGAGCCCGCAGCACCTCCACCTCGGTCACCATCCCGATCACCGTGGAGTAAATGGCCAGCAGCAACAACCTTGGATCATGTCGCCGCATGGCACCGGCGTTCATTTCGGCCTCGAGGAACGACGAAGCCCGTCGCACCAGCGGGTCCAATGCCAGCGTCATCTGGGTCGCCGCGGGCGGTCCTAGTCGTCCGACTTCCCGCAGGAAGCCGAGCAGGTCTGGCTGGCGCGCCGCCAGGCGGAAGACCGAACGCACGACCGCCTCCACCCGGCTCCCAACCCTCCCCCGCTCCTCGGAGCGCGGTCTCGAGCGCCACCGAGAGATCGTCGGCGCTGCGAGCGATCACCGCTTCCAAGAGAGCGTCCTTGGACGGGAACCAGTACAGGATCGATTGCTTCGTGAGCTCGAGCCCCTTGCCCACGGCGTCAAGAGACGTGGCCTCGTATCCCCTGCTGGCGAACGAGGCCAGCGCGGCGTCCAGGATGCGCTCTTTGGTGGACAAGCTGGGCACTTACCAAATGGTAGACAGATTCGGCGGGTGGTGCTAGACATTTCCGATGCCCATTGAGCGGGATCTCCGTGGGAAACGCTTCTTCATCACCGGTGCCACAGGGTTCCTGGGCACCGCTCTCGTCGAGCGCATCGTTCGCTGCGTCCCCGAGGCCGAGGTGACCGTGCTCGTGCGACCGGGACGCCGGTCCGACGCCGCCGCCCGCCTCGCCCGCGAGGTGATCAAGAACGACTGTTTCGACCGCCTGCGCGCCGAGTTGGGCGACGGGTTCGGGGAAGAAGTTGCTCGCCGTGTCCGCGCCGTGCCCGGTGATGTCAGTCGCGACGGGTTAGGGCTGGACGACGCTGGCCGCGACGCGCTGGCCACGGCAGACGTGGTCATCCACTCCGCCGCCACCGTCTCCTTCGACGCCCCCTTGACCCAGGCCGTCGAGATCAACCTCCTCGGCCCGTCCCGCGTCGCGGCGACAATCGCCGAGACAGGATCGGCCGCCCACCTCGTCGCCGTCTCGACGGCGTACGTGGCCAGCACGCACCAGGGCGAGGCGAGGGAGGAGCTGCTCAGCGAGAACCGCTTTACCCTCGACGTCCCGTGGGAGGCCGAAGTCAGCTCGGCACGGCGACTGCGCGACGACCTCGAGGCCGAGTCCCGCAAGCCCGAAAAGCTCCGCGCCTTCACCAAGCAGGCCCGGGCAGAGATCGGTGCCGCCGGCGATCACCTGATCGCGTCGAAGGCCGAAAAGATGCGCGAGGAGTGGGTCAGCGCCGAGCTCGTGACGGCGGGCACGGCGAGGGCGATCTCGCTCGGGTGGCCCGACGCCTACCCCTTCACGAAGGCACTCGGCGAGCGCGCCCTCGTCGAGCAATGGGAGGGACGGGTCCCGATCACGGTGGTGCGCCCATCCATCATCGAGTCCGCGCTCGCCGAGCCGCGACCTGGGTGGATTCGCGGCTTCCGCATGGCGGAACCGATCATTGTGTCGTACGCCCGCGGTCTGCTGCGCGAGTTTCCCGGCGTGCCCGAAGGCATCGTCGACGTGATCCCGGTCGACCTCGTCGTGGCGGCCATCTTGGCCGTGGCGGCACGCGGACCTGAGCCCGGTCGGCCGAAGGTGTACCACGTCGCATCCGGCGTGCGGAACCCGTTGCGCTACGGACACCTGGTCGAACTGTCTGAGGACTTCTTCAGCCGCAATCCGCTCTATGACGAGCGGGGTCAGCCCATCAACGTGCCCGAGTGGTCCTTCCCGGGCCACGGGCGCGTGCAGCGCCAGCTCAAGCGCGCCGACGCGGCCATGACCTTCGTGGAGAAGGTGATCACTGCCTTGCCGATCCGAGGCAAGCAGGCGCAGCTGGCCGCCCGGATGGAGGACAGGCACGCACTGGCCAAACGCGCCCTGGGCTACGTCGAGCTCTACGGCGCCTATACCGAGACCGACGCGCGCTACCGGGTCGACAACTTGATCGAACTGTGGGACGCAGGCGACAGCGATGACCACACCGGGTTCCAATTCGACCCGGGCGTGATCGACTGGGACCACTACGTGCACGAGATCCACCTGCCGTCGGTGCTCGAGCACACCCGCGTGCGCACAAAACCGGGGAAGTCGGTGGTGGACAAACGGCCGGACCGTCAACGTCGCGCCATCTTGTCGCCGGAGCGGCACCTCGCCGTCTTCGACCTCGAGCACACGCTGATGTCCTCCAACGTCGTCGACACCTACGCCTGGCTCGCCAGCCGCCACTTGTCGCCGGCACGACGGGCTCGCTTCGTGGCCGAGCTCGTTCGTCAGGCACCCGCGCTGCTCGCCCTCGACCGACGCGACCGCGGGGACTTCCTGCGCTCCTTCTACCGCCGCTTCGAAGACGCGCCCCTGGACCGCCTGCGCCACGACTCGTGGGAGCTCTTCCATCGGCAACTTCTCACGCGATCGTTCCCCGACGGCTTCGCCCGGGTGCGGGCGCACCGGGCAGCCGGGCACCGCACGCTGCTCATCACGGGGGCGCTGGACTTCATCATTGAGCCAATCCGGCCACTCTTCGACGACATCATCTGTGCGGAGATGGAGGCACGGGACGGCCGGCTCACCGGGCACTTGACGACGCTCCCCCCCATCGGTGAGGCCCGGGCGCTGGTGCTGGCCGACTACGCCGGGTTGCACGGGCTCTCGCTCGAGGAGTCGGTGGCCTACGCCGACTCGGCCAGTGACCTGGCCATGCTCGAAGCGGTTGGCTTTCCGGTGGCCGTCAATCCAGAATCGCGCCTGTCGGCCATCGCCCGGCGGCGCGGTTGGCACGTGGAGCACTGGGCCAAGGCCGAGGGCGGATCGCACCGCCCGCTCCCGCTCGGACCCTTCGACGTGCGACAGCCCAAGGCGGTCATGGGCCGGTGAGCACGCTGCTGTTCGAACGGTCGCTCCCTCGTTTCGCCGCCGCACGTGTGGTCTCGTCGTTCGGATCGGGACGCGGCGCCGGCGTGGGCCCCTTGCGTCTGGTGCACCGCGACGCACCCGCACTTCCCGCCGCCGGCTGGGTGCACGTCGAACCCGTCCTTTCTGGGATCTGCGGCTCGGACCTGGCCACCTTGGACGGGCGCAGCTCGCGCTACTTCGAGGACATCGTCTCCTTCCCCTTCGTCCCCGGCCATGAGGTCGTCGGGACGCTGAGCGAGGACGCGCTGGGGGCCGACGGCAGCCTGCTCCCCGCCGGCAGCCGCGTGGTGCTGCAGCCGGTGCTCGGCTGCGCCGCCCGAGGGATCGATCCCGCCTGCCCGGCCTGCCAGGCGGGGAACGTGGGCAACTGCGGACGCATTGCGTTCGGGCACATCCGCCCCGGCTTGCAGACCGGCTTCTGTGCTGACACCGGTGGCGGCTGGTCGAGCACGGGGCTCGTGGCTCACTCCAGTCAGCTCTACGCCGTCCCCGGCAGCCTGACCGACGAAGACGCGGTGACCGTCGAGCCCGTCGCCTGCGCCGTGCACGCCGTGCTGGGCGCGCCGATCGCAGCGGGCGATGTGGTCGCAGTCGTCGGGGCGGGCACGCTGGGCCTGCTCGTGACGGCCGCTCTCGGCCACCTTTCCGGTCAGGGGCGCTGCGCCACGCCGGCGGCCGTGCTCGTCGGGGCGCGCTACGCGCACCAGCAACGCCTGGCACTCCAGCTGGGTGCCACCGAGGCGCTGGCGGCCGACCAACTGGACCGCGCCGTGCGCCGGCACTCGCGCTCACTGTCCTACGGCGGCGCGTCCGGGGTGACCGCGACCCTGTCGGGCGGCGCCGACGTCGTCCTCGACTGCGTGGGCAGCCCCGAATCGATCGCCCAATCGTTGGCCATGGTCCGGCCGCGGGGCACCGTGGCGCTCATCGGCATGCCGGGCAAGGTGACCATCGATCTGGCCCCTCTCTGGCACCGCGAAGTGCGCCTGGCCGGGGCCTACGCCTACGGGACCGAACGGAACGGCGAGACCGATGAGACCGGGGCAGTCGACGGGATCTCGACGTTCTCCTTGGCCTTCGACGTCGCCGCCGCGCACAAGACCGGGCGCCTGGTCTCGGCCACCTACCCACTGGCCCGCTTCGAGGACGCCGTGGCCCATGCCGGGGCCGCCGGGCGCCGCGGCGCCGTGAAGATCGCATTCGACGTACGGAAAGGACCGATCCGATGAGCCGTCGTCCAGGCTTCGTCCTCGAGGTCGACAAGTCGACGCCACCGACCCTGTTCTGGAGCGGGGAGGGCTTCGGCCTCGAGACGCTGCCCGAGGGCAGTCGCGTCATTTACGCCCCCGAACCCATGAAGGCGATCGAGGACCCCTACCGGGCCATCCGTCACGCCTTGCTCCACCCCGAGGGCGACCGTGACCCGCTGCCGGCGCTCTTGCGCCCAGGCATGAAATTCGAGCATCTGCTTCGACGACGTCTCGCTGCCACTGCCGCCCATGGAGGCGCCCGATATCCGCCAGATGGTGATCGAGACGGTGCTCGACATGGCGGCGGAGGCGGGGGTGGACGATGTCGAGCTCATCGCCGCGTTGGCTTTGCACCGTCGCATGACCGAGGAGGAGCTGCGCCATGCGCTGGGCGATCGCGTCTACGACGCCTTCGCCCCGCACGGGCTGTTGACCCAGCACGATGCGGAGGATCCCGACAACCTCCTCTTCATCGGGGAGACGGACCAGGGCGAGGAGGTGGAGATCAACAAGCGGGCCGCAACGTCGGACCTCCTCGTGTACGTCAACATCAACCTGGTCTCCATGGACGGCGGACACAAGAGCGTGGCGACCGGACTGGCCAGCTACCGCAGCCTGCGCCACCACCACAATCCCCAGACGATGCGACACTCGAAGTCGTTCATGGACCAACCGGCTTCCGAGCTGCACTCGGCCAACTGGCGCATGGGTCGCCTCATCGCCGAATCCGGCGTGAAGATCTTCCAGATCGAGACAACGCTCAACAACGACACCTTCCCCTCGAATTTCAGCTTCTTGCAGAAGAGGGAGTGGGAGTGGTCGCTGCGCGATCGAGCTTCGTACGCGGCCACGTCGAAGGCGCTGTCCATGGCCCCGCCCCGCCTGTCCCGCCAGATCTTCCACTCCATTCGGTCGCCCCACGCGCTGACGTCGGTCCAGGCGGGTGAGGTGGAGGCCGTGCACGCGGTCACGACGGCGAACGTGTGGGCGCAGCAAGGCGTGGACGTCGAGGGTCAGACGGACATCCTCACCATGGGACTTCCATACATCTGTCCCTACAACGTGAACTCCATCATGAACCCGATCCTCGTGGCCTGCCTGGGGCTCGGCTACTTCTTCAACATGTACCGGGGCAAGCCGCTGGTGCGCGAGGGCGGTGTGGTGATCATGAAGCACCCGACCCGTCCGGAGTTCCACCCCGGCCACCACCCGAGCTACATCGACTTCTACGAGCAGGTCCTGACGCAGACGGTCGACCCGGTGCAGATGCACAAGGAGTTCGAGGAGTCCTTCGCCACCGACCCCTGGTACGTACATCTCTACCGAACCGGCCACGCCTACCACGGGGTACATCCGTTCTACATGTGGTACTGGTGCGCGCACGCCCTGGCACATCTGGGACGGGTCATCGTGGTCGGTGGGGACCCGAAGGCGGTGCGCCGGTTGGGCTTCTCACCGGCCAGCTCGCTCGACGATGCCCTCGAGATCGCCTCCGACGTCGTCGGGCCCTCCCCCACCCTGACGCACATGCACAATCCGCCGATCTTCATGTCGGACGTGCACTGATGGCAGGGGCGAGACTGCGGGGCCGCCTTCGCTCTGCTCGCTTTCCCCTGGCGGCACCGTCCTGGCCGACGACCATCGAGCGCCCCGATCCGGAGCGCAAGGTCGGGCTCGACTACGACCACGAGTGGTCGCGCCGCTACCCGGTCCGCTTGGCCCGCGCCGTGGTCATGGACAACCTGGCCCGCCCGGCGGCCCGCTTGCTGGCACCGGCCACCGTCCGAGGGCTCGAACATCTGCAGCACCTCGACGGACCGGTGATCTTCGCCGCCAACCACGCCAGCCACATGGACACTCCCCTGTTGCTGACGACGCTGCCGGTGGATATCCGCCACCACACGGTCGTGGCGGCGGCTTCGGACTACTTCTTCGACCGCACCTGGAAGTCGGTGCTGTCGTCATTCGCCCTTGCGACCATCCCGATCGAGCGAAGCAGGGTGAACCGCAAGTCGGGCGACACCGCCGCCGAACTCATCGAGGACGGCTGGAACCTCGTCATCTTTCCCGAAGGCGGGCGCTCGCCCGACGGATGGTCCCAGCCGTTCACAGCTGGTGCCGCCTACCTGGCCCGTCGCACCGGTCGACCCGTGGTGCCGGTCTACCTGCACGGGACGCGTCACGTCCTCCCCAAGAGCGCGGCGTCGGACGGGAGTGCACCGGGAGGATCGGGCACCGAGTCGCGCCGCAGTAGCCCGTTGCGCCGAGCGCCGATCGCGGTGCTCTTCGGCGCCCCACTGTCACCCGACGAAGGGGAGAACACGCACAGGTTCTCGGACCGCGTCGAGGCTGCGGTCGCCACTCTGTCCCGAGAGGTCCACTCCGACTGGTGGCAGGCCCGGCGCTCGGTCAGCGCGGTCGCTCCGCTCGAGGGGGCCGAGGCGGCACACCGCGGCCCGGCGGCCTCTCCATGGCGCCGCGCCTGGGCCCTCGACGAGCCCCCGTCACGAGAGCGAGGAGCGGACTGGCCCGACTGACCTGGTCGACGGGCGCGGTCGACCGGACAGGTCGTCGCGTACCTGCGGCATCAGAGCAGAGGACGCGACACCAGGATGGCCGTCTGAGCGAGACCGGCGTCGCGGTGCACCAGGCCCGTCTGGTAGCCCGGATCGCGGATCATGTCGATGAAGACGCCGGTGTCGGGGTACTGCATGACGGCGATCTGGTCCCAGGGCGCCGTCTGGCCGATCAGCACCTGGAGCACATCGTTGTAGAGGGTGAGCATCCCCCCGCGCCGGACCACGTGGTCGAGCGCCACCGCCCCGTAACGGCCGTAGGCCTCGGCGCCGCTGAGTCCGGCACGGGCCAGCTCGTGTCCCTCCGGGTACTGGGCCTCGGTGCGGTACGACAGCAGGTTCACGAACTGCAGCGGTCCTCCGGCGTCGGACTCCAGCAACGTTCGGAGCTGCTCCTCGTCCGGATTGATGCCACCGAAGCCGTGGGAGCCGAGCTCGGCGAACAACGCGGCCACGTCCTCCTCGCCCCATGACGACACGAGCCCTCCTCCCGATTGGCGTGTGTGGGATGGTAGCAACCGCGTGGACTCGCACAGCCTGGGCGTTCCGGGTGCGATGCCTTCGCCAGTGAGGAGACGAACGTGATGCAACTGATCATTCTGGGGAGCGGAAGCCCGCTTCCCGACCCAGGGCGCGCCGGTCCGGCGACGCTGGTGCGCAGCGGCGCGGGTGATCTGCTGTTCGACTGCGGGCGCGGCGTGCTCATGAGGGCGGCTGCGGCCGGGTCGGCCGCCGGCGCCCTACGCGGCCTCTTCCTGACCCATTTGCACAGTGACCACACCACGGACCTCAACGACATCATCACGTCGCGCTGGATCACCTCCTTCCAACCACACCCGCTCGCGGTCTACGGGCCGGTGGGCACGACGTCGCTCCTGCAGGCCACCGAGGCCATGTTGGAACTCGACATCGGCTACCGCCTGGAGCATCACGCCGACCTGCAATGGCGGCCAACTGCAGACGTCGTCGAGTGCGAACGCGGCATCGTGCTGGACACCGGGGGCGTGCGGGTCACCGCCGCCCCCACCGATCACGCGCCGGTCCGCCCCACGGTCGGTTTCCGGGTCGAGGAGGGCGGCCGCTCGGTGGTCATCGCCGGCGACACCGTCCCGTGCGAGGGGCTGGACGAGCTCTGCGCGGGGGCGGACATGCTCGTCCACACCGTGGTGCGGCCCGACCTGATTCGACCGATCGGGCTCCAGAGGCTCGTCGACGTCCTCGACTACCACTCGTCGGTCGAGGACGCGGCGCGGACGGCGGCGCGCAACGGCGTGGGCACGCTCGTCCTGACCCACCTGGTCCCAGCGCCTCAACCCGGCACCGAGTCGGAATGGATCGCGCTGGCCCGCGCCCACTTCGACGGCGTCGTGGTCGTGGCCGAGGACCTGTTGACGCTCGAGGTGGGCCTCGCCGGTTGACGCCGCGTGCCACGGGCGCCTCAGCGCACCCCGGCAACGTCAGAAGACGATGGCGCCGGGCTGCGCGCGGGGACCGCTCGCCGGCACGATCTCCTTGCCCGCCGCGGCGTGGCTAGGCGCGCCGGCGCCGGCGCTTGCCCCCTACGGTGGTCAGCCGTTCGTCGCGCAGGCCGTCGGACTCGCGGTCATCGAGGGGTTCGAGCCTCGCGTCGCCGAGCGCCCAGGACAGCAACCGGTCGGCCAGGGCCGGATTGCGGGCCAACACCGGACCGTGCAGGTACGTCCCGACGACGCGACCCTGGACGGCGCCCTCGCTCCGGTCGCCGGCGCCATTGCCCACGCCCACGACGACCCGTCCCAACGCGGGGGTGCCCTCCCGTCGGGTGGTGGCACCCCCATGGTTCTCGAAGCCGGTCAGTGTGGGCAGCCCTTCCAGCACCTCCGGATCCACGTCGACGAGGATCTCTCCGACCGCGCGCGGCCCAGTCGGCTTCACCGTGTCGACCTCCAGAAGTCCGACGCCCTCGTGCGCGTCGCCGGCGGCACCGGGGAATGTCCGCCCGACGATCTGGAAGCCGGCGCACACCGCCAGCACGACGGCGCCGCCGGCCACGCGTCGCACGAGGGTGCCGTCGTCCACCAGCGTCTTGGCGGCGCGGACCTGGGGCCCGTCCTCGCCCCCGCCCAGGCAGTACACGTCGGCCTCGGGGAGCGGGCGGTCGGAGGCGGCCTGGAGCAGGACGACATCGATCCCGCGCCATTCCGCCCGCCGCGCCAGCACCAGGCCGTTCCCGCCGTCTCCGTAGGTGCCCAGGAGGTCCGGGTACACCACCGCAATGCGCAGGGCGCCGCTCATCGCGGCGCGCCCAGGAGGTCATGGAAGGCGGTGTAGTTCCCGATGACGTCGACCACCGTGCTTGATCCCTCCGCGGCCCGGGACACGGCACGCACGGGCTCGGCCTCCGTGCTGTGGCGCACGCCGCCGTAGTGGAGGCGTACCGACAGGTCGCGGAAGCGGTCACCGGTGGCGACGACGGCGCGTCCGGCCAGTCGCTCGTAGGGCACGTCCCACAGCCAGCTCGGATCGGCACCGTCGGCGATCCGCGCGTTGATGCTGACCACCAGTGGCGCGTCCGAACCCGCCACCAGGTCGAGCAGCTCGTCCCAGCCCGCCGGGTTCTTGGCCAACATCAGCCGGGCCTGCACATCGCCGAACGAGCGCACTGCGAAGCGCCCCGCCACCTCCTGCACCTCTGCCATCGCGACCAGCGCCTCGAGGGCGTCCACGCCGGAGGCCTCGGCAGCGACCGCCGCCATCAACGCGTTGGACTGGTTGAACCGCCCGGGCAACGCAAGCCGCACCGGAGCCGTCCTCCCGTCCGCCCACGCGGCGCGGGCCGACCCGTCGTCCCCCACCACGAGCGTCGCCTCGGGCTCAGGGCGGACGAAGGCACAGTTCGCACAGGCCCAGCCTCCCTCCGTGAAGACGATGCGGCCCTCACAGGAGGGGCAGCCCACGGCGTCGTGCCGCCAGCGCAGGCCGGCCCCCACCCAGTGCGTATGGCGCGCCAGGCCGGCCCCCCACACCACCAAGGGATCGTCGGCGTTCGCCACGACGTGCGTATGGGGTGCGGCCGCCAGCGCCGCCCGCCAGCTCCCGGCGATCATCCGGACCTCGTTCGTTCGGTCGAGCTGGTCGCGTGAGAGGTTCAACAACAGCGCGGTGCTGGCGGCCGTCGCCGTGAGCACACGCGGCAGGTAGACTTCGTCGGTCTCCAACACGGCGCGGCGCGCCGGTGACCCGCTGAGCGCGGCGACGTGGCCCGGCGGCATGTTCGAGCCGGTCTCGTTGCTCACGACGGCGTCACCGGTCGCGCCGAGCGCCACTGTCAGCAGTCGCGTCGTCGTGGTCTTCCCGTTGGTGCCCGTGACAAGGGCAACCTGACGCCCGGTGCTCAGGTGCTCCAACAGCCGGGGGTCGAGCCGCAGGCCCGCCCGGCCGCCCGCCACCGTGCCCTGGCCGCGCCCGAGGCGACGCGAGGCCGCGTTGACCGCGCGTGTGGTCGCACTGGCGAACTGTGCCCTCACCGAGGGGGCTTGCTGCGAGCCAGCTCCTCGGCCGTTGGCTCGTGGCGCACCCTGGCCTCGGGGGGCAACAGCGCAGTGATGGCGTCCATGATGGCGGCGGTGTCCGCCTTGGCGTCGGTGAGCGACAGGGGCACGGGTCGGCCCACCCGCACGGTCACCTTGGGCGGGTTGCGCACCAAGGTGAAGTCGGGCACCCGGGCCGAGCGGGGCCACACCTTCTCGGTGCCCCACAGCCCGACCGGGACGACCGTGGCACCGGTCGACGCAGCCAGCCTCGCCGTGCCCGTCTTGCCGTGCAGGACTGGATCGAAGAAGTCGTAGCCACGCGGGATGGTGCCCTGCGGGAGCACGATCACCACCTCACCCGCCTTGAGGGCGGACTCGGCGGCCCGCAGGGGCTCGCCCGAGCCGCTGCCGCGGTCCACGGCGATGCCGCCGATGGCTCGTGCAATGGTGCCGACGACGGGTGCGTCGAAGATCTCCTTCTTGCCGAGGAAGCGCACCGGACGCCCGATGGCGCGGGCCACGAGCGCCAACGTGGCCACGTCGAAATAACTCCGGTGGTTCGAGGCCAACAGGACCGGCCCGCGTGTCGGGACGTGCTCCACTCCCGCGATGTCGAAGCGCGCGTACGGGAAGGACAGCTTGCGGACGAACGGGCGCAGCATGTGGTACGGCTCGAGCCCGACCACGCTGGGCACGCCCGGCGGACGATCCCAGTGCTCCACGGGCCAGCGTCGCGCCGTGGCGACCACGGTCAACGAGGGGTCGGGGTTGACCGCATGCGGTGAACCCACGCTGGAGAGCAGCGGCACGTCGAAGATGCTGTCGCTGCAGGCGTGGCAATCGGCCAGGTCGATGTGCCTGTCGTCGGACCAGGCGCGCACGGCACGCAACTTGCCCGTCCCCCAGACGAAGCCGTCGTAGAGGCGACCCGTGTAGCGACCGTCCTTGGTCTCGTAGGCGGTCGCGATGAGGTCGTCGAAGCCGATGGCCTCGGCGAACGGGGCGATCATGTCGGCCGGCGTGGTCGTCGAGAGCACCAACCGGTGACCCTCGGCCCGGAAAGCGGCCAGGCGTTGTGGGGCGAACGGGGCGACGATCTCGCTCAGGGCCGCCACGGCCCTCCGCCCCGCAGCTTGCACCTGTTCCTGCTGCCAGCCCCGGGCCACTCGGGCGGCGGCCCGGACGAGACCCATGGAGAAGAGGTTCTCGCCCAGGCGGTCGTTAATGGCGTAGAGGACCTTGTCGCCCGGAAGCGAGCGACCGTCGGGCAGCACACCCTCGTCCACCAGGGCGCGGTTGAGAATCTGCCCGGACGAGCGGCAGAGCAGGGTGCGGTCGAGGTCGATGAAGACGGCGCTTTTCGCCACGAGCATGGAGCCTAAAGCAGTTCGATCGCTGGTCGGAGGGGCCCTGGGTCATCTCGGAAAGAGGCCCGGAATTAGGAGAAGGGATCGCCGGGGGGGAGGGCGATCCCTTCTCAAGACTCATCAGGTTCAGAGGGGGGGCTTCCGAATCCCTGCGGTCTGACGACCATTGTGTCGGTCCCTCGGCAATCAGTCAAGCAGCTTTAGAAGATACTTGATATCAGTTATAGTGATGACCGCCGGGACTCGGGGTCGCATCGCCAGGGGAGGTGAACCATGGAATTGAAACACTTGCAAGCACTCTTGGGCATCGCGGACACCGGCAGCTTCTCGGCGGCCGCCACGTCGATCGGCACGGTGCAGTCCAACGTCTCGGCGCACGTGGCCCGGCTGGAACGCGAGCTCGATGTGCAGCTGGTCGACCGGGCCTCGGGCCGCCTCACCGAGGAGGGCGAGGTCGTCGTCGCCCGGGCCCGGCAGGTCATGAACGAGCTCGAGGCCATGGTGTCCGACGTGACCGCGCTGCGCGAGGAGGTCGTCGGCACGGTCCGCCTGGGCATGATCGGGACGACGGGCCGCTGGTTGGTGCCCCAGCTGTTCGACCTCCTCCGGGTGCGCCACCCCCACATCCACCTGAACGTGGCCGAAGGCTCGAGCGTCCAACTGGAGCAGCAGCTGGCTTCGGGTCAGCTCGACCTGGCGGTGGTGACGTTCCCGCTGAGCGGCGACGAGATCATGGCAGCCCAACTCTTCGACGAGGACCTCGTGGCGGTGCTGCCACCGGGACATGTCCTCAGCGAGGAGTCGTCTCTCCCCATGGAGCGCCTGGCCGAACTCGAGCTCCTCCTCCCGGCGCCGGGCACGGCGCTGCGCGCCGAGATCGATGCCGCCACCGGCCCGGCCCGCATTGTGCTGCGGCCGGCCATGGAGCTCGACGGCGTACGCCTGATCGCCTCCCTCGCCTTCGACGGCTACGGGCCGGCGATCCTCCCGGCCACCGCGGTCCCCGGCCACCTGCGCGGGCGCTTCTCGGTGCTCCCGGTGACCGGGCTCCCCCGCCGGCGGGTCGGCGTGGCCCAGCGACGGCGGGGGCTGCCGTCGGCACCGGCGCGCGCCGTCATCGACGTGCTGGGGGTCGTCGTCAACGACGTGCTGTCCATGCCCGAGGGCATCCATCCGACCTGAGTGCCGCAGCGGGGGCCGTCGCCGCTCGCCCGGGCTGTCGCCGCTCGCCCGGGCTTGTCTCGCTCAGGCAGTGGGCCGGGGCTCACGCCGTCGGCCGGGGCTCCCGCCACATGGTCCAGATCGGCGGCCCGTCGCCGGGAAGCGGGACCTCCTCGACTACCTCGAACCCGTGGCGCCGGTAGAAGGCCAGATTGCGCTCCTTCGATGACTCCAGGTAGCAGGGGATGCCCTCGGCGTCGCAGTGCTCGAGGACGGGACGCATGAGCGCACCTCCCACGCCCTTGCCCTGCTGCTCCACCGCCGTGCCCAGGCTGGCCAGGTACCAGTGCGGCTCGTGGGGATGCTTGCTCTCGACGAGCGCCAACAGACGCAAGGTGGTCCTCATGTTGGTCGCCACGTAGGGCAACACGGGCAACATGGTGAGGATCCCGCTCAGACCGGTGTGGAGCGGCTTCCCCGCCGGGGCCCAGATGGCCGAACCGGCGTACCCCTCCGCCGTGTAGCAGCCACCGAACGGGAGGTAGTCGGATTGCATCTGCGTGCGGAAGTACGCCCGCAGGGCGGCATCGCGGCGGGCCTCGTTGCGGAAGATGTGCGACGTGACAGGGTCGTCGAAGAAGGTCCGTGCCATCTGCGCTGCCATCGCGGCGACGTCGCCCGCCGTGGCACGCCGGACGAGCGGCAGAGCGGATTGGGGAACCATGGCGATGTCGATGGTGACAGAGGCCCGGGCCACCCGCCACCCCGCGAGCCTGGAACGTGGCTGGAACGAGGCTGGAACGAGGCTGGAACGAGGCTGGAGGGAATGCGATCATCGCCGGCACCGAGAGGCCCAGATGCCATCGAGGCCCCGTTGTGTCCATCGTCGGACGATCCCCGCGTGCGTTAGCGTCCGTGCTCATGCTGCGTCAGGCCCCACCGTCCCCGGCCGCGACCGATCCGTCCCTTGGCGGGGAAACCTCCGACGGGTCCCTCGCCTATCGCCCCGAGGCCCGGCGGGTCTGCACGCTCCCGGTGACCGCCGCGTGCTGAGAATCGGCATCTTGGGGGCGGCCCGCATCGCCCCCTCTGCGCTCATCAAGCCGGCCCGGCGAACCGGCCGGGCCGAGGTCACGGCGGTGGCGGCCCGCGACCCCGAACGTGCTGCCGAGTTCGCCCGGAAACAGAGGATTCCCCGCGTCCTGGGCAGCTATGCGGCGCTGGTGGAGGACCCCGACATCGACGCCGTCTACAACCCGCTCCCGAACGGCCTCCACGGACACTGGACGATCGCCGCCCTCAAGGCCGGCAAGCACGTCCTGTGCGAGAAGCCGTTCACGGCCAACGCCGACGAAGCCCGGGCCGTGGCCGAGGTCGACAACGGCAACCCAGGTGTGGTGGTGATGGAGGCCTTCCACTACCAGTACCACCCGCTCACCAAGCGTCTGGTGGAGATCGTCCGCTCGGGCGAGTTGGGCAACATCAGCAAGGTCGACGTGGCCTTCTCGGCTCCCCTCTGGAAGAAAGGCGACATCCGTTACCAGCTTGCGCTGGCCGGTGGCGCCACCATGGACATGGGCTGCTATCCCATCAGCCTGCTGCGCCTGTTGGTCCCCGGGCCCCGGGTCGTCGGCGCTGAGGCAAAGCTGTCCTCCCCCGGCGTCGACCGCGCCATGGATGCGCACTTCTCCTTGCCCGACGGAGGGAGCGCGCACATCGGCTGCTCCATGTTCTCCTCCTCGGTGCTGCGCCTCCACGCGGAGATCACCGGCGACAACGGCAGGATCTCGGTCTTCAACCCATTTGCCCCCCAACACGGGCACCGGATGAAGGTGACGACCTCACTCGGCACCCGCAAGGAGCGTTTCAGCCGCAAGGCGAGTTACGACTTCCAGCTCGAGGCCTTCGTGGCCGCAGTCGAAGAAGGGGCGTCGTTCCCGACGACAGCGGCCGACGCGATCCGTACCATGGAGCTCATCGACGCCATCTACACCGCAGCCGGGCTCGCCGTGCGCCGACCCACGCCGACCGACTGATGCCCCTCGCGGCCGACGACCTGCAGCGCGCTGGCGGATGCGGCGCTCCATGCCGCGTCCGGCTGCCAGGCGGCCGAGCTCAGGGTCGAGCGCATCCGCAACCAGACCGTCCGCCTGCACGACGCCCATCCCGAGACGACGGCGGACAACACGAACTTCGGGATGGGCGTCCGCGTCGTGGTCGACGGCGCGGTGGGCTTCGCCGCCACGGTCGACGTCCGGCCGGAAGAGGCGGCCAACCTGGTGCGCCAGGCCCGGGAGATGGCGACGGTCACGAGCCGGGCGGGTGGCGGGCACGTCGAGCTGGCGCCCGAGCCGGCCCACGGGGACGTCACCTGGACGAGCACGTTCGTGATCGACCCCTCGACCGTGCCACTGGCCGACAAGGTGGCGCTCTTGGCCGAGTGGAGCAGGCGCCTGGCCGCGCACGAAGCGGTCTCGCACACGTCGGCATCACTGCTCGCCGTGTCGGAGCAGACGTATCTGGCCGATCTCAACGGGACCCGGGCCACGCAGCATCGGGTACGCATGCAGACGCAGCTCGAGGCGCTGGCGCTGGCGGACAACGGTTTCGAGACCATGCGCACGGTTGCGCCACCGGTCGGCCGGGGCTGGGAGTTCCTGACCGGCGACCCTTCCGAAGGTGCCTGGGACTGGGAGGCCGAACTGGCCGAGCTGCCCGAGCTGCTGGCCGAGAAGCTACGCGCTCCGTCGGTGGAGGCCGGGACCTTTGACCTCGTGGTCGATCCGTCCAACCTGTGGCTGACGATCCACGAGTCGATCGGGCACGCCACCGAGCTCGACCGCGCGGTCGGCTACGAGGCGGCCTATGCCGGCACCTCCTTCGCCACGTTCGACAAGCTCGGCACTCTGGCCTACGGCTCCCCCGTCATGCACGTGACGGGTGACCGCACCGTGGAGCACGGGCTCGCCACCGTGGGCATCGACGACGAAGGGGTGGCGGCGCAGTCCTTCGACCTGGTGCGCGACGGGACACTGGTGGGCTACCAGCTCGACCGCGCCATCGCCGCCTCCATGGGCTTCGAGCGCTCCAACGGGTGCGCCTTCGCCGATTCGCCGATGCACGTGCCCATTCAGCGCATGGCCAACGTGTCGCTGGCGCACTCCGGAGCGGAAGGCCCGCGCACCGAGGACCTGATCGCCGGGGTCGACCGGGGCCTGTACATCGTGGGCGACAAGAGCTGGTCCATCGACATGCAGCGCTACAACTTCCAGTTCACCGGGCAACGCTTCTACCGGATTGAGGGCGGGAAGCTGGCCGGGCAGGTCAAGGACGTGGCGTACCAAGCCACCACGACCGACTTCTGGGGTGCCATGGAGGCCGTGGGTGGCGCGTCCACGTGGGTGCTCGGTGGTGCCTTCAACTGCGGCAAGGGGCAGCCCGGTCAGGTGGCCCCCGTCTCGCACGGGTGCCCGTCCGTCCTGGTGCGGGGCGTGCGGGTGCTCAACACGCGCGAGGAGTCGGGCATGAGGTGGCCGGAGGCCTTGATCCCCGCCCAGGAGCTCGTGGAGGGCGCCCTCGCCTCGGCGGACGCGCTCGGAGCAGAGGACTGCATCGTGCTGGTCGAAGAGAGCAGCCACGTCGACGTGCGCTTCGCCCTGAACACGACGACGACCAACGGTGTCCAACGGGGGCGCTCCGTCAGCGTCATCGCGTTCGCGGGCGGGTCGGTCGGGTCCGCCCGGCGCAGCGGAGAGGTCGGCGTCGACGGCGCGGCGGAGATGGCGGCCGCCGCCCTGGCCGATGCGAAAGCGGCGCCACCGGCGGCGGATGCCTTCGCGCTGGTGGAGCCGTCGCAGGCCCGGGCGGCCCGTGACTTCGGGCTCGACCCCGACGAGACCGATGCCGGCGCGCTCGACGGCGTCCTGTCCGCGTTGTCCGGCGCGTTCGACCGGGCCCGGGCCCGCGATGCCGTGCTGGCGGGCTTTGCCGAGCAGGACGTGGCCACGTTGTATCTCGGCAGCTCGACCGGGCTGCGCCTCTCGCACGCCCAGCCGACGGGCGCGGTGACCCTCGTCGGGCGGACGGCAGACGGGAGCGGCTCGGCCTGGGTCGGCCAACCCACGATCACGCCCTCGCTCGAGGACATGGAACAGGAGATCTGGCGCCGGCTGGGCTGGGCCACGACGCAGGTGGCGCTGGAGGCCGGCCGCTACCAGGTGATCATGCCGCCGTCGGCCGTGAGCGACATGATGGCGATGCTCGCCTTCGACGCGCTGGGGGGTCAGGACGCCGAGGACGGCCGCACGGTCTTCTCCAAGGAGGGCGGTGGGACGCGGGTCGGCGAGACCATCACGACACTGCCGTTCACGCTCTCCAGCGACCCGTTCGAGCAGGGCATCGCCTGCACACCGTTCGTCGCCACGGAGGCCAGCGGCTCGGAGGTCTCCGTCTTCGACAACGGCCTCCCGAGTGCCCGTACCGACTGGCTGCACGAGGGCGTGTTGTCCCGGCTGCGCTACCACCGGGCCGGCGCGGCGAAGTCCGGCGTCGAGATGGCGCCCTACATCGACAACCTCGTGTTGCGCTGCGCCGACCACGACGGGGGTTCGCTCGACGACATGGTGGCGCGCACCGAGCGAGGGCTCCTCCTCACCTGCCTCTGGTACATCAGGGAGGTCGACCCGGCCACGCTGTTGTGCACCGGCCTGACCAGGGACGGCGTCTACGTCATTGAGGACGGGGTTGGTGGTCGGGGCGGCGAACAACTTCCGCTTCAACGAGAGCCCCGTCGATCTGCTGGTCCGGGCCACCGAGGTCGGCACGCCGGTCCGCTCGCTCGGGCGCGAATTCGGCGAGTACCTGAACCGCACGATCATGCCGCCGCTGCGCATCCCCGACTACAACATGAGCTCGGTGAGCCAGGCCAGCTGAGCTGGGCCGGTTGAGCTGGGCCGGTTGAGCTGGGCCGGGGCCGGTTGAGGTGTTCGCTCGCGCCCTCAGGACGGGAGACGCGCCTCAATGAGGTGCCGCCGCGCTGTGGACACGAACGAACCCTCTTTCTCGATCTGCCCATGGAGTCGGCGGAGCTCGGCGTCATAGGCATCGGGCCTGAAGCCGGGCACGGTCCACGGCACCTTGCGCAGGAAGTGCACCACCGCGCCGATGTCGAAGAACTCCACCCGGAGCGCGCACTCCTGCAGGTCGACGACCTCGAGGCCGGCACCCTCCGCCCCGGCCCGGGCACTCGCCGCACTGCGGCTCTCGCTGACCGGCTGGGGGCCCATCAGGAACTCGGTCAGCTCGCGATTGGTTCCCGGGCCGACCTGCTGCGACAGATACGTCCCGCCGGGCCGCAGCATCCGGGCGATCTCCCCCCAGAGAACGACGACGGGCAGGCGGCTCACCACCAGGTCGAACGACGCGTCGGCGAATGGCAACGGGGGCGAGTCCATGGCGGCGACCACCTGCACGCCGAGCGGGCGCAGGCGCCGTGCGGGCCACCTCGACGTTGGGAGGCCATCCCTCGGTCGCCACCAGGAGCGCGGGCGGCCGCGCCACCGTGGCGAGCACCTCACCGCCGCCCGTCTCCAGGTCGAGCGCGGCCTCGGCCCGGGCCATGCGCTCCCCCATCAGGCGCGCGTAGCCCCACGGGGGGCGTTCCTCGGTGGCGCGACCTTCGAACCAGGAGAAGTCGTAGCCCAGGAGGGGTGCTGCAGAGCCTTCGGCCACGAGCTGCTCGAAACCGATCACAGCGGCCCCGCGGTTCCGGTATGTGGACCTCGGCGACGGGACCTCAGAGGTCGGCGGGCACGTGGACGACGATGTGGCTGAGCCCTGAGGTGTCCGCAGGGACGGCGTTGAGGCCGTTGGTCGTGTGATTGTGGTTGCCGCCACCACGGAAGACGTTCTCGCCGATGAACACGATGGAACCCCACACGATGGCGAAGATCATCCAGGACCGGGCCGCACCCTTCAGGACCAGGATTCCCCACGAGGGCAGCGGATCGATAGACGACGGGATCGAGGTGCGCTCCCACGAGGAGGGCGGAGGCATGGCGCCGGGGGCGCCGGTCTGTGGCGGCGGCGGCTGGGGGCGGCGGATAGCCGGGTGGCGGATAGCCGGGTGGCGGATAGCCGGGTGGCGTAGAGACCTGGTCCCCCGTCGACGGGTACGCAAAGGGTTGGGCCGGCGGTTGGGCCGGCGGTTGGGCTGGGGTTGGGCCGGCGGTTGGGCTGGGGGCTGGACCGGAAGGGTCGGGGCCTGGGGACCGGCGTCCGGGGCCGACCCGGTGGCTCCGATGGGCGGCGGCGTGGACGAGGCGGGTGGCGGGACGAAGTCGCCCAACATGCCCCACGAGTATTCGGACGTGATCATCGTGAACCATGAGTGAAAGCGAGCCTGGTACCGCAGCAACGCCGAGTAGGTGTCGTAGAGCGCGGGCGGCATGCTGCCCGTGACGATGACGACGATCCACATAATGAACAGCAACGGGATACCCAGCCCGTTCAGGACGATCTGGGAGAAGATGCTCGCCGGGATCGCCAGGATGATGCGGAAGAACACAGACACGCGGTTCAGCGGACCTCCGGCGGGCAGGATGGTGCGCACCGGGTACTCCACGTCCTCGAGCGAGAAGGGCGGATAGTCGTCGGTGAGGAGGAACAGGTACGCGTTCACGCGAATCTCCCACCGGATGACGCCCCCCAAGAACGAGTGCGCGAACTCGGGGAGCCGACCGGTGAACAGCGCGCCGAACCACCCGACGATCAAGACGAAGAAGGCCGCGATCCCGAGGAAGAACAAGACAATGAACTGCGGAATGGCCAAAATGAAACGGAAGATCACCGTGGCCCGCCGCTGCGGCCTCGTCCCGCTGAACCACATCTCGACACGCCTGGTCGGCATGACCATCGAAGCGCTCGTCATGTCAGCCCCCTTGGACGTCCCCTGTTGCGAGAGGGACCTCCACCTGGAACGTTAGAGCATCGGCACGGCGGCGACGTTGATGTGGCCCCACACGCCGACAAATCGCCCCCCTCCCCCCACACGTCACCCCGCGCCGACCTGCGCTCGGTGGCGTGAGCCATCACAACGATCCGTACAGCGCGTCGATCAGAGACCGGTTGCGGGTGCTCTGCCAACGGGGGATGACGTGATTCATGACGTAACCGAACGCCACGCCGCCCACAGGATCGGCGAAGCCCACGGCTCCCCCGGTACCGAAATGGCCGAAACTCCCGGGGTTGGGACCGAACGGGCGTCGTGGCACCGTGGGTTTGAACCCGAGGCCGAACGTCACGTCCTCGTGGAGAATCGGGCAGTAGCCCTCCGACTGCGGCGACGTCGCGTCGGCCAGCAGGCCGGGTGAGAGAAGATGCCCGGGCTCGAGCAGCGCGGCATACAGGCGAGCCACACCGCGCGCCGAGCCGTGCCCGTTGGTGGACGGGATCTCGGCGCCCCGCCAGGCGGCCGTGTTGGCGATGCCGATGGACGAGTAACCCGGCGGATTGAAGTAGCTCAACATCTCCATGCGGGCGTCCTCATCGAGCGCCGGGTCCTCGAAGAGCTGGTCCGACGCAGTTGGCGGTCCGAACGACTCGAAGAGCACCTCGGCGCAGCGGTGCTGCGCCGCCACGGGGACGCCGATATGGACGTCGGCCTCGAGCGGGCCCACCAGGGCCGCCAACTGGCGCCCACAGGTCTCATCGCTCACCCGCCGCACCACCTCGCCGACCAGGTGCCCGTAGGTATTGGTGTGGTAGGCGTGGCGCGTGCCGGGCTCCCACCACGGTGCCGTGGCCGCCAACGCGCCTGCCATCGTGTCCCAGTCCCACAGATCGACGTTCGTCAACGGCTCGCGGATGGCCGGCACCCCGGCCCGGTGGCACAGCGCGTGACGAAGAGTCGCGCCGTCCTTGCCCGCTACCGCGAACTCCGGCCAGACGCGGGCGATCGGGTCGTCGAGCGCGATCCGCCCGGCGTCGACCAATTGCAGCGCGAGCAGGGCAACGAACGCTTTGCCGACCGAGTAGTAGTCGACCAGCGTGTCGTGTCGCCATGGTCGGCGGCTCCCTGGGTCGGCCCAGCCTCCGACCAGATCGACCACGGTCGCGCCGTCGACCACGATGCAAACCGCCGCACCGACTTCACCGCGCTCCCTGAAGTTGCGGGTGAACTCCTCCTGCACCCCACGAAAGCGGGGGTCACAGTGGCCGGAGACCGGGATGTCCACGCGCGGGACTCTCGCCCGACTCAGCCGGCCGTGCCGACGGGGCGCCCGCCACCAACAGGGCGGCCGGCAGCCAGCACGCGGGCCTCACTCAACTCCGGGTCGACCCGGCGCGCCGGGCGATGTCGTGCAGGAGGGGTGTCCAATGGGCCAGGTCGCCGACGGCGAGGCCTTCGACCTTCCCACTGTCGTCGGCCCGGCGCAGTGTCACGGCATCGGCCGCCCACGGCTGTGCCCGGAACGCGTCCGCCTCCGCCAGGCTCATCGCACCGCCCTGGCGGCCCAGCGAGACCACGCTGTCGGTCGTGAGCACGCCGCCGTAGCCGGTCTCGGTCGCCACGAGATACCGCTTCGCCTCCACGTGCAGGGCCACCATCCCGGCCACCCGCTCCCCCAACACCCGCCGCACCGCGTGCGCCGCGTCGGCCGCGTGGGCTTCGTCGGTGCCGCCGGGGAGGAGGTGGCCGATGTCGTGGACCAATCCCGCCGCCGCCAACTCGTCGTCGCCGACGTGGAGGTGGGCCAGCAGGGCCGCCGTCTGCAGGGCGTGGTCGAGCTGCGAAACGGGGACGCCCGGGCTGAGCGGATGGGCGGCCCCCGTGGCCAGCACCGCCACCATGGCGTCCACGTCCAGATCCGGCACGGTGGCGCTCATCGGCTTGTCCTCCTGCGACCGGTACTCACAATGCCAGTGGTGCTCATGCGACCATTCTTCCCCGTCGCGGGTACGGTGACGCCTCGTGCCTTGGGCCCCGCCACCACGCAGCCCCTGGGCAGACAGGATGATCGCGCTGGGCCACGGCCTGGGGGACGACGGCCGCTCGATGGTGTCCCTGCACCCCGAGGTCCTCCAAGCGGCCGCCATCTCCACCACCGGCCTGGACGACTTCGGCGACGACTGGTGGGAGGAGCCCTTCCGCCGCCTCTGCGCCTCGCTCGACGCCGAGGCGCGCCTCCACCTGCCGGGCCGCATCCGCACCCGCGGTGAGCTCCAGCTGATCCTGCAGAACCGCCTGCGCATGGTCGACCTCTGGAAGAAAGAGCCGGCCGTCCTAGAGCAGCCCGTCCACGCTCCCATCGTGGTCACCGGACTCGGTCGTTCCGGCACCACGCTCCTGCACGAGTTGCTGGCCTGTGACCCCGACAACCGGCCGCCGTTGCTCTGGGAGCTGCTGCACACCGTCCCGTACGACGATGCGTCGGGCGACCTGTGCGACGACGAGATCAGGTTGATGGACGAGATCATCCCCGCCTTCACCGCCATGCACGAGAACGGCGGCCGGCTGCCCACCGAGTGCATCTTCGCCTTCGCCCACCAGTTCTCGAGCGACATCTACACGGGCTTCTACAACGTGGCGGAGTACACGGTGTGGCGCAGCGGCCAGGACCAGGCCCCGATTTACGACTGGCACAAGCGCCATCTGCAGACGCTGCAGTGGGTGACCGAGCGGCCGACGACGCGCTGGGTCGTGAAGGCGCCCTCGCACCTTTCCGCCCTGCCCCTGGTCTTCTCCACCTACCCCGATGCACGCGTGGTGATCACCCACCGTGACCCGCTGCGCGTCATCGGCTCACTGTCCGACCTCATGGCGACGCTGCATTTCATGCACTCCGAGCACGTCGACCACGGCGTGCTGGTCGAGTTCATGGCCATGGGCCTCGAGCTGCAGATGGACCACGTCACCGCCGAACGGGACGCCGGCGACATCCCGGAGGCGCAGATCGCCGACGTCGTCTACCGCGATCTGGTGGCGGACCCCATCGGCACCGTCGAGCGGCTCTACGCCGGCTGGGGCCTCCCGCTGACACCGGAATTCCGTTGGGAGCTCGAGGCCTACCTGGCCGCTCGGCACACGGCCCGCACCGGTGGCCACGACTACTCCTTTGCCGACACCGGCCTCGACCTGGCCACCCACAGGGCCCTGGTAGCGCCTTACCAGGAACGCTTCGGGGTCCCGTCCGAGGTCTGATCCCGACCGTTCTGCCCCGACCGTTCTGCGTCCGACCGTTCTGCGTCCGACCGTTCTGCGTCCGACCGTTCTGCGTCCGACCGTTCTGCGTCCGACCGTTCTGTGCGCGACAGTGTTGTCGGGGGCGACTGCTCCGAAGGGGGACTGCTCCGAAGGGAGACAAGATGGACTGGAAACTCGAGACCCTGGTCGTCCCCGTGGCCGACGTCGACCGGGCCAAGTCCTTCTACGCCGACGCCGCCGGCTTCCATGTCGACGTGGATCACCGGGCCGGGGAGGACTTCCGGGTCGTCCAGCTGACACCGAACGGCTCAGGCTGCTCCATCTCGCTCATGAAGAACGCGCAGGCCGCCGGGACGCTGCAGGGAGTGCACCTGGTGGTGCGGGACATCGAAGAGGCCCGGCGCCACCTCGTGACCGGCGGCGTCGCCCCGACCGAGATCTTCCATTTCGAGGAGGGCACACAGGTCGACGGGCCCGACCCGGCCCGGGCCGACTACGGGTCATTCCTGTCGTTCAACGACCCCGACGGGAACGGCTGGCTGGTGCAGGAGGTCCCGAGTCGCCCTCAGTGACGACTCCCGCATCTAGGACGCGGTGAGGGCCTCGATGTCGACGACCTCGGCCGTCGGGTGCGGCGGACCGTCGGCCAGCACCCAGCGCACGAGCATGTAGCCCTCGAGCCGTCCGCCGGTGTCGAGCCAGTTCTCAACCCCAGGGTCCGTCGGCGCGATGACCATGCGCCACGAGCCGTCCGGCGAGCGCGTCGCCGTCTTGTTGTTCAAGGCCGTCGTGGCGTAGCGGTAGTCGAAGCTCTCCATCCAGGGCGACGTCAGCGTCAGCCCCCAGTACAGGAAGGGCTTGTCGGGCTCGTGCACCGTCACCACGAGGGCCTGGCCCGGCTCGAGCCGGAAGCGCCCACCGTGGTACGTCATCTCCGCGTTGGAGTGGGAGCGCACCTCGTCCTCCTGCGCCGCCACGTGGGCCGAACCGGCCTGGCCCCCGAACGTGTTCATGTTGCCGGCGGCGTCAGCCCACATTTGCAATGCAGTCCCACCCACGAAGGTGAGGAACATGGCGGCGAACTCGAGCTTGGGCGCGAGCTCATCGGTGGAGAGGATCGGGTGCGGAACCACCTCCCCCGGTTCGGGCACCAGCTCCACACGCAGGCGCGCGAACTTCTCCGGGCTCTTCTCGAAGTAGGTCTCCCGGATGGCCAGCTGGGCCGTGCCCGGCTCGAGCACCACGGAGTTACGCGGCCTCGGGTCGGGCATGCTCGAGGCCGGGGCGATCAGGATGTCGACCTCCCCGTCGGGACCGAGCTCGAACTCGTCGATATGCGTCTGTGTCTGCGTGCCGGTGCGGCCCCCGACCGGCCCCTGCCCGAACGCGGTGCCGAACGTCATGCCGAGATACGCACACTCGCCGCGAAACCCGACCAGGCGGTAGGTGCGCGTGTCGTCGAGCACGCAGAAGGTGTAATGCACGTCGGGGTTGTCCACCAGGAGCTTCTTGTACTCGTCCTGCAGGTCGAACAGCTGGGGGTGCACGGGATCGGAACGCTCCACGATCCAGTCGAGGATCAGCCGGGTCAGGCGGGTCACCCAGCGGTAGCCCTCGGCCAGGTCGACGTCGCTCTCGGGCACGCCCGTGGCCTGTCGAACCACCTCGAGGGCCGCTGTCTGCGCCTGCACCCAGGCGTCAAATGCCGCATCGAGCCGGTCGTTTCGCATCCGGGGCACGCTACCCATGTTTGAAAGGAGTTTCCCGTTCGTCGGCGCGCCCGGTAACTTCGGTCTGTGACCGACATCGCGACAGAGACGACGCGGACCGACGAGCTGCTGAGCGAGCTGCGGTCCTGGCTGGCCAGCAACTGGGATCCCGACCTGACCGTGGCCGAGTGGTGGGAGCGGCTGGGCCTGGCCGGCTGGTCCGCCCCGGGGCTGCCCGAGAACGCCTTCGGCAAGGCGATGGCCCGCTCCGACGTCGTCCTGGTGCAACAAGAGATCGCCGCCTTCGGGGCACTGGGCGCCCCGGCCGGTCTCGGCCTCCTGCTGGCCGCTCCCACCATCGCCACGCACGGCACCCAGGAGCAGATCGACCTCTACGTGCGGGACATCGTCACCGGGCAGAAGGCGTGGTGCCAGCTCTTCAGTGAGCCCCAGGCGGGCTCGGATCTCGCCGGCCTGCAGACCCGCGCCGTCCTCGACGGGGACGAGTGGATCATCAGCGGGCAAAAGGTGTGGACCTCGGGCGGCCAGTACGCCGACCTGGGCATGCTGCTGGCCCGCACCGATCCCGATGTCCCCAAGCACCAGGGCATCTCCTATTTCGCCTTCGACATGCTCCAGCCCGGCGTCGACGTGCGCCCGCTGAAGGAGATGACGGGCCATGCGCTCTTCAACGAGGTCTTCATCACCGACGCCCGGGTTGCCAACTCCGCCCTGATCGGCGGCCTCAACAACGGGTGGGCGGCCGCCAACACGACCCTCATGAACGAGCGGGCGGGCCTCGGCTCCGGTGGCGGGAACGCGGCCGGAGGCGGGCTGGCCCAACCGGGCAGCGTCATGGGCATGCTCTCCCGGCGGGTGGGAGACCTCGTCGCGCCCAAGCCCGATGCGGCGGGCGGCAAGCAGAAGTCCCAGGCGCCGGGTGGCGCGCTCGGGGCCATGCGCGGGGCGCGGGCCTGCTGATCAGCGTGGCCCAGTCGCGCGGGGTCAACGGGGACGCCGGGATCCGCCAGGACCTGGCCCGGCTCTACACGCTCGGCGAGCTCGGCCGCTTCAACGGTTTGCGGGTCAAGGCGGCCAAGGAGCAGGGTCACGACATTCCCGGCATGCCCAACGTGGCCAAGCTCTCCATGAGCCAGATCGTCCGCCTCACCCGCGACCTGGGCTTGCGCATCGCCGGCCCGGCCGGGACCCTCCACGCCTACGACGGTGACGACAAGGCGGCGCTCAAGCACGCCACGGGAGACCCGTTCGCCGGCGGCATCACCGAGATGGCGCTCTTCGCCCAGGCGCCGCCCATCTACGGCGGGACCGACCAGGTCCAGCGCAACATCATCGGTGAACGGGTGCTCGGTCTGCCGAAAGAGCCGAACAACGACCGCGTGACGCCCTTCTCCCAACTGCCCAAGAACGCCTAAGCAGCCCACGGCTGGGTCGGGCTGGACCGGGGGGTCAAGGAGAGTGGGTGGGGAGGACCGCAGCCTGCGGGGCGCGGCGGCCATCGTCGGCGTGGCCGATGACGTCTCCCCCACCGGCGAGCTCGACCGCACCGGCCGCGAGCTCGAGGTCGCCATGGTGCTCGACGCACTCGAGGACGCCGGTCTCACGCTGGACGACGTCGACGGCGTCTGCCATCCCGACTCCGCCGTGGCTTTCGCCGAGTACCTGGGACTGCACCCGACCTTCGTCGAGTCGACCATGACCGGTGGCTCGAGCTACGAGGTGCACGTCGAGCATGCGGCCGCCGCCATCGCGGCCGGAGTCTGCGACGTGGTGGTGAGCGTCTATGCCTCGACGCCGCGCAGCGATCGCACCCGCAAGCGCCGGCGCCCCGGGCGCGGCATGGCGGGGCCGAACCCCATGGCGGAATGGGAGCTCCCGTTCGGCCTGCGTCTCCCGATGGGCCCCTACGCGCTGGCCGCCGCCCGCCACATGCACGAGTTCGGCACGACAGCGGAGCAGTTGGCCTCCATTGCGGTGCAGACGCGGGCATGGGCCGCGCTGAACCCACGGGCCCGCTACCGCGATCCGCTCACGATCGCCGACGTGCTCGCCTCCCCGCTGCAGGTCAGCCCCCTGCACCTGCTCGACTGCTGCCTGGTCACCGACGGCGCCGGGGCGTTCGTCATGACCAGCGCGGCGCGTGCCCGGACCCTGCGCAAGCCCCCGGTCTACGTGCTCGGTGCCGCCACCTGCACCGACCACATGGGGATCACGCAGATGCCCGACCTCACCACGACCCCCGGAGCGGTGTCGGGCTCCCGCGCCTTCGCCATGGCCGGCCTCGGCCCGGCCGACGTCGACGTCCTCATGGGCTACGACAGCTTCACCATCACCGCGCTCCTGCATTTGGAGGACCTCGGCTTCTGCGCCAAGGGCGAGGGCGGCCCGTTCGCGGCCGAGGGCGGCCTCGGGCCCGGTGGCTCGCTCCCCATGAACACGAACGGCGGCGGGCTCTCGTTCACGCACCCCGGCATGTACGGGATGTTCCTGATCACCGAAGCCGTGCGCCAGCTGCGCGGCGAGGGCGAGGCCCGCCAGGTCGAAGGGGCAGAGGTCGCCGTCGCCCACGGCTCGGGCATGTTCCTCTCCGTCTTGTCGACCGCCGTCCTCGGGACCGGGGCCACCCTGTGACCGCCGAGCCCGGGGCACCGCTGCGCTTCGAGCCGCCGGAGGGCGCCGAGAGCGGGCGCTTCTGGGAGGCCACCCGGGAGGGACGTCTCCTCGTGCAGTGGTGCACGGCCTGCGACCGCGGCATCTTCTACCCGCGGGTGCTGTGCCCGCACTGCGGCGCGCGTGGTCCGTTGGAGTGGCGCGAGGCCAGTGGGCGTGCGACCGTGCACGCGGCGGTCGTCGAGCACAGGCCCGAGGCCGCCGGTGCGGCGTTCGCTCACGGTGCGCCGTTCTGCATCGCCCTGGTCGACTTGGAGGAAGGGGTGCGCATGATGACCAACGTCGTCGGGTGTCCGCCGGCTGCTGTCCACAGCGGCATGGCGGTGACGGTCACCTGGGAACCGCTGAGCGACGGCCGACAGCTCGCGCTGTTCCGCCCGGTCGGGCCCGCCGGCGAACCCGGAGAGGCGTCGTGAGCCTTCCGGACGACAAGCGCACCGCAGTGGCCCAGGGCATGCTCCACGCGTGGTGGGCGGCCCGGATCCCCGATCGCCTCGCGCTCATCACCCCGCACGGGGACCGGACCTATGCCGACTTCAACGCCGAGATCAACCGCGTGTCCCGGGCGCTGCGGGCCCGCGGGCTACAGCCGGGCGACTCCGTGGCGCTCATGTGCACCAACGAGCCGGCCTTCTTGGAAGTGCTCTACGCCGCGCAGCGCACGGGGCTCCGCCTCACGCCGATCAACTGGCACCTGACCGGGGAGGAAGCGGCCTACATCATCGACAATTGCGAGGCCAAGGCGTTCGTCTGCTCCGGCACGTTGGGCGACAAGCTCGCCATGGCGGCAGCCGCCGGTGGCCCGGGCCTCGTCACGATCAACACGGGCGGCTACATCCCCGGCTTCGAGATGTACAACACCGTGGTTGCTGCGGAGGACGGGTCCGACATAGAGGACCCCGTCCTCGGCACCCAGATGCTCTACACGTCGGGCACCACCGGGCGGCCCAAGGGCGTGCACCGCGACACGGCCGCCGTGAGCGCGCTGGCCACCGTCAACTTCTGCGGGTACGACGAGGACTACGAGACGACGGTCGACGCCCATCTCCTGACCGGTCCGCTCTACCACGCCGCCCCTCTGGCCTTCTCGGTGGCGGTGCCCTTCCTGTACGGCGTGCCCCTGGTGGTCATGGATCACTGGGACCCGGTCGAGGCCCTGCAGCTGATCGAACGGCACGGGATCACGCACACCCACATGGTCCCCACCATGTTCCACCGCCTGCTGGCTCTGCCGGCGGAGACACGCGAGCGCTTCGACACCTCCTCGCTTCGCTTCGTGATCCACGGCGCGGCGCCGTGTCCCGTCCCGATCAAGCGACGACTGATCGAGTGGCTGGGGCCCGTGGTGGTCGAGTACTACGCCGCCACCGAGGGCCTGGGGACCCTCGTCGACTCCGAGACCTGGCTGGCCCACCCCGGCACGGTCGGCCGCCCCATGGTCCCCGGCCTGGTCAAGGTGGCCGACGACGAGGGCAACGACCTCCCCCCGGGCGAGATCGGCCTCGTGTTCCTCCAGGCACCCGCAGCCACCAAGTTCGACTACTACGGCGACACCGAGAAGACGACCGATGCCTTCCGGGGCGACTACTTCACCCTGGGCGACATGGGATACATGGACACCGAGGGGTACCTCTACCTCACCGACCGCACCGCCAACCTCATCATTTCGGGGGGCGTCAACATCTACCCTGCCGAGGTGGACGCCGTCCTGCTGGAGCACCCCGCCGTGGGCGACGTGGCCACCATCGGGGTGCCCGACGAGGAGTGGGGCGAGGCCGTGAAGGCCGTGGTCCAGCCGGCCGATGGCGTGGAGGGCACCGACCAGCTGGCGGTCGAGCTCATGGCCTTCTGCCGGGACCACCTGGCCCACTTCAAGTGCCCGCGCAGCGTCGACTTCGTGGAGGAGCTGCCGCGGGAGGATACTGGGAAGATCTTCAAGAGAAAGCTGCGCGATCAATACAGGGCGAATCCAGACTGGGCGAGCCGATAGGGAGCGAGCCAGTACCGGGCGGCATCGAAGCCGGCCTGAGCACATCGAGACTGCAACCAACCAAAGGAGCTGAACAACGTGGGTATCTGTGACGGACGGGTCGTCGTCATCACCGGGGCAGGGCGGGGCATCGGGCGCGAGCACGCCCTCGAGTTCGCCAGCCAGGGCGCCAAGCTGGTCATCAACGATCTCGGCGCCGAGGTGGACGGGTCCGGCTCGTCTGACGGTCCGGCCGGTCAGGTCGTCGACGAGGTCCGCGGCATGGGCGGTGAGGCGGTGGCCAACGGCGACGACGTCTCGGACTACGACGGCGCGGGCCGATTGATTCAGGCCGCCATCGACACCTACGGGACCATCGACGTGCTGGTCAACAACGCCGGCATCCTGCGCGACCGCATGCTGGTCAACATGACCATCGAGGAGTGGGACGCCGTCATACGGGTGCACCTGCGCGGCACCTTCGCGCCCACGCGCCACGCCGTGGAGTACTGGCGCAACCGCACCAAGGCCGGCGAGACGAACGACGCCCGCATCATCAACACGACGTCACCCTCGGGCATTTACGGCAACGTGGGCCAGACCAACTACGGCGCCGCCAAGGCCGGCATCGCCTCGTTCACGATCATCGCCGCCATGGAGCTCGAGCGCTACGGCGTCACCGTCAACGCCATCGCTCCGGCCGCTCTGACGCGCATGACCGAGAACCTGGGCGGGGGCTTCACCCCGACCGAGAAGAAGCCCGAGGAGTTCGACGCCTTCGACCCGGCCAACATCGCACCGATCGTCGTCTGGCTCGGCAGCCCCGAGTCGGCCGGCATCACCGGCCGCGTCTTCAACGTGCAGGGCGACCACCTCAGCGTCGCCGAGGGCTGGGTGGAAGGGCCGGCCGCCGACAAGGGCGACCGCTGGGACCCGGCCGAGCTCGGCAAGATCGTGCCCGACCTGGTGGCCAAGGCGGCGTCGAACGCCAACATGGGCGGGAAGCGGAAGTAGCCTCGGTCCATGTCCGACGCGACGACTCCGGTGTCAGGGACGACGACGCCTCCGGTGTCAGGGACGACAGAGCCCGCCCCTCAGGTACCGGGCCGGCGGGACGTCGAGGCGGCCGTCCAGGTCATCCACGACAACGCGGACCGGCTCTTCTTGTGGGACTACGAGCGGGACCGCGGCCAGCTCGTCACGCTCTACAACAAGGCGATGGGTTCGCAGTGGAACAGCGTGACGGACCTCGACTGGTCCATCGACGTCGACCCTGAGCGGCTGGTGGCCGAGCAGGACAGCCCGCTGCTGGCCGTGGCGCGGGTGGCCGGCACACTGCCCCGCTCCCCCATAGCGGCGTGGACCGAGAAGGAGTACACGCAGCTCGGGATCGAGATGTTCAAGGCGAACCTCTCGCAGTTCATGCACGGCGAGCAGGGCGCCATGATGACGGCGGCCAAAATCGTCGAGACCGTGCCGTGGATCGACGCCAAGTACTACGCGTCGACCCAGACCATGGATGAGGCCCGGCACACTGAGGTGTTCGCCAAGTATCTCCGCACCAAACTGGGCGACGCCTACCCGATGAGCCCGTTCCTGAAGGAGCAGATCTGGTCGCTGCTGGAGGATTCCCGATGGGACATCGCCTACCTCGGGATGCAGATCGTCATTGAGTCGCTGGCACTCGCCGCGTTCGGCGACATGCTGCGGCGCACACAGGAGCCGTTGCTGACCAAGCTGCTGCGGTACGTGATGTCCGACGAGGCACGCCACGTCGCCTTCGGTGTGTTGACCCTGTCGGAGTTCTACCGCGACCTGAGCGAGGCCGAGCTCAAGGAGCGCCAGGAGTTCCTGGTGGATTCCACGCTCAACTCGCGCGCCCGGGCCACGACGCCCGAGGTCTGGGAGCGCATGGGGACGACCGCCGAGGAGGTCTTCCCGTTCATCGTGCAAGCGGCGGAGAAGGTGAGGGTGAACCCGATGCGTGGCTTCGCCCGTGGCTTCTTCGCCAAGCTGGTGCCCAACGTGCGCAAGCTCGGTCTGCTCGACGCCAACAACGGCTATCTACGTGAGCGGTGGGGCGAGGCGGGCCTGCTCGAGTTCGAGTTCGCCGACGACACCGGCACGGACTACGCGTCCTACGACGCCGTGGCGCAGGACCGGGCGGCTTCGGCGGGGTGAGCGCGGCGCGGCACGGCGCTGCAACGGGTGCGGGACATCTGCCTGGCCCTGCCCGAGGCCGAGGAGCGCTCGTTCGGCGGCCACACCGCCCCGGCGTTCCGGGTACGGGACAAGATCTTCGTCATGACGAGCGAGGACGGCACCTCCATGACCATGAAGGCCCCTCGGGGCGCCCAACAGGTCCTGGTGGCCTCCGAACCGGAGCGCTTCTTCGTCCCGAAGTACGTGGGGCCCAAGGGCTGGGTCGGCGTGCGACTGGACCTCCGGAAGGCACCCGACTGGGACGAGATGGCCGAGATGATCGCCGAGAGCTACTGCCTGACCGCCCCGAAGCGGCTGGCTGCGTTGGTCGGCCCGCCGGCCGGCTGAGGTTGGTGCCGGAGGTTGGTGCCGGCTGAAGGTCAGGGGTGCCGGCTGACGGTCAGGGTGCCGGCTGAAGGTCAGTGTGCCGGCGTGAGCCCCGTCAGTGTCGCTTCCATGTTCTCGGTGTAGCGCACCGAGCCCTGGGTCACGCCCACCGTCTCACGCTCCCGGACGATGAGGCCGGTGCTGGGCACGATCCAGAAGTCAGTGGGGTTCGTGCCGTGCTCGGCGCCGGTGAAGGTGAGGGTGACGCGCTCGTGCGTCACGGCGACCGGGTGGCCGCCAACCACCATGGTGGATCGGCCCAACGCCTGTCCCTGCAGGCCGATCTTCTCCGCCGGGCTGGCCAGCGCGCAGGTGACACCCCAGCGCTGACCCGGGTGCGCCTCCGGCGGCAGCAGGTAGGCGGTCGACGGGCACGTGATGGTGGACGTGGTGGTCGAGCCGGCGATGGACTCGTTGGTCACGAGCTTCGGAATGGTCAGCCCCCCGTTCGGAGCGTTGCAGACCGTGGTGGCCTCGGTGTGCTGGGTAATCGGGACCCAACTGACGGTGGCGCAGGGACCGTCCGCCACGATCATCGACGTACTGGACGGGAAGGCGCGCGCCACGCCGACGAGATTGAGGCCCTCGCCTCCGCTGGTGCGGTACGTGTAGACCCCGGGGGCGGGCAACCGGTTACGCAGCGTCGCCAGCATTTTGCCCGTCTGTTCTTTGCGGTACATGCGCAGCGCCTCACGCAGACCCACGGGCGAGGACACCGTGCGGAAGACCAACGCCCAGGCCGTTCCGCCGGCGCAGCTGACCATGATCAGGGCCAGGGCGATGACCGACAGGAGCCGATGCTGCTGGACCCAGTGCCAGAAGAACACGTTGAAAGAGTACCCCTGCTCCTCCGAGGCCAATCGGGACCCGGTCAGGCCAGGTCGGGCACCCAATTGCCGTGGAAACCGGCCGGCACGCGCTGCGGCAGCTCAATGACGGCCTGCGCCTCGCCGGCGAGATCGTCGGCGTTGAGGATGTGGAGCGCCGAGGTGCCGGTCGCAGCGGAGTGCACGAGGAGGAGCAACCAGCCATCCGACTCGTCCGCAGCATCGCCCCGTGGCACGAAGACCGCCTCGCCCAGGCTGGCCCCACGACCGAACGGGCGGGCCTCGCTCGTCCCCCGCTCGAAATCGTGGCGAAGCAACACCGACTCCGTCCCGAGGATGTCGTCGGGGTCGCCGACCGCGACCGCGTGGCCGTAACGGTGGTGCAGGCCGACGCGCCGCTCGTCGACGCGCGGGAATTCCTGTCCACGGTCATCGAGTCGTTCCTCCTTGACGGCACCTCCGTGGCCGTCGAGGTGCCACCGCTCCAGCGTGGGCGTCCCTTCCGAGGGACCGAGATGGTGGGTGCGGAACATGGAGGAATGACGCACCACGTCG
The DNA here is from genome assembly GCA_963794875.1 of uncultured Acidimicrobiaceae bacterium. Taxonomy (GTDB): domain Bacteria; phylum Actinomycetota; class Acidimicrobiia; order Acidimicrobiales; family RAAP-2; genus Bog-473. The sequence goes on from CAWCFG010000016.1 coordinate 338,733, forward strand.
AGCACGATGCCGGCACCGCCGGGGTCGTCGAACGCGTTCATCGGGTGGAACACGTAGCACGGCTCGACGTCGTGCCAGACGACATCGGTCGAGTCGCCGTCCCGCGGCAGCAGGCCGACCCGGGAGTGGTACCCGTCCTCCCAGCGGTACGGGAAGGACGCGCCGGCGGCGGCGGCATCCAGGCTGAACGTCACCGGGAGGTCGAGCAGGACGATGAAGCGTCGGGTGATGGCGCAATCGTGCAGGCTCACCGGTCCGCCCATGGTGATGCGTCGGCTGGACCGCACGGTGGCGTCCGTGTCGATGATCGTCACCTCCACCTCGTTCCCCCACCCGAAGAAGTACGAGACGGCGTAGAGCTCACCGCTCAGCGGATCGCGTTTGGGGTGTGCCGTGTAGCCACCCTCCAGCGTGCCGCCGAAGTCGCAGGGCCCGATCGTCTCGAGGTCGTTGCTCAGCTCGTACGGGCGTGCGCCCGCCTCGACGATGGCAAAGGTGCGCCCCGCGTGGCCGATGACGTTCGTGTTCGGCGCGAAGTCCATGCCGGCATGCACGCCCCCCGGGCGGGGCACCTCGCCCAGGCTGCGCGCCACCTCGGCCGAGCGCACCCAGCGGTTGCGGTACCACTCGGCCCGGCCGTCGCGCAGCCGGATCCCGTGCACCATCCCGTCGCCGGTGAACCAGTGGTACGTGGAAGGCTCAGGGGCCGAGACGGGATTGGGGCCGTTGCGCAGGTAGCGGCCGGTCAGTGCCTCAGGAATCTGGCCGGTCACGGCCAGGTCGACGGCGGTCACCTCCTCCAGGACCGGCGCAAAGTTGCCCTCCAGGTACGGATTGGTGGTGACGGCCACGAAAAAGCCCCCTTCGTCATGCCACAACGGCTCCTCAAACCTAGGCACGATCCGGGGAGTGGACAACCGGCGACGAAATCACCGCCCGTGTGCCAAACCTCCCTCCCCGGTCCACAGCCGCGCTATGGTTGCTGCCCGAGGGCACCACCATCACAAGTTTGGAAATCCCTCTAGCTCGCAAGAGCTACCGGCCATGACCCCCGCGACATGGGTCAAATCTGGCCAGGAGAGGAGTGGATTTTCAATGGCAACTGGTTCCGTGAAGTGGTTTAACGGTGAGAAGGGCTTCGGCTTCATCACCCAGGACGGTGGGGGCCCCGACGTTTTCGTGCACTTCAGCGCGATCAGCGGTACGGGCTACCGCAATCTCGAAGAAGGACAGAAGGTCGAGTTCGAGACCAACCAAGGTCCGAAGGGCCTTCAGGCCGCGAACGTGCGCGCCATCGGCTGACGCCGAGCGCACCAGGATCACGACAGAACCCCGCCTCATTGCGAGGCGGGGTTCTGTCAATTCCGGGCCGGCGCCCGCCAGACGCCTACCAGTACGGCCGGGACTGTTGCGTAGTGACCGCCAGCACGTCTTCGGCGTACTCCTTGCGGCAGACGACGAGGTCGGGCAGCCAGGCGTCGGGGTCGCCGTAGCGGAGGGGATCCCCATTCAGCCGGCTGGCGTGCAGCCCGCTGGCGGTGGCCACGGCAACCGGTGCGCACGAGTCCCACTCGTACTGCCCGCCCGCATGCACGTAGACCTCGGCCGCACCCAAGATGACCGCGGCGATTTTGGCGCCGGCCGAGCCCATCGGGACCATCACGCCGCCGATCGCCTCGGTCACCTCGTATGCCACGTCGGGCGGACGGCTCCGCGAGACAACGACCCGAGGCGCCTCGCCGCTGCGCAGCGGGGGAAGGACCGGAGGGTCTTCGGTGCCGAGCACGAGATCGAGCGCCGGCAGGGCCACCGCACCGACGACGGCGACGCCGCCCACGGCCATGGCCACGTGGACGGCCCAGTCGCTCCGGCCGAGTTGACGGAACTCGCGGGTGCCGTCCAGCGGATCGACGATCCAGAGACGGCCCGTGCCCGCCACGTGCTCGAGACCCTCTTCGGATCGCACCTTGTCGCCGGGGTAGAGCCGGTTGATCTCGGCCACGAGGAGTTGGTGGGCCATGCGATCGCCCGCGGCGCCGAGGTCGCGCAGGGAAGGCGGGTCGGATCGCAGTTCGACCAGCGCCCGGCCGGCCATGGAGGCCAGCTTGCCCGCGTCGCGATGCTCGGCGGCAAGGTCCTCGGGCATCCCCCCTGTTTAGACCAACCGGCGGTCAGTGGCCCATCTGGTCAACTCGTGGCGAGTCGAAAGCTGCAGCTTGCGTAGGACCGACGAGACGTGCGACTCGACCGTCTTGGCCGAGATGCCGAGGTCGCGGGCCACCTCCTTGTACGTGTAGCCGCGGGCGATGAGGCGCAGGACCTCGCGCTCGCGAGGCGACAACTGGTCGAGCTCAGGATCGAGGCCCGGCGCCGGTGCTCCCCCGTGGGCGAAGGCGTCGAGCACGAAGCCGGCCAGACGCGGCGAGAACACCGCGTCCCCGGCGGCGACGCGGTAGACGGCCTGCAGGAGCTCAGGACCCGAGATGGTCTTGGTGATGTAGCCGCGGGCACCGGCCCGGATGACGTCAATCACATCCTCAGGCGCGTCCGAGACCGACAGGGCGAGGAACTGCACTTCGGGATGGTGGGGCAGGACGCCGCTCAACACGGCGTGACCGCCGCCTCCGGGGAGGTGGACGTCGAGCAGGACCACGTCGGGCAGGCGCTCGACGATCAACTCGACGGCCGCCGAAGCCTCGTCGGCTTCGCCCACCACCTCGACCGCGTCGCCCAGTTCGGCACGCACGCCGGCCCGGAACACGGCATGGTCCTCGACGAGGAAGATGCGGGGCCGGCCGCGGGGCGCCGTGGCGGCGTCGGTCACGTGACCTTCTCCCGGCGCGGCATGGAGAGCTGCACCTCAGCCCCCTCCCCCGGCGCCGAACGGACGGCGGCCGAGCCGCCGAAGCGGGTCATACGTGCCCGGATCGACTGGGCGATGCCCTGCCGGTCCTCCGGCACCGCATCGGGGTCGAAGCCCCGGCCGCGGTCCCGCACGTAGAGCATGACGGTCTCCGTCTCGACTTCCGCATAGACCGACACCTGGTCGGCCCCGGACCACTTGGCCGCGTTGACAGTGGCCTCCCGGGCCGCGTCGAGGAGCGCTCGCAGGGCCTCGTCGAGTGGGCAATCCCCCACCAGGACCACCTGGACGGCGATGCCATGATCCGCCTCCACCTGGCGCTGCAGCAGGCCCACGCCCTCGGCCAGCATGGTGGCGTCCTCTCCGATGGCGCCCGGGGGCCGGCCTTCGAAGAGCCAGGCGCGCAACTCCCGCTCCTGGGCCCGGGCCAGGCGCACCACGCTTTGCGGATCATCGGACGACCGCTGGATCAGCGCCAGGGTCTGGAGCACCGAGTCGTGGACGTGGGCCGCCATCTGGGCCGCGTTCTTCGGCCAATGCCCGCGCCTGGCGCTCGGCGATGAGGTCCCGCACCAGGCTCAGCCACCAGGGACCGAAGATGACGACGCTCGCCGCTATCACGAGGACGGCGCCGCCGACCGGACGCAGTGCAGCCACCGTGGTGTGGCCCTCGACCAGCACAGCGACCCCGACCGCACCGAGGAGAAGACCGACGGCGACACGGGCGATGAGCCAACGGCGACCCACTCCGTGTGTGTCCGTCCCGAGGAGCGGCACGACGTCGTGGTCGATGAAAGCCTTCTCGGACTCCCCGGCGTTGCGCCAGATCAGGACGATCACGCCGATGGCCAGGAAGGTCGGCCATCCGAGGAACCCGACGAACGGGACATGCAGGGAGCTGGTGATGAACTGCACCGCGATGAGCAGCGGGATGAGGATGGCAGCGATCGTCCGGATGCCACGGCGGTCGCTGATGGCGCGGGAGTAGATGTTGCTCGTCTCCCCCTCCATCGGGATCAACAACCAGGCCATCGCGTAGACGAACACCATCACGCCGCTGGCGATGGCGAGCAGGACGAAGCCGATGCGCACCCACATCGCGTCGATCCCCGTCTCCCGCGCCACCGCCCCGCAGACGCCACCCAGGACGCGGTTGTCGGGGCTGCGGCGAAGGGTGCGCAGCCTCCCCCCGACATGGTGGTGACGGTGCTCGCGCCACTCGGCCCAGTGCCCGTTGTGCCCGTTGTGCCCGTGCCGGTCGTGGGAGGACCAGCGGGAATGACTGTCGCTCCACCGGCCCCAGGGCGGAGCGGCCTCATTTTGGGGCGCGCGTCGGGACGCGTCTCGCGAGGGCTCAGTCGGGCGGCCACCGTCGGTGAGCGGACGCGTACCGGGATCGGGTGCCTCTGCGATCCTCCGATGATCGCGCCGAGTCGAGCCCCGGGGCTATCAGGGACATCCCTGAGAGATCAGGGATGCAGTCAGGGTCCGAACAGGGAGTTGCCGGATTCACGCCGGGTGGGCCCATCGTCAGGGTGGATGCATGACCTCACCACCAGAAGAGACATTGGGCACTTCCGGCGACTCGGGCAGCTCCGGCGACTCGGGCAGCTCCGGCGCCTCGGGCAGCTCCGGCGACTCGGGCACTTCCGGCGCCTGGGGCACCTTCCCCGAGCAGCCGGCACGGCCACCGTCCGCTCCCGCCGGACGGTCTGCCGAACAGCGCCTCCACCGGGTGGACAGAGGCCGCATGCTGGCCGGTGTCGCCGGCGGCCTGGCCGATTACTTCGACATCGACCCCACCATCGTCCGGATCGCCTTCGTCGCCCTGGCCTTCCTGGGGGGGCTCGCCGTGCCGCTGTACGTCGCCGGATGGCTCCTGATCCCCGACGAGGACTCCGACCTCTCGGTCGCCGAGGAGCTCCTGGCCCGCGAGCGTGCTCACGGCGCCTTCTGAGCGACCTCCCGACTGACCCACAGAACTGACCGACAGAACTGACCCACAGAGCTGCCCACAGACCGATCAAGCACCACAGACCGATCAAGCACCACAGACCGGCGAACAACCCAGACCGGACAGAGCCACACCGGACAGAGAAGGAGAGGAAACCGATGCGCTACAGGTGGGATCCCGCCTACCCGACGGGCCGCAGGGACATGCAGGCCTACGACGCTTCCATGCGAGCCTCGGACGGCGAGCGCAACGCCGTGGCGGACAAGCTCTCGCGCCACTACGCCGATGGTCGGCTCGATGAGGTCGAGTTCAAGACCCGCCTCGACACCGCCATGTCGGCAACCACGAGGGGCGACCTCAACGGCCTGTTCGACGATCTGCCCCCGCTGCCGAGCGAGCCACCGCCCCCGCCGCCGCGGCACCGGCGGATCCTGCCCTGGGTCGTCGTCGTGCTCCTCTTGGCCGTCGCCGTCGGGGCGACCATGCCCTTCTACCCGCTGTACCACGTGCCGTGGTTCCTCTTCGCCGTGGTCGCCTTCTTCCTCTGGCGCCGGGCGGGTGGGCACCTGCACCAGCACCGGCACCACCGCCCCGACGGCGACCGGTCCAGCTCGGTCATGGAGCACTGAGGCACCGTCGTGGACATCCACACCGTCCGCCCCGTGGAGACCGACATCAGCCCGATGGAGACCGACATCAGCCCGATGGAGACCGACATCAGCCCGATGGAGACCGACATCCGTCCCGTGACCGACAGCGGGGCGGGCACGCTGCGCCCGCTGGAGCTCTTCGCCGGCCTCCCCGATACCGAGCTCGACGAGATCGCCGCCCGCTGCACGACGTCGACGGCGCATCCCGGGCAGGTGATCCAGGCGCAGGGCGTCGCGGTCCGCATGTGGCACGTCATCACCAACGGCCACGTCGTCGTGCAACGGGATGCCACCCCGATTGCGCTGCTCGGACGGGGGGACTCCTGGTCAGAGCACTCGCTCCTCCACCAGGTGCGCTCGTCGATCGCCGTCGTGGCACTGTCGCCGCTGACACTGCTGACGATGAGCCGACGGGTCTTTTTCCAGATCCCGGATCACCATCCGGTCCTGGCCGGGCGTCTGGTCGCGCGATCGGCCTGCTCAGCCCACCCCCTGGCCCAGCCGATGCTCAATCCACTGCCTCATCTGACCGATACCGGGTGGACCGGAGGTCATCCGCAGGGCCGGTACGATTGACCCCGTTCCCCCCTGACGCCGGCCGGTGGCCGCGTCGAATTCCCCCGAGGAGATCTTCTTCATGCGCACCCTGGCTGCATGGTGTGTCCACCATCGCCGCATTGTCGTCCTGTTGTGGATCGGCGTGCTCGTCGTCTCGATCTTTTCGGTCTCGGCGGCCGGCACCAACTACTCGAACAACTTCAGCTTCCCGCACACCCAGTCGTTCGACGCCATCAACCTGCTGAAGTCCGTCGCGCCGTCCCACTCCGGCGACCAGGAGCAGGTGGTCTTCGGCACGTCCGGTGATGCCAAGCTGACCGACCCCGCCGTCGGCCAGCGCATCAACGCCATGGTGGAAAAGATCAACGCGTTGCCCAACGTGACGCCGGTCACCAGCCCGTACGACCAGGACGGGAATCTCATCGACCCCACTGGTCCCAACATCAGCAAGGACCAGACGGTCGGGTTCTTCCAGGTCAATTTCGACAAGCAGACCCAGAACATCTCGAACGCCGAGGCCAAGAACTTCGTCGATGCCGTGACGAAGACCTCCGGTGACGGACTGACCGTCGCGGTGACCGGACCACTCGCCGAGCAGGCCAACAACCAGTCCTTCAGCAGCACCGGGCTCGGCGTACTGCTGGCGCTGATCGTGCTGTTGCTCGTCTTCGGCTCCATCTTCGCCGCGCTGCTCCCGATCCTCTCCGCGCTGCTCGCCCTGGGCACAGCCATCGGTGTCATCGGCCTCCTGAGCCACCTCCTCGCCATGCCGTCCATCTCACCCGAGCTCACGCTCCTCATCGGATTGGGGGTGGGCGTCGACTACGCCCTCTTCATCGTGACGCGCCATCGCCAGGGCCTCGTGGCGGGGCGCGACGTGGAGTCGTCCATCATCAACGCGGTCAACACCTCCGGCCGTGCCGTGCTCTTCGCCGGGATCATCGTGTGCATCGCACTGCTCGGCATGTTCGCCCTCGGAGTGAGCTTCCTGTACGGCCTGGCGGTGGCCGCCGCCATCGGCGTGGCTCTCACCATGGTGGCGGCCCTCACCCTCCTGCCGGCGATGTTGGGGTTCATCGGGCCCAAGGTCATGAGCCGCAAGCAGAAGAGGAATCTGGCCGAGAACGGCCCCCGCATCGTCGGCGCCGACAGCAAGGGCTTCTGGCCCAACTGGGCGGACCGCGTGCAGAAGCACCCGGTGCTGTCGGCCGGCGCAGCCCTGGTCATCATCGTGGCCATCGCGCTCCCCTTCTTCTCCCTGCAGCTGGGCTCGGCCGACCAGGGGACCGACCCGACGGGAACACCGACGCGGGTCGCCTTCGACATGCTCTCCAAGGGCTTCGGGCCGGGCTTCACCGGTCCGCTCGAGCTGGTGACCGTGGTGCCCCAGAATCCCGACCCCGCGCTGGAGAAGGTGGTGGCCGCCGTCGCCGAGCAGCCGGGCGTCATCCAGAGCACTCCCCCCACGACCCAGTACATCCCGAACAAGACGGGCGACGGCTACGTCGCGCTGACCACCGTCTTTCCGACCACCGCCCCCCAGGACGCTGCCACCACAGATCTGGTGAACCATCTGCGCGACACGACCGTGCCGCAGGCGGTCGGGGACTCGGGCCTGAAGGTCCTCGTCGCCGGGACAACCGCCATCTACATCGACTTCGCGAACGTGCTGAGCTCGAAATTGCCGCTGTTCATCGGACTCGTGGTGATCTTGTCGTTCCTGTTGTTGATGACGGTGTTCAGAAGCATCGTGATCCCGCTGACCGCGGCGGTCATGAACCTGCTGTCCATCGGCGCCGCACTCGGCATGCTGGTGGCGGTCTTCCAGTGGGGGGACCTGGGCTCGCTCATCGGCCTCACCGGCACCAGTCCGGTCGAGGCCTTCCTTCCCGTGATGCTGTTCGCCATCCTGTTCGGATTGTCGATGGACTACCAGGTCTTCCTGGTGTCTCGGATGCACGAGGAATACATCAAGTCGGGCGGCGACAACCGGGTGGCCGTGCGCAACGGCCTGGCGGCCACGGGTAAGACGATCACGGCGGCCGCGCTGATCATGATTCTCGTCTTCGGGTCGTTCATCCTCGGTGGCAACCGGGTCATCAAGGAATTCGGCATCGGGCTGGCCGGCGGCATCCTGGTCGACGCCATCCTCATCCGGATGGCCATCGTGCCGTCCATCATGATGTTGTTCGGGAAGGCCAACTGGTGGTTCCCAGGCTGGCTCGATCGGATTCTGCCCAGGCTGTCCGTGGACGCCGACGACCTGGAAATCGGCATGCCCGAGGATCCCGGGCCGGAGCCGCAGCCCGAGCTGGCCGGCACGCTCAAGTAGTCGCGGCTCAGCGCTCTCAGCCGCTCACACCCGAGCGAGGCGGGGGGTCACACCCGAGTGAGGCGGGGGGGCACACCCAAGTGAGGCGGGGGGGGCCGCACCCAAGCGAGGTAAGGACGCACGCCGTCTACCAGGCGTAGTCCTCCGGCGCCGTGCGGTGGCCGGGGAACAGCTCATCGAGACGGGCCAGCACCTTGTCGTCGAGTGTCACGTCGACGGCGTGCACCGCCGACTCGAGCTGCTCCGGCGTGCGTGGCCCCACGATGGGCCCGGTGACCGCCGGCCGCGTCAGCAGCCAGGCCAGACCGACCGCGCCCGGCTCCTCACCGACTTCGTCGCAGAGGTCCTCGTAGGCCTCGAGCTGCGGGCGCTTCTGCTCGAGCGTCCGCTTCACGTTGTCGCCGTAGCGCCGGCTCCCCTCGCGCTCCTTGCGCACGACACCGCCGAGCAGGCCGCTGGCCAGTGGCGACCACGGGATCACGCCCAGTCCGTAGTCCTTCGCCGCGGGCAGGACCTCGAGCTCGATCTGCCGCGTCAGCAGGTTGTAGTGCGACTGCTCGCTGACCAGGCCCATGAAGTTGCGTCGGGCCGCCGCCTCCTGCGCCTTGGCGATGTGCCATCCGGCGAAGTTCGACGAGCCGACGTACAGGATCTTGCCCTGGGCCCGCAGGATCTCCATGGCCTCCCAGATCTCGTCCCAGCCCGTGCCCCGGTCGATGTGGTGCATCTGGTAGAGGTCGATGTAGTCGGTCTGCAACCGCTTCAGGCTGGCGTCACAGGCCCGGCGGATGTTGAGCGCCGACAGTCGACCCTCGTTGGGCCAGTCGCCCATGTCGCCGTAGAGCTTGGTGGCCATGACGACCTTCTCCCGGCGCCCACCGCCCTGGGCGAACCAGCGCCCGACGATCTCCTCGGTGGCGCCCCGCCCCTTGGAGCGGCCGTAGACGTTGGCCGAGTCGAAGAAGTTGATTCCGGCCTCCAGAGCCGAGTCCATGATGGAAAACGAGGTCGGCTCATCGGTCTCAGGCCCGAAATTCATGGTGCCCAGGCAGATGCGGCTGACGCGGAGGCCGGTACGGCCGAGGTGGGTGAATTGCATAGGCCCGAACCTACCGGGCTGTGACCAGGGATGCATCGCTCCGAAGAGTGCACCGATTGGCCGACTTTTTCGCCGCCCCGCTACATTGAGAACACGATTTCCCACCTGAGCGAAGGGGCATGATGGCGCAACAGATCCCGCTGGTCGACTACCTGGAACTGGGTGACGACCCGCATTTGGTGGCGAACGAGTGCACCGCGTGCGGCGCCCGCTTCTTCGACCGCCGCAACGCGTGCGCGGCCTGCGAGGCCACCGAGTTCAAGAAGGTCTCCGTGCCCACGACCGGCGAGGTGCGGGCGTTCACCATCGTGTCGTTCGCCGCGCCGGGCATCCCCGTGCCCTACGTGGCCGCCGTGGTCGACTGCGACGGCACGAGCGTGAAGGCAAATCTCATCAACGTGACACCCGATCCCGAGCACGTGACGCTGGGCATGAAGGTCCGCCTGGCCACCGAGGCGATCGGCACCGACGACAACGGCACCGAGGCAGTCGGCTTCGGTTTCGAACCCCTGGGAGGTTAGGCACATGGCATCGGCATCCGAAGAGGTGTGGGTCCTCGGCATCCACATGACCAAGTTCGGGAAGCACCCCGACCTCGACACCACCGACCTCGCATCGCAGGCGGTCCAGGGCGCGCTGGCCGACGGCGGGGTGACCATGAAGGACATGGGCATCATCGGCGCCGGCAACCTCATGGGTGGCGCGCTGCCCATCGGCCAGGTGGTCCAGAAGCAACTGGGTCAGACCGGCATCCCCGTCTACAACGTGTCCAACGCCTGCGCCACCGGCGCCACCGCGCTGCGTGTGGCGGTCATGGCGATTAAGGCGGGCGAGACCGACATGGGTCTGGCCTTCGGCGTGGAGAAGCTCGCCGGCGCCGGGCTGCTGGCCGGCGGGAGCCGCAAGAGCGACGACAACACCTGGACGCCTTCGGGGCGGTACGGATCGGTGGCGGCGATCGACGGGCGTATCGGCACCGACATCATGCCGGGCGTCTTCGCCCAGATCGGCATGGAGTACGGCCACCGCTACGGCGGCACCAGCTTCGAGCTCTTCGCGCAGATCAGCGAGAAGAACCACTCGCACTCGACGCTCAACCCGATGGCGGCCTACCAGAAGAAGATGTCGCTCGACGAGATCATGAACGACGTGATGATCGCGTACCCGAACACGCGTCCCATGTGCTCGGCCAACTGCGACGGTGCGGCCGCGGCCGTGGTGGTCTCGGGGTCGAAGCTCAAGACGTTGTCGCTGGAGCAGCAGAGGCGGGCGGTGAAGATCTCGGCGTCCATCCTGACGACGGACCCCTGGGAGGAGGCGTGCCAGATCCTGCCCAACGTGAACGACCTGACCCGCAACGCCGCCGCTCAGGCGTACGAGCAGGCCGGCGTGGGCCCCGCCGACCTGAACCTGGTGGAGCTGCACGACTGCTTCGCCACGGCCGAGCTCGTGCACTACGACAACCTCGGTCTCTGCGAGCGGGGCGGCGCGGCCGACTTCTTCAAGTCGGGTGCCACGTGGCGTGACGGAAAGACGCCGGTGAACGTCTCGGGCGGGCTGGAGTCCAAGGGCCACCCGATCGCCGCCACCGGCATCGCCAACGTGTGGGAAGTCGCCACTCACCTGCGCGGTGAGGGCGGTGACCGCCAGATTGAGGGGGCCAAGGTCGGATTGACCCACGTGATCGGGCTGGGCTCGGCCTGCGGTGTGCACATCTTGGAGAAGTCGGCGGCATAGGTCGGGGCTGGCGTGGCCGGGCGGGCCGGGCCGTGTGGCCAGGGCTGGCGAGCAGCGTCGGAGCCGGCGTGACGACCTCGCCGGCGCCCGCTACGACACCATCGGGCAGGGCTACGTCGCCCACCGGCGGGTCGAGCCGCGTTGGGAGGCCGTGATCCACGGGCAGCTCGGTGACGGGCGTGTCGTGGTGAACGTTGGGGCCGGCACGGGGAACTACGAGCCGGTGGACCATGCCGTGGTGGCGGTCGAGCCGTCGAGCGTCATGGTGGCGCAGCGTCGGCGGGTGCCGCGCCGGCGGTGCGGGCCAGCGGCTCAGCGCTCCCTGTGCGGTCGGGGGGCGCAGACGTGGCGCTGGCCATCCTGACGATGCACCACTGGGACGACTGGGCGGTCGGACTGGCCGAGCTGTGCCGGGTCGCGCCGCGGCGGTTGGTGCTGACGATGGACTTCGAACTGCACTCGAGGTTCTGGTTCCTGGAGGACTACGTGCCCGAGGTGGGTGAGACCACGCGGCGACTCCGGCCCGGCTACGCGACGGTGGCCGAGGCGATCGGCGCCGACGAGGACGGCGTCATTCCGCTGCTCGTCCCGCGGGACATGCAGGACGGCGTGCTCGGCGCGTACTGGTGCCGGCCCGAGGCCTATCTCGACCCTGCGGTCCGGGCCAACTGCTCGGGCCTGGCCCTGGCGGACCCGGCCGTGGTGGCGCGGGGTGTGGCTGCCTTGGAGGAGGACTTGTCCAGTGGTGCGTGGCAACGACGTCATGCCAACCTGGCCGATCTGCCGGCGATCGACCTCGGCTACCGGCTGGTGGTCGCTGACGCTCGCTGAGGGCAACAGGAGACGGGAGACGGAGACCCTCGAGCGCGTAGAAGCTGGGCGCGCGAAAGCGCCGAAGGGGTGCGGTTCTTTCGAGTTCGCCGGCGAGGAATCAGCCGGGGTGCTGCGGGGGCGGGCTGGACCCGTGGCGGCCGCCCCCTCACAGTGCGGTGGGCGGCGGGCGCTGGCGCTGGCGCTGATTGCCCGGACCGCCCTGGGCGCTCGGGCCGTCGCGGCGTTCTCGCTGGTTGCGCAGGCGGTTGTGGAACCCGCAGAGGAGGCGACGGCGGATTCAAGGGGTCCGCGCACTTCTTGGTGAGTCAGCGCAGATGACCGGACGAGGAGGCTGTTGCTCGGGCAGTCGAGCTGGCGGTGAGTGGGCTCAGCTATCACGAGGCTGCAGCGGCGACGGGGACGAACTACCACACGGTTCGCCGCCGAGTTATCCGCTCTGGGGTGGAGCGAGTGCCCCAAGGACGGCACCCAGAGTCAGTGCGTCAGACCGCGCTGGCCTCCCTCAGGGCGGGTGCCACCTTGAGTGAGGCGGCCGCTGTGGCCGGCCACGGAGTCCACAAGAACACCGTCGGGAAGTGGGCCAAGCGGGAGGGTCTGGTGGTGAAGGCGGCCAGCTCGGGGATTGCCAAGTCCGAGTCGGTGCGTCGCACTGCGATGGATGCGTTGGCCAGGGAGCGACCCTGGCGGAGGCCGCCGAGTTGATCGACGTGAACGTATCCACCATCTGGCAGTGGTCTCAGCGCCACCGTGTGGCCATGTGCACGCCTCGAAAGCCCCGTCCGGGGGCATTGACACACTCCGAGCGCGAAGAGATCAGGGTGGGCATCCAAGCCGAGGATTCCAACACGGTCATCGCCGAGCGACTGGGCCGTCATCGGGGCACCGTCGGACGAGAAATCAAGGCGAACGGCGGTCGGATCGCCTATCGGGCCCACCTCGCTCAGGCTCGGGCTGAAGCGGAAGCTCGGCGCCCGAAAGTCCCCTGGACCGAGGCCCGCCCGGCAGCTGTGGGCTGAGGTCCAGACGTTGTTGCGGCGAAAAAAGGTGGTCGCCGGAGCAGATCGCAAGTCGGTTGCGCCGAGACCACGCCAGAGGAGCCAGATTGGTGGGTGTCACATGAGGCGATCTACCAAGCCATCTTCATCCAGACCAAAGGCGAACTGCGCAAGGAGCTGGCCGCCTGCCTCCGCAGCGGACGGGCTCGGCGCAGGCCTCGAGGGCGCGCCGGCCACCCGGGACGGATCCCAGGCATGGTCAACATCTCCGAACGACCGGCTGAAGTCGCTGATCGGGCCGTGCCTGGCCACTGGGAAGGAGATCTGGTCGTCGGCGCCCGAGGCACCAGTGCCGTCGCCACGCTCGTCGAACGCACGACACGGATGGGGATGCTGATCAAACTGGAAGACAAGACGGCAGAACACGTCGCAGAGCGTGCTCGCCGAGAACGTCATCGGGTTACCGACCCAACTCGCCCGGTCCCTCACGTGGGATCAAGGAACGGAATTCGCCGGTCATGCTACCTTCAGCGTCGCCACCGGGTGGGTGCAGATGCGGTCCCTCAGCTCGATGGCCCGCGCGTCCCACCACTGAAGAGCCGGGCCCGCACGCTGACGTCGACCCGGTTGCCGAGCGAAAAGATGGCCCGCTCGAAGTAGGCCGAGTCCATCCACGGCGCCAGGGCACCGGGGGCCAGCACGCGTGCCGTTCTCGAGCTCACAGATGCGGCCCTGCATCGTCTCGTAGCCGACGAAGACGCTGAAGAGGGGGGCGGGGCGGATGCCCTCGGCCGGGGCGGTGCGGCTCCTCGTGGCCATCTCCACCATGGCGTCGGCCCGGCGCTGGGCCGAGGTGCGGGCCAGCTCGTCGATGCGGGGGCGTCCGCCCCAGGCGCTCCTTGGCCTCGGCGCAGTCGGCCTCGAAGAGGTCGTGCTCGAGGCGGTTGAGCTCATTCGCCACGATGGAGCCCGCTATCGGGTCAAGGGTCATCTGGCCCAGCCACATGCCGTTGAAGCTCGGATTCCAAGAAGACGTTGCGGGGGCCTTGCGCTCCTCGTCGGAAGCTTCGGCCCCGTCGGGGTCGGCCAGCTGCTTCCAATAGGCCAGCGCCCGGGAGAAGTCCTCGAAGCCCAACGTCTGCGGCCTGGGCGACGAGCATGGGCTCGTCACGGGCCATGGAGGACTCGGTGCGGTGGCGCCGGGCCGAGGCGATGGCCCGGGCCTGGTCGGCCCCGATGGCCCCGTCACGCCAGGCCTGCGCACAGGCGGGCAGCTGGCGCAGCGTCCGGGCAGGCGCACCCGGCGCTTGGCCGCTGCCCGCGGCACCCGGCACGTGCTCGAGATCCACGCCGCCGCCGTCTTGGCCCCCTCGGCCGCCCACTCCTCCCCCGCCTCAAAGGCCGCGGTGGCCTCGGTGACGAAGGACTCAAAGCGCGAGAACAAGCGCTCGAGCTCGACGATGGAGGCCCCGTCGCCGTAGTTGGCTGCGCCCCAGAGGCCACCAGTGCCTCGAGCGCTTCGGCGAAGTTCTCCAACTCCATGTGACGATGCAAGCACGCGGGTGTGTCACACCAACGCCGACAACTGCACCCACAACTGCACACATGCACACACAACTGCCCACAATTTGCCCCGACATTTCGTGCCGCGGGGCGACCGTTCATTCGGGGGACCGTTCTTCAGCAGAGGTACGGATCCATTACGGGGGAGCTTTAAGTCGTGCCGACTGTGGCTGCAGGCGTGATCGACTCGCACGTGCGACGCCACGAGCCGTGCTGCAGGAGTAGTCGACTTCGCCGGAGCCGACTGTGCTGCCAAGTCGGGCCGTCTTCAGCAGGAGGCCGTAACGACGCACCACGGCGTCAGTACGACAGATGTCTCAGGCGCCTCCGGCGCCACCAAGGGCACAGGTCGGGCCAGGCTCCAGCTGAAGGTGTCCTCAATGTCGGCCAGCGCCAGCGGCTCGGCCAGGTCGGCGACGGTCGGCCCGACGCGGTCGGCCACGGACTGGAGCAGCGTCGCCGTCGAAGCCCCACAGGTCGACGGCGTTGGCGCCGAGCACGCGGCGCAGGTCGTCCTCCGGCAGGCCGCCGAAGATGTAGCCGCAGCGTCTCGCGGTGCACCGGCGCCGCGCCCTCGAGGTGGGGATAGTCCGCCCCCCA
Source organism: uncultured Acidimicrobiaceae bacterium (assembly GCA_963794875.1). Taxonomy (GTDB): domain Bacteria; phylum Actinomycetota; class Acidimicrobiia; order Acidimicrobiales; family RAAP-2; genus Bog-473. The sequence goes on from CAWCFG010000016.1 coordinate 353,918, forward strand.
CATGAGCTTGTCGATGCCGATCTCGTGGCGCATCTCGGCCTCGTAACGCTTCATGAGCGAGCCGCCCATCCACACGTGCTTCTCGAAGTAGTCGCGGGGGCGCATCTTGAGATAGGAGCGGACGGGGGCGCCACCATGGGTGTCGAAGAACGACTCCATGTCCCGGATGAGCGACGGCAGCCACTGCACACCGTTCTCGCTCACGACGACCTTCAGGTCGGGGTGGCGGTCGAACACGCCGCCGAAGATCATGAACCACAGCGGACGGCGGGTGAAGACGAACACCTCGTACAGCCCGAGCATGCCGCCGTGCTCGGCGTCGTAGAGGAACTTGGTGTCGGTGGCCGAGCCCGACGCGCCGGTGTGCAGGTTGACGACCATGCCGTGGTCCTCGCACGCGCTCCAGAAGGGCTCGTAGTAGTCGTCGGCGTAGCCCGGCAGCCTCGAGGTCACCGACATGGCGGGCAGCATCACGCCGCCGAAGATGCCGTTGGCGCGCGCCCAGGCCACCTCCTCGACGGCGCGGTCCATGTCGTGGAAGTCGATCGGCATGACGCCGGCCCGTCGGCCGGGCGCCGCGTTACAGAAGTCGGCCAGCCAGCGCAGGTAGCCGTGCAGCGCGGGCCACACCACCTCGAGGCCCTTGTCCGTCGCAGAGCCCAGGTACATGGCCGGAGAGAGTCCGCCCGCCAGGATCGGTCCCGGCAGCGCCACCTCGGCATGGATCCCCTGCTCCTCGAGCACAGCCAGACGGCGCCCGTCGCCATCGCCCGGCACGACCCAGTCGGTGCCGTAGTGGGCCAGCCAGCTCTCGGCCGCCGCGATGTCGACGCCCATGCCGGCCAGACGGCGGGCGGCGGTGGCACGGACGGGATCGGACTCGTCGACCTCGCCCGGATCGAAGCCGCCGAACATGGAGATGGCGAGGTTCGACATGTCGCCGAAGCCCGCCACCTGCTCGCGGAAGGCAGGGTCCACATAGGACAGGAAGTGGTCCAGGCTGTCCGGCGAGGCGTGCGTGTCGGCCGACACCACGACGTAGTTGCGGCCCCGGTCCTGCGCGACCGTCGCTCCCTCGCTCATGCACGCCCTCCCCTGGACACTGAAGCACCGGACCCGGGTGTCCACGGCTTCCGCGGCTTCCGCGGCTCCGGAGCTCCGCGGCGGACATCCTGGTCAGTGACCCGCACACTACCGCCGGTGCTCTCGGGCAGGGACCGGGTGCTCGTCGCGGTAGCTTTTGCGGTCGGGATGCACACCTCCTCCACCTTGATTCTGGTCCTGGCCGTGTTCGCCGCCAGCCTGGTGGAGATGGTCGAGGCCCTGACCATCGTGGTGGCGGCCGGCGTGAGCCGGGGTTGGCGACCCGCTCTCGAAGGCGCGGCGGCGGCGCTCCTCGTGCTCGGGGTCCTGGTGGTCGTCGTGGGCGTCCCCCTCATCAGGTACATCCCGCTCGACACGCTGCGGGTGGTGGTGGGGGCGCTGCTGCTGGTGCTCGGCCTGTCCTGGTTGCGCAAGGCGATTCTGCGGGCGAGCGGCCACAAGGACCCACACGACGAGGACAAGATCTTCGCTGCCACGGTCGCCGAGCTCGGCGGGGAGGACGAGGGCCGCGGCGGCGGCACCCGCCGCGGCCCGGACCAACAAGCACGACGGCGTGGGCTTCGCCGTGGCGTTCAAGGGCGTCTTCTTGGAGGGCACCGAGGTCGTGCTCATTGTGGTCAGCCTCGGCGCGGCGCAACACCGCCTCGGCCTGGCCGCGCTCGCCGCCGCGGCGGCCGCCGTGCTGGTGGCGGTGGTGGGCCTGCTGGTGGCGCGCCAGCTGAGCGAGGTCCCGGAGAACACGATCAAGACGGTCGTCGGCGTGATGCTCACCAGCTTCGGCGTGTTCTGGGTCGGCGAGGGTGCGGGCGTGCACTGGCCCGGCTCGGACCTGGCCATCCCCGTGCTGGTCGGGTTCTTCGTCATCGTGTTCTTCGCCTTCACCGCCTTCATGCGCACGCAGCTGCCGGCGCCGGCCGCCGAGCCGCGGCTCCGGAGACGGCGGCACCGGAGACGGCGACTTCGGAGACGGCGGCTCCGGAAGACGGCGACTCCGGAAGAAGGCGACACCGTGACCGCCGTCACCAGGGCCATCCGAGCCTTCGGGCTCTTCTGGTGGGACTTCCTCGTCGGCGACACGCCCGAGCTGGCGCTGGCGACGGGTGCCATCGTCGGTCTCGCCTTCCTGCTCGCCGGTGCAACGCGTCGTGGGCGCCATGGTGCTGCCCTTGGTGGCGGCGGGATTCCTCTTCGTCAGCACGTATCGAGGGCGGCGGCGGGCACCGCGGCCCTGACCCGGCGGGCCCTACCCCGCCGCCCAGTCGACGGCCAGCCGCACCTCCGACGGCTCGAAGCACTGCACCTCGCCCGGCATCATGAAGCGGAACAGCGAGACGCCGTGACGCAACCAGTCGAACGACGTCACGACGGCGCAGCGCCGCCACTTGGAGAGATCACGGTGCACGAGCTCTGAGAAGGAGAGCCGGAAGTCCTCGACGGTGCCGCCGACGGTGAGGCCCTGGTACGCATCGCCGAAGACGAAGACGCAACGGATGGCCCCGTACTCGTCCAACAACGCCTGCAGCCCCGGCACGATCAGGGCCTGATAGTCCTCCTTCTCGAGCTTGCCGATGACCTCCACCGCCAGCACCGTGTCCGGGCTCTCAATCCTCTCGAGCATGGCCTGCCCTCTCTCGAAGCGACCGGCGACGTGCCCGCGGCGCCCAGGTCAACTCTGGACCTGCCGGACGAGCGGGGCAAGCGATCACGCGGCGGGAGCCGGCGCCGCGGTCGGGGCCCGCCCGCTCCCGGGGTCGGGCTCGTCGGCCGGGCTCTCCAGGGTGCGCTCGGGGAGCAGCAGGATCGCGCCGGCCAGGAAGCACACGGCGCCGACGAACGTCCCCAGGTTGGTCAGCGCCAGGCTGAGGAGCTGGCCGCTCGAGGTGACATAGGACGCAATGGCCGACACGCCGAAGGCCACCGAGCCGAAGAGGTTCAGTGCGGTGATCCACCACGAAATCCGGGACGGTCGCCAGGCGAAGGGCCCGTGGCACTCCTCGGCCCAGGCCAGCCAGCTCGACACCAGGAAGCAGATGGAGCCCAGCGCGTCCGGGCGCCAGACCGGGTGGTGGTTCGGCGACGCGCCCAGCCCGACGAGCAACGCGCTCAACGTGGTCCGGTTGAACCACACGGTGCCGATCAGTTGGATGCCCGCCGCCCACCAGTCGATGCGGTGGTGCCGGATCCGCAGCAGCGAGCCCAGGCCGTTGCGATGCGGGGTGGCGAGGTCGGACGGCGCCGACGCCACCTCCATGTACTGCAGGAAGGAGGCCGTCGTGAAGAAGATGGAGCCGATGAAGTAGGTGATGTTGTCCGGCGTCGCCCCGACGGCCGTCACGTAGGGCGGGAACGAGCCCAACGCGAAGCAGACGGAGCCGATGGCGAAGAGCACGCCGATCCACCAGGCCATGGCGAACGGGGCCCACCACGTCGAGCCTCCGGGGACGCGGCCGGCGTGCTTGCGGTGCCAGCGCGAGTCCCACAGCAGACGGGACCCGTCCGGGAGCCGATAGACCTCCCGCGTCACGAAGGGACCGAAGCCGCGACTGGTCACGCGGTGCCACCCCTCCGGGACATCGACATACGACACCGCCATTGCCGGTCACGTTAGGGGACGGCATACGGCGGGCGGCAGCCGTGGGCCAGCCATGGCGGGACCGAACCTCGCAGGCGCAGAGGCGATGGCGGGAGGCAAATCTGGAGGGTCATAGGATCATCACCTGTGGAGACCGACTTCCCCGTCCTGCGGCAGGTCGCCCTGGACAGCACGGACGCCGCGCCGGCTGGCGGAGTTCTACCGCGAGCTTCTCGGCTACCGGTATCGAGCGGGCGACGAACCACCCGCCCCGGGCGCCGACGATCCGAATGCTCGGGACTGGCTCGTCCTCGTCCATCCGACCGGGGGCGCCCCGGATCGCCTTCCAGCCGGTGCCCGAGCTCCCTCATTCGACGTGGCCGGAGGCGCGGATCCCACAGCAGCTCCACCTCGACCTGGTGGTCGCGGACGAGCCGTCGCTCCGGGCCCAGCACGAGCGGGCCCTCGCCCTCGGAGCCCAGCTCCTCCTCGATGGCTCCGACGACCCGGACGAGCCGATCTTCGTCTATGCGGACCCCGACGGTCACCCCTTCTGCATCTACGTGGCGGAGCCGACGAGGGCTGACCAGGACACCGGCTGACCAGGACACCGGCTGACAGGACGGTCGGGGCCGCCCGGCGATCAGGCATCATGTGGTCTCGTGGTCCCGTGGTCCCGCCCACAGGACGGATGGGGAGGAGCGCACATGGGAACCGAGACGCGCGGTGTCGTCGCCACCAGCAAGGGCGCACCGGTCACGGTCGAGACGATCCTGGTGCCCGACCCCGGTCCGGGCGAGGCGGTCGTGAAGGTCAAGGCGTGCGGCGTGTGCCACACCGACCTGCACTACCGCGAGGGGGGCATCAACGACGACTTCCCCTTCCTCCTCGGGCACGAGGCCGCCGGCGTGGTCGAGGCGGTCGGAGACGGTGTGACGGACCTGGCGCCGGGCGACTTCGTCGTCCTGAACTGGCGGGCCGTGTGCGGCGAGTGCCGGGCCTGCCGGCGCGGCCGGCCCTGGTACTGCTTCGCCACCCACAACGCCACCCAGAAGATGACGCTGGCCGACGGCACGCCGCTCTCCCCCGCCCTCGGCATCGGCGCCTTCGCCGAGCGGACGCTGGTGGCCGCCGGCCAGTGCACCAAGGTCAACCCCGCCGCCCGGCCCGAGGCGGTCGGGCTGCTGGGCTGCGGCGTCATGGCGGGCATCGGCGCCGCCATGTACACCGGACAGGTCGGGCCCGGTGACTCGGTGGCCGTCTTCGGCTGCGGCGGAGTCGGGTGCGCCGCCGTCGCCGGGTCCAAGCTCGCCGGCGCGGCCGTCATCATCGCCGTCGACAAGGACCCCCGGAAGCTCGAGCTCGCCACCGAATTCGGTGCCACCCACACGGTCGATGCCGGCGCCTCCGACCCGGTCGAAGCGATCAAGGGGCTCACGGCCGGCAACGGCGCCGACGTCTGCATTGAGGCGGTCGGGAACCCCATGGTGATGGAGCAGGCCTTCTTGGCCCGGGACCTGGCGGGGACGCTCGTCCAGGTGGGCGTGCCGACGCCCGACATGCGCATCGACCTGCCGATGATCGAGTTCTTCGGGCGGGGCGGGGCGTTGAAACCGAGCTGGTACGGCGACTGCCTCCCGTCGCGTGACTTCCCGATGCTGGTCGACCTGTACCTCGACGGGCGGCTCGACCTCGACCGCTTCGTCAGCGAGACGATCGGCATCGACAAGGTGGAGGAGGCCTTCGCCCGCATGCAGCGCGGCGAGGTGCTGCGCTCCGTCGTCGTCATCTGAGGCACGGCACCGACGATGGCGCTCCCCCTCGCTCCCTTCGCCTCGCGCACCGGCCTGCGCGGCATGGTGGCCGCCGCCGACCAGCTGGCCGCGTCCGCCGGCCTGGCGATGTTGGCCCGCGGTGGCTCGGCGGCCGACGCCGCCGTGGCCACGGGGACGGCCATGGCAGTCGTGGGACCGCACCTGTGCGGGCTCGGGGGCGACGTGCTGGCCATGGTGGCGACGCCCGGCTCGGGCTCTTCGCCGGAGGCGCTGCTCTCCATCGGCCGGGCCGGCGCCGGGTCCGATCCCGCCGCCATGCGCGCCGAGGGCTTGACGGCCATGCCGGTGCGGGGCGACGTCCGCAGCGTGCAGGTGCCCGGTGCGGTCGACGGCTGGCTCGCGCTGCACGAGCGCTACGGGCGGCTGGCGCTCGAAGACGTGCTGGCGCCGGCGATCGAGCTGGCCGAGGAGGGCTTTCCCGCCTCCATCATGCTGGCGCTGGCGAGCCATCTCGTGCACGCCCTCCCCGGTGCGGGCGAGCTGTGCCCCGACGGCCCGCTCGACATCGGGCAGACGGTGCGGGTGCCGGGTATCGCCCGCACGCTGCGGGCCATCGCCCGCCACGGACGCGACGGCTTCTACGGCGGCGAGTTCGGGCGGGGCCTGCTGGAGCTGGGCGGGGGCCATTTCGCCCCGGCCGACCTCGCCACCAGCGCGGCGTCCTGGCACGAAGCGCTGCGTGCCGGCGCCTGGGACCACGAGCTGTGGACCGTGCCACCCCCGTCACAGGGCTACCTGACGCTGGCCGGCGCCGCCGTGGCCGAGGCGGCCGGGCTCGGCGCCGACCCCGACGATCCGCAGTGGGCCCACCTCCTCGTCGAGACCTGGCGCGCCGTCGGCCACGACCGGCCCGCCGTGCTCTTCGACGGCGCCGACGGGAGCGCGCTCCTCAGTCCCGAGCGCCTGGCCGCCGCCGCCGCCCGCGTCCGGGCCCACGCCCAGTCGATCGCGCCCCCCGACGTGGCCCCGGGCCGCGGCACGACGGCTCCCGACCTGGCCCGTTTCGGGGACGGCGACACCACGCACCTGTGCGCGCAGGACGCCGACGGTCTCGGGATCTCGCTGACGCAGTCCAACGCACTGGACTTCGGCTCACACATCGTCGAGCCGTCCACGGGCGTCTTCCTGCACAACCGCGGCGTCGGCTTCTCCCTCGAACCGGGACACCCCGCCGAGGTGGCGCCGGGGCGACGGCCGCCGCACACCCTCTCCCCCATGCTCGTCACCACGCCGGAGGGAGCGCTGACCCATCTGGTCGGCGCCATGGGGGGCGACGGCCAACCCCAGATCCTCGTGCAGCTCCTGGCCCGACTGCTGCAGTCCGGCCAAGATCCGGCCCGCGCCATCGCCGCGCCCCGCCTCACCCTCGACGCACCGGGAGCGGGGCCCTTCCGCCTGTGGTGGGGCGAGGACCTGACGGTCGTGGTGGAGGCGGACGCGCCGCCGGCCTGGGCGGCCGGGCTGACCGACGCCGGCCATCGCGTGCGGGCCATCAGCGCCTTCGATCCCGTGGCCGTCGGCTGCGCCCAGATCATCGCCACCGAGCGCCCAGGCGACGGTGCCCGCCGCCTGGTGGGGGCATCGGACCCCCGTAGCCCGGCCGGCGCGGCCCTGGGCCGCTGACGGGATCCGGGCGCCGATGAGCCGGGCGGCGGGAGACCCGCTGCGGATCGCGTCCCTGGCCAAGCAGGTCCCGCTGGCGGAGTCGCTCCAGCTCGACGACGGCCGGCTGGTCCGCTCCGGGGTGAGCCTCGAGATGAACCCGTACTGCCGTCGCGCCGTGGCCCAGGGCGTCACGCTGGCCCGGGACAGCGGAGGGACCTGCACCGTGGTCACGCTCGGGCCGCCCCCGGCGGAGGACGTCCTGCGCGAGGCGCTGGCCTGGGGCGCCGACACCGGTCTGCACGTGTGCGACCCGGCCTTCGCCGGCTCCGACACCCTGGCCACGGCCCGCGCCCTGGCGGCCGCGCTACGCGCCGCCGGCCCCTTCGACCTCGTCCTTCTGGGCCGCAACTCCATCGACGGCGAGACCGGGCAGGTCGGGCCCGAGCTGGCCGAGCTGCTGGAGCTCCCCTTCGCCAGCGGCGTCCGCCGGCTGGAGGACCGGGGCCCGGTGTGGCACCTCGAGCTCGAGAACGACGACGGGATGCAGGAGGTGGAGCTGGCGCTGCCCGCCGTGCTCTCCGTGGCCGAGCGCCTCTGCGACCCCTGCAAGGTCGACCCCGAGGGACGGGCGGCCGTGTCCCCGGACCGGATCACCCGGTTGGGCGCCGCCGCGCTCGGGACGGGCCCCTGGGGGGACGCGGGCAGCCCGACGGCGGTCGGGGCGACGCGGGCGCTCGAGCACGAGCGCGCCCTGCTCATCCTCGACGGGCCCCTCGTCGCACAGGTCGAGGAGGCCGTCCGGTTGCTCGACCGACGCGGCGCCTTGACGGCGCGCCCAGACCCGGCGCGGCCCGACCCGGCGGCACCAGACCCGGCGGGCCCGACCCGGTGCGGCCCGACCCCGTGCGGCCCGACCCGGCGTCACCGCCGTCGGATGACCGCCGGACCGCGGACCTGGGTGCCTCCCGCGTGATCGCCGTCCTGGCCGAGCCCGGCCGTCAGCGGGTCACCGAGGAGCTCCTCGGGGCGGCGGCGGACCTCGGCGCGCAGGTGGGGGCGGCGGTCCACGCGCTGTGCCCAGCCCCGGTGGAAGCGCCCCCCGTCGATCCGGCCCCGCTGGCGGCGGCGGGCGCGGACGTCGTCATCGTCCTGCAGGGTGGCGCTGTTGCTGGTGGCGCAGTCGACGGTGGCGCTGTTGCCGAGGACGTGGTCGCCGAGGACGTGGTCGCCGAGGACGTGGTCGCCGAGGACGTGGCAGCCGAGGACGTGGCAGCCGCAGTGACCGCCTACGTGCTGGAGACGACCCCCTGGGCGGTGCTCGTCCCCAGCACCGCGTTCGGTCGCGAGGTGGCCGGACGCGCCGCGGCGGCCACGGGCTCGGGGCTCGTGGGCGACGCCGTTGCCTTGTCGGCGCGGGACGACCGCCTGCTGGCGGCCAAGCCGGCGTTCGCCGGTGCGCTGGTGGCCGACATCACGTGCCGCAGCGCCACCCAGATGGCCACCGTGCGCCCGGGCATGCTGCCCGCACCCTCGGCGCGGCCCGAACATGTGGTCCCCGTACAGACGCGGCGAGCCGGCAGGCGGGGCCGGGTTCGCGGTCCTGTCCGACCGGCGGGACGACGATGTGGAGACCCTGGCCCGGGCGCCGGTGGTGATCGGCGTCGGCACCGGGGTCACCCCCGAGGAGTACGAGCAGCTGGGCCCGCTGGCGGCCGTGCTCGGAGCCGAGTTGGCCGCCACGCGCAAGGTCACGGACAAGGGGTGGGCGCCCCGGGCGCGCCAGGTCGGTATCACGGGCCGCTCCATCGCACCGCGGCTGTACCTCGCGGTCGGGCTCAGCGGCAAGTTCAACCACATGGTCGGTGTGCGGGCGGCGGGCACGATCCTGGCCATCAACGCGGACCGGGGCGCGCCGGTCTTCGGGCACTGCGATATCGGCGTGGTGGGCGACTGGCACGAGGTGGTGCCGCTGTTGCAGGCGGCCGTGCGCCGGGTGACCCGACGCGACGGTGCGACGGTCAGCTGAGGCCGACGCCGGCGGCGGCGCGCACCGTCGCCACGACTTCCTCGTTCGAGGCACCGGGCCCGAGCACGGCGGCGACGCCGTCGGCCATGAGGAGGGCGACGTCGGCCGGCGGCACGATGCCGCCGACGATGACGGGCGTCTCGAGCCCGGCGTCCCGCAGCGCGCCGACGACGGCCGGGGCCAATGTCAGGTGGGCACCGTTGTGCATGGACACGCCGACGACGTCGACATCCTCCTGGGCGGTCATGGCCACGATGGTCTCGGGCGACTGGCGCAGGCCGGCGTAGACGACCTCGCAGCCGGCGTCACGCAGGATGCCGCGCCACGACGCGGAGGCCGCGGTCGTGCCCATCGAGTCCCACCTTGGCCATGAGGACACGCACGGGCCGTGGCGTGCCCGCTGCACCGGCGCTCGAGGAGCTCGTCGTGGTCACCCGGCTCATGCTACGTCCGCGCCTCGTCGGAGACGAACAAGAGACTCGGGTCGGGTCAGCCGCCGGTCTGGCCAGCCGCGGGTCGGGTGAGCCGTCGGGCGGCTCACACGCCAGACGGCTCAGCCCGCACGTTCCCCGTGCACGATGCGCAGGTCCGGCTGGCCGCCGGCGCAGCCGGCGGCGCTGGCGGTCAACATCGTGCTGAACGCGGCCGCCGACGCGGGACGCGCGAAGTAGTAGCCCTGCGCGACGTCGCACCCAAGGCTGGCGAGCTCCTCCACCTGGGCCAGCGTCTCCACGCCTTCCACCACCGTGGTCGAGCCCATGGCCTTCGACAGTGCCACCACCGTCGACACGATGGCCGACTGCACGGTGTCGTGGTCGATCTCGCGCACGAAGCTCGGGTCGATCTTCACCACGTCGATCGGGAACCGGGCCAATGAGGCGAGCGAAGAGCGCCCCGTCCCGAAGTCGTCGATGGCCACCCGGACGCCGAGGGCGTGCAGCTCCGTCACCACGCGGGACGTCAGCTCAATGTCGTCCATGGCCAGGCTCTCTGTGATCTCGAGACACAGTTGCCCGGGGTCGAGCCCGGTCGCCCGCAGGACGCCGTCGACCTGGCCGACCAGATCGGCGCGCTGGAATTGGCGGCCCGAGAGGTTCACCCCCACCCTGAGTGTGACGCCGAACTCCTGGCGCCATGTCTGCGCCTGACGGCAGGCCTGCTCGAGCACCATCGCCCCGATGGGAACGATGGCGCCGTTGTCCTCGGCCGCCTTGATGAAGTGGTCCGGGAGCAGAACGCCGTGATCGGGATGGTTCCAGCGCACCAGGGCCTCGGCACCGACGATGCGCCGGTCGACCAGGGAGACCAGCGGCTGGTAGTGGATCTCCACCTCTCCCCGATCGATGACGTGGTGCAATGCGGCGTCGAGGTCGAGGCGGCTGACGGGCCGGACGCCCATCCGCTCGACGTCGAACAGCGCGAACCGGCCGCCGCGGCCGCGCTGCTTGGCCCGGTACATCGCGGTGTCGGCATGGTGCAGCAGGTCATCGCGGGACGTGCCGTCACCACTCGAACGCGATACCGATGCTCAACGTGGCGACCACCTCGCGCCCCCTCGGAGCGCGATCGGGTCTCGGAATGCCTCCAGAACGGCCTTGGCCACCTCGCTGGCTTCGTCCGACGAGGCGACCCCTTCGAGGAGGACGACGAACTCGTCCCCACCGAAGCGGGACAGCGTGTCGCCCGCTCGCACGGCCTGGCGTAAGCGGGCGCCCATGACCCGGAGGAGCTCGTCGCCGACCCGGTGCCCGAGGTTGTCGTTGACCACCTTGAAGCGGTCGATGTCGCAGAAGAGCACGGCGACCCGGCTGCCCGACCGGTCCGCTTGCAACAGCGCGTGATCGAGGTGGTCGAGCAGGAGGCGGCGGTTGGCCAGGCCGGTCAGAGAGTCCTGGAACGCATGGCGGGTGAGCTGCTCCTCGAAGGCCTTGCGCTCGGAAGTGTCGCGGAACACGATGACCGCCCCGGAGGGCGTCTCGCCGCCCACGACGGGCGACGCAGTCATGGTCACCGGGAAATGCGACCCGTCGAGACGCTCGAAGCGCGTGTCGTCGCTGGTGAAGCTGCGCCGGAGTTCCATGGCCCGCAGGGCCGGCTCGCGCAGGAAGTCCGGCGTCTCCTCGGCCGGGACCATGGGACCCTCGTCACCAGTGTCGAGGCCGTACCAGCCGAGCATGCTGGCGCCCGCCGGGTTCATGAAGGTGATGCGGCCGTCCTCGCTGACGGCACAGACGCCCTCACCGATGCTGCCGGTGATGAGGGACAGTCTCTCGCGCTGCTGCCGGACCTCCCCGTACAGCTCGGCGTTGGCCAGCGCGATGGCGCCGACCGAGGCCAGTGCCTCGAGCAACGAACGATCGGCCTCGTCGAACGGCACGGACCGGCTCCGATCTGCCGCAGCGAGCCAGAGCGTGCGGTCAGCGATCCGCATCGGCGCCGCCAGCACCCCGCGACCGGGGCGCTCCGAGGTGAGCGCCACATCGGGAGAGCGCAGCAACGAACCTGCCGACGCCAGCACGGCCGCCCGGGTCTCGTCAGCGCCCATGGAGCGGTTGACGTCCAGGGTGGCCCCGAAGAGGCCACGCATACGGGCGCGGTCCTGCCGGGCGTCGAAGTGCGCCGTGCTCAGGGAGCGCAGCACCAGCATGGGCAGCACGGCCAGCGGCAGGTACCTCGGGTGGTGGGCGAGCAGCAGAGCAGCGGGGACGGCGATGCCGATGCCGCCCCCGGTCACGAGGAGCTTGCCGTCGAGCCCCTCGGAGACCGTCTGGCGCCACGGGACTCCCAGGGTCGCCATGATCGACACGACGGCGCCGGTGTTGACCACGAAGAAGATGACGGAGCCGGCCAGCGCCGCGCCGACCTTGGCGTACCCGGCGGACGCCTGCTGGCCGTGCAACAGCGCGAACACGAGTGCGCCCAGGCCGACCGAGGCCACCACCCTGCCGACATTGAAGGCCGACCACACCAACGGCCGGCGTCGGACGGTCTGCGCAACGATCATGGCAACGGCGAACGCGAGCACCGTCAGGGCGGCCGGCACGAGCAGGACGAGCATGACGAAGAAAGCCTCGTCGACGTCGATGGCGTCGGGACCCTGGCCGACGTCGCGCGTGATGGGCCAGATGAAACTGGCCGTCATGAGGACACTGAAGACCGCGGCGAACGCGATGACCGTGGGCGTCGGGGTGGCGACCGCTGACAGCGTGTGCACGAGAGCCAGCGCACCCGCCACCACCGCGGCCCCGGCCCACAGGGCCGCCACCACATGGGCCGAAGCTCGGCCGGGCATGACATCCGCCCGGCAGACCCCGTCCGCGCTCACGCCCTCGCTCCCCGTCGACAAGCGGACGCCCTGCCGCACCTCGCCATCCGTCTCTCCACCCCACGCGCCTCCGGCACGGAAGGTAACACCGGCCCACGGTGCCTGCAATGACTTTCTTCCTGGTCAGACCACAATTCCGTTGTCCCAAACCAGCCGAGCCACACCTGCACCAAGCTGAACAGGGATTCTGTTCCCGAATGACGGCTTGGTTGCTCTTGTGACTTTTGGATGAGCCTCTCATCCCGACACGTCCGCCAGCGTCGCGTAGGCCGAAGGGCCCGGTGGCGGGGTCGCTACACCTCCGTCTCGGCGCGCTCCAGGTCACGCTGGCTGCGGTAGGCGCGCAGGCGGTGCACGAAGACCACCACCACCGCGATCACCGCGAGTGCCCCGATGACGTACCCGGCGAAGCTGAACGCCTTGAGCACGTGGTTGTAACTGCCCCCCAGGCTGTAGCCCAGCGAGCAGAGCGCGGCACACCAGGCCACACAGCCGATGATGGTGAAGATGGTGAACTTGGCGAACGCCATCTCTCCCAGTCCCGCCGCGAAGGACACGAACGACCGGAGGAGCGGTATGAAGCGGCCGACCAGCACGACCGGCTCGCCGCGACGGGCGAACCAGGCTTCGGCGCGGTCGAGATCCTTGTGGGTCAGCAGCACGTACTTCCCGACCTTGTCGACGAGCGTCCGGCCCCCGAACCGCCCGATGCTGTACCCGGCCATGGAGCCCAGGACCTCACCGAGGGTCGCCACGATGATGACGACGGCCAGGCTCAGCGGCTTGCCCTCCCCCGGTACCTGGCCGCTGGCGAGGACCCCGCCGTAGATCAACGCGAGCTCGGCGCCCACCGGGAGGCCCATGGCCGAGATGAAGCTCAACGCGAAGATGGCGCCGTAGCCGGCCGACTTGAGAAACTCCTCCACTCCTACCCCGCTTCCGCCGCCCGCACGGCGGTCATGTCTGGCGCATCCAGCGCAGATGGTAATGCCACAGGGCGCGGATCGGCGGTCTTTGGCTCACCCGGAGGGAGGATTCGTGGCAACCCGCATCAGCCTTCCGGCCGACTCGCCGCTGGTGCGGTGGGTGGGGTGCCGTATGGTGGCGGCGTCACTCCGAACTCGGGGGAACGTTGCTCTTCATCGAATACGACGTCACCGCAGAGGGTGAGATCGAGTTGGTCGCACTGATCAACGCCACCGAGCAGGGCGGCGGCGATGCCGACGGGGCGGCGTGGATGGCGTGGCGCGTGGCCGCATTCGACGACGACGGCCTGGGCTGCGTCGGCGTCGCGGCGGATCGGCTGGCATTGATGGAGGAGACGGACGACGTCGATCAGCTCCGCGCCATCGTCGAAGGCATCGTCCTGGCGGACCGTGCGGCGAAGGAGCACTCGCCACCATGAGCACGTCCCGGCCGCAGCTGTACCGCTTGGCGCGGGACCTCGGCAACGTCGAGGCGGTCGAGCACGGCTACTCCCGCGGAGGTCTGTCGGGCGCCGCGGGCGGTGCGGCCCAGCGGGAAGCACGCCGGGTCATCTACCGGGAGGGCAATCGCCAGATCAACCGGTTCGTGCGCGCCATCGGCCTCGGGCCGCGCCGTCGCTGAGGCCCAGGGCGGAGCGCTCGGGCGGCGCGGTCTACTATGAGCCGGCGCAACGGCAGGCGCGACGCGTTCCTGCCCACACAGCACGAGGATCGAGAGTACTGATGGAAGACGCCAAAGCCAAGGAGTTGCTCGCGGCCGAGCGGGCCCGCGTGGAGCAGCTGCTCACGGACATGGACGAGGCCGGGGCGGCCGACCGGGTGGCGGCAAACGAGCCGGGGGACATGTTCGACTCCGCCGAGCCCCTCACCACGGAAGGCACCGACGAGTCGGTCAAGGCCGAGCTCGAGGAACGGTTGGCTGCGGTCGGTCGGGCCGAGCAGCGCGTCGAGGCGGGCACGTACGGCCTCTCCGTTCGGAGCGGGCAGCCGATACCCGACGATCGCCTGGAAGCCGATCCGACCGCTGAGCTCACGGTCGAAGAGGCACGCTGAGCTCGGCTCTCTTTTGAGTCAGCCCTCTTTGAGCTCAGCCTTTGTCGTTTAGAGGTCAGCCCTCTTTGGTCGGCTCCCCGTGCTCGGCGTTGGGGAGGCCCCGTCGCCAGTACGCCTTGCCGGAGATCTGGTCTGGTCGAAGGCCCCGCTCGGTCAGGACCCGTGTGACCCCGCGCACGACGGAGGCCTCGGCCGCAACGTAGACGTGCCCGGCGCCGCTCGGGAGATCCACCCGCGCCACCGCCTCCGCCAGGGGTGTGGCGTCGCCCGGAGCCCAGGTGCCTTCTCGGCGGAGCCAGTGCAGGTCGAGTCGCTCGACCTGGGTGGCATCCGGTTGCTGCTCGTCGGCGCCAGTATCGACCTCGAGCAGCGCGCTCGCCCGCGACCCGGCGGGAAGGGCTTCAATCATGGCCAGCGCCCCCGGCAACCCGGTGTCGTCGACGACAAAGAGATGCCAGTCGACGTCCGGACGGAGCATGATCTTGCCGCGGGGACCGATGGCATCGATCCGGTCGCCGGCTGCTGCAGCCGAGATCCAATCGGTCCCGGGTCCGGCTCCGTGGAGCGAGACGTCGATCGTCAGCGTCCGCTGGGCCGGGTCGAAGGCGCGGATGGTGTAGCGGCGGTTCACCACCCGGTCTCCGCCCAAGGGCACGCGCAGCATCAGGTCCTGCCCCGGCCCGTAGCGCAGCGCCTCGATGCCCGGGGCGGTCACCATCACTCGACGGAACGACGGGGTCACTGCTGCGGCGTCCGTCACCTGCAGGGGCCAGAGGGACGCATCGGCCAGCGGTCCGCCCGGCTTCCCCACCATCTCGAGCAAGCGATCAGGAGCCATGACCGAGTGGTCTACCAGGAAACATCCCGGCCGCGGTCACCGACGACGACGCGAACCCGCGCGACGTTCTGCACGCGGGCAAAGGGGCCCGATGCATCCCCCTGTCGGCGGGACACGACACGGACCGCGGGGAACCAGGTTCCGGTTCGGAGAACGCCCGCCGGCATTCCACGCTGACCCGGGGGGCGGGCTCGACGGGTCCTCCCGTCGCGAAGCGACCGGACCCGTCGAAGTCCCACGACACCTCCACGATGACGCCTGCCCCAGGGGGCACTTCCGCCATGGCGCGGAAGGTCAGTTCCCACCCTGGCTCCGTCTCGACGCGTGTGGTGCCGTCCACCGTCAGCGACACCACGGGCTGGACCCCTCGGCGCCGTGGCGCGTCTGCCGGCACGACGACCTGCCCGTCGACGACCTCGTAGTTCGTGCTCGGCGGCGGGTCGACGCCGTCCTCCACCCAGCGACTCACATCACGAAGGGCCTGATGGAGCACGCCCAGGTAGCTCACCGTGTGGAGCGGGCTCTCCTGGACTTCGTCGTCGCCGTGCAGCGCGTTGTCGGTGAACCAGAGGCGGAACTGGTCGTCGGTGGCGTCGCCCAGGTGCGCACGGACCTGGGCGCGGTACCAGTCGGCCTGCCACGGCAGCGCCTCCCGATCGAGGAGGGAAGCGACCACGATCATCTTCCCCTCGTAGCGGCCCGTCTGCACCGTTCCCGCCGCAGCTGCCGCGAACAAGGGCCCGAGAAGGAGGGGGCGTTGCGGGAAGCGCGGCGAGCCGTCGGCGTTCCGGAACTGGTCCCACACCGGGTAGTCGCCGCCCTCGGGGACCTGGTGCCGGTGGTAGGTCTCGGCGGCGAGATACCCGCTGTTGTCGACGCGCACGGTGTCCCCCGGCTGCACCAGCGCGATGGAATCGGCCGCCCCCGGCCCGAACGTCGCCACGCCGCCGGAGACTGAGAGCAGACCGATCCTCGCCCCGGCCGCCGAGCCCGACAACACGTGGAGATCGGCCCCGCGGACGTCGACCGCCGGGCTCCCCGACAGTCGGGCCGCCGTCGGCAACGGCGCGGCGTCACCGGTCCCGCGCCACGCCGTGTCGACACCTCCCCGGGACCGACCGGGATGCCCGGCGGCAGTGCCCGGGGACACCGTCGCGCTCCCGTCGAGCAGCGCGACGACCTCGAACTCCTCCCGGACGCGCTGGCGCACCAACGAGGGGGGCGACTCGAATCCCAGGTAGCCGGGCTCCGTCCAGAACTCCTCGAAATAGCTGGGGTCCGCGGCGACCAGGCCCCCGTACAGGACCGGGAAGGCGTGCATCCCCATGGTCCGGTGGCCAAACCACGACCGCGGCGGGAAGCCCATGCGGGTGACCTCGGTCAGGGCATCGCGTTCCTCCGCCGTGAGCCCGGCGAACATGTCGCCGCTCCCGCCCGGTTCGACGGCGTCGACGATCTGGTCGAAGCGGTCGCGGAGAATTCGCTGGGCATGCATCCGCACGGTGAACATGTTCGGGATGGCCATCGGTGACCCGATGACGTAGGGGACGAACCCGTCCCAAACGCCGGAGGTGTTCTCGGCACCACCGATGGTGCGGTAGCCGCCTCCGCTCCCCCCGAAGGCGTACCCATAGGGACGATGCTCCCCGTACATGGCCGCAGCCACGACCCGCGCGTACCGGGCGGCGGCCGCATTGGCCCGGTAGGCCGCAATGGTCGGATCCACCGAGGAGCTCGGTCGCCCCGAGGCTCCGCCACCGTTGGTCTCCAGGAAGAAGCCGCCGCTCGAGACGGAGAATCCGATCCGATCCTCCTCGCCGGTCGCTTCCTGTGCAAGGACCTCGCTGTCGGGCACCGGCGTGATGTGTTGAAAGAACCGCCCCCCGTAGAGCTCGGCCGGAGGGAGATACATCGAAAACCGCGTGTCGGTGTGGGCGAAGCCGCCGTGCACGTAGCGATGGCGCACGGGGAGGTCTCTCCACTCGTCTCCGTCGACGTAGGGCTCGCGGAACAGCTCGTCCTCGTTGTCGTCGCCGACCTCGCCGCCGACCTTGTCGCCCACCTTGTCGTGCATGGCCTACCGCTTCTTCGGAAAGAGCGATTTCTTCGGAAAGAGCGATGGCCCATCGAGGATCTGCAGCGCCTGATGGAGCAACGCCAGGGGGTCCCGGAGCGTCGGGTCGTCCGCCCAGAGCGTCATCACCTCATCGACCGCCAGGAGCGCCGCACCGGCGGCCAGATGCCGGGCCACCGGTGCCGAGGACGCACCGAACCAGGGGCGGATCTCCTCGGCGAGACGATCACGGTTCCGGCGCTGCTCTTCGAGCCAGCGCCCGCGCAGGGCCGGCGTATCCCGCAACATGCGCTGAAACGCTCTGGCGGCGTCGGGATCATCGATCGCCGGCCCGAGCACCGCTGAGAACGTCGCCTTCAGAACGGACCCGAGACTCTCACTGGCGTCGTGGCCGGCCAGGTGTTCGAGGACGTCGTCCATGGACGAACTGGCAATGGCGGTGATCACGTCTTCCTTGCTCGGGAAGTACCGGAAGAAGGTCCTCGGGGAGACGTCGGCGGCACGGGCGATGTCCTGCACCGTGGTGGCCGCGTAGCCGCGCTCGAGAAAGAGCTGCCCTGCCGCCTCGGCGATCTCGCGCCTGGTCCGTTCCTTGTTCCGCTCCGTCAGACCAGTGCCCATACTCCCCCCGTCCGGACGCCCCGGGTTCCGGGCCTGTCCTATTCTACCAAAATTGCACCGAAATGGCACACTCTGCCACTATGGCGTAGTACGTCAGCGAGCGAAACGGAGCCCTGGCCACTCATGCAGACCGCCACGGGCACACGGCTCAAGGACAACCCGTGGCTGACGCTCGTCAGCGTGACCCTGGGCGTGATCATGGTCGGGATCGACGGCTCGGTCGTCGCGGTGGCCAACCCCTACATCGGCAAGGACCTCCACGCCTCGCTGGCGGACCTGCAATGGGTGACCAACGCCTATCTGCTCGTGATCGCGGCCACGCTGATCCTCGGCGGGAAGCTGGGCGACCACTTCGGACGCCGACGGGTCTTCCTGATCGGCGTGGTCGGATTCTCGTTGACGTCCGTCGCCATCGGGCTCGTGGGCACGATCGACGGCGTCATCCTCCTGCGCGGTGTCCAAGGTGCGTTCGGCGCCCTTCTGCTTCCGAACACCCTCGCGCTCCTGAAGGCGGCCTTCCCACCGGAGGAGCTCAACCGTGCCGTCGGCATCTGGGTCAGCGCCTCCGCCGCGGCCACCGCCGCCGGGCCGATCATCGGCGGGATCTTCGTCGAGCAGATCTCGTGGCAGAGCGTCTTCTTCATCAACCTGCCCATCGGTGCGGTCGCTCTCGTGGTCGGTGCGCTCGTCCTGAACGAGACGAAGGAGTCGGTGCGTGAGCGCATCGACATCCCCGGGGTGCTCACCCTCGCCACGGGGTTGTTGGCCATCGTGTACGGGTTGGTGAACGCGCAGAACTGGGGCTGGGGTTCTTCCGGCACGCTCGGGCTCATCGCCGCGGGATTCGTCCTCCTCGCCTTCTTCGTCGCCATTGAGCACACGGTCCGCAACCCGCTCGTGCCGCTCTCCATCTTTCGCGTGCGCGCCGTCTCGGTCAGCACCGTCATCGTGTTGCTGGACTTCTTTGCGTTGTTCGGCGTGTTGTTCTTCATCGCCCTCTACCTACAGAGCGTGCACGGCTTCAGCCCGGTCGGCGCCGGGCTCCGCCTCCTGCCGCTCACGATCGCCTTCGCATTCGCCGGGCCACTGGGCGCGCGACTGGTCAACCGGTTCGGCCCCTGGCTCCCCATCACGTTCGGCCTCCTGGCTTCCGCTGTCGCCATCTTCTCGTTCGTCACGCTGCAGGTGGACTCCTCCTACATCCACCTCTGGCCTCCCTTCGTCCTGCTGGGCCTCGGCATCGGCCTTGTCGTGACGTCCGCCACCGACGCCATCGTCGGCGACATCCCGGAGGACGAGGCCGGCGTCGCCGGCGGGATCCAGACCACCGCCATCCAACTCGGTGGCGTTCTGGGCACCGCGGTGTGCGGGTCGATTCTGGCCGCCTCCGTGGCCGCCGCCCTGGAGCCGGCACTCAGGGCGCGCGGCGTGCCGCACGGGCTGACGCTGCACGTGGCCCGCGAGGGTGCCATCGTGTCGCAGGGATTGGCGCCGGTGCCCGTCGGTGCGCCCAGCAAGCTGGCCGACGCCATCACGGCGGGCAGCCACGCCGCCTTCATGACAGGCCTGCACACGACGATGCTCGTCGCAGGCTTCGTCGCCCTGGCCGGCGCCGCAATGGGCCCGCTCCTCCGACCCACGAGTGCTCCCGTCGGCGAGGATGCGCCGGACCAGCCCATGGTCCAACGAGATGGGGCTGCGATTGGCTCTCATGACGGAGCCGAGCCGAGGGGGACCGGGGAGAGACCGCACATCAATGCCACGAGCCCCACGGGGGCGGAATAGCGTGCGTCCGTGTAAGACGGATGTGGACTCCGACCGTCCGCCTCCGTGACAAGCTGTGAGGCGGCGCCGCACGGAAAGGTGTACGCCCTGCCCGAGACCCATCAGGTGATGGCGTGCGCGCCGGCCGTCTCTGCAGCGTGGGCCGGTGCGCCGCCTGCAGGGGTGCGGTGCGACGGACTCGCCCGGCGGTGGCGGGGCGATCCACACGGCCACGACGTACGACACCACCACCGCCACGATCACGACCGGCATGAGGGTCACCGCATCGGAGAGGAAGAGCAGGCTCGGAAGGAGCACTGCGGTCATCGGCATTTTGAGCGCCCCCGCCACCATGGCGCCGACGCCCATGGCAGCACCGGCGATCATCGGGAGCCCGCCCACGTGGGACAGTGCGATACCGCCCGCCGCACCGATGAACATGCTCGGAAAGATCGGACCTCCCCGGAAGCTGCTCAGCGAGATCGCATAGGCCAGGCCCTTGCAGACGACGAGGAGGATCAGGGCGCCGACCGTCCAACTCGCGGCGTTCTGGACGAGGCCCGGCAACGCCGACTGGCCGGAGAAGAGCACCTCCGAAGAGCCGTGCGTGGTCCCGGCCGCGAAGGCAATGGCGAGCCCGCCGACCGCCAACCCGGCTATCGGGGTGAGGAGGATCCGCCGCTGTTGGACGAACGGACGCAACAGGGAGGCCAGCCGGAAGATGCCTCCGGCGGCGAGGGCGGATCCGACGCCGATGACGATGGCCCAGAGGAACTCGGACCCGGTCGGCGATGTGACGTGCGGTATGGAGCCGATGGTCAGCGAGAACGAGCCGAATCCCGTCAAGCTGTTGAGGCCCACGAAGATGAGCGAGCCCACGCCCGCCGAGAGCAGGCCGGGCACGAGCACGATCTCCATCATCGGACCGCCCAGGCCGGCCATCTCCATCAGGAGGAAGGCGCCGACCAGTGGTGACCCCAGCAGGGTGGCGATGGCGGCGAAGCTCCCCGCGGCGCCGATCACCACGGCCGCCATCGCGGGCGCGTCGCGCTTGAACAGGTGCACCGCGAGAACGCCGAGACCGCTACCAATGGCGATCAGCGGTGCTTCGGGGCCCAGGACGACGCCGAGGCTCAGCGTGGCGAACGCCGCGGCAATGATGCCGAAGAGCTCAATCGGGGGGACCGGCCCGCCTGACTTGAAGCCCTCCGAGGGCTCGTGGCCGCCGGTGCCGGGGAGGAAGCGAATGGCCAGGGCGACGAGCACCCCGCTGAGCGCCAGCCAGGGCAGTGGCCACCACAACGGCTCACCGTGGAACCCGAGGCTGTTCGGCAGATCGTTGAAGATCTCGTTCTGCAGCCTGGACACCCCGTCCAAGAAGAAGTACGCCACCGTCGCGACCGGGACGCCGATGAGCGCCCCCAAGACCAAGAGGACGATGTAACTCTTTGACTTGATGATGGCGGTCGGGTCCAGAGCCGCCGCCGCCGCCGGCTCGGGCGGGGCGGCGCTCTCGGTCACCGTCTCGTTCCTGACGTGCGACGCGGGGTGGCCTGGTGACCGAGCATGGCGGAGACACTAGAGCAGCGGCAAGGGCCGGGCGGATGCCACACAGCACCCGGTTCCGACCCTCGAGCGGGGCAACCTGGAGCCTCCCGGCGGTCCGGTGTTACAGGGTGTTCACACAGAGCACACGGAGAGGAAACGACCGATTCAATAGCCTCGCCCCTTGTGGGACGATCGTCCGCGTGCGGGCGCAGCCGAGCCGGAGGTAGGACGTGGCCGAATCCGTCGTGAACGTGGGTGAGGACACCCACCAGAAGGCCCTCCGGGTCAATCTGGACCCGAGGTGGTACGGAACGATCGCCGAGATCGGCGCCGGACAGGAGGTCGCACGGTGGTTCTTCCGCGTCGGTGGTGCCGCCGGGACGATCGCCAAATCGATCTCCGCGTACGACATGGCGGTCAGCGACGCCATTTACGGCGAAGCCGACCGCTACGTGTCGGCGGGACGGCTGCAGGCGATGCTCGATCACGAGTACCAGTTGAACCTTGAACGACTCACGGACAAGCGCGGCGACACCACGTCGTTCTTCGCCTTCGCCAACACGGTGGTGGCACGGAGCTTCAAGGGAAACAACGAGTGCCACGGGTGGATGGGGATCAAGTTCCAGGCCCACCCACGCGACGAGCCGAGTCAGATCGTGCTCCATGTCCGGATGCTCGACGTCGAGGCCTCTCTGCAGCAGGAGGCGATCGGCGTGGTCGGCATCAACCTGCTCCATGGCGCGTTCTTCCTGCACCACGAGCCGGAGGAGCTTGTGGCGAGCCTGCTCGATCGCCTCAGCACCGATCGAATCGAGATCGACATGGTCGAATTCCGCGGCATCGAATTCCGGCGGGTCGACAACCGCTTGATGGCGCTGGAGCTCGTCCAACTCGGTCTGAGCGGCGTCGCCATGTTCGGTCCCGATCGTGCGGTGTTGCAGCCGAGCGAGACACTCCGCAAGAAGGCGGTCCTGGTCCAAAGGGGAAGCTTCCGCCCGACGACCTTGGTCAACATCGACATGCTCGAGAGTGCGCTGGCCAAGTTCAGTGCCGAACCCGCGCTGGACGGAAAGCAGGTCCTTCCGTTGGCCGAGCTGACCATGCGAAACCTTCTGGCCGGCGGCTCCGACGTCGACCGTCGCGACTTTCTCGCCCGTGCGGACCTTCTGGCGGCTTGCGGAATGACGGTGCTCATCTCCGACTTCTTCGAGTACTACCGGTTGGCGGCGTATATCGCGGCACGCACGACCGAACGCATCGGCATCGTCATGGGTGTGCCGAGCCTGCTCGAGCTCTTTGACGAGAAGTACTACACGCAGCTGCCGGGAGGCATCCTCGAGAGCTTCGGACGACTCTTCAAGAACGACCTTCGTCTCTACGTCTACCCACTCCGTCGCACACACGACGAGGAACTGCAAACGGTTGACAACCTCGAGGTCGACGCGTCGCTGCGCCCGCTCTACGAGTATCTCGCCATGCGAGGCAGCTTCGTCCCGTTGGACAACTACCGCAGTGCATGCCTCCCCATCTTCAGCCGGGACGTCCTCAAGAAGATCGCGTGCGGGGACAGCACCTGGGAGTCGATGGTGCCGGACGCCGTGGCCGACCTCATAAAGGTCAGGTCCTTCTTCGACTATGCGCCGCCGAGGGCCGAGGACTGACCGGCATTCCGGTCGAACGCACCCGGTGGCGTGCCGCGACGCTCGCTGGCCGAGGTCAACTCGAAATCCCGCAGCGGGTGAGCGGCGGTGCTCCCCGTGATCTCGACCGTGGCCTCGGCACGAATATCGGCCGCTGACGCACCGACGAAGAACGTGAAGGTCCCCGGCTCGGTCACCCGGCGCATGGCGCGGTCATAGAAGGCCAGGCGGCTCGCCGGCACCGCGAACGTGACCGTGGTGGCGGCACCCGGCTCGAGCTCGACCCGAGCGAAGCCCATGAGTTCGCGATCCGGGCGGGCGGTGGACGCGACGTCGTCACGGACGTAGAGCTGCACTACCTCTTCGCCGACTCGCTCGCCGTCATTGGCCAGGGTGATCTCGACGACGGTCTCGGAGGTCGTCCGCCCTGGCTCCACGCGCAGCCCGCTGTAGGCGAAGCTCGAATAGGACAAACCGTGGCCGAAAGGGAACAGCGGGGAGACCGGGCTGTCGAGATAGTCGCCGTAGAACTCCGTCCGCGCTCCCCGCGCCCGCATGTCGTGGTGGAGCGGCAATTGACCGACGTGGCGGGGCAGCGTCACCGGGAGCCGCCCCGAGGGATTCACGGCACCGGTGAGCACATCGGCGATGCCGTGGCCGCCCTCCTCTCCCGGCAGGGGCGACCACAAGAGGGCGTTCGCCACCGCCGCAACCCTGCTCAGGGTGTGCACGCGCCCGCTCACGACGACCACGACGGTCGGAGTGCCGGTGGCGGCGACCGCCTCGACGAGCTCGGTCTGCGCACCGGGGAGATCGAGTGACACGGCGTCCCGCATTTCGCCGCTGGTGCAGTCGGGCACCAACCCGGACTTGGCGCCCACGAAGACGACCGCCACCTCGGCGCGGCGCGCCGCCGCAACCGCGGCCTCCACATCTCGATCTGCCGGATCGGAGTCGTGACATCCCCGCACGTACGAGACCGTGACGTCACTCCCGAGCGCCTCGCGCAGGCCGGCCAACGGCGTCACGTGGCGCGTGAAATGCGGTCCCGGTTGAAAGGACCCTCCGTCGCGTGGGCAGCATGTCGAGGTCCACGCGGGGCGCTCCGGTGGCCAGCGCGCTGGTGCTGTCGTCCGCGCCGGTGATCCCGGCCCAGGCGTTGCGATACATGATCTCGAGGTGGGCCGGATAGTGGTAGTCGCCCTGCAGCAGGCGCTGATCGTCGGCGTGAGGGCCGATCACGGCAACCGACTGCAGGCCGGCGGCACGGAGGGGCAGCACGCCGTCGTTGGCCAACACGCACAGGCCCCTCGCCGCCGCTCTGCGGGCCAGCAGCCGCTGCTCGGTCGTGTCGAAGACCATCGCGGCCCGGGACGGATCGACATAGGGGCGCTCGAACAACCCGAGATGGAACTTCTGCGCCAGGACGCGCTCGACGGCACGGTCGACGATCTCCACCGAGAGGCGCCCGTCGGCGACACAGGACGGGAGCGCACGGTAGAAGTCGAAGGCCGGCAGCTCGACGTCGAGCCCGGCTGCGAGCGCCTGCATCGCCGCCTCACTGCGATCCGCCGCGGTGCGGTGATGGTCGACCAGCTGCCCTACGGCGAAATAGTCGGCGACGACTGCGCCCCCAAATCCGAGCTCGTCGCGCAGCAGCTCGGTCAGGATCTCGTACGAGCCGACGCAGGGCAGGCCGTCGACGGATGCATACGAGTTCATGATTCCGGCCAGGCCCGCATGGCGGATGGCCGCCGCGAACGGGGTGGCGTACACCTCACGGAGCTCCCGGGGACCCACGTGCACGGGCGCCTGATTGCGGCCACCGATTGACGCGCCGTAGGCCAAGAAGTGCTTGGCTGCGCAGGCCACGCCCCCGGCGAGATCGGCGGTCTGCAGCCCCTGCACGTACGCGACCCCGAGCCGGGCGCACAGTTCGGGCGATTCCCCGTACGTCTCCTCGACCCGACCCCAGCGCGGGTCGCGGGCCACGTCCAGGACGGGGGCGAGCGCCAGCCGAGCGCCGACGGCCAACATCTGCTCCCGAATGGTGTCGGCGACCGCCAGGACCAATTCCGGATCCCACGTGGCCGCCAATCCGAGCGCTTGCGGGAAGGTCGTCGCGCCACGATGGGTGAACCCGCCGACCGCCTCCTCGTGTACCAGGATCGGGATGCCCAGCCGGGTCCCCTCCACGACCGATTGCTGTACCTGGTTCATGAGGGCCGCGGACGCTTCGGGAAGGAGCCCGGTCGAAGCACCGATGCGGGTGATCTGGCCGATCCCGTTCGCGAGGAGGGAGCGGGCCCGGTCTTCGTCAAACCGGTCGTCCGTCACGAGCTGCGTGAGCCAGATCGCCCCGAGTTGCGCGACCTTCTCCTCGATCGTCATCCGGCCCAGGAGATCCGCCACACGCTCGCCCACTGTCGCCGCGGGATCCCGGTATGTCACTCTGGCGTCAGTTGCCACGCGCGAACACCTCTTCCCACGGACCACCATGAAGGCCGCATAACGGGTGAGTCTATGATTCGAGGCCCTCCCGGTGCCGTCCGTCGACCGGGCTCCTGAGTATCGTGAACGAGATCGACACGTGACGCATTGCCAGAAATGGACGAGGGATGACGAATGGCTGAAGGACTCTCCTCGAGCGAAGTGGCCGGGGAGATCTCTCGGCACAGGACGCACGCGGCGGAGCACAGGACGGCCGGCGACCCAGCGACCGAGGACGGAGCGAAAGGCACGGACGACGGGGAGCGGGATCACGATCGCATCCTTTCCATCATCGAAGCAGTGATGCTGGCGGCCGTCGCCCTGCTCGCTGCCTACACGGGGTTCGCCTCGGCCAAATGGAACACCGAATCGTCGGTGCGGTTGGCGCAGGCGTCGGCAGACCGGGTCCAGGCCAATCGGGCCGCCCTGAACGCGCAGAATCTCAAGAACTTCGACTCGACCACCTTCAACACCTGGTTCACGGCCTATGTCGCGGGTGACACGATGGCGGAGGATGTTGCCGTGCGACGCTTTCGGCCGGCCTTCAAGGTTGCATTCGACGCGTGGCTCGCCACCGACCCATTCACAAATGCGAAGGCACCGCCCGGCCCCACGTACATGCCCGAGTACAAACAGCCCGAGCTCGTCACCGCAGCGGTCCTGGACAAGAAGGCGACCGCGGACTACACGCTCGGGGTGCAGGCTGGATCGAATGCTGACAACTACATCCGGGACACCATCTACCTCGCGACCATCCTCTTCCTGATCGGGATCAGTGGCCATTTCCGCTTCGTACGGATCCGGGTCGCCCTGGTGACGCTCAGCGGGATCATGATGATCGTCGCCATCTTCACGATCGCGGCGTCGCCGGCGATCCCATAGTCATCACCGTGCTCCGTCTCATCGCCGCCATCGACTCGCAACGAGGGATCGCCACCGACTCGGGCATCCCGTGGAAGCTCCCGGGCGACGCCGCCTACTTCCGCCAGAAGACGCAGCACGGTGTCATCGTGATGGGTCGGGCGACCTACGACGAGTTCGCCACACCGCTGCACGAGCGGGAGAACCTCGTGCTGACGACCGCTCCGGGGCCCTTGCGCACCGGCTTCCGGGCCATCGCCAGTCTCGACAATCTGAGTGCGGCACATCCGGACGAGGACGTCTGGGTCATCGGGGGAGCCGCCGTCTACCAGGAGTCCATCGCCGACGCGCAGGAACTGCTCCTGACACAGGTCCTGGGGGACTTCCATTGCACCAAGTTCTTCCCACCGTACGCGGCGGCGTTCAGCCTCTCCAGCCAGACTGAGGACCATCAGGAGAACGGCATCACGTATCGCTTCGAGACCTGGCGCCGCCTCGAACAAGGGGACGCCGCCGGGTAGCTCTCGGAGCACACCGCTCAAGCGGGAGGGATGCCGGCGGCCCCCGGCGCGCAATACGCTCCTCCCCGTGTCCCTCATCTCGTACGGTCGACGGCTGACCGAACTCGCCGAACAGGATCCCGACCGCTTGGCGGTCACGTGCGGCGAGCAGAGCCTGACGCGGTCGGAGCTCGAGTCTGCGGCCAATCGGCTCGCCCGCGACCTGGCTGCCGGAGGCGCGCGAGCGGGCGACATGGTCACCGTCGCAGTCCCCAACTCAGTCGAGTGGTTCGTCGCCTTCGCCGCCTGCTGGAAGATCGGGGCGATTCCGCAGCCGGTGTCGGCCAGGTTGCCGGCGCGTGAGCTGGAGGCGATCCTCGAACTCGCCGACCCCGCCGTGGTGATCGGCGTGGCGCCCGAGCTGGCCGGAGGACGCCGCGCCCTGCCTGTTGGGTACCGACCCGACCCAGACCTCTCCGACGGCCCCCTGCCCGATGTCATCTCGCCGGCGTGGAAGGCCCCGACGTCCGGCGGGTCGACCGGTCGGCCGAAGCTGATCGTCTCGGGCGATCCCGCCACCTACGATCCCGACGCCCCACCCCTCTTCGGCAAAGTCGACGGCTGCATGGTCGTGCCTGCCCCGCTCTATCACAATGGTCCGATCGTGTGGTCGTGCTCGGCCTGGCTGGCAGGGAGCCACGTCGTCATCCTTCCCCGCTTCGACGCCGAGGCCACGCTGCAGGCCATCGACCGCTACGAAGCCGACACCGTGTACCTGGTGCCCACCATGATGAAGCGCATCTGGCGGCTTCCGGAGCACGTCCGCGACTCGTATGACCTGTCGTCGCTGCAGTCCGTCTGGCACCTGGCCGAGCCCTGCCCGCAATGGCTGAAACAGGTCTGGATCGACTGGCTGGGACCGGACCGGATCTTCGAGCTCTACGCCGGCACAGAAGCCCAGGCCGCCACCGTGATCACCGGGGCCGAGTGGCTCGCCCATCGCGGTTCGGTCGGCCGACCCGCGCCCGGCACCGTCATGATCTGCGATCCCGATGGGAACGAGCTGCCCGCAGGTCGAGAAGGGGAAGTCTGGTTGCGCACGATTCGGGATCGGCCTACCTACCGCTACGTCGGTGCCGCGGCGCGCCGCCGTGAGGGCGGGTGGGAGTCGCTCGGAGACATGGGATGGCTCGATGACGACAACTATCTCTATCTGGGTGATCGGCTCGAGGACATGATCCTCACCGGTGGGGCGAACGTCTACCCGGCCGAGGTCGAGGCCGCCATCCAAGAGCATCCCGCCGTCAATTCCGTGGCGGTCATCGGGCTCCCCGACGGCGACCTGGGGAACATCGTGCATGCCATCGTCGAGGCACGTCCTGAGGCAGTCTCACAGGACGAGCTCTTGCGCTTCGTGGCAGACCGAGTCGCCCGTTACAAGGTCCCTCGCTCGGTCGAGTACACGGATCAGCCCCTGCGAAACGAGGCCGGCAAGGTTCGACGGAGTGCCCTACGAGCGGCGCGTGTCACGCCGGAGGCCACCGAGCCCTGAGTCCGGCCAAGCACGCCGCGCTGAACCGTCGTCGTGCTTCACGGGGCCGCGAAGGCGGCGACGAATCCCACCACGGCGAGAAGCAGTGTCGCTGCAGTCATCAGCCGGAAGACGTTCGCGCCATGGGAGGGCGTGCCTGCATTCCGACGACTGGCCGAGGTCGTGAGGACCGCGAGCACGACGGCCCACACGGCCACGGCGGCCGCGATGAGACCCAGGGCCACATCGAGATCCGTCCCCCGCAGCGGCCAGACGTGACGTAACAGCACGGCCACGCAGACGACGATGGCAAGCCCCGAGCGGTTCCAGGCGAGAGCCGTTCGCTCCCCCGCCAGCTCGGCTTCCGAAATTTTCGGGGGGGCGACCATTGCCTCAGTCGGTCCCCAGCGCGGCGAGGGCCACGGCGATGGCACCGATGACGACGATGCCGATGGTGAGGACGACGGGCATCCACGAGCGCGGCAGGGGGTCACCCCGCCGCATGGCGCGCTCGATTGGCGCGCCACTGCCGAAAGCTCTCGGCGGCCACGACGGCCCCCAAGGCGATGAGCGGGAGCCCCAGGAGCCGACGGCCCCACTCCACCTGCAGTTTTGGGAGGAGTTGTGTTGCCGCCACTCCTGTGGCGATGAGAGCCAGGGCAGTGCGGTTCCAGGCCAGGAATGTCCGCTCGTTGGCGTAGGTGAAGCGAGCATCAGGCTCGCGATCCACCGTGCGCACCCCCCGGGTCGGGATCGTGTTGCTTCGCCGGCTCCTCCCCCGCGACGTCGCTCACTGAAGACACGCCAAACAGTATCCGGCCGGAACCAATATCCTCGGACCCCCGAGGAGGCAACGAGGCGCCCATGACAACAGAGCTCGTGCTGCTCGGAACGGCCGGGGCTCCCATGCCGGTCGCGGGGCGGGGGGAATCTGTTCAGCGCTGCTGATCGACGGACGGGTCTTCGTGATCGACTGCGGACGAGGGGCACCGTCCGCCTTTGTCGAGGCCGGTCTCGATTTCACCCGCCTGGAGGCCGTGTTCCTCTCTCACCTGCACGTGGACCATGTCGGCGACCTCACTGGCATGCTCCTCTACCCCTGGGGCGTACGGACGGGGACGGACGGCGGGCGCTCCCACCGGTCAGGGTCTATGGACCGCAGGCCCCCGAGAGGGCTCCGACGGGAGATGGGACGTTCCGAAGCAAGACGACGATCCACCCGGAGCGACCGTTTCCCGGCACGTCGGACCTGGTCGAGAGCATCCTGGCCGGCAACGCCTTTCACCTGAATGTGATGCCCCTCGATTGCCGGATGCCGGACCCGGGCACCCTGGTGCGGGCATTGGACATTCCCGTGTGCGAGCCGGAGCCGGGTATCCCTCGGGTTCCCATCGTTGTGTTCGACGACGGGACCGTGCGAGTCACGGCCGTCCCTGTGACCCACGGGCACGCGCACCCGGCGCTCGCATTCCGCTTCGACACCCCCGACGGCGCCGTGGTGTTCTCCGGCGACACCAGGGTCAATGACGACCTCATTGCGCTCGCCGCGGAAAGCAGACATCCTCGTCCACCAGGTCGCCGATCTCGGCTATCTCGAGCGCCAAGGCCTGACCGGATCGGAGCTGGAACGCATGTCCGGTCTCCACACCGACGTGACCGAGGTCGGTGGCGTGGCCGAACGGGCACAGGTGCGTGAGCTCATCCTCAACCACTATCTTCCCGCGGAAACCGATGCGATCACCGAGACCGAATGGGCCGAACGGGCGGGAGCGAGCTTCAGCGGGAGGACGATCGCCGGCTGCGACGGGCTGCGGCGAACCCTCACCCGGGATCACGGCATGACGACACAGGGGAAATCCATGCGGCCGTCCGCCTCGGGGGATCCGCCCCGGACCCTGATGGAGGGCTCCCTTCCGGTCCGCCCACGGACCCTTGACTTTCCCCCGTCAGCGAGGAAAAGTGAGGCGACGTGGAGCGAGACGTGGTCGGTCGTCCCAGGGCCGGGGCGTCAACTCGGAAAGTCTGCCTCCGTCGTCGTCGCGGCTTTACGTGGGTTGCCGACCGCGCCAAGCAATCAGGGAACCCCATCGAACGGAGGGCTGAGATGAGCACCGTCAGCACGGCCGGCGCCGTCAGCGCCGGCAAGCAGCGCACGGCCGGCAGCGAGCCCGGGAGACCGACGAGCAGCGATCACGTACGGGCCGTCGGGCCGCTGCGCACCCGTCATGAGTAGCGACTACGACGTCATTGTGCTCGGCGGAGGCTCGCCCGGCGAACACTGCGCAGGGGCCCTGGCGGAAGGGGGTCTGCGCGTGGCGATCGTCGAACGTGAGCTCGTCGGGGGCGAGTGCTCCTATTGGGCATGCATTCCGTCCAAGACGTTGCTGCGACCCGGTGAGGCGGTCCAGGGAGCCCGGAACGCCGTCTCGAGCGCCGAGATCGACGTCGAGGCAGTGTTTGCCTGGCGGGACTTCATGGTCTCGGACTATTCGGATGCGGGACAAGAGCGCTGGCTGGCCGATCACAAGATCGACCTGCTCCGCGGCTCGGGCCGGCTGGCGGGCCACGGCGTCGTCGAGATCGACGGGGTGCGCCATACGGCGGACCACATCGTCCTCGCCAATGGCGCCGACCCCGTGGTCCCACCGGTCCCGGGGCTCCGCGACCTCGACGGTATTTGGGGCAGTCGCGAGGCCACCTCGATGAAGGCGGTCCCGCGCCGCCTGCTGATCCTGGGTGGTGGGCCGGTCGGCGTGGAGATGGGGCAGGTCGTGCGTCGACTCGGCGGCGAGGCAGTGATCATCGACATGGCCGAGCACCTCCTGGGCCGAGAGCCGGCGCCGCTCGGCGAGGCCCTCGCTGGTGCCCTGCAGCGCGAGGGCATTGAGCTGGTCCTCTCGGCGAACGTCGGCGCGGCGCGGCGTGACGGTGAGGACTACGTTCTCGAGATCGACGACGGACGTGAGCTGAAAGGCGACCGGATACTCGTCGCAACAGGAAGGCGGCCGCGGGTCCGCGAT
>CAWCFG010000017.1:0-32772 GCA_963794875.1 uncultured Acidimicrobiaceae bacterium
TCCACGACGTCACCGCCGTCCACGACGTCATCGCCGACAATGAGGCCGACGACGCCGCTGTCCCGTCGGTGGGCCTGCCCGCCGGACTGTTCACACCCGAGGGCCTTGCGGTCGCGGTGGGCGAGCTCGCCGGCGCGCCTGTCCATGCGGTGGGCGACGGGGCCGTTCGCTACGCCGACGTGCTGCAGGCGGTGCCCGGGGTCGATTGCGGGGCGCCGGCCCTGGCCTTTCCTCCACCGGTGGCGCTACTCGACCTGGCCCGAGCCCGGCTGGCGTCGGGTGAACGGCCTGCCGAATCCGCCACGGTCGTTCCTCTCTACATGCGCGAGGCGGACGCCACGAGCAACTTCGCCCGGCCGTGCGGGCCTGAGGACGGTGGCGACGTGACGTTGCGCATGGAGAGGCTGAAACGGAGGGACCTGCGCCACGTGCTCCGCATTGAGAGCACGGTGTTCCCGGAGCCGTGGTCGGTCGCGGTGTTCAACTCCGAGCTGGCGCTGCGCAAGGGTCGCCTGTACCGCGCCGTCTGGGACGGCGACGAGATGGCGGGCTACATCGGCTTCATGATGGTCGACGACCAGGCGCACATGACCACCATCGCGACCGCTCCCGGCCATCAGCGGACGGGGGTGGCCACCACCATGATCGTCGAATGCATCGAGACGCTGCGCGACGGCGGGACCAAGCACGTCTCGCTCGAGGTGGCCGCCAACAACGAGCCGGCCCAGGCGCTCTACCGGCGCTTCGGGTTCGCGCCGGTCGGCGTGCGCAAGAACTACTACCCGGTGACCGGGCAGGACGCCCTCGTCATGTGGGTCTACGACATCGATTCCGAGGCCTACGCGTGGCGCCTCGATGAGCTGGCCGCCACGGGGCAGCGGGTCGAGCAGGGCCGGACCCGCTGACTCGGGCGTCGCCATGTCGCGGTGGGCCGCGTCAGGGGCGGAACCGCTCCCGTAGGGTGGGCCTTGACCGCAACCGCTGGTCCCCCCGGTTGACCTGCGGGGCGGCCACGACAAGAGGAGCCCAGCATGCCCATCGAAACGATCGCGCTCGGAACCCAGGGCCTCACGGTGTCCCGCCAGGGCCTGGGCTGCATGGGGATGTCCGACTTCTACGGTGCCACCGACGACGCCGAGTCGATCGCCACCATCCACCGGGCGCTCGAGCTCGGGGTCACCTTCTTCGACACCTCCGACATGTACGGGCCGTACACCAACGAGGTGCTCGTCGGGAAGGCGCTGGCCGGTCATCGGGACGAGGCGGTCATCGCCACCAAGTTCGGCATCGTGCGCGACCCCGACTACCCGACGAAGCGCGCCGTCAACGGCCGCCCCGAGTACGTGCGCCAGTCCTGTGACGCATCCCTCCTGCGTTTGGGCGTCGACCACATCGACCTCTACTACCAGCACCGGGTTGACCCCGACACCCCGATTGAGGAGACGGTGGGGGCAATGGGCGAGCTGGTGAGCGAGGGCAAGGTCCGCTACCTCGGCTTGTCCGAGGCCGCGCCGGCCACCATCCGTCGGGCGCATGCCGTGCACCCGATCTCCGCGCTGCAGACCGAGTACTCGGTGTGGTCGCGCGACCCCGAGGACGCCATCCTGCCGACGCTGCGTGAGCTGGGCATCGGGTTCGTCCCCTACAGCCCGCTCGGCCGCGGCTTCCTCACCGGCGCCCTGCGCTCGCTCGACGACCTCGACGAGAGCGACTTCCGCCGTTACCAGCCTCGCTTCCAGGGCGACAACCTGGCCGACAACGTCGCCATCGTGGAAGTGGTCGACCAGCTCGCCTCGGCCAAGGGCTGCACGCCCGGGCAGGTCGCCCTGGCCTTCGTGCACGCGGCCGGGCGCGACGTGGCGCCGATCCCGGGCACCAAGCGCCGCACCTACCTGGAGGAGAACGTGGGCGCCCTCGACATCGAGCTCACCGAGGAGGACCTCGCCGTGCTCGACACCGTGGCCCCCGCCAAGGGCGACCGCTACGCCGACATGTCCCCCGTCAACCGGTAGGCGCGCCTCAGGCGAACATGCGGCGAGCCCGCCCGAGCGCCCGTCGCGGCGTGGCCTGCGTCCCGGCCACGCTCCACCAGGCCCGCTCCAGCGACGTCCCCAGCGTCGGCCGGTGCGGCTTCCGGCACACGTAGGCCAGCAGGTAGCAGTTCTCAATATCGTCGAAGATGCCGCGCTTGGTGGCGAGCTCGGTCGGATCGAAGACGCGACGGGCGACGGACTCGCCGCCGTAGTTGATCCCCATGGCCCGCTCAATGACGAAGCCGTTGCCGCGGAGCATGGCCGCCATTTCGGCGTGCCGGTACTCGTACTTGTGGTCGGGGTCGATGAACGCATCCTGTTGCAGGCGGGTCAGGTTGGCGTTGGGCGTGTCGAGCGCCAGGACCCCGCCGGGCTTGAGGACGCGCCGGGCCTCCGCCAGGACCTGTTCGGCTTCGGCGCGGGTGATGTGCTCAATGCTCTCGCCGCTGTAGACCATGTCGAATGACGCCGAGGGGTAGCTGCTGAGGTCGGTCATGGAGTGGTACCGGTAGGCCACCCGCCCGCCGGCGACGTCGACCGTCGTCTGGGTCTGGCCGTCCTGGTAGAGCTCGTGACGGTCCTCGCTCGGGAGGTCGACGATGACGATCTCCTGGAACGCGTAGGGATAGCCCATCAGGACGAGCGCGCCGTAGGGGACGCCCAGCGCCACGCCGCCGATGTCGAGGATGCGCCGAGCCCGCGGCAGGCTGCGGATGAAGACCCCGCGCCCGTAGTGCAGCGAGGGGCCGAATTCGGTCATGGGCGCCGAGTGGCTCCACTCCGCCGAGTGGATCAGCCACTCCATCATTTGGCGCGGGCTCTTGGTGCCCTGCTCGAGCTCGGCCACGAACGGGTCGTCCGGGGCGGGCTCGCGCCCGAAGAGGAGGTGGAAGAGGCCCCGGTGCAGCTCGCGGGCCGGAAGGTCCTCGAGTAATCCCGACTCGGGGAACGAGTCGGGGAGGGTGGGCGTCGGGGTTCCCCGCTGCCGGCGCACACGGCCGGATCTGGACTCGGCCTGCATGCCGCCGACTGTAACCGGCCGACCGGTTCAGACCGTCTCGGGCCGGCGCACGTCGTCGTTCGCCGCGCAGAGCTCGGCCAACACGCCGCCGATGGCATCGAGCGGATCCGTGGCGGCGATCTCGGCCTGGAGTGCCTCCGCCCGCTGCCGGTACGAGTCACGGCCGAGCACGCGGCGCACGGCGCGCGCCACCATGGCCGGCGAGGGTCGACCCGTGTGCAGGTTGATGCCCGCACCGGTCCACTGCACCCGGGCCGCCACTTCGGGCTTGTCCTCGCTGTCGCCGGCGACCACGAGTGGCACGCCGTGCGCGAGGGCCTGCTGCACGCCGCCGTAGCCGCCGTTGGTCACCATGACGTCGACATGGGGGAGCAACACGTCGTGGGGGACGAAGCGCTCCAGGCGCACATTGGCCGGCAGTCCCCGCCGTAACGGCGCGGGATCGGGGCCGCCGGTGGTGGCGACAACGAGGACGTCGTCGCCGGCGAGGGCGCGGGTGGTCACCAACAGGAGCCGACCCAGGTCCGCGTTGTCGAGCGTGCCCTGGGTGACGTGCACGACCGGCCGGCCGCTGGCGAGTTCGTCCCACCACGCAGGCTGCTCGAAGGCGCCTGCCGGCGGGGCCAGGATCGGCCCGACGAACCGCACCGAGGACGCGAGATCGGAACGCGGGTATTCGAAGCCGGCCACCGTCGCCTGCAGGTAGGCATCGACGACCTTGGGCTGGAGGTCGATGAAGTAGCCGGAGAAACCGTCGGATGCGCCAGCCTCGGCCAGCCGGCGCCGGGCGAACCGCTGTACGTCGGCCAGCACGACGTGCTCGGTCGCCCAGTTCATGGCCGCGTTGCGTGCCCGGTGCAACGGTCCCGTTCCGGGCTGGAAAGCCACGCCGAAGGGTGCGGTGTCCCGGCTGTTCGACGAGTACGGCATGACCCCGACACAGGCCAGCGCCGGGCGCGCCGCACGGGGGCCCAGTGCCAGGGGCAGGGCGCCGAAGAACATGGAGTCGACCATGATGCAGTCGGCCGCAAAGCCGTCGAGGATGGCGCGCAGGTCCCGGGACTGGCCGGGCAGCGGGCCGATGAAGATCCGACGCAGGTCGTCCTTCACGCCCCGAACGCCACGCTTGGACGACGATTCACGCTCGGGATTGGCCACCATCAGATCGTGGGCGTCGTCCGCAGTGGCGAAGGGCACGAACCGCGCGCCCGTGGCCTCAATGGCGGCCCGGTAGTGCTCGGTCGTGAAGAAGACGACCTCGTGTCCGTCGGCGACGAGCCGGCCGGCCACGGCCCTCAGTGGCGCCATGTGACCCTGGGCCGGTGTCGAGCACAGGACGAAGTGCCGCGGCCCTCCGCTCATGGCGTCACGACGGCCCCGCCCCACGGCGGGAGCGCCACTGCACCCGCGACGCTCGATCCCTCCAGGCCGTGCTCGGTGCTCACGGTCACCGTCCCGGCGACGCCGTCGAAGGACACCGTCTCGCTCGACATGTTGAGCAGCACCGTCACGCCATCGCCATCGCCCCGGACATAGACCCACGTCCCGTCGGGAGAGGGGAGCGACCGGTACGAGCCCACGGCCAGGGCCTCATTGGCCGCCCGGGCCGCGATGGTGCGCCGGCACAGCTCGAGCGCCGAGTCGGGATCGCCGTCCTGGTCGGCCACGTTGCACTGGGCGGGGTCGGCCATGGGCAGCCACGGGCGCACGCCCGCCGGGGTGAACCCTCCGCCGAGCTCGCCGTTCCACGGCATCGGTGTGCGCTCGGCGTCGCGGCCCTTGTACACGGGCCAGAAGCGGGCGCCGACCGCGTCGAGCACGTCGGAGCGCTCCACGGGCCCGTCGACCAGGCCGATCTCGTCGCCGGCGTAGAGGAAGGGCGTGCCGCGCAGGGTGAGCAGGAGCAGCAGCGCCAGCTTGACCTTGGCCGGGTCGCCGGCCGCCCAGCGGGTGGCCAGACGCGACACGTCGTGGTTGGACGCCGTCCAGATGGGCCAGGCACCCGCGGGCAGCAGGGCCTCGGTCTCCTCCACGACCGCGCGCAGCGCAGCGGCATTGAGCGGCGCGTTGATGAACACGAAGTTGAAGCCGCCATGCAGCTCGTTGTGCCCGTCGCCGTAGAAGTCCATGAGGACGGGCAGCTTCTCCACGTTGGTCTCGCCGATGAGGAGGCGGGCCGGCTCGTAGGTGTCGGCAATGGCGCGCCAGCGCCGCAGGATGTCGTGGGCCTCGGGGCGGTCGGTGTTGTAGACGGCCCGCAGGCCCATGAACTGCTGGTCGAGCGGGTCGTCCTCGGTGGCGGGCGGGTTGTCGCGCAACAGCTTGTCCTTGATCATCATGTTGCACACGTCGATGCGGAACCCGGCCACGCCGCGGTCCCACCAGAACCGCACGATGTCGTCGAACTCCCGCCGCACATCCTCGTTCCACCAATTGAGGTCCGGCTGCGCCGCCTCGAAGTTGTGCAGGTAGTACTGCCCGCTCGCCTCGTCGAAGTGCCACGCCGGCCCGCCGAAGATGCTGGCCCAGTTGTTGGGCAGCCCACCGTCCGGCTTGGGGTCGGCCCAGACGTAGTAGTCGCGGTGCGCCGACCCCCGCCCGGTCAACGCGTCGACGAACCAGGCGTGCCGGTCGCTGGTGTGGTTGGGCACCAGGTCCATGAGGATGCGGATGCCCCGTCCACCCGCCTCGCGCACCAGTGCATCGAGGTCGTCGAGGGTCCCGAAGGAGGGGTCGACGTCGCGGTAGTCCGAGACGTCGTAGCCCCAGTCGCGGTTGGGCGAGCAGGTCACCGGCGACAGCCAGACCGCGGTGATGCCGAGGCGCTCAAGGTGGTCGAGCTTGGACAGAATGCCGGGCAGGTCACCCACGCCGTCCCCGTCGGAGTCGGCGTAGGAGCGGGGGTAGATCTGGTAGAACACGCCGCCGTGCCACCAGCGGTCGGGGTCGCTCTTCGGGTTGGCTGGCGCCATGGGGCTTCCCTCCGGGTCGTGGTGGTCGCCCGGGAGCGTACCGACGTCGTGGCCACACGGACCCGCTCAGGCGGGATTTTCCGGCCGACCCGCCCTCTCCCCTTGCCAGTCCCGGGCAGGCCCGCTATCGTTGGCACTCGCAACCCGAGAGTGCTAATGAGTGCCAAGGAGGCCTGCTTCAAATGAGTCTGCAACCCCTCGATGACCGGATCGTCGTCCGCCCCGGCGAGTCCGAGGAGACCACCGCCTCTGGCCTGGTCATTCCCGACACCGCCAAGGAGAAGCCCCAGCAGGGCGAAGTGCTGGCCGTGGGCCCGGGCCGCCGCTCCGAGGACACCGGTGAGCTGATCCCGCTCGACGTGAAGGTCGGCGACACCGTCGTCTACTCCAAGTACGGCGGCACCGAGTACATCCTCGATGGCGAGGACGTCCTCATCCTGTCCGCCCGCGACATCCTGGCCAAGCTGGCCTGATCTTTTTGGTCTGCCCGCCGCCCCGGTGCACTCCGGGCCGGCGCGGCGGCCTCCCTGCAGTTACCCCTGAGATTCGAGGACTCGAGAGGAGTTCGACACAGTCATGTCCAAGATCCTGAAGTTTGACGAGTCCGCCCGGCGCGGGCTCGAGGCCGGTGTCAACAAGCTGGCCGACACCGTGAAGGTCACCCTGGGGCCCAAAGGCCGCAACGTGGTGATCGAGAAGAAGTTCGGCGCTCCGACCATTACCAACGACGGCGTGTCCATCGCCCGCGAGGTGGAGCTGGACGACCCGTTCGAGAACATGGGTGCCCAGCTGGTCAAGGAAGTCGCCACCAAGACCAACGACGTCGCCGGTGACGGCACCACGACGGCCACCGTGCTGGCCCAGTCGCTGATCGCCGAGGGGCTGCGCAACGTCGCCGCCGGCGCCAGCCCGACCGGGCTCAAGAAGGGCATGGAGAAGGGCGTCAAGGCCGCGGTGGAGAACATCGCCAAGCAGGCCAAGGACGTCGGCGGCAAGACGGAGATCGCCCAGGTGGCCTCCATCTCGGCTGCGGACTCCGCCATCGGTGACGTCCTGGCCGACGCCATCGACAAGGTCGGCAAGGACGGCACCGTCACGGTCGAGGAGTCCAACACCTTCGGCATCGAGCTCGAGCTCACCGAGGGCATGCAGTTCGACAAGGGCTTCCTGTCGCCGTACTTCGTGACCGACCCCGAGCGCCAGGAGGCCGTGCTCGACGAGCCGGCCATCCTCTTCTACAACTCCAAGGTCAGCGCCGTGCACGATCTGGTGCCCGTGCTGGAGAAGGTCATGCAGACCGGCAAGCCGCTGCTGATCATCGCCGAGGACGTCGACGGGGAGGCCCTGGCCACCCTGGTCGTCAACAAAATCCGTGGCACGTTCACCTCGGTCGCCGTCAAGGCGCCCGGCTTCGGCGAGCGCCGCAAGGAGATGCTCCAGGACATGGCCGTCCTCACCGGCGCCCAGGTCATCAGCGAGGAGATCGGCCTCAAGCTGGAGAGCGCCACGATCGACCTGCTGGGCAGCGCCCGGCGCGTCATCGTGACCAAGGACGACACCACCATTGTGGAAGGTGCCGGCTCGGCCGAGGACGTGAAGGGCCGCGTCGCCCAGATCAAGCGGGCGATCGACGACACCGACTCGGACTGGGACCGCGAGAAGCTCCAGGAGCGCCTGGCCAAGCTGGCCGGCGGCGTGGCCGTCGTCAAGGTCGGAGCAGCCACCGAGGTGGAGCTCAAGGAGAAGAAGCACCGCATTGAGGACGCGTTGTCCGCCACCCGCGCTGCGGTGGAGGAGGGCATCGTGGCCGGCGGTGGCACGGCACTCATCCGGGCCCGCAAGTCCGTCATCGAGCTGGCCGACACGCTCGAAGGCGACGAGGCGACCGGTGCCCGCATCGTGGCGCAGTCGCTGGAGGCACCGCTCAAGTGGATCGCCTTCAACGCCGGCCTCGAGGGCGCCGTCCTGGTGAACCAGGTGGAGTCGGCCAAGGGCAACCACGGCCTGAACGCCGCCACCGGCGAGATCGAGGATCTCGTCAAGGCCGGCATCATCGACCCGGCCAAGGTCACCCGCTCGGCCCTGCAGAACGCGGCTTCCATCGCCGGCCTGCTGCTCACCACCGAGGCCCTCGTGGCCGACAAGCCCGAGAAGGTGGATGCCGCTGCCGCGGCCGCCGCCATGGCGGGCGGTGGCATGGGCGGTATGGGTGGCATGGGCGGGATGATGTAGTTCCCGTCTCAACGTGTGTCTGTGTTTGGTGGCCGGGCCTTCGGGCCCGGCCACCGGCGCGTCTGTCACACTGAGGACGTGGCGGCTGTGTCAATGCGTTTGCGCCGCATCTTGTTCCCCGTCGTGCTCGTGCTGTTGGTCGGTGTGCTCGGGCCCGGCGGCACGGCGGAATCGGCCGGCGCGGCCATGACCTCTCCTGGCCTGACACCGTCGACCTCGCCGCCACCGTTGCGGGCGCCGAAGACAACCGACGCACAGGACACGAAGTACTTCGCCGACGTGGCCGAGGCCGACCCTGCGCTGGCCTCCTACCAGCAGAAGCATCAGAACACCGCCCTCCGTGCGTTGTTGACCGACGGCACGGCATTCTGCGCGCTGCTCACGCGCCAGGGCGGCCTCGACGAAGCCCTGGTCGAAGAGGCAACGGGCGCCCGGAGCACGGAGTCCCAGACGCATCTTCCACTCTCGGTGACCACGTTCAACACCATTGAGAGCGTGGCGCTGCTCACGCTCTGCCCGTCCGAGCAGAAGCTGCTCCCGACTTCGGTGCGGACCAAGATCCGCCGGCTCGGAAAGACACTGGCCAAGCGCCCGAGCTGAGCCGGGTTTCTCCGGCTCTGCGCGTTTCTCACTGCCGTGCGGAACGTCGTTCGCGGCCCGTTCACACAGAAATAAGTCTCTCGTAGCGAAACGTCACCTCCGGCGTAACCCGCCGTCCGTACGTTGACATCGACCCCGTTGTCGGATCTCGACGAAAATGAGGAGGACTGGTGCGAGTAGGAATCCCGGAGAGGTTCAGGCGTCACCGTGCGAGAAGCGGAGCGATCGTCACCGCCGCCATCGGGCTCACGGCTCTGTCCGGCGTGG
The DNA here is from genome assembly GCA_963794875.1 of uncultured Acidimicrobiaceae bacterium. GTDB lineage: Bacteria > Actinomycetota > Acidimicrobiia > Acidimicrobiales > RAAP-2 > Bog-473. Next base: position 9,126 of record CAWCFG010000017.1, read on the forward strand.
GCATCTCGACCACGGCCATGGCTGCGCCACAGCCGTCCTTCCCCGCTCCCGGCGCGCCGACGTGCCCGGCCGGCAGCTCCTTGCAGGTCCCGAGCGGCGGTTCCGGCAACAGCCAGGCGCAGTGCGTGATCACCTCGACCGGGACCCCCGTGGGCGCGGTCAAGCACGTGTGGCTGATCATCCTGGAGAACAAGTCCTACGACGAGACGTTCACCGGTCTGAACCAGAACAGCTACCTCTGGCAGACGCTGCCCCAGCAGGGAGCGCTCCTGACGAACTACTACGGCACCGGCCACTTCAGCATGGACAACTACATCTCGCTGGTGTCCGGCCAGTCGCCGTCCTACGGCGTGCAGGACGACTGCTCGACCACGGCGAACATGACGAACAACAACAGCGGCATCATCACCAACGGCACGGTGGGGACGGCCACTGACACCGACCACACCACCGACGGATCGGGGACCAACACAGCGGCGCCGAATGCCACCGCCTCCAACAACGGCAACTACGGCCAGTTGCTCGTCCACGGCGGCATCGACGCCGCACTGGGCAGCAACGGCTGCGTGTACCCGACGGACGTCTCGACGCTGTTCAACCAGTACAACGCGGCCGGTGTCTCCTGGAAGGCCTACGCCCAGGACCTCGGCGGCGCCCAGCCGGTCGGGGCGACGTCGTATGTGACGGGCACCACGCCGGGAGTGAGCGACACCGTGCCGGGCCGTGACGACGGGCAGTGCGGGTACCCGGGGGCGACGAGCAGCAACTCGGTCACCAACCCGACGAACCTGGTTGCCCCGACGGGCGACGTGTCGAGCTTCACCGGCGCCCAGCCCGCCAACGCCAACAGCAACGGCGACCCGGCCGACCAGTACGTGGCCAAGCACTTCCCGACCGGGTGGTTCAGCTCGCTCACGGGCGAGTCCAACGGGACGCAGAGCGGCGTCACCTACCCGGCCCAGCCGGCCCTCAACCAGCCGGCCGTGCCGGAGTTCGACGGGCCGGGCGCCCCGACGAACGGGAAGCAGGACTCCAACTGCGACGCCAACCACGTGGCCAACCTCGATGACCCCACGTACGGCCTGGCCCACGACCTGAGCCTTCCGGCCAACGAGGTCCCGGCGTTCAACTGGGTCACGCCGAACAACTGCAGTGACGCCCATGACGCCAGCTGCCAGGGCAACAACCTCTCGGGGGCCTTCAACGCGGACGGCACGCCGAACTACCACCCCGCGGGGGTGCCGGCGGACGACCCCGAGGCGACGACCCCCGCCAACTACACGGGCGGGCTCTACGCCGCGGACCTGTTCCTGCGGTACTACATCCCGATGATTGAGCAGTCCGCCGCCTTCGCCGACGGCGGCATGATCGACATCACCTTCGACGAGGCCAACCCGCCGTTCACCATCGGCAACAGCTTCAACAACGTGCCCGCACCGGGCGACAGCACGACCTTCCCGGCCCCGGCGGACCAGCCGTCCTTCGGTTCGCCCGGAACAACGGCGCCCGGGGCCAACAGCCTCTACGGCGCTTACGGCGTCCTGGCCGATGCCGCCGGCGAGAACATCAACGGTCACAACGTGAGCACCGAGCCCACGGGCCCGAACGACCCCGAGGTGACGAACAGCTCCGGCCAGCAGCTGCAGCCCGGCCCGGGTGCCGCCGGGTTCATCGACCGGCCGACGGGCCTCGCCAGCGAGAGCCCGAACGTCAGCGGGTCGCCGGGCTCCGCCACCGAGCCGGCCCTGGCGTCGGCGGGTTCCAGCCTGGTGACGGATTCCAAGATCAACGCCGACGACACCGGTCGACTGGTCTCGGGTACCGACAGTTCCGGCAACACGATCCCGCCCGACACCTTCGTCGGCGCCGTCAGCGACACCGGGCCCATCGCGCTGTCGGCCAACGCCGCCACCTCGACTGCCTCGAACAACTACGCCAAGCCGTGGATCGGCACCTTCCAACTCTTGAATGACGGCGGACAGCCGGTCACCCTGCCCAACGGCTACAACGGCAACGTCACGTTGAGCGCGGAGGGAGCGACCTCCACCATCGGCAGCAGCAGCTGCCCGAGTGGGGACGAGGCGGCAACGACGGCGGGCTGTGTCACCGATGACCCCCTGTTCGACCCGACCGACTTCACCCCCGGCGGCGGTGACACCGGGACGGTGCTGATCAGCCCACTCATCAAGCCGGGCACCGTGTCGAGCACCTACTACAACCACTACAGCACGCTGCGCACGCTGGAGGACCTGTTCCTGACCGGGAAGTCGTGCTCGAACCCCTCCAACGCCGACACGCCCCTGGCGGCTGGTTCGGTCTGCGGCGGCCTCGACGGCCAGGGTCACATCGGTTACGCGGCGCAGGCCGGGCTGGCCAGCTTCGGGCCGGACGTCTTCACCGCGGAGCACTTCTCAGCGGTCACGGTGCCGTTGGGCTACACCGCCGTCGGCGGGAGCGGGGCGCAGACGCTCTACTGCCCGGCCCACGTCAACCTCGGCTCCGCGTCCCACGGAGGGAGGCCGGGAAGCGGTGCGTTCGCCGGCACTGCGGGTGCGGCGGGAGCGTCCGGCTGCGGGACCGTTGGCGGTAAGGGCGGCAACGGCGGCAACGGCTTCACGAAGGCCGGCCACGGTGGCAACGGTGGCATCGGAGGCAACGGGGCCTGCGCACCTGAGGAATTCAACGGGACCTGGCTGACCGCCAACGGCACGCCGACGACGCCACCCAACACGCCACCTTGCAACGGCTTCGGTGGCAACGGCGGCGACGGCGGTAACGGCGGAAACGGGTTCAACAAGTTCCCGGGTGGCAACGGTGGCAACGGCGGCAACGGATTGCCGGGGCGCTCCGGGCGGGACGGCGCACCGGGCAGGAATGGGTAGGAGGTCCGCGCCGCAGTCGATGGGCTCCACCAGACGGGCGAACCATCGGGGCCGGGGTCGGGCGCGCACGCTCGGCCCCGGCTTGCTGTGCGGCGTCGCGGTCGTCGGCGCGCTCCTCCTCGCCGGTTCTGGCGGCGCGGGTGGCTCCAGCCCTCCCTCGGCCCTGCCGGGAAAGAGCACCGCCAAGTACCCCGCCTTCCTCCCGAAGAAGACGCTGGACCCGTCCATCGACGCCACGTTGGTCGGCACCGCGGCAAAGCCGGCCCTCCAGACCGAAGGCCTGGCCATCGAGGCGAAGACGAAGCGGTTCCACGTCGACGTCACCGTGTCCGGGCCGATCGTCCCCGGCGAGGGTCTCCCTGATCAACCGGCCGCCACAACCTGCACCTGGACCGTGACGATGAAGGACGCCAGTGCGGACGTGCCCGTGTCCGTGTCCGACTTCCATTCGGTCGACCACCTCGGCTCGGTGTTCCTCATGGGGCTGGTGCCGGGCGAGCATGCGCCGCCGCCGGTCCTCCACCCGGGCAAAACGCTCACCTTCAAGCTCCGCTCCTACGAATTGGTGGGCGAGGGCATGATGCAGTGGGCGCCCGATCACACGCACGTGATCGGTTACTGGGACTACACCGTGGAGAACGACTGACGCCCTCTCCGCCCTCGCGTCGAGCCGACCGGGCCCGGGGTGGCGCCTCTCCCGTCAGACGCTGGCGTGGACGACGGCGCGGTAGTTGGAGGTCGGCGCCGAGGCAGCAGCCGGCGCGACGCCGGCAAGCCGCCGACCGAGCTTGACCTGCAGTGAGGGGGTTGGCGGCTTGGGTGCCAAGGGGGGCCCGATGACGGTGCGGACGTGTGAGAAGCCCGCGGCCCGGCACAGGTTGTGCAGCGCCTCGATGGTGGGCACGTACCAATTGCCGAAGTCGGTGCGCAACGAGCTGCCGGCGTGGAATTGGAGCAACGCCTCGTCGTCCAACCCTTCGATGTGCACTGCCTCGGTTTCAATGACGGCGACCTCCTTGGTGACGCGGCGCAGCCGCTCCAGACAGGTCAGCGGCTCCTTCATGTGGTACAGGACGCCGAGGTAGAGCACGACGTCGAACTGCCCGACCTCGGCCAGGTCGACCGTCTGGAAGTCCGCCACCAGCGGCTCGACCTGTGACCCCAGCGCCGCCGCGGCCAGTTCGAAGCCACGCCGGCCGGGGAGGTCGGGCTGCCAGAAGTCCGTCTCGTCCCGGGATTGGTCGGGGAGCGTGCCGCGCTGGATGCACTCGGCCCAGTACGCGCCGCGGGCGGCGAAGTCGACGCCCCACGCGTAGTGGTCGAGCGCGACGACGCGGGACGCTCCTGCCTGCTCGGCCAGGAAGGAGTACTTCCCGTCCCAGGCCCCGATGTCGAGCACGGTGCGGCCGGCAACCTCGGGGAGGATCCGGGTCCCGTCGTCCTGCGCGCTGTCGCCCTTCGAGACCACCCCGTGGCCCAGGTCGATGGTGTGATACCAGTGCAGCGCGTCGGCCTGCGCCTGCAGGTCATCGGGGGAGGTCATCGCTGCGAGAGCGTAGCGAGGTGCCCGGGCGCGGTCGGGCGAGCGCGCTTCCAGTCACGGGTCCAGCCAGGGGATGGGCAGGGCACCGGTAGCGTGCCTGGGATGTCCCGCCCGGTCCCGCCCCAGGTCATTCCGCGCCCGGCCACCTGTCGGCCGGGCGCGGCGGCGCCGTGGGCGGCTGCACCGGAGGCGGAGCGCACAGGGATCGACCTCGGCCGGGTGCTCCGCGCCCTCGAGGCCGCCGGCCAGAGCGGCCCCATGCCGGCGGACGTTGGGGGGGACGTCATGCTCGCCGGGTCCACCACCATCAACGAGTCCGCCGCACCGACCGTTAACTCTGTGAACGCCGGCGTCCTGGCCGCGCTGTTCGAGGAAGAAGGTGAGGCCCGGGTGATCCTCACCCGTCGTTCCTCGGGCTTGCGCACCCACAAGGGCGAGGTCAGCTTTCCGGGTGGTCGGGCCAACGAAGGGGAGGAGCCGGCGGCGGCGGCACGTCGCGAGGCGCAGGAGGAGGTCGGCCTCGACCCGGACCTGCTGACGATGGTGGGCTGGCTGCACCCCGTCACGACACTGGCCTCGCCGTCGCTCATCATGCCGGTGATCGCCGTCCTCCCCGATCGGCCGCACCTGGTGGCGAGCCCCCACGAGGTCGACCGGGTCTTCGACGTTGCGCTGGCCGAGCTGGCCGACCCCGCCATCTTCCACGAGGAGCGTTGGCAGGTTCCCGGGCGCATCATTCCGCGCAGTCCCGACAACTCGTTCGCGGTGCGCTTCTTCGAGGTCTCCGGCGAGATGATCTGGGGCGCCACCGCCCGCCTGCTCTCCGAGCTCATCAACATCGTCGTGACCGGGGAGACCGGCCTCTGAAGGGCGCCTCCTGGTCGGGCGGCTCAGTTCCCGAAGCGGAGCGAGAGGTGACCCAGCGGACCGAAGGAGACGCTGAGCTCGTCGCCTGCAGTGACCGGGACCGGCGCCACCACCGATCCGGCGATGATCCGGTCGTTCGCTTCGAGCGTGGCGCCGTGCGTCTCGAGAAACGACCGGACGAAGGTCGCCGTCGTGGCCGGGTCCTCTACGATCCGGCCCTCCGCGACGACGGCGCCCGCCTTGGTCACGCCGGCCACCATGGCCCAAGGGTCGACGCCCGCGACCTCGTCGCCGAAGATCACACCGCGGTGGCAGATGTTGCCGGCCAGCACCGGCTCGATGTCGTCGAAGGAGATGTCGAGATCCACCAGTTCCAGCGCCGGGGCCAACCCGGCGACCTCTCCGTTGGCCCCGATCCGGATGGCCACCTCGACCTCCACGGCGGGCACGGCCCAGCCGGCCAGGGACACCGTGGCCCCGTCCGCCCACACGCCGGTGTCGACGAGGTAGCCGACAACGGCGTCGGTCAGCCCGAAGTGCTCTTGAATAGCGGGCGTGTTGAAGCCGATCTTCCAGCCCACCGACGCCGCACCGGCCGCCAGGGCGGCGTCCCGGCCGGCCAATTGGGCGCGCATGCCGCGGGAGACGGCGGCGCTGGTGGCGGTGGGGTCACGGTCGCTCATGAGCCAAGCTTGCCTCAGACTCGCCCGATTTTCCTCCGCCGGACGCCGTGACGGCACCGCATTGCAGGTCACGGCGGCGGGCGCCCGCGGCAGGGTGATTTCGTGCCCCGGAGCGGCCTGAGACTCGGGCACGGGAGAGTAGGGTGGAGGATCGTCGGCGTGTCGGCCCGGCGTTCGCAACAAGACATGCCGGTGTGGTTCGTGAGCCGTACCGGCCCCACGAATGCCGGAGGGCGAGCACATTGGCTGAGATCGAGATCGGCATCTTCAAGTCGGGGCGTCAAGCCTATGGATTTGACGACATCGCCATCGTCCCGAGCAGGCGCACCCGGGACCCCGAGGACGTCGATATCTCCTGGGAGATCGACGCCTACCGGTTCGAGTTGCCGCTCCTGGGCGCAGCGATGGACGGGGTCATCAGCCCGGCCACCGCGATCGAGTTGGGCAAGCTGGGTGGCCTGGGTGTCCTGAACCTCGAGGGCCTGTGGACCCGCTACGAGGACCCCACACGCCTCTTCGACGAGATCCGCGAGCTCGACGACGACAAGGCCACGGCCCGCATGCAGCAGATGTACCAGGAGCCGATCATCCCCGAGCTGGTGACGGCCCGCATCAAGCAGATGAAAGAGGCCGGCATCACCACGGCCGCCTCGGTGACGCCCCAGCGCACTGAGTCGCTGGCCAAGGCGATCCTCGCCGCCGAGCTGGACCTGTTGGTGATTCAGGGCACGGTCGTCTCGGCCGAGCACGTGTCCAAGACGTCCGAGCCGCTCAACCTCAAGCGCTTCATCCGCGAGTTCGACATCCCGGTGATCGTCGGCGGGTGTGCCTCCTACCAGGCAGGCCTGCACCTGATGCGCACCGGTGCGGTGGGCGTGCTGGTCGGCGTCGGGCCGGGCAATGCCTGCACCACCCGCGGCGTGTTGGGACTGGGCGTCCCTCAGGCCACGGCCATCGCGGACGTGGCCGGAGCCCGCATGCGTCATCTGGACGAGACGGGCGTCTACGTGCACGTGATCGCCGACGGCGGCATGTCCAAGGGGGGCGACGTCGCCAAGGCCATCGCCTGTGGCGCCGACGCCGTCATGCTGGGCTCGCCCCTGTCGTCGGCCGTGGAGGCGCCGGCCCGTGGCTTCCATTGGGGCATGGCCACCTTCCACCCGACCCTCCCCCGCGGGGCCCGCGTGCGCACGTCGGTGCGCGGCAGCCTGCGCGAGATCCTCTACGGGCCCGCCCACGAGAACGACGGCCGCATGAACCTGTTCGGCGCGCTGAAGACGGCGATGGCGACCTGCGGCTACGAGACGGTCAAGGAATTCCAGAAGGCCGAGGTCATGGTCGCCCCGTCGCTGCAGACCGAGGGAAAGTTCTTTCAGCGGTCCCAGGGCGTGGGGATGGGTCACTGAAGCCGATGAGCACGAGTCGGTGACAACCGACACCATCCTCGTCGTCGACTTCGGGGCACAGTACGCCCGCCTGATCGCCCGCCGGGTCCGCGAGGCGCACGTCTATTCGGAGATCGTCTCGCCGACGATCTCGGTCGCCGAGATCAAGGCACGCGCCCCCAAGGGGATCATCTTCAGCGGCGGGCCCAAGTCGGTGTACGAGTCGCCGGCGCCGTCCATCGACGCCGGCGTGTACGAGCTCGGGATCCCGATCCTCGGGCTCTGCTACGGCGCGCAACTCATGGCACTGCAGCTGGGCGGCACCGTGTCGCATACGGGTCAGGGCGAGTACGGGCGGACGGAGCTGAGCCAGACCGGCTCCTCACCCCTCAGCCCGGACTGGCCGGCGACGTCGAGCGTGTGGATGAGCCACGGCGACGCCATCACGGCCGTGCCGGACGGGTTCACGGCCACCGCCACCAGCGCAGGTGCCCCGGTGGCGGCCATGCACGATCCCGAGCGTCGGCTCTTCGGGCTGCAGTTCCACCCCGAGGTGGTGCACACCGACCGGGGGAGCGAGGTCTTCGAGCACTTCGTCATCGACGTCTGCGGCTGCCTGCCGGGCTGGACGCACGTCTCCATCATTGAGCAGCAGGTGGCGGCGGTGCAGGCGCAGGTGGGCACGGACCGTGTGCTGTGCGCGCTGAGCGGTGGCGTCGACTCGGCCGTGGCGGCGGCGCTGGTGCACAAGGCGGTGGGCGACCAGCTCACCTGTGTCTTCGTCGACACCGGCCTGATGCGTTCGGGCGAGGCCGATCAGGTCGAGGACACCTTCCGGCGCCAGTTCAAGATGGACCTCGTCCATGTGAAGGCGGCCGACCGTTACTTCGCCGCGCTGGCGGGCGTCACCGATCCGGAGCGCAAGCGCAAGATCATCGGCGAGCTGTTCATCCGGATCTTCGAGGAGGTCGCCCGTGACCTCGGTGCGGGGGCGGCCGACGCCGGGACAGCCGAGGCGAGCACCAGCACCCCCTCCGGCACCGGCGAGGGCCCGCGCTTCTTGGTGCAGGGCACGCTCTACCCCGACGTGATCGAGTCGGGCAGCGACACCGCGGCCAACATCAAGTCGCACCACAACGTCGGCGGCCTGCCGGACGACCTCGCCTTCGATCTGGTCGAGCCGCTGCGCCTGCTGTTCAAAGACGAAGTGCGTGCCGTCGGCGAGGAGCTGGGCCTGCCGCACGAGATCGTGTGGCGCCAGCCCTTCCCCGGGCCGGGACTGGGTGTGCGCATCATCGGCGAGGTCACGCCCGAGCGGGCGGAGATCCTCCGTAACGCCGATGCCGTTGTCGTCGAGGAGATCCGCCGCGCCGGCCTCTACCGCGAGTTGTGGCAGAGCTTCGCCGTCCTGCCGGCCGTCCGCACCGTCGGCGTGATGGGCGATGGGCGCACGTACGCCTACCCCGTCGTCATCCGGGCCGTGACGAGTGACGACGCCATGACGGCGGACTGGGCCCGGTTGCCCTACGACCTGGTCGAGCGGATTGCCTCCCGCATCATCAACGAAGTGGACGGCGTGAACCGGGTGGCACTCGACGTGACGTCGAAGCCGCCCGGGACCATTGAGTGGGAGTGACCGTGACGCCGGGGAGCGGCGAGCACGCAACCCTCTTCGACATCACCGACGAGGAAGTGGGCGCGCAGGCCGCGGCAGCAACGGGGGAGAGCGAAGCTGTTGCTGCTCCTGACACAACCACCGAGGGAGCCGACGACGGCCGCCGTCGACGCCGGCGCAGCGCCACCTCGACCGGGGCGTTCGCCGGCCGGCCGGCGGCGCTGGTCGACGACCTGACCCTGCCGCAGCGCGCCGCGGTAGAGCACCGGGGCGGCGCGCTCCTCATCATCGCCGGGGCCGGATCGGGAAAGACACGCGTGCTCACCCGGCGCATCGCCCACCTGCTCGCCACCGGCGACGCGCCGCCGTGGGGCATTCTCGCCATCACCTTCACCAACAAGGCGGCCGGCGAGATGCGCACGCGGGTCGCCGATCTGGTCGGCCCGCCCGCCGAGAAGATGTGGGTCTCCACCTTCCACTCGGCCTGCCTGCGCATCCTGCGCACCAACGCCGACCGGCTGGGGTACCGCTCCGCCTTCACGGTCTACGACGACACCGACTCGCGCCGGTTGATTGAGATGATCACAGCCGAGCTGGGCTTCGACCAGAAGCGGTTGCCCTCGCGGGCGGTCCAGGGCGTCATCAGCCAAGCCAAGTCCGAGCTGGTCGATTTCGAGACTTTCCGCGAGGACGCGCACAACGGGCCGGACCCGTTCCGCAAGCGCATCGCCGACGTCTACACGCAGTATCAGAGCCGGTTGCTGGGGGCCAACGCGCTCGACTTCGACGACCTGCTCATGGTGACGGCCAACCTGCTGCAGGCCTACGACGATGTGCGAGCGTCGTATCAGGAGCGCTTCCGGCACATTTTGGTGGACGAGTTCCAGGATACGAACCACGCCCAGAACGAGATCGTGAAGCTGCTCGGCGAGGCGCACGGCAACGTTTGCGTGGTCGGTGACTCCGACCAGTCCGTGTACCGCTGGCGCGGCGCGGACATCCGCAACATCTTGGAGTTCGAGCGGGCATTCCCCAACGTGACGACGATCATGCTGGAGCAGAATTTCCGCTCGACCCAGACCATCCTGGACGCGGCCAACGCGGTCATTGCCAACAACGTCGGGCGCCAGCCGAAAGAGCTCTTCACCGTCGGCGACACGGGTGGGCCGGTCACGCGCTACCGGGCCGAGGACGAGCGTGACGAGGCGGCGTGGGTGTCGAGCGAGATACTGCGGCTGCACGCCTCGGGCGGGCTCACGTGGGGTGACTTCGCCGTCTTCTACCGCACCAACGCACAGAGCCTGCCGCTCGAGACGTCCATGAAGTTCAGCGGGATCCCGTACAAGGTGGTGGGCGGGGCCAAGTTCTACGACCGCCGGGAGATCAAGGACATCCTGGCCTTCGTCCGCGTACTGGCCAATCCCGACGACGAGGTGTCGGCTCGCCGTATCGTCAACGTGCCCAAGCGCGGCATCGGTGACACATCGGTGGCGCGGCTGGCCGCCTGGGCCCAGGTGGAGCACGTCTCCTTCAGCGAGGCGATCGACCGCGCCGAAGACGCCGGCCTGACCGGCAAGGCCCTGAAGGGAGCCGAACAGCTCTCGAAGACATTGACCGAGTTGCGCCCGCTCGTGCAGACGGTCAATCCGGCCGACTTCGTGCAGCTGGTGGCCGAGCGCACCGGCTACCTGGCCGAATTGGTGGCCGAACACACCCATGAGGCCGACGGGCGGATTGAGAACCTGGCCGAGTTGGCCTCCCAGGCCTCGGACTTCGACGACGTCCTGGGCTTCCTCGAGACCGTGGCTCTGGTGGCGGATTCCGACGAGCTCGACAGTGACGGCACGCGGGTCTCGTTGATGACGCTGCACACCGCCAAGGGCCTGGAATACCCGGCGGTGTTCGTGGTCGGGCTCGAAGAAGGGATCTTCCCCCACTTCCGCTCGCTCTCCGAACCGAGCGAGCTGGAGGAGGAGCGCCGTCTCTTCTATGTCGGCATCACCCGGGCCCGGCAGCATCTCGCCATTTCCCACGCCTGGTCGCGCACGACCTGGGGGCGCACCCAGCCCGCCATGCCGAGCCGCTTCGTCACCGAGGTGCCGTCCCATCTCGTCGAGGACGTCGGCCTCGGTTCGCCCCGGCGCGGCTCGGGCTATGACTCGCTCTCGGGCGAGGAGCACCTGCCAGGAGCGACCTTCGCCCCGGCCGTCCCTCTCGCCGCCGCTTCCCGGGCCGCCCGCTCCGGCCCAGGGGGCACGGCGGCGCCACGCGGGAGCACCGGCGCCGAGGAGCTGAAGCTGAAGGCCGGGGACGAGGTGGTGCACGATCACTGGGGCCGTGGCGTCGTCATCAGCGCCAAGGGGGAGGGTTCCCGGGCTCAGGCCACCGTCCGCTTCGATTCGGTGGGCAAGAAGAACCTGCTGTTGACGGCCACCCCGCTTAGGCGAGCCTGACTCGTTCCCGGTCTGGCGTCCGGACCAGGGCATCTCTATCCTGGTAATCGCATGAAACGTCCCTACAGGGTGGTCGTGGCCAAGCCCGGCCTCGACGGCCACGACCGTGGGGCCAAGGTGATCGCTCGAGCGTTCCGCGACGCCGGATTCGAGGTCGTCTACACCGGCCTGCACCAGACGCCAGAGCAGGTGGTCCAGGCCGTCGTGCAGGAGGACGCCGACGCCGTCGGGCTCTCGCTCCTTTCCGGGGCCCACCTCACCCTGGTGCCTAAGGTGGTCAAGCTGCTGGCCGACGCCGGTCGGGGCGACGTGCTCGTCATTGTGGGCGGCATCATCCCCGAAGGTGACATCCCGGTCCTGCGGGAGCAGGGCGTCGCCCACGTTTTTACGCCCGGCGCACCGCTCGACTCCATCGGCACGTGGCTGTCCGGCGCCCTCGATCAGCGCGAGGAGGCGCTCGGGGCCTAACCGCCGTTACGGCAGCACCGCATCCCAACCCCATCCACGCGCCGGCGCGCGAGAGACAACGAAGGAGACAGCACCCAAAGTGGACCTGTACGAGTACCAGGGCAAGCAGTACTTCGCCCGCTTCGGCATTCCCACCTCCCCCGGAGGCGTGGCCGACACCGTGGACGAGGCCGTCGAGCAGGCGGAGTCCGCGGGTTACCCCGTCGTGGTCAAGGCGCAGGTGAAGGTGGGTGGTCGCGGCAAGGCAGGCGGCGTGAAGCTGGCGGCCGATGCCGACGAGGTGCGCCTCCATGCCGGCAACATCCTCGGCCTCGATATCAAGGGCCACGTGGTGAAGCGCCTGTGGGTGGAGCACGCGTCAGACATCGCCAAGGAGTACTACGCCAGCTTCACCCTCGACCGTCCGGCGAAGCTGCATCTCGGCATGCTGTCGGCCGAGGGCGGAGTCGAGATCGAAGAGGTGGCCGAGACCAATCCCGATGCCATCGCCAGGATCCACATCGACCCGGTGGCCGGCCTCTCCGAGGAGGCGGCGCGGGAATGGGTGGACCGAGCCGACCTCGACCCTGAGGCACGGGAGCAGGCGGCCACGCTGCTCGTCCGCCTCTACCACTGCTACGTCGAGGGTGACTGCGACCTGGCCGAGATCAACCCGCTGATCCTCACCCCCGAAGGCAAGGTGCACGCGCTCGACGCCAAGGTAACGCTCGACGAGAACGCCACCTTCCGTCACCCGGAGTGGGAGGAGTACGAGGACGACTCAGACATCGACCCCCGCGAGAAAATGGCCAAGGAGAAGGGCCTGAATTACATCGGCCTTTCCGGCAGCGTCGGCATCATCGCCAACGGCGCCGGCCTGGCCATGAGCACGCTCGACGTCGTCACGCAGGCGGGCGGCACGGCGGCCAACTTCCTCGACATCGGCGGCGGGGCCAATGCCGACGTCATGGCCGCCGCCCTCGAAGTCATCAACGCCGACCCGGCAGTGAAGTCCATCTTCGTCAACATCTTCGGCGGCATTACCCGAGTCGACGAGGTCGCCAAAGGAATCATTGAGGCGATGGGCCGGGTGAAGTTGAGCTCGCCGGTCGTGATGCGCCTCGACGGCACGAATGCAGTTGAGGGCCGTGCGCTCCTCGCCGATCATTTGTCGGACACACTCATCGCCGAGCCCACCATGCTCGAAGCCGCTCGCCGGGCCGTCAGCCTGGCTTCGGCATAGGCGTCCCGGACCCAGAGAGAACAGGAACCAACGTGAGCATCTTCGTCGACGAGACGACCAAGGTCGTGATTCAGGGCATCAGCCCGACGAGCCAGGGGCTCTATCACGGCCTGCGCAACAAGGCCTACGGCACCAAGGTCGTCGGCGGCACCAACCCCAAGCGGGGCGGTGAGGAGATCGAGGGCATCCCGGTCTTCGCATCGGTCGCCGAGGCGGTCAAGGAGACCGGTGCCACGGCGTCGTTCATTTCCGTGCCGCCACGCGGCGCTGCCGACGCCATCATCGAGGCGGCCGAAGCGGGCATCGCCTTCATCGTCTGCATCACTGAGGGCATTCCGGCCCAGGACGAGGCCGTGGCCTATAACCGCCTCGTCCAGGAATTCCCAGGGACGCGCCTGCTCGGACCGAACTGCCCCGGCATCATCAGCCCCGGGAAGTGCAACATCGGCATCACTTCGGGTGACATCGCCCTGGCGGGCGGACCGGTCGGCATTGTGTCGCGCTCGGGGACGCTGACCTACCAGGCCCTGCACGAGCTCTCCCAGCAAGGCATCGGGCAGACCACCTGCGTCGGCATCGGTGGCGACCCCGTGCCGGGGACCAACTTCATCGACTGCCTTGCTGCGTTTGAGGCCGACCCCGAGACGAAGGCCGTCATGATGATCGGCGAGATCGGTGGTTCCGAAGAGGAGCGCGCCGCCGACTTCATCGCCTCGAGCATGACGAAGCCGGTCGCGGCCTACGTTGCAGGCGTCACCGCACCCCCCGGGCGCAAGATGGGCCACGCCGGCGCCATCATCTCGGGCTCGTCCGGCACGGCGCAGGCCAAGATGGACGCACTGTCCGCCGCGGGGGTCCAGGTGGCCCAGAATCCCACCGAGTGCGGCGAGAAGATGGTGGCCATTGTGCGGGGGCTCGGGTAGCCCACCCGCACAATGGCCCAACGAAGGCCGATTATGTGACGACGGGCTCCGCCTGCCGCATGCTGACCGCCGCGGCGACCCCTCCGTCACCACCGAGCGTCCCTCGCGACTGCTTGACCGCGATGACGATGCCGGTGGCGACGAGCCAGATGGGCAGACCGAAGAGGAAGGCGAAGAAGCTGAGCGGTCCGGCCATGCCGACTACCGCCACCAGAATGGAGTACCACCCGAGCAGCTTGGGCAACGGCTGGCCGCCCCGGTTGAGCAATATGGCGAGCCCGCTGGACAACGTCAAGAAGACGATGGCCGCCAGCAGGAGCAACTCGTTGTTCTGGCTGTAGAAGTTTACGAAATGGGCCACCGCAAACTGGTGGTTGTGCGACGCCAGCACGAGCGTGATCTCGAAGCTGCCGGCGACGATGACGCCGGCAACGAAGAGGATCCCCGAAGCGAATGCGATGTTTGGCCACAAGCGCTCCCCGGCTGTCTGGACGAGCACGGACCGGAGCTGGGTCACATAGATCAGGAGGAGGAAGAGGCCCAGTCCGACCAGCCAGACCGTGATCCACTGCTGATTCACGTGGGTGTTGTACCAGTGCGCCACCGAGGTCCCCGAGGCGTTCTCGTTCGGCGAACCGCTCGAGAGCGGTCCGAACGAGACGAAGAACAGCGCCGCGGCGATGAAGCCGATCAACCACAACCAGCGGTTGATGCTCGAATCCTTCATGTCGTCCCTCCCTTTGTCCGATTGGTCGGACATCCGGGACCGTGACCCAGCGCGTCGCCTCCTGGAGGCGCTCGCCCGCACGCTCCTGACGCAATCGTGTGCCGGTTCCCCCCGGCCGACAAGGGGGTTCGCACGATGCCTGATCGGGGGGCTAGTACCCCCGTGGAAGCGGATACCCCACCCCGGCTCCGTGCCTCGTTAGCGTCTGAGCGCAATGGAGCGAACCGACCCATCGGGAGCTGGAGAATCAGGCACGCGGGGGAAGCGAAAGGATCGTCTGCCTGCGGAGGCAGTCAGCCTCTCTGACCTCGACAAAGCGCAACGGAGACGCGCCATCGCCTACTCCGGCGTCATCATCGTCTCCTCCTGGGTCTTCATTTTCGGCGCCTTCTTCGTCCTCCCCATCGGTCACGAGTCGGGCGCCCGGGCGGTGCTCCGTCTCGGTGCCGACATCGCGCTGGTCGGGGCGGTCTTCGCCTGGCAGATCCGCCGCATCGCGTTGGCCGAGCTTCCCGAGCTGCGAGCCGTGGAGGCTCTCGGTGTCGTGATCGCGCTCTTCCTGGTCCTCTTCTCTGCCATTTACCTTGCGCTCTCGCATGGAAACGTCAGGACGTTCAGTGAGCCGCTCGACCACGTCAGGGCGATCTATTTGACCATCACCATTTTCTCGACGGTGGGCTTCGGCGATATCACGCCCCGAACCGACGGTGCGCGCATTCTCGTATCGGCGCAGATGCTTCTCGACCTGGCCATTATCGGCATCCTCGTCCGGCTCATCTTCAGCGCGGCCCGCACCAGGATCACGCCGGCAGCGCCGGCACCGACCGCATCGACTTCGTCGACCGAGACCTAGTGCCGTCTGTGTCCTTTCTGGTCGCCCGTCACCCGTCACCCGTCGCATCCAGCGCTTCGGCCGTTTCAATGCAGGCCTTCCAAATGGGTCCTCTTCCACGGTGTACCCGGGTAACGCACTCCTCTTGTTCGCGTAGGAGACGCGAACCCTCACGCCGAAGAACACCGGGCCAACCGGGCTAGAGGAGCAGCGGTTCGAAAAACGGTCAGGTCGGCCTGCGATCGCACGCCGGCGGACGCAACGCTTCTACGCGGTCTCCAATTCCCGGCTCGCCACATCATCATCGGTGGTGACAACTCGCACAGGTTCTGGCGTCGCAGTAACCGGTAGGCGGTCGGCTACATCTTCCAGGGTTCGCCCCGCCGGTTCGGGCAGAAGGCCCGTCACTGCGAACCCCACAACCGCCGAGACCCCGGCGACTGCGAGAAGGCCGCGCAAGCCAATATGGTCTTGGAGAACCGGGACCAGGAAGACCCCGACGAAGGCTCCCAGCTTGCCGATTCCGGCAGCCACACCGTGTCCCGTCGTACGCATACTCACCGGGAAAACCTCAGAAGGCAGCACGAATGTCGTCATGTTCGGCCCGAACTGTATGAAGAAGTAGCTGATTCCCAGAATGGCCAAGAACGGTGCCACCTGCTGGGTGAGCTGGGGGACAGCGGCCAACACGACAAAGCAGGCGGCCATGACGGAGAACCCGATGAACTGCAGGCGGCGGTGGCCGATGCGGTCCATCTTCTTGACCGCCAGGAGGTAGCCGGGGACCGCGAAGATCACGAACATCCCGAGTGACCACAGCAGCTTCGTCTCCAAGCTGGCCGTGGCGTCCACCTCCTTCAAGATGGCGGGCAGGGACAGGGTGTTGCCGTAGTAGGCGTAGTCGAAGAGGAACCACGCGCCCGCAGTGCCGAGGAGCAGCCGCAACATATGCGGATCAGTGAGGAAGGCGCCGAGTCGCATGCGGCCCGCAGCGGTTCCGGCTCGGGTGGGCTCGGCGATCACGCCTTCGCTGAATTGCTCCAACTCGCCAGCGGCACGGCCGTGCTCACCTTGCACCTGTGCCAGATAGCGGGGCGACTCGGGCATCCTTGAACGCAGGTAGACGACTGCGGCGGCGGGAATCGCGCCGAGGCCCAACAGGATGCGCCAGGTCAACGAGTCGCCGACGCCGGAGGAGAGCAGCAGGAGGGCTACCAGCGGGCCGACGACAAGTCCCAGCGCTTGCATGGAGAAGACCAGGCCAACCAGTCGCCCCCGATCTTGGCGGTTGGAGTACTCGCTCATGAACACCGCGGATACGGGATAGTCGCCACCGATGCCCAGGCCGAGAACGAGCCGGGCGAACACCAAGAAGAGGAAGTCGGGGGCCAAGGCCGAGGCGATCGCCCCGATGATCATGATCACAGCTACCGTGACGTAGACCTTCTTCCGACCGATCACGTCCGCCATGCGACCGAAGACGAAGGCGCCAATGAAGGCGCCGAGAATGGCGGCACCGGTGACCCAACTCGTTTGCAGGGTGCTCAGGTGCCACTGGACCGCCACGAGAGCGGCCACGGTCCCGATGACAAACAGGTCGTAGGCGTCGGTGAAGAATCCGACGCCCGAGATGATGACGGTCCGTCGATGGAACTTGCTGGTTGGGGCCTCGTTCAGGAGATCGGTAACAGTTGACCCCGAGGTTGCGGGGACGGTCTGGGACAAGGGATGTCCGAGATCACCGGCCTCTGAACCCGCCAAGTCCAGCTCGGTCACTCGATTTTCGCCTTCCCTCGCGTTGACGCTTCCGCTGCAATCTGGCAGGCCAGCGTGACGAAAGGGCAAACTTAGAGTTACCTAAAGGTGAACAGAACGCGAATGTTTGGCAAACTGATGCTCCTGACCTGCCTATATTGCGGTGGTGCCTCAGAAGCCTGACCCCGATGCAACGAGGCGCAAATGGGCCGCGGGAGCCCAGCAACACCTGCATGCCGTGACTGCGGCGGTCGACGACCTCCAGAAGCTGTTCGAGATGGACGTGGAAACCCCGGTCGAGGCGGACGAAGACGTGGCTGCACAGGTGGTTTCAGCCTGCGACAGGCTGCATGGATGGCTCAGAAGCTCGCACGCGCCGAGAGGCCTCGCCAAGGCGGGAGGCGAGTTGGGGGCAGCGGCCGGTGTCTACCGGAACGCCGCGGTCGCATTCCGAAGCCTGGCTCATGTACACGGACGTCAGCGACAGGCTCGTTCTGCCGCCTGTACAAGGCTATTGGAACAAGGTGGCCGTCACGTCGAGAGTTTCGCTGCCGCATTGGCGAAGAAGCTTGGCGATACTGCGCCATAGGAGGTCAGAAACCCAACTGTCGGTCCGGCTCCTTCGTCGCTGGACTCGTGGACGGACTCGAACGACGTCGAGGGACCTATCCGGCCTCGGGCGGCGATGGGCTTCCAACTAGATTGTCTCCGTGCGCCTCGCGGTCCTTGTCTCGGGTTCCGGGACGATCCTGCGGGCGATGCTGGATGAGGGCCTCCCGGTCTCCGTGGTCCTTTCCGACCGGCCCTGCACCGCCCTCGCCCTGGCCGAGCAGCACGGGATCGCGGCCGAGCTGGTCGACCGGGCCGCCTATGGCGGCTTCGGCTCGGAGTTCGACCGGAATGCCTTCACGAGCTCGGTGGCGGCCACGCTGGTGGCCCACCAGGTCGATCTGGTGGCGATGGCCGGCTTCGGGACCGTGCTGACGGGTGCCGTCCACCAGGCCTTCCCCAATCGGATCGTGAATACGCACCCGGCTCTGCTGCCTGCGTTCCCCGGCTGGCACGGGGTGCGGGACGCCCTCGCCGCCGGTGTCCCCGAGACAGGCTGCACCGTGCACCTCGCTACCCTCGAAATGGATGCCGGGCCGATCCTCGCCCAGGAGGTGGTCCCGGTCCTGCCCGGCGACACCGAGCAGACGCTGCACGAGCGGATCAAGGTGACCGAGCGGAAGCTCTACCCGGCCACGGTGGCCTGGGCTCTGGCCGAGCTGGAGGCGGGACGTGGTATTCATCCCGAGCCAGAGAAGCGAGACCTGCAGCAGAGAGAAGGAGCAGTGGAGGAGATGACGTCGTGAGAGCCCTGTTGTCCGTCTACGACAAGGAGGGCCTGGTCGAGCTGGCCCAGGGTCTCTCGGACCTCGGCTGGGAGCTCGTCGCCAGCGGGAACACGTCGGCCAAGCTGACCGAAGCCGGGATCGCGCACCTCGAGGTGGCCCAGGTGACGGGGTCGCCGGAAATGCTCGGCGGCCGGGTCAAGACGTTGCACCCCAAAATCCACGGCGGCATCCTGGCGGACCGGTCGAAGCCGGCACACCTCGACGACCTGGCGACCAACGGTATCGAGGCGATCGACCTCGTGGTGTCGAACCTGTACCCCTTCTCGTCCGACCCTTCTGTCGAGCTCATCGACATCGGTGGACCGGCGATGGTGCGCGCCGCGGCCAAGAACCACGAGCACGTCGGGATCCTCACCTCCCCGGCGGACTACCCCCTGGTGCTGGAGGAGCTGCTGGCCTCCGGCTCCCTGTCGGCGGCGACCCGGCGCCGGCTGGCCCGGGCCGCGTTCGCGCACACCGCCGCCTACGACGCGGCAATCGTCGCCTGGCTCGATGCCGGAGGACCGACCCCGGTCAGGGACCTCGCCGGTGCTACCGACGCCGACGCCCAGGAGTCCGAGCTGTCGGTGGTGCTCCCGCCGACGTTGCACCTCACCCTCGAGCGCACGGAGGTGCTGCGCTATGGCGAGAACCCGCACCAGCGCGGCTCGCGTTATCGGACGGCGGGCACCGCCAGCTGGTGGGACGCCATGGAGCAGCACGGCGGGAACCCGCTCTCGTATCTCAACCTCTTCGACGGCGATGCCGCCTGGCGCCTGGTGCACGAGCTGGCGGCGGACGCCGGCAGTGGGCACGCGGCGGTAGCCATCATCAAGCACGCCAACCCGTGCGGTGCTGCCGTGGCCGGCGATCTCGTCACCGCCTACGAACGGGCCCTCGAGTGTGATGTCCAGAGTGCCTTCGGGGGCGTGGTCGCCATCGGGGGCGACGTGACCGCCGAGGTGGCCGACGCCATCGCCGCCGGCCCGCAGGCCGACGTGATCATCGCCTCCTCCTACACGCCCGAGGCCCTCGAGAAGCTGACCGGCCGGCGCCGGGCCACCCGGCTGCTGTCGGGCCCGGCTCCCGAACGGGCGATACGCCAATTAAGGAGCCTCGGTTCGAGCGTCCTGGTGCAGGACATCGACGCCTTCACGTCCCCCCGCTCGGAGTGGCGGGCCGTCACCGCACGCGCCCCGTCCGAGGACGAATGGAGCGATCTTGTCCTGGCCTGGCGGGTCTGCGGCCGCACCACCTCCAACGCCATCGCCATCGTCACCGCCGGCCAAGCCGTTGGTGTGGGCGCGGGCCAACAGTCACGTGTCGTCGCCGCCGAGATCGCCGTGCAGAAGGCGGGCGAACGGGCCAAGGGCGGCGCCGGCGCCAGCGACGCCTTCTTCCCCTTCCCCGACGGACTGCTCGTCCTGGCCGACGCCGGGGTCACGGCGATCGTCCAGCCGGGCGGATCGGTGAAGGACGAAGAGGTGATCGCCGCCGCCGACGCGGCCGGCCTGGCGATGGTCATGACCGGCGAACGGCACTTCCGCCACTGATGAGCGCCATCCTGCTCGACGGCCAGGCGGTCGCCGACCGACTCAATGCCGAGGTGGCCGAGGGCGTGGCTCGACTCGCCGCCGAGGGCAGGCACGTGGGTCTCGGCACGATACTGGTGGGCGACGACGCGCCGAGCGAGCGCTACGTCGCCATGAAGCACGAGGACTGCGCCGCCCTCGGCATGTACTCGGCCGGCGAGCACCTCCCGGCCACAGCCACGCAGGCCGAGGTGCTCGATGTCATCTTCCGCTTCAACGACGACCCGAAGATCAGCGCATTTCTCGTCCAGCTCCCGCTGCCCGACGGGCTCGACGAGACGCAGGCCCTGCTCGCCGTCGACCCCGCCAAGGATGTCGACGGGCTGCATCCGGTGAACCTTGGGCGCCTGGTGATCGGCACGCCCGGCCAGCTGCCCTGCACGCCGGCGGGCATCGTGGAGCTGCTGCACGCCTACGACGTTCCGGTCGAGGGCCGCCATGCCGTGATCATCGGGCGCGGCGTGACGATCGGACGACCGCTGGGCATGCTCCTCTCGCTGAAGCGCCCCGGCCTCAACGCCGCGGTGAGCATGGTGCACACGGGCGTGCCCGCGCCCGACATGGCGGCGATCGTGCGCACCGCCGACATCGTGGTCGCCGCCGCCGGGCGGCCGCACCTGCTCACCCCGGACATGGTCAAGCCCGGGGCCGCCGTGGTGTCGGCCGGCACGACCTTCGAGGGGAAGAAGCTCATCCCCGACGCCCACCCCGATGTGGCCGAAGTGGCCGGATGGATCACGCCCCGCCTCGGCGGGGTCGGACCGATGACCCGTGCCATGCTGTACCGCAACGCGCTGCGGGCGGCGGAAATGTCGGCACAGTGAGATTCGGCGCAATGAGATCAGTACCCGGGGGACGTTGCCATTCCATGGGCGAGGCACGTACGGAGGCAGACACCAAGTGAGCGAACGCGAATACTCCGAGCGCCCGTGGGGCAACTACACCGTTCTCGATGACGACGCGCCCGACCACAAGGTCAAGCGCCTCGTGGTGCACCCCGGCAAACGGCTCAGCTATCAGCGCCACTCCAAGCGCGCCGAGCACTGGTTCATCGTCGCGGGCACGGCGACGGTGACGCTCGACGGGGCGGTGATCCAGGTACCGGCCGGCGAAGCCATCGACATCCCCCTGGAGAGCGCGCACCGTGTCGCCAACGAGGGCAGTACCGACGTCGTCCTCATTGAGGTGCAGCGCGGCACGTACTTCGGCGAGGACGACATCGTCCGGCTGGAGGACGACTTCGGGCGCGTCGAATCAGGAACGTGACACGCATCGCGGAGCTCCTGGCCGCCGGGCCTACCTACTCCTTCGAGTTCTTCCCGCCCAAGAACGACAAGGAGTTGTCCACGCTCGCCCGCACCATCGGTGAGCTGCAGCCACTGGAGCCGTCGTTCGTCTCGGTGACCTACCGCGGCGGGGCGGAGTCCCGCCAGCGCACGGTCGATCTCGTGTCCGGCATGCTCCACACCACGAACCTCAACCCCATGGCCCACATCATCTGCGTGGCCCACACCCGCCTGGAGCTGGCCGACATTCTGGTGTCGTTGCGCAAGGCCGGGATCGAGAACCTCATGGCCCTCGGCGGCGATCCGCCCGAGGACCCGGCCGCCGGCCCCGGCGAGCTCGCCTACGCGACCGAGCTGGTGGAGCTGGCCCATGCCATCGGTGGCTTCTCCATCGGGGTGGCGGCGCATCCGGCCGGCCACCCGCGCTCGCCCGACCTGCCGAGCGACCGCGACCACCTCGCCGCCAAGCTCGCCCTGGCCGACTTCGGGGTCACCCAGTTCTTCTTCGAATCGTCCGAGTACGAGAGCCTCGTGGCCGACGTCCGCCGCGCGGTGTCGACACGCCGGTGCTGCCCGGCATCCTGCCCGTGACATCCCTGTCGACCATGGGCCGGCTGGGCGCCATGGGCGCGGCGGCACCGGAGTGGATGCAGGACCGCCTGCGTGCCGCCGACCATCGGGGCGGCGCCGAGGCGGTCCGCAAGGAAGGGGTGGAGCTGGCCACCGAGCTCTGTTCGCACCTCCTCGATTCCGGCGTGCCGGGGCTGCACTTCTACACGTTCAACACCTCGAGCGCGACCCGCGAGATCTACGCCGCGCTCGGTCTGGGGCCGAATTCGAGCCAGTAGGACCGCTGCTTCACGCCTAGTGGGTCTAGTGGGTACATAGTGGGTCTATGCTGTCCGGGATGGCATACGTGGTCGCCCGTCCCAGGGGCCGCTTCGAGATCCGGGAATCCGTCCATACGCCGAAGGGACCTCGGGCCCGAACCCTGGCCAACTTCGAGCACCTGAGCGCGAAGGTCCTCGACACCGCCCGCCAGCGGGCCAGCCGGCCCTTCGATGCCGACGCGGTGCGGGCCTCGGCCTTCAAGGCCGGAAGGACAGCGGACGCCCGCCGCCGCACCAGTTCGAAGCGTCTGGGCGGGGTCGCCGCGCCAGTGCGCCCCGAGATGCGCCGGTTCGTCGAGTCCTCCCGACGGATGGCTGCGGCCCTCGAATCGCGGCCGCCGCCGGACGATGCGATCCGGGACCCCGGCGACGCCCTCATGGACTTGCTGGACCTGACCGCTCAGATTGCAGCCTTCCAGGGCCCCCGCCGTCCGGAGCCGCTGCGATTCCCGCCGCTGGCCCGTCTGCGGGCAGCCCGGGCTGTTCATTGACCGACGCTCGTTGACCGAGGCCGGCCAGTACCCCAGCCTGGTCCCCAAAATCATCTCGCTCCACGAGATGCTTGATTCGGCCGGGGTGCCACACCAGTTCGGGGGCGCTATTGCCCTGGCGTGGTACCGCAACCCCAGGGCCACGACCGATATCGACATCAACCTGACCCTTCCGCCTGACGCGGCCAAGCCGATACTCCTCATGTTGGCTCTGCTCGGCGTCACGGTCGAGGCCGAGGACCGGGCACGCATCGCGGTCGACGGACAGGTGAGGTTCGACTGGGGTGGCTCGTATCTCGATGTCTTCTTCGCCACCATGGACCTGCACTTCGAGATGGCGGAGCATGCCCGCGTCGTCCGCTTCGGTGCCGTGGACATTCCGATCCTGGCTCCCGAGGACCTCGTCATCTGCAAGGCCGTGTTCGATCGTCCCAAGGACTGGCTGGACATCGAGGAGATGCTGCGCTGGGGTACCGAGGTCGATGCCGTGCGGGCGCTCGGCTGGGTAGGGGAGATCCTCGGTCCGGAGTCCAAGGAGTACGCCCGCCTGCACGAGCTGCTCTCCGCCGGGGCGGCGGGCCCCCCGGATCACGCCAACTGAGCCACGCCAATGAGGGAGCCATTTCGGGGCGTCGACGGGGCACGGCGACGGCCCCG
>CAWCFG010000018.1:0-57301 GCA_963794875.1 uncultured Acidimicrobiaceae bacterium
AAGACGCTCAAGGAGGAGGAGGCGGCGCGGCTCGAGCGCGACGCCGACCTGGCCGGTGCCGCAGCCATCCGTTACGGCGAGCTGCCCGAGCTGGAGCGCCGCATTGAGCAGGCCAACGAGGACCTGGCCAAGCTGCAGGCCGGCTCGCGCTTCTTGAAGGAGGAGGTCGACGCCGAGGACATCGCCGAGGTCGTGAGCCGCTGGACCGGTGTGCCGGTGTCGCGCCTGATGGAGGGCGAGGTGCAGAAGCTGGTGCGGCTGGAGTCCACCCTGCACGAGCGCGTCGTGGGGCAGGACGAGGCGGTCTCCGCCGTGGCCAACGCCATCCGGCGCAGCCGGGCCGGGTTGAGCGATCCCAACCGGCCCATCGGCTCGTTCCTCTTCCTCGGGCCGACCGGCGTCGGCAAGACCGAGCTGGCCCACGCGCTGGCCGAGTTCCTCTTCGACGACGAGCGGGCGATGATCCGCATCGACATGAGCGAGTACATGGAGAAGCACGCCGTCTCGCGCCTCGTGGGCGCGCCGCCGGGGTACGTCGGCTACGACGAGGGCGGACAGCTCACCGAGGCGGTGCGCCGCCGTCCCTATTCGGTCGTGCTGCTCGACGAGCTCGAGAAGGCCCACCCCGACGTGTTCAACATTCTGCTGCAGGTGCTCGAGGACGGGCGTCTGACCGACGGACAGGGGCGCACGGTGGACTTCACCAACACCGTGCTCATCATGACGTCGAACCTCAAGGGCGAGCCGGCGGACCACTTCAAGCCCGAGTTCATCAACCGCATCGACGAGATCGTGCGCTTCAAGCCGTTGAGCGAGGACGACCTGTCGGTCATCGTCGGCATTCAGCTGGGCCGGCTGCGTTCGCGCCTGGCCGAGCGGCGCCTCTCGTTGGTGGTGACACCGGAGGCGGAGCAGTGGCTGGCCCATGCCGGCTACGACCCCGACTACGGCGCCCGCCCGTTGCGCCGCGTGCTGCAGCGGGCGATTGAGGACCCGTTGGCTCTGGCGCTCCTGGAGGGGCAGTACCTCGACGGGGCGACAGTCACCGTCGCCGTGGACGACGATCGGATCGTGCTGCGCTGACCAGGTGACGCGCCGGCACCTCGCCGGTGAGTTGCGTTGGGTCGCAGCGGTGACGCCTACACTGCGATTGCACTGGACAATTCGTGCGCAAGCGGGGCGGCCAAACGCCGATATCCCGAGGTCCGGGTGCGTACAATCACCTGGTTCAAACTCGCAACGAGCTGGGGAGGCGGACGATTTGCCAGGGTCCTTTCGCATGTGGAGGTGGTTGAGCGCGACCGCGCTCGTCGCCGTCGGCCTCCTCTCGGGTGCATCGGTCGCGGGGGCACAGCAGACGCAGCGCGCCGTCGCGGCGTCGTTGGCGGAGTCGGGTCAGGGGTCGGTCATCGCGTCGGCCCAGTTCCACTCCCACCCGGGCGACTTCCTCACGGGTCCACAGCCGCACATGGGCGGCCGGTCCTTCACGTCGGAGTCCACCAACTGGTCGGGCCAGATCGCGACGGGGACGACCTACAGCAGCATTCAGGGCGACTGGCTGGTGCCGACGGTGCAGCCCACCCAGTACACCGGAGCGTCGGCTACCTGGATCGGGATCGACGGCGGCCCGAGCTCGCCCAGCTCCATTATCCAGACCGGGACGGCGCAGGTCACCACCGGCGGCGCAACGGAGTACTACGCCTGGTGGGAGCTCTATCCCGACCCGTCGAAACAGCTCTTCGATGTTTCACCCGGCGATCACATGTCGGCCTCTATTGACCAGATTTCTGGGAATTCCTGGACAATCACGATTACCGACGACACGAGCGGGCACACGAGCGGACCAATTTCGGCGCCATACGATGGCCTCGCCAAATCAGCCGAGTGGATCGAGGAGTTGCCCACGGCGGTTGGTGCACCGCAGCCCACGCTGGCCAACTTCGGGTCGGCGACGTTCACGGACATGACCTACAACCCGGCGGGTCCTTCCACGCTGAGTCCGATCAACATGGTCGACGAGAGCGGCAACCTCATTGCCACAGCCGGACCGACCACGACGTCGGGGCCGGCGTCCACCTTCACCGACACCTTCGTGCCGAGCCCGCGCGGGTATTGGCTCGTGGGATCTGACGGAGGGATCTTCTCGTTCGGGCAGGCTCAGTTCTACGGGTCGACCGGGAGCCTGCACCTGCAGCGGCCCGTCGTCGGAATCGTGCCCACGGCGGATCACGGCGGCTACTGGCTCGACGCGTCCGATGGCGGCATCTTTGCCTATGGGGACACCCAGTTCTACGGCTCCATTCCGGGGCTCGGGCTCCACCCTGCGGGGTCGGGGCTCCCGAACAGCCTCAACGCGCCCATTGTGGGCATGGTCCCCTCCATCGATGACGGCGGCTATTTCATGGTGGCCTCCGACGGCGGGGTCTTCGCCTTCGGTGACGCGCACTTCGCCGGGTCCTGCCCCGGCAGGGGTGGCTGCTCGGGCGCCGCGGTGGCCGTCATGCCCGATGCCAGTGGGAACGGCTATTGGCTCGTGACCTCGACAGGCAACGTCTACACGTTCGGCGACGCCCAGTACTTCGGTGCTCCGGGCCACGGGACCGTGACCTCGGCGGTTCCCACCCCCGACGGGCAGGGGTACCTTGTCCTCCTCAGCAACGGCCAGGTCTTCTCCTACGGCGACGCGGCGGCCGCCGGCTCTCCGCCCGCGACCGACTTCAACGCCTTCGATCCGGCGACGTCGATCTTCAGCACGTCCGACGGTGCGGGGTACTGGGTCTCGTCGGGCCTCGGCGCCGTCTACAACTTCGGTGACGCGCCCAACGACGGGGGGATGTCGGGGACCCATCTGAACGGGTCGATCATCGCCGCCACCGGGTTCTGATCCGCCGAACCGCACCTCAGAGTTGAGGCCCACCTCTCTCGTCGCGGCCCCACCCAACGTTGCCGCGTCGAGTCACTGGAGCCGGTGCGATCGAGAACGCATGGGTCCTGGCTGACGCTCCCTCGCTGTTGGGAGTAGGCGTCTCTGTCGGCTCAGGGGCCGGCGAAGTGCCGAGCGTTCGCCGGCAGTGGCCGTACCAGCGGAACCGACTCGTCGGCATGGGCCCGCTGACCGGAGAAGTCGAGGAACGCCTGCAGAGTGGGGGCGCCGTCGGTTGCCATGCCGACGACGGAGCCGAAGCCGGTCCCTGCCGCGCCTCCGAGGAACGGCGCGGTCCCGTAGTTGAAGAGCCCGCCGTCCGCCGCCGTGAACCAGTAGCCACCCCCGTCGGGCATGACCGCCATACCCACGATGGGTTGGGCCAGGCTGATGCCGCCGGTCGAGCCGTAGAACTGGGCGTTGCCATAGGCGAAGATGCCGCCGTCCGAGGCGACCAGCCAGTAGCCCCCGCCATCAGGCGTGGCCGCCATGCCCACGATCGGCTTGTTGAGGTGGATGCCGCCCGTCGAGCCGTAAAACTGGGCGTCGCCGTAGGCGAAGATGCCGCCGTCCGAGGCGACCAGCCAGTAGCCCCCGCCATCAGGCGTGGCGGCCATGCCCACGATCGGCTGGTTGAGGTGGATGCTGCCGGTCGAGCCGTAGAACTGGGCGTCGCCGTAGCTGAAGATGCCCCCGTCGGTGGCCACCAGCCAGTAGCCCTTCCCGTCGATAGTCGGGGCGATGCCCACGATGG
Organism: uncultured Acidimicrobiaceae bacterium; assembly: GCA_963794875.1. Classification (GTDB taxonomy): domain Bacteria; phylum Actinomycetota; class Acidimicrobiia; order Acidimicrobiales; family RAAP-2; genus Bog-473. The sequence continues at coordinate 3,678 of CAWCFG010000018.1, forward strand.
GCTTGTTGAGCTTGATGCCGCCGGCGGATCCGAAGAATCCGGCATCCCCGAAGCTGAAGATGCCCCCGTCGGACGCGGCCAGCCAATAGCCCCCGTCGTCACCCGTCTGCGCGATACCCACGATCGGCTTGTTCAGCGGCGTTCCAGAGAGGTCACCGAAGAAAACCGCGTCCCCGAAGGGGGCTACAGCGCCCTTGGTGTTGACCTGGTAGTAGCCGATTGTGCCGACGCCGATGAGGGACAATGTCGCGCCCGAGTTCAGAGTGTCGGAGATGGCGACCGATGCTTTGCGTGTGCCGAGTGCGCCCGGTATGAAGAACGTGTCAAAGGTGCAGGTTCCGGCCGGTGTCAGCGTGATATTGCCTTGAGCGTCGGGTGTAGGGCAGGTCGTCGGGTCTGGGATCGCGAAGAAGTCGTTTGCGCCCGGACCCGTGACGGTCGTCGCGGTTGTGCTGATGACGTCATTCATCGTCATGCTGCTGTTGGTCAGCGTGAACGGCTTTGGGCCGGCGATATCCCCCAACGTCAATGGGTTGAAGTCGAGGCTGGGCGGCGCCACCTTGAGTATTCCAGTCCCAGTCGCGGCGCCGGCGCCGCTCCCGATTGCTGTGACACCTAAGACCGAAAGGCCGGCACACAGCGCACTGCAGACCGCCACCGACGTCCACCGCCGCACTCGGGTCCTCATCACTCGCCCTCCGGTCCCGGGTGCCGTCACCCGTCGGTCCGGATGCTAATCAGAAGTCCCCGGTTCGCTGTGGATCCGTTCGTGTAGGGGTCACCCTGAGGCGACAATGGGAGGACAATCGTGCTCGACGACCCCACCGGCCGGCGCGAAATCCGCCTCTCAACCGGCAGACGCTTGGCGGGTTGGCTCACCGTTGGTTGCCATGCCGACCACCGTTCCGAATCCCTTACCGGCGGTAGCACCCAGGAACGGCGCGTCGCCGTAGTTGAACAGACCCCCATCGGCCGCGGTGAACCAGTACCCCTTGCCCGTCGGCATCGCCGCCATGGCCACGATGGGCTGAGCCAGTTGGATGCTCCCGGTCGAGCCGTAGAACGTGGCGTCGCCGTAGGCGAAGATGCCGCCGTCCGAAGCGACCAGCCAGTAGCCCTTGCCGTCGGGCGTCGCCGCCATGCCCACGACCGGCTTGTTGAGCTGGATGCTCCCGGTCGAGCCGTAGAACGTGGCGTCGCCGTAGGCGAAGATGCCGCCGTCCGAGGCGACCAGCCAGTAGCCCTTGCCGTCGGGCGTCGCCGCCATGCCCACGACCGGCTTGTTGAGGTGGATGCTCCCGGTCGAGCCATAGAACCGGGCGTCGCCGTAGCTGAAGATCCCGCCGTCGGTGGCCACCAGCCAGTAGCCGGCGTTGTCGTTGGTCGGGGCGATGCCCACGATGGGCTTGTTGAGGTTGATGCTGCCGGCGGACCCGAAGAATCCGGCGGACCCGAAGTTGAAGATGCCACCGTCGGACGCGACCAGCCAGTACCCGGCGTTGCCGCTCGATGCGATGCCGACGATGGGCTTGTTCAGCGGCGACCCGGAGAGGTCGCCGTAGTTGGCCGCGTCACCGTAGTGGGCCACCTTGCCACCGGCGTTGACCTGGTAGTAGCCGATGGTGCCGGTTCCCGAGAGTGTCACGGGGTTGATCGGTGTTGCGTCCTGGGCCGTGAGCGTCACTGTGGTCGAAAGGGGTCCGAGCTCGCCTGGGAAGAAGGCGACGAGAAACGTGCAGGTATTGTTTGTGCCACCCGAATCTGCAGGAATAGTGACGGGGAACGCGTCGTTGATGGAGCAACCCGGCCCAGGGGAGGCGCTGAAGTCACCGGTATTCGGCCCCGAGTTCGTATAGCCGGTAATGACTTCTGGCGACGAGGGTGAGGTGTTGGTCACCGTAAATTGCAACACCGAATGGCTGCCGAGAGTGACAGTGCCGAAGTTCACCGCGCCCACCGACACCGTAAGGTCTGCAGGTGTTGCCGCGCCGGCGCTACCACCGGTTCCAGCCAGGGCGACCAGCGAGAGTCCGCCGCAGAGCGTGCTGCATAGGGCGAGGGACATCCATCGCTGCACTCGGGACCTCATCAACTTTCAGCCTCCGCTTCCCCGAGCAAGGCGCCCGGCTGCAGGCAGGCTAGTCAGACAACGGGCGTTGATGTCGAATAGCGCCTCTCTCCATTTCCCGGGTTGTGCGGCTGTTGACTTAGACGAGCATGCCGACAGGCGCGAACGCTGCTGTGAGTTCCCGACAGAAGGCTTCGAGGTCCTCGGGCCCGCGGCTGGTCACCAACGTGTTGATGCCGAGGCGGCAGACGACAACCTCGCGGTCGACCCAGTAGGCGCCTGCGTTGCGCAGGTCGGTCTGCAGGCTCGGCCACGAGGTGAGGGTGCGGCCCGCCACGAGGTCCCCTTCGATCAGGGTCCAGGGGCCGTGGCAGATGGCGGCCACCGGCTTGCCCGCCTCGAACATCGCCATGAGGAAGTCCACGGCGGCCGAGTCGGTCCGGAGCTGGTCCGGATTGGCCACGCCGCCCGGCAGCACGACCGCGTCGTAGTCGACGGCGCGGGCCCGATCCGTGATCTGGTCGACCGGGAAACGGTCGGCGCGATCGAGGTGACGCATGGTCTCGACCATGCCGGACTGCGGGGCGACCAGCGCCGCCGTGCCTCCGGCGTCGACCACGGCCCGCCAGGGTCGCAGCAGCTCGATCTGCTCAATGCCCTCGTTGGCGACGACGAATGCCACTCGTACGCCCTGCAATTCGTTGGTCATCGGCATGACTCCTGACGGTCCCCGGGGGAACTCCCGGGAGATCCGGGAGGTGTATCCCTGCCCTACGCGGGAGATACCCCGTCAACGGGGGCCGAAACGCCGTCATTTCGTCTCCCGATTTCGCCAGGAGCTACACTGGTGCGTAATCCGAAGCGACAGAGCGAACGGAGAGGCGTGTGCCCGCAACCGTTGTGGTCGGGACCCAGTGGGGCGACGAGGGGAAGGGCAGGTTCACCGATCTCCTCGCGCGCGACGTGGACTTCGTGGTCCGCTACCAGGGTGGCCACAACGCCGGTCACAGGATCGTGGTGAACGGCGAGGCCTTCGCCCTCCAGCTGGTGCCGAGCGGCATCCTCTACCACCACATCACGCCGATCATCGGCAACGGGGTCGTGGTGGATCCCGCCGTCCTGCTCGCCGAGCTCGACGGCCTGGCCGCCAAGGGCATCGACACCAGCCGCCTCGTGGTCAGCGGCAACGCCCACCTGATCATGCCGTACCACCAGGAACTGGACCGGGTGACCGAGCGCTTCCTGGGCAAGAACGCGCTGGGGACGACCAAGCGCGGCATCGGCCCCGCCTACGCCGACAAGGCCACGCGGGTCGGCCTGCGGGTGCAGGACCTCTTCGACCCCAAGATCTTCCGCCAGAAGCTCGACGTCGTGCTCAAGGAGAAGAACGCGGTCCTGGCCAAGGTCTACAACCGGCTGCCCATGGACGCCGGCGAGATCGCGGACCGCTACCTGGGCGAGTACGCCCCACGCGTTGAGCCCATGGTGGGTGACACGGTCGGCATGGTCCACGACGCCATGGATGCCGGGCGCCAGGTCTTGCTCGAGGGCGCCCAGGCGACCTTCCTCGACCTCGACCACGGGACCTATCCCTTCGTCACCTCCTCCAACCCGGTCGCCGGAGGTGCCTGCACGGGCTCGGGCCTCGGGCCGCGGGACATCGAGCGGGTCATCGGTATCGCCAAGGCGTACGTGACCCGGGTCGGGGCCGGGCCCTTCCCGACCGAGCAGGACAACGACATCGGCGAGCTGCTGGTCGAGCGGGGCCACGAGTTCGGCACCAACACCGGCCGCCGACGCCGCTGCGGCTGGTTCGACGCCGTGATGTTGCGTCAGGCCGTCCGCCTCAACTCCATGACGGAAGTGGCGCTGACCAAGCTGGATGTCCTCGACACCTTCGAGTCGGTCAAGGTGTGCGTCGCCTACGAGGCCGACGGCATCCGCTACACGCACCTGCCGTACCACCAGTCGACCTTCCACAAGGCGGTGCCCGTCTACGAGGAGCTGCCGGGTTGGCGCACCGACCTCAGTGCGGCGACGGCGCCCGGCGACATGCCGGCGGCCGCCCGCGACTACGTGGCCTTCCTGTCCGAGCAGATCGGCGTTCCCGTCCGCCTCGTGGGGGTCGGGCCGGGCCGCGAGCAGACCGTTTCTTTCGCCACCGCGTGAGGGTCTGCATCGTCGGCAGCGGCGGCCGCGAGCACGCGCTCGCCCACGTGCTGGCGCGCACGGCCGATGTCGTGGTGACCCCGGGCAACCCCGGCATGGCCAAGCCGATCACCGTGGCCGAGGACGAGCCGGTCGAGGAGATCGACGCCGATCTCTACGTCATCGGCCCCGAGGCGCCGCTGGTGGCCGGCCTGGCCGACACGCTGCGGGCCCAGGGCCGGGCGGTCTTGGGGCCCGGCGCCGATGGCGCCCTGCTCGAGGGGTCCAAGGCCTTCATGAAGGAGGTTCTCGACGCGGCGGGGGTCCCGACGGCGCGGTATGCCACCTTCGACACCCTCGAGTCGGTCGCCGCCGTGGACTATCTCCACACGCTGCCCGGGCCCTGGGTGATCAAGACGGACGGTCTCGCCGGCGGCAAGGGCGTGCTGGTGGCGCAGACCCTCGAGGAGGCACGTCAGGACGTCGTGGCGAAACTGTCCGGCAGCTCCTTCGGCGACGCCGGCCGGAACATCGTCATTGAGGAGGGTCTGGTCGGTGAGGAGTGCTCGCTGCTGGTGCTCTGCGACGGCACGCGCGCGGTGCCGCTGCTGCCGGCCCAGGATTTCAAGCGCGTGGGTGACGGCGACGTCGGCCCCAACACCGGGGGCATGGGGGCCTACGCGCCGATGCCCCACGTGGACGGGGCCGCCGTGGAGCACATCATGGACACGGCCGTACGGCCACTGGTCGCGGAGCTCCGCCGCCGCGGCATCGACTACCGCGGCGTGCTCTACGCCGGCCTGATGCTGACGGCGGACGGGCCCAAGGTCATTGAGTACAACGTGCGCTTCGGCGATCCCGAGACCCAGGTGCTCCTGCCACTGCTGGCCGACGACGCGGCAGCGCTGCTCCTGGCCGTCGCCGACGGGGAGCTCGACGAGGGCCGCCCGCCCACCTTCTCCGGTGAGGCCGCGGTCTGCGTCGTCCTGGCCTCGCCGGGCTACCCGGAGAGCCCGCGCACCGGAGCGACCATTGAGGGACTCGATGTCAGTGGCCAGTCCGTCGCCGCAGTCGCAGGGGTGACCGTCTTCCACGCCGGGACCCGGCGCCACACCGCCACCGGGCCCTTCTACACGGCGGGGGGCGCGTGCTCGGGGTGACCGCGGTGGCACAGACGCTGGAGCAGGCCCGCGAACGGGCCTATGCCGCCACCGCGCCGATCGACTGGGAGGGCATGCAGCTGCGTCACGACATCGCCGCCTTCGTGGGTGGCGGTCCGGTGCCGGCGGGAAGGGGTGCCCCATGATCCCGCGCTATGCGCCGGCCGACATGGCGGCCCTGTTCAGCGATACGGCACGGTTCTCCCTCTGGCTCGAGGTGGAGCTGCTGGCCACCGAGGCGCAGGCCGCCGTCGGTGTCGTGCCCGCGGAGGACGCCGCCACCTGCCGGGCCAAGGCGCCGACGGTCGACGACGTCTTCGTCGCCGACGTGCTCGAGCGCGAGAAGATCACGGACCACGATGTGGCCGCCTTCGTCGACGTGGTGCAGGAGCGCATCGGTGCTCCTGCCGGTTCTCACATCCACTACGGGCTGACCTCGTCGGACGTGGTGGACACCGCGCTGTGCGCCACGCTCACCCGGGCGGCCGACCTGCTGTTGGCCGACGTCGATGCCTATGTGGCCGCGCTCAAGGCCCGGGCGCTGGAGCTCCTGCACGTGCCGGTGACGGGCCGGACCCACGGCATGCACGCGGAGCCCACGACGTTCGGGGCCAAGTTCGCGTTGTGGGCCCTGCAGGCGGACCGCGATCGGCGCCGTCTCACGGCCGCCCGCGACGGGATCGCCGTGGGCAAGCTCTCGGGCGCCGTCGGCACGTACTCCAACATCGATCCCGCCGTGGAGGCCAGCGTGTGCGCCGCGCTCGGCTTGACGCCCGTGCCGGCCACCCAGGTGATCGCCCGCGACCGCCACGCCGAGTACTTCTACGCCTGCGCCGCCATCGGCTCGACCATTGAGCTCATGTGCACCGAGATCCGGCATCTGGCCCGGTCCGAGCTGGGTGAGGCGGAGGAGCCCTTCGGCGCCGGCCAGAAGGGCAGCTCGGCCATGCCGCACAAGCGCAACCCCATCCTCTCGGAGCGGCTCTGCGGGCTGGCCCGGCTGCAGCGGGGCTACCTCGGCGCCGGCTTGGAGGACGTCGCTCTGTGGCACGAGCGTGACATCTCGCACAGCTCGGTCGAGCGGGTGGCCCTGCCCGACGCGTCCCTGCTGGCCTGCTACATGCTGCGCAAGGCGACGGGATTGGCCGCCGGCCTGGTGGTGCATCCCGAGCGGGCGCGGCAGAACCTCATTGAGGGCACGCTCGGGCTCGTCTTCTCGCAGTCCGTCCTGCTGGCCCTCGTCTCGGGCGGGCTGACGCGCGACGAGGCCTACCGGATCGTGCAGCGCGACGCCCGTCTGGCCTGGGAGGAGCGGCGCCCCCTGCGTGCCGTCCTCGAGGCCGATGCCGAGGTCACGCTGGACAGCGCCCAGCTCGATGCCGCGTTCGATCTGACGCGCACGCTGCGCCACGTCGACCGCTTCGCCGAGGCGCTGGCCGACCTGTGACGGTGGAACTGCCCAGGGTCCACTCGGGCAAGGTCCGCGAGCTCTACGACGCCGGCGCCGGGCGTCTCCTCATGGTCGCCTCGAACCGCGTCAGTGCCTTCGACGTGATCATGGCCGAGCCCATCACCGACAAGGGCCGGGTACTGACGGCGATGACCACGTTCTGGTGCGCCGAGATGGCCGACGTGGTGCCGGGCAGCCAGATCACGGCCGATCCGGCAGCCATCGCCGACGCACTCGGCGATGCCGCGGTGCCGGCCGACTGGGCCGGCCGGGCCGTCCTCGTGCAGAAGGCCGACATGCTCCAGCTGGAATGCATCGTGCGTGGCTACCTGGCCGGGTCGGCCTCTGCGGAGTACGAGCGATCGGGCACGGTGCACGGCACGGCCATGCCGACCGGGCTGCAGCTCGCCAGCCGGCTCCCCGAGCCCATCTTCACCCCGTCGACCAAGGCAGCCGAGGGGCACGACCTGAACATCGACTTCGCGGCCGCGGTCGACCTGGTCGGTGCCGAGACGGCGGCCGCTGCGCGAGACATCTGTCTGGAGCTCTACCAGCGCGCCGCGGCCCGTTGCGCCGCCGCCGGTCTCGTCCTGGCCGACACCAAGTTCGAGCTGGGTTACGTCGACGGGGTGCTCTGCCTGTGCGACGAGGTCTGCACGCCCGACTCCTCGCGGTTGTGGCCGGCCGACCAGGTCGTACCGGGCCAGACGCCGCCCGCCTTCGACAAGCAGCCCTTGCGCGACTGGTTGGCGGCGCAGCCCTGGGACCGCCGGCCGCCCCCGCCCGCGTTGCCCGACGAGGTCACGACGGCCCTGTCGGCGCGCTACGTGGCCGCCTACGAGCGCGTCACCGGACGCTCGCTGGACGACTGGTACGGTGCGAAGGCATGAGGTTCCGGGCGCGCGTCGAGGTCCAGTTGCGGCCGGGTATCGCCGATCCCGAGGGGGCGACGATCGAGCGGGCGTTGCCCGCCCTCGGCTTCGACAGTGTGGCGCACGTCCGGGCCGGCCGTTCCTTCAGCTTCGAGGTCGATGCGGCCGACGAGGGCGCGGCCCGTACGACCGCGACCGAGCTGGCCGAGCGCCTGTTGGCCAACCCCGTGATCGAGCAGAGCCAGCTCGAGCTCGAGGCGATCTGAGTGGCCCCGCGCATCGGCGTCGTCGTCTTCCCCGGCAGCAACTGCGAGCACGATGTCGTGTCGGGCGCCGAGGCGGCCGGCGGAACCGGCGTGCTGCTGTGGCACGGTGACGCCAGGCTCGGAGGGGTCGACGCCGTGGTGCTGCCCGGCGGCTTCGCGCACGGCGACTACCTGCGCCCCGGCGCGTTGGCCCGCTTCTCGCCGGTCATGGAGGCGGTGCAGGACTTCGCCCGCTCCGGCGGCCCGGTGGTCGGCATCTGCAACGGCTTCCAGGTCCTGACCGAGGCCGGTCTGCTCCCCGGGGCGCTGCAGAAGAACGGGCGGTTGCGCTTCCTCTGCCAGCCGGTACGAGTGACCGTGACCTCCACCTCGTCGGTGCTCACGGCGGGCGCCACCGTCGGCCAGGAGCTCGTGATCCCGATCAACCACTTCCAGGGCAACTACACCTGTGACGACGAGACACTGCACCGCCTGCAGGCCGAGGACCGCATCGTCCTGCGCTACGCCGACAACCCCAACGGCTCCATCGATGCCATCGCCGGCATTGCCAACGAGGCGGGCAACGTGGTCGGCCTCATGCCCCACCCCGAGCGCGCCAGTCACGCGCTGCTCGGTTCCGAGGACGGGCTGGTGCTGTTGCGCTCGCTCATCGGGTCGGCGTCGACCCGCGCCGCCGCCTGAACTCCCACAGCGCGCGTCGAGACCCCACGCGAGCTGCCCAGTGGGGCTCTAGGGCTCTACCCGGAGTCGTCCCCGGCAGGGAACAACCGGTCAGAACGCCGAGGTCGGCCGCCCCACCCCGCACGCCGTCACGAAGGTGGGCTGACGCTCAGGTCCGGGCGCGTGAGATCTCGGCCTTCTGCAGGACCGCGGCGCTGACGCCGGCCGCCCGCCAGGTCCCGTACGTGATGCCCTTGCGCTCGCCGTAGGCCTTGGCCACCTTGATGAACTGCTTCTCGAGCGCCGAGAGGTCCTTGACGCCGTCCACCCGGGAGCGCTCGTCGAGGAGGTCCTTCTGCTCCTGCAGGAGGTGCAGTCGGGTGAGGGCGTCCGCGCCGGTCAGCTGGGAGTCGATGGCGGCCAGGCGGCGGTCGATGGAGGCGGGCGTGCGCTTGCGGCCCCGCTTAGGCTTGGACGTCTCGAGCGCTTCGAGATAGTGGCGGACGGTTGCACTCTCGGCACGCCCACGAGCGAGCGCCGCTTTGTGGCCGCTGCTCATGGGCTTGCGAGGAGCCGGAGTCTTTCCCTTGGGAGGCATGAGTCCATTGTGCCGTACGGAGAGGACGCTTCAGCCTCAATTCGTCAAGTTTCCTCACATTGTTTGACCTTTGTTGGCTGACCCCTATTTCGCGTGCAATGCAGGCTCGATTCCGCAATTGTCGACACGGATTCACCCAATCTCGGAGAACAGGGCGGTCCCATTGGGTTGGATGGGGCCGGCCATTTCGGCCGCGGCGCGGCAGTACCCTGCAACGGTGACGACGAGCACGGGCGTCCCGGTGACGGCGAGAAGCCGTCGGGCCATGGCCGGTCTGCTGCTGGCGGCGACGCTGCTGATCGCGGCCTACTGGTCGGCATGGCTGTTGCACCGCTCGCTGGTTGCATCGGAGACCGGCACCGCATACACCCAGTTCGAGGACGCATTTCCCCTGGCCGACGCCTGGTTGGCCCTCTGCCTGGGCGCCGCCTCGTACTGCCTCTGGACGGCGAGGCGGGCGGCCCTCTTCTGGCTTCTGGCCGGGGGTGGCGCCGGGCTCTACCTCTTCGCCATGGACGTGCTCTACGACCTGCAGCACGGCATCTGGGGCAAGGGAGCGAATGGCGCGACGGAGCTCGTCATCAACGTCGTCACGCTGGCCCTCTCGCTCTTCGTCCTGCGTTGGACCTGGGTCCGTCGCGACGCTCTGCTTTCATAATGAGGCCATGCACCTGCTGACCCAATGCCCGTCATGACCCAGTTCCACTTCGACCCCACCACCTATCTGGAGTTGATGCGCGAGGAGCTGCCCGCCTATGACCGCCTCCAGCAGGAGGTCGCGGCGGGCACGGTCGGGCCGGCGGTGTCGTCGGTCCTTGACCTCGGGACCGGGACGGGCGAGACGCTGGCGGCCGTGCTGGCGCGCCACCCCGGTGCGGCCGCCGTCGGGGTCGACAGGAACGACGCCATGCTCGAGGTGGCACGGCAGCGGCTGGCGGGAGCCTCGCCCGAGATGCGGCCAGAGTTGCGGGTGGCCGAGCTGACCGACCCACTGCCGCCCGGCCCGTTCGACCTCGTCGTCTCGGCCCTGGCCATCCACCACCTGGAGGGGCCGGACAAGGCGGACCTGTTCACCCGCATCGCGGGCGTGTTGGTGCCAGGGGGCCGCTTCGTGCTGGGCGACGTGGTCATCCCCGTCGACCCGGCCGACGCCGTGACCCCGGTCACCCCCGGTCACGACCGGCCCTCCCCGCTGGCCGATCAGCTCGGCTGGCTCGCCGACGCCGGCTTCGATGCCTCGGCCGTGTGGTCCGAGCACGATCTGGTGGTGGTCCGCGCCGGCTTCGCCGGCTGAGCGTGCCGCCCGGGGGTCTCGGAGGTCTCGGAGGTCTCGGTCCCGAGGCTCAACCCGCCGCAGAGCGAGCCCGCACGAGCTGGCGCGCCTCGGTCCCATTGCGCGGCACCCTCCCGCGGGCCCCCATCTCCACAATGAAGGTGGTCGCCGCCGTCACACCGTTGAGGAAGAGCTCGTGGCGCTGGGTCGTCGTCAGGTCGAAGTCCGTCGTCGAGATCCCGGCGTTGTCCACGAAGATCGTGCGCCCGGCGGTGGCGGCGTCGACGCTGTAGCTGTCCCACTCACCCATCATCGTGTGCAGGCAGCCCTTCGCCTCGCCGAACGCACCCTCGGCAGCCCGGGTGGGCCCGAACTCCTTCTGCAGGGAGGACAGCTTGATGCCGATGGTGGGCCAGCGCGGCTCGCCGCCGTCCACGCGGTCGAAGGCGTTGATGGGAAAGTTCCGCAGCATGCCGCCGTCCACCCACGTCACCGTGCCGCCGGCGTAGCGGGTGGCGATGGTGCCGCCGCCGGGGCTGGGCACGTCGACCTCGGCCGGCAGCGCGGTGACGGTGACGGGTTCGAAGAAGAAGGGGATGGACATGGACGCGCGGACGGCGTGGGCCACGTCCTGCGCGTCGCGGTCCAGCCCGTAATGGTCGTAGTCCCAGGGCAGGTGGACGAGCTGGCCGCGGGTGACGTCCGAGGTGTGCACGAGGAGCCGGTAGCGGTGACTCTCGGGAAGGCTCATGCCGGGGTCCTCTTCGAGGGTGATCTTGAGGTCGGCGAATGTGTGCACGCCCAGGTCGCGCAGAATCGGCTCGAGCCAGGTGAAGAGGTAGGCGCCGTCGTAGACACCCATCTTGTGGGTGAGGACCTCGGCCGAGGACAGCATTTCGCCGGCGTTGCCGAAATGATGGTCCAAGAACGCGTGCACCTTGCCCTGGGGCATGAAGGAGGTGAAGGCCAGGTCGTCGAGGTAGCCCCGGAGCGTCGTCATGGGGTCACCCTTCTTGGCGATGGCCGCGATGAGCGTCGCCGCAATGGCTCCGGCGCTCGTCCCGGCCACGCGCTGGAAGCGGTAGCCGGCCTCGGCCAGGGCCGACACGGCGCCGACGATCCCGATTCCCTTGACGCCGCCACCCTCGAGGGCGAGGTCGGCGACGAGCTCCTTGGGGCCGGCGCCGCTCCAGCCGTCGGAGGCGAGGAGCGCCGCCGCGGCGTCCTCGAAGCGCTGCTGGAGGCCCGCCTCGCGCCGATACCCGTAGGGCGCGGCGTCGTCGATGACGATCGACCCCGCAGCGTCTCCGACCAGGTCATCGTGTTCCGCACCGGAACCGGACATGGTGCACCCCCTCCGTTTTCGCAACCGGAGAAAGCGTAGCGAGCCGGCCCTGCAGCGGGCCCGGGTGAAGGGCCGGCGACTAAGTTGAAAGGGTCATGACTCCGCCGGCCGAGGAGCCACTGCCGCACCCACCGCCGGCTCTCGAGGCCCTGCACAGGCAACTGGGCCTGACCGACGACGAGTTCGAGGCCGTGGCCAAAATCCTGGGCCGGGCCCCGAACCACCTCGAGTTGGCTTTGTACGCCGTCATGTGGAGCGAGCACTGCTCGTACAAGTCGTCCCGTCTGCACCTGCGGCGCCTTCCCACGGAGGGTCCGCTCGTCCTGGTGGGGCCGGGCGAGAACGCCGGCGTGGTCGACGCCGGCGACGGCATCGCCGTGGCCATCCGCATTGAGAGCCACAACCACCCGTCGGCCATCGAGCCCTACCAGGGGGCCGCCACGGGGGTGGGCGGCATCCTGCGGGACATCTTCACCATGGGCGCACGCCCGCTCGCCGTCATGGACCCCCTCTTCTTCGGGTCCCCCGACGACGCCCGCCAGCGCTGGCTCGTCGAGGGCGTGGTCAGCGGCATCTCGGGGTACGGCAACTCGGTCGGCGTGCCGACCGTGGGCGGCGAGCTGACCTTCGACGATTGCTATGCCCAGAACCCGTTGGTCAACGTGCTCTGCATGGGCGCGCTGCCCGTCGAGCGTCTCGTGCTGGGCATCGCGTCGGGTCCCGGCAACCTGGCCGTGTTGCTCGGGTCGAGCACCGGGCGGGACGGCATCGGTGGCGTCAGCGTCCTGGCCTCCGCCGGCTTCAGCGGGGACGACGCCGGCGTCGCCGACGACACCAAGCGCCCGAGCGTGCAGGTGGGCGACCCCTTCGAGGAGAAGCGGCTGATTGAGGCCTGCCTGGAGTTGCTCGACACGAAGCTCGTCGTCGGGATCCAGGACCTCGGCGGTGCCGGTCTGGCCTGCGCCACCAGTGAGACAGCCGGCCGTGGCGGTGTCGGCATGGACGTGGACGTGTCCGCCGTGCCCCGTCGCGAGCAGGGCATGGAGCCCTGGGAGGTCATGACCAGCGAGAGCCAGGAGCGCATGCTCGCCATCGTCACCCCGGACGCCTGGCCCGCGGTGGCGGCCATCTGCGCCAAGTGGGAGGTGCGCGCCACCGTCATCGGCACGGTGACCGAGCCCGAGCCCGACGGGGGCGGCCGCCTGCGCATCCGCGACGGCTTCGATGGTCCCGTGCTCGCCGACGTGCCCGCCGCATCACTGTCGGACGACGCCCCCCTCTACGACCGCCCGCGCCGGGCGCCGGTCCGTGTCGCCGCCGCCGCCGCCGCCCCGCCCGCCCCGCCGGACGACTGCGCCGGGGACCTGCTGGCGTTGTTGCGTTCGCCCGCGTGGGTCTACCGCCAATACGACCATCAGCTCTTCCTCAACACGGTGGTTGGCCCCGGTGCCGATGCGGCGTTGTTACGGCTGGCCGGGCCGGGCTTGCCCCCATCGGACCGTGGGGTGGCGCTGACGACCGACTCCAACCCGCGGGCCTGCGCGCTCGACCCGCGGCGTGGCACCGCGCTGGCGCTGGCCGAGGGGGTGGCCAACGTGGCCTGCGTCGGGGCGACACCGGTCGCTGTCGTGAACTGCCTGAACTTCGGCAACCCCGAGCACCCCGAGGTCATGTGGCAGCTCTCGGAGTGCATCGACGGCATGGCCGAGGCCTGTCGCGCCCTCTCGCTCCCGGTCATCGGCGGCAACGTCAGCTTCTACAACGAGAGCGGGGGCGCCGACATCGACCCCACGCCGGTGCTGGGCGTGCTCGGGCTCGTGGCCGCGCTCCACGCACCTCCGCCCGGACTGGACTGGTCCGCCGGTGACACCCTCGTCCTGATCGGGCCCCGTGCCGCTGCGGACGGCTCCTTTCCCTTGGACGGAACGCGCTGGGCCACTGAACGTCGTCAGCACCGGAGCGGGGAGATCGCAGCAGTCGACTTCGCGGCCCACGCGGCCTCCAGCGCGTTCGTCGCGGCGCTGGTCGCCGCGCAGGTGGCCGGCACCGACGGCGACCCGCTTGTGCACGCCGTCCACGACGTGTCCGGCGGAGGGCTGGCTGTCGCGCTGGCCGAGATGGCCGTCGCCGCCTCTATCGGCTGCTCGGTCGACATCGACGGTGCCGCCGAGCTCTTCACGGAGCTGCCCTCGCGCTTCGTGCGTGGCGACGGGTAGGGCGGACGACCTGTGCGCCCGAGCCGCCGAGCTCGGCGTCCCCGCCGCGGTGCTGGGTCACGCAACCGGTGACCGCCTGACCGTGGGCACGCTGCTGAGTCTCCCTGTTGAGGGTCTGTCCCATGCATATGGAGGGAACCTCGCCCTCGCCCTGGGGGAATCGTGACGGCGCCCTGTGCGAGAATGGGTGACGCGTGAAGGAAGCCTGCGGTGTCTTCGGGGTCTACGCGCCCGGAATGAGGGTGGCCAACCTCGTGTTCGACGGCCTGTTTGCGCTGCAGCACCGCGGGCAGGAGTCGGCGGGCATGGCGGTCAGCGATGGCGACACGGTGACGGTCGTCAAGGACATGGGCCTGGTCGCCACCGTCTTCGACGAGCGCACCCTTTCGGGGCTGCAGGGACACATGGCGATCGGTCACACCCGCTACTCCACGCATGGGTCCTCTGATTGGGCCGGGGCGCAACCCGTCTACCGGCCCGTGGGCCGGGCCGGCTTCGCGCTGGGGCACAACGGCAACTTGACCAACACGGCCGTGCTGGCCGAGAAGGCCGGCATGCTGCCGGGCTCCATTGCCACTGACAGCGACGTGGTGGCCGAGTTGCTGATGCAGTCCTTCCCCGAGACCGAGGACCTGTCCACCGCCGTGCAAGCGGTGCTTCCCATTTTGGAGGGTGCGTTCTCGTTCGTCCTCATGAGCTCCGAGCGGTTGTTCGGGGTGCGCGATCCGTACGGGTTCCGCCCACTGTGTCTCGGACGACTCGGCCCGGCCGAGGCGCCGGAGGGGTGGGTGCTGGCCTCCGAGACACCCGCGCTGAGTGTCATCGGCGCCACCTTCGTGCGCGAGGTGGCGCCCGGAGAGATGGTCGTGATCGACGCCGACGGTCCCACCAGCCTGGAGATCCCGTGGTTGCGCGATGTGGAGCCACGCTTGTGCATCTTCGAGTTCGCCTACATTCCGCGCCCCGACAGCCGCCTCTACGGCAGGGAGGTCCACGAGACCCGCTGTCGCATGGGCGAGTTGCTGGCGATCCAGGCACCGGCCGAGGCCGACATGGTGATGGGGGTGCCCGAGTCGGGGGTCCCCGCTGCCGAGGGCTTCGCCCGGGCCAGCGGCATCCCTTACGGGCAGGGCCTGGTCAAGAACCGCTACATCGGTCGATCCTTCATCGCACCGGGACAACAGGAGCGAGCCGACGCGGTGCGGCGCAAGCTCAACCCTTTGACTGCCAACATCGCGGGCAAGCGGCTGGTGGTGGTCGACGACTCCATCGTGCGCGGCACGACGCAGCGATCAGTCATCCGCATGCTGCGTGAAGCCGGCGCGGCCGAGGTCCATCTGCGCATCTCCTCGCCGCCCTGGCGTTGGCCGTGCTTCTACGGGATCGACACGCCGTCCCACGAGGAACTGCTGGCCACCGGCAACACGGTCGAGGACATGGCGCGCATTCTCGGCGCCGACTCGCTGGCCTACATCACCATCGACAACCTGAAGGAGGCCATCGGCGCCGACGGGGGCTTCTGCGACGCCTGCTTCACCGGCAACTACCCGACGCCCGTTCCGTCGACGGCCGTCACGATCCGCCGCCCCGAGCCGGTCGCCGTCACCGCCCACCAGGGCGCGCTCCCGGAGTTTGACCTCAGTGGGAGAAGGCGGCGCCACCTACGCCGGCGCCGGAGTGGACATAGCGGCGGGCGATGCCGCCGTGGAGCGCCTGCAGGGCATGGTGCAGGGCATCGGCGGGTTCGGTGGTCAGTTCCCGCTCGACCTGGGCCGCTTCCCACACCCCGTGCTCGTGGCCTCGACGGACGGGGTAGGCACCAAAATGGTGGTCGCCCGTGACACCGGTCGCTACGAGACGGTCGGCATCGACCTCGTGGCCATGTGCGTCGACGATCTCGTGTGCGTGGGGGCGGAGCCACTGTTCATGCTCGACTACATCGCCACGGGCAAGGTCGACCCCGACCAGGTGGCGACCGTGGTGGCCGGGGTGCACGAGGGCTGCCGCCAAGCCGGGTGCGCGTTGATCGGCGGGGAGACCGCCGAGCACGCCGGCGTGATGCCGAGCGACGAGCTCGATCTGGCGGGGTTCGCCGTCGGCGTCGTGGAGCAAGGGACCCAACTCGGACCCGAGCGCGTGCGCGCCGGTGACATCGTCGTCGGATTGCACTCGCCCGGGTTACGGTCCAACGGCTACACCCTGGCCCGCCACGTGCTGCTGGAACGCGCCGGACGGGCGCTGGGGGACCCGGCATGGGAGGACGCGGACCACAGCGTGGCCGACGAGCTGCTGCTTCCGTCCGTGATCTATACCCCGGCCGTCCTGGCGTTGCGGTCGGCCCTGGGCGGGATGCTCCACGCCTGTGCGCACATCACCGGCGGGGGCATCGTGGGCAACCTGCCCCGGGCCTTGCCCGAGGAGCTGGGCGCGCTGCTCGAGCGGGCAGCCTGGCCTGAGCCGCGGGTGTTCGCCGAGATCCAGCGACTCGGCTGGGTGACCGAGGAAGAGATGGACCGGGTGTTCAACCGCGGGGTAGGCATGGCGTTGCTGGTCGATCCCGGCTCCGTCGATCAGGCTCTGCAGGTTCTCAAGCAGGCGGGGCAGCGCGCGTCGGTCATCGGCGAGGTCACGGCCGGTGGTGCGGGAGTCCGCTTCCGGTGAGCGGAGGGGACACGTTCGGCGGACTCCGCGAGCACCTGTTGGCGCATTCGGTGAAGACGGGTGACTTCACCTTGAAGTCTGGGCGCAAGAGCAGCTGGTTCATCGACTCCAAGCAGACGGTCTGCCGACCCGAGGCCATGCTGCTCGTGGCCGACGCCGTGCTGTCCGTCGTGCCACCCGAAGCCACGGCCATCGGTGGCCTCACGATGGGCGCCGACCCGGTCGCCTTCGTGACAGCGGGCGTGGCGGCGACGCGCGGTCGTGGGCTCAAGGCGTTCAGCGTGCGCAAGGAAGCGAAGGATCACGGCGGGGGCGGGCGCATCGCCGGCGCCCTCGATCCCGGCGACAAGGTCGTGGTCACCGAGGACACCGTCACGCGCGGCACCTCGCTGCTCGAAGCGGCCCATGCCGTGCAGGAAGCCGGCGCCGAGGTCGTGCTGCTCGTCGCCGTGGTGGACCGCGGCGGCACCGTCGAGGCGATGGCGGCCGCGGAGGGGATCCCCTTCCGCGCCATCCTCACCGCGCCCGACCTCGGCTTCCCCTTCGAGGGGGCCTGAGGGTCCACCACCTGCCGCCGACGCGGACCCGGCGGCTCGGAGCACGGGTGCTCAGAACAGCGCGATCGGGTTGACCGGCGACGCCGTGCCCCGGCGCAACACCAAGGGCGCCACGGTGAAGAGGAACTCCCAACGGGACTCTTCGGCGCACACGGTCGCCAGGGCGTCGAGGTCGAGGTTGTCCAGCAGGTGCACGCCCATGGCGACAATGACGACGGTGTGGATGGGCATGCCCACGCCGTCGACGCGCGAGGGCAACACGTCGGAGACCCCGTCGCTGCCGAGCGTGGCGACGTCGCGCTCGCGCAGCCAGGGCAGGCACGACGCATCGAGCCCGGCGGCCAGGCTGCCGGCGTCCCAGGCCCCGTGCGCGGCGCGCCAGCGCCAACGCCCGGTGCGCACGACCAGCGCGTCGCCCGACCGCACGCGCAGTCCCGCCTTCTCCTCGGCCGCCTCGAGGTCCTTGGGGAAGATGGGCTCGCCGGGCTCGAGCGCATCGATTCCGCGCAGCGCGGGAATGTCGAGCAGCACGCCGCGGGTGACGATGCCGTCACGCAGACGGTGAATGCCCAGCTTCGTGGCTCCGTGGGCGGTGACCGATTCGGCGGGATAGCCGTTGTAGAGCTTCCCCTCGTGAAAGATGTGGCACAGCGCGTCGATGTGGCTCGTGGCGAAGCCATGCGGAGAGATGGCGAAGTAGTCCGCGCCCATCCCCTCGGTCGCGGTCCCCGTCATGTGGTGCGCCACGGGGGAGGGGTTGTCGGGCGAGGGCACGGTGTCGAGTGGCCGGGCGCACGAGACCGTCCGGCCTGAGCGCACAGAGCCGGCCGCGGCCGCGGTCACGTCGGGCGTGATCAGGTTCAGTGTCCCGAGCTGGTCGTCCTCGCCCCAGCGCCCCCAGTTGGAGAGGGTCTGATGGAAGGCCAGGACATCGGCGGCTGACATGGGGTCGCGGGGCACGGTCGGACAGTAGCCCGCGCCCTCTACGATCGGTTCATGACACTCCAAGGTGACTACCAACCCAGCCCGTCCGATTGGGTGCGCGACCAGGTGGCCGAGTACGAGGCCTCCGGTGGGCAGCGAGCCAACACCCTGCTCGACACCGGCATGCCCATCATCGTGTTGACGATGCGGGGCGCCAAGAGCGGCAAGGTGCGCAAGACCGCGCTCATGCGTGTCGAGCACGCCGGCGAGTACGCGCTCGTGGCCTCCAAGGGCGGGGCGCCCGAGCATCCCGAGTGGTTCTACAACCTCGAGGCCCATCCCGACGAGGTGCTGATTCAGGACGGCCCCGAGCCGTTCGCCGTGACGGTGCGCGAGGTCAGCGGCGACGAGAAGGCCACCTGGTGGGAGCGCGGCGTCGCGGCCTACCCGCCCTACGCGGAGTACCAGGAGAAGACAGACCGGCAGATCCCCGTGTTCGTTGCCGCGCCCAAGAAGGCCTGAGCGTTCAGCGCGGTTGGGCCGGGGCGAACGCCTCCACCATGGCGACTCGCCACGGGACGAGCTTCGGCTCGCGTTCGAGCGGCGTCTTGCCGAGGCGTACCACCATGAGGTCGAGCGTGGGGCACAAGGTGATGGACTGACCCTCGTAGCCCGAGGCGCGGAAGGTGCCGAGCGTGTCCCCGGCCACCCCCCACCAGTGCGCGCCGTAAGGGCTGCCGTCCTCGGGGTCCACCGAGACCCAGGTGCGGGCGCAGTCGACCCATCCCGCGGGGAGGAGACGGACGCCGTCCCACATGCCGTCACGTAGGTAGAGGAGTCCGAAGCGGGCGTAGTCGCGCGCCGTGGTCCGCAGGTAGGACGAGCCCACCCAGGTGCCGGCTTCGTCGAATTCGGGGTCGGCGGTCGCCATCCCGAGCGGACCGAAGAGCCGGCTGTGCAGAAAGCGCGCGTAGGGCTCGCCGGGCCCCACGGTGCGGGCCACGACGCCCGAGACGATGTTCGACGTCCCCGATGAGTAGTTGAAGCGCGTGCCCGGCGGTGCGGCCAGCGGGCGGTCGGCGGCAAAGTGCGCCATGTCGGCCTGGCCCCGGCCGAAGAGCATCTCGATCACGTCGGAGACGCCGCCGTCGACGTAGTCCTCCACGAAGTCCAGCCCGTCGCGCATGGCGAGCAGCTGGCGCAGCGTGATGGCGTGGCGGGGGTCGCCCGAGTCGGCCCACTCGGGCACGGCGGCCGGAGCGTCGAGGTCGAGCCTGCCTTCACCGACGAGCAGGCCCACCACGGCGTGGAGCACCGACTTGGCCATCGACCAGCTGAGCAGCGGTGTGTCGGCGTTCACCGGCGTGGCCGGCGGGTCGAAGTGCTCCAGCGCGCCCTGATAGCGCTCAGCCACAATGCGCCCTCGGTGGACGACCAGCACGGCGAAGGTCCGGGCCAGCGGCCCGTCGTCGTCACAGACCTCGTCGAGCAACGGGGTCAGGTCGACGCCCGGTGGCAGCTCGCCTTCGGGCCATGCCTCCGTGGGCCACTCCACCCCTGCGGGTTGCGGCGGCAGCGCGATCAGGCCGCTCACACCGAGGAGAGGAAGGACAGGAGCGCGGCGTTGGTCTCGAGCGGCCGCTCCTGCTGCACCCAGTGGGCGGCGTCGTCGACGACGGTGGTGCCGCGGAAGTCGGGAAGAGCGGCCGCCATCTCCTCGGCTGCGTTGGGCATCATGAGGGCCACGGGGTCGAGCACCCCGGTCAGGAAGCCGGTGGGCATGGTGTACACCGACGCCGGAATGTCCTTGGAGCGCTCCCAGTTGGCGTCCATGTTGCGGTAGAAGCTGCAGGGACCGAAGAAGCCGCCCTTCTCGAAAGCGGCGGCATAGACGTCGACGTCGGCCTCGGTGATCCAGGCGGGCAGGACGTCGGGCGCCGGGGTGAGGATGTCCTGGAAGCGCGTCCCCTCGCGCGGCGCGTCCGAGATGAGCGGGCCCGCGTTGGCCATGCCTTGTGCGCCCGCCGAGTAGAGCATGGTGCGAAGGAAGCGACGCGGGTCGGCGTCGAACTCGGCCTCGGCCGGCCCGACCGGCTGGAAGTAGAGCATGTAGAAGAACGTGTCGGGGAAGAGCGCCTCGAAGATCTGTATCGGAGGAGCGGGCGCGTTCGAGTACGGGACACTCATGTTGTACAGCGACGAGATCCGCGTGGGATGCAGGCGACCCATCTCCCACACCACCATGGCGCCCCAGTCGTGCCCCACGAAGGCGGCCGTGTCGTAGCCGTAGTGATCGAGCAGGCCGACGAGGTCGCCGGTGAGCTTGTCCGATCCGTAGTCGGTGACCTCGATCGGGTGCGAGCTGCCGCCGTAGCCGCGCAGGTCGGGTGCGTAGGCGCGGTAGCCCGCATCGGCCAGGGCCCCGAGCTGGTGGCGCCACGAGTACCAGAGCTCCGGGAAACCGTGGCACAGCACGACGGGAGGCCCGTCAACCGGGCCCGCCACCGCCACGTGCAATTCGATCCCGTTGGTCGGAACCTGTTCATGCGTCACCTCAGCCATGGGGCGTCACCTGCTCCTCTGTCTTGGCCGCCTTCTCCGCCTTCTCTTCGTGGTGCTTCTGAATGGCCGACATGACGGCGTTGCCGGCCGCGCCGATGAACTCGGGCCGGTTCTCCGCGGCCCAGTCCCGACTCGAGGTCAGCGACGCCGCCGAGTCCTGGAAGTGGGGCGCCACGTAGCGCGCGATGAGCTCGTAGGAGTGTCGGGTGGCGGCGGTGTCGGCCCACTCGTGACCCATGAGGAGGAAGGTGCCGAAGCCCTTGGACTGGGTCTGCAGGCGCGCCACCTGCGCAATGGCGTCGTCGACTGTGCCGATGACGGCGAAGCCGGACGCGTTCAGCGCGTCGACCAGGGACTCGAAGTTCTCGGTATTGGGGGCCAGAGGCAGGGCGGCGACACGTTGGAAATAGTCGACCCATTCCTCCAGCCCGAAGGCGACGTCCGCCACGGCCTGCTCCTTGGTGTCGGCGATGTGCATCGGTCCGACGAGGCGCCACTTGTTCCGATCCACTGTCGTCGAGAACTCGGCCGCCCGTTCCTCCATGACGTCCCAGTGGATGCCCAGGACGTCGAAGCCGCCGGCCGAGGTGGCCCCGATGGAGAGGAGGCTCGTGCCGAACCGCCCGGCGGCCCGTGGGCCGGCCGGGGACACCTGCGCCGCCACCGCGACCTCGGGGAACGGTCGCTGGTAGGGCCGCATCTGCAGCCGGGCCTTGACCAGCTTGAACCACTCCGTCTCCATGGTGACGGTCTCGCCGGCCAGGAGTTGGAGGATGGCCTCGAGCGACTCTTCCATCATGTCGCGCTGTTTGGCGGGATCGATGCCCATCATGAACGCGTCCGAGGGCAGGGCGCCCGGTCCGACGCCGAACATGACGCGCCCGCGCGTGAGGTGGTCGAGGAGCACCATGCGGTCCGCCAGCATGAACGGGTGGTGGTAGGGCAGCGACGAGACGCCGGTGCCGAGGCGGATGTGCTTGGTGCGTTGGGCGGCGGCCGCAATGAAGACCTCCGGTGATGCGATGATCTCGTAGCCGGCCGAGTGATGCTCGCCGAACCAAGCCTCGTCGAAGCCGAGGTGGTCGAGATGCTCGACGAGCTGCAGGTCGCGTTCGAGCGCCAGGGTGGGGTTCTGGCCCACCGGGTGGAACGGGGCCAGGAAGATCCCGAACTTGAGGCGGCCGTCAGCGTCAATCGTCGTCATGTTCCTCCAGGGTTGGCGGAGCGGGGGTGGGGACAGGTCAGGGCGTCACCAGGATCTTGCCGTGCTCACCCGGCGTGCGCAGCGTGTCGAAAGCGCCGGGAGCGCCGGCCAGGTCGACCGTGGAGGTGACCAGCAGGTCCACGCCGGGCACCCCGTCGGTCAGGCGCTGCAGCGTGGCGGCGAACTCGTCAGGGGTGTAACCGAAGGAGAACCGCAGCTCCATCTCCTTGGTCACCGCCATGAAGGGCTCAATGGTGTCGGTGTGCATGCACACGCCGACCACCACGATGCGGCTGTGGGGCGGCCCCTGGGCGATGAGCGACTGGAGCATGCCGGGGACGCCGACGGCCTCGAAGATCACCGGGTCGGCGTGTTGCCGCCGAGTATCGCCGACCCGATTCGCTCCATGACGGTGCGGGCGATGCCGAAGTCGGACCAACGGTCGTGGGGTGAGCCCTGGGCCGGGTCGATGACCTCGTCGGCCCCGAAGGCCTCGGCCAGGCGGCGCCGCGTCGGGGAGAAGTCGGCGGCCAGGACGGGACCGTGGCCACGGCCCTTGAGGGCGGCGATGACCGCCAGCCCCACCGGTCCGCAGCCGACGACGAGACAGGGCTGGCCCGGGTTGAGCCCGGCCAGTCCGACGGCGTGCTCGCCCACGGCGAGCGGCTCGGTCAGGGCGGCCAGGTCGGTGTCCAGCGCGTCGGGCACCGGCAGCAGGAGTAGCTCTTGGAGCACCATGTGCTCGGCCAGCGCCCCCGGGTAGGCGTTCGAGTAGCCGATCTGCTCGACGCCGGTCGGGCCCAGAATGATCGGTACCGAACAGACGCGCGTCCCGACGGGGAGCGTGCCTGCCGTGTCGGGCCCGTGCTCCACGATTTCCGCGCAGAACTCGTGGCCGAAGATGCAATCGGCTGCGGCATTGAGGGCGGGGACACCGACGGAGTCCATGAGCCCGGTGAAATGGCTGAAGTCGGCCAGTGCGTGCAGGTCGGACCCGCAGATGCCCGCCGACAGGGACCGGACCAGAACGTGACCCGAGGACGGGACCGGTTCGGGAACCTCGTCCACCACCAATCGTCCACCCCTGGTCACCGCGGCACGCATGGCAGAGCCACCCCCACGGACGGCGCGGCCGTCCGCATTCGTCGCTACGTTTGCCCGGTGAGTTTCACACACGATCCCGCAGCACGCCCGTTCGAAGGGAGCGTCGCCCTGGTGACCGGAGCGGCCCGTCCCCGCGGCATCGGCCGCGCCACCGCCGTCGCCCTGGCCAGGGGCGGGGCTGACGTGGCCTGCCTCGACATCGCCCGGCCGTACGCCGAGGCGCCCTTCCACGGCACCGGCAGCGGCGACGACCTGGACGCGCTCGCCGCCGAGCTGCGCGAGCACGACGTGCGGGCGGTCACGGTCCAGGCCGACATCTCCGACGAGGCCGCGGTGGAGGCGGCGGTCACCCGGGCCACCGAGGAACTGGGGACCATCACACGGGTGGCGAACGTGGCGGGTGGGAGCGGCCCCGGGTTCGGCCTGGGCCCACTGCTCAACGTCCCTCCCGACGAGTTCCGCCGGGTGCTCGACGTCAACGTGGTCGGGACCTGGCTGGTGTCCAAGGCCTGCGCCACCCGCATGGTGGAGGCCGGGGTCGGTGGCCGCATCTGCAATGTGTCGAGCCAGGCCGGCAAACGCGCCTTCCCCTTCCTCGGCCCGTACTGCGCCGCCAAGGCGGGGGTGATCCTGCTGACCCAGACGATGGCCCTCGAGCTCGGAGCCCAGGGCATCGCGGTCAACGCGGTGTGCCCGGGCACCGTGGACACCGACCTCATCAACCGGGACGCCATGTTCGAGAGCCTGATGGGCGGTCCTGAGGGCCTCGCCGCCTTCATCGCCCGCGAAATCCCGCTCGGGCGCCTGCAGACCGCCGACGAGATCGCGGCCGCCATCGCCTGGCTCCTCTCCGACGCCGCCAGCGGCGTCACGGGCGAGGCGTTGAACGTGAGCGCCGGACAGACAATGGTGTAACGATGCCGATCCTCGAAGCCCGTCACGACCTGGCCCACCCCGTCGAGGGCGACAGCGCCTGGAGCGAGTCGTACTATTTCAACGCGTACGACCCCGGCACGGACTCGGGTTTCTTCACCCGCATCGGCATCCGGCCCAACGAGGGAACGATGGACGTCGGGATGTCGCTCTGGCTCCCGAGCGGCGAGCTCGGCGAGTACCGCTCGGTCAAAGAGCAGCGCGAGATGGTCGACTCCGTCCTGGAGGTCGGTGCGGTGCGCTACGAAATGGTCGAAGCGCTGCAGTCGTGGCACCTGACCATGGACGGCGAGGTCCAGGCGCGGCCGTGCGTGCGCGGCGAGACGACGACCCACCCCGTCCCGGTGGCGCTCGACGTCCAGTTCGACGCGGTCACGCCTGCTATCGGCACCGACGGACAGCCGAGCGGCGGCCCCAAGTCGGCCGAGGCGGCCGCTGCGGCCGGCACGGTAGGCAAGGGGCACCTGGAGCAGGCGGGGCGCTGGACGGGCGCGCTCACCGTCGGCGGTACGCGCTTCGAGTGGCGCGGCGCGCACGGCAACCGCGACCGGTCATGGGGCCCGCGCCGCTGGGGCGGCCCGAAGATGTGGCGCTGGTTCTCCATCAACATCGGCGACGACATGCACTTCGGCGGCATCCGCCTCGGCACCGACGCCGGGGACCTGCACCGCGGCTGGGTGTGGGACGGCACGCGGGCCACGTCGGTGGCGGAGTGGCGCCTGCGGACCGAGCTGGCCGACGACGGGGTGACCCATCGCGTCGTGCACCTCGACGTTGTCGACAAGTCCGGCCGTCTCTACCCGCTGCGCGGCGAGGTGATGCGGGTGGCCGACATCGGCCGGGCCGGCGGCACCATGGTCAACGAGGGCCTGGCGCGCTGGACCTACGAGGATCCCACCGGGGTGACGCAGACCGGCTACGGGATCGCCGAGTACCTGCACCAACTCGACGACGGCGGGAGGCCTGTCGTCCCTGTCGCGTAGGGATGACGCCACGCCTGAGCGAGGAGGAGCTGGCGGCCGCGCTCGGGCGCCAGCTGGGCGGCACGGTACGCGATCTCCGGCGCCTCTCCGGTGGAGCCTCTCGCGTCACGAGCGCCTTCGACCTCCAGACGAATGGCGGCGGGACGCGTCCGCTCATCCTGCAGATGGACCGTGGTGCTTCGCAGAAGGGCCGGGCGCGCCTGGAGGGTGCGCTACTGCGTGCCGCGGCGGTGGCCGGCGTGCCGGTGCCCGACGTCGTCGCGCTGGGCGAGGGCGATGAGCTCGGGGCCAACTGGATGGTGGTGGAGCGGCTCGAGGGCGAGACCATCCCGCGCAAGATCCTGCGCGACGAGGAATGGGCCGGGGCGCGCCGGGCGCTGACCGGCCAGGCCGGCCGCGCGCTGGCCGCCATCCACACCATCGATCCGGCGGCCCTCGAGGGCCTGCCGGCGACGGATCCCTTGGGCGACCCTCTGCCTCTTCTCGACGCGCTGGGCGAGGTGCGGCCGGCGCTCGAGCTCGGCCTGCGCTGGCTGGAGGCTCACCACCCGGCCGACGGGCCGCGGGTGACGGTGCACGGCGACTACCGGTTCGGCAACTTCCTGGTCGGTCCCGATGGGCTGCGCGGCGTCCTCGACTGGGAGCTGGCGCACGCCGGCGACCCCGCCGAGGACATCGGCTGGCTCTGCGCGCCGGCCTGGCGCTTCGGCGGCAGTGGCGAGGTCGGCGGGTTCGGCGCGCTGCCTGAGCTCCTGTCCGCGTATCGCGGCGCCGGCGGCGAGGCCATCACGCCCGAACGCGTGCACTGGTGGCAGGTGTACGCCACGGTCAAATGGGCCGCCATCTGTGCCCTGCAAGCCTCGACACACCTCAGTGGCGTCACCCGCTCGGTCGAGCTGGCCACGATCGGCCGGCGCGTCTGCGAGAGCGAGTGGGACATGTTCGCCCTTCTCGGCACGCCGCCGCCCGCCACCGCCGGGCCCGACGCGGCGGCCGGGCCGACGGCGCCCTTCGGGCGGCCGACCGCGGCCGAGCTCGTCGAGGCGGTACGCGAGTATCTCGAAGGCCTCATGGAGCGAACCGACGGTGGTGCCCGCTTCGAGGCACGCGTGGCCCGCAACGCGTTGGGGATCGCCGAGCGCCAACTTCGCCTCGGTCCCGCGTTGGCCGCGGCACACGCGGACGCGTCTGGCCGAGCTCGGCTTCGCCGACGACGCCTCGCTGGCGAGCGCGCTGCGGTCGGGCGCACTCGACGAGGAGTGGGAGTCGGTGGCGCCGGCGCTGGCCGCGTCGGCCCGTGACCAGCTGTTGGTGGCGAATCCCGCTTACTTGCCGGCGGCCAGCGGATAGAGGACGGCGGCCGGCGTCGCGGCCGACACGGGTGTCAGCTCGGGAACCGCAGCATGCGGCTCGGCTTCGGGCGACGCGTCGGCCACCTCGGTCACGCGATTGCCGATGCCTTGCAGGAGCGCACCCGCCGCCAGGCTGCAGGCCATCATGAAGATCCAGGCGTGGTGGAACGCGGTGACCGCCGAGGCGCCGGTCGTGGTGCCGAGAATGGCGACGAGACCGGCCACTCCGAGCGCAATACCGATCTGGCGGCTCATGACGTAGAGCGCAGAGCCGGTGGCGAAGCGCTCCGGCGGCAGCGGCGCTGTGGCGGCACCACCGAGCGAGGGGAGCATGAGCCCCACGCCGATCCCACTGACGATGCTGCCGGGCAGATACGCCCCGGCCCAATCCGGCGACAGGCCCACGTGGGTGATCCACCACAGGCCCCCGGCGGCAAAGAGCAGTGCGCCCGCGGTGCCGACGATCCGGTGCCCGAAGCGCGCGCCGAGCAATCCGCCGGGGAACGCGGTGATCCCGGCCAGCAGGGGCCCGGGGGCGATCATGAACCCGGCGCGCAGGACGGACTCGTGCCACAGGCCCGTGAGCAGAAGGACCCCACCCAGCACGAGGGCCCCGAAGCCGCAGAAGAAGGCGAGCGAGCTGAGATCGGCCAGCGCCACGGCGCGGTGGCGGATCACGGCCGGCTCAATGATGGGGTTCGGGTGGCGGAAGGAACGCAGGACCAGCCCGGCCCCCGTCACGGCGGTCACCGCGAAGGCGCCCAGGATTCGCCCGCTCGTCCATCCCCAATCCGAGCCCTCGACGATGCCGGCTACCAGGCTGGCCACGGCCACCGTCAGCAGGGCGGCTCCGAGGAGGTCGGACTTCTGGGCATCGGGGTCCCGGACCTCGTCGAGCGTGCGCACGCCCAACACGAGCGCCACCAGCGCGAACGGCAGGTTCACGAGGAACACCCAGCGCCAGCTGGCTTGCACCAGCAGCCCCCCGATCGGCGGGCCGAGGGCGGCTGCCGCGCCACCGACGGCTGACCAGAGACCGATCGCCGCGCCCTTGCGAGCGGGACCGAAGGCGGGCAGGAGCAGGCCGAGGGAGGTGGGCAGCATGAGTGCACCGCCGATGGCCTGCAGGACGCGGGCACCGACGAGGAGCTCGAGGGAGGGGGAGATCGCGCAGAGCGCGGATGCGGTCGTGAAGATGGCCAGCCCGAGCAAGAAGGCTCGCTTACGACCGGCCCGGTCGGCCCACCGCCCGGCCGGCACCAGCGCGGCGGCGAACACGATCGTGTAGGCGGACAGCACCCAGGACAGTGAGCTCAGGCTCTCGCCGTGGTACGTCGCCGAGATGCTCGGAAAGGCGATGTTGACGATGAAGAGGTCCAGCGAGGACAAGAACACCCCGGTCAGGACGATGAGCGCGGTCAACACCGGACGGGCACGCCGACCCGTAACGGGACTCGCCATGAGTTCTGTCATAAAACGTACAGTAGAGGAGAAAGTTTCATAAAACAACCCACTTCACTGAATTGCGGGTTATGCTGGAGCGATGTTGAAGAGGGACTACCCCACGCAGTACTGCCCGGTGGCCTCGACGCTGGAGGTCATCGGGGAGCGGTGGACCGTGCTGATCATCCGGGACATCTTCCTGGGCATCCGCCGCTTCGATGATCTGCAGCGCGACCTGGGCGTGGCGCGCAACGTCCTGCAGGTGCGGCTGGAGCGACTGGTCGAGGAGGGGATTCTGGTCAAGCGCCCCTACCAGGAGCGTCCCCTCCGCTCGGAGTACCGCCTGACCGAGAAGGGCGCCGATCTGTGGCCGGTGCTCGTGGCGATGCTGCAGTGGGGCGACCGGCACGCGCTCGAGGGTGGGGAGCGGCCCATGATCCTCCAGCACCGCGGGTGTGGCGGTGAGCTCGACGACCGTCGCCGCTGCCTCAGCTGCGGGACAGACGTGACGGTGACCGAGGCCGTGGCCATCCGCACCGGGGCGCGTCGTCCGTCCGCCAGCGGGGCGGCCACGACGGCGGATGAGAATCTGAGACAGAGCTCGCCCTCGCCCGTCTGAGCGGCTCGGGCACGCCGCCGTCCGCATCGCTACCGTGCTGGGCATGAGTGACGACACGGCATGGCTGGACGCGACGGCGCAAGCGGAGCTGGTCCGCTCCAAGCAGATCTCACCGCCCGAGCTGGTGGGTGAGGCCATCGCCCGCATTGAGAAGCTCAATCCCGAGCTCAACGCGGTGATCCACGAGCTCTTCGAGCGGGCCCGGGACGAGGCGTCGGGGGCCTTGCCCGCCGGTCCGTTCCGCGGCGTGCCCTTCTTGTTGAAGGACCTGGGCGCCGAGTTGGCGGGTACGCCCTTCTGTGAAGGCCTGGCGTTTGCCGGTGACTACCGCTCGAGCACCACCCAGACATTGACCCAGCGCTACATCGACGCGGGGTTCGTCATCTGTGGCAAGACCAACACGCCTGAGCTCGGCATCCTGCCGACCACGGAGCCGCACCGTTTCGGAGCCTCCCGCAATCCGTGGGACACGCGCCGTTCCACCGGCGGGTCCTCAGGTGGCTCGGCGGCCGCGGTGGCCTCGGGCATGGTTCCCGTCGCGCACGCCAACGACGGGGGCGGCTCCATCCGGATTCCCGCGTCATGTTGTGGCCTCGTGGGGTTGAAGCCGACGCGGGCGCGCAACTCGGTTGCGCCCGCCTACGGCGATTTGATGGGCGGCCTGGTGGCCGAGCACGTGGTGACGCGCTCGGTGCGTGATTCGGCGGCGATCCTCGATGTGACGGCCGGCCCGGTCCCGGGCGATCCCTACTGGGCGCCGCCGTTGCGCGGCCCTTCGTTCGCGGCGGCGGCCGCCTCACCGCCGTCCGGGCTGCGCGTGGCGGTCATGACAGCGTCGCCCACCGGCAGCGCGGTGCACGCGGACTGCGAGGCGGCCGTCCGGGCCACGGCCTCGCTCTGCGAGTCGCTCGGGCACCGGGTGGAGGAGGCGACACTGTCCGTCGACGGCGACGCCTTCACGGAGCATTTCGTGAACCAGTGGGCCTGCAGCAACGCCTGGGCCATCGCGGATTGGGAGAAGCGGCTCGGACGCGCCGTCACGGAGGGCGACATGGAGCCCTTGAGCTGGGCCCTCGTTGAGCTCGGACGCTCCATCAACGGGGCCGTCTACCTCAGCTCCGTGCAGGAGCTGCAGCTCATCAGCCGCCGGATCGCCGACTACTTCGAGGGGATCGACGTCCTGTTGACGCCCACGCTCGCCGAGCCCCCCGCACCGCTAGGCACCTTCGACTCGCCGCCGGGCGAGCCGCTGACCGGCCTCTTCCGCGCCGCGACCTACGTTCCGTTCACGCCGCCCTTCAATGTGACGGGCCAGCCGGGGATCTCGCTGCCGCTGCACTGGAACGACGAGGGACTACCCATCGGCGTCCAGTTCGTCGGCCGCTTCGGCGACGAGGAGACACTCCTGGCTCTCGCGGGCCAGTTGGAGCAGGCGGCCCCGTGGGCGCAGCGCCGGCCGCCGGTCGCTGCGTAGGCGGGATCCGGTCGGCCGCCTACCCCGGAGGACCGCCCACCAGGACACAACGCGTGCCCGAGTAGATGGTGGGCATGCACTTGTTGCAGTGGATGCACAGCGAGGTGGTCGAGGCATCGGCCTGCATGCGGTTCGGGAGGTCGGGCTCACGCAGGAGGGCGCGGGCCATGGCGACGAACGCGAACCCCTCGGCCAGTGCCATCTCAATGGTCGCCCGCTGAGTGATGCCGCCGAGGAGGATCAGCGGTGTGGAGAGCGCGCGCCGGAACTGCCGCGCGTAGGGGAGGAAGAACGCCTCCTCGTAGGGATAGGTGCGCAGGAAGCGGTGGCCGATGAATCGGAAGCCGAGCCGCACCGGTGCCGGCAGCGTGGCGGCGAACTCCTGGAGCGGCGCGTCGCCCCGGAAGAGGTACATCGGATTGGCCAGGGAGCTGCCCCCGGTGAGCTCCAACGCATGGAGGGCGCCGTCGGCCTCGAAGAGCCGGGCCACCTCGACGCTCTCGTCGAGCCACAGGCCCCCGTCGACGCCGTCGGCCATGTTGAGCTTGGCCGTCACCGCCACGTTCGGCCCGGCGGTGTCGCGCACCGTGCGCAGGACGGTGCGGGCGAAGCGGGCGCGGTTCTCCACGGACCCACCGAACTGGTCGTGGCGGCGGTTGAGCTTCGGGCTCAAGAACGCGCTCAGCAGATAGTTGTGGCCGACGTGGACCTCAATACTGTCGAAGCCTGCCTCCACGGCGAGGGCCGTGGCCCGCCGGTAGTCCTCGGTGATGCGTTCAATACCGGCGATGTCGACGGCGCGCAGCCGTGAGCCCATCGGAGTGAAGCCGCCGGAGGGCGAGAGGGCCGGCGCGCCGTTGGAGCGCGCGTTGGCCACCGGACCGGCGTGCCCGATCTGGGCCGCGGCCGCGGCTCCCTCGGCGTGCACGGCATCGGTGAGCCGCCGCAGGCCCGGCACCGTGTCCTCGCTCAGCAACAGGCAGTGACGATCGGTCCGGCCTTCGGGCGAGACGGCCAGGTAGGCCACGGTGGAGAGGGCGGCACCGCCGGCGGCCACGCGGCGGTGGAACGCGATGAGCTCGTCGCTCACCGTGCCTCCCGGCGTCACCCCCTCGAACGTGGCGGCCTTGATGATGCGGTTGCGCAACGTCAGCGGCCCCAGTGGCGCCGGGGCGAACACCTCTGGGACGGCATCCGGTCGTGCGGGTCGCGGCATGGACCTACCTTGGCCGACCGGCGTGCCGGCTGCACGTTGCCGTCAGCCGGGCGAGTCGGCGGCAGCGGCGACCAGCGCCGGGTCGAGGGGCGGACCGCTGACCCCGCAATGCCAGGCGGGCACCTCGGCCTGGGCCAGCCCGGGCAGGGTGGGCCGCCGGACCGGGTTGCGGATGGTCAGCGCGGCCAGGAGGCCGCCGGCGGCGCTGATGCCACCGGCGATCAGCATGGCGGTGCGGAATCCGCTGGCCAGGGTCGCGCTGTGGAGCGCGGCGCCCCCGGTCAGCCCGGCCAGGAGCGGCAGCACGGCCACGGCCAGGAGGCCGGCGGCGCGGGCGACGACGTTGTTGATGGCCGAGGCCACGCCGGAGTGCTGGGCCGGTGCGGCGCCCATGGCGGTGGACGTCAGCGGGGCGACCGTGACGGCCAGGCCCAAGGCGAAGACGAGGACGGCCGGGAAGACCTGGGTCCAGTAGCTCCCGGGGTTGGTGGCGCGGGTGAGGAGGGCGAGCCCGGCGCCGACGACGAGCGGCCCTACCGTCATTTGGAGGCGGGGGCCGATGCGGGTCGAGAGCGCGCCGGAACGGGCGGACAGGGTGAGCATCACGAGAGTGAGCGGGAGGAGCGCCACGCCGGACTCCAGGGGGCTGTAGCCCTTGACGATCTGCAGCTCGATCGGCAGGAGGAAGAGCGCGCCGCCCAGCGCGGCGTAGACGGCGAAGGTGACGCCATTGGCCCCGCTGAATTGCCGGGAGCGGAACAACCGGAGCGGGAGCATCGGCTGGGCCCGTCGGTGTTCGAAGACGAGGAAGGCGGGCGCGGCCACGGCGGCGACCACGAGGCAGGCCACCACCGCCGGACTGGACCATCCGCGCGTCGGCGCCTCGATCAGCCCGTAGGTCAGGCTGGCAAGGAAGAAGACGGCCAGGGTCGCGCCGACCGCGTCGACACGCCCCGTCGATGTGGGGTCGCGCGACTCGGGCACGTGGCGGGCGGTGATCACAACGACGACGACGGACACGGGAAGGTTGATGAAGAAGACCCAGCGCCACGAGCCGATGGCCAGCAGGTAGCCCCCCACCAGCGGGCCGGCCGCCGCCGCCACGCCGCCGAGGCCCGACCAGGCCCCGATGGCCCGGGCGCGGTCGTCGGGGCGGAAGGTCGCTTGCAGGATGGCCAGGCTGGCCGGCGCCAACAGCGCACCGCCGATGCCCTGGATGACGCGCGCCCCGATCAGCCAACCCGCCGTCGGAGCGAAGCCGCAGAGCGCCGAGGCGGCGGCGAACCAGATGACGCCGATCATGAAGACCCGTCTGCGGCCGTAGCGATCGCCCAGTGAGCCACCGAGGAGCAGGAAGGCGGCCAACGTGAGGGCGTACCCGGTGACGACCCACTGCAGGGTACCGACATTGCCGTGGAAGTCACGACCAATGGAGGGGAGCGCGATGCTCACGACCGTCGCATCGAGCATGGCGATACCCGACCCGAGGACGGTGGCCGCCACCACCCAACGCCCTTTTCCGCTCGAGAGAGCCAGGGGGTCGGCGACCGAGGCCAGCGGAGGTGCGCCGCCCACCTCGCCCGCTTCGCTCATCGGGGACCGGTCACCGTGCGCCGCTCATTGCGCGCGGTGATGCACGGTGATCCGACGACCGAATGACATCACCCCATCATGGTGCCTGGGATGTTCGGAGGCTCTCCGGACCGGTGGCCCCACATCCCCTACTTCAAGATGTTGACCGCCCGGGCGACGACGAGGATGGCCACCACCAGCGAGATGGCCTCCTCGGCCATCATCATGAGCTTCATCCAGGGCTTGACGGCGGATACGTCTGTCGGGCTGAAGGCGGTGGCGGTGGCGAAGGCGAAATGGAAGTAGTCGACAAAGCTCGGGGACCAGCCTTCCTCGACGTGTTGCGTGTGCAGCATTTCGGGGAAGATCAGCGCGGGCCGGATAGGTCGGCCGGCGGCGCGGGCTGCCGGA
The DNA here is from genome assembly GCA_963794875.1 of uncultured Acidimicrobiaceae bacterium. Lineage (GTDB taxonomy): Bacteria > Actinomycetota > Acidimicrobiia > Acidimicrobiales > RAAP-2 > Bog-473. Next base: position 36,749 of record CAWCFG010000018.1, read on the forward strand.
CCGCCGCGGTCGAGGTTCCAGTACCACAGGGCGAATGTGATGATGTTGGAGAGCCAGATGGCGGCGCCACTGGCCAGCAGGACCTTGGCGTTCTGCGTGAAGCTCGACACGTCGATGATCCCGACCACCAGCCGGACGGCGGCGTCCGCGTTGGCGACGGAGATGAGCCCGATCAGGACACTCGTCAGATTGTGCAGCCAGCGCCGATCCCTGTCGATGCGCCCGGGGTCACCGATGATGAGCACGGCGAGCAACCCCACGACCAGGACCAGGAACAGCCAGGCGGCGTCGCCGTTGCGCAGCTCGGGCGGGAGCGCTGCCCGTAACAGGCCCGTCGTGACGACGGCGACCGCCATGGGCCAGCGAGGCTCGCCGAGGCGATCCTTCTGTTGCTGCGGCGGCTCCGCTTGGGAGGACATCGAGCCATCATCCCCCACAGCGGATCAGATTGGTGACTCCACGTGCGCCGGCATGGTTCTAGGGAACGTACGCCCCTTGAAACGCGAGCACGGCGTAGAGCCCCAGGGCGGCACCGGACAGGACGTAGACGGCCGTGGCGATACGGGCCGACCGGAGCAGGGTGGCCGCGGCCATCACGAGGGGGAACGCGCTGAGGGCGTAGCGCTCGAACGAGTCGAGGTTGGATCCGGACAGCGCCACGACGACGACGCAGAGGGCGAACGCGCCGTAGGACACCGGCAAACGCCAGAAGGCCACGACGATCAGCACGACGGCGACAGCGATCCACGGGACGTGGAGCCCCTCGCCGATGTGGTGTCCGTGCGCCAGGTTGGCCAGTGAGTGGGAGATGGTCGAGAGGGGATCGGTGAGCGTGCCGTGGTGCGCTTGCTGCTGCTGGATCTTGAGCGGCTCCAGGAAGCCGCCGGACGTGGCGCTGACCCAGCCCAGATACGTGACCGTGCCGGCGACGGAGGACCCGATGGCCGCGATCTTTCCAGCCCACCGCCGCCAGCGGTCAGCAGGCCAGGTGCGGGCCACCTCAATGACAGCGGGCACGACCAGAAGGCACCCGATCGGGCGCGCCGTTCCGGCGAGGTATCCGAAGAGGGCGGCCCACCACCAATTCCCGCGCCGGATGGTTATGAAGAACGCAACGGCCAGAAGGACCAGGAGCGCCTCCGAGTAGCCCATGACGAAGACGAACGCGGGAGGGGCCAGCATGATCAGCCAGACGGCCCGTCGAGCCAGCAGCGCGTCGTTGAACTCGGAGCGGACCAGGGCATAGATCCCCACCCCCAGAAGGAGGGCGGCGGCGTTCGTGATGAGCAGCGAGGCGATGCCAACTGTGAGCGAGGTCACGTCGTGCAGTCCCCGGTCGAGGAGCGGGAGCAGTGGGAAAAAACGAGTGGCGGATTTCGGCAGTGCCCCGTAGCCGTGCGCCGCGATCGTCTGGTACCAGCCTGCATCGGACCCCAGCAGCCCGTCGTGCGTCTCGAGCACCGCCTTGGCGTCCGTGATGTGAAAGTGCTTGACCTCGTATTTCGCCATTCCGAGCGCGAAGAATGTGATGGCACGGGCTGTGAGCCACGGCAGCCAGACCACACCGAGGGCTTCGAGGATCAGGCCCCGACGGCCGCGCCAGCGATCGACCAGGCCGGCCGAGGGGCCGAGATCGCCCGAAGTGTCGGTCGCACCGCCCCGCGTCACGGGAGTGGCGGTGTCCGCTGCCCCCGAAGACATGGGTGGATGTTTGCACGTGGCAGGCACCCGTGTGGGCCTTCAGGGACGGGCTTCGGCCAGGGCGCGATAGAGCTCCGCCAGTCGGCGGCCTGCCTGTTGCCACGAGAACAACCGCACACGTGCAGTGCCGGCGCTGATGAGGCGTTGCCGGGTGGGCGCGTCCTCGACCGCCGCCACCAGCGCTTCGGAGAGCGCCGGTCCGTCACCCGGCCGGACCAAGAGCGCTGCTTCGCCGACAACCTCGGGAATGGCACCGGCGGTGGTCGCGACGACAGGGACACCGAGCGACATCGCCTCGAGCGGTGGCAGCCCGAAGCCCTCGTAGAGCGAGGGATAGGCGAGCACGAGCGCACCCGCGATGAGCGTGCTCCTGTCATCGACCCAACCGATGCGATGGATGCGCGCGACGTGGCGGGCGGAACGGAGAGTGACGGCCAGCTCCCCTTCACCCCAACCGGCCGGCCCGGCGATCTTGAGATGGACATCGGGAACGGATTCGGCGATGCGATCGAAGGCTTCGACCAGTCCGGACAGTCCCTTGCGTGGCTCCGCGGTCCCGATGGCGAGGATGTACGGAGGCTCCGACTCGTCGCGGGCACGGGGAGGCTCCAGCGGCGTGAGCCCGTTGTGGATCACGTGCACGCGATCACGGTCGATGTGAAACAAGGCCACGACCTCATCGGCCATGGCCTGGGAGACAGCGTGTATGGATGCACCCTGACCCAGCGCCCGGCGGATCAGTGCGGGGTACCGCAACGACGTCGGGCTGCAGAGTTCGGGGAAGCGCATGGGGGTGAGGTCGTGCACGGTGACGAGCCGCGCCGCTCGGGGGGACGGCGGCACGACGAAGTTGGTGCCGTGCACCACGTCCACGGGGCCGGTCCAACGCTCGATCGCCGGGTGGTCGAACCGGGCCCAGGCCCGGAGGCACAGGGTGGCCGGGATCGGGACGGCCCGGCCGGCCCGGACCGAGTCCGGGAGCCGCTCAGGCAGCGTCCGCCCCGCCGTGGCGCTGAGGCCATAGCCCACGACATCGATGGCGGGGTCGCTCGACACCGCCGTGAGAAAGCCCGAGACAGATGCACCGACACCCGTGCGCACTCCCAGCAACGGCGTGGCATCGATGGCCACCACGACGGGCCGGACCGGGTCGGGCATCACCGAACACTACGGAATCGCGGCGCGGACGCCGAGCCTATTGGCAGTTGTGGCAGCGACCGAAGATCGAGAAGTGGTGCGTGTCGATGGTGAAGCCGAACTCCTTCCGGGCCCGGTCGGCGAGGCTGACGAACAGCTCGTCAGGTGCCTTGACCGCGTTGCCGCAGTGCTCGCACACGAAATGACAATGGGCGCTGGCGGCCAGGTGATAGGTGGCCGGGCCGTGCCCCAGATGGGAATGAACGACGACCCCGAGTCGTTCCAGCTCCTCGAGGTTCCGATAGATGGTGGAGAGGTGGACGTCGGGAGCCCTCGACTGCACGATGGCGGCCAGATCCTCGGCGCTGTGATGGCCCGGGTCGTCGAAGATGGCCTCGAGAAGCAGACGGCGCGAGTTGGTCACCCGCCCGCCGTTCTCACGCACCAGGGCGAGCACGTCGTCGACGGAGTTCACGTCGTGCCGGGGTACGTCTGCTCCGAGTGGAACGCCCATGACCACTCCATTCTACGGCCAAGAAGTATCTTGCAACTCATTCGCAATTGCTTTACCTTGGCGATAGGGGCATCTCCTTACCGCGCACTGAGGGCGAGACGACATGGCGGACCCAATCGGTCGAATCAGCAAGATCCGCTACGGCCTCACCTCGCGTGAGTGGCTCAAGGTCGGGGGCATGGCGTTCACGATCATCGGTCTGAACGTGCTCGGCTGGGGCATGTTGGCCCTGGCACTCCGTGGTCACCACCACATCTCGAAAACCGAGGTTTTTGGGTTCGGCACCGGGGTGCTCGCTTACACCTTGGGAATGCGTCACGCCTTCGACGCGGACCACATCGCCGCCATCGACAACACGACGCGCAAGCTGATCCAAGACGGCAAACGCCCACTCAGCGTCGGCTACTTCTTCTCCCTCGGCCACTCGACCATCGTGTTCGTTCTTGCCGTCCTGCTGAATTTCGGCATCCGGGCGCTCAATGGCGCGGTGAAGAACGACGGCTCGGGCCTGCACTACTGGACCGGGATCATCGGCACCTCCGTGTCGGGGACCTTCCTCTATCTGATCGGTCTCCTGAATCTCATCGTGCTGGTGTCGATCATGAAGGTGAGCAGGGAGATGCGCCAGGGTCGCTATGACGACGCTGAGCTCGAGCGCCAGCTGGACAGCCGCGGGTTCATGAACCGCTTTCTTGGCGGGTATGCCAAGCGCATCGACAATCCGTGGAAGATGTACCTGGTCGGGGTGCTGTTCGGTCTCGGGTTCGACACCGCGAGCGAGGTCGCCCTCTTGGTGCTCGCGGGATCGGCGGTGGTGGGTGGCCTGCCGTTCTACGCGGTGATCTCGTTGCCGGTCCTCTTCGCCGCTGGCATGTGCCTCTTCGACACCATCGACGGATGCTTCATGAACTTCGCCTACGACTGGGCCTTCGCCAAGCCGATCCGCAAGATCTATTACAACCTCACGATCACGGGCCTGTCCGTCTTCATCGCCCTCTTCATCGGCACCGTGGAGATTCTGGGTCTCGTCGCCCAGGAGCTCAGTCTGAACGGTGGTTTCTGGGGCTTCATGCAGAACTTCAACATCAATCGGGCCGGATTCATCATCGTCGGAGTCTTCGTGGCGACGTGGGTCGTTGCACTTGCGGTCTGGCACTTCGGTGACATCGAACGTAAATGGGAGACACAGGCAGCACAGGCCTATGCCAATGCGGGGACGGCCCGGGGCGACTGACGTCGGGCGGACGCTCGGACATTGGTGTGAGTCCTTGAGGATGGCGGCCGGCTGATCTCACGGGGCGCCTGTTGGAGCGAACGGGCTGCGCACCCGATCGGTTGCGTCGCCGGCGCCCGTGCCGGCGTATCGGTGTCCACTTTGCGATGCCCGAGCGGTATTTCCTCCGGGTCGAAAGATTTTGAGCTGGTTTGCGGGATATCGACATCCACGGCCTCGGCGACTCCGAAAAGAAAACGGAGCGGAGCGGAGGTTTGGCCATGAGCGAATCCCCAACGGAAGAGACCGGCCAGTCGGATCAGTCCGAAGGCTGGCGGGGAGGCCTCAGTCGGCGCAGCTTCCTGCACCGCGGTGCGTTCACGGCGGCGGCGGTCGCGGTCGCCGGGAGTGTCCCGGGGTTGTCCGGCCTGGTGGCGAGCACGGCACCAGAAGCTCCGGCCGTCGACACAGGCGTCACGGACGCGGCCGACGACGGCGGTGCTCTGACGGAACCCCTCGTAGCCCAGGTCAAGGACCTCACCACGGGCGAGATCAGCCTGTTCCAAGGCGAGAGGGAAGTCGTGGTCCGGTCGCCGGCGCTGGCTCGAAGCCTGCTGTCCGCCGCCCAGAAGTAGTGCAGTCCAGAGTGCCCCATCCATAACCAGGAGGAACCATGTCGTCACACCGAGAAGCACCCGAGATCTCGAAGGACCCGGTCGCGGACAGCACCGATGTCTACGCCTTCGTCAGCCCGGATAAACCGCAGACCGTCACGCTCATCGCGAACTACATCCCGCTGGAGGCGCCCGACGGCGGGCCGAACTTCTACGAGTTCGCTGACGACGTCCTCTACGAGATCCACATCGACAACACGGGCGATGGCAACCCGGACATCAGCTACCAATTCCGGTTCACGACTGTGAACAACATTCCCTCGTCGTTCCTCTACAACGATGGGCCCATCACGTCGTTGACGCCACCGTCCCCGTCGTCGAACTGGAACCGCCAACAGACCTACACGCTCACGCGGGTCGACAACAACCCGGCCAATCGGTGGCGGAATGCGTCGATCGTCCTCGGCTCGGGCCTGCTGTGCCCGCCGTGCAACATCGGTCCGTTGTCCACGCCGAACTACGCGGGCCTGGCGAGCGCCGCAGTCCACTCCGTCGGAGCGGGACCCTTCTCGGCCACGGTGTTCGCCGGGCAGCGGGCGGAGGGTTTCTATGTCGACTTGGGCGCCGTCTTCGATCTCGGTGATCTCCGTCCCTTCGCGGGGGACCATGCGGGGGGTCCCGTTGCCGGCCTGATGAACGGCATGCCGGGTGTGAACTCAACCGCAGATGTCAACGTGCATTCGCTGGCCCTGCAGGTTCCGACGAGCGAGCTCACGCGCGCGACACCGACGGGCCCCGGTGACCCGGCCGCGGTCATCGGCGTGTGGACGACGGCCAGCCGCCAGCGGGTCCGCGTCTGGGGCAACTGGTTCAACGGCGGCGATCTCAGGAGCGGACCATGGACACAGGTGTCGCGACTGGGAAACCCGTTGGCCAACGAGCTCCTCATCGGCATCGGGGCGAAGGACGTCTGGAACACCCAGCCCCCGACGAGCGACGGCAGTGAGTTCCTGAACTACTTCGCGCAACCGCTGCTTGCCCAGCTGTTGCCGTCCCTGTATCCCGGTGTCTTCCCGAATCTGGCCAAGTACAACGGTGGCTCGCCGAATTCGCGGCCCGACATTGAGGCCATCTTCCTCACCGGGATCCCGTCGGGCGTGATCACCCAGGCCCCGACGTTCACCAACTACAACGGGACGGGCGTCAAGGCCGACATGCTGCGACTCAACACGGCGATCCCGCCGTCCTCGAGCCCGAACAATCTCGGCCTGCTCGGTTTGGACGTGGCCGGGTTTCCCAACGGTCGCCGTGTCGTGGACGACGTGGCGACCATTGCGTTGCGTGCGGTGGCCGGGGCGACGCTGGGCTACGTCGTGCCGTCGTTCACCGCCGATGCGGCGGCAGGCCTGGTCGACTTCGGGCTCACGACCGGGGGGACCGACCTGTCGGCCAAGGGTACGCAGCACTACCTGAGCGCCTTCCCCTACCTGGGCGTCCCATATAGCGGCTTCTCGAACCCCTCCGCCACGCCCGTGTCGGTGGCGCCGTAGCCATGGACCACAACATGGGAACGAGCGAAATGGGATCCGTCGTGCTCGACATCGGCGGCGAGCGGGGCGCCGCCATCGTGCACGCGCCGCCCAGTCTCGAGGGCTACGAGATCGAGATCCGCCGTCGGGGTAGCGCGTGGGACGGCACGCACGTTGCGGTACGGCCGCGGCGTATCCCTGACGGCATGGTCTACGCCGCTCTCTTTCCGGAATTGGTGCAAGGGGACTACGAGGTCCGCGTCCGCGGGGCTGAGTCAGACGAGCCTGCGACCTCCGTCGCCATTCGCGGCGGGCGGGTGAGCCAGGCTCACCTCGGCTAACCGGGGAACGCCATCGCTGCCACGTCTCGAGCGACCACCTCTGCCGAACGGCTCAGCCGGTCGATAGGGTGTCGACATGGCCCACGAAACCAGCAGGGGATCGTCTCCGATCGTCGAAGGCCTGATGAACGGCCTGCGAGAGGTCCTGCCGGACGATACGCAATCCAAGCTCTCGACGTACGTGGAGCGGGCCGCGGACGCAAAGCCCCGCGGTGACTTCCATCGCGCCCTGCACTGCCTGCACTGGGCGATCGAGGTGACGGAGCAGCCCAAGCATTCCCATCTCTCAGGTGTGACCGTCCGGCTGAAGGAGACGTACAAGGCATGGCAGGACATCGTGCTCGGAGCCGAATTCGGCTCGGACGTGAAGATGGGGACTGGCAATCCGGCCCAAGAGATCAAGGGAGATCAGAAGATCGGCCCCGGGGAGGACATTGAGCTCCTCTGGGTCGGTGAGGCAGTCGCAGTCGCCAAGAGTGCAGCCGAGAAGTCGGGGTGGGACGCGGTTCCGTGGGAGGGCCTGCTCCAGGAAGTGCTCGAGATCGGGTAGGAAGCGTGTGGTAGCCCTCATCTATGGCCCTTCCGGCAGACTGCGTTGAGTAGGCCGACAGAGCCAGCATCGCTGGCGGCGCCGGGACGGTTCCGACAGTGGGTGGGCACCATGCTTGCCCATCGGCAGGGCCACGGTGTGCATCACGACGCGGTGCGCGCCCACGCCTTGTACCAGACATCCACCATGTCGGCTCTCCTCGACGGGATTTACGACGGCGACGTCACCATTGCGGATTTGCTCGACCATGGGGACTTCGGGCTGGGCACCTTCAACCATCTCGATGGGGAGATGGTCATCGATTCCGGTGTGTGCTTCCACCTTTTCTCGGATGGTGAGGCGCGGGTAGCCCGACCTGACGAGTTGACCCCCTTCGCGGCAGTGACGTGGTTCGAAGCCGACCTCACAGTCGATCTGCATACCCCAACGTCTCGCACAGAACTGCTTGCCCAGGTGGATCAACGTCTCTCGAGCGAGAACCTGTTCCACGCCGTCCGTGTCACCGGGTCGTTCTCGACCGTCTCCACCCGGACGGCCGCCCGACAGGAGGCGCCCTACCCTCCCCTGGCCGAAGCGACGGACTCCGAATCCCAACGGACGTTCGCCGGCGTCAGCGGCGTCGTCCTCGGATTCCGCGCGCCGGACTACGAGCAGGGCATCTCGGTGGCCGGGTACCACCTGCACTTCCTCAATGAAGAGCGCACGGGCGGTGGACACGCTCTCGACTTCGTGCTGGAGGAGGGCGTGGTCGAGGTCTCGACGTTGTCGGAGATCCATCTCAGCCTCCCGACATCGGGACCGTTCCTCACCGCCGACCTGCAGGCCAAAGACATGGACGCGGAAATCCAAAAGAGTGAAAGCTGACGCCGGTGGTCATCGTGTGCGTTGTGGTCCATGCGGGCGCTTCAGCCGGTAGCGGGATGAGAGGCTGGCTGCGCCGGGGTAGCTGAGTCCCGGGGGGTGAATGTGCCGAGCATGGCGCTGCCCGCCACGGTGACTCCAGCGAACACGAGGAGGGGAAGCGTGATGAACGCTGCGGCGAGCGCTCCCCCGGCCAGACCCGACAATGACTCCGCACCCACCTGCATGGACTGATTGGTCCCAATTGCCCGTCCCTGATCCTGGTCGTCCGCCGCCAGCGAGAGCATGGCAGCGCACGAGGGAAGGCAAATCGCCAGGGCAAGCGCTGTGGCCCCCAGCGTGAACCACAAGCGGCCGTCGATGTCGGGATGACGATCACTGCCATCAGCACGCCCATGGCGAGGGTCGCCGTGCCTCAGGGCGTAGGTGGTTGTCGCAAAGCCCTATAAGGGCAGGGCCGGGTCGAGTTGCTGGATGGCTTGATTAAGTGCTGCCAGGAGATCGGATGTGCTGCGAGGGCGGTAGAGAGGTCCGATACCATCGGTGAGGAGCCGGCTGACCATGGCCGGTCCACGAGCTGGCACCGGGCCAGGCATCAAGAGTGCCTTGATCACCTCGGCAATTTTGAGTTCGCACGAAGCCACGACTGCCCGGTTGATGGGTACCCGCGGCGTACGTCCAATTGGTGGCCGTTGCGCGAGCGTGAGAACTCTGCCCAAGCCTTCAGCGAGCATTTGTCGCTCAATGGAGCTGACCAGCTCCATTGCCCGAGCGGCCATGAGTCCTGTCGTTTCAGGTGATCCTCCCTCCGCGAGCCGGCGATCGAGCATGCCAGCGAACAAGTGAGCCAAACGACGCGTCAACCAGGGAGTTTGTTGGGGGCCGAATTGACTCGAGCTCAAGTCTGGGGACCGCCCATGAGCGGTCGAGGGTCCGCGATGTGGGCGGGCCGTAGGCGAGACGAGCTTTCGATCGGGAATCATCCTCGAATCCTGAAGGGTCGGTGTCCAATGGCGGTCCAACGCCGTCCTCGGGAGCCTTTTGAGAAGTCATCGCTGGACAGGGGAAGACATGCCATTGCCTACGATGGGCGTGTTGCCGGCGCGGGCGTCATGGGGGCCCAATGGTTCAGTTCGAGATCCTCGGGACCCTGCGGGTTGTCACCGAGAGCGGTCCCTGCGACGTTCGGGGACGTTTAAGACGCTCGCTTCTTTTGCGCCTTTTGATCTCGGCTAACCAGGTGGTGCCTGCGGAGAAGCTGGCGGACGACCTCTGGGCCGGGCGGCCGCCACCGGGAGTCGCCTCCACCTTGCGCAGCCATGTTTCTCTTCTCCGCCAGGCTGTTGGCACGCAGCGAATCCTCGGAGGCGAGGGTGGCTACCAAGTCATCGCTGGCGGCGACGAACTCGACACTGTCAACTTCGTGTCTGAAGTTGAAGCCGGCAGAAGCGCTCTCGCCCGGGGAGACGCCGTCAGGGCCTTGCAGCTCCTGTCCCGGGGCTTGGAGCGCTGGCGGGGGACGCCCCTTGCCGATGTCTCCGATGCTGACTGGTCTCGGAGCGAAAGGGCTCGCCTGGGCGAGCTCTACGACCAGGCGGTTGAGGACGCGATCGACGGCCGGTTGGTCCTAGGTGAGCACAACGAGGTGGTCGCCGTGGTCCGATCTGCTGTCGACGCAGCTCCGCTCCGGGAGCGGCGCTGGGCTCAGCTCATGCTTGCTCTGTACCGAGGCGGCCGACAAGCCGATGCTCTCAGGGCGTACCAAGAACTACGGGCCCGCTTGAGGGAGGACCTGGGTATCGAGCCGTCTCCTGAGCTGGACGCGCTCGAGGGCGCCATCTTGCTCCACAAGCCGGAACTCGATTGGGTACCACCAACGACGTCGGGGTCGTTGAAGCCCAGAAGCGGGCCGGATCAAGCAAACGTTTCTGGACCGGTTCGATTGCCGCCGCGTCTTTCGCTAGCGCCTGTGGCCGGGGTGGTTGCACGTGATGCCGAGCTGACCCAATTGGCCCACGCGTTCAAGCGGGTGGCCGCAGGCGAGGGTCGCGAAGTGGTCTTGGTATCTGGCGAACCAGGACTTGGCAAAACGACTCTCGTTGCTGAGTACGCACGGAGGGCGTTCGCCAACGGAGCTTGCGTGCTTCTTGGCCGCTGCGACGAAGACCTCAGGGTGTCATATGCGCCATTCGCGGAGGCACTCGGCTATTACATCGAGCACGGCCCTGCAGACGTCTTGCGAGCGTTCGAGGCAGCCCATGGAACCGAGCTGGTCGCGGGCGCTCCAACGCTAGCTTCTCAATTTGGTTCTTTCCGCTCCTCATTTACTACCGACCCAGACAGTGAGCGCTATCAGCTTTACCGCGCAGTTACTGAATTCCTGGCTCTCATTTCGTCAGTGCAACCTTTGGTGCTCGTACTTGAAGATCTTCAGTGGTCGGACGACGCCAGCCTCCGGCTGCTCCGGTACCTAGTGACAACTGCTGGGCTGGACAGAATTCTCGTACTGGTCACGTTCAGAGCAGCTGCAGTCCTTGTCTCCGAACCACTGACCGAGGTGCTCGGCGTATTTCGAGGTGAACCAGCCTTGACGCGTATTGAACTCGAAAACTTCGACACGAACGGTGTCCTCGCGTTAATGGAGGCAATGGTGGGCCAGTCTCTCAAGGATGACGGAGCGAGGTTGGCGCGCGTTGTCTACCGGGAGACGGAAGGCAATCCCTTCTTCACGATTGAGGTGCTGCAGTCTTTGCTCGAGGCGGGGGCCATCTACCAAAACGACGATGACCACTGGGTCGCGGAACAGAATATTCCGGGAACGATGTTGCCGAGCAGTGTTCGGGAGGTCGTAGGCTCCCGTGTCGCTCGACTCGGCAGTGGAGCCACCGACATCCTGTCCATCGCGGCGGTCATAGGCGCGGATTTCGATTTCACCCTCTTGAGTGCGACGTCGCGCTTCGATCACGACCATCTCCTTCGGGTGCTCGACGCAGCGACAGGGGACGCCATCGTGCGAGAAGCTGGTGAGGAACCCGGCCGGTGGACATTCTCTCATTCGTTGATTCAAGAGGCTCTCTATCAGGGCCTGGGGGCGACCCGACGTGCACTGATACATCGTCGGGTGGCTGAGTGCCTCGAATCAATCTGTGGAGAGGATCCAGGGAACAAGGTCGGTGAGTTGGCATATCACTGGCTCAATGCAACGCGGCCCATCGCTACTGGGAAAGTTGCTGGATACTTTCGCATGGCGGCTGAAGAGGCGCTGACGGGGCTGGCGCCCGACGATGCTGTGCGTTACTTCACTCATGCTCTCCATCTCGCGGAATCTGGAGATCCCCTAGAACGGTGCGACGTCCTCATCGGGCTGGGTACCGCGCAGCGTCAAGCCGGCATTGCTGCATTTCGGGAAACATTGCTTGAGGCAGCAGCTACCGCCGTCGATCTGAAGGCATATGACCGGACCGTGCGGGCCACATTGCAGAACAATCGCGGCTTCTTCGCCTCTGCGGGATTCGTTGATTCGGAGCGTGTCCAGATGTTGGAGGTCGCGCTCGAATCGTTGCGCGGTGAGCCTGGAGCAGAGCAAGTTCTGCTGCTCGCGACCCTTTGCTGCGAGCTCAGCTTTGGACCCTTCGAGCGGCGGCGCAACCTCGCAGACCGAGCAAAATCTCTCGCGGAAGCAGTCAATGACCCGACTGTTGGTATCCGTGTGTCGACCCTTATCCATGATCCACTGTCTGTGCCGACGACGCTTACGGAGCGCCTCGAACTCTCGGGTCGGGCCTTTGAACGCGCGCGCGCCCTCAACAATCAAGATCTTTTGTTCTTCTGTGCTGTCACCAGACGTGAGGACGCTGGGCAATCTGGGGATTTCGCGCTTGCCGAAGAATGTCTTGGGACGATGAGGACAGTGAGTGAGAGCCTCCGACAGCCGATGATGAAATGGGTGACGGCAATGTTCGAGGCAGGTCAAGCGCTCGTGACGGGAGACCCTGAACACGCGGAGGAGCTCGCGAGCGCTGCCCTGGCAATTGGAATCGAAAGCGGACAGCCCGACGCGTACGCGGATTACGAGACTCAGCTCATCACGGTGCGCCTCCAGCAAGGACGGTTGGGCGAACTCATTCCACTCGTGCAGGACTCTCTCATCAGGAACCCCGGACTGCCCATGCTTCAGGCCACCCTGGCGATCGGGCACCTCCAGCGCGGCGATCGGGAACCCGCTCTGCGGTTGCTCGACCATGCCTGCGAGAGCGGGTTCGCACTCTTGCCGTTTGACCTGCTGTGGCTACACGGCGTAGGTGCCTACGCCCAAGTAGCACTCGAGTTGCGTGCCGCAGAGCCAGCGCTCACGCTCTTCCAGCTTCTCAGTCCGTACGTGAATCAGATCCCTTATATCGGGAGCGGTTCGTTGGAGCCGGTCTCGTTCCACCTGGGTGCTCTCGCTTCGCTGTTCGATTGGCACGAGGAAGCCGAGGTCTATTTCGCAAAGGCCATGGACCTGAGCACGCGCGGTCGGATGAAATATGCCGAAGCGAGAACTCGGGTCGAGTGGGGCAGGATGCTCTGCTCTCGGGGAGAAGGGTCCGACGTCGATCGTCCGCGGTCTCATCTCGATCTGGCCTCGTCGATCGCTGCGAATAACGGATACCGCATAGTTGAAGAGAGGGCAGTTGCCGTTCGTGCGGAACTGGGATGAAGGGTGCGGTCGGATACTCGGCTGGCGGCATATCGAGAGCAACCCGAACTGGTCCTCGCATTGTCACACATTGTCCTCGCATCATTGGGGCACGTCGGGGGCACGAAATGTGGCCAAGCGCTGGACCAATGTTCGAGGTGACCTGTGGATAGGGCGTTTCCGGTGGTCGGGACCGGCGTCGATCCGGTGACCTCACGCTTTTCAGGTCGGTTCTGGCCTTTCGGGCGGGAAGTGAATTGACTTGAGCGCAGAGCAAAAAGCCCTGGTCATTCCACCGAAATCTGTCCTCGACTTAGACCGGTAATCTCCAGCAGCCCACGGTCGAAGGTGGGACGCCAAACGCTACGGGTGGTCGCCCAGGACGGGTCCATCTCGTCGAGGAGGGCGCACTGATTCCGCCGGACAGCGGGGCGAACTCCGACGAGCGGTTGGGCCGATCCGGTAGACCACGCTCGGATGCTCCACGATGAGCGGAGGACCGGTGATTTCCTGGCCGCCCTGGCGGCTGCGGTCCGAACCGACGATGTGGTGCTCGACATCGGGACTGGGAGCGGAGTGCTTGCCCTAGCCGGAGCTCGGAACGTGTACACGATCGAGGCCAGCGACATCGCCGAAGTTGCTGGGCGGGTGTCGCAGTCAACGGCGTAGGTGATCAGGTCACGCTCCTCCCCGGCTGGTCGCGGTTGGCGGAGTTGCCCGAAAAAGCGGATCTCCTTGTCGCTGAAGTCGTCGGGAATGAGCCGCTCGAAGAAGAGATCCTCGAGACCGTGCTCGACGCCCGCCGCCGATTGTTGAAGCCCGGAGCCCGCCTAATCCCCCATGCCCTCACGCTGTTGGCGCCCCCCGTCCTGTTGCCCGAAGTCGAAGTCAGGCAACACGCATTCGGCGTATCTGCAGTGGATCGCTGGCGAGCTCTCTACGACATCGACTTCACACCCTTACTCGACGCCGCGATTCTCGGTCCGACCCACACGATCACGGAAGGTGAGGTGGTCGCGACGTGGCCGTCGGCGGGTCCTCCTGTCGAGCTGATCCGTATCGATCTGACCACCTTCGACGAGCCATCAGTGCGCACGTCGGCCGATCTCGTCGTTGAGCCACCTGGCCAGGTCAACGGCATCGCCCTCACGTTTCGGGCCGAGTTGTACGAGGGCATCACACATACCCTCGATCCGTGGACTTGGCCGGCATCAAGTTGGGCGACATCGATATGGGTTCTTCCCGATCTGATCGAAGTGAGCGCTCAGTCGGTCCTATGGGTCGAGTACCGCCGGAGGGTCCCCGGAGTTCCCGATGGGTTCATCTGCGAGATCCTTGATGGGAAATAGCAAACTGATCGCGGCGTCTGCCGGGGGACGAGAACTCGCCGCGAGCGGGCTCCTTGCGACTTAGTCAAGATCCTTGCAGTACCACCGCGTCGCGGTTCCCGTAGGACAATCCTCCAGCACACCGACGGTCCGATACCCCAGGCGATCATAGAAGTCGCCGATCAACACGTCGTAGGTCAAGCCCATGACAAGCCGGCATCCTCGGAGTTTCGCTGCACGTTCTGCTCGCCCATGACCGCTCGGCGGCGCGGCCTATGCCGCCAGCATCTGTTCGAGAAGGCTGGAATCGTCAAAATACGGCGCGCACCGCCCGGATCTTCGCGTTCTCAAAGTCGGCCACGGCCGCCGCCCCAAGCAAAAGCGTATGGTGATTCGGTTCGATCACCACTGTCTCGTCAATCACGAAGGGTCCCGAGAAGAGCCCGGCCACACGGAATTCTGCAAGTCCACGGTTGCCGAACACGTCCAAAGTATCGAACTGTATGTCGACATTCGAAAAGGCCGATTCTCGGAAGGCAAGGCTTGCCTGAAGGTCCGACAAACCATTCGCGAGCATGTTCGGGGTCCAAACCGTCGCGTCACCTAAAACAACTGGTCCAAGTTCGCGATGTTCTCGTCACTCGGAGATGAAGATCTCGATGGCGTGCCGCAAGGTGGCGGCACGAGGTTGCTCGACCATAAATGCTCCTCTGTGTAGGGCGACACGCTACGCGCCGAGAACCTTCTGCTTGGCGGCGGCGAATTCCTCGTCGGACAGGGCACCCGACTGGTGCAACGAAGCGAGCCGCTCCAGTTCGCCGGCAGCGTCACCGGTATTCTGTGCCGGCGGTGGCGGAGCGGGGGGTGGAGGTTCGGCGTAGGCCGCCTCATCCTCCGGGGCCGCCTCTTGGCCGCGGTTTCTTCCGGCGTAGGCCATGCCTCCGGCGACCATCATGGTTCGGCGTCGAGTCCTGCGGCGCACCATTCCCATGCGAGTGTCCTCCTAACCTTCTCGTCCGATGTCTTCGTCAGCGATCGCGACGGTCCTGCCGGCGATCTTGGCGGTCGTCCCTTCTGTCTTCACGTCGGTCATGTCGCCGCTCTACACCGTGGGCGACGACGGCCGCCGTACCAACGACCGCGGCCGTGCGGGCAACGGGAGCACCGATAACGCCTCTGCGTGCGGCACGGGCTGGTCGGAGTGGCATATCAAACTCCTTGAGTTATCTCGTCGGCCTCCAAGGCGGAGAGGATGGCTTGGATCGGAATGCGCCCGTTGGCGATGAGCTGACCGCCGGACCTACGGGCTGCGGAAGCGAAAGGCGCCGCCCAACTATTTTCCCAAACGAGCACGCCAGCGACTGTGCCTGGTTTCATGGCAGCAGCGAGATTCACGACGTCCTCGGCCGCGAGTAAGTCGGCGAGCTGCGTTTCGGCCCGCCGAAGTTCGTCGAGCGTATCCAGATCTTCGATCTCCATCCCTTCGATCTGTCCGTTCTCGTCTTTGGTCAGAATCAGGAGGTCCAACAAGCGGACGGTTTCGCTGTCGACCAACTTCGCCAGCTCGGTCGCCATCTCACCGGTGAAGTGCGACGCACCGGGCGGGAACTCGACAACCAAATAATCGACTGGGCCCAGATCATCCAACTCGCTATCAGCCATAGTCCGTCTCCGTTTCTCGCTCTACCATTGATTCGGGGTGCCCTAGAAGGTTTTGTCGGGTTCCAAGCCTGATCGCGTGTTCCGCGCCGAGTTGGTCCTCACGGCCCACTCGTGATCCCGTTCGCCTTGAGCGTCAGGCTCGGCGTCGTGTTGTCAGTATGGGGTTGCTTGCTTGACCAGTCATCACCCCGCACGGGGTGATTCGGAACGGAGCCGAGCGAGCGCCCCGCCTGGCCACATGAGTTCTTCGGCCGAGACGCCGGACGTTGAAGCCCGATGTCGCGCTAAGCGCGAGAACTGGACTCGGTGATCAGTTCCATGGCGGTTCATCGAGTCCATCGTTCGGTTCCCTGCCTCTCTGAGACTCAATCGCGGCTCGTACGGTGGCCGCGATCCCGGCTGGTCCTAGTGCGGCCGTGATGCCCGATGCCTCCATGACATCACGGACTTGGCCGTGCGCCCGGGCGACCACAAGTTGGACTTCCAGCTCGCCAAGGCGTGTCAAGAGCTGCAGAAGGAGCGAAGCCGCAGTCGTATCGAGAAAGCCGATGGCTCCCGCGTCGAGCACGACGGTCGTGACCGGATTCGGTGCCGCTCGGACGAGCTCCAGTATGTCGTCGCGTAGCCTCCGACTGTTGGCGAAGAACAGGGGTGCGTCAAACCGGTACACGATCACTCCCGCGGTCGGAATCGTGTCAAAGTGCTCTACGTCCCGAAACGAATCGTCGTCGGGGACGTACCCGAGCACCGCCCGATGGGGCATGGTGGCGTGGTAGATAAGGGCTACCAGCGAGACCCCCACGGCAATGAGCAGGCCTTCGAGAACACCGAGGGCCAACACGCCGACAAGCGCAATGACCCCCATGACGAAGTCCTCGCGCCGGATCTGCCAAGCGCGGCGCAGACCGGGAATATCGAAGAGTCCGCTGACCGCGACGATCACGACGGCACCGAGGGTCGCTGCGGGCAGACTCCTGAACAGCGGAGTCAGAAAAAGCAAAGTGAGCCCGACGAAGACGGCGGCGACAATACCGCTGACCTGTGTTTGTGCCTCGGCGTCGCTTGCGGATGCAGTCCGAGAAAAGCTGCCATCGACTGGAAAGGACTGAAAGAGCCCAGCACTGACGTTGGCGACCCCGAGCGCCACAAGCTCCCGGTTGGCGTCTACCGCGTACCCCCTCTGGTCTGCCATTGTCTTGGCAACGGCGATCGATTCGACGTAGCACACGAGCGCAACTCCCAGGGAGCTGAACACCAGGCTGCCGAGGTCGTGAAGTCCGACCTTGGGGACCCGTAGGGAGGGAAGTCCGCTCGGGACCGTACCGGTTACTGCCACTCCGTGGCTGGACAGGTCCAACACACTTGAGACGATGATGGCCAGCGTGACGACAATGAGCGCTGCTGGCCAGCGTGGTACTAGCCGGCGCAGAAGAACGATGGAGCCCAGGGAGAGTGCGGCAACGAGAACGGTCAGTCCCTGGATGTTGCCGATACCCGCGATCGCGTGCGCGACGAGTTGGAAGAACGTGTCCCCGCTGACGCTGTAGCCCAGGATCTTTCCAAGTTGACTGGCACCGATCACCAGAGCTGCCCCAGTGACGTAGCCGGAAAGGACCGGCTGTGACAAGAAATTCAACACGAACCCACCGTGCAGCAGCCCAACAAGAATGCAGATGCCACCGACAAGCAGGGCAAGTGTCGCCGCCAAGGCCAAGGCCTGACCGGGGCTTCCGTCGCTCAGGGGCTCGATCACGGTCGCCGTCAAGACGGCAACGGTCGCCGTTGGCCCGAGGGCGAGTTGACGCGACGAGCCCAACACCGCGTAGATCAGCAGCGGTATGAAACTCGCATACAGTCCGTTCACCGCCGGCAGACCAGCTAGTTCGGCGTAGGCCATGCCCTGGGGAATCAGGAGGGCGGCGACAGTGACGCCGGCGGTCAGATCACGGACCGTGAGGCGAGATCGACCATCGCGCAGTTGCGCAACGATCGGGAACGCCCCGGCAAGCCTTGGTCTCATCGCCGGGCGTTGCCGATCAGTCCACTAGGACGAGGAGAGATATCGACCACTCCGCCGTAGGGCTGCGTCCCGCTCCGTCCCCGGTTACCAAACGGTAGCTTCATCGATCGCGTCGAGAGCTAGGCGATGGCCGTGGTCCAAAGACGCGGTCGGAGTTCCCGAGGGCGACGGTCACTCTTCGTCATCTCTCGCCTTCCGGACGGCGACCAGTTCGAGGCCGAGAGCACGGATCCGTTCGATCACCCCGTGCAGCGCGGCCTGATCCGGGAAGCCGCCACGCAGTACCGTCAACCCTTCCTTGGTCGATACGTCAAGATCATCGAATGCCGCCGACACGGCTCTGCCGGCCTCACCCCTGAAGGTGATCACGTACCTGGTTCGTTCCATTCGCCCAGGACATTGTGCTCGCCGTCGCCGAGCACGTAATCACCCTCGCCCGGGTGATTGGGATTTGTTAGCCTCTTCGCGTGATCGGCGCCAAGCCGGCCGTCACGAAGTTCATTCGGCCTGCCCTACCGGCCGCCTTGATCCCTCGGCCGGAGCTTCTGAGACGCTTGGATGTGGCTGCGGGGTCTCCCTGCACGTTGGTGGCGGGCAGCCCAGGCATGGGCAAAACTGTATTGCTGTCCACCTGGGTGGCAGAACGACCCGACGCTCGCTGCGCTTGGCTGTCGTGCGACCGCTGGGACCACGACGAGCTCCGTATCTGGACGTCCATTGCCGCTGCGTTCGCCTCCGTCGAGCCGGAGTCCGTCTCCGATGCGCTCGACCTTCTTGTCGAGGGTCCCGACGACATCGATGACGTCGTCGCATCGCTCGTCAACGAATTGGCTCTGTGGTCCCGACCGACGTGGCTCATCCTAGACGACCTGCACGTCGTCGCCCCCTCGGCTCTCGCCGGCCTGGCCACTTTCGTCGAGCGACTCCCCGAGACGACGCATGTCGTGATCGGGACCCACGTGGATCCGGTTTTGCCGATCCAACGCTGGAGGTCCCGGGGCCAACTGGGTGAGATTCGGGATGCAGATCTCCGGTTGGAAGAACACGACGTCCGCACCCTGCTGGAGCACTACGACCTCGATCTTTCGGGGGCCGACGTACATACCTTGACCCAGCGGACCGAAGGATGGCTGGCCGGAGTCCAGCTAGCTGCGTTGTCGTTGCAGCACAACCCTGACAATCCGTCGTCGTTCATGGGACGCCTTGCCAGAACGGATCAAGTAGTTGCTGATTTTCTCATAGAAGAGGTCCTCGACCAGCAGTCCCCAGAGATGGTGGAATTCTTGCAGGCAACATCGGTCGTCGATGAGTTCGATGTGGATTTGGCGAACTCTCTTCTCGGGCACGAAGATGGTGCCCGTCTCTTGCGCCAAGCAATGGGCTCGGGCCTCTTTGTCGTCTCCCTTGGTGGGGAACCACCCCACTACCGCTACCACCAGCTGTTCCAAGAACTTCTGCACGCCCAATTGGAGGCCGAAGATCCGTCTCGAGCCAGAGCCCTGCACTCGAGGGCTGGTGAGTGGCACGAAAAGGCGGGTTCGTATGTGCCCGCCGTGGATCAATTCGTGCAAGCCCGTGACCTCGACCGAGCCTTCGCAATCCTGCATGATCATGTCGCACACGAATGGTTCGCCGGCCGAAGCGCCAATCTGCACACGTGGTTGGGGCGGCTCTCTGAGGAAGATCTCAGGGCCCACCGCGGCCGTATGCTCGACTACTCCATTGCGCTCGGACTCGCCGGCAGAGTTGAAGAGGAGGGCTGGTGGCTCGCCCAAGCGGCCAGTGCGGCGGGTGACCCCGACGCTGCCTTCGACGTCCGATTGGCTGCCGCCAACGCTCAGTGGCACGCCATGCGCGGCGAACCGGATCCAGCCCTCGAATTCGACGCGCGACGTGTTCTCGCATCTCGCCCCCGGTACGGACTTCGTCCTCGACCAATTCCCGATTATCTCGACCCGGGCCCGTCTCTACCGCATTGGACCGGTCTCCTGTATCGCCGCTTGCGATCTCGCCCTCGGACACGCTGATCCCTCCACCCGTGCGGTGTTGCTCGGTATCAGGTCCGGTGCCCTCTTCGAGCTCGGCGAGTTGCGTGAGTCGCGGGAGGCTGCGAACGCGGCACTTGAAGCAGCCCGTCGACGAGGCGTCGAGCACCATGTCGGTCTATGTGACGCGGTTCTTACCCTCGGCACCCTCAGCCTCGAAGCGGGCCAGTTGGACGACGCCGAGGGTCTCATCGAGGAAGCAGTTCGCCGTTGCGAGAAGATCCGACCTCCACTCGAACTCCTCGCACTTGTCGAGAAAGGGCGCGCTTGTTTCGTGCCCGAGGCGAGTTCGTCGAGGGTCTCGGCATTCTTGAACGGGCGAGGACCGTATTGCCGCCTGGGGCGAGTTCGCCGCTGCAC